>CAWADO010000008.1:0-1004620 GCA_963780775.1 uncultured delta proteobacterium | reverse complement strand
CTATAAGTACTGCAATAACGATAAAATGTGTCGGTTTCATGGTAGACCCCGGGAAAATTTCGATGCACTTTTTCGAGGTTTGCGATTGTTCACAGCTTGTCCTTGCCAAGCCGCTGAATCTTTATCTCGAGGATAAACTATGAATCCATGATTCTGTCAAACAGTTCGATTGTAGATGCGGCTCATTTTGTCCTGCCGCTATGCGTCGCTGTCGAATCCCATATCAACCGCTGCTGCATCGCGCTGACCGGCATGGGAATATGTCTTGTGAGGCTGGACAGTGTCTTGTCTGATCAGACAGGACTCCTGTTTCTTGGGTCTGTTCTTTCTGCGCATAACTGGCTGGTCTCATATTGAAAAGTATGACACTTCATAGTGATCCGGCCGGCACGATATTTGAATGTTCCTTGTCAAGCTGTCCCGGTCGACGGAACAGAACAGCAGCAACAATAACTGGTGCTGGAGGCATTTGAATTAACATCTCAAAACGACGTGACCATGAAAAACGAGAAAAACATTATCTGGTTTGAGGATATCGATACTGGTGATACGGCAGAAGTCGGAGGAAAAAACAGTTCGCTTGGAGAGATGATCGCCCATTTGGGAGAGGCCGGCGTCAAAATCCCGGAGGGCTTCGCCACAACCGCCCATGCATACCGCACTCATATAGAGAACAGTGGTATCGATGAACAGATCCAGGAGAAGCTTGAAAAGTATAAAAACGGATCCAGTTCGCTCGAGAAGACCGGCAGAGCAATCAGAGAGCTTTTCTTAGATGCCGATTTCTCCGAATCTCTGTCTGAGGATATCAGCAGGGCCTACGAAGAGCTCAGCTCACGCTATGAAAACGGGAACGATGACAGTGACATGATCGATGTCGCGGTGAGAAGCAGCGCCACCGCAGAAGATCTGCCTGATGCCAGCTTTGCCGGACAGCAGGAGTCATTTCTCAATATTTCCGGTTCCCGGGCTCTGCTCGATGCCTGCCGGAAATGCTTCGCTTCTCTGTTCACCGATCGAGCTATATCATATCGCGAGGAGAAAGGCTTCGATCACATGGAGGTGGCGCTGTCGGTGGGCGTGCAAAAGATGGTGCGCTCAGACAAGGCCGGCTCCGGTGTTATGTTCACCCTGGATACCGAAACCGGTTTCCCCGACACGGTTATTGTCGATGCCGTCTGGGGGCTTGGTGAAAACATCGTTCAGGGAACGGTGACCCCTGATTCATACAGAATTTACAAACCGTTTCTGAAAAACAAGCAGCTGTGCCCGATTATTTCCAAGGAACTCGGCAGCAAGAAAAAGACGATGATCTACGCCGAGGGAGATTCACAGACGACCAGAAATATCGATACGCCGCGAAAGAAAAGAAACAGCTTCGTTCTCAGTGATGAAGAGGTTCTGCAACTGGCTGTCTGGGGAGCCGATATCGAGGAGCACTATGGTGCACCAATGGATATCGAATGGGCTAAAGATGGGGCGACTTCTGAGCTTTTCATCGTTCAGGCCCGGCCTGAAACGGTTCAGTCCCGGAAAGAGAAGGACGTGCTTGTCCGCTACTCATTAACAGAGAAGGGCTCTGAACTGGCCAGCGGCCTGGCCGTCGGCGATGCCATAGCCTCGGGCAAGGCCGTTGTCCTCGATAGCCTCGATGCCACCGGCACCTTTGAAGACGGCAATGTCCTGGTGACTGAAATGACCGATCCCGACTGGGGACCCCTTATGAAGCGTGCTTCGGCCATTGTTACCGAGCATGGCGGACGAACCAGTCATTCAGCCATTGTCAGCAGGGAGCTGGGGATACCCGCCATCGTCGGAGCGATCGATGCCATGGAGAAACTGAGCGGCGTCGATTCTGTCACCGTATCCTGCGCTGAAGGTGATAAGGGGATCGTCTACGACGGGGAACTCGACTTCGAGGAGGAAGAAATCGATCTCAAGGAGCTCGAAAAGCCGGATGTTTCAATCATGCTCAACATTGCCACTCCGGACGCCGCTTTTCGCTGGTGGCGTCTGCCGACAGATGGAATCGGCCTCGCCAGGATGGAGTTCATCATCAACAATATCATTAAAATCCATCCGATGGCCCTGGTTGATCCGGACCGGGTTGAGAACGAAGAGGAACGCTCGAAAATCGACAGGATCACTGCCAACTATGACGAGAAGAGCGACTACTTCATTGACCGGACGGCCCGGGGGCTCGGATCGATCGCAGCGTCATGCTATCCCCGGCCGGTGATCGTCAGACTCAGCGATCTGAAAACAAACGAGTATGCCAACCTGATCGGCGGCAGCGCTTTCGAACCAAAAGAAGAAAACCCGATGCTCGGATTTCGCGGTGCTTCACGCTACTACAGTGACCGCTATCGCCCGGGCTTCGATCTCGAATGTCTGGCGCTGAAGCGTGCCAGAGAATATCTGGGCTTTGACAATATCGCTGTGATGGTACCCTTTTGCAGAACACTTGGCGAGGCCGACAAAGTAATCGATATTCTCAACGAGAACGGCTTGGTCCGTGGCGAAAATGGTCTTGAAATCCTGGTTATGTGTGAAATCCCGGCCAATGTGATTCTGGCCGAAGATTTTGCCGAGCGTTTCGACGGTTTCTCTATCGGCTCGAACGATCTCACCCAGCTGACCCTTGGCATCGATCGCGATCTCGCCGAGCTGCGAGATCTTTTCGACGAGCGCAACGAAGCGGTCAAAAAAATGATACGAGATCTGATCGAGACCGCCCATTCCTGCGGAGCAAAAGTCGGCCTCTGCGGCCAGGCGCCCAGCGATTATCCTGAATTTGCCGAATTTCTGGTCGCTGCGGGCATTGATTCGATGTCGCTTAATCCTGATTCGGTGCTGCCGGTGATGCGTCATCTCGCCGAACAGCGTTAATTTGTTTGATCTAACGTTCAAACTAAAACAGACAGTTATTCTGCAAATGAGTGAAAACCTTGTCGAAGAAAAGGCCATAGCGGAGACCTCCTGGCACGTTACATCAGTCGAGGAATGCTTTGATATCTTAAGCAGCAGTGCAGACGGCATCGGTCAAGATGAGGTGGATCGGCGGCAGCAGAAATACGGGATGAATAAACTCCCGGAAAAGAAAATCGACAGCATCCTCACCGTCTTTATAACTCAGTTCAAAGATCCGCTCATCTATATCCTGCTGGCGGCGGGTACCGTATCGCTGGCAATCGGCCATGCCAGCGATACGATTTTTATCTTCGCGGTTCTGCTCTTTAACGCCGTTCTCGGAACCATTCAGGAATACAAGGCTCAGACGAGCGCCCAGTCCCTGCAGGAAGTCATCGAGCAGAAAACAACGGTTAAGCGGAGCGGTAAGAAAAAAAACATTGACGCGGAAGATCTCGTTCCAGGCGATATCGTTATTGTCGAGCCGGGTCAATCGGTTCCGGCTGATATACGCCTTATCGATGACAAAGATCTGCGCGTCGATGAGTCGCTGCTGACCGGAGAATCTGTTCCGGTTGAAAAAGATGCAGGTGCCGAGCTTGAAGAAGACAGCTCGCTGGCGGAACGGGCAACGATGATTTTTGCCGGCAGCACGATCAGTGATGGACGCTCAACCGGTATTGTCTGTGCCACCGGCATGTTAACCGAAGTGGGCTCCATTGCCCAATCGCTTACCGAAGACTCCGAGGAGCCGCCGCTCGTTCAGCGCATGAAGCGTCTGACCCGCTTGCTCGCCCTATTCATACTGGTTGCCGTTGCCGTTGTCGCCGCTGCTCAGCTGCTGGCCGGCGCGGGTTTGATTGACACGTTCTTTGTCTCCATTGCTCTGGCGGTATCGGCGATCCCGGCCGGGCTGCCGGTGGCGGTGACGGTGGCGCTGTCGGTCGCCGCCTACCGTATGGCCAGGCGCCATGTCATCGTTCGCAGCCTGCCGGCCGTTGAGGGATTGGGCTCATGCACGACGATCTGCAGCGATAAAACCGGTACGCTTACCCAGAATCGGCTGCGGGCAAAACGCATTGTTCTTGAACCGGACAAAACGTTTGCCATCGATGATGGGAAACAGGGTGAAAGACTGCCTATAGCCTATAAGGACAATGAACGCGAACCCGATGACGAGGACATCGAAGAGTTGCAGAATGCAGCCCGGGCCGGTGTGCTGGCAAGCGAAGAAATACCCGGCCTTTTCGATGAAGATGGTGATGAGGACGAGTCGGGCGGCAACATGGTCGATCGGGCCTTTCTTCTTCTGGCCAAGCGCCTGGATGTGGATCCTGCAGAGACGAGAAAGCAGAGCGAACAGGTCGCCGAGATTGCCTATTCTTCTGATAAACGATTTGCCGCATCGTTTGCTCGCCGATCAGATGAGGATGCTGTCATCGCTTCGGTGAAAGGTGCCGCTGAGACAATCATCGATATGTGCGATTTCAGCGACGATGAGGAGCGTGACCGTGCTGGGAATCTGGCGGACGACCTTGCAGCAGAAGGTTATCGGGTTCTGGCTGTTGCTTCGGGCGAGCCCGAGGATCAGCAGAAAGCAGAGGAGGGAGACGAAGATTGTCTGCAGGGTCTGCAGTTCAGGGGACTTGTCGGGTTGATAGACCCGCTCAGAGAAGAGGTTCCGGATGCGGTCAAGAAATGTCATAGTGCCGGAGTGAGTGTGCGGATGGTCACCGGAGACCACCCGAAAACCGCACTGTCGATCGGCCGGCAGCTCGGCATCGCCGAGGAGGGTGAAGAAGCGATTAGCGGTTCTGAGTTGAGCGACCTGATCGGTGAGGACACGCAGGATAACGGCGCCGAGGAAGCTCATAAAAAAATATTAAATTCTCACATCTTTGCCCGGGTCGAACCAGCCCAGAAAACGAAACTAGTCAAATTTCTGCAACGCAGTGGAGATTTTGTGGCCGTCACCGGTGACGGCGTCAACGACGCCCCAGCCCTTAATGCGGCACACATCAGCGTCGCCATGGGCAAGGCGGGAACCGATATAGCCAGGCGAACGGCACAGCTGATCCTGGGCGACGATAATTTCGCCTCGATTGTAAACGGTATCGAAGAAGGCAGGATCGCCTACGACAATGTCAGAAAGGTCGTCTGGCTGCTGATCAGCACCAGTGTGGCCGAGCTGGTCCTGTTTTTTCTGGCTCTCTCCTCCGGCCTGCCGATACCACTTTTCGCCGCTCAGCTGCTCTGGCTCAATCTGGTTACCAACGGCATCCAGGATGTGGCCCTGGCATTCGAGGGAAAAGAACCGGACATTCTTAAACGAAGACCGCGCCGTCCTGACGAGCGTATATTTAACCGCCGCATGATCGAGCAGGTAGCTCTTTCGGGGTGCTGGATGGGGCTGGTCGCTTACGCCGTTTACGCATACCTTCTCAATGTCGCTGGCTACGAAACCGGGGCCGCCCGCAACGTGGTTCTGCTGCTGATGGTTCTTTTCGAGAACGCGCATATTCTCAACTGCCGTTCCGAGTATCGCTCTGCAGCAACGATCCGGCCAACCGGTAACCTGCTGTTGATCGGCACGATTATCCTGGCCCAGGCCATTCATATCGTCTCCATGTGGGTTCCGGGACTGAGCGATGTTCTGGGGACCGCGCCTGTATCACCGCTGACGTGGCTGGTGCTGCTGACTATTGCCCTGACGGTTGTCATGGTGGTCGAATTGTATAAAAAGTTTCGAGTCCGATAGAACGAGGTTTGCAGGAGGTTCGCCATGAAGAGCGCGCATAACAGTGATGCCAATACACCAGTTTTCGTCATACACAAGCACGATGCTTCCCGGCTGCACTACGATTTACGCATTGAAGCCGATGGTGTCTTGAAGTCATGGGCCGTTCCCAAAGGTCCGTCGACCGATTCCCGTATCAAGCGGCTCGCCGTTCCCACCGAAGATCATAAACTCGACTATGGTGAGTTTGAAGGCACGATACCCGAGGATGAGCATGGTGCCGGAACGGTTATGATCTGGGATCGCGGTACCTATCGGAACATACGTAAAGATGACAACGGCACACAAATACCGATCTCAGAATGTATGAATGACGGTGAACTCAAGCTCTGGCTGGACGGTGAAAAGATCAGCGGTGGATATGTTCTGGCGAGGATGGACAGTACAGACGATGAGCGCTGGCTTCTGATAAAAATGGATGATGAGGAAGCCGATGCCCGCCGCAATCCGGTATCGACCGAGAATCTCTCCGTTGTCAGCGGCAGAGACCTTGACGAAATAGCTGAAGAAAAAAGCTGAGATTGTTGCAAAAAAAAGTGGGTGGTGAGAAAATTCAGTCACCGAGGCTCTGCGTCTTCAGAAGCTGCTGGTAAAATTTTTCGGTATCGTCTTTGCGGCACAGTTCCGTACCCTTCGTCTTCAGTGCCGCTGTCCCGGCTGCCATACCGTATAAAAAAGCATGAAATATATCTTCACCGCGCTGCAAAGCCAGGGTCATGCCGCCGACGAAGCTGTCCCCGGCTCCGATGGAACTGGCCGCTTCGACATTGATTCCGGGAACGCGCATCTGGTTCTTTGGTGTCGTTAGAATTGCTCCCTCGGGGCCGAGCGTCAGGGCAATATTTTCGCATCGTGTCTTTTCTATCAGCCTGCGGCAGGCCCGTTCCTGTTCTTCAGCATTGTCTAAACGGGCGTTGCATAAATCCTCCAGTTCTCTCTTGTTTGGCTTGATAAGAAAGATACCTTTCTCAAGCGCCTCGTCGAGCGCTTCTCCTGGAGGGGTGTCAAGTATCATGCGTATTGATTTTGTCCGGCACCGTTCAGCGAGATCGGCATAGAAATGGTGGCTGACTCCCTCAGCGAGGCTGCCCGATGCTACCAGGTAGCGGGGGGACGGTTGCATGGTCAGGGCGCGTTCCAGACACTTTTGCCAGACCTGTTCCGGCACCTCGGTTCCGGGCATCGAGAATCGATATTGATTGCCGCTCTCGGTTTCGGTGACGGCAAAGCTGTCCCTGAACCAGTCATCGGTTTCCACCGCTATCGGATCAACGCCCTGATCCTGCAGATATTCAGTAATAAAGCGTCCCGCACTCCCTCCTGATGGGTAGATTGCAGCCGCCTTTCCACCGAGCAGTGTAACAGCCCTGCTGACGTTGATGCCGCCGCCGCCCGGTTCACGTCTGAAATTGCGGCAGCGAAGCTTTTTATCGGGAATCAGACGCTCAACATCGCCGCTGAGGTCAATACAGGGATTCATCGTCATGGTCACGATCTTTTCATGTTCAGTCATGGATTGCTCCTCTTGTTCGTTAAACCTCGTAATCAAAGGGTTTTAGCTGCATGTCTCAATTGCGCACCGCTCGGTTTTCAACTGTTCAGTTAATAATCTCGATAACCTTTGTCCTTCTTCCAGAACAGGCTGCAGGCAGCAATAGCTGGCATGCAACCTCAGAATGATTCGAGCAAAAAATATACCACCCGGTTCCGCTGTTTTCTGGGCACGGTGCTGCGCTGCCCTGAAAGCTTCCGGTATCCTTCTGAATCGACGATTATCTCTCTGTGGGATGGTCTGAAATTTGCAGTTAGAGTTAAAGAACTGTCGGCCCAGGATCATAATAGCTGATTCATTTCAGAACCAAATAGGGATCTGGGACGGATAGGAACAGATTACAGACAAAGAGGAGTATGATTATGAAAGTCGGTATCATTGGCGCGGGTTTTGTCGGCAGCACCGCCGCTTACGCGATGGCACTCAAAGGAACCGCCCAGGAAATTGTCCTCGTCGATCTTGATAAAAAATTAGCCCGGGCCCAGGCGGAAGATATCCTGCATGCAACGCCCCATGCCAACCCGGTACGAATCCTGGCGGGAGACTATCAGTTGCTTTCAGGGGCGTCGGCTGTGATTCTGGCCTGCGGAGTCAATCAGGAGGAAGGCGAGAGCCGGATGGAGCTGCTCGAGAGAAACGCAGATGTCTTCAATGAGGTGATACCCCGGGTCGTTGCAGCAGCTCCGGATACGATTCTGCTAGCCGCTTCAAACCCGGTCGATGTAATCACCCACCTGTGTATCAGGATTTCAGGGTTCCCGCCGGAAAGAGTGATCGGTTCCGGGACTATTCTCGATACCGCCCGGTACCGCTCCCTGCTGGGACAGCATCTTGGTGTTTCGGCCCAATCGGTACATGGTTATGTGCTGGGAGAGCACGGCGATTCCGAGGTAATCGCCTGGTCGAGTACCCATATCGGCAGCGTCGGTCTTTTTGATTTTTCCAGGCAGATCGGGCGCGAAATTTCAGCAGATACCCGCAGTGATATTGATGATGCGGTGCGCAATGCAGCCGGAAGGATCATCGAAGGCAAGGAGGCTACATACTTCGGAATTGGAGCGGGTTTGTCGCGCATTATCAGAGCCATTGGCGATGATGAGGGTGCGGTAATTACCGTTTCAGGGCTCAGCACCAGAGAGGATGTGGACGCGGGAGTCAGCTTTTCGGTACCGCGAATCATTGGCGCCGGCGGTATACGCGCTGAACTCAATCCATCACTTTCGGATAGTGAGCGTCAGGCTTTGAAAGACAGCGTTTCGGTTATCAGGGATGCGGTGGACCGGCTGGGCTACCGCTAAATCCCGGCAGTGAATGGAAACGTCATGAAAGAACTGATCATTATACGGCACGGCGAGAGCACCAGGAACGACGAAAATCGTTTCACCGGCTGGGCTGATGTCGGCTTGAGCGAGTACGGGGTCAAAGAAGCCGAGCAGGCCGGAACGTTGCTGAAGACAGAAGGGTATACGTTCGATATCTGCTACACCTCGGTGTTGAAAAGAGCGATAAAAACCCTGTGGATCATACTCGAAAAACTCGACCTGATGTACCTGCCGGTGATCTGCAGCTGGCGTCTGAATGAGCGGCATTATGGAGCCTTGCAGGGGCAGAAAAAAGATGAAATCGGTGACATTTTTGGCGAAGAACAGCTTCACCGGTGGCGCCGCGGCTATGAAGACAGGCCGCCGGCGCTTTCAGAAGGCGATCCCCGCTCACCATCTCTTGACCACCGTTACACCGGTCTTACCCCTGATGAACTGCCGCTGACTGAATCGTTGAAGGACACCCGGAAACGGCTGCTGCCGTTCTGGAAACAGCAGATCGCCACAGACCTGAAAGCCGGCAGGAAGGTGCTGATCTCCGCTCACGGCAACAGTCTGCGCGCTTTGATCAAGCACCTGGACAATCTGTCCCCGGAAGAGGTCTCACGTCTGGAGATTCCAACGGGGGTTCCCATCGTCTATCAATTCTCAGACGAGCTCGAAAATCCGAAGCGCCATTACCTCGGGCCGCTGGACCGTGACTGATTATTGATTGTCTCAAGCACCTGATCCGGGGGACTTGTATCAACTTGTTCAGGCCGATGATGGAGGAGGAAACCTGGTGGCAGTTTCTAGAGCTCTGTCCAGAAATGTCAGATTTCGTCCAGACCGATCGGACTCATCAGGTAATCCTCAGCGCGGAAAGCAGTGCTTCCCGCGCTCTTTTGCTCTTTTTTATCAAGTTATAGGATGACTGTAAAACCGGCTGAAAACGAGCAGTTTTTACAGTTAGTCGGAGTCTCTACTCAGTCAGTGAGTTGAACTCATCTTCGGCTTTTTCCCAGGACCGGGCCAATTGCTGATATGCGTCTGAAAAGCCTTTCTTCATATGATCCCAGGCGACGACGGAACTCGATTTCAGACTTCCGTACTGTTCAGCAACCTCAATACGTTTATGGCGCAATTCGACGAGTGCATCTCTGGCTCTGGTGCGCGAGGCCTCACTCAAGTCGGCCCACTCCTCGGTCAGCCGATTCTGCAGTGTTTCGATTCTTGAATCAATTTTTTCGAGCGCTTTTCGGGCCTGCTCGACACTCTTCTCCTGTTGCGCCGCGCCATAGGACTCAAGCACCTCCAGGAGATCATGGATTTCTTTTTTTATGTCTGCACTCGTTGCATCCTCTGCGGAAAAAACCTGTTGCGTTACCGGAGCCGGAGACAGCGAACACAGGGTTATCATGAAAAGAAGCGTGAAAATACTTTTTGCCGTCATTATCTGATCTCCTCGGACATTCCTGCTGGGGTTAGCCATTGGTTTTTGTTCTTTCACCGCCATCTCATTGAAGGCACCGCTATCGGGCAATTGCTTTCTTAGAGAAGAGGACGTCTTTGAGCTCTTTGCTGAGCGCCTTGTCATTTCTGCGAAGCCACTCGAGGAGCATGGCTGCGTGTTCTTTTTCCTCGTCGCGGTTATGCTCGAGAATAGCACGCAGTTCGTCGTCTTCGCAGACCTCGATCCGCTGATCGTACCAATCGACCGCTTCCAGCTCTTCCATGAGTGAAAGAATGGCGCGATGTCTGTTTTTGGCACTCTTGCTCATCTTTTCAACCGGTTCGTGATAACCTTTTTCCATGACATTTCCTTTTTCCGTTGATGGTTAGTCTCTGACGGATGTTCTCAGCCTTACAAGCTGACTGAGAGCCCGTCACTTTTCTTCAGTCTTCTTCTGACGAGAAGACGATACAATCAGGTCACAATCTTGCATTAACCATGCCACCGGCTGGATTTTACGCATCCGAGCCCGCGGATGTTTGAAAGCGGTTGCGCCCCTGTCTCGGGGTCGGTTCGTCAGAAGAATTCAATTGACATCGCGGAACGGATGTCGATGCACCATCTTGGGTCAGCGCTGATCCGAATTTGTGTCGAGGAGATTGACTAATGGAATTTATAGAATTTGATGTTGCACTGGTGATTGACCACTCGGTCCATCTTCTTGTTGCCTATATACTGGCACTGCCGCTGGGCTGGGACCGGGAGAAGAGCGATCGTCATTATGGACTCAGGACATTTCCGCTGGTGGCGGTGGTGACCTGCGGTTTTATGCTGGTCGGTATGTCGGTTATCGAAAGTACCGACGGTGAAGCAAGAATTATTCAGGGGATCATTACCGGTATCGGTTTTATCGGCGGCGGCGCCATCCTGACCGGCAAGGACCGGGTCAAGGGCACCGTCGGTGCCGCAAGCATCTGGAATACCGGCGCCATTGGTCTTTCAGTCGCCTTTAATCGATTTGAAATTGCGGTGATCCTCTCACTGCTCAATTTCTTTACGCTGGTCTTTTTTCGGGAAGTGAAGGAAAATATACCCGGGGCAAAAAAGGAAGATTCAGGCTGAGATCATTCTCCTTTTGCATTCCCCGATAGCACGGTTTGGTCCATCTCCACGTCTCTTTGCAGCGACAGGACATAGAGCTGATATTTGGGCTGCCGTTTGCCCGGGTTCGTCTGTTCGTAAATCCGGACGATGGGAAGAATGGGTCGGCCTTCGACAAAAGCGGCATAGTCCTTTTCGTTGATCGATACTTTCTTGCGCTGTAACTCGCCCATGAGCTGGTTGTTGAGTGACTCAAAAGAAAACGTTGCAAATTCTCCAAACTTGCCGATTCCCAGAACCCTGGTCAGCCCGGTGAAATTGTTTTTCCGGTATCGTGTATCATGACAGACGATGATATAGGGAGGAAAGAGCACCCGGCCTTCGGTGGACAAGGTTCTGTCGCGGACGCTGTCGAGATCTTCGACGAAGCGGCGGGCCCGCTTAGAGGTCATGTTCAACTCGGTCTTATTGTACACATAAAACATCGGCGGTTCGATCAATCCGACCGATGCACAGGAGCTGATCCGGGTTCGCGCCCCGTAGGGCGGTTTCATATAGGTCGGGCAGTGACTTTTGATAATATCGTCTGAGCTGATCTGAAATGCCCTGTTTGAACCGATCTTCTTGGTACGGCGAAAAGCTGTTTTTTTGTAGGTGTAGATACGGCGTGCGGCTCGAGAAAAAAAACCGCTGTCGAGGTTGATGGCGGAGGCGATGCCGTCCGGGTAGAGCAAGGTGGCGTTATCATTGCGCATCGCTTTTCTAATCCTGGCTCTGAATGATTCTGCGGAAATCTTTCCATCATATGGTTCATAGCGAATGAAGCGCTCATCGACATCCTGGTAAATCAACCCCCCGGGAATGAAGATCGCCCCTTTGTTATCGAATTTTCCGGTGGCGCCCTCCTCGTCGACTCCGGGCATAATGCCTTTTTCGTAATGCTGAATCAGGTGGCGAAGCGTATGCAGCCGGATGGCAATGATCTCCTTCATGAGTTCATTGCCGATAATCTGTTTAAGCGATACCACCGGGAGGGCCTCCCATCAGTTTTCCACTTTAACTGCTTTATCGCGCCCGTGACGCCGCAGAAGAAAAATGCACAGGACCAGGGTCAGAATCATACCAGCCAGAATACCGAGTTCGAGCATGGTCATTTTGAACACTGCCGCATGTTCAGGTGTCGGGTGAACCTGCTCGGCCTTGATGATAAGAACACGTCTAACAGCAGCGATGATGCCTATGGCAAGAAACGGTTCAATGGCCAGCTTATGCTCTTTGATCATAATACCGACTGTGTGCAATATTTCCACTATCATCATGACCAGCAGGAGGCTGTCGAGCAGCCTTGAGAGTTCTTTGCTGAAATTTCCGTCGAGATTACTGAAATTTCCGCCGAGATTGCTGAAGAATTCATAACCGGTGAGAGTCAGCAGGAGAAGTGCCGCCACGACAAGTAAGACAGCGGTAAACAGATAAATGACATCCTCAGCCTTGATGAGCAATTTTCCAACGTTCTCAGTCATAATTCTCCCTCCTTGCACCGCCGAATATCCTGCCAACAACCAAAAATACGTTGAGTTCGTTTTAAGTTCCTAAATTTTCACGATGATTCATCAGGGTATGTTGCAATTTGTTTGCCTGTTCAGGTGAGTGAACTGTCAGGATGACGAGGGCCCGTCCTGGTGCTTCAATGCGAACGAGTTGCTGTCCCATGAAGAATTTCCGGTTAATGGGGAACCGAAAGCAGAGGCAAAAATCGATGATGACGTCCTGTTTTGCAGGACCCTGATCCGACCATGTTGGAACATGTTCAACTGAAAACGAATAGATGCGCTCTGTGCATGAAAGATACAATGAGCCCAGGATGGCATAATTCATGCTTGTTCATCACTGCCATACCAGTCTGATTGCGGAGGTCGCAGTGCGCTGGCCGGCACCGCTGCATTTGATGCCGGGGCTAAGCTCTCTTTTATGTTAAGGGAGCTTGTCAGAACTGGAATCCATAAAAAATAAACTGTTGAGGAGGCAGAAATGTCAAAAAAAATCGCCGTAATAGTCACCGATTTATTCGAAGACAGCGAGTACGCCGAACCGGTCAGGGCATTTCGTGAGCATGGTCATGAGGTCATAAATGTCGGTTTAAAAGCCGGTGAGATCGTCACCGGTAAAAAAGAGGGTTTTCCGGTTACCATTGACCGGGCCGTTGAGCAGGTGAGTATCAACGATTTCGATGCACTGCTGATACCGGGCGGCTATTCACCGGATAAATTGAGAGTCGATGAGGACGCGGTCCGCTTTACCGCCGATTTCGTCAACGCCGATAAACCGGTGTTTGCGATCTGCCATGCGGGGCAGCTGCTGATTACCGCCAAGGTTTTGAAGGGCCGGAAATTCACCGGCTATGTTTCAATCGTACAGGATATTAAAAACGCTGGAGCAGAATTTATTGACCACGAGGTGGTGATCGATCGAAATCTCATCTCCAGTCGCACTCCCGACGATCTTCCGGCTTTCATAGAAGAATCGTTGAAAAAGCTGGCGTAGCTTTTGACTATATGTGCAGACAAATAGAGAATTTAAACTTATCGCTTCACAAGCTTTGTTCTGAGGAAATAGATTAGTGAGACAAGGGCGGCGATGCTGAGGATCAATATCGCCCAATGCTGCCATTGCGGATCGTAAAAAACTCGTTCTGCCCGGCTGGTGATCCACACGACAGCCAGCATTCCCGGCACCATGCCGAGGAGCGTGCCGATGAAAAAATCAGAGAAGGTGATTTTCAGGACACCGGCCATCAGGTTGACGACCACAAACGGCGCCACTGGGATGAGACGCATCACGGCGACTGAGAAGATGCCGGGGCGGCCGAGTTGCTGGGAAATTTTCTTCTGCTTCTTCGGAGCGATCTCCCGGACGAGCGATTTGCCAAACGTTTTGCCTGCCCAGAACGCTATCATGGCGCTGACAATCGAACCGGCCAGGCCGCACCCCAGCGTAACCCAGGGTCCGACCGCGATTGTCGAGGCAACGAGGAGAAGATTTATCGAGATGCCGATGAGTCCGCCAAACAGAAATATAGAGACCATGGCTGGCAGCAGTAACGGGCTGCTGCGAAATCCTTCAAGCAGATCGATGACATATTGTTTATCGAGAAGCTCACCCCAAAATGCATTTACCAGCCAGCCGCCCAAAATAGCCAACATGAGGACAATGGCCCATTTTACATAGGTGTGCAGTGGACGCCCGCTTTTTTCCGTCTTTTCAGTATCTGCAATGATGCTGTCCATCCAGGAAGCCGGACTGAGCGGCTCATCCGGGTCAAGCAGCTGAGTGTCGCCGAGTTTTTTCAGTAACATTGAATCGGTACCGGTTTCCAGCTTCCTTAATCGGTGCAGATTGTCCCGGCCAAGTTCTTTGATGGCATTTTTTAAGCTGTTATTACCACTGACCGCCTCTGCTGCTCTTTCCTCTGAGCAGTGAGCATGTATTGCCAGCAGGCGGTGCAGAATTTGTTTTATTTCTGGAGTCTGATCCTGTTCGGCAATAACCAGGTTCACCTCGGAGTCTACCTTCATCGAGCGATTACTCAGATTTGCCGATCCGGCAAAAAGTATACGATTATCGGCAATCAATAGTTTAGCGTGCACATACACCTGGCTTTGATTACCCGACTTATCAGCAACGGATGGGTAAAAGACGGAAAAGCGTCCATGTCTGTCCGCGTCAATAAGATGTTCCAATAACCGGTCCCGTAAAACTCCCATCGTACTTTCCTCGGCCCAGCCGGCTTCTCTGGTCAGGATCATGACGACCTCAGGTCCTTCGGGCGTTTGCAGCCGCTTGATCAGCGCTTCGGTAAGTTCATGCGAGGAAAGGTATTGATTCTCGATATAAATATATTCTTTGGCCGCTTCGATGACCTCGAGATAGGACTGCCTGATCTGAGAGGCAGGCTCGTATTTTTTGTAGGAAGAATAAGTGAAAGCGATACCGACCTCGGTTGATTCGATATCGACATCGACACACGCCGGCCAGGGGAATTCCGTCCTTATTGAGTCCGGTCGCTGAAGCTTGCTGCCGGTGGCTCGCTGCCAACGATATCTGCAGAGATCACCAAGGTCCCGGGCGACCGTCCCGGTGCAGGCGACCTGGACATCATGGTAAGGCTGGTAGGTCTCGCCTTTCGGAGTTGTTCGGCGCGAATCTTTTGCCGGGTGGTCAGTCGTGTCCCAGCGCCAGGTGCTCAGATCCAGACCGCCGCAGAAAGCCAGGGAGTCATCAACGACGACGACCTTCTGGTGATGAGAGGCGCCAATCTCGATGGTATCGTCAGTTCTTAGATGCAGCCGCGGGTGGTCTTTTCTGCGCCATTTAGTAAACGGCAGCCACTCCCGTTCGACGATATAGAGCATCGAATAATCCCAGAGCAGAATATATATTTCCAGCTCGGGGCGCTCGTCGAGAACCGCGAAGATAAAATCGCTCAGGGTTAACGGAAAACCGTCGTCATATCCTTCTTCCCGGACCAGTTCGATCGATTCAGCGATGTCCCAGGCAAGGATATAGACGACGCGCTCAGCCTGGAGCAGGGCCTGCCGAAAGGCAAGAAAGTAATCACGCCCGGACATAACAAACCCGGCCTTGTCGATCCGGGAACGCCGCCAGCAGTTCTCTCCTTCTTTTAGCTCGAACAATGTATCGTTAACGTTCTCATCAGTCGCTGTCTTCACTGCCGGCTCTCCTCTCTGATAACTGGTTCAGAGCCGACTCCAGGCGCTGAAGTTGGTGTGCGGCACCCTGAAACTCTTTATTACCCAGGGCCTCCAGATAACCTGAAAACGCTTCCCCGGCAGAATCGATTAAGCCGTCCAGGTCGCTTTCCGCGGGCAGGGCAGTGCCCGGTACACTGCTCACCGAGGCGCCGCTGTCTTCACCAAACAGGCCCTGCAGCGCTTCATCGAAAGATTCGCCGTAGCTGAGCGTGTCGTTGTGCATCAGGGCGACGATTCGGAGTTCCGGGTAGGCGGCGGTTTCGGCCTGGAGATAGATCGGCTCGACATAGAGCAGGGTATCCTCAACCGGTATTGCCAGTACATTTCCGCGAATTACCCGTGAACCGCGTTGATCCCAGAGGGTCAGCTGGCTCGATAAAAAGCGGTCCTGGTCGATTTTGGTCTCCACCTGCTGCGGTCCGAGAACCCGCTTTTCCTTCGGGAATTTATAAGCCAGGAAGCGGCCGTAATTTTCGCCGTCGCACATGCCGGCAATCCAGCCGATCGACACCTGGCGGTTTTTCGGCGTAAAGGGCAGCATCAGGACAAACTCGGGATTGTCCGATTCCGGCTGCTCCCAGATAATATAATATGGTTCGACGGGCTGGACACTGTTGTAATATTTTTCGGTGGCGCGGACCCAGAGATCTTCCTGATTATAAAAAACGGTCGGATCCGTCATGTGATACTTGGCATAGACAAGTCCCTGGAGAAGAAGCATGTCGCTCGGGTAGCGGACATGATCGCGAAGATTCCCGTCCATTTCATCAGATTTCTTGAACATTTCCGGAAAAATCTGCGCCCAGGTGCGAATGACCGGATCCTGCTCGTCGAAAATATAAAAATCGACGCTTCCGTCATAGGCGTCAATCACCGTTTTGACACTGTTGCGGACGTAATTTTTACCCCGGAAACGGATTATCCCCTCCTTCTTCATACGATTGAGCGACAGCCGCTCGTCGATGTCGCTGTCTTCAGCGATAAAGCGCTCACTGTACGGGTAAAATGACGAAGTCGTATATGAATCAATGATCCAGTAGAGTTTTCCGTCGGCCAGAACAATATAGGGGTCGTTGTCGAATTCCAGAAACGGTGCCAGGCGGGCGGCGCGTTCTTTGATCTGCCGGTGGAACATGATCCGGCTTTCTTCGGTTGGATAGCCTGATAGAAAAAGCCGCATGCCGTCGAACTTCCAGCCGTAGAGAAATTTGCGCCAGAGATTCTTCAATAAAACACCGCCGTCACCGGCGTAGCGGACGTAAGCGTTTTCCTCTCCTTTGGGGTAATCGAATTCTTTTTCACTGGTATTCACCAATACGGCGGTGTCGGTGAGTTCGCCGTAGTAGATCTCCGGCCGTTTAACCGCCAGCTCCCGGGAAGCGCTTTTCGGTGGAATGTCCTTGATGAGAAGATCGGGCAGTCCTTCGTCGGTGAACTCGCTGACATTGGTCATGGTAATACCGTAACCGTGGGTATACTTGAAGCGTTGATTGACAAAGGTCTGGCTTTGCCGGGGCAGGTTGCCGAAGGCAAGCTCACGGCCGGAGACCATGACCTGGAGGTAATCACCGTTGATGGTGTAACGGTCGATATCGACATCATCGAATTCGTAGTAAAGCCGTATTTCCTGAAACTGTTTATAAACCGAGTCCAGGGCCCGCCAGTCCCAGAGCCGGATATTTTCGAAGATGGCCGGGTTACTCTCGACCATTTCCGGGGTCAGTTTCTCTTCTGCCGGATATTCGCGCTCTTCAATTTCATGAAGTCTGAAGCCGTGGCGAGTTAACTCGATATTGTTGGCTATGTATGGTTTTTCAAAGGTGATCTCGTTCGGTTCAACCCGCAGTCGCTGGAAACCTGCAGGAATAACAGAGAGGAGCAGCAGCTGGAGGATAACGAAGAGGCCGGCCAGGGAGGCGATAATGACGATGTGGGTCGGATGCTTATCATCATCTACCCCCGGAATCCGACGGGAGAGCGCAATCAGCTTGTTGCGCAGCACAGGTATGAGCAGAACCAGTGCCGCAGCCAGTAGAAAAGCGATCATGATGCTTAAAGCCGGCAGGCGGATATGAACATCGGTCCAGCCCGGCCCGGTTGTTGCCCCCAATGGGGAAAACATCAGATAATAACGCTCCAGGAATTTGCTCAAAGCGAGGACCAGCAGAAAAACGGCCACACCACGATAGACCAGAGGAATCCGGCGCTGATCGGCCGGGTATTTCAGGCCGACCTTCGCTCCCTCTTGAAAATCAACGTACGCATCTGCTCCGATCGCCGTCAGGCCGACGAGCACGATCATGAATAAAAAGCCCTGCAGAGACTGCAGCAGCGGCAGCGAAAAGAGATAAAAACCGACCTTCTTGTTGAAGATCGGCTCACTCATTTCCGTCGGCGCTGCATAGAAAAAACGAAGCAGTTCTTCCCAGTTGCTGACGCCCCAGTTAAGACCGATCACGGCGCCGATGCCGACGGCAATGAAACGGATATGCTTTTTTGTGCCGCTGTAACCGGCGGTAAGCAGATAGACAACGGCTGCCCCGAAGAGGGCGGCCAAGGCTCCAGCGCTCGACTGCACGAAAAATACCTGGAGAAAGCGTTCATGATAGCCGAGCGACTCAAACCAGAGCATCTCTCCCCAGAAACCCATGAACCAGAAGAATGCGCCGCTTCCTGTCGAGAGGACGACACCGGCCGCCAGCAGGCTCACTCTGCGCTGCTGAGCTCCCCATAGCGCCAGCCCCAGTCCGCCTCCGATCAGTGCCAGCATCATAACGAGATACATGGATCACTCCTATGTGGTTATTGCGACAGGCGAACCCACTATCAGGTCAATGCAGACCACTGTCCGGCAATTTCGGACAGCGGTCTCGAAACACCTGTGATGGTTAAACGTTTCCAGTGACTGTTGATGGTCGTCACAAACTGTCTTCTCCGGCTGCCGGTTAGAGCAGGCGATATGGTTCCGCTCGTTTGGCCCAGGGGCTGTCCGGGAAATCGCTGGTCAATTTTTCATACACATCTTTGAGTTTACCTGCGTCATCGTCCATCTTATAGCCGTTAACCCCTTTAAAGAAGAGTGCCTCGGCAATTAGATCGTCATCGGGGTAGTGCTCGAGCAAACGGTCGAAATGTACATCGGCGGTTTCGAACTCACCACTGTTGAGACGTGCTTTGGCAATACCGAGATGCAGAGACGCGATCAACGCATCGGGCTGGAAAAACCCAATGGTTCTCTGCACTTCATATCCGTCATGGCCCAGAATAGCCAGGGCGGGTGTCCAATAGGTGTGGAATTTCTGATAAAACGACTCGTCATTGATGTCGATCCTCAGCGGTACCAAGTATTTCATGATAAAATCGACGACCTTCCCGTGCGGATACGTAACTGTATCCATCTGTTGGCAGCCAATTCACTCAGGGTTGAACAAGTCGAGCAAAATCGGTTTTTTCGTTGCTTTAGATGCTTCCTGGGAAACGGTAAGCGTTGTATGCCAGTCAATTGTGGACATTTAAATACCTCCATTGTCTTAATGATATGTGCCGGCTCGTGTCGGCTGTCCGGCACCTTCATTACTCGATATGCAATTTGCTTGCCGCTCTGCAAATACCTGCCTGTAATGTCCCTTGTCGTTCCTTGAAATCAGGCCATCTGCTGCTCGACAGGAGGCGAATTGATCTTTTCAGTTTCAAACTGAACGGATGGCGAAATGAAGGCGCAAAAAAAATCCTCAGAGGATCAAAACAATGCTAGCTTACTGCAGGTCTGTTGGCGTCTGTGTTTTGAGCGTCTGTCATCCCATTTTTTTGGTTAGGTATGGTAATTGCAGCTACCCGTTCCGTCTCGTTTACTGTGTTGCATGTATCAGTAATGAGATGAAAGCGAGTACGCCAACCATGTATAAAAGAGGAGGCAATCATGAAAGATCAAGAAAAGAAAACGATATCCACTGACACAAACACTGAAGACATCAATAAGGCGGAAGAGAACATACTCGATCGGGACCAGTCGGGCCCGGTGTCGGTATCAACAGACGATGATGGAAAACCTTCTTATACCCATAATGTTGATAAATCCGATCCAATCGATCCACACCTCTCCGATGACAATCCGCCCGATAGCGCTCCAGGCAGTTCGGATTCAGAAGATAATACGCTCGACAGGGACAAGGCCAGCCCGGTATCGGTATCGACGGAAGACAATGGGAAACCATCATATACACACAACGCTGACGACTCCGAAGGTTCATAGTTCCTGAGCCGGCGCATGTCGCGTGCGCTTTTGGAGCGGTCCACCCTGCAGAAACAACAGCACCGGTCGTATGACCGACATACTGATTCGACTCAAGCTGTTTTTCTGTTGGGTGGAACTACCGGTAAGCGTCGCCAGCGGCAGATGTCTGCAGCTTATTATCCCTGCGTCTATTCCACTACCCCGGTCTGCATTTTTTTTCATTCTCTGTCCTGCTAGAGTGTGCCCTGCAAAATTAGGATTTTAGTTTAAAATTAAGGCGCACATGAAAATTTTGCCACAGGCATATAGATGATATTCCGAGGTTAAATTTTTTATGGGCAACGCAGAGTTCGAGTCAAAAGACAATTTTTCAAGGTAGCCTGAATCTTTCAGGCTGACAGGCAGTTGCAACCGGTGAAACATTCGGGTCTGCACCCTCCAGGTTGACTTGCATCCAGGTTGACTTGCACTCCGGGATGGCTAATCTTTAGCATGTATAAAAATATCAAGTAATTAGTATTTTTCCTGGATTGGTGGAAGGGTGATCGAAAAATTTGAAAAAAATATTAATGAACTCGTGGCGAGCGGAGCCGACCGTCTGCTTGCCGGAGCAATGCACGGGATCGAGAAGGAAGGTCTGCGGGTTGACGAATCAGGTACGCTGGCGTTGACCCCGCATCCCGAAAGCCTTGGTTCGGCGCTCACCAACAGCTCTATAACCACCGACTTTTCAGAGTCTTTGCTGGAACTGATAACCCCGGTCTATAAGGACTCGGAGACAGCGCTCCAGTTTTTACAGGACCTGCACAGCTTCACCAGCGACCATATCGGAGAGGAGCTCATATGGGCCGGGAGCATGCCGTGCTGTATCCCCGATTCTGCACAGATCCCGATCGCCCGCTTCGGCTCATCAAATATCGGCCGGATGAAATATGTCTATCGGGTCGGTCTCATGCACCGCTACGGCAAGATGATGCAGTCGATTGCCGGCATTCACTACAATTTTTCGCTGCCCGATGATTTCTGGCAGGTTTATCAGCAGATGCTCGGGAAAGGCGGTTCGCTGCAGACATTTCGATCCGCCTCTTATTTCAGAATGATCCGCAACTTCCGCCGTCACTCATGGCTGCTCGTTTACCTTTTCGGCGCCTCACCGGCGCTGGATGAATCATTTCTGGAGGGAAAAGCACACCGGCTCGAGAAGCTTGATGACCGGACGCTCTACCTGCCCTGGGCAACCTCGCTGCGGATGAGTGATCTCGGCTATTCAACCAAGGTCCAGGCCTCGTTGAATATCTGCTTCAACCATCTCAACACCTACCTGAAGTCTCTGTATCAGGCCGTGCAGACAGTCTATCCCGCCTACGCGGAAATAGGTGTGAAGGTTGACGGCAGCTACCGGCAGCTCAACGACACCGTTTTACAGATTGAAAATGAGCATTACAGCGACGTGCGTCCCAAGCGTGTCGCCCGGCCCGGGGAACGGCCGCTCGAAGCGCTGAATAGAAACGGGGTGGAGTACATAGAAGTTCGCAATATTGACGTCAACCCGCTGCTGCCGGTCGGCATCGATATCGATCAGGCCCGGTTTATCGACACGTTTCTGATCAGCTGCCTGTTCATGGATGAGAAGATTATCTGCCAGGCTGAGTGCGACATGGTAAGCGAAAACATGCAGGCGGTCATCAACCGGGGCCGCGACCCCGATCTCTTCCTGAAAATGAGTGATGGCGAACAGTCATTAAAGGATGTGGGCATGGCGCTGCTCGAACCGATGCAGACTGCTGCGGCACTGCTCGATGGACTGCACGGTACCAGTGGTTACAGCCGCTCGGTGAAGGTCCAGCAGGAAAAGGTGGAAGACCCTGAGCGAACGCCGTCAGCCCGTGTCCTGCAGGCCCTGCGCGACAGCGGAGACAACTACAGTGAATGGATTCTGTCAAAAAGCAGAGAACACAAGCAGACATGCAAAGATTGGCCGCTCAGCCGGGAAACCGCTCAGAAGCTGGAACACCGTTCCGCTGTTTCAATTAAGAAGCAGAGCGAGCTGGAAGCTGCCGATCGCAGAAGTTTCGATGAGTTCTTAAAAGATTTCCTGGCCATTGAAATGAGTGAGTGAACCGCCAGGCTCCGTCTCTTTAAAGCCTGGCAGCAGATAGAAGGAGCGCAATATGCAGCTCAGCGATCTTAGAAAGTTGAAACGCTTCAGGCAGATTGCCGGGATACTGTTCAAATACGGGTTTGACGAGATCGTCGACCGGCTTGAGTCTCCGGGGGCCGAATATCTGCAGCAGATCAGTCCCGTTGAGGAACATCTGGATCTGTTTGAGCGGATTCGTGTGATCCTTGAAGAGCTCGGGCCGATATTCGTCAAATTCGGTCAGATCATGAGTTTGAGGCCGGACCTTCTGCCCCGGGAACTGCTCGATGAGCTGGAAAAATTACAGGACAGTGTACCGGCGGTCGACTCGGAAAAGATTATCGCTGTGCTCGAAGAAGATCTGGACAGCAAGGTATCCGAGATTTTTTCTGAGTTCGACCGCACACCGGTCGCTGCCGCATCATTGTCCCAGGTGCACCGTGGTGTCTTGAAAAGCACGGGCGAGCATGTCGCGATAAAGATCCAGCGGCCCAAAGTCCGGGAGACGATACAGACAGAGCTCGATATTCTCGACGGCATCAGCAGGTTCCTCGACCAGCAGTTCGAAGAGTTGCAGAGCTACGAGCTGCCCGAGCTGGTCAAGACGGTAAGACACACCATCGTCAAGGAACTCGACTTCAAGCATGAGCTGCAGAATATGGATGTGGCCCGGTCCTATGCAGAAGGCACCGACATCTATATCCCCAGGACGTTCGAGCCCTTCTGCGGTGACAAAGTCATCGTCATGGAGTTCATCGAAGGTACCAAGTATAAGGATATTCTGCCGGCCGAGAAAACCGAGCGCGAGCGCATCGCCAGACAGGGACTGCACGCAGCAGTCAAGCAGATCCTCGAAGACGGTTTTTTTCACGCCGACCCGCACCCGGGCAACCTGATAATCAGACCGGACGGCAACCTCTGCATCATCGACTGGGGCATGGCCGGCCGCTTATCGGATCATGATCGATTCACCCTGGTTTCGCTGCTCTCTTCAATCGTCGACAAAAACAGCGATGACCTCGTCGACAGTTTCATCAGGCTCTGCCGCCACAAGTCCCAGTCCATAGACCGGCAGGGCCTGCAGAGAGAAATGCTGGATCTGCTGGATCGCTATCATGCGGTACCGCTGAAGGAGATGGACATCGGCCAGTTTCTCACCAGCCTGCTCGGTCTGCTCAGGGATTTCAAGCTGCAGCTGCCGCCGGAGATGATCATCATGGTGAAGGCGCTGATCACCGCCGACGGCTCCGCCCGGATGGCTGATCCAGACCTGAACGTGATTGAAGAAGTTTCAGATCATGTCCACCGGGTGTCGCGTGAGCGCTATCATCCCGCCGTCATCTGGAGAAAGTTTAAAAACACCTTCTCAAACTTTGTCTATCTTCAGAGCGAATTGCCCAGCCAGCTGCACCAGATCGTCAAGAATATCGAGCGCGGCGAATTCAGTGTGATTTTTAAGCTCGAAAAGCTTGAAGAACTGGTGGAAACCCTGGAAAACTCGTCTAATCGTCTTACCATTGGTATAATTACTGCATCGATCATTATGGGCTCGTCGATGATTATCACAACCGGAGTCGGACCGTTTCTGTTCGGTCTCCCGGCATTTGGCGTGATCGGCTATCTGCTCTCGGTCGTTCTTGGATTGTGGCTGGTCATCACGATATTGCGAAACAAGCGATATTGAAATTTTCACAAGGAGGACAACATGGCTTCACGACAGGAATACATTCAGTCTCTGCACCAGAAAATCGACGAGTGGAACGCTGATATCGATAAACTGGTCGCCAAAAAGGAAAAGGTCGAGGCCGAGTCGAAGCTGGAGATGCAGAAACAGATCGATTCACTCAAAGGCAAACGAAGCGAGATGGAGATCGAGCTTGAAAACTTAAAAAACACCAGTGCTGAAGCCTGGGAAGATGTGAAGAGCGGCGTCGATCTGGCCTGGGAGGCGATGAACTCCGCAGTGAAATCGGCCTTTTCACGGTTTAACAAGTAGTGTCCTGACGGGCAGGACAACTGTCTGGTCTGATGTGTGTAATCAGATGATCAGCATCCTGAAACAATAGTGTTTCATGCAGACGATTGCGCAGGGTAAGAACTAAGGTCAGTTTTCGGGACAAACCGTCCCGGGGAGAAAACAATGACAACTCCGGATGAATCGCTCGTACAGAAAACAAAACTGGATGAAGCCGCAGATATGGTGGCCGGTCTCAAGGAAATGATCCACTACGCCAAATCAAATATAGAAAAACTCTCAGAATACTGGTTGTTCATGGAGGATGAGGCGAAGCGCAAAGAATTTGCCGAAAAGCTCGACGACCTCCTGGACAAGCAGTCGGCACTTCACGATGATATCGAGGCAACAGCCGATAGCATCGACACCGAGATAAACCGAATCAGAAATGAAGGCGGGGATTCGCTGTAGGAAACCTGTCTGCTCTCATTAAATCGGCCTTCCTCCTTACCATGAAACCGGTCCGATTTAATGGGGGCAATAAGAACAGAATAGTACCCGCTATTCCGGCATGTTCGGCCACTTTGTGGTCTCACCCTTGTAATTCTGCAGGGTATACTCTTTCTCGTCCTTGCCTTTGATGTAATAATCCGGCATCAACGGAATCTTGCCGATGTTCGTGGCGATCACATACATTGGCTGGGCGAGTCCCGTGGTATGTCCGCGTATGGCATCGCGAATGAGTTCCGCGCCTTTTTCCACCGGTGTCCTGAAATGATCGATGCCGGGGGCCGGTTCGCAGTAGAACAGGTAGTAGGGGCGGATTCTTACCCGGAGTAATTTCTGGTGCAGTTCCCGGAAGGTTTCCACATCATCATTAATTCCTTTGAGCAGGACCGCCTGATTGCCGACATTGACGCCGCAGGTGAGAAGATCAAAAACAGCTTCAGCTGTTTTTTCCGTGATTTCATTGGCATGGTTACACTGCGTGTTGATCCAGATGGGGATTCTGTGATACGGACTGAGGATTTTTTTCAGGCCGGGGGTAATCCGGTGGGGCAGAACGATCGGTGTCCGGGTACCGAAGCGAATCATCTGGAGATGCGGAATTTCCCGTAACTTCTTGATGATATATTCAATTTTGTCATCAGAGAGGATAAACGGGTCTCCACCGGTCACCAGAACATCGCGAATCTCCTCATGTTCACGAATCCATGCAAGTCCTTCATCCACATCCATGCGCAGCTTGAGGTCCCTGTTGACCACGAGTTCGTTACGAAAACAGTGACGGCAGTAGTTGACACAGATATCCGTCACCGCAAAGGCCACCCGGTCGTGATATTGTCGTGCGATACTGTCGGGTCGAACTTCCTCTGTCGCTCTGTTTTCCTTCCAGATGAGGTAATTCTCGATGCCGTATTCATTAACGGTCTCCTGCAGAGACGGAAGCACCTGCCTGCGGATCGGGCAGTTGGGGTCATCCCGGTCCATCAGGGAGGCAAAATAGGGTGATGTACCCCATTTCGTATCCAGCGTTTCTATCGCCTTCTGCTCTTCAGGGGTGACATTGATATAGGCTGACAACCTTTCCAGCGAGTTTACCGGTTTTTTTAACTGCTCGATCCATTCTTCCATCTATCTGTTCCTTTTCGGTTGAGTGATGTTTTCGTTCCTACCTGTCGAGATACATTGAAATTTCCCGGGACGTGACATGGGTTCTGTGCTCTTCCCATTCCCGGGTTTTCAAGCTCATATAGTTCTGATACGTTTCGTCTCCGAGGGCCTGCTTCAGAAACGAACTCCCTTCAGCTTCCACCAGCGCCTCGTACATGCTCTTGGGCAGAAATCGCTTGTCCCATACCTTGGAGGCGAGACCGATACTGCTGATACTGCCGACGGCGTGTTCTCCGGAGTCGATTTTATTTCTGACCCCTTCCAGGCCCATGGCGATCAGAATAGCTATCTGAAGGTATACATTCCCGGCCGGATCCGGACTCCTGAGCTCAAGTCTGGTGCTCTGCGGATTTGGACAGTAGGGGATGCGGATCATGGTACTGCGGTTTTTCAGACCCCAGTTGCAGATAATGGGTGCTTCCCGCTCACTCACATAGGCCTTGTATGAGTTGTAGGTGGAGGCCATGATAATCGATGTTTCTCTGGCGTATTTGACGATACCGCCGATAAACTGCCGGGCGACGGTCCCCAGGTTGTGGGCTGCATCTTTGTCGTAGAAAATATTGTTGCCGTCGAGATCCTGACACGAGAGATGCAGGTGCAGCGCGTTCCGGTTATAGCCGTCAAAGGGTTTGGGCATGAAGGTGGCCCGATAGCCGAAATCCGCAGCCGTTTCCTGGGTGACATAGTTGAAAAGGACGGTCCGGTCGGCACTAGCCAGAGGATCGGTGGGTTCGAGGTTTATCTCATGCTGGGATGGCGTTACTTCGTGATGGGCTTTTTCAAAGGAGATGCCGCAATCCTTGAGGATTTTGATGATCCTGTTTCTGACCGCCTCTCCCTTGTCGTGCGGACTTGATTGAAAATAGAGCCCGTGATCGGTGTGCAGTTTCTTCTGCTTTTTTCCGTTGTTGAGCAGAAAAAACTCATGCTCGGGCCCGACAAGGAATTTGAAGCCGAATTCACGTTCCGCATCAGCCAATGTGTTTTTCAGGATCGCCCTCGGGTCTGCCTGGGATGGTTTGTTTTTTTCATCGTATACCCCGGCGATGATAAATCCTACATTCTCATCTGAAAAGCGCAGCACCTTCAGGCTGTCAGGGTCCGGGAACAGGAGCCGGTCGCTGCTGTCGACCGTCCCGTAGCCGGCGATTGAGCTGCCGTCAAAACCGATACCATCCTGGAGAATCGATTCGATGTTGTCCGGATTAACGGGTAAATTCATGATTCTGCCGTTGAAGTCGACAAAAAAGATCTTGGTGGAATCGACGCTCTCGAGCGCTTTTTTAATCTTCGTCAGGTCGGCCATTGCTTGCGATGTCCTCTTTTGAATGTTCTTTATGTTTACCAGATGTTGGCAATGGATACCATCTTCTGCGGCGAATTAATGAAAAGTTACAACTTCAGGCATCTGCCAGGCTCCTGAAACATTCATTCCGGCCGCCTCGTCAAGGGTAAGCTGACACTCCATTCTTTCTCTTGCCGCGCTTCATGTATGGTATCGCTTCCGCAGCGATAAGAACGATTGAAATCGCCACTGCATATGGTTTACTTATTTAATGTCAGGCAGCGCTAAAATCTTGAAATTCGGTGCAGGGGGATAGTGATCGCCATGCAACGCATCCTTCCCATTCATGTCGGCGGTACGATCGCCTCAGCCGCTTCCAGAAGCGGTTATAGGCCGCAGCTCTCGTTTGCGGATTTACTGGCTGTAATCGATCAGTCAGGTGCCACCAGTATGCATGTCTCACCCGCCCAGGCCCCCTTTGGTGAATCCGGCATTGACAGCGCCTCCATGCAGATTTCACATATTCATGAGATCGCCGGAACGATCCTGAACAATTATGATAACCACGATGCGTTCCTGATTACCCACGGTACGGATACGCTCGCCTATACGGCCAGCATGCTCTCTTTCATGCTGAGAGGAATCCAGAAACCGGTCATCGTTACCGGCGCTCAAAAGACCCTTGATGATGACAACAATGATGTGATCGCAAATCTGGAGACATCGCTGCGTGCGGCTTCGACGCCCAATTGCGGTGTCTGGGTCGCTTTCAATGGAACAATAATCAAAGCTGTCAGAGCCACAAAAATTGATATCGGTGTTGACTCTTCGGCGGCCTTTGTCTCAAATATCAGAGACGAGATTCCACTCTCCCGCTTCCAGCGAAATGAATACTCGATTAACAGGGGCCAAGCAGAAACATTCAGCACAAAGGCTTCTGAAGCGTTCGACTTCTATTGCCTGACCCATACCACCAATCCGGATTTACTGAAAAAATATCTCGAAATTTCCGATCACAGAGCACTGATTGTCCTCATCTACGGCATGAGCGGGCATCGCCGGGAACTGATTGAAGTTCTTTCACGCTGGGCCGGTGCCAATGAAGCCATCGTGATTGCCAAAACACATGCCCCATACGGCAGCACCGATCTGTCGAAGTATGAATTAGGCATCAAGGCGCTGCAGATGGGAATCCTCTCATCACTCGATATGACCATGGAAAGTGTCTATGCAAAAACCAGCACGCTGCTGTCGCACTGCTGCGATCGCCGGGAGTTCTGCAGACAGTTCTACACAAATTACTGTGGCGAGATTGATGAGCAGGGCGCAGAGAAGTTCCTGAAAAAAGCCGCTTTCCAGGGGGCTGCTTTCTAGTCTGAAGTCGATGGCGATCGTGGACGAAATAGTGCACCGCAGACAGAGAAATCAAGGATACTTGACTTTGCTCAGTGCACATGTTCCGTTTAAAGGATGGTTCTAAAGAGCCACTTTCAGCAGCGCAGCTACCCACCATCCCTTCTCATTAACACGAGGCTATGAGGCAGCAGAGGGATAATAATCAGACACAGAGGAGAGTATTATGAAAAGACTACTTGTAGCAGTTCTTATCGGTTTCATAATTTCCATGTCCGGGACGGCCTTTGCCGAAAAGTTGTTTGTCGGCACGGACACCGCTTTCGTTCCTTTTGAATACAAAGGCAAGGACGGAAAATATACCGGCTTCGATATCGATCTGTGGGCGGAGATCGCCAAACGTATCGGGGTTGAGTATGAATTGAAGCCGATGGACTTCAACGGCCTGATTCCCGGCCTGACCACCGGGAACCTCGATGTTGCCCTGGCGGCGATTTTCATCAAATCCGCCCGAGAGGAGAAAATTGACTTTTCCCACCCCTATTTCAGGGCCGGGCTGAAAGTTATGGTTCCAGTGGACAACGAGGATATCAAAGGCCCTGAAGACCTGAAGGGTAAAGTTGTTGCGGTCAAACTCGGGACGGCAACCGTGGAGTACGTGGAAACTCTCGGTGCCGAGAAAATAGTAAAGTTCCCCAATATTGACCAGGCCTACCTCGAAGTTGCAACCGGCGGCGCTGATGCGGCAATGCATGACACCCCGAACGTGCTCTATTACGTCAAGACCGCCGGCGACGGCAAAGTCAAAGCCGTTGGTCCTGATGTTAAAGCAGCGCAGTACGGTATCGCCTTTCCGCAGGGGAGTGAGCTCCGCGACAAGGTCAACATCGCCCTGCTGCAGATGATGGAAGACGGCGCCTACGCTGAATTGTACAGGAAATGGTTTAACGCCGATCCGGAATGATCCGGACGTACTGGTGGTGACGCCACCGACAAGAATCAGACCGGGGCCCCTTCGGCAGTAACCCGCCGGGAAGGGGCCTCTTGTTTAGCGGATAAATTCCTCCGTTCAGCTGTTTCTTCAGAAAGGTCTATTTATGGGTTTTGAGTTTTCAGTCATTACCGAATCGTTGCCTGCTCTTCTCGCAGGAGCCAAACTGACCTGGATCATCACCATTCTCGGAATAGCCGGCGGCATGGTCTGCGGTATCCTGGCCGGTCTGGGCCGCATTGCCGGAACCGATTCACTTGGGGAGTTGCCGCACGGAATATTCAAGCTGATCAGCACGGTGATCCGATATGTATCGGGCGGCTACGTGGAGACGATCCGGGGGACACCGATCATCGTTCAGGCCATGTTTCTCTATTTTGCCTTTCCGATGCTGGTCAAGGCAATTTTCGATATCGAGCGTTTTCGTATCGAAGCGCTGACCGCGGCGGTTATTACCATCATTTTCAATGCGGGGGCCTATATAGCGGAAATCGTCAGGGGGGCAGTCGTCTCCGTCGACAAAGGCCTTCTGGAGGCGGGGATGTCTCTTGGCATCAGCCGTTTTCAATTGATCGTCCATGTCATCGGACCCATTGCCTTTCGAAGAATGATCCCGCCTCTTGGCAATCAGTTCATTATCAGTCTCAAGGACACCTCGCTGTTTATCGTCATTGGCGTTGGCGAACTGACAAGACAGGGCCAGGAAATCATGGCGAGCAATTTCAGAGCCCTGGAAATCTGGCTGACGGTAGCCGTCATGTATCTGATCATGACGACCGTGCTGGCCATGACTCTGCGACGTGTCGAGAAAAAGATGGAAATTTTCTGAACCCAGCTGCACCTGAAAGAGCGAGACTGAGATGGCAAGCATCATTGAACTGAAACATGTGTGTAAATCCTTTGGCGACACAGAAGTTTTACACGATATAAACCTTTCTATCGAGGAAGGTGAAGTGGTTGTCGTGATCGGTCCTTCCGGTTCCGGAAAATCAACCTTGATCCGCTGTATCAACTGCCTGGAAATCATATCGGCCGGGGAACTGGTTGTCGACGGTATCAGGATTCCTGCCGAGAGAAGAAGGATTCGACAGATACGGCTGGAGGTCGGGATGGTCTTTCAGCAGTTCAATCTTTTTCCGCACCTGACAGCTCTGGAAAATGTTGCTTTCGGCCCGTCCAAGGCGAGGAAGATGAGTAGTCGCAAGGCAACGGATATTGCCCGGGGGCTGCTCGATAAAGTCGGCCTGGCCGCATTTGAAGACAAGCGTCCCGGCCAGCTTTCCGGCGGCCAGCAGCAGCGTGTGGCCATTGCCAGGGCATTGGCGGTCAGCCCCAAAGTACTGCTCTTCGATGAACCGACTTCAGCTCTTGATCCCGAGATGATCGGCGAGGTCCTCGACGTCATGCAGAACATTGCCCGGGACAGCGGCATGACCATGATCGTCGTTACCCACGAAATGGGTTTTGCATCCCAGGTCGGCGACCGTCTGATCTTCATGGATGACGGAATGATTGTCGAGGAAGGAAAACCCGGCGAAGTGATGAAAAATCCGCAGTCGGACAGACTCAAAGATTTCCTGGGACACGTCAAACACCACTAAACAACAGTGCAGCACTCCGGCATGAGCCGGTGAGAACCTCTGCGACCAGCTCAATAGAGCTCAATACGTCTCTTTCAGCATACCGGAGCGGTCAATTTCAAGACCTTTTGATTCTCCGAGTACGCTGATGTCCCGCTGATTTTCCAGCTGCTCCAGATACGCTTCTGAAACCGCAAGCGATTCGAGATCCATGGTGTTTTTGATGCGTACGATCCCAAGATCCTCTTTTGTGTGGGGTCGGATGGTGCCCAGTGCGGCACCGATGACTTCGCGATCGGTCTGATAAGTGATCGGAATCCTGGCTGCCTCCGGGCAGCATGCCGTCAGGCTGTTCACATAGGTCGCCGCCGGGTCTATTTTGTCGACCAGCCGCTGCAGGCAGAAATCTGCCTGGCCGATGCCCAGCGCGCTTCCAGCGCTTGCTGTGGTCATATCCCGGACAAATATCCGGGTAATCACCGGAGTCGCACGTCTCGTTCCGTAGGAGCAGCAATCCCTGCCCACAACGTTTGGGTCGATGCCCTGACCGCTGATATCCTTGCCCATTTCATCAACAATCAGCAGATCGATCTCATTCACCGGGAGCCCGGGCAGACACTGCTGAGCAGTACGGTAAAGCTCCGCTTCCATCGCTTCGATCGCAGAGCCGTATGCACAATCAATCCGGCAGATCTGGTGCTTCTGGTTTTCAACGAGTGCAACCCCGATGATATTTTCTTTTCTGGCGATGATTTCACGGCCGGCAGACGAGATAATCTGATACTGGTCCCTCACCATACTGAGCATATGGTAGTGCTCAGCTCCGGTCTGGTTACCAAGGCCGATGGCTGCCATCTTGAGAATGCCGCTTCCGGTCGCTCCGATGAAATTTGTATGGGGTTTAACCCGGTTGATAAGGCATAACGCATCGGCTTCATCGGCCAGCCGGTTGATAAAGAGGGGGATCCCGTCAGCAGTCTCGCCGAGACGCACCGTCTCCATCGTGCCGATAATTGTGCAGCCGATACTCTCTTCGCTGATTCCCCGGTGGGCAAGAACTTCGATCTGCCCCTCGACCGTAGCCCCTCCGTGAGAGCCCATGGCAGGCATAACGAAGACCTCTGCCCCGGCTGCATTGAGTTTTTCAATCACTGTTTTGACCACCGGCACAATAGCGTCGATGCCGCGACTGCCGACGCAGACCGCAACTCGTTTACCTTTGAGTCCAGAAAGTTTGTTTTCAACCTTGGCCATGGCCCGAGAAACGCCATCCTCCGGGTCCAGAGGCGGAGGTATGTCAAGTTTCTGCCTGACGCTAAACATGCGCGGAAGGATAAGCTTTTGCAGAGTCATTACAGTCGTTTCTCTGTAAGATTTGAATGATAGATCATTGAAAAGGAGGTGCAGGGCCATCTTCGCCACTCCTTATTTAAGCATAATTACTTTTTAACGCTATGATGTTATTTGTGAACGATTGCAGACTGAATGGTGCCGAGGAATTTCGATACGCGAGAAATACAGTGACATGCACCGGTGTTTTTTGGTAAGAAACGTCTTTCAAATACAGTATCTTCGCTGTGCACAGTGCTGACTGCATTGCGCAATCCCATGTGGGCGGGTAGCTCAGCTGGATAGAGTGACGGCCTCCGAAGCCGTAGGTCGCGGGTTCGAATCCCGCCTCGCCCACCAGAATATGCCGAGTAATATCAATTTATTGCTCGGTTTTTCTGTTTTGGATTCTTTGATTGTGTTCACGATCGTGAGCAAAACTTCCGTTAGCTTGCCGAAACCGGATCAAACTGCTTCTCAAGAGCCGAACCATCTGCTCTTGTCAGGTTGGGGATGTAACGTCCATAGGTTTTGTAGACCATCGACGTATCCACATGACCAAGCATCCTGACGACCCATTTTTCATTTTTTTCTTTTCTAAACCAAATTCTCAGAAATCATCATCACGGATTGGCTCACCGACCGTATCGATCAATATCGTGTGACATTCGACTCCAAACCATTCTTTGAACATCTTTAAAGTCAGTTTTTTAGGCCACAAAGATGGGTCGGTGTACCAACCTTCCAATTCGCACTCGAATATGGTTTTGTGATTAAGGTTTATCCAGCGTTGAACGGTCTCAGGGGTATCGGCATCTTCATCACTTATTAGGTACACAGGTCGGTCTTCATTTGCTTCATCAAGGGATATGCTGGGAACATCATCATATGGGTTAACTTCATTAATCCACGTAATCGCTGGTTCCTTATATTTCAGTATAATTGCTGCTCGATTTATCATGATCTGTTTGAGTTCATATAAGGTAGATTTGGGCGGTGCAAGGTTTTGCGCGTCCCCCTCGAACGACTGGTTAACTGATTTTCTGGTATATTTCTTTTCTGTGACCCACTTTGACAACCCAAACGGTCAGCTCGTAATCCTGGATAGAATAGACGATACGATAATTCCCTTGCCGTACACGATACCTCTCTTGCCCGACCAGTTTCTCACTACTGATCGGGCGGGGATTATTTTGAAGCGATTCTATTTTATTTAATATTTTGAGCAGGTCTTTCCGGGGAATTGATTTAAAGTCTTTCTCTACCGATTTCTTAAAAAAGACTTTATATTGCGCCATTTTCTTTCAACCGCTTGATCATTTGCTCGTAGCTAATCAAAGACTCATTCTTTCTCTGTTCGAATGCAATTAAATCTTCTGCATCTTCAGAAAGTGCCTCTCTTACTGCCTCGTTGACCAAGTCTGTAATTGATCTTGATGTTTCCACAGATTTTAGTTTAAGCGCCTTATGAAGGTCAGGATCAAAGTATATTGTTGCTCTTTTTGCTTGCGTTGCCATAATACCACCTCCTGTTATAACACTATAGCGTCATGCTGTTATTATGTCAAATGGTGGGGGTTAACGTCCGAACTCAGCCGCGAGGCCCGGTGGGCCTCGTCGTCTGGAGCGATTCGTTATGCCGTTCGCGATGAGTCATAGAGAAGTTGTCTTGTTTTAGATGACGGGCATCTGCCCCTTCCACTTGTTCCATGTGCCATCGCCTGTGATCAGATCGGCCATGAAGTGACCCACGTTGACTCGGCTAGTCAATCCAGAATCAAATATTGCTCTCCGGATTGGGGAAGGATGAACCTCATAATCACTGACTTCAGGATCATTCGTCAGATTGTCCGGACGGACCGCACACCATTCTATCTCGCTGTCGTCTTGTCCAATGTTGCTCCTTAGGTAGTCTGCAGCCATCTCGTTGTCAACGTGCGGAGGCAAGAGCAGACGAAGAAGACCCATGACGAACTTCTGAGCAAGCGGTATTGGTTCGCGAAGATCCCGATTGCTGTTGCCGGCCGTATTCATGAGGACAAACTTGACTTTCCTCTCGGGTGTGCATGCCTTGACGGCAACGCACAGCCTGCGGGCGGTCTGTCACAAGGCGACGCGGGTGACCGAAAAGGCCCCTCAAGCTCAGATTGTGCCCCAAGCACGAAGCAACCGCGTCACACCCATTGACATGCCGAACCAATTCGGCTTCTCTGAGATGTGAGATACAGGATGCTTTCGTTTATCAAAGACAGGTTTTCCTGGCTCTTCATGGTTTCGGGTAGTGTGTCCGGCGAGCGCACGATCGCCGTCAATGTCTGGCCGCGACCAAGTAGCTGCTCCACGAGCAACTGTCCAGTCGCTCCGCTTGCTCCAACCACGAGGATCTTCATCTTACGGGCACCCTTCATTTGACACAACGCTCTAGTTAGCCGGCACGCGGTTAGCGAGTCCGAGCGAAACGGATTCCCTCTGCTGGAATTAATATTTCATTTTTGAGAAATATCTCGAGTTTTCGATTCTAGGAGGTGATTTTGAATGTGTTTTTTCACCGTCCGAGGGTCAAGATTGGTAATTTTTGCTACCTTCTCGAAGGTCCCATATTTTCTGTACAGTGACGCACAGTAGAGAGAGACAAGATTCTGGGCATTAACCGATTCTTTCTCGATAGCACGATGTAACTCATTTGTAATGCCAGCTGGTCCACTTCTGTTCTTGTTGTAATGCAACGTAAGTAAAATACTTCTTACCGCTTGCTCGAGTTCTCTTACGTTGCCCGGCCAGTCATAGTCAAGCCCGACCTCCTTCTCGAGTATGCCCATAACCGTATCCAACAGCTCAGGGACCGGTTCGCCGGTGATTCTCCAAATGGTATGTGCCAGCAGAGCCTCCAGGGTGGATGGGTCCTCATGGATCTGTTGGCGGAGCGTCGGAACATGTATAATGTTTGAGCAGAGGCGATAATAGAAATCCTCCCTGAATGTCCGCTGCTGCTCCATATCGCTCAGAGCTCTATTGGTGGCTGTAACAATCCTGCCATAAAAATGAAGTTTATTGTGTCCCCCAACTGGAGAGAAACTCCTGTCTTCAAGTACCTTCAAGAGCTTGATTTGAATAGGGACAGATACGTCACCGATCTCGTCTAAGAAAATGGCACCGTGGGGACGACAGAGCGCGAAGATACCTTCATGGTTGTCTACCGCTCCGGTAAACGCACCCTTTCGATGCCCGAACAATTCAGACTCAATCAATGACTCGGGGAACTGTGACAGATTTATCTCTATAAAATTATGGATGAAACTCTCGTCGAAACCCTCTTTCTTTTCATTGTACGGAATATACCCGGAACGACCGATCGCTTTAGCCGCAGTCCCTTTACCCGTCCCAGTTTCACCTATGAGGAAGGTGGAAAAATCCTCCATCCGGTTCCACATGAACTGTTCATACAATCTTGGAAAAGAAGTAAAACAGCTGCGCCATAGATGGGAACGCAATGTTTCCATGGATTTGCTCTGTCCTATCAACCCGTGATTGATGAAATACCAGGCTCTGCGCAGTTGATAAAATAAGCTGAAATAGCGAAGGGAGTCGCCAGCGCTGAAGCCTCTTTTTTGCATCAGTGCGAGGGTTTCCTGCGCAAATGGCACAGCATGGTCTGACAGGTCTTCTCTGATCTGTTTTATAATGAGATCATCAAATTTGGCGTAACACCGATAATATGAGTCATGCATTAACGCATGACGAACCAGGAATCGATCTTCTCCTGAAAAATGTTTCCAGGTGAATTGCTCGTTGAACGTAACCTTGTTAATTCTTACTTGTACGGTCTCATGGACCCGGTTTCTCAGTTGCTCTCCGGCTGGATATTTTCCCCCGACCACCTTGTAAGCGAGCTTCAGCGCTTCTTTTTCGTATGGATTGCGAAAGGCGAATTCAGTCAGAACCCTGAAATAGTCTCTGTCCTCAGGCTGCAACTCGATTTTATCAGTCATGCATTAAATGTTGGCCATACCGTCATTGAATGTCAATCAAAAAAGCTTCATAGCACCAGTTCCCGACTTAACCCGAACCCAATAAATGAATGATTTTGAGTGTGTATAGATTGCTAGGCAATGTGGCATGGGAATTGCTCAAACAGATATATATGGAGATCGATAATCCTTGGTTAAATAAGGGATATATGCATGCATCTAGTAACTCTTATAAGCTTGAACGGGAATATGAATGGGGTTTGTCTCGGGAACAGTTCGGGGGTGTTTTTGGGGGCGAGGATGAGTGTATATTTTTTATGGAGAGAGAAACGCACAAAAAATATTATATCGGGAGGTTGAAAATGAAAACACTAATGAGGTTTACATTGAAAGCATTGCCGTTGATTTTTGTATTGGGGGGCTGTTATGTACTTCCCATAGATCAATATGGAAACCCGATCTATCCAAAAGCGCCAGCTCAAGATGGTCAATTTCTTACTCCAAGCACCACGTTCATTCCAAGCAGCTCAAAACAAGCCGGTCCAATAACGATTTCTGCACGTTTGTATCCGGACAGTGAACTAGCTGGTGAAACTGGTGTGGTAACAGGCACTGTTACCAATATGTTGACGGGGAAAGGCCGTTTCAATCTCAGCTACAAAGGCGAGACATATACGGGAGAGGCTACTCGAGTATCAAATGATTCACGCCGCGGTGTTGCCAGCGCCTTTAGCCCGAAGGGCGGGTACATGAGTTGTGAGTATCAAATGAACACACCTCGGCAAGGGGCAGGCACATGTATATTCTCCAGCGGTGCAAAATACAAACTCCACTTGGGAGATTAAAACAAAGGCTGAGACAGCGTCGAATAAAAACCCTTTATGAGCGGAGTCAGCGCCAAGAATTATCCCTCGTCTGTTGTAACCCTCCATGGTCAAATTTGACCATGGAGGGTTAGGAGCATGTTAGTTGTGGAGACTTTAGCCAAGATACGCCGATATCACTCGATAATGTGTGTCGCTCCGAAGCCGTAGGTCGCGGGGCCGAATCCTGCCTCGCCCACCATGATTTCAAGTACTTACGGACTTTTATACGTGTTTTTTCTTTTTGTATTCATGAGTGTATACTGCCAGTCTTTTCGCCCCACTTCTCTATTCCTGTGAAGATCCGATTTCGGGTGAACCATATCCCTTGGAATAGTCAATCCGCACACACAAAAACGACCCCAACTAGAAAATTCCTATTTTAGATGGGGAAGGAATCAGTCAAACCCCTTCCCGGCAAGCAACGCCATTCTAGCTGCTCAGGTGCCTGTCCATTCAGGCTGGCGCTTCTCAATGAAAGCTTTTATCCCCTCGTCGGCATCATTTGCCAGCATGTTTTGGCACATAACCGCTCCCGCATACTCATAAGCTGCGGAGACCCCGGATTCAAGCTGTTTATAAAAAGCTCGCTTGCCCAGCGCTAAGGTCAAAGGTGATTTTGAGGCTATTTTGAGTGCAAGCGTCTCGACAGTCGCGTCAAGGTCATCATCTTTTACAGCCTTATTTATCAATCCGATATTTACAGCATGGTCTGATGAAAACATATCGCCGGTAAGCAGCATCTCCATTGCACTTTTCCTGCTTACATTCCGGCTAAGGGCTACCATTGGGGTGGAGCAGAAAAGGCCAATATTAACGCCGGGTGTCGCAAATCTTGCTTTTTCCGAAGCAACTGCCAGATCGCATGTTGCAACAAGCTGGCATCCTGCAGCAGTTGCGATGGAATGAACTTTTGCAATAACAGGTTGGTTCAACTTTAAAATTTTTAACATCATTTGAGAGCATTCATTGAACAAGGCCTCAAAATAACTTTCACTCCTGTTTTTGTTAATCTCTTTCAGATCATGCCCGGCGCAAAAACCAGGTCCATTTGCCGCAAGAATAACTACATGTATGGATTTATCTTCATCAATTTTGTCCAGTATCAAGGAAATAGAGGCAATCATTGACCTTGATAGAGCATTGTATTGTTCCGGTCGATTTAAAGTAATAGTGGCCACATGATCCTTTACAGATAATAGTGACAGATCTTTTTTTTCAAAAGTTTCATGCTGCATGATCATTGCTCCTTTTTCAGGTTATGTATTCGGCCTCTTTCTCGGTTGGCAGGGAGTGGTGTCAAGCAACTTATGCATGCCCCCTGAACAGCAGTTAAAGGGTTGAAGTGTCCGAGATTATTTCATGCGATATATTGTCAACCACCACTGGACACTCTAAATATTCAAGCAAAGGTTCGGTTCCATACTTTCCACGCACAAATGCCTTCCATTCGTCTGTGTAGACTCGATCTGCCTTCTCGCGGCTCTCCCACAGGTAGATCCCACCTGCTGTCTTCCCATCTTCAGAAAAGAAATAGTACTTGCGAATAAGTCCGCCCATGTCCTTATATTTTGGAGCTGTACCCAGAAACGTTTCGAGTGCCTGGTCTCTTGTTATCGCTTCGGGTAGTTTGAATTTTACAATAACCGTAATCATACCATTCTCCCCTTTGCATCTCTGTCACCTGGCGGAATCATTCCCAGTATCGCACCGGAGCGGTCGATCGTCAATAGAGGGTACCAAGGCAGGGGATGAGAATTTGCCCCATTTCTGTTCAATTTTATATATTTAGATGACTTTTACCTGGCAAAAATTATCCTCATGAGAGACGATCTTTAATAGCTCAACGATTCCAAAGAGGATCTATTACTTGATGCTGCAAGATATTCTTGCATGTTTCATGATTGACAAGAAAAAATGCAGGTCTGCCGAGGTTATCACGCTTAGGCTGTCGGAAGCGTAAAATTATACTTACCCTGCGGCCGCGAGCAGAGCCTCAACAGGCGGGTGATCGCCTGCAGCAGAGCTTTTGAAAAGGTAGGTTATCTTACCACCCGGCATGACAACCACGGCACCGCCAAGCTGCAGGGCATGCCCCTGAAGCGAGCCAGGCATGAAGCCAGCTTTAAGAGCTGCAAAACCCTGGGTAAAGGATTTTATCCCGATGACATCTGCAAGGCCGTCTTTAAATTCTAAGAATTTATAGGTCCTCAGCGAAGGGTCGGTGAGCAGTATCCCCGGGTATCCTGTCACGCCCCTGAATTTAATCAGATCATAGCTCCCACCATTACCGACGATAGCAAGCTGTGCCCCTCGTTGGGAAAAATCATCCAAATGTTTGGCTAGGTCAGCAACCTGCTGACGACAGATTACTCAGCCAAAATGACGAACAAAGACCAAAACTGCAGTTTGCTTCTGCCATAAGGAGGAGAGTTTAATAACCTCTTCGCTGTCATTGTAGACGTTAAGTGAACCAAACTCTTCAACAGATACCTGATACTGAACCATCTCGCACTCCTCATGTATTTGAATGCTATCTGCATATCCTGTTAAATACAGTAAACATTTTTATGAAGAAGCATATACCTGCCCGAGTTGTATCACCAGCCGGGACAAGGCGCGGTCCTCCAGGTTTGCAAACGGCTTCCATGGAGCCATGTAAGAGCTGAAAAACACGTGCGTCAACCAGCCAGCCGCCGGGATTGTTTCATTCCCGGCGGCTGGCTTATTTCCGACGCGGGTCGAAGCGCGCGACAGCCCCAGCCGTGAGGGAACAGATACCGATACGCCGTCAAACTTTAAGTCTAGCAAGAGTTCGTCCAGCCCAGATTGTAATCACCTCTCACTGGTGCGAACGCTAAAAGCCTCGCCCCGAAGCCGTAGGTCGCGGGTTTGAACCCCTCCTTGCCCACCATTTACGCAGATTCCACAGAAAAATAAGTTCGCTTTGCAGATCAATCTTTGCTGCATTAGTGTTAAATGAGTGCCGTTTGAATTGTGGTTCGATATTTGGTTGACATGTCTGATCAGATTGCAAAAGAACTGCTTGCCAGGGTAGAGCAGTGGGAAGGAATTAGAGGAGGGATTGCCGATATCTCCGATGTGCTGAGTGGCCCATCTTACAAAGCGGCTGGCGGAAACTCCTGGCGAGACGATCATCACGAGCAAGCGATCAAGTGGCTTCCCGATGCTCCTTCATTGCTTGTTCTGGCCATGCACCATCCGCGGGGAAAACCTGAGCTCGACTGGTTTGACCGGGGAAACACCGCTGGAAACCGCCGGTTGACCACATTTTCAGAGGTACTGGTTACGTGGCTGTACGACACCCATGGTATTGAAGCCCAGGCTTTGCCTTACCAGGTTGAAAAAGGCGGTGTATTTTTAAAAGATGCGGCTTTTTGGGCCGGGCTCGGAGTCATTGGCAAAAACAATCTGCTCATTCACCCTGTCTGGGGTGCGAACGTACGGCTGCGCTCTGTCCTGATACAAGCCCATTTACTTCCCAGTATTCCTCTGGAAAAATTCGATCCCTGTCACCAGTGCCCAATGCCGTGCCGGACAGCTTGTCCTGAAAATGCTCTGGCAAAAGAAAGATACCAGCGAAAATCATGTATGCTCCAGCTTGAAACAGATCGAGCAAACCAGTTCGAGATAGACCAGGAAGATGCCGAAGGCCGTCCTCGTCTTGTAACCGCATGGTGCCGCAGGTGTGAATTAGTGTGCCCTGCTGGCACGAATCAATAACACCTCCTCTATCGAAATTGACCTGAAATCCCACCGGCGGATTCATCTGGCTGAGTATTATTTGCTGTCCCGTTATTTTAAACATCTGAAGCAGATACCACTTTGACCATCGGTCGATCTTCAGGCGTTTGAACTTCGAGGTGGTCTCTTTCTCTTTCGACATAATGCATTAAATTATATACTGACTCATTGGGTTATACCTTGTGTATATTAACAAAAATCGCATCGAGGTGGACGGTGAAATCAATAGCATTTGTTTTCGTTCTGGTTATTCTCGGTTTTACATTGAGTGGCTGCGTCACCTGCCAGGAATGCGGATCACTCAAGCGCAGCAATGACATCTCCCGACTGTTCTTGAAAGGTGAAGTCGTTACAGGGTACAGCTACTACTACAGCGGCCCGGAGCAGCCGCCGTCAGCCGTTATGGCGATTGACTCGAGCTACACCGTCAATGCTCAGTTCTGGAAACCGGTCGAGCTTGCCGGTGAAGATCTGTCAGCGTGGCTGCAACGTTCAGTTGACTGGAAAGGCACCGGACGGAGCAACAAGAACGGTGCCGCAATTCTCGACCCTGGAGGAAAGCAGGTCGGCATCTTCTTTTCCAAATATGACAAACTGGTCACCAGGTTCCACAGCGACAACGTCGTTCAGGTTTATCCGCCAAGCTACCAGCCCGGCAGCGGGAAGAGCATCGATGACGACGAAAGGCATTAGCTGAAGCTCTTCCCGGAGTTGAACATACTGAGAAAATAAGTGAGGAAAAAGATCAGCTGAGAAGACGCTCCGGCAGGGGATCATCGGGCGTCAATCGGAATGTAGTCATGCTGTCGATCGCCCGTGTAAATCTGGCGGGGGCGGCTGATTTTCCACTGGGGGTCAGCGTTACGAAATCTTCCACAGGATCTCCTCCGGCTGCCGGGAACCAGTCATTTCAGTTGAAGGGGGATGCCGTCTGGATAACGGCGACGGCGGGCAGCGGTTTTATGAAGTTCTGGCGCAGGCTGTAAGTATAGGCTCCCTGGTTCGGAACCAGCAGCACATCGCCAATCTCGATGTTCTCTCCCCAGTAGTTGTAGCCCCAGACATCATGGGGTGTGCAGAGCGACCCCAGGACGTCGCAGGGTTTTTCCGTCAGTGCGGGCCGGCTGAGATTGAGAACCGGGAAGTAATCCGTTTCGAAACGCTCCCATCCCACGGCGTTGGTGCCGGCGTCGGTGATTACCAGATCATCGCCTTTTTTGTCGACCACCGACATCAGTATGTGCATGACGTCATTGCAGAGCCAGCGGCCGGGTTCGAAACAGACACGGATATCGGCAAGAGAGGGCAGAATGAACTCCCTGATGCCCCGGCCCAGCTGGTCGGCAAATTCCTCGATTGGCAGAGCCTCCAGCCAGAAATGTTCCTGGCTGCCTGCTGTATGTTCCTGCATGACTTTTTTCAGCATGCCGGCTGGGGTGCCCGCAAGCTGCAGCCACTCGCCTCGTTCCGGCCAGTAACCGCCGCCGATGTCAAGAAATGTTATCTGCTTGCGGGTGCGTTCGGGCAGCGCTCTGACTGTGGCGCCGAGGGTCGACAGAAAAGCGAGCTGGGCCCGGGCATCGAGGTTCCAGCTGGTGTGAAATTGAATCCCCTGAAAAATCAGATTCCTGAAACGTCTGGACTCGTCAATGAACCGGGCCAGCATCGCGGGGAGAATGCCGAACTTGCGCCACAGGCCCGCGGGGTTCGTGGTCAGCCGCACGCCGATCCGAACAGCCCTGCCGGCGTCGTCAGCTAGCTGACCGAGGCTGGCCAGTTCAGTGAAACTGTCCACCAGGACAACGACCCGGTCGGATTCCCGAACAGCCGTTTCGAGTTCTGCACGGGTTTTTCCGGGCCCGCTGAAAATAATGTTGCCGGCGCTGAGGCTGACCCCCAGATCGAGCTCGAGACCGCTGGAGACATCCAGACCAAATCCGGTATCAAGTAATATTCTGGAGATCTCTGGATAGTTGTTGCTCTTCACCGCATAGTAAAATGACGTTCTTTCAAAATGCTTGTTGAAGGCGGCCTGAAAGCGGTAGGAACGCCGGCGCAGGACCTCGGGTTCGAAAAGGTAAAGCGGCGTGATAAGCTGGTCTGCAGCCGCAAGGAATTCCTGCCTTCTCGGCAGCAGTGATTCCACGAACGCCCGTACGGAGGCTTCGGGGAGCTGAGCTGTCAGCCCCTCCAGCAGGCGCCGCAGGTCAGCGCATTGAGGCAGGTGCTGGTGGTCAGCAGTCATTGCGCTGAATTTCCACATCAAGCAGTTTCCGCAACTCGGCGCACTGCTCTTCCACCCGTACCCCAGGGGATGGCTGGAAGAGAACATAGCCGAGGTACCACGAGTCGTAATCGGAAGGGGGCAGGACAATCCGGTGGCCGGGAGAACGGACCAGATGCACATCCCGGGTGCGGGAATCGCGCTGAATGCGCCCGCCGTCGATTCCGACAATATCTCCGTTTGTTTCGGCAAAAAGGCGCAGCGCCGCCATGCTGCCGGTCGACACCGGGCGGCCGGCTGGGGGCGCTGTGCGGTTCTGGGCAAAATCAAGCGTGTAGCTTAGTGTATCGAAACCGGTTGAGCTGCGAAGCAGATGCGGGATGCAGTCGCCGCCGGGCCGGGGACTGATCTCAAGCAGCACGATGCGGCCCTGATCGACAACGAAATCGACCATGCAGACAGCATTGACAATTCCCAGAGCGGCGGCAGCGGCCTGAAGCATATCGGTCAGCCTGTTCCGGTTCAGTCCCGATTCGGACCAGTCAAGAGTCATGTAGCCGTTGATGGTGCCAAACGGCTTTGGCGAGTATTTGATCTTTTTGGTGAGCCTGACGATTTCTGTCCGTCCTTTACTGATGGCAAAATCACAGCTGAACTCGGGCCCGTCGATGAACTCTTCGGCGATGAACAGGGAACTGCCCCTGTTGTAGAGCCTGCTGCCTTTTCTTTGTGCCAGGCCGGAGAGAATCAGCTGCGCTGCTTTGTCGCAGTCTCTACTGCTCGAGCAGACGAAGACCAGCTCGCTGCCGCTGCCGCCCAACGGTTTGATGACGCAGGGTCGGTCGATCTCCTTGAGAAAATCGAAAACCGCGTCTGCGGATCTGACCAGCCGATGGCGGGGACAGGAAACGCCCTTTCTCTGCCATAAGCTTTTGCTGGCGAATTTGTCCCGGCACAGGGCTATGCTTTCAACGGACGGGTAAGGCAGCGACATTGCCGCGGCCAGGGATGCGGCTAATTCCATCGACTCGCAGTCAAAGCAGACCAGTCCATCCAGGGAGCAGTTCCAGCGGCGCAGGTGGTCTCTGAGCCTTGCTGTGATCAGAGACACATCGTCGTCGAGGTCGCAGAGGATTTCCTCCCCATGCGGCGGCGACGGTTCGATCGCCGTCGAGCGTTCCGACAGGTCCGAGAGATAGAGGACGCGTCCGGGGTGCGACCGGCGGAGCAGGTCGACATAATCCGATGTTGTACCGACTACCAGCACTTTCGAGCCGTGCAGTTCCGCAGACCGGTGGCAGCCGCCGTCACTCCAGACGCCGCCGGAAGGGCAGCATTCAGCCCGCATATGCATTTCAGATTCGACTCCCATGGCTCAGCTGATCGAACCGGAGCGCAGCTCGGCGGTCCGGGACCCGGCCGGGCGGCGGTGGATCTCATAGAGGGGCCGCTGGGTCAGGTGAAAGCGATTTTTCCAGCCAAAGTCCCCGCAGAGGAAATCGACCACATCGAGACGCTGCCGGCAGGCCCACTCAAGATGATGCAGGTTGATAATTTTCGCGACGCCGGGAAAATCCGGGTTCGTTGCTCCGGCCAGGACGGTATAGCAATTCTTCCATACGGCACCGACATCCACTGCGGCTACGACACCGCCAAGCAGAACAGTGGTCACCCGAAGCAGGCCGTTGTCGAAAAGATAGGCCACGAGTTTTTCAAAAGATGAGAGAAACCGTGGATCGCTGAAATAGGAGAAATCACCGAAGGATTCGAGGTTTCTGTGAAACAGCCATTGAACATCTTCGCTGTTCCCATAACGGAAAGCAACGCCGTTGTTCTGCAGCAGGTCGATTTCACGATTGATCTTCTTGCGTGACTTGGTCGAGAATTCCAGCAGATAGTCGCTGAACTTGTATCCATAGCTGCGGGGAATGAAGATAAAGCCCACCTCGTCCACCGCCAGCGGGTAGCGGTCGACCGGCAGGAATTCGGGGTCAAGATAGCGCAGATGCAGCTCTGCAGGGACGCTTTCAAGCAGCGCCTGGAACGACTGGCTCGAGCGAGCCACAACTTTGTTCTGCTCCAGCCATGTCTTTCCCTGCCATATCTCGCCGGGGAAGTTTCCGTAACGGCAGCTTTCCTCGACCCAGCTCAAAGCCAACAAACCGGTGATAGCGCCAGTTTCTTCAGCGACGATGAAGCAGGGGGCGCTGTCAAAACCGGAGGCAAAGCAGAGTCGCACTTGCCAGCGGTCGAAAATGGTGTGCTGCGGCCATACCTGATTCCAGATACGGCCGCACTCCTCGAGGTCTTCTGAGATCCGGATATTGAGCATTTCAGTATCTCAGGCTGACATTGAGGTTGGAATGGCTGCCCCCGAAAAAATGTTGGGCGAATGTCTGTACCTGCTCGGGGAGGTACGGCTTACAACTGAACACGTCGAGATAGACTGCGTTGGTCAGATTGGCAAAATGACCCGAAATAAGGGAAGTTTCGATGAGCTGCACCATCGAGTATCCGGCCACCCGCTCGTCTTCACCGAAGTGCACCACCTGGGTTTCCCCGAAGCGCTTCATTTCGATCAGCTCGCAGAGTTCGACGACAAATCGTTTAATGGCATCCGCATCACGAATGGTCAAAGGATCGCAGTTATATATATCAACCGCCGAGGCAATGCCCCAGGCGTTTCGCTCGATGGCCTCGTTCATGGCCAGGAATCCTTCCCGTCCCGTTCTGGCGGGTAGTGGTTCTGGAACGTGAAGCATCAAAGTCGGCATGGTGTCTCCTGATTGTTTATTGATGATTATTCACTGTTGTCATTGTCATTCACGTGCATTCGTCAGGGTCTCTCCCCGACCAGAGAATATGTATCGGGGTTCGATCTCATTTATTCCGCTCTCAATCGCCAGAAGACCTTCTACCCTGCTGTTCGATTATGCTGTCGCAGAGGATTGCCCGGTGGCGAAGCGCTTTTGTCGAGCGGTACGGCACGACCGGCAAAGATATCACCCGAAAACGATCGTTTTAAAAAGCAAAAAAGATGCCATTAGGTCCTGATTCTAGTTTTTCTGCTTAAGTTTATGTAATGATACAGTTTTTAAAAAATTTTGAAATGCTGGCAATTAGGCGAAATGTATTTATCGGTAATAATTTACTGTTTAAAGATGATTCGATGAAACGCTTCGCATTTCTACTTGATCGATCAGATATTTTTGGTTTAAATAAGTATTTTGAAGAGAGTTGTATGGAATTAAGGTGACGTATTTGCGTTTTTTTATGAGTTATGAAGGTAATTTTTTAAAAACAGTAAAATATTGCTCGTATTCACAATTTTTTGTAATATTAAAGAATTAATCGGTAAAAATATACCTTATCAACGGTATGCAGGTAACACCTCAGGGGCGCCATGCTGACCCGACTCATTCTGTCGATAGAAGATCAGGAACTGCAGTCACGGCTCGAACGAAACTTTTCCCTCGCCGGCACGCAGGTGGAATGCCATGGCCAGCATGACAATCCCTGGCTCAGTGTCGTGCAGAGTTGCGGCGACATCATCGTAATCAGCGAGTCGCTGATCCCGCACCCCGTTGACTCGAGTATCGGCCAGTTGAACAACCTGCCGGAAGCTCCGACCACAGTGGTTATTCACGATTTTGACTCGTCAGAGGACCATGCCCGGCTGATGGCTGCCGGCGCTGATGTGGTGCTCTACTCGAAAGTGTCCTCGAGCAATCTTGTCGACGCCATACAGGCGACGCTCGAGTCGCGTCTTCAACTCGTGGAGCTCAATTACCAGGCCCGGAGGAATGGACCCCAGCCGAAGCTCAACGATTTTATCTCGAGCAGCGAGAGGATGCAGCTCTTCATCAAGGAGGTCCAGCTGGTGGCCCCGAGCGATTCCGTCATTCTGCTGCTTGGTGAAACGGGTGTCGGCAAGGAGCACCTCGCCAAAGCCATTCACGCGGAAAGCCCCCGCTCCTCGGGCCCGTTCATTGCCCTCAATGTCGCGGCGCTGCCTGAACAGCTCCTTGAAAGCGAACTTTTCGGACATACGAGCAATGCTTTTACCGGCGCCGCCAGGGCCCGCCGCGGCGCCTTCGAACTGGCCCACGGCGGCACCATCTTCCTGGATGAGATCGGGGAGATGCCGCTGCACCTGCAGACCAAACTATTGCGGGTACTGCAGGAGTACGAAGTGCGGCCGCTCGGGGGGGAAAAGCAGATATGGGTCGATGTCCGGGTTATTGCCGCCACCAATCGCGAACTCGAACAGGAAGTGGACCACGGCAACTTCCGCAAGGACCTGTTTTATCGTCTCAATATCATGTCTCTGAACATTCCTCCGCTGCGAGATCGCAGGGAGGATATCCCCTCCCTGGCCAGGCGCTTTCTGTCTTTTTACAAATTTAGGATTGCCAAGGAGATCAACCAGATATCCAAACCCGCGATGACCGCGCTCTGTAATTATGACTGGCCCGGCAACGTCCGGGAGCTGATGAATGTCATCGAACGGGCCATCCTGCTCTGCACGACCAGCCAGATAACCCTCTCAAATCTGCCCAGCGTCTTCAATACACAGAGCAGGGAACAGACCCCGATAATGGCTTCCATCGCCGAGAATGTCGCATTCATGGAGGGCAAAACGCTCCCCGAGGTGCAGAAAATTATCCTCGACCAGGTGGAAGGCGCTTACATAAGGATGGTCCTCACCAGGACGTGCGGCAGGGTGGGGGAGGCCGCTGCGATTGCCGGCATACATCCCAGGGGCCTTTATGGCAAAATGAAGCATCTCGGTTTGCGTAAGGAAGATTTCAAACAGCCGTAGCATCATCTCGATGCCGATCTCGACCAGTCCCTGTGCATTATCGCTGCCGGAAATCCGGCAAAGCCGGCATCTTCTTGCACCAAACCGGGCGATTGTCATCAACTGCAATGAAAATGGCGTGCTCGGCCAAGCACAGGTTTTCCCCCATTGTTACCTTAGCAGCAAAGATTAACAGAATGGGGGTTCTGGATGACCAGCTGGATTGATCAGAAAAATGTCGAGATTCAAATCATTTCCTGTGAATCCTGGCAGAGCGTACTCGATGAACTGGAAAAACCGGACGCGCAGTTTACAACCAGTCATGCTTCGTCCATCTTGAAAGGCATTGCCGATGAGTGCATGCGGATAGAAAAGGAGGCTGTCGCCATTGCCGGACAGTCCCCAGACTTCGGCTTTTCAACGGGTGAAATTATTGCCGTTGCCTGTGAGGTTGCGGTTAAGACAATACGAGCTAAGAGCATCTGACCTGCCGGCCTATTGGTGCTTGCGTGCGGCTCGTCCTCGGCGATGATCTTCATTCCCTCCAAGGGGGGACGCAGTCATGTGGAGATAGAGGAATCAAGCTGGGAGGATTGTGAAAAAGGTGCTAACGTATTGCTCCACTGTCTGCTCAGGTCCGCCAATGAGAAAGAGCGTGCGCAGAGAGGCAAAAAGACGGGCTTCATTCAAGGTACACGTTCCATGAATATTCGCCCGGCTGCAGAACTCGATCGTGCTGGAATCATCGATATCTACATCTCAGCCTTTGCTGATGAGGAAAAAGATATCGTCGCAAAACTCGCGGTCGATCTTCTGGCTGAGAGTTCGCCGCCGGTCATCTCTCTGGTTGCTGTAGAAGATGATGAAATCGTTGCCCACGCTGCGTCCAGTCCGGTGTGCATTGGCAATGATAAACATGAGGACGGTTTGCGCGGGTATATCCTTGCGCCCGTCGCGGTGCGGCCTGATTGCCAGAAGCAGCGCATCGGGTCGAGCTTGATCGGGGCTGGGGGCGTTGCAGGATGCTGGAGCTGATATTGTCTTTGTCTATGGTGATCCAGCCTACTACAGCAGGTTCGGTTTTCGTACCGATCTCGCCGAACCATTCTCCCCGCCTTACGAATTGACCCATCCATCCGGCTGGCATGCTCTTGTTCTCAATGGGAGGAACAACCATTTCGAGCCGGCACCGATCACCTGTGTTGCCGCTTTGAATTACCACGGAACTCTGGTAACTGCTCCATTACTTTGAAAAAGTAGCTTTAATTTCAGTACGGCTGCAATACTTTTTATCGAGCGGGTCATGCAGGTCGGTTCGAGGCAATGCTTTGCTCTCTTTTACTGAAGTGGTAAAGTAGGAGTATGGGAACTGAAATCAGTGGCGGATTGATCGTCTTTGTCCTTACCACGTGCTGCTGGTACATAGCGGTGCTCTACTATGGCCTGAGAAGCTGGAAGTCCGTTTTCTGCTATACGGTCTTGCCCGTCGCCGGGATTTGCTTAACGCTCTTCATCTTCTCCGGGATCGGTCTCCAGCATACGGTTCCGGCGCTGTTTCTCGCTATTCCGCTGCTTGGTGCGGGCATCGGCGTGTATGTCGGCTATCGGATAGACAATCGGGCCGGCTGATCGACACCCGTTCAGCAGGGTCCCCAACTCTTATTCCGCCCCTCTTCTCGATTTACTCCCCCACCATTTCCTGTTTGCCGGTGGTGCTTCATGCCGGCCGAAATCAATTGATTTTGACCGGTCGATGCATACCATTTAATCATATTGTAAAATAATAGCGGTTTACACACGGTTTCAAAGCTCTGGAAAGAGGTGAGGGGTTATGCAAAAAAACACGAAATTCAATATATGGTATGTCCTGGCGGCGGTGTGGGGGGTCCTGATCCTGCAGAACATGATTTTCGACCAGTTTCGGCCCCAGGTATTGCCCTACAGTGAATTCATCGAGGCCGTCGAGTCGGACCGGATCATCGAAATCGCTGTCGGGCAGGACAGGATAAGCGGCAAGATGCGCGGTGATTCTGCCGACCAGGAAATCCTCTTCACCACGGTGCGGGTCGATAGCGATCTCTCCCAGAAACTGGCGGGGCATGATATCAAATTTTCCGGCCAGGTGGAGAACACTTTTCTCAAAGCCATTCTTTCCTGGGTCGTGCCGATCGGTATCTTTTTCGGTATCTGGTATTTTTTGATGCGCCGCATGCAGAGCGGCCAGGCCGGGGTCATGAGCTTTGGCAAGAACAAGGCCAAGGTCGTCGGCGAAAAAGATATCGACACCCGGTTCACTGATGTGGCCGGCGCCGATGAGGCAAAAGAAGAACTGCAGGAAATTATCGACTATCTGGAGCATCCAGGCACTTACCTGGAAGTGGGCGGGCAGATGCCCAAGGGCGTGCTGCTCGTCGGGCCTCCGGGGTGTGGTAAGACCCTGGTTGCCCGGGCCGTGGCAGGTGAAGCCGGGGTGCCCTTTTTCTCGATGAGCGGTTCTGATTTTGTCGAAATGTTTGTCGGGATGGGGGCAGCCCGGGTGCGGGACCTGTTCGAGCAGGCCCGGGACAAGGCGCCCTGCATTATCTTTATCGATGAACTCGATGCGCTTGGCAAGGCACGGGGAGCCGGCGGCATGGTCGGCGGGCATGACGAGCGGGAGCAGACGCTGAATCAGCTGCTCGTCGAGATGGACGGTTTCGACACCCAGAAGGGAATCATTATCATGGCGGCCACCAACCGGCCGGAGGTACTCGATCCGGCCCTCTTGCGCTCCGGTCGCTTCGACCGCCAGGTTCTGATCGATAAACCCGATGTCAACGGCCGGGAAGCTATCTTGAAGATCCACGCCGAAGACGTCAAGATCGAGGCCGATGTCGATCTGAAGATCATCGCCCAGAAGACCGCCGGTTTTTCCGGAGCTGACCTTGCCAACGTAATTAATGAAGCGGCGCTGCTGGCCGTGCGCAAGGGCCGCAAGCAGGTAAGCATGGTCGATCTCGATGAAGCGGTGGATAGGATTATCGGCGGTCTCGAGAAGAAAAACCGGGTAATCAATGCCGCCGAGAAAAAGATCGTCGCCTATCACGAGGTCGGACATGCCCTGGTCGCCGCCCTGACGCCGGGGTCCGAACCGGTCCACAAAATCTCGATCATTCCCCGGGGGCTCGCGGCGCTGGGCTATACCCAGCAGCGGCCAACCGAGGACCGCTATCTGATGAGCACCGATGAACTGCTCGGCAAGATCGATGTGCTGCTTGGCGGCAGGACCGCCGAGCAGATCACCTTCGACTCGGTGACCACCGGGGCGGGCAACGACCTGATGCGGGCGACCGATATTGCCCGGGCCATGATCGTCGAATACGGCATGGGAGAAACCCTGGGCCTGTCGACCTATCCCCGGCAGCGTACCCCGGTATTCCTGCAGAGCGAGCAGGGGTTTGCCGGCGGCAAGGACTACAGCGATGAGACGGCCGCCAAGATCGATGCCGAGACCAGGCAGATTCTCGAGGATCGCAGCCGACATGTCACCGAGCTGCTGACCGGCAACAAGGAAAAACTGATCGCCATTGCCGAACTGCTGCTGGAAAAAGAGGTGCTGTTCGAGGAAGAGTTCATGGCCATGGTCGAGCCTGCGCCAGCTGTGGCATAAGTTATATTCGCGGCGGCGGCGGTCGGGAGCGTCGGCTGATCGCCATTTCAGCACTCTCAGATCAGAGCGACTCCACGTTATCGATGCAGGAGCGCGCTCGCTCAGCAATCGCCTTTTTCTCCTGTCCGCCCATTTTCCGGAGCAGGCTGTACATCATGCTCATTCGGTGATTAGCGGAGAAATATTCCTGGTGGGTGATCAGAAAATTCCAGTAGAGTGAATTGAGCGGACACGAATCCGCACCCGTTTTCCCTTTGTGATCGTACGGACACGTCCGGCAGTAGTTACTCATCTTGTTGATGTAGTTGGCCGAGCAGGCGTAGGGTTTGGTCGCCGTGATGCCGCCGTCGGCAAACTGGCTCATTCCTCTGGTGTTGGGCATTTCCACCCACTCCACCGCGTCGATGTAGATACCGAGATACCACTCGTCAACCGCATCCGGGTGCACGCCGGTCAGCAGGGCGAAGTTTCCTGTCACCATCAGCCGCTGGATATGGTGCGCATAGGCATGGCGCAGCGATTGACCAATGGCGTGGCGCAGGCAACTCATCCCGGTCTTGCCGGTCCAGTAGAAATCGGGCAGGGGGCGCTGATGATTGAGTTCGTTCATGGCCGCATAGCCGGGCATTTTAGCCCAGTAGACGCCGCGCATGAACTCGCGCCAGCCGGCGATCTGACGAATGAATCCCTCGGCTGCCGGCAGGTCGATATGCTCATTTTCCCGGTAAGCGGCAATTACCCGCTCCACCACCTCGTGCGGGTGAATCATTTTGGTGTTAAGCGAGAATGAGAGGCGTGAGTGAAACAGTGACCAGTGCTCGGAGTGCATGGCGTCCTGGTAGCTGCCGAAGTCGCTCAAACAATGTTCGAGGAAGTAATCGAGTAATTCCAGCGATTCTGCTGCGGTCGCGGGGCCAGATGAAACGAGTCGGGTCGATCTCCCCGATGGTTGCCGCCCCTGAAGAGACGACCATCTGCTGGAGGTCGGTCACTTCGTGTTCAAAAAGCTTCGGCGCGGTCACGGTTTTTCGGGCCGGCAGTGACTTGCGGTTCTGATGGTCATAATTCCAGCGGCCGCCCTCCGGCTTGCCTTCCTCCATCAGCCAGCCGCTGCGGCGGCGAATCTCGCGATAAAAGGTCTCCATCAGGTAGTTTCGGCTGCCGAAAAAGCTGCCGAGCTCATCGCGCTCACTGAGAAAATGTTCCGTATCAATGACCCTGCTGGTGATATCGAGCTCTTTGCAGAGGCTGCCAAGCTGCCGGTCAAGCCGATATTCATCGGGCAGGAGGTACTCGAAGCAAGCAAAGCCTTCAGTCTTGATCAGGCTTTTAACTGCAGTACTCAGATCCTGGGGATTGGCCGGGTCATCGAGTCTTCAGGTAAATGACCCGGTGACCGCGTTCCTCGAGCCAGGCGGCAAAGCAGCGCATGGCTGAGAAAAAGGCGATGACCTTCTGGATATGGTGAACGACATAATCGGTCTCCTGTCGCAACTCCATGAGCAGGTAGGTGAGAGCATCATTCCTTGTTTTAAACCAGCTGTGCTTCTGGTTGAGCTGGTCGCCCAGCAGCAGGCGGAGAGTTTTCTGCATCGAAACTGCGCCTTTAAACCAGGCTAAAAAAGTTTCTTGAGAAGGTCACTGGCCGCCTCTTCGATTTTTTTCTGACCCGCCTGCTTGACCAGATCACCGATGGCGCGCTCAACGGTTCTTGATGAAATATCGGGTTCGGCCAGGGTTCCGCCGATCGGCACCCGAATCGTCGTGCCTTCAAGAATATCGTAGAGATCCCCGCCGACCAGCTGTCTGGTGACCGGGATCTGAGCGACGTAGTCGATGGTGCCGTCGAGGCCAAGACTGCCGCCGATCAAAAGTTCACTGTCGCCGAGATCGGTTTTCAGGGGATTGGTGGTTATCCGCCCGTCCTGGCAGACGAACTCGATCCTGCGCTCATGCAGATCAAGCTCCTTGTCTTCAACCCTCATGACATCGAGCAGCGAAGTTACCAGAGCGGAGGTTTTGAGCCTGACTTCGTAAAACTCCATATGGCCGGCAAATTTGACCTCGTTGATATATTCTCTGCCGATGGGCCAGCTGAATGAGGCGAGATCGAGATCGAACTCGCCGCTCATATCGCCGGCACCTTTAAAAAGCGGATGAATACGGGCCAGCAGCTGATTTGCCATGTCCCTGGTGATCCGCATCCTGTCGATGACATGCGAGTTTTCCGGAATAGTCAGCAGCGGCGGGCTGCTGATCAGGTCGAGCTTCGGTTTGAGCAGCAGGGTACCTTCATTGACGTCGGCGCTGATCTGTGCGTTCCCGATACCGTCGGCCAGGGTAATGGGAACCTTCAGGGCCCGCACTTCGAGGCCCAGTAATTTGATCAGATCAGCGCCAAAAACCGTATTGAATGTGGCGTGCTGATACCAGAGGGGCCGCTGCTCCGGGCTCAATGATGCCGCCAGCTGGAAGGGCTGCTCGGATTTGCCGGCCATCTCGATTTCGATATCGCTGACAGTGCGGATCAGGGCTGCGAGACGCTCAAGGTCCAGGGCCAGTGTTCCCTGAAAAGACAACTCGGTATTTTGGTTTTCAGACGGATTGTAGTAGCCGCTGGTTGCTGCATGTATCGGTGAGGAGGCAACGGTGAATTGCTCGACGGTCAGATTCCCGTTCGCCGGGTTTCGGGTGGTGCTCAGATCAAGCGTTGCTTCTTCATCGGCGAAAACCTCGATTTCATTTTGGCTCAGGTTCACCCCGCTGAGCCTGGTGCTGAGCTGGTAGCGATGTTCCTGATCAAGCTGGGCATCGGCCTTCCAGTTGACATCAATGTCTGCGGATGCATCGACGCCCTCGGGCAGACTGACCCAGTCGGCTGCCGCAGTGAGTAGCTCGGAGACGCTGAATCGGGCCTGGCCACTGCTGTTCAGTGTATCAAGCAGGCGCTTCCAGTTGCCGATTTCAAGTTGTTCAAAAGAGACGTCCGCGTTGGCAGAGTCGATAGTGAGCGGCATTAAAGAGACGAGCTGTTTTTCCATGACAATGGTACCGGCCGTGTCGATGACCAGTCGTTTATCCCGGTAGGTTTTACCAGCCTGCCGGAAGACGAAGTCGTCGATTTCACTGTGCAGTGAGCCCAGTTCGATTCGTTCGGTTGCATAGTCCATCGTCAGCGAACTTGTTTCGGTGCCGCCAAGAGACAGCTCCGGCGGCATGAGGTTCATGCCGGTGAGCAGGGTACTGAGCCTGTCGAGGTCGGTTTTTCCCTGGTAGTTGATCGCTTTTGCGATACCGGTGGGGAGATCATAGGATACTGCATCGATCTTTCCGCTGCCCAGCCAGGTCGTATAGTCAAACGCTGGTTTACTGATGGTTTTTAGCGTATTGTCATCGGCCAGCACAAGCTCGGTGCTGCCGCTGAGCCTAAAAGAGCTTGATGGAACCAGTTGGGTGTTCCCGCTTGTCAGCGTGAATTTCGGTGCGTCCAGGCTGAACCGCTGGATCAGGTAGCGTCTGTCTGTGCCGGAAAGCGCCATGTTCACGGTGGTACTGCCATCCATAAACAGCTCTTTCGGCAGCGCTCCGAAATTGTGGAGCATCGTGGTGAGCGGGCTGAAGTTGAGTTCAGAATCGATGACGATATCGGACAGTGAGCTCAGTTTCTGGTTGGCGTCCAGGAGAATCTCTTTGGCGGCGATTTTACCGCTGCCCAGCCAGCTCTGAAAATCAAGGCTCGTCGCGGAAGCGCCGCTGAGGATAAAATCAGAAGAGAGCGCCAGCATCGATTGAGCATCGATACGCAGCGGACTGTGCGGGATGATGGTTGTTTTACCCTGACTGATACCGAGTTTTTCTGCATCGATGCGGGCGCCAAGCTTGACCGTCTGTTCATCGGTTCGTTTCGCGGAAACGCTGAGATCGATCTGACCCTCCGCCTGATAATCCTGCAGTGAAACAAACTTGGACACCTCGCGCAGGGCGCTGCCGAGGTCCGCTTTGAGGTTGATCTCCAGATCGTTCAGATCACCGCTGCCGGTGCCGTTAATAAACGATGAGGCAACCTCCAGTTTATCCAGGCGCAGGCCGGTGCTGCCCTGGTTTCCCTCGATGGTGAAGGAAAATGGTTCGTCGAGGGCGATCTTTTTCCCTTCGTGCAGACCGGCAAGACCATCTACCAGGGCGTTGGCCCGAAACTGCTTTTTTTCGGTGCCGAGGCGCGCATTGGCCTGCAGCGCCAGAACGCCGCCGCTGATCTGCATGCCTTTCTGCAGGTTCAGGGTTGCGGGCAATTGAGAAGCAACTTCGGGCAAGTCGATATTGAAGTCTGCATCGACCTTGATCTCCCCCTGCTCGCCAGGGGTTGCGGCCAGGGTGCCGGCGGCCAGGGGCGATTCAAGTTTGAGCGAGGTCAACTCAACCGAACCGGGCCGTTTGACCGCAGAAAACTCGACCATTGTCTTGTCGAGAACAAGGTTGTCGTCCTTAAGCGGGCCGCCACTGAGGTCAATATCTTTCAACTCCGCCGAACCGCTGAGATTGATCGCCTCGCTCGCTGCTCCATCAAAATTCAGGGTTGCGTCCAGCATGCCGCTTCCGGTGGGCACCGACGCATAAGCTGCCGCCAGCTCGAGCAGCTGACTCATTGGCCAGGTGCCGATCGTCGCCGTTCCTGAAGGCTTTACGGAAGTAAGGGCAGCACCGCTGAGGCCGAGCTCTATCTTCCCTTCAGCCGAAATCCTACCGGCCCCATCCGCCGAGCTGAGTTCCACGGTATAGGCTATCGGTTCCTGCGCTGCTGTAATATCGATCTCGACATTGATATCCCGTGCCGCGTTTTCAGGATCGTTACCTGCTCTGATTAGGTCCAGGCCACCCTGCTCGACGAGCAGGCGGCCACTCACCGGTGGCAGTGCTATTGTTGCGGCCTCATTCGTTTTGCTGCCGGCGGCGCCTGTGGTCTGGGCATCTGAAGAAGGGGACACGCCACTATTGTCAGGTGGCTGGACGGCCTTGCTATCTGCCGGATCGGGCAGACTGATCTGCAGAACGGGCTGACTGACGGTAACCGTGCCGAGGTCGCCGCGGTTCAGCAGAAATTTTGATAACCCTTTGTCGATACGTATATCTTCAGCAGTGAGCCGGATACCGGTTTTCGGGTCAGCGTAGCTGAGGCCGCTCAGGGTTTGTCTGCCGAGCCAGCTCAATGACCAGTCGCTGACCTGCAGATCTCCCGGAATGGAGGGTGCCGCCCGGTCCAGAACCAGCTGCCTGCCCGACTGCGTCGACAGCAAGGTTGGCAGAAGAGCCACCGCGAGTATAACGGCACCGACAAAGAGGCCGACGAATAACGGCCATCTTCTTTTTTTCTGAGCAGATCTGGCTTCGGTCATGGAATTACCCTGTAGATATTTGAAACGGTGGAGAGTCGAACGCCCTGAAATCTGTTTTTGCTGTAATTCACCGATACAGATGAGATAAGAACTTCAGCGCTGGGATGCAAGCCCCTGTAGCAGAAAATAAGGATCGATGGACATTGGTCAAAACACTATTATCGTAGGATACAGTACGCTACCCCACATCTATGGATTGGTCAGGATGACGATGAGAACAACTCCACGATTTCGAACACTGATTTTTTTTATGCTGCCGGTTCCGTTATTGCTCTCCTGCCTGTTCGATCCAACGCCCTTTGACGAAGGTGCATGGCGGCGCCAGGTGGAGAACCAGGATCCGGGGCTGCTCTACGCAGCGCACGAAGAGGATGGCCGCTACTTCAACCCGTGGCTGGAGGACGAAAAGACTTTCTCGCAGTTTTTGCAATGGCGGTTTACCCGCAGTCCCGACTATACGGATGAGGAAGAATCCTACCTGCCGGAGTCAGTGCCAGAACTGATGAAGCGAATCGCGGAAATCCCCTCGGATACCGATTTCCTCGTCTGGATCGGCCACGCCACCTTTCTGATCAGGGTTGCGGGATCCTACTGGCTGACCGACCCGATGCTGTCCGACCGGGCCCTTCTGCCCAAACGGTTGACGCCGCCGGCCATGAGCATGGCCGAGTTGAGCGAACTCGATGCTGAGCTGACCGTGGTCATCTCCCACAATCACTATGATCATCTCGATAAAAATACCATCCGTGCGCTGCCGGCCCGGGCGAAAATCATCGTCCCGCTGGGGTTGAAAGACTATGTCGAAACGCTTCATCAGGGGGAGGTGATCGAAATTGACTGGTGGGAAACAATCGAGATAAACGGATCACAACTCACCGGTTTGCCGGCCCAGCACTGGTCGCGGCGGCTCGGTCAGGGGCGCAATGAAACACTCTGGGCCAGCTATATGCTCGAGACTCCCGGGCCGACGATCTATTACGGAGCCGACAGCGGCTTTTTTCTCGGTTACCGGGAGTTCGGCCGGAAATTCGAACGCATCGACTATGCACTGCTGCCCATCACCGCCTATCAGCCGCGCTGGTTCATGCATTATGCCCACACCAACGTGGACGAGGCGTTGATCGCCTTCGAGGAGCTGAAAGCCCGCTGGTTCTTACCGACCCAGTGGGGAACCTTCCGGCTGGGGGACAACCCGCCCGGATATCCGATGCTCGACCTGAGGCGGACGCTGAAAGATAGGGAGCTGGACCCCGGCCCCTACCTGATGCCGCGCCTTGGTGAGATCGTTGTTCTGGACAAATGAGCCGGTCTCTTATCCTTTAAAGCCGTTGTCGCTGTGGGAGCCGTCACAGATCGGCTTCTTCTTCGAACCACCGCAGCGGCACAATGAATAGTGGTCGGCCATCGGCAGTAGTTTGTCCGAGTCCTGGTCATCGATCAGGGTGATCATACCCTGGATGTTGTATGGACCGTCTTTTTCCACGACGATCTGCTCGCTTGCGTGAAAATAGTCCTTGTGGTGAACGCCGTCGATAATGTAGCTCAGCGCCCCGGAAGGACATTTTTGTATCGTCTCGATGATTTCTTCCATCGGTGCCGCATCGGGTTCGTATTTCGGTACGTCGTGGGTGCCGAAAACGGCCTCGAGCTCCCCGCAGAATCCTGCTCCCATGCACAGGTAGCGATCGAAGACGATGGTGATTTTCTTGCCTTCGTAATACTCGAGTTCCTTCTTTTCAGAGTCCTCGCGGGTTCCATCGAAGCCGGCCGAGGCATGGGAACCGTCGCAGAGGGGTTTATATTTCGACTCACCACAGCGGCACAGCGAGGTTACCCGCTCCATTTCAGCCGCTGATCCGTCGCTCTCGATCATTTCTGAATCAACTGCCATGAGTGGGCTGTATTTACTCAAAATTATTTGACTTTTGCTCATGATTATTTATCTCGCTATGTTTTGCTGAGAGGCTGTTGCATTCGTGATGTCGGCCCCTCTGCTGTTTGGGCTTTCCAACCATTCCTGAAAAAGTGTGAACAAATTGAAAAGCAGTGACCGAATGCTGCAATTTACCATGTAGATGCAGGATTGAGGAAATTTTTGTGATGCGGGAGAAGCTGTCGACACATGAATTATGGTATGCAGCAGCGGATAAAGTACGTTATCCTGAGAAGATGAGACCATTGCAGGACATGCCGGCCGAGCGGCTGCAAATGATCGATTACCTGCTGACCGATATCGATGATACGATGACCGAAGCGGGGCGACTACCGTCTGCCAGCCTGGCGGCCCTGGAGCAGCTCGAGGGAGCAGGCGTCGGGGTTGTACCGATCACCGGGCGTCCGGCAGGCTGGTGCGACCACATTGCCCGGATGTGGCCGGTGTCGGCGGTGGTCGGTGAAAACGGTGCTTTTTACTTTTCTTATGACCAAAACCGGCGCCGCATGAGTCAGGTATATGCCAAATCAGCGGAGCAAAGAGAGAAGGATCGGGGACGGCTTGAGCTGATCCGCAGACGCATACTCAGGGAGGTCCCGGGAGCCGGCATCGCTTCAGACCAGGACTGCCGGGTTGCAGACCTGGCTGTTGATTTCAGCGAGGACGTCGAGCCGCTAGCGGAAAAGGAAATTCGCCGTATTGTCCAAATCTTCGAGGAGGAGGGCTGTACGGCCAAGATCAGTTCGATCCATGTGAACGGCTGGTTCGGTTCCTACGACAAGCTGACGATGACCAGAACCTGCCTGCAGGACCTTTTCGGTGTCGACATCGATCGGGACAACGAGCGCATCGCCTTTATCGGTGATTCGCCAAACGATGGACCGATGTTTGGTTTTTTCAGGAACAGTGTCGGCGTTGCCAATGTCCGCGATTTCAGCCCGCTGCCCCGACCCCGATGGGTTACCGAAAAACGCAGTTCCAGAGGTTTTCTGGAGCTTGCCGAGCTGCTGCTGAAGTCAAAACGGGATCCGGGTATGACTCCTGCCGGCTAATTGAGTCCGGTGAGACGATCTCGCGTTATCGGCTTTTTAACGAGTCGGCTATATCCCTGCTCAGTTTTTCCAGCGCCCGGCTCTGGGCGGCGACCAGTGCCGTGTATCCTGTGCTTTCAACGGGTTCGATGATGGTCGACCGCCTGGTCATCAGCAGTGCCATTTCCCTTTCGTCAACAATGCTCCATCGTGCCACCAGCGTTGCTTTTTCACCGAGGACGCCGTCCAGACGGATTAGATCAACTGCTACCCGGTAGTCGACAGTGATGAAGCGCTGCCACGGGTAAAAGTGGACATCTTCTGTGGACATCAGCCGACCGAGATTATCGGCAAGCACCGTGGCAACGTTTCTTCTCAGTGAGCCGCCCCATCGATCAAATGGTGCTCTGCTCAACTCATTGTTTCCCGACCTGGTGACCAGGTTGGGCTGGCTCAGGTAATCCGCCACCGTGACCGGGCCGATACCGATCTGCAGCGGGACAGTCCGGCCGGCCTTATCGACAGGGGCCTGGTTCTCGGGCAGCGAAGAGAGGATATAGAGATTGGGTGCGGGGCTCCTGCCCGCACAGCCGGCAAGAAGAAGTAAGACGGCAGCTGAGAGCCAGAGCAGAGACTGCAGTCTCACGGTACGAACTTCTGATATCACATGAGCCATAACATTTCCTTTTGTTTATTCTCTTCCTCGGATAAGGGCTTCGGGCTGCTGGGCAAGAAGATCCGTCAAGGTTTTCAGCGACCGGGCTGCTTCGGAAATCTCGTCGAGCGTTGCTCGCAGGTCGAGCACGAGCGGTGCATCCGGTGCCATGATATCCCGGGTTGCCAGCAGGGTTTTATCCAGATTGGAAACCACCCTCTGGAGGCCTGCATTGGTATCTTTTGCAAGCTGCGTATAGGTCTGTATGGCGGTTTCGGTTTCAGCGGCCAGCGGGTCTACCCGGTCTTTGATATTGATGATCAGACCATCGGCATTGTCCAGGGTTGCATCGACTCGCTCCGCCACGTTATTCATCTGGCGTTTGGCGTCGCTCAGCAGCGACTCAAGATCGGCCAGGCTCGAGTCCATCCCGTCCGCCATCTGCCCAAGCCTGGTATCGACTCTGCTCACCAGCAGTTGAACCTCCTCCATCGCCTTCGAGAAAGATCGAATGGCGGAAGTCAGTTCCGGGTCATTGACCAGCCTGTCGAGGCCGTCAAGAATTGAAGTAACCCGCTGTTCCATCCCCTCGATATCGATCTGCTGGAGGCTTTGGGCCAGGCGCTTGGTCGTCGACTGGATTGTCGGTATCTCCAGGTATTCTTTTTCTGTGTCTCGAAAAACGGCCGCTGAGTCGGGGTGGAAGTCAAACTCGATCATCAGCTGACCAGTGATGAAACTCTGCAGGGTCAATACACCCCGTAAACCCGCATCAATCAGTTTCGGCAGGGTTTCTTCAGGGGTATACCGAGCGAGGCGACTGTCTCTCGTTTGGAACCTTTCCGGTTCAATCTGAATGGTCACCGGTATCGTGGCTATCAGGTCATCTTTACTGGCTTGAATGACAATATTGGTTACCGAACCGATCTGCACCCCCTGGAAAAGAACCGGTGCACCGACATTCAGTCCCCTGATGGATCCTTCGAAATGCAGCACGAAGGTTTCCGTTCGTTTAAAGAAGCGGCCGGAGCCAAAGACCACCAGGCTGGCCATCAATATGAAAATCGCGATGACCACGAAACCACCGATCATCATCCTGTTCGCCTGTTTCGCCATGAATCAGTTCCTTTACGTTACGACTCCTCACCGCGGGTCAAAAATTGCCGCAGCACGGGGTCTTGAGTTTCTGCCAGAAGGGTTGACGGGTTTCCGGTAGCGGTCATCGTCCGGGTAGAGACGTCGAGGAACACCGAGTTGCTGCCGATGGCAAAGATACTTGCCAGCTCATGGGTCACGACCACCATGGTTGTTCCGAGGCTGTCGCGCAGTTCGATGATCAGGTCATCCAGGCGGCGGGCGCTCACCGGGTCGAGACCGGCAGAGGGCTCGTCGAAGAAGAGGATCTCCGGATCCATTGCCATGGCCCGGGCAATGCCCGCCCTTTTCTGCATGCCGCCGCTGATCTCAGAAGGGTAGAACTCCTCGAAGCCGGCCATGCCGACCAGGGCGAGTTTCAATTTCACCACATCGCGAATCCGGGCTGGATTGAGGTTCGTGTAAGTTTCCAGGGGAAGGGCGATATTCTCGGCCAGGGTCATCGAACTCCAGAGCGCTCCGCTCTGATACATCACCCCGCCTTTGCGGATAATCTGGTCGCGTTTTTCGGGACTGGCGGCCCAGAAGTCGGTGTCGCCGTACAGCACCTGGCCCGTGGCCGGTTTCTTGAGGCCTATGAGGACCGTCATCATGGTACTTTTGCCGCAGCCGCTGCCGCCCATGATGATAAAGATATCACCCCGGTTGACGTTAAAGGTGAGGTCACGCATCAAGACGAAATCACCATATGCCATGGTCAGATCGTGGACGCTGATGTGGGGCTGGGATTCAGTCATGGCAGTTCATATCCCGAGTGCATTGCAGATCAGGGTAACCAGGGCGGTGGTGATGATAATGCCGACGATGGCGGTGACCACCGCCGAGGTGGCGGCATCACCAACTGATGAAGCGCTGCGTCCGCACTGCATGCCGCGCATGCAGCCGGAAAGGGCGACGATAATGCCGAACAGGGTACCGGAGAAGAGGCCGATACCCAGGTTCCAGAGGTTCACCGCCTGAACAGTCTGGTTATAGTACTGGATGAGGCCGATATCAAGCATGCCGACGCCGACGACCATGCCACCGAGGATCCCCATCACGTTGGCGTAGAGGCAGAGCAGGGGCATCATCAAACCGAGGGCCAGCATACGGGGCAGGACGAGAAACTCCATCGGGTCAATGCCCAGGGTCCTCAGCGCATCGATTTCCTGGTTTACCTGCATGGTGCCCAGTTGGGCCGCAAAGGCGCCACCGGTTCGGCCGGCCAGGACGATGCCGGTCATGATCGCGGCCATCAAACGCACCATGGCGATGCCGACGAGGTCGGCAATAAAAATTTCAGCACCAAACAGTTGCAACTGGATGGCGCCGATGAAAGCGAGAATCAGACCCACCAGGAAACAGATCAGGGTGACGATCGGCAATGCCTGGACTCCGCATGACTCGATGAGCAGGGCCAGGTCTCTGCGGCGGAACCGGGCCTTGCCGGTTAAAAAGCGGAGAAAGGCGACCATCGCTTCGCCGATAAATGTCAGCAGATCTCCGGTCGAGTGAACCAGCTCGATGCTCTCATCGCCGATCGTCGAGAGAAATTTGCTGCGCTCCTCCTTTTTGCGCGCATCTTTTTTTCCGGGACAGCCGCGGCCAGGGCCAGCAGCTTCAGTGCCCCCGGGGGCAGGTCACTGCTGTCGAGAGCAAGGTTCTTGTCCGTGCATAACTGGCGCAGGTGCAGCAGAAAGGTGAGCAGTCCGCTGTCCCAGTCAGTTATCTGGCCTGCATCGAGCACCATGGTGCGGAGTGAGGAGGTCTTGTCGACTGCCGCCTGCACCGTGTTCACTCCCGGCAGGTTGTTGCTGAGCCGCCAGTCTCCGGCAAGGATTACGCTGAGGATATCCGGCGTTTTCTGTTCAAAGCTGAGCGCTGCATCAGTGGTCATTGCTTTTTCCACCATCTAAGCATAGTCAATCAAAAATCAGCTTTCCTTTGTTATTACGCTGTTGCGGCAGATCAAGACTGCGGCTGGAATCAGACGAATGTTCTTGTCAAAGCCGATTTAGAATCTGTATTAAGACATTTTTTCAAGGTATCCGATAATTTTACAAAAATTATGAATTAATGGCACGCGTAAAGACGAAGATGATACAGCAAAATGAAACTCAGCGGTGGTTTCGATGAGCGACCTCAGGTTTAACGATCAGTGCCGGCCGGATAGCGTTCAAAATGAAATTTTCTTTCAAGGTTATGAGTTGTGCCCGGATTTTCAAGTCATATATTAAGATACCGAGTGTATTTCTGTGATTGCTGCAGTAGAAATGATATGAAGCGGTAAAAAATCTACTATCATCTTTTTGAGGTTGAAAAGACCATGTCGGACGACAAACTCTATATTCAGGCGGCGAAAGAGGTTCGCCAGGCGGCCGGAGTCGAGCGGGATGAATCGCTCTGGGCCGAGGCTCAGGCATCTTCGGACGGCAACGATATCGTGGCCAGAAACAGCTACGTGAACCTGCGGGTGTCTCAGTTGCAGGAGTCAGACAGAAACAGCCCGAAATCCGAGAAGGCCGGGGGGGCGATCAGTCCGATCGACAACCATCCTGATTTTATCAGTGTGGCAAAATACTCAGCCAGGAATCACGTCGACGAGCGTCATGTGATCCAGAGCATCCAGGACGGCCATTATCGGGGTCGAGAGGTGGCCGGTGACTGGTATATCTTCATCGGCAAAAATAAATTCCCCACTTTTGAAGAGAAAAATTCATCGTTTTTCTTCGAAAATGTTAATGAAACGGCAGAATCCAAGTTGTCCGGAGAGTCCCCGGACAACCTGGTCGATCTGCAGCGAAAGCCGCAATAATCAGGATTCTACCTTTTTAGTGAAGGTTTTCATTTTTCATCGCTGGGGAGCGGTTGACTGGGGCCGAACATATTTCTTCGGCCGAAACGATTTTGCATACCGCACCTGAGCCCGTTTCCACGGCCCTGTCCTTTCCCCATTTTGTTGCCGGTTGCTGCCGGACCCCGGCCACGTCGTCCGCCGTTTTCAGCCTGACGGCACAACCCCCGAGCTCCTCCGGTCATGGGACCATTTCCTTGTGGTCCGGTTTGATCAAATCCAGGCATTTTCTTCACCTCCTTTTTTCGTCGGTTTAGCTTTTTTGTCTTCCAAATCCGCGTCCGCCGCCGCGTCCGCGTTTCTGGTGTTGTCTTCCGTGTCCCGGGCCGCGCAGCTCATAGGAGCCGCCCTCGATCTTCAGCACCTTGCCGGTGACCATCGCGTCGGCAATGATTGCCCTGCCTCTGGCCAGCAGCCTGCCGAAGGTGTGGCGCGAGACGCCCATCATCGCGGCGCCGCCCTGCTGGTCGAGGTGTTCGAAGTCGCTGAGCCTGATCGCTTCGAACTCGTCCACCGTCAGCGTCGCCTCCCCGGTGATGTTGACTCCCTGGGGTACGAAAGCGCTGATTGTCGGGTAGGCTGAGACCAGCCTTCTTTTTCTTGGCCGCGCCATGAAATATCTCCTTTATGATCATTTGAGCATATAATATATACAGTAAGATATGGTGTCAAGGTAATTTATGCTCAAATGTAGATAAACTTTGATCGGAGCGTTTCGGGGTACTTATTTGAACAGTTCCAGGAGAGGTGGTGGGGCCTTCAGGCAAGTCCGAAGTTTATATCAATACGCCCAGCTTCAGCTTTCTCTTTTGAAGAGGGCATAGAGGTAAAGGCGCGGTTCGCCGCCGTGAGTTTTACGGACGAATTTTGCGTCGCTGATGAGGGAGAAGGTGTAGCCGAGGCGGTTCCAATGCTGCTTTTTCGCGGTTATCTCAAGCTGGTCGATAGCGGATTGCTGTGCTGGCACCAGTGATTAATGTTAATCTTGAAAGACAGAACTAGTGGCAGCGCTAATCATTTCTGAGGTGGTCAATCAGATCAGAGTTGTCTGACCCTTGGTTCCAGAAGATTTTGCAGTTGCCTGATTCTAGGTTATCGTAACATGGCACTTCGTGGCCTTATACAGCGTATTGATATAAAGTAGAGGAGGTTTGGTAATGAAGCTGAAGATCACCCTGGCGGCAGTGATCGTAGTGTTCGGTGGGTCTGAGCTGGCCTGGGCCTGCAACACAACGACCTACGCCGGCTGCTCGGCTGATGAGCTCCGAGCCATTCAGCAGCAGCAGTTTTACGGTAGAAAGCTCCAGCCGGTAAACAGTGACGACTATTGGCGCGATCGTCAATACGCGGATCGGCTCAGGCAGGAAGATCGGAATCACGAGCTGGAAATAGAAAAACTGCGTTCCGAAACCGCCGTCGAGGTGGCCAGGCAGGAGCGCCGCTCCTGGCACCGGGGTGGGTATTCTTTCCAGCGGCAGACGGTTATCGTCAATCCCCACCCGACACCTCCGATCGTGGTTCAGCCCAAACCAGAGCCGGAGTTACCTATTGAGAAACCAGTCACACCCAAGCCGACGTATCGCCGGGTGCCGCGGGCGGCACGATTGAGACTCATCTTGATTATGGTACTTTCTTCGATACCGGTTTGGCTTTGAACTTTTCCAGGATCTCCCAGACCGGCACAGCTGTCAGGCCGCCGACAAAGCCTGAGATATAGCTGGGTATCTGGTTGGTGAACAGCTTACTCCACAAGAGCCCGGCCAGAAAACTAAAGAGCACCATCAGAACGATGGTTACCCCGATTCGCACCCATATCGACATGACGTTTTCCTCCGATTCGCTATTTATCTATGCGGCATCATCATTGACCATTATAACGTTTTGATGAAGATAAAACAGACCAGAACGTCACGAACAGTAAAAAGTTGCAGCTGCGTGCCATGAGCAGGAGCAGTTCAGTATCAGGGACCGTGATCTGAACAATCCGCATATCAAGAGAATCCGTGTCGTCTCGACCGTTGAATATTACCTGACCGACTGAACCTGTTCTAGAAACATACCACAACCATTAAGTAGAGCTTGAAAACAGATGAAACGAAATCGATTGAACATGATTACAGCCGCCATAACCATACCGACAGTGTTTCTTTTGCTGATGACCGCCTGCGGGCCCAATTCGGCCCGCCAGGCGGGGCAGGGGGCCGCCATTGGAGGTGTCGGCGGGGCCGCCGCCGGTATGGTCAGTGCCCTTATCTGGGGTGGAAATGTCGGTGAAGCGGCCGCTCGCGGCGCGGCCTGGGGGGCGACATCGGGAGCCGTTTCAGGGGCAATTGTCGGCGGTTCGCAGGACAAAAAGGTAGCCCAGCAGGAGCGGATGCAGGCCGAAAAAGAATTGAAGAAGAAGCTCGGAGACGATGCGTTTGCCGGTCTTTCAGCGCTCGCCGCCTGTAAGCATAAGGTGGCGCTGGGCTATGGCGAAACCGCCCGGGAAAGCAGCAATGAGAAATACCAGCAGGCCGGTCTCTGGCTCCAGGCAATCACCTACATGGACCGGGGTGACAGCGCCAAAGCTAACGCGAGTACTCGACGAAATCACGGCGACCGGCTGGAAGGACCATAGCAGAGAAGAGGTCGAAGACGCTTTTCCACAGGAAGCTTACGAGGGCTGATCAATGTCCGCAAAAGAGAGGGGCTGCCGACTAAGTGCACATCTTGACCGGCCATGAGTTCGCCTGGGACTGTCGGTCGCGGAGTTGCCTTTGTCGGGATATTATGAGTCTCGGTGATCTTATCAAAAGAAAACGATCGCAACACCGGGGTGAATGCGGCTGTTTGAAAATAAAACAGGGGGCGGCCTTTAAAACCGCCCCCAGGCATTAAAATTTCGAGTTACCAGCCAAGCGTCAGGTAGTCGTGCATCGAGTCAGCCGCCTCCCGGCCGGCTCCCATCGCGAGAATGACGGTTGCTGCGCCGGTGACGATATCGCCGCCGGCCCAGACTCCCTTCTTGGTGGTTTTGCCGGTTTTGGCGTCGGTCTCGACATAGCCCCAGTTGTTGAGCTTCATATCCGGGGTATCGCTGGTCAGCAGCGGATTGGCTCCGGAACCGACGGCAACGATACAGAGGTCGCAGTCCATCTCGAACTCGGAACCTTCAATGGCTACCGGACGCCGGCGTCCGGAATCGTCCGGTTCGCCCAACTCCATCTTCAGACATTCCATGCCGACGAGGCGGCCTTTGTCGTTGCCCAGATATTTGGTCGGGTTGGTCAGCAGAAACATCTCGATGCCTTCTTCTTCGGCATGATGGATCTCTGCCTGACGGGCGGGCATTTCTTCACGGGAACGGCGGTAGACGATCTTGACGTTTTCAGCGCCGAGCCGCATCGCCGTTCTGGCCGAGTCCATGGCCACGTTGCCGGCACCGAGCACGACAACGTTTTTGCCCATCGGGATGGGGGTATCGACATCGGGAAATTTGTAGGCCTTCATCAGGTTTGCCCGGGTCAGGTATTCGTTGGCTGAGAGGATGCCGACCAGGTTCTCGCCGGGAATATTCATGAAGCGCGGCAGACCGGCGCCGACACCGATGTAGATTGCATCGAAGCCTTCCTCGAAGAGTTCGTCAAGGGTCACGGTGCGGCCGACAACGGCGTTGACCTCGAGCTTGACTCCGAGCCGCTCGAGGAAATTGATTTCCTGGGCGACGATAGCCTTGGGCAGCCGAAATTCAGGAATCCCGTAAACCAGCACGCCGCCGGCCTTGTGAAAGGCCTCGTAAACGGTGACATCGTGACCTTTGACAATCAGGTCGCCTGCCACCGTCAGGCCGGACGGCCCGGACCCGACTACGGCAACTTTTTTGCCGGTAGGCCCGGCCTTGGGCGGCAGTTCACCGGTACCGTTTTCCCGTTCGTAGTCGGCGCAGTAGCGCTCGAGGTTGCCGATCGCAACCGGCTCTCCTTTTTTGCCCAGAACACAGAGGCCCTCACACTGTATTTCCTGGGGACAGACACGGCCGCAGACGGCGGGCAGGGCGTTCTTAGCCCACAGGTTGCGGATTGCCGCGGTCATTTCTCCCTTGGAGATCAGGTCGATGAAACCGGGGATGTCAACACCCACCGGGCAACCGGCAACACAGGCCGGTTTTTTGCACTGCAGACAGCGTGCTGCTTCTTCCTGGGCCATCTTGTGGGTGTAACCCGTTGGTACCTCAAGAAAATTTCGGGCACGGACCTGCGGGTCCTGCTCAGGCATTGCAATTCTTGGGTTCTTCACCGGTTTTACTGGTTTCTCCGCCATGTTTCCCTCCCTATGACAGCGGTTTATATGATTGGTCCTGGGTACAGCACACTATTTGGCGTCACGGATGGTGCAATACTCTTCGTGACAGTTCTTTTCCTCTTCCGAATAGGCCAGAAGCCTCAGATTCAGCTCGTCGAAATCGACCTGATGGCCATCGAACTCGGGGCCGTCGACGCAGGCAAACTTGGTTTCGCCGCCGACGGTGACCCGGCAGCCGCCGCACATGCCGGTTCCGTCGACCATGATCGGGTTGAGGCTGACCAGGGTCGGGACATCATACTCTTTGGTGATGTTGGATACCGCTTTCATCATCGGTACCGGTCCGATGGCAACGACCTCTTTTATATCCCCGCCGTCGAGCACTTCCTTGAGTACGTCGGTGACGAAGCCGTGATGGCCGTAGGAGCCGTCGTCGGTGCACAGGCGCAGGTCATGAGAAGCGTCTCTCATCTGCTCTTCGAGGATCAGCAGGTCCTTGGTACGGGCGCCGATGATGCAGGTTACATCGTTGCCGACATCTTTCATGGCCCGGGTGATCGGGTGCAGTACCGCCACGCCGGTGCCGCCGCCGATGCAGATGACCTTGCCCCGCTTTTCCAGGTGCGTGGCCTTGCCGAGCGGACCGATGACGTCCTGGTAGGAGTCGCCGACCTGGAGATCGCGAAACAGAGCGGTGGATTTTCCAACCACCATGTAGATAATGGTGATGGTACCCGTCTCTTTGTTAGTCTCCGCCATGGTCAGCGGGATGCGCTCTCCGTCCTCGTCGGCTTTGAGAATCACGAACTGGCCCGGTTTGGCCTTTTTGGCGATCAAGGGCGCCTCGATCTCATTGAGAATCACCGTTCCTTCTGCCATCTCTTCGCGTCTTACAATTTTAAACATGCCTACCTCCGAACTGAGAAGAACATTGGGCTGTTCCGAGAAATCAAATTTTCAAAACAGCCGTTGAAATAAGAACAAAAAAACCCGTTGACCAGAAGCGCTGGGCTGCTAGTTGACGGGTTCTTCTGGTTATCTGCCGGGAAGTGCGAAAATCAAGTTTCTACATCCTTATTGGAATTGAACTTTCGGAACGTACCTCTTTTGGTGCTTCTTTTCAATCTCAATTACAAAACCGGGAAGAGAAGCACTGCCCGGGCTCAGCCCGTATTGCTTTCAAGCCCCGCCGTCAGGGCGTCGATGCCCGCCTGCGCCACCTCTTCGTCCTGGTCCGGGCTGCCGGAGCTGCAGCCGATCCCGCCGACCGGCTGGTCATCGACGAAAATCGGCAGACCGCCGGCAAAAATCATGAACCGCCCCTGGATGGAGGAGTTGATCCCAAAAGCCGGCTGCCCCGGGCCGCTGACATTTCCATAGTCTCTGGTTGACTTTCTGGCCGCGCCGGCGGTGAAGGCCTTGTCTATGGCGATGGTGATGGAGGTGATCCGAGCATTATCCATGCGTTGGAAAAGGATCAGATTGCCGCCGTCATCGACGATGGCGATATCCATGTCGACGCCGATCTCTGTGGCTTTTTTCTCTGCCGCCGCCATCATCAGCCGGGCATCATCAAGGGTCAGTTTGGCTACCTGTTTCATGGTGAATCCTCCGCGTGGTTTGGTTGTTGCCGGTTTATCGTTCGGGTCTGTGCTGAAGTGTGTCCGTCTATTATTCATGAACATTGATGCATATGCAAGCAACCATTGAAATGAGGCGCAGCGACTGCCCTGCTGGTCATGCCGGAGACCGGCTAAATGGGTCGGACAGGTTGATGTACCAGGAGCAAATGGTTAGAATAGTCAGCGTCTCGTCGAGCAGGAAAGCATGGCCGTTTATCACCAGAGCGCTCAGTTTTCATCCGTACCTGAAACCATCCACCTCGGGAGGTTGTCATGAATACAGCAGTAACGAAATCACGAAATGTGCTGGTTTTGGTTATGCTTGTCGGACTGCTGGCAGGAGGCTGTGCCGGCAGGAACAATATTACCGCAGAGGAGTCGGCCGTCTCATTTACGACCAGAGACCTCAACGAGCAGCTGGTCATGGCGACCGTGTGGATGCAGACTGCCGCCGAGTACCGGGCGCTGTGCTACCAGGCTTTTAATGTCGCGGCCATGAATCTCGACTCGTTTCTCAATTCCTACACCGGCAGCAAGCCCGTTGCAGTGATCGTCGACCTCGATGAGGCGGTGATCGACAACTCACCATACGAGGCATTCTTAATCGGTCAGGACTTTGGCTACTCGTCCCAAACCTGGGTTCCCTGGATGGCGGCAGCAGAAGCGCGGGCCATTCCCGGTGCAAAGCCTTTTCTCGACTACGCAGCGGCCAAAGGGGTGGAGATTTTCTACATAACCAATCGTAAAATGGTCGGCTTTGAGGGGACCAGAAAGAACCTGCTGGATCTCGGTTTTCCTTATGTGGACGAGAAACACCTGCTGCTCAGAACTGACTCGAGCGACAAGCAGGAGCGCCGGGACATGGTTGCCGGCGACTACGAGGTGGCGCTGCTCATTGGCGACAACTTGAACGACTTTACCAGTTATTTCAGTAATAAAAGTATTGATGAGCGGTTCATCGCAACGGATGCGACAAAAGGCCAGTGGGGTACCCGCTTCATCGTCGTTCCGAACCCGACCTATGGAGAATGGGAAGGGGCCGTCTACGGCGGTGACTGGGGAGCTTCTGCGGCCGAAAAAGATCAGATGCGTAAATCCAAGCTGATCAAATGGGATTATCAGGTTCCTGAATAGCAGCGGTTCACAGCGGATCGAGAGATGTAAGGATGGCTGCCGCCCTGCACATAACCAGTGGTGATATCGCTGCAGAAGCCCTGGCCGGAGCGGGCCTCGACGGAGACATCCTGGTCTGGCACGACCTGCTCTATGATGGTCCCCGTTCTGCCGGCTGGCCTGATGAAAACATTCTGCAGCAGCGCTCCCGCTTTATCGAAGAGATGAGCGGCGGCGGCCTGCAGGCCGGCGAGGTGCTGGCGACTTTTACGGATCAGTACGAGCGTCTCACCGCTCTTTCTGGTGCTGCCCATGTTGTCCTCTGGTTCGACGCCTGCCTCTTCGATCAGTCGATGCTGGTTCATATCCTCAACTGTCTCGATATGAAAAAGATCAGGACCGGGGTGGAGTTGATCTGCATCGATCATTTTGACGGGATCGAGCCCTTTATCGGCCTTGGCCAGCTGAGCTCGTCCCAGCTGGCATCAGCCTGGCCGGAAAGGCGTTCGGTGACGACCCGGCAGTACAGTTATGCAGCCCGTATCGAACGGATATTTGCAGAAAAAGATTTTGTCGGTGCCGGGCAGGTCTTGAAGCAGCCTGGGGCACCGCTGGCGTGGGTCCCGGCAGCGCTGCAGCGCTGGCTGGAAGAACGTCCCGACCCTGAAACCGGTCTGGGCCGCCTCGAGTCGATGGCGCTCGATGCGGTCCGGGCGGGGTGTCGTAAGCCGTGGGATATTTTCAAGCATGCCGCTGAAGCAGAGACGCCGCCCCAGTTCTGGGGTGACACGACGTTATGGCTGAAGATCAACAATCTCGCCGACCGGAAGCCGCCGCTGGTGAAGATTAACGGCCCGGGTAAGCGGCTGCCGCAGTGGTTCGGCCACACTGACCTGGGCGAATTCGAGGTGACACCCTGCTGAACGGATCTCCAACGTGGCGCTGAACCACTACCTGACATGTACTTGATTAATAGTGAGCAGTTATTTTTAACCCCAAACCCGTGAGCGGTATGAAACGAATTCTGATCTATTCCCTTCTGGTCCTCTTTGCAGCTCAATCAGCCTGGGGCGCCCGGGCCAAGATCGACACGATTTCCCGGGACCCATACGTCTCGGCACTGGTTGTCGACGCCGATAGCGGCGAGATCCTGGTGGATGAAAACAGCTCCGCATCGGCTTACCCGGCCTCGGTGCTGAAGCTGATGGTGCTCAAGGTCATCCTCGACCGGATTGAGGAAGGCAGCCTGCAGCTTGACGAGATGGTCCAGGTCACCAGAGAGGCTTCCCGCATGGGAGGCTCCCAGGTCTATCTCGACCCCAAGGAGCAGTTTTCCGTTGAGGATCTGCTCTACGCCCTGATCATTCAATCGGCCAATGACGCGGCGGTGGCCCTGGCCATCCATGTGGCCGGCTCCAAGGATGCGTTCGTGACCCTGATGAATGACAAGGCTGCAGCGCTGGGAATGAAAGACACCAGCTTTTATTCGGTGCACGGTCTGCCGCCGTCCGAGGGGCAGAAGCCCGATATCACTACGGCCCGGGATATGGCGATTCTGGCCCGGGAGCTGTCGAAGAACCCGGATACCTTCAAATACACCGGCACCAGAGAGCGCGATTTCAGGGGTGGTGAATTCATCATGCGCACCCATAACAAGCTGCTGGCCTCGGTTGATGGCTGCGACGGCTTTAAGACGGGGTATTTCCAGGCGGCAGGGTTTTCCATCGTCGCCACCGCCAAGCGCGGCGGGGTGCGTATTATCGCCGTTGTACTCGGCAGTCTGGACCGCAAGGTACGTGACGCCAAAGCTGCGGAACTGATCGCCGTCGGGTTCAGCAAAGTGGAGCCGCGACCGGAAGCACCCGTCGAGAAGAAAACAGTTGAAATCGCAGCCCAGCCGCAAACGCAGGCCCAGTCGGAGGTGATCGTGCAGTCCGCTGCGGAAGTGCAGGGTGCGCCGGTCCAGAAGGCGCAGGCCCAAAAAAGTTCTACCCTGGGCCGCGATCTGATGATGCTCGGTATCGGTTTCGGGGCCGGTCTTCTGGCCTGCCTGCTGTTTGCGCTGTTCAAGCCTTCCCGGCGGGTCGGACGCCGGCGCCTCCTGTAGAGCAAGAGAGCATCCAGACAGAGCACATCACTGGTGGCGCACCAGAACAGCTTCGAGGTCGATCATGCTGATGCAGGAACTGATTCTGAAAAAGCGAAACGGCAGCCCGCTCAGCGCTGAAGAGATCGACTTTTTCATCACCGGCTACAGCGCCGGAGATATCCCCGACTACCAGGCTGCCGCCTTGCTGATGGCCATCTGGTTTGTGCAGATGGATGAGCGGGAGACAGCGGATCTGACCATGGCCATCCGAGACTCGGGCGATATTGTCGACTTATCTTCGATTGAGGGTCTCAAGATCGATAAACATTCCACCGGCGGGGTGGCCGACACTACCAGCCTGATCGCAGCCCCGCTGGTGGCCGCATGCGGCGGTAAAATCGCCAAAATCTCGGGGCGCGGCCTGGGGCATACCGGCGGTACGATCGATAAGCTCGAGTCGATTCCGGGGCTTGCAGCTGAGAGGAGCAGAGCAGAGCTGATCTCGATCGTCTCGTCCTGCGGCCTGGCGATCATCGGCCAGTCCGCCAATCTGGTTCCGGCAGACGGAAAACTCTACGCCCTGCGGGACGTTACGGCCACGGTCGACAACCTCGCTCTGATCACCAGTTCGATCATGAGCAAAAAACTGGCTGCCGGCAGTGACGCCATCGTCTTGGACGTCAAGTGCGGCAGCGGTGCGTTCATGCGCAGACTCGAACCGGCCCGTGAGCTTGCCCGGATGATGGTGGGCGTCGGTACCACTGCAGGCAGGTGCACGTCTGCTCTTGTTACCGATATGAACCAGCCGCTCGGCAGGGCAGTGGGCAATGCACTCGAGGTGGAGGAGGCAATCGAGGTTTTGCGTGGTGAAACAGGTGGCGATCTGAAAACACTATCCCTGGCGCTCGGTGCGGAAATGCTGACCCGCGGAGGGCTGGCCGAGAACAGCAAAGAAGCGACCCAAAAACTCGAAGCGGCGCTTGACTCTGGAGAAGGACTCGTGCGGCTGCAGCAGATGATCGAGCTGATGGGCGGCGATCCGCGGGTCTGTGACGATACGACCCTGCTGCCCCGGCCAGCCGAGACTGTCGAGCTGAAGGCCCGTTCCAGCGGCTATGTTGCAGAGATCGCAACGGATGGCATCGGTCGTGCCGCACAGCTGCTCGGTGCCGGCCGTGCGGCAAAGGAGGATCGGATCGATCCGGCGGTCGGACTGAAACTTGACGTGCGTCTCGGTGATGAACTCAGTTCCGGGGAGAGAATCGGAACGTTGTTTGTCAATGATCGGAGAAACCTGGAACGGGCCATCGAGACACTGCAGCGCTCAATCGTTATCAGCGAGCAGCGAATCGCTGCGCCGCCACTTATCCATGACCGAATCATCCCCGAATAAACAAACGACGAGGCGCGGCGTCATTTTAGTGATCGACGCGTTTGGTATCGGCGCTGCCCCTGATGCTGACCGGTACGGCGACAGCGGCGCTCATACACTGCGCTCGGTATGTGCGGCTGAAACCGAGGCTGATCGCGTACAATGGCCCTGTCTGCTGAGCCTGGGACTGGGCAACAGTGCGGCACTGACCGGAGAACCGATAGCTGCCTGTCCGCCGGTCCGACAGCCGCGGGCAGCCTTCGGGGCCATGGCCGAGCGCTCGACCGGTAAGGATACGACCACCGGGCATTGGGAGCTTGCCGGGATCGTCATGGAACAGGGTTTCCAGGTGTTCAACGCGGCCTGGCCGGCATTTCCGCAGGAACTGATCGATCGGTTCGAGAAAGAAAGCGGCTTCAGCGTTATCGGCAACCGGGCGGCGTCGGGTACGAAGATAATCGAAGAGCTGGGTGCAGAGCAGATGCGGGGTGGAAGCCTGATCTGCTACACCTCTGCCGATTCGGTCCTGCAGATCGCCGCTCATGAGGATTCGGTTTCTGTGCAGACATTGTACGGGGCCTGCCGCATTGCCCGTGAGATCTGCGACGATTATGATATTGCCCGGGTCATTGCCCGGCCGTTTAGCGGAAGCCCCGGTCATTTCACCAGAACCGCCGGACGCCGTGATTTTTCCATCGAGCTTCCCGGTCCGACCATGCTCGACCGGCTGCAGGAGGAGGGGATCCAGACGGTCGGTATCGGCAAGATCGGCGATATTTTCAACGCTCAGGGGCTCGAGCTGAGCTATCCTGAAAAAGGCAACAGCGCCTGCCTTGATCGGCTCGACAGACTGCTGGCTGCACCTACCGAGAGAAACCAGCTGCTCTTCGTCAACCTGGTGGATAGTGATATGCATTTCGGGCATCGGCGCGACCCGCGTGGTTATTACCGGGCGGTAATAGAAATCGACCGGACATTGCCGACGATCATTGATCGTCTTGGCCCGGAGGATTGTCTCATCATCACCGCCGATCATGGCTGTGATCCAGGCTTCAGAGGCTCCGATCACACCCGTGAATACGTGCCGCTGCTCTGCTTCAGGCCGGGAAAGACAGGGATCAATCTGGGCATCAGGTCGAGCTTTGCCGATGTCGCCGCATCTGTCTGCAGGTATTTCGGTATCGAAAATGATTTTGGTGAACCGTTTCTGAGCGAACCCGAATATTTCATGGAAAAATAAAAGAAAAGTAAAAATATCAAATAATAAAAGTCTGTTATTGGGTCCTTTGAAAGCAAAATAATAGTTACAATTTGTACCATGTAAAACCAACAGTGAAAGATTAAAAATCCCACCTTGCAGGCCGTCTCAACACTCCCGTACGTCCTGACCATGATCATCCTGGTGGGCTGGGTCGGCCGCTCGCAGCCTCCGGCTTCAATCGGTAAAATTTTCGATAAAGGTGAAGAATAAGTGGATATCCTTGAGCAGATCAAAGCAGCAGCCGATTTTATCGGCCGGCGCATCGTTCATAAGCCTGAAATCGGCATTATTCTGGGTTCGGGTCTCGGGGCTCTGGGTGATCAGGTGCAGGAACCGGTAACAATCGCTTACGGGGAGATCCCACATTTTGCCGCTTCGACGGTTGAAGGGCATCACGGCCGTTTGGTCAGCGGGCTGCTGCGGGGCAGGCCGGTGCTGGTCTTCCAGGGGCGCCTGCACTACTATGAAGGGCTGTCTATGGACCAGGTGGTCTTCCCGGTGCGCTTTTTGAAAATGCTCGGCGCCGACGGCCTGATCGTTACCAACGCCGCCGGCGGAATCGATCCCGGCTTTCGCCCCGGTGATCTGATGCTGATCAAAGATCATATCAAGATGGTGACCGACAGCCCGCTGCGCGGCCCCAATATCGACAGCTTCGGGCCCCGTTTCAACGATATGTCTGACCCCTTCAGCGCTGAGCTTCGCGAGATCGCCTGTCGCTGCAGCAAAGAAATAGGAGTTGATCTGAAGGAAGGCGTCTATTGTTACATGCCAGGCCCGAGCTATGAAACTGCCAGCGAGGTTCGGATGCTGGGACTGCTCGGCGGGCATGCGGTCGGCATGTCAACGGTTCCGGAAGTCATCACCGCAGTTCATTGCTCGATGAAGGTTCTCGGCATTTCCTGCATCACCAACATGGGCACCGGTCTGCTGCCCGAGCCGCTGCATCACGATGATATCATCAGGATCGGAGAAGAGGTGCGGCCGCGCTTTATCGAACTGCTCGAAGCGGTTGTTCGGGCCTGGCCTGAGAACCGGAAAACGGACGGCTCAGGTTGACAAACGTTTCCGCAGCTTAAAATCGAAGGGGAGAAGGTCGCAGAGTTTAAAAACCTTGTCGGAGGAGGAGATTACCACCCAGGCATCGGCTGCAAATTCAGCCAGCCATTGGCGGCAGGCCCCGCACGGCATCGCTGCATATTCATCGTTGGAGCCATGTTTTTCGTCGTCCATGTCGAGGCAGTAGATGGCTACGCCGATAATCTCCGTCTGGCCGTTCATGCGGGCATTGACGATGGCGGACCGCTCGGCACAGATGCCGAGATTGGTCGCTGCGGTTTCGATGTTGGCGCCCAGGAATATGCCGCCTGGCGTCAAAACGGCAGCTCCAACTCGAAAGGCTGAATAGGGTGCGTAGGCCATCGATGCGGATTGTTCAGCAGCAAGGAGCAGGTTCTTTTGTTCAGTGTTCATGATAAAGTAACGTAATGTATTGAAGAAATATGTATAATCCTGATACAAGCGAGGGCATTGTCACCCGGCAGCTTTTCAGAGTGCCCGAATATCTCTTAACCTCGAGGGGACCCTGATTGTGTCATAACAGATTTGCTGAAAACCATCTTCATTTAATCACCTTTAAAGACGAAGCCATGAAACAGCCCGATAACCTGACCGACTATATGAATTTTGGGGATCTTCTCGATGATGAGGAAAAACTGGTGCGGGAGACCGCCCGCGCCTTTGTCAACGAAAAGGTCATGCCGATTATCGACGACTGCGCCCAGAGAGAATCATTTCCCGAAGAGCTGATCCCGGAAATGGGCAGCCTCGGTTTTTTCGGCCCGTCACTGCCGGAGGAATTCGGCTGCGCCGGACTCTCCAATGTTGCCTACGGGCTGTTGATGTACGAGCTCGAGCGGGGTGATTCGGCGCTGCGCAGCCTTGCCTCGGTGCAGGGCTCGCTGGTCATGTACCCGATTTTCGCCTTCGGCAGCGACGAGCAGAAGTCATACTGGCTGCCGAAGATGGCGACAGGTGAGAAGATCGGCTGTTTCGGCCTGACCGAACCTGATTTTGGCTCCAACCCCAGCGGCATGCGGACCAGGGCTGAGCGCACCGATGCTGGCACCTGGCTGATCAACGGCGCCAAGATGTGGATCACCAACGGTTCCATCGCCGATGTCGCCCTGGTCTGGGCAATGACGCCTGAAGGCGTCAGGGGGTTTCTTGTCAACAAGGATACGCCCGGGTTCAGCACGGTGCGGATGAAACACAAATGGAGCCTGCGCGCCTCGGTGACATCTGAACTGATCCTGGAAAATGTCGAGGTCGACGAATCTTCCAGTCTGCTGCCGAACATCACTGGTCTCAAAGGCCCGCTCAGCTGCCTGACCCAGGCCCGTTACGGCATTGCCTGGGGCGCGCTGGGAGCGGCCGACAACTGCTACCAGACGGCGCTCGAATACGCCCGGAGCAGAATTCAGTTCGACCGGCCGATCGGCGGGTTTCAGCTGCAGCAGAAAAAGCTGGCAGAAATGGTTACCGAGATCACCAAAGGTCAGCTCCTCGTTCTGCAGCTCGGCAGGCTCAAGGACCAGGGAAAAGCGACGCCTGCCCAGGTGTCGATGGCCAAGATGAACAACGTCGAAGCAGCACTCGATATCTGCCGCAGCGCCCGGACCATGCTCGGTGCCAACGGCATCATGGGCGAATACCCGATCATGCGCCACGCCGCCAACCTCGAATCGGTCTACACCTACGAGGGAACGCACGACATCCACCTGCTGATTGTCGGTCAGGAGGTGACGGGGTTGTCTGCGTTTACATAGTACCGAAAGGTTTTCGGGGGGATCGTCGCCTATCTTCAGTTGTGCGCTGATTGATGATGCTGTTCAGCATGATCCATTTTTTGGAAATAACATCTGAGAATCCAGTAAGGAATGTAGTGAGGCGTCACCTCAGGGTTTTGAGATAAAGCGTAGTTGAAGGCGACCTGATCTCGGCGCGACCAGGTGAGAAGCTGTGAAAACCAGGTTTCCATGAGCTTCTGCGTTGCTGCATTATCAGATCTTCGTATTATCAGCCTGCCGGTAATATGAGGATAGGGATCCCTGAACCCTTGTTCTTCAACATAATGATGATACTGGGCACGCAGCAATGGCTCGGTGTCTTTGCCCAGGGCAGTGCACAGGTCGATTTCCTCGGCAAGAGACGAGTGAAAAGGGTGAAGCATCAGGCCCAGCGTTTTATCTGGGGGCAGAGCCTGGACTAAAAAATTGTCGAGATTGCCTCGAATCCGCACATTCGCGTCCACGTAGACGCTCAGATAATAACCAGAGTCTACCAGGTGGTTGTTTATTTTATAGTATCGTGAAAGCCGGACAGGGTCCAGATCATGGTTGTTTTTGAAAACCTCGATCCGCCACGTTCTGCTTCGCAGCTGAGGGTTATCGGTAAAACAGACGTAATCCCAGTTGGGCAACGGACTTTGAATTTCGTTTAACTGGTCATATTCACCTGTTATGACGGTATAAAGTAATTTTTTTTGGTGCTTGTAGAGGTTTGAAGGCCTCAATTTCACAAGAAAAGGCCTGTTGACCCCGTAGTTCAGGACATGGGAGCAGACCAATCTGTAATACCCCCACCTGGTTCCTGTGCCCTGAACCTCATTCAGCTTTATTAGATGCTTGGTAAAATTCATAGGCCGGGTCGTCAGTCAATCGAATTGGTTAAGATCTGCCCGGTTCGTCAGAGTGAGTTTTCTGTTGTCGGCTTTTCCTGTATTGCTGAGGCAAGCCTGTTTCCGAGTTTATAAGCTTTGTTTAGTATATGCTTCTCCTGTTTCACTTTTGCTTTGTCAAAAATCCTGAAAACGGATAACTCTCCGATTATTTCGTAGCCAAGGGCTTCAAGCGGATTTTTCATGGCTTCCATGGTAAACCCCATATCTTCAGGTGACTCCTGTTCACAAATTGCAGCAATGACGGCTTTCCTGTTCTGGTTTGCCAGTTGACTCGACCAGCTTCTCGGGCGGTCATTTTCAAAATTGTAGAAGCAGTAGAGCCGGTCAATAAATGCTTTCATCCAGGAGGTAACATTATAATTGTGGGTTGGCGAGACAAGCACCAGCCCCCTTGATCTGAAGAGGCCTGGGTACATGAGCGACATACCATCGATCAGCCCGGTGCAGACTTTGTGCCTTCTGCACTTCTCACAGCCGATGCAGCCCTTGAAATCAATATCTGTTAAGTTGTGATATTCAGCAGGGAGTTCTTCCTTTGCACCATGGATGATAGTCTTCAGCACTATGTCCGAGTTTCCATTTTTTCGAGGGCTTCCGCTGAAGCCGATCACCCGGTTCTCCGGGTGGATATTGTGCATGGGTATGAGTGGTGATGCCATGGCTGTATCTTCCTCTGTGTGAAAAAATACATAAAAACAGCTTTTAGCGAACCTGTAGGATGCCACGAAGGCGTCGCACAGGCCCTGATGTACGGTACGTGCTCCCAGCTCAATTATGATATGACCGGCTGGCGGGCACGTTCAAAGTACTAAAAATAGCCCGCCGTCGCCGCATGCTTTTCTGACTAGAGAGAATAACGATGGACATAGGCATGATCTTCTTCGCCGTTTCTTTTTCTGGTGTATGCTGGTCAACTCAGTAATCTACCTTGTCACCTTTTTTAAATTCACCCCCTGGATCGTCTGCTAATCCTGGATTTCTGAAGAAACGTGCATAGAGTTAACATGTACCACTTTGCAGTATGTTTCTTCTCTCCTGGGTGATGCGGTTTGCAGGCCGTATCACCTTTTTTCTTTTTTGATTTATTTCTTTTTTATGCTGTCAAAAGAGACAACCGATATTTATGTTGTCGATATGATCCATTTCGATCTGAAAATCATTCTATCCTGAGACGGCGGCTCCGAGATGTGCTGCTGTTGTTAATGCCCGGGAGGAGCGAGACTGATGATCAAACCTGACATACCTCCATTTGCCCTGGCCGCCGCCCTGCTGCTGAGCATTGTTGTCTGGGGTTTGTCCCCGGCAGGGGCCCCGGCCTTCGACAACACCCACCTGCTCGAAGATGCCCGTAATAACGACCGTGAAGCCCAGTACACCCTTGCTCATCTTTATCTCAAGGGGCAGGGCGGTATTCCCTACGATGTCGAAGAAGCGATCAAACTGCTCGAACAGGCCGCTGAGACCGGTCACCAGATGGCGGCTTTCGATCTCGGCCTGCTCTTCCTCGAGGGCACCCGGGTCAGCAAGGACCGAACGAAAGCCTTGAACTGGTTTACCCGTTCAGCGGAGATGGGGCAGGTCGATGCCCAGTATTTTCTCGGGCTGGCATACAGAGAAAGTGATACCAGCCAATCGCTGATGTGGCTGAACAGGGCTGCTATGGGCGGACATGCGGCTGCTGCGGCGGAACGGGAGAAGATCTGTCGTCAGGCGGATCTGTGTGAGGATTGAAAGGAGCCGTTAATCTCAGCCTCATACATCAAAATTTTCATCTTCAAACGGCGCGGTTGCGTCCTGGTGAATTGATTCGATCAGCGCTGCCGGGTTGTGCATAAAATCATCTCTGATCTGCTGATCGAACTCGATTTTTTCGTCGAAGGTGGTGATCAGGTTCTGATAGGTCCAGCGGGTCAGGTAGTAGGGGATCATCTCGGCCAGCCTGGTATAAACCGTTTCTTCGGGCAGTGGATCCACGAAGCTCGAGTTCATCAGCTTTTCACAAGACAGGGTCTGGGTACGGTAAAAGGCGCCGAGAAACATCAACTCCGGCGGCAGCGATGCCTTGAGGCCTATTTTGGTGAGCATGCGTAAAATGACCCGGATGCTTTTTGTCCCGGTTCGAGCCAGCGAATAGGGAACATAGACGTTTCGCGGCGACTTCAGCTGCAGGTGCGACTTGACCGTCATAATCAGATCAGCCAGTTCGACCGATTCACGGTCGACGAAATGATAGGTCTGTCCGCCGAATTCCTCCCGGTGATCGAGCATATGGTGGATCAGATAGGGGATTTTGCGGGAGTTGCTGTATGAGTGTCTGCACCCCTTTCTGGTGAACAGAAAGGGCATTGACTCATCGGCAACGGAGAAGAGCAGCCGGTGAAAGCCCTGGATTTTGTGATCGTGGTTGCCGTAGACAATTGCCAGTCTGATGCAGGAGTAATCCAGTCCTTCGTTTTTCCCCATGTACCGTAATGTTTCCTCGGCCATCAGTTTCGACTTGGCGTAATTGCTGAGCCGGGCGGTCAGGGGGATGGTATCGGTTTCACGCAGCCCTTCGCCGGGCGGCAGGGCGGCCGCAGAGCTGAAGAAGATATAGGGAATATTGAGCGAAGCGGCGGCTCGGGCCACATTGATGGCGCCGACATAATTGACCTCGAAGCAGAGCTGGGCGTCGGCGTCTATATTGGCGATTGCTGCATTGATGACGAAATCGGGCTTGACGGTGAGCAGGTAGCTGCGGATGTCGTTACAGTTGTTGAGTGACACCTTTTTGCTGCTCGGCGCCAGCATGTTGACGACACCAGGGCGGCGCTGCTTATAGAAGTTAACGACGGTGCCGCCGATAAGTCCCGATCCACCGAAAACTACGCCTGTTCGAAGGTATCTGTGCGGCTTCTGCTCGCTCATGGCGGCTCCGGAGGCTGAGATTTCTTCTTCCCTGCTCGTTCACTCATATAACACGAAGCCTGGCGATATTGCAATTGAACGTTCCTGCCATAATGTAGGCGGTAAGGTGTCAGGCAGCCGCTATCAAAATATAATGGAGGAAAACATGATAACCTATCTCTACTGGACGTTGATCATTGCACTGGTCGGGGGCGCACTCTTTGGTCTCGGCATCAAGGCCGACAAATGGAGAGCGGCACTGATCGTCTCTGCCGTTATTGTTCTGAGCGGCTGGTCAGCCTATTATTTCGGCCTCGAGCAGGTGTTCGTCAAGCGCTACGGCGGGGTCATGACGATCAGTGTGCCCGAGGGTCACTACCATATCGCCTCCACCTGGAAGGACGACAATCTCTGGGTGGAGAATTTTGACCCGAAGACAAACACCTGTATATTCAGCGAATATTCAAAGGGAAATATGCTCCAGGGCAGGGTAACGATCAAGAATTGCAACCCGCTCCTGAATCGACAGTGAAGTTTTTCTTTACGTAAACATTATGTCGAAAATTCTTTCTAGTATCGCACCCTTGTTGAGCCCATTACCACATTGTGATATTAGGACAATTAAGTCTTCAATGTCTTGAATATAAATGAATTATTGACAATCTGGAGGATTCCTTCAAAAGATATGCAGTTCTGCTGAAAGAATAAAAAATTTATTTTGATGATTGACTTGAACGTAAAGGTAAGGTATACAGCGGGAAAGTTCATATGATATACTGGTAGATAGAAATCGGGCCGTGAAAAAAGGAATGTTGAGAGGAGGAGCCATGGACTTTCTTTCCTATCAATCGATCCCTGCAATCCTGAAGGAGAATGCGGATCGCTTCCATGACAGGACAGCGATCAGCTATAAGAAGCACGGTGTTTTTCTATCGCTGACGTACGCGGAGTTCTATGAACGGGTCCTGCAGCTTGCCCGCGGCCTCTGCAAGGCCGGGATGGAGCCCGGAGACAAGGTGGCGATTTTCTCGGAGAACCGGCTCGGCTGGGCGATTTCGGACTTCGGCATTCAGGCGGGCGGGGGGATCACGGTCCCGATCTACGCGACCAACACCGGTGAGCAGGCGGCGTATATTATAAACCACTGTGAGGCCCGGATCGTATTTGTTTCGACCAAGGCCCAGTACGAAAAGCTTTTGGAGATAAAGGACCAGATTCCCAACGTCGAACTGCTCGTCTCCTATGAGCGCTTCATGGGCTCTCTTTCCTTTCCGGTCTACACCCAGTATCAACTCTCCGAGGTATCGACACCGATCGGCGAGGCAGAAAAAGAGCAGATCGAAAAGCGCATCGCTCAGATCGGCCACGATGATATTCTCACCGTTATCTACACTTCGGGGACCACCGGCCCGCCTAAAGGGGTAATTCTCACCCATTACAACGTCATCAGTAACGTGACCTACGGCATCCGCCGGATCGGCGGCCTCGATCAGGACGATATTTTCCTGAGTTTTCTGCCCCTGAGTCATATCCTTGAGCGAACCGGCGGTTATTATGTGTCACTTTTAAGCGGCAAGCACATTGCCTTTGCCGAGGATGTCAAAAAGGTGGTCGAGAACATGGGGGAAATACAGCCCACCTTCATGATCAGCGTTCCCCGTCTCTTCGAAAAAGTATACAGCCGCATCCATGAAAGTGTTCACCAGATGAGCCCGCTGCGCAAATCGATGTTCCACCAGGCCGTGAAAACGGGCCGGGAATATGTCAACAAAAAATACATCGACAAGGCGCCGGTGGGCTTGCTCGGGCTTAAATACAAGCTCTATGACCGGCTGGTTTTCAAAAAAATAAGAAAACGGTTCGGCGGCCGGCTGCGCGGCATGATCTGCGGCGGCGCCCCGCTCGACAAGACCATCAACGAGTTCATGTGGGCGATCGGCATCCCGGTATTCACCGGTTACGGTCTGACCGAGACGAGTCCGGTCGTCACCTTGAGCAGCATCGATGATGTCAGGTTCGACGCGGTCGGCAAGAAGGTCGATGAAACCGAGTTGAAGCTGGCCGAGGATGGTGAGCTGCTGGTCAAGGGTCCCCAGGTGATGCGCAGCTATTTCAAGAACGAAAAGGCGACCCGGGAAACATTCGCGGACGGCTGGTTCAAGACCGGCGACATCGCCCGTATCGATGAGGAAGGTTTTGTCTACATCATTGACCGCAAAAAGGAGATCATCGTCACCGCCGGTGGTAAAAACATCGCGCCCCAGCCGATAGAAAACGAGTTGAAGCTGGACAAGTTCATCTCCCAGGCTATCGTCTTCGGTGACCGAAAACCCTACCTCACCGCACTTCTGACCCCGAATGTCGAGCGTTTGATCGATTACAGCCGTGACCACGATATTGAATATATCGATATCTACGAACTGGTGAAAAGCAGCCGGATCACCAGTCTCTATGCCGAAAGGATCAAGGAGTTGAACGACAAGAATCCGTCCTACTCGACGATTAAATATTTCACTTTGATACCCAAGGATTTTTCGATTGAAGGCGGTGAACTGACTCCGACCCTGAAGCTGAAGCGCAAGGAAATCTATAGCAAATACAGAGCCATCGTCGATGAAATGTATATGAGTAAAGGAAACGGACTGGTCTTTAAAGACCAGGCCGGCAACGGAGAGAAACAATGATACAGATCAATCGTGCAGCCGTGCTCGGTGCCGGTGTCATGGGTGCCACCATCGCCGCTCACCTGGCCAACGCAGGGATCGACGTGCTGATGCTCGATATCGTTCCCCGTGAGTTGACCGAAGAGGAAGAAAAGAAGGGGTTGAGCCTCGATGACCCGCAGGTGCGCAACCGGATCGCCGAGAGCGGCCGTCAGGGATTGCTGAAGATGAAGCCGGCGCCGCTCTATCTGAAAAACTATATCGGCCGGATCGAGACCGGCAATTTCGAGGACGACCTCGACAAACTCTCGACCTGCGAGTGGATCGTCGAGGTTGTGGTCGAAAGTATGAATATCAAACTCGGTCTGTTTGAGCGTATCGCACCCCACCTTCATCCGCAGGCGGTGCTGAGCTCGAACACCAGCGGGCTGTCGGTGAACGAGATGGCCGCCGGACTGCCGGAAGGTCTGAGGAAGCGCTTTCTGGTCACTCATTTTTTCAATCCGCCCCGCTACATGCGGCTGATGGAGATTATTCCCTGCCGCGATACCGATGCGCAGGTGGTCTCATCCATGGCCGAATTCATTTCCCGGCGCCTCGGCAAAGGCATCGTTTATGCCAAGGATACGGCCAACTTCATCGCCAACCGGATCGGCGTTTATGCCATTTACAAAGGCATCGAGCATATGGTCGATATGGATATGACGGTTGAGGAAGTTGACTCGATCGCCGGGCCGGCGACGGCCCGTCCCAAAAGTGCCGCCTTCAGGACCGCTGATCTGGTCGGACTCGATGTCCTGGCCCATGTCGGGACCAACTCCTATGATTCAGCGCCTGACGACGAAGAGCGCGAGGTCTTCAAACTTCCCGCATTCATGGCCGAGATGATTGAAGCGGGTAAGCTGGGCAACAAAGCAGGCCAGGGGTTCTATAAGAAAGAGAAGATCGACGGTAAACGCCAGATCTTCTATTACGACTACAAGGGCGGCGGCTACAAGCCCCTGGAAAAACCGAAATTTGGTTCCGTTCAGATGGTCAAGCAGGTGGATGACCCGCGGCAGAGGATCCGGGCGGTGGTTGGCGGCGCTGACAAAGGGGCCGACTACGCCTGGAAGTCCCTGCGAGATACCCTGATTTACACGATCAACCGCATACCCGAGATCGCCGATGATGTGGTCAACATCGACAACGCGATGAAATGGGGTTTCAACTGGGAACTCGGACCCTTTGAAATGTTCGATGCGGTCGGCGTCGAAACGTTTGTCAAGCGGGCGAGAAAAGACGGTGTCACCGTTCCCGAAAGGCTCGAAGGTGTTGGCTCGTTCTATCGTTTCTCCGACCGGGGCGTTAAGGAATACTATGACCTGAATTCGGGTTCCTACAAACCCGTGGACCAGCCCGACGGGCAGATCGATCTGCAGATAATGAAGCGGGGCGACGGTGTCGTCGAGAAAAACAGCAATGCATCGATCATTGATCTGGGGGACGGTGTCTTCTGTTTCGAGTTTCACTCCAAGATGAACGCCATCAGCTCAGATATCCTGGCACTGACCCACAAGGCCATCCGGCGGGCGGAAGATGACGGCGTCGGCCTGGTGATCGCCAATCAGGGGGCCAATTTCTCCGTCGGTGCCAACCTGATGCTGCTGGCGGTGGCGCTGGCGGAGGGTGCGCTGGAAGACATCGACATGGTGGTCAGGGCGTTTCAGAAGGCGACGATGGCCATCAAGTATGCCAGCGTTCCGGTCGTGACCGCTCCGTTCAATATGGCCCTTGGCGGTGGCTGCGAGTATTCGCTGCATGCCGATCGCATCAGCGCCTATGCAGAAACCTATATGGGGCTGGTGGAGATCGGCGTCGGTCTGCTGCCGGCCGGCGGCGGCACCAAGGAGATGTGTATTCGGGCAGTCGACCTGGCCACTCAGTACGAGACCGATGTCCAGCCATTTATCTTCAAACACTTCAGCCAGATAGCCATGGCCAAGGTATCGATGGGCGCCGCCGAGCTATTCGGTATGGGGTATATGGGGCACGGTGACTGCATCAGCATGAACCTCGACCGCCTCATCGGCGATGCCAAGCAGCAGGTTCTGGCTCTTGCGGTCAACTACCGGCCGCCGAAGAAGCGCACCGACATAGCCGCCCCGGGCCGTGATGTGGCCGCCAGCATCAAGACCCAGCTGTGGAACATGAAAATGGGCGCTCATATAACCGACTATGAAGCGGAGATGGGTGGTGTCATCGCCGATGTAATCTGCGGCGGCGATGTGAACCCTGGGACCGTGATCAGCGAGGACTACCTGCTGCGGCTGGAGCGGGAAAATTTTCTGAAACTCTGTACCAACAAAAAAACCGCCGAACGTATCCAGCATATGCTGAAGACCGGAAAACCGTTGAGGAACTAGTAAACGCCATACAGGTAAAAGAGGGAAGCAATGAAAACAGCCTATATTCTGGCAAGTTACCGCACCCCGGGCTGCCGGGCAAATAAAGGCAGGTTCAAGGACATGCGGCCTGACGACCTGGCCGCTGCGGCGATCAGGGCGATCGTCGAGCGCACCGGTGTCGAGGGGGCTCAGGTCGATGATGTCTATCTCGGCTGCGCCTTCCCCGAAGCCGAACAGGGCATGAATGTGGGCCGGGTGGCGGCGATGAAGGCTGGCTTGCCCGCCGAGGTGCCCGGACAGACGATCAACCGGTTCTGCTCGTCCGGGCTGCAGAGTATCGCCATGGCGGCCGAACGGGTCATGCTCGGCCTGGCGGACTGCATTATCGCCGGCGGGGTCGAGTCGATGTCTTCGGTGCCGCTGGGAGGGCTCAAATACAGCGCCAACCCCGGTCTGGCTGAAGACTGGCCGGAGGCCTATTCGTCGATGGGAATCACCGCTGAACTGGTGGCGGAAAAGTATGGTATAAACCGCCGGCAGATGGATGAATTCGGCGCTGCAAGTAACCGTAAGGCCGCAGAGGCGATCGAGAGCGGCCGGTTCAGCGACGAGATCATCCCGGTAGAGATAGAAAAAACCGAGCTGATCGACGGCAAAATCGTCAAAACGACGGAAACGGTGGAGATTGACGACGGCGTTCGGCCCGGCACGACCGCTGAAACGCTGGCCAGACTGCGTCCGGCTTTCAAGCTCGGCGGGCCGGTCACCGCCGGTAATTCCTCGCAGATGACCGATGGCGCCGCCGTGTCGATGGTGGTATCGGAAGATTTTCTGAAGAAAATCTCCAAAGAGCCGATGGCCCGGTTCATTGCCTTTGCGGTAAAGGGAGTACCGCCGGAGGTGATGGGCATCGGCCCGATGGCAGCCATCCCGGCAGTACTGGAAATGGCGCAGATGAGCCTCGAGCAGATTGAACTGATCGAGCTCAACGAAGCCTTTGCCGCCCAGGCCCTTGCCGTTATCAAGGAATTGGGACTCAATCCGGAAATAATCAACGTCAACGGCGGCGCCATTGCGCTGGGTCATCCGCTCGGCTGTACCGGAGCCAAATTGAGTGCAACGCTGCTTCATGAAATGGGCCGCAGAAAGCTGCAGTACGGTATGGTGTCGATGTGCATCGGCGGCGGTATGGGTGCTGCGGGGCTGTTCGAGCGGCTCTACCCATCCTGAAGCCGGCCGCTTCTTTGCATAAATAAACTCATCATCAGGTCAATGTGATCTGGGAACAAGATCGGAATAACGAGGTGAATCATGGCTGATACATTACTCAAAGGCGGAGAATATCTGATTGCCGAAGTCAAAGCGGAAGACGTCTTCACACCGGAGGACTTCAGCGACGAGCAGCGCCAGTTCGGCGAGACCACCGAACAGTTCGTCGCCAACGAAATCCTGCCCCGTATCGAGGAGATCGACAATCAGAATTTTGATATCGTCGTTGAGGGGATGCGGACCTGCGGCGAACTCGGGCTGTTGATGATGGATGCCCCCGAAGAGTACGGCGGCCTGGAACTGGACAAGGCCTCATCGATGCTCGTTGCCGAACGGATTGCGGTCAGCGGCTCGTTTTCTGTCGCCTACGCGGCCCACACCGGCATCGGCACGCTGCCGCTGGTTTATTACGGAACCCACGAGCAGAAAGAACAATACCTCGACAAACTGATCAGCGGTGAATGGTGCTCCGCCTACTGCCTCACCGAGCCGGGGTCAGGCAGCGACGCCCTGGGAGCTCAGGCCAGCGCGGTGCTTTCTGAAGACGGCAGCCACTATATTTTAAACGGCACCAAACAATACATAACCAACGGCGGCTTCGCCCAGCTCTTCACCATCTTTGCCAAAATCGACAAGGAGCATTTTACCGCATTTCTGGTCGAGCGCGATTTCGAGGGGCTGTCCATCGGACCCGAGGAGAAGAAATTGGGGATCAAGGGCTCGTCCACGACCCCGGTGGTGCTGGAAAACTGCGTGGTGCCGGTGGAAAACGTGCTGGGTGAAATCGGCAAGGGCCACAAGATCGCCTTTAACGTCCTCAATGTCGGACGCTTCAAGCTCGGCGCCGCGGTGACCGGTGCCGCCAAGGCCGCCCTTGAAACCGGTATCAAATACGCCAATGAGCGGGTACAGTTCAAACGGAAGATCAGCAGCTTCGGCGCCATCAAGGAGAAGATTGCCGATCTGACGGCCGATATATTCGCCTCCGAATCACTGGTCTACCGGCTGGCCGGGCTGCTCGACGACAAAATCGCCACCATCGACAAGGGGATCGATGACTACTACGTCCAGTATCAGAAAGGCATCGAGGAATATGCCGCTGAATGCGGTATTTCCAAGGTTTTCTGCAGTGAGGTGCTGGCCCGCACCGTCGATGAGGTGGTCCAGATTCATGGCGGTTATGGCTATGTCAGCGATTATCCGGCCGAGCGCTACTATCGCGATGAGCGCATCAACCGTATCTTCGAGGGGACCAATGAGATCAACCGGCTGCTGATTCCGGGGATGATCCTGCGCAAGGCGATGAAAGGTGAGCTGCCGCTCCAGGCCGAAGCGATGAAGGCCTTCGAGTCGCTGATGACCCCGAGCTTCGATGAGCTCGATGAGTCGATTCCCTTTGCTGCGGAAAAAGCGCTTCTCGCCAACCTGAAAACCCTGTTTCTGATTCTTGCCGGCACCGGGGTGCAGAAGTACATGGACAAGATCGCCGATGAGCAGGAGATACTGATCGCGGCCGCCGATATCGCCATTCAGATTTTTGCGCTGGAAAGTGCGGTGCTGCGGGCCGAAAAGATTCTTCCAAAGCTCAGTGAACGAAAGCAGGAACTGGTCAGGGCAACGGTGAAGATCTTTGCCTTCAACGCCTCTGAAGAAGCCGGAACGGCAGCCCGCAAGGGAGCTTTCTATATCGAGGAAGGAGATACCCTGACCATGATCTTATCGGGCGTGCGGCGCTTTTCCAAATATGATGCCACCGGTCTGCTGGCAGCCAAACGACTGGTTGCCGAGGCCGCCTGCGAGGACGAGAAATACATTTTCTGTTAAGATGGCTGCCCATTGACGGGCCGATTTTCAGCATTAATGGATTTCCCATGCGCTGCGCAGGCGAAGCGGCATGGGTGGAGCAGCCATGATACCTTTCCAGCACACGGTCGATACGCCCTATATGGTGGGGCCGGTACATTGTTATACGATCGATTATGGCGATGAGATCGTCCTGATCGATACCGGCCCGCCCACCGATAGCGGGCGCGAGTATCTCGCTGAGCATATCGATCTGGGCCGGCTCAAACATGTGCTCGTCACTCACTGCCATATCGATCACTACGGACAGTCTGCCTGGCTTGAGGAAAACAGCGACGCCGCTATCTACCTGCCCCGCCTTGATATTCTCAAAAACGAACGCTTCGATGAACGGCTGTCGACCCTGTTCGAGCTGATCTCCGCGATGGGCTTTGGGCCTGATTATCGCGACCAGTTGCAGAAACGTTTTATCCAGTCGGTCATGTCGCCGCGTTTTCCAAAGAATTACCTGGTTGCGGAAGAAGATCTCCCTGCCTGGTTGAATATCGATGTGCTCGGCTGTGCCGGGCATTCCCAGAGCGATCTGGTGTATACCGGCAACGGCTGGGCGATAACCGGCGATACGCTGCTGCGCGGCGTCTTCCAGTCGCCGCTGCTCGATGTCGATCTGGAGCGGGGTGGTCGTTTCAAAAATTACCAGGCATACTGCCACAGTATTGTCAGACTCGCCGGCCTCGGCAGCAAGCAGATACTGCCGGGGCACCGCCGCCATATCGACAGCGTCGAGCGGACGATCCTGTTCTATATTTCCAAAACCCTGCACCGGGTCAATTTCCTGCTGCCCCACATCCATGAGAAAACGGTTGCCGGCGTTATCGAGCATCTCTTTTCCTCGATGACCGATCCGTTTCATATCTATCTGAAGGCATCGGAGATCGTCTTCATGAAAGATTTTCTTGCCGACCCCGGCCTGCTCGCCGAGGCCTTGAAAGAGATCGACCTGTTCGAGCCTGTTGCAGACCTTTTTTACGGTGTGGTCGAGGGGCAGTCCCAATGAAGCAGGCAGCAGCGATCTAACTGACGACGGGAATATATTCCATGGGCCATCACCTGGACACAAAAGACAGTATTGTACCGCTGATCGACCGGCTCAACCGCTACCCGATCGGCCTGCCGGACAGCGAGACGCTGCGCAAGATTCTGGCGCATCTGTTCAGTGAGGATGAGGCCTTCGTTGCCTCGCGGTTTCCACTGCAGGAAGCATCACTGGCGGAACTGGAGCGGGCCACCGGTTATGAACGCGAGCGGCTTGAAGCAGTGCTCGAGGGTATGGCTGAAAAAGGTCTGGTGATGGATCTGAGCTACAGCGGAAAACAGTATTTTCTGCTGATGCCTGGACTGATCGGCTTTTTCGAGTTCACCTTCATGAAGCAGCGCCAGGATCTGCCGGCCAGGGAATTGGCCGAGCTGATGCATGAATATCTGTTCGATGATCCCGAAAGGCGCATGGGGCATGAGATGTTCGGCTCGGATACCCAGCTTACCCGGGCCCTGGCCTACGAGGAACATGTTCCGGTCGAGTCAGTGGTGACCACCTGGCAGAGCGCCCGGGAAATAGTCAAGAAAGCCGGATATGGCGCTATCGGCATGTGCTACTGCCGGCATCAGAAGGGGCACCGGGGCGGCAGCTGCGCCAAGAAAGCTCCCACCGATGGTATCTGCATCTCGCTGGGTACGGCGGCGAAATTCATGGTCCGGCGCGGCTTTGCCGAAGAGCGCAGCGTCGATGAGCTGCTGCAGGTCATCGACCGGGCCCATGAGCTGAATCTGACCCACATTACCGACAATATCAGGCACAAACCATCCTTTATCTGCAACTGCTGTTCCTGCTGCTGCGAACTGCTCGGCGGCGTCATGCAGGGTTTTCCGCAGGGAGTGGCTAAAGCTCCGTTTATCCTTGAGATCGATACAGAGAGCTGCATCGGTTGCGGCCTGTGCTGGAAGAACTGCAACGTCGGCGCGATTGTTCCGGTCGGTATCGATGATGAGAAGAAAGCGAGCCTGCAGGAGGAACGTTGCCTGGGCTGCGGTGCCTGCATTTCTGCCTGTCCCACCGGTTCCTTGTCCCTGTCTTCGGTAGAGCGGCCCCTGCCGCCGGAGAAGAAGCGCGACCTCTTCAGCCGCATCTTGAAAGAGAAAAAACGCTATAGGCCCTATGTGGTCGAGACGGTCAAGAAGAAGGTGATGAGAGCGCTCGGCAGACGTTGAGTCTGGCTATCTAAACAAGCTGAGCACGACGAAGTAGAGCAGCGGCAGGAAAATTCCCGGAATCAGATTGCCGATCCTGATCTTGGTGATGCCGAGCAGGTTCAGGCCGATGGAGAGAATAAGCAGGCCGCCCACCGAGGTCATCTGGGATATGGTTTCAGGCACCAGAAAACTCTTCATGAACACCGCGGTCAGGGTTATCGCACCCTGGTAGAGCAGAACCGAAACCCCGGAGAATATGACGCCGATCCCCATGGATGAGGCGAAAATAATCGAGGTGACGCCGTCGAGTATCGACTTGGCAAACAGGGTCTGGTGGTTTCCGGTCAGCCCGCTTTCCAAAGCACCGACAATGGCCATGGAGCCGACGCAGAAGACCAGGCTGGCGGTGGTGAAACCGCGGACAAAAGAACCTGAATCTGCCGATTTTCCCGCTACTTTGCTTTCAATGTAACGGGCCAGTGAATCGAGCCGATCTTCGATTTTCAGAAGCTCACCGATCACCGCACCGATAATCACCGAGAAGATCACGATCAGCAGGTCGTCGGAACTGAGCGCGCTCTTCATGCCCACCAGAATTACCGAGAGGCCGACGCCGCTCATGACGATCTCTTTGTAATGGTCAGGCAGGCCCTTTCTGAACAGCAGCCCCACCAGGCTGCCGCAGATGATGGCTATGACGTTGACAATGGTGCCGAGCATTCTATCTTGTTGACTTAATCAGGTGCGAATGACCGAGAATAATTTACGGCTCTGTTATACCACCAAATAATCGTTTTGAAAGAGAAACCTTTTCGGAGTGGCGGATATGCGGCAGGAACAAGGCGGCGGCCGATTGAAAATCGGCCTGGCCCAGCTCAACAGCGGTGATTCCAAAAGCGACAATCTGGACTCGGCCCGGGTGGCGATCAACCGCCTTGCTGACGTCGGAGCAGAATTGATTGTTCTGCCTGAGCATACCGACTTCATAGGCCCGGACGATCGCAAGGCCGCCGAGGCCGAGACGTTTGAATCATCTTCTTATCTGGCATCGATCAGTGCGCTTGCCGCGGAGCGCCGCTGCTATATCCATGCGGGAAGCTACCTGGAGAAAGACGGCGAAAACATCTACAATTGTGCGGTTGTGTTCGGCCCCGACGGCGGCGTGCTGGCGAAGTACCGGAAGCTGCATCTGTTCGACGTGGAAATCCCCGGCGGCAGGAAGTATCTCGAATCCTCGGTCATCACTTCAGGAACTGAAACCGCGCTCTTTTCGATCGGTGATTTCAGCGTCGGCATGGCCACCTGCTACGATCTGCGTTTTCCGGAACTGTTCAGGAGGCTGGCAGTGCAGGGGGCTACCCTCATCCTGCTGCCGGCCGCCTTTACGATGCAGACCGGCAGGGACCACTGGGAAGTCCTGCTCAGGGCCCGCGCCATAGAGAACCAGTGCTGGGTTGCCGGGATCGGCCAGTGGGGAGAGGCGCCGCCCAACCACCTCTGCTTCGGGCGCAGCATGATCGTCGACCCGTGGGGCCTGGTGGTTGCCCAGGCACAGGACGGGATTACAACAGTGACGGCCGATATCGATCTTGACTCGGTCCGCGAGGTCAGGACCCGGTTCCCGGCCCTCGATCACATCAGAGATGATATCTTTAAGCTATGACCCTGATCAGCTGAGCTTCACCACCGTCCGGCCGCGCACCGAGCCGGCCATGATCGCCGCCGCCGCAGCAGGAAGTTCCTCGAGGGTTATTTCTTCAGTGACCATCTCCAGCAGGTCGAAGTCAAGATCTTTGGCTATCCGCTGCCAGGCCTGCTCCCGTTTGTCCAGTGGGGCCATCACCGAGTCGATTCCGTAAAGCGTCACGCCGCGAAGAATGAACGGAGCCACTGAAGTCGGCAAAGACATCGATTCGGCCAGGCCGCAGGCTGCCGCCGCTCCGCCGTAGACGATCTGGCTGATGACGTTGGCCAGCGTGTTGCCGCCGGCCACATCAACTGCGCCGACCCATAATTCCTTGCCCAGTGGTCGGGGTTTTTCGGAAAATTTCTGTCTGTCAATTACTTCTGCTGCGCCGAGTGATTGCAGGTAATCAGATTCCTCCAGGCGACCGGTAACCGCTGCGACCCGATAGCCGAGCTTCGCCAGCAGCAGAATTGCAACGCTGCCGACACCGCCGGCGGCGCCGGTGACCAGGATGGTGCCGTCGCCGGGCTTGATGCCGTGATTCTCCAGCGCCATCACGCAGAGCATCGCCGTATAACCTGCCGTGCCTACGGCCATCGCCTGTCTGCTGCTGATTGCCCCGGGTTTGGCGATCAGCCAGTTAGCGTCGACCCGGGCAATTTCAGCGTACCCGCCACTGTGAACCTCGCCGACACCGAAGCCGTTGAGGATGACATGATCGTCTTTTTTGAAGCGTGGATTGGTCGATTCGATTACCGTGCCGGCGAAATCGATGCCGGGCGTCAACGGAAACCGCCTGACAACCGGAGCGCTGTTGGTCAGGGCCAATCCGTCTTTGTAGTTCAAGGTCGAGTACTCGACCCTGACGGTAACATCACCGTCCATCAGGTCGTTTTCACTCAGTTCGGTCAGCTCGATCCGGGTGGTATCTTCATCCTTGGTGATCTGGTAGGCTTTAAAAGTCTCTGGCATGATAAATCTCCATTAGTTGGCGAGGGTGGTTTTCACGATTAACAAATATTGCATATTTTCCATATAGTTACCAGTCGTAAATGCGGCCGGGTCGATAATCTTCATCGGAGCGGGAGCCATAAGAATCGTTCAAAATCGATCTTGCCCCGTTCATCAAAGATCACACCTTCTTCTTCGAGCAGGCTGCGCTGAACAATGTGGCCCATGGCGGCCCGGGGTGATATCTCCCGTTTCCTGTTTACCACCCGGTGCCACGGCAGCTTGCAGCGCCTTGAGCTGGAGTGCAGGATTCTGGCAACCTGCCTCGCACCCATATGGTTTCCTGAGGCCGCAGCTATATCGCCATAGGTCGAAACCTTGCCGGCCGGTATTTGTCTGATGATATCGATCACGCGTCTGGTAAAGGTGTCCATGATGTATATCCTACTTGATATGAGGACCCGTATGATATCAATTTCAGGGTATCAATTTCAGCAAAAATAAACGAGCGCCGCCGATGACTCGATCGATAAAGAGCATGGTTCCCGACCAGCGGTTGACCAGCGACATTCAGTATAACTGCGATGTCTCCGATGCCCGGGACCACGGTATTTATTCCATGTGTTCGATGCTCTTTAAACTCCGCAGTCTTTACAAGTGGGAGCATCGGATCGAGCCGTGGAAAGAGCCTGATTCGGCTGATCTGCTCGACTGGATCGAGGCCAAGGAGTCGTATTGGGAGACGCTCGCCGAGAGTGACTTTCGCCCGGTCCGCCTGCGGGATTCATCCTCTGAAGCGTATGATATCGCAGCGATAAATGCAGATCAGGCAGAGAACAGCCTTTTCTACGGCGCCGGCCACGGCCGCTCGATGAAGTCTATTTTCTTTCTATCCCAGGTGGTTGAGCGTCATGAAGTGGAAAATCAGCCGGTCGTTCTGCTGGGCCGGGATCTGGCCCGGGAAATGGCAGCCCCGTTCGCACTGGTGCAGGACGATCAGGTGATCATCCGCCTGGACCCGCTTCGTTTCTTCCTCTATGACCATATCCAGGAACTGCGCACATCCAGCAGAAGCTCGTTTCGGTTCTTTCTTGATCACTACGATTTATTGCAGGATAGTACGCTTGATCAGCAGCGGCTGCCGGCCATGCTGGAGCGGATCGTCACCAGGGAGCTGGACCTGTTCATCTATCATGAAGTCGGCGAGATCCTCGACAACTCTCTGAACCGGACAACGCTGCACTACCTGTTCGAACGCTTCGGCGGTTCGGTCATCGAGTTTGTCTGCCGGGCGGTCAAGGACATCCTGGCGGACACTCATCCACGTGGTTTACTGGCCCATATCATCAGAGAAGAAAAAGAATCGACTCTGAGTCTCTACGTTTCATTTCTGGACGGCTTGCGGACAGAGCTTTTCCCGGAGATGACTCCGGCCTGGAACAGATTTCTGGAAGACCGGGACTGGCAGGCTCTTCAACGCACCCGCAGCGAATGCAGAAGCCGCAACCTGCAGCTCGCTGAAAAAATTGCCCAGATAGCAGCCCGGGCCGAAGACTATCCCGACGACATCGTTATGCAGCAGCTCTGCGACCAAATCCTGACTCCGCTCGGGTTGGATCTGCCGGCTGCCTGACATGCCTTCAGTAAGACTCTATCGACACCCAGCGTTTCTCGCGGGCGGCGGTGAAGACGGCATTGATTACCGTGGTGTTCTGCAGCGCATCTTCTAATGGGGATACAACTTCCTGGTCTTCAATAATGGCACGGGCGAAATCGTCACCCTGCAGGGTGTACTGATCGACGGTCTCATAGACATGCTCGGTGATTTCTTTCTCCTCCAGCGCGCCGCTGTCCTGGCGAACGATGCAGGGGCGATCGTTGGGCGCATTGAAGGGTATGACCACCTCGAGGTGTCCGGCTGTGCCGAATATATGAACCCGCTGGTAGGGAACCAGCTGCGTACTGACACCAAAGACGGCCTGGCCCCGGTCGAATTCTAGGATCACGCTGTTCAACCGGTCAGTTTTCATGACCGGGTCAAACTCGAGGGCAGCAGCAGCTCGCCGGGGTTCGTCCTCGAACAGGTAGCGGGCGACAACAACCGGGTAGCAGCCGATGTCCCACATGCCACCGCCGCCGATATCCGCCCTGTTGCGAATATTCTTTGGATCCCTGTTGTCATAGGAGAAAAAAGCCTGGATCATCCTGAGCTCTCCGATTTCCCCTCGCCTGACTCGCTCTCTGGTGTCGATCCACTGGGGACAGGATTTGATCATAAAGGCCTCAGCGGCTTTTACGCCGCAGCGCTCCCGCGTCTTGATCAGATCCTCGATTTCGGCATGATTCAATCCCAGCGGTTTTTCACAGAGCACATGCTTGCCTGCTTCCATTGCCTTTTTACTCCACAGACAGTGAAGATGGTTGGGCAGCGGGTTGTATATGGCGTCAATTTCCGGATCGGCAAGCAATGCTTCGTAAGAACCATAATGCCTGGCGATGCCGAGGTCAGCGGCGGCTGAACGGGCTTTATCTTCCGAACGCGAGCAGATGGCCGTCACCTCGGTAAAGCGGCCCTGCTGCATTGCCGGGATGACTTTCTGAATGCCGATCCTGGCGGTGCTCAGCACGCCAAAGCGAATTTTCCTCATGACCGCCCTCCCTAACTGGCTGGTAGATAAAACTGAAAACAGATTGAACCTGTCGTCTACTTCGGAGCCGTCCTTCAGATAGAGCCGTTATTGAGCAGGTTGAGAATCCTGAGACGGTAATCGACGACATCCTTGCGCAGCGACATCAGGCTGACCATTTTTTCGTCCAGGACCGCAATATGGTGATCGAGAATCTCGATCAACTTGGGGGTTATTGTCGAAAAATCCTGATCGTTGATGTCGAAAATGTCTGAGAGCTCCTGAATCTCTTTCAGCGAGATTCCCAACGATTTCACCTTCAGAATGAATTTGAGCCGCAGCACTTCATCGTGATTGTACGATCTGGTCGTGCCCCCCAGCCGGTCGACTTTGCCCATCAGGCCGATTTCTTCATAATAGCGGATTGTCCGGGTGGTAATACCCAGTTCCTTGGCCAGCGCACCGATCTGGATGCTTTTCTCCGGGGGCTCGTTCATGTTATAGTCCTTATTGAAAACGGCGCGTCACCGGGATAAGCAGTCGGCAGCACCAAAGCGGAAACGGTAAATACCGTATCATGCATGTATTTACCTTTACGTAATTTGCCACTGCATAGTAGCATGCCTGCACTACCCCTGTCAAACAAATATAAATCGTATATAATCATGGAGTTGTAGGCAAAATACCGAGCTGATATGGCTGGTGATTTTTCTTGACCTTTACGTTAACACCATTTATATACAATCACTATACAATAACGAACCGTTTCAACCCGGACTTTAACCGGCAGTGGAGGCAGGTATGGAGTTTACCCGCGAAATATACTGGAACGTCGGTCACGGACCGCTGACCCTGATACCGATGTACGCGCTGGCGATCGGCGCCATTTTCTTCGTGGTGAAATCCTTTGTCTCCCGCTCTAAAGTCTACCGGCTGGGGCAGGAGTTGAGCCGCTTCGACAGCCCGGGTGAACGCATCGTTTCGATGCTCAACAATGTCATCCTCCAGAAAAAAGTCATGTATGGAGGCGGGGCCGGCATTTTTCACGGTTTTTTCTTCTGGGCGTTTCTGGTGCTGGTCGTCGGCACCACCCTGGTTTTTATCCAGGCGGATTTCACTGACCCGCTCTTCGATATTGTCTTTTTAAAGGGCGGTTTCTATCTGTTTTTCTCCCTGGCACTCGACTGCGCCGGCCTGATTGCCCTGCTGATGCTCGGTGCTTTGTTTATCAGGCGCTACATGCTAAAACCTGAAGGATTGGAAACCAGTAGAGACGATTTGATCATGCACGGCCTGCTCTTTATCATTCTGCTGACCGGTTTTGTCGTCGAGGGCGCACGTATGGCGGTAACCGAGCTCGGCACGCCGCTGGCGCTCTGGTCTCCGATCGGGCTGGTCTTTGCAAAGATGCTCAGCCCCGTCGGTGAACAGGGCCTGCTGAGCCTGCATAAACTGACCTGGTGGTTTCATCTCTTTCTGGTAATTGGCTTCTTCTGCCTGATACCGTTCACCAAATTCCGCCATATCCTGACCACCTCGGCAAACTACCTGTTTGTCGACCGGGGGCCCAAAGGGAAACTGGTCAACCTCGATCTCGAAGACGAGGAGGCCGAGAAATTCGGTGCCGTTGAAATCGCCGATCTGAGCTGGAAAGATATCTACGACGGTGATGCCTGTACTTTGTGTAAACGCTGCCAGGACCGCTGTCCGGCCTGGGCCACCGACAAACCGCTGTCGCCGATGAAGGTGGTCAACCAGATTACTGAAGCCGCTTTTCAGAACCCGGATGAAGCACTGGTCGATAAGATCGGCAAGGATGCTCTCTGGGCCTGCACTACCTGCAGGGCCTGTCAGGAGGTCTGCCCGGCGGCGATCGAACACGTTTCGAAGATCATCGAGCTGCGCCGCTCGATGGTGCTTATGGAGGGTGAGTTCCCCGGTGAAGAGGTGATGAGTGCAATGGAGGCCACCGAGGTCAACGGCAACCCGCTGGGCAGCGGCTATGCTTCGCGGGGCGACTGGGCGGAGGAACTCGGGCTAAAAACCATTGCTGAAGATTCCGAGGTCGACGTCGTCTATTTTGTCGGCTGCTACGGCTCCTTTGACAAGAGAAATATCAGCATCGCCAGAAGTTTTGTGACCCTATGTCAAGCCGCAGGGATCAAGGTCGGAATTCTGGGCAAAGATGAAAAGTGCTGTGGTGAGCCGATGCGCAAGATGGGCAACGAATATCTCTACCAGTCCCTGGCCATGGAAAATGTCGAAGCATTAAAGTCCTGCGGCGACGCCGTTGTGGTAACCACCTGTCCGCATTGCTTCAATACGCTGGCCAAGGACTACCGCGACTTTGATTTTACCATGGAGGTCCAGTCCTATACACTATTTCTTGAGGATCTGGTTGCTTCCGGCAAACTGAAGCTGAAACCGGAAGCCTTTTCATGTACCTACCATGACTCCTGCTACCTGGGCAGGCATAACGATATCTATGAACCTCCGCGCCGGCTGATACGTGCTGCCGGCGGCACCATTGTCGAAATGGACAAGAGCCGCGCCGAGGGGTTCTGCTGCAGCGCCGGCGGCGGTCGGATCATGGCCGATGAAACCATCGGCGAGCGGATCAGCGTCAAGCGCGTCCGCATGGCTGCGGAAACGGGCGCGCCTGAGCTGATATCGAACTGTCCGTTCTGTATGACCATGTTCGAGGACGGTATAAAAGGGGCTGATCTCGACGGCCGGCTCAAACCCAAAGATATCGCTGAACTGCTGCTCGAGCGGCTGGCCTAGCCGGTCTGCCGGCCAGGGGGACGTGCCTGGAAGACCGTGTCGACTCGTGAAATAGTGAGGTTTATTGAATAAGAGAGAGACAACCATGATCGATTCCATTTTTTCATCATTGCCCGAGATCTATGTCCAGGGCGTGATTGACAAACCGATGAACTTTTATTTTTCCCTGGGGGAGACGAAGAAAACGGTTCATCTTTCCCCCGATCTATGCCTTGTCGAAGATGGTAAGACCGTCGAGACCGCAGATTGTGTGTGTAAAACCGATGCCGACTTTTTCATCTCGATCTGGCATGACGGATATCGCCCCGGAATGGGGGATTTTCTCTCGGGAAAAATAAAATCCAACGACCCGACCGCACTCCAGAAATTTTTGAAAGCGTTCGCTAAATCGTGAGGAACAGCCGGTGGAATCGCTGACCAGAATAAGAACCCGCGGCTACCATGTCGATGTCTATGGCCATATCAACAATGCCCGCTATCTCGAGTTTTTGGAAGAAGACCGCTGGGCCCATCTCGAAGCCAAAATCGATCTGCAAAAATGGGCTGCACAGGGGCTGGTGTTCATGGTGGTCAATATAAACGTCAATTACCGCCGGGCGGTGGGAGCCGGGGAATGGCTGCGGGTAGCGACGGGGCTTGAGAAAATCGGCAACCGTTCAGCAGTTCTGAAACAGGAAATCCGGCTGGAAAACAGCGAAGAGATTGTCGCCGACGCCCTCGTTACCTTTGTGGTCGCCGATAAGAGCGGCAGCCTGGTTGTCATGGAAGGCGACGCCAGAAACGAGATTCTCAAGCTGGATCCCGGGTTCGAACTGAAGAACTGAGCAGACTCAGAGCCCTCTCATATATTCCGGCTTGAGCTGAATCTCGCCGTCCAGGGCCCGGTCGATCAACTCCAGCGTCTTTGCTTTATCTATGGGCAGCTTGGCTTTGATGGGCAGATAATTGGAGGCATGATTGGCGTGGAAGTATCCCCGACTGAGATCGGTGTGAGCAATCATGGTCCTCAGTTCCGCGAGCATAGCCTGTGGGCCTAACAGTTCGAATTCGCCGCGCTGATACTGGTCGTAGAGCAGTGAGTCCGGGGTCAGCATCAAACTCAGGGCGCCGATATATTCGGGGTCGATGGCGCTGAGCACCCGGCCGCTTTCTTCGGCGTGGATGGGGGAACGCTCAGGCCCGGCGATGCCCAGAATGACGGTGACGGAGAGCCTGATGCCGGCCCGGCGGATTTTTCGGCCCATGTCGATCATGCGCTGACTGTCGCTGCCTTTGTTGATTGCGGTAAGGGTGACGTCATCGCCGGACTCCAGCCCCATGTAGGCAATACTGAGGCCCAGATCATGCAGCTCTTTGAGTTCCGCCTCGCTCTTCAACGCGATCCCCTTGGTATTGGCGTACGTGCCGATGCGTTTGAGCCAGGGCAGTTTTTTGCTGATCTGCTCAAGAATTGCGACAAGCCGTTTCTGGGGGACGACCAGGGCATCGCCGTCGCAGAGGAAGAGGCGCTGCTGACGCCTGCAGTGGGCGGCGGCGTAGTCGATGTCGGCCATGATGGTCGCCTCGTCCTTGATCGAGAACCGGCTCTTTTTGTACATCGAGCAGAATGTGCATTTGTTGTGCGAGCAGCCGGTCGTTATCTGCAGCAGGATCGAGTCGGCCTCGCTGGGCGGCCTGAAGATATTGCCTTCGTAGTGCATGGTTTACCAATAGTTCCCTGAATTTTTTTGGTGAAATAAGCGCTTTCCTGGAGATAATAACAATTGAATGAGATGAAGAAAAGCCACCCGACCTATCCGCACCTGTTTGAACCGCTCGATCTCGGCTTTACCCGGCTGCAGAACCGCATTCTGATGGGCTCGATGCACACCGGTCTCGAGGAGGAGCGCAACGGCTTCAAGAAACTGGCCCGCTACTTTCGGGAGCGGGCCGATGGTGAAGTCGGTCTGATCGTCACCGGCGGCGTTGCTCCGAACCGGGCCGGCTGGGTCTTCCCGCTTTCGAGCCGGCTCGCCTCTCGTTCCCAGGCTGACAAGCACAGAATGATCACCGGTCAGGTGCATGAAACGAGCAGCAAGATCTGTCTGCAGATTCTGCATGCCGGCCGCTACGGTTACCACCCCTTCTGTGTAGCCCCGTCCGCCATCAGGGCGCCGATAAACCGTTTCCGTCCCAAAGCCTTGTCGGCACGAGGAATTCTGGCAACGATCGGGGATTTTGGCCGCTGTGCCGAGCTGGCCCGGGAGGCGGGCTATGACGGGGTTGAAATCATGGGCTCGGAGGGCTACCTGATCAATCAGTTCATCGCCGAGAAGACCAACCGCCGCACCGATGACTGGGGCGGTCCGTTTGAAAATCGAATCCGTTTTCCGCTCGAGATCGTGCGCTCTGTCCGGCAGCGGGTCGGTGACGATTTCATTATCATTTTCAGGCTCTCCATGCTCGACCTGGTTAAAGGAGGCAGCGACTGGGGCGAGGTCGTCACCCTGGCCAAAGAGATTGAAGCGGCCGGAGCGTCGATCATCAATACCGGCATCGGCTGGCACGAGGCCCGGGTGCCGACCATCGCCACCCTGGTGCCGCGGGCCTGCTTCACCTGGGTAACCGAGATGCTTAAAAAGGAGGTAAGCCTGCCGCTGGTCGCCACCAACCGGATCAATATGCCGGCCGAGGCCGAGTCCGTTCTGGCCAGGGGCTGCAGCGATATGATCAGTATGGCCCGGCCCTTTCTGGCAGACCCACATTGGGTAAAGAAGGCGCGGCTGAATCGTGAAAAGCAGATCAACACCTGTATCGGCTGCAACCAGGCCTGCCTTGACCATGTGTTCACCAAAAAGACCGCCTCCTGTCTGGTCAATCCCCGGGCCTGCCGTGAAATTGACCAGCCCCTGGTTCCGGCAGCGGAGCCAAAGTCGATCGCCGTCGTCGGCGGCGGCCCGGCCGGTCTGGCCTGTGCCTGTGCCGCGGCGGAGCGGGGACATCGGGTGAGCCTGTACGAGATGAGCTCAGAGGTAGGCGGTCAGTTTCGGCTGGCTGCCAATATCCCGGGCAAGGAGGAATTTGAGGAAACGCTGCGCTATTTCGAGCAGCGCCTCGATGATCTGGATGTCACCGTTCACCTGAACACGTTGCCTACTGTTGAGCTGCTGTCCGGCTTCGAAGAGATTGTCGTGGCAACGGGGGTAAAGCCTCGCGAAATCTCCATTGACGGCATTGAACATGAAATGGTGATCTCTTACCAGCAACTGATTTCCGGGGAGAAGCGTGCCGGCCGCCGGGTGGCGGTAATCGGCTCGGGCGGTATCGGTTTTGATGCGGCCGCCTACCTGCTCCACGAGCCTGATCAAGGCCCGGACTGCGAGCAGTTCATGGTTCGCTGGGGGATTGATCGCTCCTATCAGAACAGGGGGGGGCTGCGGCCTGTCGATGACCCGCCGCCGTTGCGCGACATTTACCTGCTCCAGCGTAAAACCACAAAGCCGGGCAGCGGTCTCGGCAAGACCACCGGCTGGATCCACCGGGCGGAGTTGAAAAAGAACAAGGTGCGATTCATGGTCGGCGTCCGCTATCTTTCAATCGATGATCAGGGGCTGACCATCGTCCACGAGAAAGAAGAAAAAAGGCTTGAGGTGGACAGTGTTGTCATCTGTGCAGGACAGGAATCCAGGACCGGGCTGTATCATGAACTGAAAGCGGCAGGGCGGGACTGCCACCTGATCGGCGGGGCGCTCAAAGCGGCTGAAGTGGATGCCAAACGGGCTATTTTCGAGGCAGTGGAATTGGCCGACCGGTTGTAATCGGCAAGTACCACATGGCGGTATCGTTCTAACGCGTTGATGCAGTTCCTGCATGTTTCCCGGTAGAAGCTCGATCTCCAGCAGCGGCGATAGTGATGCGTCACCGTTTTTCAGCAGCTATTCATTTTTCTTATCCAAAAAAAAAGTATTAGTGTTGACCGGCCTTTGGTACACCTTTTTTACCAAAAAATGGCATCAATACAGCAGGGTTAAAGGGTGTGCTATTCTGGTCAGTCCAGAAGGGGGCTGCCGTACGTCATTCTGCAGTAGACTAAGCTAAAGATTTCTTTTTAAAAAATCTTCATTTTTGAGTACATTAAACAGGCTTGAGTTAAGGCCTTCTGCTGTGTTCATTCAATGGTACCCGGAGCCTGAATGAGTCAATGCACCATCACATTTCTGCCGTACAACAGAACCATCGAGGTTTCTAAAGGAGACAGCCTGATCAGGGCCGCTCTCCAGGCAGGTGTCCACATCAACGCTTCCTGCGGCGGTGAAGGGGTGTGTGCCAAATGTCGGGTCCAGGTCGAGCAGGGGAGTGTGGACGGCGGAGAGTCCGAGCGGATCAAGGCAGAGGATCATGCATCCGGCTTTCGGCTGGCCTGCCAGTCGAAGGTGTGCGGCGACGCAACTATTCGCGTCCCGGTCGAGTCGGCCATGGATCGATCCCTGTTCGAACAGCAGGCAACGCCGCGGCAAACGGCTCGAATCCAGCAGATGGACTTTGAAAGCCTCAAGGAGCGGGGCCTGTTCATCCCGCCGGTGGATAAGGTCTATATCGAGCTGCCGCCGCCGGATGCCCAGAACAACATGCCGGATGTCACCCGGCTCATCGAATATCTGAAGCTCAAGGCCGACGAACATAAGCTGGAGCTGACCATCCCGGTCATCAGAAAGCTGCCGTCGATCCTGCGCGAGCACGACTTCAAAGTCACCGTCACTCTGGTTCGCCCGGTCCGTGATGACGGTAAAAACCTGATCACCAATATCCAGCCCGGTGACACTACGGATAAGACCTACGCCATTGCGCTGGACATCGGCACCACCACCATCTACGGCCAGCTTCTGGACCTTAAAAGCGGCGCCAGCCTGGCTGAGGACGGGGATTTCAACGGTCAGATCAGTTACGGGGAAGACGTCATCAGCCGGATGATCTTTGCCGAAAAGGGTGACGGACTGGAAAAACTGCAGCAGACCGTGGTCGGAACGATCAACAAGGTACTGGGTAAAATCATCGAACGGGCGGGTGTGGAGCGGGAGAATATTTCGACCATCACCATGGCCGGCAACACCACCATGACCCAACTGCTCCTGGCCATCGATCCCCGCTACCTCAGAAGAGCTCCCTACGTACCGGCTTCGACCATGTTCCCGCCGTTCGAGGCGGCCACCATCGGTCTCGAGCTGGACGAGCATGTCATCGCTCTGCTCTACCCGGCCGTTTCCAGTTATGTGGGCGGCGATATCGTCGCCGGCATCATGGGTACCGGCCTCTATCGCGAAGAAGAACTGACCCTGTTTCTCGACATCGGCACCAACGCCGAGATCGTCATCGGCAACAAGGACTGGCTGGCCTGCACCGCCTGCTCGGCCGGGCCCGCTTTCGAGGGCGGCGGCATCGAGTTTGGAATGCGGGCGTCCAAAGGCGCCATCGAGGACTTCTCGCTCGACCCGGTGACCCTGGAGCCGATGCTGCTCACCATCGGCGACGTTCGCCCGAAAGGCATCTGCGGTTCGGGGCTGATCACCATGGTGGCGATGATGTTCGAGATGGGCGTCATCAACAACCGGGGCAAGTTCAACCGTGATCTCGGCAGCGAGCGGATCAGGGAAAACAACAATATCTGGGAATACGTTCTGGCCTATAAGGATGAAACCCAGATCGGCCGTGATATTACTCTTACCGAGGTCGACATAGACAACCTGATCAGAGCCAAAGGAGCGGTCTACAGCGGCTGCATGACTCTGCTCGAAGAAGTCGGATTCAACATGGACATGATCGAGCGCATCATTTTAGCCGGCGGGTTCGGCAGCTATATCGATCTCGAAAAGGCGATGAGCATCGGCCTGCTGCCGGAAATTGATCCTGAACGGGTTATCTTTATCGGTAACGGCTCCCTGATGGGAGCGCGGATGAGCTCGCTCACCAACCGGATCAGAAAAGACGTTGTCGAAGTGACCAAGAAGATGACTAATTTCGAACTCTCGGAGACGCCTTCCTACATGGATCACTACGTTGCCGCGATGTTTATTCCGCATACCGAAATCGACAAGTTCCCGAAAGTCAAAGAGCGGATGGCGGCCTGGAAAGCGGCGGCTTCGAGAAATTGAAAAAAATGCACAGCTTATTTGAAATAAATAGTGGTTTCCATTAATACTAAGCGGTGATTTTTAAAACCGGTTTCATTGACAAATCTATACTGTTGCAGCAGTCGAAGCAAAACATATGGGTACAGCGGGCTGAACGGATTTCATACTACTGTTCAGTCGGTGAAGCTGGCCGGAGATTAATCAACCAAACTGAAGGAGGCTAAAGTGGCATTTGAACTCAAGAAAGAGTCCTATACCGGTGGGATCAAGGAGATCTCCATTGGTAAAGGCGACGCCGCCCTGACCGTCGGTGGAGAGACATGTTATCCCTTCTATACCTTCGAAGGCGACATGCCGAACAAGCCTATCATCGCCATGGAAATCTGGGATATGGAGCCGGAGGACTGGCCCGAAGCCGCGGTGGCGCCGTTCAAGGATGTAATCTCCGACCCGGCAGCATGGGCCAAAAAATGTGTCGACGAGTATGGTGCCCAGGCCATCGTCCTGCAGCTCAAGTCAGTCGATCCCAACGACAAGGACGCCAGTCCTGAGTCAGCCGCCGAGACGGCCAAAAAGGTCCTGGAGGCGATCGATGTGCCGCTGATCGTCTGGGGCTGTGCCAACCCGGAAAAAGACGAAGCCGTTCTCAAAGCGGTCTGTGAGTCGTGCGACAGCCAGAATGTTCTGCTGGGACCGGTCGAAGAGAAAAACTACAAAGGTATCGCCGCCGCAGCCATGGGGTACAATCAGTCGTTGATATCCTCGTCGCCGATCGACGTCAACCTGGCCAAGCAGATCAACATCCTGCTGGAGAACTTCGGCATGCCGATGGAACGGGTCATCGTCGATCCGACCACCGGCGGCATCGGCTATGGCCTCGAGTATTCCTACTCGGTCATGGAGCGCTTGACCATGGCGGCCATGACCCAGGGTGACAACAAGCTCCAGTATCCGATCATCAACAATCTGGGCAACGAAGTCTGGAAATGCAAGGAAGCCAAGCAGACCGCTGATGAGGCGCCGCTGCTCGGTGATCCGGAGCGCCGCGGTATCCTGATGGAAGCGGTCGGGGCTGTTTCCTACCTGCTCAGCGGCACCAATATCCTGATCATGCGCCATCCCGAATCGATTCGCCTGACCAAGGAATTTATTGCTGCCCTGGCCGATGGTGGAAGTTTGATGGATACAGCGCCGATCAAGAAAATGACCGACGATGTGTCGATCGATTTCGCTGCTCTGGCGCCGGAGCCGGACCTGACCATAGAGGAAGACAAAAAAGCAGCACCAGCCAAAAAGGCCGCAGCGGCCGCTCCGGCCGCAAAAGAGGAAAAACCGGCCAAGAAGAAAGCCGCAGCTGCGCCGAAGAAAGCAAAAGCGGCGCCCAAGGAAGAACCGGCCGCCAAAGCGGTAGATACCGCGGCCGAGGCCAAGGCTAAGGAAGAAGCCGATGCCAAAGCCAGGGAAGAAGCCGAAGTAAAAGCCAAAGCTGACGCCGAAGCCAAAGCCAAAGCCGATGCTGAAGCCAAAGCCAAGGCCGAGGAAGACGCCAAAGCCAAGGCTGAGGCTGACGCAAAAGCCAAGGCGGATGCTGAAAAACAGGCTGCGTCAGATGCCGCAGCAGCCCGGGAAGCCGAAGAAAAAGCGCTGCGCCAGAAGCGGGCGGCGGAAAAAGAGAAGCTGGAGGCCCAAAGAGTTCAGACCGTAAACAAAGACAAGACCATGACTCCTGCAGCCGTTCAGTTGACCCAACAGGAGAAAATCCTAGAGATGCTCGACAGATTCCATAAGCGTGTGTAACGGGATTTGTCCATTATGATAACTATTTGCGGATTAACACAGAATTTTTTGTGGAGGATTTAACAATGACAGAAGCAAAAGTAAAACCTGCAGCCAAGGCTCCTAAACTTGCCGACCCGAGGGAATCTTCAATTGAGGTTTCGACTCAGGTAATGATCGAACGGGCACAAAAGCTGGGCATCGACACGGTTTTTGATCGTGCCGTCACTATGAAACCTTGTGCCATCGGTCTCCAGGGCATCTGTTGTAAGAACTGTGCCATGGGACCGTGCCGTCTCCCCCTGCCCAAAGGAGGAATTGAAGGCGAGGACACCAGAAAAGGACTGTGCGGAGCAACGGCCAACACCATCTGTGCCCGTAACTTCAGCCGCATGATTGCCGCCGGCGCTGCAGCACATTCCGATCATGGTCGCGGTGTGGCCGAGACATTCCTCTCGGTTGCCCGAAAAGAGACCCAAGACTACAAGATCAAAGATCCGGCAAAACTGCTCCAGATCGCTCCTTACTTCAACGTCGAAATAACCGTTGACGTTGATGGTGAGAAAAAGGATCGTGATCTCGATGAAATCGCACTCGAAGTAGCGGAAGCTGCGTTTGCCGAGTGGGGCAAGCCCGATGGTCATATCAAATATCTGGCCAGAGCACCGAAGCCGCTTCAGGAAAAGTGGAAGAAAGAAGGCGTTGAGCCTCGAAATGTTGATCGCGAGATCGTAGAAATCATGCATCGCACCCATATGGGAGTCGATCAGGATTACAAAAACCTGATGAAGCAGGGTACCCGTGCATCTCTGGCTGACGGCTGGGGCGGGTCGATGATCGGTACCGATTTGCAGGACGTCATGTTCGGCAGCCCGACACCGCTGCAGGCCGAAGCCAACCTCGGCGTCATGAAGGAAGATCATGTAAACATCATCGTTCACGGCCATGAACCGCTGCTCTCGGAGATGATCGTAGCGGCAACCCAGTCCCAGGAGATTATCGGCTATGCCAAGGAAAACGGGGCCAAAGGTATCCAACTCAGCGGCATCTGCTGTACCGCCAACGAGATTCTGCAGCGCCACGGCGTACCGCCGGCAGGAACCTTCCTGCAGCAGGAACTGGCCATTATCACCGGAGCCTGTGATGCGATGGTCGTCGACGTTCAGTGTATTTTTCAGAACCTGGCCAACGTCGCCAAATGCTTCCATACCAAGCTGATCACCACCCATCCGATTGCCAAGATGGAGCAGGAAAACGTCATCCACATCGAATTCGATGAGCATCATGCCATGGAAGACGCCATCAAGATCGTCAAAATGGCCATCGAGAACTATGCGAACCGTGGTGCTGAAGTGATGATCCCGCAATACAAGACCACCCAGATCGCCGGTTTCGGCGTCGAATCGATCCGCTACCATCTGGGCGGCTCCTTTCGCGGCGACTATTACACCTTGAACGACAATATCATCAACGGCCGCATTCGCGGTATCGCCGGTGTGGTCGGCTGTAACAACGCCCGCACCAAGCACAACGAGGAGCATATCGAACTGATCAAGGAACTGATCAAGAATGACGTCATTGTCCTGACCACCGGCTGTTCCGCCATCGCCGCCGGTATCCATGGTCTGCTGACCCCGGGCGCTGCCGCAGTTCATTGCGGTCCGGGGCTGGCTGAGGTGTGTGAGACCGTCGGCATTCCGCCGGTACTGCACCTCGGTTCCTGCGTCGATAACAGCCGTATCCTGCTGGCCGCCACCGAGGTGGTGAATGCGGGTGGTCTCGGCGACGACATCTGTGATCTGCCGGCAGCCGGAAGTGCACCGGAATGGATGAGTGAGAAAGCCATTTCCATCGGTCAGTATTTTGTGGCCTCTGGCGTCTACACGGTATTCGGTTATCAGATGCCGCTTGAAGGTGCGCCGGAATTCAAGGACTATCTCTACAAGGAGATGGAGAATATCTACGGTGGCAAGTGGGACTGCGAACCGGATCCGATCAAGCACGCCCATAAGATGATTGCTCATATCGACAAGAAGCGCAAGGAACTCGGCATCGACAAGGCGCGCGAGCGCGTCCTGATGGATATGGCCGATCGCCAGGCGCTTGGCATGGAGTAATTGATCGATACAAAAAGCTGATAATTTAATCCTCAAAGAAGGAGGAAAGTATGTCACGATTAGTAGCATTTGCAGCGATACAGGGCGGTTATAAGGTCGTGTCCCAAGTCGAGGGCGAACTTGAAAAAGCGCTCAAATCAAATGACGCGTCCACCAAAATAGGTTTTGGCAACACCGCCTATTATCTGCCGGTTATCTACTCGCTCACCGGAATGAAGTGTGAGACACTTGAAGATCTCAAAAAGCCGCTTGACTTTGCCCGGGGGCTGCTGCCCCCGCATGTCAAGGGGCACAACCATCTGCCTTACCTCGGGCCGCTGCTGGATGCCGGTATGGCCGGTATCTTCGCCTATGAGGTCAAGGAGGCAATCCGTATTCTCAATGAGCCCGATTTCTACACCTTCACCGAAGATCCGGACATCGATGCCGGCAAGATCTGGGTCGGCCCGGCCGATGATACGATCTTGAGAAAACGCGGTGTTGAATTCGTCGATGGTTCCGCTCCGGGCTTTGCAGCCGTTGTCGGCGCCGCACCGAATGCAGAAACCGCCAAGATGATTATCGAGGACTATCAGAAGAAGAGTCTTTACATCTTCTGCGCCGCCAATCACAACGGCAAGACCGCCATCGAGCAGTGTCTCGAGGCCGGCATGCAGGTTGGCTGGAACACCCGTATCGTGCCCTTTGGCCCCGATATTTCCTCGGCTGTCTTCGCCCTTGGTTTCGCCAACCGGGCCGCGATGGCGTTTGGCGGCGTCGAGCCGGGTGATTACCGCAGAATGCTGATGTACAACAAGAACAGAATCTTCGCCTTCGTCAATGCTCTGGGCGATGTCGGCACCGAATGGGCGGTCGCGGCCGCCGGCTGCGTCAACTGGGGTTTTCCGACCCTGGCCGACACCGACATTCCGGAGATCCTGCCGACCGGTATCTGCACCTACGAGCATGTGGTCGCCAATGTGCCGCATGACGAAATCTGTCAGAAGTCGGTCGAGGTTCGCGGACTTAAAATCAATGTCACCGAGATCGATATCCCGCTGGCATTCGGTCCCGCCTTCGAGGGTGAGCGCGTTCGCGGCGCCGACCTGTTCTGTCAGACCGGCGGCGGCAAGACCCAGTGCACCGAGCTGGTGAAGATGGCTGAAATGGGCGACATCGATGACGCCAAGGTAGAAGTGGTCGGTCCCGATATCGGTGATCTGAAGGAAGGGGATACCTTTCCGCTCGGCATTTATGTGCAGATCGCCGGCCGTGAGTTCCAGACTGACTTCGAACCGATCATGGAGCGTCAGATCCATCATCTGATCAACTACATCCAGGGCATCATGCATATCGGCCAGCGTGACATCTCCTGGATTCGGATCAGCAAGGCCGCCATCGAAAAAGGTTTCACCCTGAAGGACATCGGTGTCGTTCTGCATGCCAAATTCCACCAGGATTTCCAGAAGATCGTCGACAAGGTCCAGATAACGCTCTACACCAAACAGGACGATGTCGATAAACTGACCGAGCGTGCCCGGGCTGAATATAAGACGCGTGACGAACGTGTTGACACGATGACCGACGAGGATGTGGAGCTCTTCTACTCCTGTACGCTCTGCCAGTCGTTTGCCCCGAGTCATGTCTGCTCGGTGAGTCCGGAACGTACCGGCCTCTGCGGTGCCTACAACTGGATGGACTGCAAGGCCTCTTTTGAAATCAACCCGACCGGCCCGAACCAGCCGATCCAGAAAGGCAAGGTTCTGGATCCGGTTCTCGGCCGTTTCGAAGGTGTCGATGAATTCATCAAAAGTGCCTCCAAGGGCGCCATTGAGACCTATAACTTCTACTCCATGGTCAACGCGCCGATGACCACCTGCGGCTGCTGCGAGTGTATCGCCGCCATGCTGCCGTCCTGCAACGGCGTGATGACGGTTGGCCGCGACTATGCCGGCGAGACCCCGTGCGGCATGAAGTTCACCACCCTGGCCGGTGTCATGGGCGGCGGCGCTTCTTCTCCGGGTTTTGTCGGTCACTCCAAGTTCAACATCACCCAGAAGAAGTTCATCCTCGGAGACGGCGGGCTGCTCAGGCTGGTCTGGATGCCGAAGATTCTCAAGGATGAAATCGCTGACCGGCTCAATGCCCGCGGTGCTGAGATGGGCGTCGAGAATTTCGCCGACATGATCGCCGATGAAACCGTCGGTATCACCGAAGACGAGATCCTGCCCTTCCTCGAAGAGAAAGGACACCCGGCCTTGAAAATGGATCCGCTTATCGCCTAATTAAACAACGGGCCGGCCGGCCGCCGCAATTGTGGCGGCCGGCCCTGTTTTCACGACCCGAAAAACAGAAAAGGAGAGCAAAACAATGGCATTAACAGGAATGCAGATTTTCAAACTCCTGCCGAAGACCAACTGCAAGGAGTGCGGGGTTCCGACCTGTCTTGCCTTTGCCATGAACCTGGCATCGGGCAAGGCCGAACTGGACTCCTGCCCCTATGTGTCTGAAGAGGCCCGGGCTCAACTCGAAGAGGCGTCGGCACCGCCGATTCGTCAGGTGGAAATCGGTAAAGGCGTACGTACCGCCAAAACCGGTGGCGAGACGGTTCTTTACCGGCATGAAAAGACGTTCTACAATCCGACCATGTTTGCCGGCACCATTACCTCTGATTCAGCACCGGCGGATGTTGAAAAGCAGCTGAAAGTCTGGAACGCCTTTCAGTACGAGCGTGTCGGTCTTAACCTCAGGCCGGAACTGGCGGCGCTCAAGGATGTCAACGGCGACAAGGATGCATTTGCGGCGCTGGCTAAACTGATCGCAGAAACCTCGGAGTTCAACCTTATCTTGATGAGCGAGGACGCCTCTGTAATGGCGGCCGGTATCGAAGCCTGCGGCTTCAAGCGTCCGGTCATTTACGCCGCCACCGAGGCCACCGCCGATGATTTTGGCAAACTTGCGCTGGACAACGGGTTGGCGCTGGCGGTAAAAGCCGACTCCATCGACGGACTTATCGCTTTGAGCGATAAATTGACCGGCATGGGCCTCAAGGACCTGATCCTCGATCCGGGTTCGCGAGAGGTCAAGCAGTCTCTTGAGGATATGGTAGCAATGCGCCGGGCGGCGCTGAAAGGCGGCAACCGCTCACTCGGTTTTCCGACCATCACCTTTCCGTCTGAGATGGCTTCCAACCGCGATATGGAAGCGCTTATCGCCGGTATGTATGTGGCCAAGTACGGCGGCATCGTGGTCATGTCCGATCTCGACACCGAGGTACTCTTTCCGCTGCTGCTCGAGCGGCTCAACATCTTCACCGACCCGCAGCGGCCGATGACGGTAACCGAGGGTATTTATGAAATCGGCAGCCCGGATGAAAATTCACCGGTGCTGGTGACCACCAACTTTGCTCTCACCTACTTTATCGTCTCCGGCGAGGTCGAGGCCTCGAAGGTGCCGACCTGGCTGCTGATCAAGGACTCGGAAGGTCTTTCAGTCCTGACCGCCTGGGCCGCCGGGAAATTCAGCGGCGACGATGTCGGTATTTTCGTCAAGAAAAGCGGTATCGCCGACAAGGTCAAACACACCGAGCTGATCATTCCTGGCTACGCGGCATCTATTGTCGCCGACGTCGAAGAAGAACTCCCGGACTGGACGATTACGGTCGGACCGCGGGAAGCTGCACATCTACCAGGTTTCTTGAAAGCAAGATAACCGCGTTGTCCGCCGATAATCAGAAGATTATCGGCGGACGTCAGAATACTCCGATTCACCGGGTTAAATTAACGATTAATAAGGAGAGGCTATGTTACTTCATGGTGAAAGCCTGAATGTCATATCAAAGGTCATTGGTACTGCTTTCAAGGAGCGTGACGCAAAACCGATTCAGGAAGAGGCGCTTGATCAGAAAGAAAAGGGCATGGACTATATCGACATCAATCTCGGCCCGGCCAAGAAGGACGGCCACGAGCTGATGCCGTGGGTCTGCCAGGTTGTTCAGGAAGTGGTGCCTGATATTCCGCTGCTGCTCGACACCTCCAATATTGCTGCCATAGAGGAAGGGCTGAAGGTACTCAAGCCGGCTTCCAGCCCGCATATCATTAACTCGATCATGGCCCGTCCCGAGCGCTATGAAGCGATGCTGCCGCTGTGCAACAAGTATGATGCCGACATGGTTGCGCTGCTCTGGGGCCCCGATGGGCTGCCCCGTGATGAGAACGAGCGAGCCGCGCTGGCGGTGGAACTGATTTATGCCGCCAACGAAGCCGGTGTAGAGAACGGCAGGATCTGGGTTGATGGAATCGTTACCCCGGTCAATATTCAGCAGCCCCAGCTGGTGAGCCTGCTCAACTTCATGATGATGCTTGAAGATATCGCTCCGGGCGTCATGTCCACCTGCGGCCTTTCCAATATTTCCAATGGCCCGCCGGTCGAATTACGGCCGATTCTGAACACCACCTATATGGTCATGCTCGAGCGCTATGGAATGAAAGCTGTCATCAGCGATCCGCTCGACACCAATCTCACCGCCGTGGCCAAAGGCCAGCGCCCTGAGATTGTCGATATCGTTCATCAGGCCATGGACGGAACCGCTCCGGATCCGTCAACGATTGACAAGGAGTTGGGCGACTACGTCAAGACCGTCAAGGTCATCATGGGTGAAACCCTGTTCTCGGATTCCTATCTGGAAATCTGATACGTTTACCTTCTGAGCTGCACCGAGCCCCATTCTAAAAAGAATGGGGCTTTTCTTTTTTTCATGATTACCATTGCCCAGAATGAAAAATACCGAATAATCCATGAAACAGATGGTGATATGATGGAAAAAAAGGTGGGAAAAAACAGTGAAGGGTGGCTCTGGGTTGTCGTTTATGACAAGGACACCGACGGCCACTATCTCGGTCTCTACGACGAGGAGCAGGATACTAATTTCATCCCGGCTTTCGACAGCAAGGAGGCCGCAAACGATTGTTTCCTGGACCTGCCCAAAGAAAAGGGCAGGAAATATGAAATTCAGGCGGTTCACATCGAAGAGCTGACCAGGGATGCGGAAAAGGCCGGGTTCACCGTTGCCCTGGTGAATCAGGATGGTAAGATCGTCAAGTAGCCTGTACGACTCAGATACGAAACTGCGTTGCTCAAGGAGGTTTGCATGGGGTTAAAAATTGCCATTGGCGGTAAAGGCGGGGTGGGTAAGACCACTGTCTCCGCCTTGCTCGCCAGAACATTTGGTGCCGATCCACAAAACAACGTGATTGCCATCGATGCCGACCCGGTGTCCAACCTCGCTGCCGGTCTCGGTATCGACGAAACCGAGCCGATAACCCCGATAGCTGAGCTGCGCGAACTGATCGCCGAGCGCACCGGCGCAGAACCGGGAACCATGGGCGGCTTTTTCACCCTCAATCCCAAAGTCGATGATATCCCTGAGCGTTTCTCGCGGGAAAAAGATAACGTCAAGCTGCTCGTCATGGGCACCGTTCAGCAGGGCGGTTCCGGCTGCATCTGTCCTGAAAGCACGATATTAAAAGCGCTGATGACCCATCTCGTACTCTACCGCGACGATATCGTCCTGATGGATATGGAAGCCGGTGTCGAACATCTGGGCAGGGCCACTTCCTCATCGGTGGATGCGCTGGTTATCGTCGTCAATCCGGGAGCACGGAGCCGGGTTGCGGCCGATAAAATACGAAAGCTTGGAACCGATCTGGGAATCAAACGTATTGTAATTCTTGGCAACCGGGTCAGAAACGAGGAAGATGAGGAACTGATCAGGTCGTCGCTGCCCGGCTTTGAAATCATCGGATTTCTTCCCGAACATGACGAAATCGTTGATGCCGACCGTTACGGACGCCGGCCTTTCGAAAAGATCGATGAGGCCCCGTTGCAACTCACTGAAATCGCTTCGCGCCTGCAGGGATTCAAGGAATCTGCCTGAAAGGGTCTGCACTCACCACGGTGCTTGAACCGTGATTGCCTGCCGGCGTCTAGGAGCAGATGGGTGCTGTGTCGGCCCTACACAGATGTATCAGATCCTGCACTCCAAGCTCTATGTCCAACCCTCTCTTGCCGCCGCTGACCAGCATGGTCGGAAGCATCAGCGCTGAATCATCAACGACTGTTTGCAGACGTCTCTTCTGAGCCAGCGGGCTGACGCCGCCAAGAATATATCCGGTGCTCGACTCCACCATCTTCGCATCGGCCATGGCGGTCTTTTTAACGCCAAGCGCTTTGGCCAGCGCTTTCAGATTGAGCTGCCGGTTGACGGGAAGAATGGCCACCGCAAGCTCCCCACTGTCCGTGCACACCACCAGCGTCTTAAACACCAGAGCCGGGTCGAGACCCAGTTTCTCGGCAGCCTCCAGCCCAAACGACGAGTGTTTGGGGTCATGCTCATAGGTGTGCAGCGTAAAGTCGACTTTTTTCTTCTTCAGGAAATTAACGGCAGGAGTCATCGCTTATGTCGAGGGGAAAAAGTTCATATAGAGCAGGCGCAGAATAGTTGCAAAGACAACGGTAAGATAGATTGGTCTGATGATACCGGCTCCTCTGGTCATCGCCAGGTTAGAGCCGAGTCGTGCACCGATCAGTTGACCGGCGGCCATGGTGAGGCCAATGGAATATACCACATTACCGCCCAGGATAAACCAGACAAGGGCGACGATGTTGCTGGTGAAGTTCATCACCTTGGTGTAGCCCACCGCTTTTATCATATCGTAGCCGAGCAGCAGCATCAGCGAAAACGTCCAGAATGATCCGGTCCCGGGTCCGAAAAAACCATCATAGAAGCCGAGGCTTATGCCAAACACAGCATAGTAGAACAGTGGTCCCATGCGCGGTATCCGCTGATACCGGCCAAGGTGCGTATTGAACAGCATATAAATAAATACCAGGGCCAGCAGGACGGTGATCAGCGGTTTGATGAAGTGCGGATCGAGGCTCTGCACAAGCAGGGAGCCGGCGCTGGCGCCGATCAACGTATAGACGACTCCAGGCAGTGCTGCCTTGAGGGAGATGTGCCCCTTACTGATAAAATTGTAAGCGGCTGAAAATGTTCCGAAGCTGCCCTGCAGTTTCAGAGTTCCCAGGGCTGCCTGTGGCGGTAGACCGATAAAGATCAGAACCGGAAGAGCTATCAAGCCGCCGCCTCCGGCAATAGAGTCGACAAACCCGGCAATCATACCGGCACCAAAGAGCAGGAAGAAAATGTCGAAGGACAGGCTGGGAAAGTCCATGGTCGGCCGCTCAGCAGGTCAGCAAAGGTGGGGCGTCGGATTGGGACGTATGGGGCTGAGTTCGGTTGGCTGCCACCATATAAAAATCCCCGGAAGAAGAAAAAACGACTTCCGGGGATTCGAGTTTGAAAGGGTGAGCTTTTACTCGTCAGTCCAGTTTAGATCAGTCTTCGATGTTGAAGCGGGCTATTTCCTTCTCACCGGGGATATATTCACCGACCGCTACCAGTTTCTTGTTCGATTTGGCGCAGTCGACGACCACTTTCCAGAGTTCGTTCAGCTGCTCGGCTTCGGTGGGGTTTTCCGGTGTTAATTCTACCAGGGTGTTATCGCGGGTGATTTTCATGGTTCCCTCTCTGTTGTTTTTCATTTCGCCGCCTGCCGGTCCTGGGGAGATGAAAGTAACCGGCCTGGCGATGCAATTCTACCGACAGATCAAACGGATTCGAGATCATGTCTGTGTTAGAAGACATAGATAATCAATAATCCATTATCGGAAAAAAGCCAGTATCATTTTGTTGTGTAAAACGTTGTTGGCTCCTGATTGGAAAAAAAAGAGTGACAACACCGGTGGGAGGATTACTTTTCTGTGGTGCTTGAACAGCGCTTGATAAAAAATCTCCAAGATACGCTATGACTCAATTTGACGCCAACTGCCTGCCGCTTCTGATCGGCAGTGTTCCCCACAAGAATCATCAGCAGGCCGTCGATCTGATTTTCGCCCATACCGGCCAGATCCCGCTCTGGCCGCAGCTCCCTCATTTCAAACAGGAACAGATGCTGCTCCAGTTCCTTAGCGGCCTTCCCGGTATCACCCATGAGCAGGGCAAGACGTTTATCGATACCGGCGGAGCCGATTACGAGCAGGAGTTCCTCAGTTTTTTCGAAGAGTATCTGATGGTGACCGAAGGGCAGACGGATCTGGAAACATCCCGTTTTGCAATGGGGCATGAGGAGGCTCCCGGATTCACGCTCTTTCTCCAGAAGGCAGCTCAGAGGGCGGATGCTGTTATCGCCTTGAAAGGCCAGCTCACCGGGCCCATCACCTTCTGCACCGGCCTGGTCGACCAGGATGGACGGGCCCTGTTCTACGACGATCAGATCCGGGATGCCGCCATAAAACTGCTGGCCTTGCGGGCCCGTTTTCAGACCAGAAAAATGGCAGAAGTGGTGGCGCGGCCGCTGGTCTTCTTCGACGAACCCGGTCTGGCCGGGTTCGGTTCATCTGCCTTTATCACGATTACACCGCAGGATATCGACACCAGTCTGCGTGAGGTGTTCGAAGGCGTTACCGAAGAAGGGGGGCTGACCGGTGTCCATGTCTGTGCCAACACCGAGTGGCCGGTGATCTTCGATTCCGGCGTCGATATCGTCAGCTTCGATGCATATGCTTATTTCGATAAACTGATACTGTTCTCCGACCATCTCCTGTCGTTTATGCGGCGGGGCGGTATCCTCGCTTCCGGCATTGTGCCGACTACGGCCGATTTGGTCGATACGGTAACGAGCGACGACCTGGTCGAGCGCTGGGACTCCCAGCGCGGGCAGCTCGAGGAACTGGGAATCGACCGGGAGACCATTATCAGGCAGACCTTGATAACTCCCAGCTGCGGCACCGGTACGCTGGGTGAAACCCAGGCGGAACGGGTGTTTGCACTGACCCGTGAGGTTTCTGATAAAATCCGCCAGCACTATCTGTGATGAGCGCTTCTTCGATTCAGCTGAAATGGGGTGAGGGCCTTACTGCCCACTGCATCTGTGTGCTGATCGTGCCCGGCAAGGCTGTTGAGGAACCGGGCTATATCAGAGCTGTGCATCGCTCCGGTTCGTCCGACAAACACGAGCTGCATGCCCTGGCGCAGACCGCTTACTATCAGTTTCAGGATGATGAGCTTGAGCTCGATCGGACCGCGGCGCCGATTTTGATTGATATCGGCGGAGAAACGGAGAGCCTTGAGGAGGCCATGGTGCTGATGCGTATCGATTCAGGGGAGATCGGGGCAGTTCTCAGCGGAGATCTGTCAGCTCGAAAACTGCTCGAGAGCGCCAATCGTTTCTGCACCAGGTGGGTGCGGCTCGATATTTGAGCGCCGCATCAGTCGTTTCGTTCACAACAACATCAGCGGGAAGTCAATATGCAGCGGGTTACCGTATTTCAGCAGCAGGGCAGCGGCGAAAGAAAGATAGAGGCGGTGCGTAAACACGGCAGCAAAGCGATTCGGCTCGATATTATCTCCATCGATGAGGAACTGCCTGACATCATCGATGACACCGCTCCCTACCTGCCCGATGACCTCGATACCGACCTGGTGCTCGACTTTCTCAAACACCGGGATTTGTCACTCGATCTGGCCGCGCTCTGCGCGGAAAAACATATTCCGATTATCGCTTCGGGCAAAAAGATCCCGACTAAATGGGTGCTGACCCCTCCCACCTGATGCGGGCTGCCAAGGCAGGGCGGTCTTGGAAGCTATGGCGAGCAGTTTGGCACTCCTGAATTCGAAGTTGATCTGGAGGATGGAAAAATAACCGATATCCGGGTCGTCCGGGGTGCGCCCTGCGGCGCCTCCTGGGAAGCCGCGAGGCGACTTATCGGTACCGATAGTGCAGATGCACCCAGAAAGATCGGCCTCGATACCCAGTTCTACTGCATTGCCGATCCCGCCGGCTGGGACCCGATCCACGGCAAGAGTCCTGTCCACTTTGCCGGCAGGGTGCACAGTAAGGCGCTGCTCGATGCGATAAAGAAAGCTTCCGGCGATCGTTAATCGATTCTCTAATCGATGGACACAGCCAAGGACAGCCACTACCGGCAGAACGTGTTCGGTGTGTCGGTGGTCGAGTTTCTCTGGGGGCTCGGCTTTCCGATCGTACTCGAATCGACCTTCCTGCAGCTCTTTCTGAAATCGCTGGGAGCCTCCAGCTTGATGATCGGCATGGTGCCGTTTCTGTTCATCATCGGGATTTCCTGTTTCCCGCTTTTTGCCAGCTACCTCTCCAGAAACTACCGCTTCAAACGCCCGCTGGTAATCCTGCTGCATCTGGCCGCTGCATGTTCGGTACTGGCCTTTGGGATCGTCCTGCTGTTTGTAAAAGATGCAGCGCTTATTCTGCCTATCTTTCTGGTTTTCTATGCACTGTTTTCAATTTCTCTGGGGATGGGTATACCGGTGTGGCTGAACTACCTGGTCCGAATTTTCTCGGAAGCGAGAACGGTCCCGGGGCTTGGCTATATGATGCTGTTCCAGAACATCGGCAAAGTCATTTCCAGCTTGTTCATTCTGGCGGTTGTCGAGAAGTATGCATTTTCTCCTGCGTCCTCGGCCTGGGTCTTCATCTGGACCGGCGTTGTCTTCTCGCTCGCTTCCATCTGTTTTCTGTTAACCAGAGAGGTTGAAGACCCCGATGATCCCGAGCCGGATGATGCCTCTTTTATGCAGCACATTGGTGGAGCGCTCAAAGAGATCCGCTCGAACAGGAAATTTCTGGTTTTTCTGGCTGCCGATCTCGATTTTTATGTGATATTGACGGTGTTCTCTTTTTACGCCAATTATGCGACCAGCTATTACGGGGTCGCCCCTGCGGTTGCAGCCGGCCTCTTCGTGGCTTCGATCTATGCGGGTTCGATCACCGTCAATATAGTGCTGGGAACGATGAATCTTCTTAGCCTCAAGCAGAAATTCATCCTCTCGAAATGCGTCACCTTGAGTCTGCTGATACTGCTCGTTTTCTTTCCGTCGCCGGCAGCATTTTTCGTGATCAGTTTCATGCTCGGCTTTGTCCGGGCCGTCAGAAACGTGGTTTACCCGCCGTCGATCAAAAGATTTTCCGGCAAAGCGGATGCTACGCCCTACTTCTCGATGGCACCTGTTTTGACCCTGCCGTTCGCCGCCGGCTACCCCTTGATGTTCGGCAAAATGCTCGACCAGCTCGCCTGGATGCAGCAGGACTCCTACCGGCTGCTCTTCGGCGTGTCGGCACTTTTTATTCTGCTCACCCTCTACCTGAGCACCCGGGTCGACTTCCGTTAAGCATCCCTTAACCGATATTCTGCCGGGCCTTCAGTGCGGCCAGGGTGGTCAGGTTGAAGATATTGTCCGGATCGGAACCGCGTTCGATGATATGCGCCGATTTCTTCAGGCCGACCAGGATCGGGCCGATGGTATCGACTTCCGCCAGCCGCATGAACAGCTTGTAGGCGATGTTGGCTGCATTCAGATCCGGAAAGATCAGGATATTTGGCTCTCCGGTCAGCGCCGAGAAGGGAAACAGTTCATCGCGCAGTTCGGTGTTGAAGGCCATATTGGCCTGCATCTCGCCATCCACTTGAAGATCGGGCGCCATTTCCTTGATCAGGGCGGTTGCCCTGGCAACCTTGGCGGCGCTCGGCGTTGTCGAGGAGCCGAAATTCGAATAGGAGAGCATCGCAACTTTGGGCGTAATATCGAACTCCTTGACGAAGTCGGCAACGGCTATGCCGATCTCGGCCAGCTGCTGATCGGTGGGGTCGATATTGACGGCGGTATCGGCGAAGAAGACGGTCCTGTTTTTGAATACCATCATGTAGACGCTGGCCACCGTCTTGTTCTCGGAGCTTTTGCCGATGCAGTGCAGCACCCTGCGAACCGCATAGGGGTAGGGCAGGGACTGGCCGTAAACCATCGAATCGACGTCGCCGGCGGCGAGCATCATCGCCCCGAAATAGCCGGTGTCGCGTCTGATCATGTCCCGGGCGTAGGGCAGGGTGATGCCCTTGCGCTGTTTCTTTTTGAAGAACTCCTCTGCATAGTGCTCGATACGCTCGTTCTCCTGCTCAGGGTCGACAATTTCTATGGTATGTTCGCTGACGCCCTGCTGCTCGAGCATTGCCTCTATTTTAGCCCGGTCTCCAAGCAGCACCGGTGTGGCCAGGTTTTCCTCCATGACCTGAATGGCAGCCCGGACGACTTTGCGATTCTCTCCTTCCGGGTAGACGACCCGCACGGGCTCTTTTTTTACGCGATTGGCAATATAGCGCAGGATCGCCCTGGACATGCCCAGCGTCGCTTCGAGATGTTCGGTATATTTCTGCAGGTCGTCGATCGGCTTTCTGGCCACCCCGGTCTCCATGGCTGCCTTAGCCACGGCTGGAGCGATACGCAGAAGGGCGCGGGGATCAAACGGGGTCGGAATGAGATAGGTGGGGCCGAACTCGAAGCGCTGGACGCCATAGGCACGCAGGACCCGGTCCGGAACCTCTTCCTTGGCCAGGTCGGCAATAGCCTTGACGGCGGCGATCTTCATCTCGGTGTTTATTTCTCTGGCCCGCACATCGAGGGCGCCCCGGAACAGAAAAGGAAAACAGAGCACGTTGTTGACCTGGTTGTGATAATCGCTGCGGCCGGTGGCCATGATGCAGTCCGGACGGGCCTCGACGGCATCGGGGTAGGATATCTCCGGCTCCGGGTTGGCCATCGCGAAGATGATCGGTTTGTCGGCCATCGATTTGACCATTTCCTTGGTCAGAACCCCGGCAACGCTGACGCCGCAGAACAGGTCGGCGCCGGCCATCGCCTCTGCCAGGGTCCGGTGCGGGGTGTCGTTGGCGAAACGCTCCTTGTAGGGATTCATCGACTCGCTGCGGCCCTTGTAGATCGTCCCTCTGGAGTCGCACATGATGATGTTCTCTTTTGGTAATCCAAGCGATACGAACATCTGGGCACAGGCCATTCCTGCTGCTCCGGCACCGTTCATTACCGCTTTTACTGTCTTTATATCTTTGCCGGTGATTTCAATGGCATTCAAAAAGGCTGCGCCGGTGATGATCGCGGTGCCGTGCTGATCGTCATGAAAAACCGGAATATCGACTTTCTCCTTGAGCTGTTCTTCGATATAGAAGCATTCCGGAGCCTTGATGTCTTCGAGATTGATGCCGCCAAAGGTTGGGGCGATCAGCTCACAGGTGCGGACAAACTCATCGGGGTTTTCGCTGTTCACTTCGATGTCGAAGACGTCGATATCGGCGAATTTCTTGAACAGCGCACCTTTGCCTTCCATGACCGGTTTACCCGCCAGCGCGCCGATATTGCCCAGGCCGAGCACCGCCGAGCCGTTGGAGATGACGGCAACGAGGTTGCCCTTGGCGGTGTATTCATAGGCATTCTCACTGTTCTCGGCGATCTCCTGGCACGGTCTGGCGACACCGGGGCTGTAGGCCAGAGATAAGTCTTTCTGGGTCGAGAAGGGTTTGGTCACCACCACCTCTATTTTGCCTTTGCGGCCGGTTCGGTGATACTCGAGTGCTTCAGTATAGATATCGTTGCTCATCCTTGCTCTCCGGTGACTATCGTTTTTTATTTGGGTTATCTTGTTGGGCAGAATCTAATTCGTATATCTGGTAATACCAAAAAAAAATCCTTATGTATCTATCCACATTGATTAAATTCGATAAATGATACTTCTGGTAAGACCAGAAGTCAAGAGGGCGAGGCGTGTCTTTTTCAAGCCTCCCCTGCGCGCTGGAAGCGGGCAGGGGAGAAGGGATCAATCGTCCTGGGGCAGAGAGGTGATGGTACCGTCCCAGGTATCAACCTTGCCGGTGGTTTCCTGATCTTCTGAAAACCAGGTCTGGGTGACATTTTTGGTTTCGGTGAAAAAAGTGAAACCGTCCCGGCCCATGACATGCAGGTCACCGAAAAAAGATTGCTTATGCCCGGTAAATCCGAAGATACCGACCGGTACCGGAATACCGACGTTGACGCCCACCATGCCGCCATCGGTTCGATAGGCGAACTCACGGGCATAATAACCGTTCTGGGTATAGATAACCGAGCCGTTGGCGAAACGGCTGGCGTTCATCACCGCCAGCCCTTCCTCGAAATTTTCGACCCGTTTGACGCAGAGCACCGGCCCGAAAACCTCTTCCCGGCCGATCGACATCTCCTCGGTGACGTGATCGAAGATGGTCGGGCCGATAAAGTAGCCGTTCTCGCAACCAGCGGGGACCTCGGGGTTGCGGCCGTCAAGTACCAGTTCGGCCCCTTCTTCGATACCGGTTTCAATCCACTTGAGGACGAAATCCATATGGCCCCTGTTGACCAGCGGTCCCATCTGAGAGCTTTTTTCATAGGCGGGGCCGAGCGACTTCTGGTGCTCGATGGAGAACTTTTTGAGCAGTTCCACCAGTTGATCGGCGATCGCGTTTTCGACGACTATGGTGGGCAGTGCCATGCAGCGCTGGCCCGCACAGCCGCAAAAGGCGTTGATGATGCCGTGGGCGGTTCGTTCGATTTTGCAGTCGCGCAGAACGAGGGCATGGTTCTTGGCCTCGCACAGAGCCTGGACCCGCTTGCCGTTGGCGGCCGCGGTTGCATAGATATGCTTGCCGACCTTGGTCGAACCGACAAAGGAAACCCCCATGATATCCGGATGCTCGAGCAGGATTTCCGCTTCGTTCCGACCGGCGGTGAAAACGTTGAGCACCCCGTCAGGCAGCCCGGCTTCCTGCCACAGCTCCATCATCCGCATGGAGGACTGAGGTACGAAACTCGCGGCTTTGAGAACCATGCAGTTGCCTGCGGCAATGCAGATCGGGGTCATCCAGCCGTGCGGAATCATGGCCGGAAAATTCCACGGAGCGATACCGGCAAAAACACCGATCGGGTGGTGATACTGAACGGTATCGTAGCCTGGTGAAACCTGCATCAGGGATTCGCCTTTCATCAAATGGGGGGCCCCGGCGGCAAACTCGATAACTTCGTTGACCTTGAGTACATCGCCCATGGCCTCCTGCCAGGCCTTGCCCATTTCGGTGGCCAGCAGATGGGTAAGTTCCTCCAGATGCTTATCGACCAGGTGCTTCATTTTGAACAGGACCTGGACCCGCTTGCTGACCGGCGTATTGGCCCAGCCGGGATAGGCATCGGCCGCCGCCTTGATGACCTTTTCGACTTCCTCGGCAGTGCATTGCGGTGCCTGAGCAATTATTTCGCCGGTCGATGGATTGAAACAATCCATATAATGATTGGTTGCAGATTCAAGCCATTGTCCGCCGCAATGGTACTTCAGTTGAATCGGCTTGTCACTCTTCGGTTGTGAAAAATAACGCTGCATAGTCTTCTCCTGATGTGAAAAAATCTTAACTGCCGGGTCGCATAAAAATCACAGTCTACAGTTTAGTTTGGCTGGCTGAGAATGCAAGGCCGGTAACAACAATGCGATTCACTGCTCCTTTATTTTTTCTTGAATACGGCCCGCCACCCGGTTACCGGCTGCATGATCGGCCGGCAGACATTGCTGACCGAACCGGCCTGCTCGGTGACGTAGAAAGCCTCGGGATCGAGTGCCAGTGCTATGGTCAACAGTTTTTTCAGATCCCGTCTTCGGCAGACCACGTAAAGCTCCTGAACCGGTCCCTGCTTGCCTTCACCGGCAAACGTCGTCACCCTGAAGCCTTTTTCCCTGACGACAGAGACGATCTTCGATGAGTTGTTGCGGCTGATGATCCTCAGAATCAGGTGCCCCATGGCGATGAACTTTTCAATCTTGATGCCGACCAGGTTGCCGCTGGCAAAGCCGAATGCGTAAACGATGCCGAGCAGCGGCTGCTGATAGACGGTCTGGACGATGGTGGAGACCACCGCCAGCCAGATGGCCGATTCGAAAAATCCGAGCCAGAAGGCGAGCATGGTTCGGCCATGAACGATGGCGATGGTGCGCAGCGTGCCGAGTGACACGTCGGCAAGACGAGCGAAAAATACCAGGATTGCATAGTACCAGTCAGTACCCTGGAGTAAGCCGATTAAATCCATTTCTGCCACCGCTGATCAAGCTAATCGTTTTGAAAAAAACATCGTCATTCAGGCGCGAGTATAAACATCGTCATCCGGTTCCCACAATCGGGCAGAGCGTATTTACTCTCTGGATGTACTGGCTGCAATGAAAAACGGTTATAACCAGCGCCTGGTCTTTAAATAGCCGATCATTCCGGCACCAAGGACTGCAATGAGCAGGCACATGATCAGAAATCCGAACGGACTGTCCGCTCCCGGAATACCGCCGACGTTGATGCCCAGCAGGCCGGTGAGAAATCCGAGCGGCAGAAAAATCGTGGCTACCAGTGACAGCACGTACATGCGCCGGTTCAAGGTTTCCGAGAGCTTGCTTAACAGCTCTTCCTGGGCAACGACGGCTCGGTCACGAACCGCATCAAGTTCTTCGACATAGCGCTTGAAGCGGTTGATGTTTTCCCTGATATAGGCTTTGTCATTTTTAGCGACCCAGGACGGGGAATCCAGAAGCAGATGTTCAAGTGCCTCGCGCTGCGGGGCGAGAAATCGTCTCAGTCGAATTGCCTGTCGGCGGATCTTGGAAATTTCTGATCGGTGCTCGATTTCATCATCCGTTTCAAGGCTTTCCTCAAGAGCATCGAACGAGTCCTCGATCTGCTCAATCACCAATTCGGCCCGGAGGGCCAGCTGTTCGATCAGCAGACTGATGAATTGAGCGGACGAGCGGGGGCCGATGCCTTTTTCGAGCGCTTCTCTGACATCTTCGAGCGACTGCAGCTTTCGCCTGTTCGAGGTAATGATGCACTGATCGTTGCTCCAGAGTCGAGCGGCGATCATGTCTTCGGGGGCCGCACCGGGGTTCAGGTTGACCCCCCGCAGGGAAAGGAAAAGTCCGGCCGGGCTGGTGAAACATCGAGGCCTGGTATCGTCGTCGACCAGGTTGGCTTTTATGATCGGATCAAGCCAGTCGAGGCTTTCCAGCCAGGCTGCCGCGTCCGGCTGTGAGTAGTCAATGTGCACCCAGTAGAGGCTCTCGGGCGTCGTCCCCGCGATCAAGGACTCGACTCCGCTTGCCTGAGCCCCTCCCTGCATATTCAGCCTCAGACAGGTTAGTGAACTGTTTATTGTCATGATGAACTCTGCTGCAGAGGTGCACCGCTTTTTAGATGAATATCGCGCTGCGGGAAGGGGATCTCGATACCATGAGTACGAAAGGCTTTGTCGATCATGGTATGTAGTTCGCTTCGTACCCGAATCTTCATATCGACATCTTTCAGGTGGGCCAGCAGGTCGAAATCAAGAGAACTTTCACCAAATGCCTGAAAAAAAGCGCGTGGTTCCGGAGTCGAGCCATCGGTGATAACCTGGTCGTGGCTGTTGGCAACCTCAAGGAGCAGGCGCTGAACCAGCTCTGTATCGCTGCCGTAGGCAACTCCGACGGAGATCCGCAGCCGCCCGCGCTGATCGTCGAGCATCATGTTGGTGACCTGGCTGGAGATAAGTTCCGAGTTGGGGACGATCACATCTGAGCGGTCAAAGGTCTGGACAATCGTGGAGCGGATACTGATCTTTTTGACGTAGCCCTCAGTGGTGCCCACCTGAATCCAGTCGCCCTTCTTGATCGGCCGCTCGAACATCAGGATAAGACCGGAAATAAAATTATTGACGACGTTCTGCAAGCCAAAACCGATACCGACCGAGAGGGCTCCGATGATAACGGTCACCCCGGTGAGATTGACACCGGCAGTAGCTAAAGAGATGATAATGACGGCGGCGAAGCCGCCATACCCGGCCAGAGTAAGCACCGTATCGCGGCTGCTGCTGCTCATCTCACAGTTTGACAGCAGGTGCCGGTCGATGAGCTGCTTGAGGTAGCCCACAGCCGGCCAGGCCAGCGCAAAGAGAAAAATCCCAAGGGTCAGCCGGGCCGGTGAAATGGTGAAACCGCCAATATTCCAGCCGTTGATGAAATAGTTCAGCAACCGGCCTTCGTCTCTGCCGCTGAAAGTCCAGCGATGGAAAATAAGTGCTGCACCAACAATGACCGCATAGATCTTCAGGCCAATCCCGAAAAGCCGGTGTACTCCGCTGACACTGTCTTCAGGGCCGGGTGCTGCCGGTTCTAATGAAAAATGGCGGAGCACGGCTGTGGTGAATTTTTGCAGCAATACCATCAGTGGATTTATCGAATCATAAATGATAAGCGAGGTGCAGAAAATGATGAAAGAGTGGCCGAGTATGGCCGCCAGGTGCTCATTTAAATTGCGGTATCCAAGCACTTCAAGCAGCACAAGCACAGGCAGCACAATCAGCAAAACCGGTTGACAATATTTCAGAATGCCCGGCCTGATCACGTCAACAGTCCGGCGGCAGAACAGAAAGAGCAGAAGGAGCCAGCCCGAGAAGAAGATGAAATCAAGAATGATCGATAGATTACCATGCCCAAATATTGAACCAAAGCCAAGCGCTGATGCAACGATCACACCAGATACCATGCTGAATGCGTAGTGAGCCCAGCCTGGTTTATAGGGTGGTGCTGAATCGGGCCCCGTCGGCGGTATAAACTGAAATCGAACAGTAAGGGCGTGTAATACCAGCCGCAAAACAAGATAGAAGAAAACGACCTGTATTCCAATGGCAGCCAGCGGCCACTGGCTGAAGATGAAAAAAGAGACGGGAACCATTGCACTGAGTGCTGTGAACGCCAGCAGGATGGATCTGCCGCGGTATGAGGTGTGGGCAATAAGGCGCAATAGAACAGTATTGAAGTTTCTGGCGCCGCCCTGCGCTTCGATGAAGTGGGTAATTCGAGGCACGGCTGCCAGGAAAAGAAAGAGACCGGAAAGAAAAGCGGTAAACAAAATCACTGAGCTGTTTTTTTCCGCTGGCGGGCCGTTGTAAAACTTATCTGAAACTGTGCTCTCGGGTGGGACCGCAATCAGGCGCCACAGAGGATCTTCCCTGAAGTAGGTGTTCCGGGCTTCGCGCTCTCGTATGTACTGGTTCAACTGAGCAACGGCTTCTTCGCCGGTGATAATCAGCAGACGCAGCTCCACCAGTTCCCGCTCCTTCTCCTGTTTCATGGTAATCAGGCTGGACAGAGCCGAGTTGACCGTTGTCTGCTGGTCCGAGACGTGATCGACAACCCCTTTGAGGGCCGTATCGAGCTGGCTTATCTCTTTTTCGATCTGAGCTGCTTTCTGGCGGTTGATTGAAATATATTCGAGGATTCGTGTTCTGTATGCGACTATCGACTCGATTTCAGCGGAGGTGTCGAGCGAGTCGAGCATTGACTGAATCTCGAGGCGCTGAGGCGAGCCGATTGAAAAGGAGGCTGGAGGAGTGGTTCCGGCAGAGGTGTCTGCAAAGACTGGTAAACCGGCAAGAAGCAGGAAAAGACAGAAAACAGCCGTGCTGATATAGTTCATAGCGGTCATCGGAATAATTTTCACCACAATTTTTATGCATGTGTGCATACTACTGTATCTCCAATTATCCGCTAATTCGACCCAAAACAGCAGTCGCAAGGCTGAGAACCAGAAAAAAGCCGCACATATCAGTCACCGTTGTCAGCAGGGGACTCGAGACCAGGGCCGGATCGATCTTCAGCTTTTTCAAAACCAGGGGCAGTATCCCGCCAAAGGTGACGGCGATGACCGTATTACCGGCCAGAGCGCCTCCGACAACAAGTGATAGAAAGATGTTGCCCTTCCACAGGTAGGCGACGCCGCCCAGCAGAATGCCGAGCATGATGCCGTTTATGATTCCCAGCAGTGATTCTTTCATCGCCACCCTGAGAATTTCGCCCGGGCGCAGCAGTCCCAGGGACAATTCCCGCAGACTGACGGCAACCGCCTGGTTGCCGGAACAGCCGCTCATGTCGCTGACCATCGGCAGAAATACTGCCAGCGCAATGGCCGCAGCCAGGGTGTCCTGGTAGAGGGCGATAACGCTGGCGGCGATGATATTGAGAACAATGTTCAGGGAAAGCCAGCTCAGCCGGCGGCCCGATCGGGTGTACAGCGGCATGGAGCGAAATTCCTCACCGCCGATGATACCCGAGAGCCAGAGGAATTGTTTGACCGAGCGCTTGCTCTTGGCCTCTTCCACCGCCATCGGCAGAACAATGCCGAGCAGTCTGTCGTCATCGCCGACGACCGGCAGAGCGAGCAGGCTGTGCTCGTTGAAATAGTCCGAGACTTCATCGAGGTCTGCGCCGCCGGCTAGCCGATAGGGCCGGGGAATCATCAGGTCGCGAAGCAGTGAATTGGACGAGGAAAAAAGCAGATCATGAATACGCATCACCCCAACCAGTTTTTCCGTGTCGTCGACAACATAGATGTAATGAATGTGATAGGCTCGATAATGGTCCCTTTTGTCCTGAAGGTCCTGGTTGACCTCACCGATGCGCATCGACTCAGGATATGCCAGATACTCCTGGATCATCAGGTTGCCCGCTGTGTTCTTCGGGTAGCTCAGGGAGTGTCTGGCGATTTCGGCCGGTCCCGGCTCCATGGTCTGGAGAATTTCTTCGGCGTCCTCAGAGTCCATTTCACCCAGCACATCAACAATCTGTTCACTGGGCAACTCATCAATGATTTTTCCGGCGCTTTCCGGCGGCAGTTCGCTGAAAATCAGGGCGGCCTGCTCATCGGAGATATCTTCTATGAGATCGGCCGCCTCGGTGGGGCTGAGTAAGGTCAGCAAGGATGTGCGTTCGTCTTCGCTGAGTCTTGACAAGACCAGGGCTGTTTCCTGAGCGGAGAGCGAATCGAGAAATTCCAGAATCGCTGCCGGGTGATGGCTTGCAATCAAGTCTAACAGCCTATCCCAGGGTTTTTGTTCTGAAGATGTCACGGTCTGTCTCCCTGATGTTTTGCTGCAAAATCAGTGCGTGTTTTGAAAATGGGTCGTCCGGCGCTGATTATACTACGCCGGTCGCAGAGGGGCACCATTGAAAAGCTGCCGTTTTGCAGAGGCCGATCGAAGAAAGAAGATGCTGATTCAGGTTGAGAACAGCGTTAGACGATGGAAAAAACGGAGCAGCTCCTGGCTACTTCCGGGGTGTCAGTTTTAACAGGCGACCGCCGCTTTGGTCCTCAAGGATCCAGATGGCCCCATCGGGCCCTTGTTCAACTTCTCGGATTCGCTTTCCCATTGCGAAACGTTCGGCTTCTTCAGCACTGCTGCCGTCAATTTTTATTCTCAACAGGGCTTTGGAGGCGAGGCCGCCGATAAACGCCTGTCCGGCCCATTCGGGAAACAGCGTACCGTCGTAAATGATCAGACCGCTCGGAGCCACGGTTGGCACCCAGTAAAGCTCAGGTGCGTTGAACTCCGGCCTGGTATCGTGATCGGGAATCGGGATACCCGAGTACTGGTCTCCCCAGGAGACGATGGGCCAGCCGTAATTATCACCGGCAACGATCAGGTTGAACTCATCTCCATGCCGGGGGCCCATCTCGTGCGTCCAGAGCCGGCCCTGGTCGTCGAAGGCGATGCCCAGAAGATTCCGGTGACCAAGCGACCAGAAGGAGCGAGCCGGCTCTCCCTTGTCCTGAAAGGGGTTGTCTTCAGGAACCGTGCCGTCATCGTTGAGGTGAATCACTTTGCCAAGGTTGTTGGTCCACTCCTGGGCCGGATCCTGTTTCTGCCGATCACCCGAGGTAATGAACAAGGTGTTGTCCGGGCCAAAAGCAAGACGGTGGGAGTAATGGCCGCTGCCGGAAACTTTCGGTTCCTGGCGCCAGACAACCTGCAGGTCGGTGAGTTCCGGTTGGGCCGGATTGAAACGTGCCAGTGCCACGGCAGCACCTTTTTTTCCCTGACTACCGGCTTCGGCATAAGAGATATAAATCAGCTTATTGCTTTCGTACTGAGGGTGAAGAATCACATCACCGAGTCCGCCCTGGCCTCCATAGGCCACATCGGGAACCCCGTCAACCACGTTCCTGGTGCGCCCATCCCTGCTGACCAGCAGAAGCGTGCCCGGTTTTTCCGTTACCAGCAAATCACCATCGGGCAGAAACGTCATCGCCCACGGTTCATTGAATTCGGTGACGGCCTCAACGGAAAGGATCGACCCGGCCGAACCGGTAACCTGCTGGCGACTGCCGGTCTGCTCGTTATTGTCGGCGCCGCCGCAGGAAGGTGCAGATAGAATCATGAGCAGTGCGATTGTTCGTAATGGTGGAGATATAGGCTGCGCTAATGGAAACATGGTCTCACTATTTGTTTTCTTCGATCTGGGTCTGGATGCTCTTCTGCAGGGTGTTGTCGGCGTCGTCGAGCAGGCCGATGACTTTTCCCTGGATCGAGATGATCATTTCCTGTTCATTAATCTCTTTTTTAAGGGCTTGGATCTCTTCAGTCAAGGTGAGCTGCTGCTCTTTAAATTCTTCCCGAAGTGCGGCGATCTGATCGGCGATGACGGTGTCCTGCCGGTCGAGTTCCTTTTCCAGCTTGGCGATTTCTTCGGTTAACGCTGTCTCTTTGCTTCTGGCAACGCTGAGTTGTTTATTCAAATCAGCTATGGTCTTGTCGGCGGCGGCCTTTTTCTCCTGCGCCGGAACATAATCGATTTTAAGCGCTTTTAAGATATCGTCTGAGTTACTGCACGAAGAAAGCAGCAACAGCGTTCCCATGCTGAATATACAAGCGGATATGACCTGTTTCATAATGTCCCTGTAGACAGCCTTTTCCGTTAGAAATAGATGAGCCGACGGATACATTGAGCCGGTACGATAAACGTGCCGGCTGCGTTATTATCGAAGTATGCCGTCCTTGCCCTTTTCTCCGATTTAATACTATATTGATCAGAGTTACCCCGAACAGCGAGCAGTGTTCGCGTCGATACAAATTAAAGGACCGTTATCTAAAGCTATAGCACATTTCGTCCAGCTTGATAAGGCAGAGATACAACGCTGATGTTTGAGAAAATCATCTATCTGGTCAACAACGCCGATGTAAGTGGCCTCAAGGCCTATCTACGCAAAAAAGGTGCGAAGCGTTTTATACACAAGCAGCTTATCTTCCGTCTTTTTGCCGCCGCACTTCTTATCTCAATCGTTCTTGCAGCGATCGTCTTCCTGCTCGAATACCGCCGCCTTGGTAATATGGTCAACGACCGGGCAGCCGAGGTCGTATCGAATTTCAACGACCAGATCAAGCAGATGGGGTATGCGCTGGATGAGCACCGCAAGGAAGTTGATCAGGAGCTCAAGATGCTGATCATCGCCGGCAAGTCCAGGCCCTGGGCCGGCAAACTGGTTTATGTCGGAATCTATGATATGGAAGGCCGCCGGATATCGTCCCAGACCGATATCAGTCACGCTCATACGGAGACGATTGCTGATCTGGCCAAGAGCATCGATTCGAGGCTGCTCGGCAACCCGGTGAACAGCCAGTCATTCAAGCAGATCAAAGGCACGTCCTACATTCGCCTCAGTTTTCCGCTCTACGACCGATTCGGTTCGCAGGCCGCCTTCCTCAACGGTATATTCGAGGTTTCTGCGAAAGCCCGCCAGGAGGTCGGCGGACGTATCGCCCGGTCGGTATCCGGTGCCATCGGTATCGTTCTGCTTACCACGCTGATTCTCTACCCGGTCATCGGCAGGCTGATCAATCAGCTTTCCGTGCTGACCGAAAACCTGGTCGAGTCAAATATTGAAACACTGCGGGTTATCGGCAGTGCCATTGCCAAACGGGACAGCGACACCGACAGCCACAATTATCGGGTGACCATCTACTCGGTGGAACTGGCAGAGAAAATCAGCCTCAAAGCCCAACAGATCCAGGGGCTGATCAAAGGAGCCTTTCTGCACGATGTTGGAAAAATAGGCATCAGTGATCAGATTCTATTGAAACCGGCCAAGCTCTCGGAAGAGGAATATGAGGTGATGAAGCTCCACGTGCAGCACGGCATCGATATCGTCAAGCAGTCTGAATGGCTCAAGGATGCCATCGATGTGGTGGGTTATCATCATGAAAAATTTGGCGGCGGCGGTTATCCCGGCGGCCTCAAAGGCCGGGAAATACCGGTCAACGCCAGGATTTTCGCCATCGCCGACGTCTTCGACGCTCTGACCTCGAAGCGTCCGTACAAGGAGCAGCTGTCGCTGGAAACCTCGATGGAGATACTTCAGCAGGGAAGCGGCAACCATTTTGATCCGGTCCTGCTTGAGAGTTTTGTGGAGATTGCTCCCCGTCTCTACGAAAAGTTCGCCGACGGCTCGAGCCGCAAGCTCTTCAAAAAAATGGAGTCGATTGTTCTCACCTATTTTTCCAGAGAATATTGATCGCTGAGCGCCGGCAGCAATCGCCGGACAGGCTCCGCCATCGTGCATATAATGTAGCGAGGCCGCCATCGATCTATAATTCTGCCGATAACTTGTCACCCATGGGGAGGTTTGTCATGGCCATTCATGTAATCATCAAGCGTAAGTTCAAGATGAATCAGCCGGAAAAAATCATTCCGCTGCTCAATGAGCTCAATGAGCGCGCCCAGAAACAGCCGGGATGTATCTCCAAGGTTACGCTGCAATCCACTGAAGAACTTGGCGAGTACCTGGTCGTCAGTGTCTGGGAGACCGTTGAAGACTGGAATAACTGGTTTCTCAACCCCGAAAGAAAAGAAATTCAGAACCAGATCGACAGTGTGATTGGGGAACGCACCTTCTACGAGATTTTTCGTCCCATCTGAAAATATAGCCTCGAGACCGGATACTGCCTTACCGGTGTTGTTGACTCCGCCGGTATTCCGGCCGCACGTCCCAGATTTGTTGCGGTTCTTTAACTCGACTGAGCTGGTATCCATGCATATACTACTGCAAATACTACTAAGTAGTACACGCGGTAATGATTGCATCGGAGGATCAGATGAAGAGACGAGAGTTTATAACACATTCTGCAGCTGCACTTGGCGCTGCCGCTCTTGGGCAGTTCGGCTGGCATATGCCGGCCTTCGCTGCCGAGGCCGACAACAATTCTTTCAATGACCGCCTGCTTATCCCCCCCCTGCTCGACAGGGACCCTTCGGTCCGGGACAGAGCCTCTTTTTTGCTGACCGTTAAGAAGGATCGACACCAGTTTTTTCCCGGCACGTTCACCGAAACGCTCGGTTACAACGGCTCGTATCTGGGTCCGACGGTGCGCGTCCGCAACGGTGAGAAGGTCAGCTTTCAGGTAAACAATACCATCGATCAGATTACAACCGTACATTGGCACGGCCTTCATGTTCCTGCACGCTGGGACGGAGGTCCGCACCAGGTGATCGAACCGGGGCAGATCTGGAATCCGGAGTTCACCATCAATCAGCAGGCGGCGACACTCTGGTATCACCCTCACGCCATGGGTTTGACCGGGGAGCATGTGTTTCGCGGCCTGGCCGGCCTGTTTATCATCGAGGATGACTACTCCGAGGCGCTGGCGCTTCCCAGGGATTACGGCATCGATGATATTCCGCTGGTTCTCCAGGACCGCCGGTTCTATGATGACGGCAGTTTTGCCTATATCCGCTCGATGCATGATGTCATGCACGGTGTTATCGGTAACTTTCTCCTCGTCAACGGGGTGCTAAGACCCTATGTCGAGGTTCCCCGCGGCGTCGTTCGCTTTCGACTGCTGAACGGCTCGAATTCATCGATCTACCGTATCTACCTCTCAGATGATCAAGCGCTGCAGGTGATTGCTTCGGACGGCGGTTTCCTGAGCCGTCCCGTTGCCGGAAAAGAGCAGATCCTTTCCGCCGGTGAGCGGGCAGAGATTCTGGTTGATTTTTCCCGGTACAACTCCGGTGACAAGCTGCGCCTGATGGTTGATCAGCATGGTGGAAACAGCTTCGAGGCGCTGGAAATCCGTATCTCAGACCAAAGCGCTCACCAGAGCGAGGTGGTGACTGAGCTCAGGGAGCAGCAGCCGATCGCCGAGGAAACTGCGGACAGAACGAGATATTTTGCCATGGAAACCATGTCCGGAAGAGGTCGGGGGCGCGGTATGGGCATGATGGGAGGAAACCGGCTGTCCATCAACGGTAAGAAGATGGATATGAATCGCATCGATGAAAAAATTCCGCTCGGTTCGACCGAGATCTGGGAACTCGAGAACCGTTCGGCGTCGATGATGCAGTTGCCTCACTCGATGCATCTGCACGATGTCCAGTTCAATATTCTCGACAGGAACAATAAGCCTCCTGCGGCGGTGGAGGCCGGACGCAAGGACACGGTACTGCTCTGGCCCGGCGACCGGGTCAGGATCATTGCCCGGTTCCTCGACTATACCGGCATCTACATGTATCACTGTCACATGCTCGAGCACGAAGACGACGGCATGATGGGTCAGTTCGAGGTGGTGGATAACAATATAAAAATATAGATTATAATGGTGTCATTTGACATCCATTTTGTTGACAGGGTTCGGTTTTTATTCCTTATCTAAGTGTTGTTTAAGTGTCATTTAAACTAATTAGTCGATACTGAAAAACAACCTATCTACAAGATATTTATAGATAAATATCCAGTTTTATGTTATAAAAATTGCAGGATTCCAATCACTTTCACCTCAAATCCTTGCAAATTTTTACCATGAAACCAACCAAAGCCGAGCAGCACAATAAACAGCATGATCTGTTTCGTTCTGAACTGGCCAATATGATCAATCCAGGCCATCCTCTGGTCACTTTGTCAAAGGCTGTTGACTGGAAGAGACTTGATGAGGTCTTTGGTGAGACGTATTGTCCTGATAACGGCCGCCCGGCCATCAGCACCCGGCTGATGGTGGCACTTCATTATCTCAAATACACCTATGACCTGAGCGATGCGGATACCGTCCAGGGCTGGCTCGAGAATCCCTACTGGCAGTATCTGAGCGGTATGAAATTCTTCCAGCATAAGCTGCCGATTCACTCCTCCAGCATGACCCGCTGGAGAAACCGGATCGGCGAGTCCGGCGGGGAAGAACTGCTTAAAGAAACGATCGGTGCCGGCCTCCGCATGAAGGCAATCAAGAAGAGTCAACTCAAGCGGATCAACGTGGACACCACGGTACAGGAAAAGGATATTCGTTTTCCCACTGATGCCCGGCTCTACGATCGTGCCCGTCAACGACTGGTTGATATGGCCAAAGCGCATGACATCGGACTTCGCCAGAATTACAATCGTGTGGCCCGACACCTTGTCTGCCAGCAAAGTCGTTACGCGCATGCCCGTCAGATGAAACGGGCCCGGGGCTGTACCAGGAAACTGCGAACCTACCTTGGTCGGGTGATCCGCGATATTGAACGTAAGTGCAATGAACCCGATGAAAAGCTTGAGTTCATTGCTGTACGTGAGCAAGCGTATTTACACTCAGAAACGCAATGACAAGAAGAAGGTTTACAGTGTTCATGAAACGGCAGTGGATTGTATCAGTAAAGGTAAAGCCCATAAGCGCTATGAATTTGGCTGCAAAGTCAGTGTAGCGGCGACCAGTCGCGGCGGCTGGTTTGTCGGTGCTCTTGCCGTGCCGGGAAATCCCTATGACGGTCACACCCTTTCTGCTGCACTCACCCAGGTGGCCAGACTCACCAAACCACCCGAGCATGTGTATGTTGATCAAGGTTATCGGGGGCATCAGTGGGAAGGAGATGGCATCATTCATGTCGATAAACGTCGTCGTGGCAGAACCGCTCGAAGTGTCTGGCGCTGGATGAAACGCCGAGCAGCAATTGAGCCTGGTATCGGTCATCTTAAGCAGGAACATCGAATGGACCGAAATCGTTTGAAAGGTATAGCCGGAGACAAGATAAATGCCATCCTGAGTGCTGCAGGGATGAACTTCAGGAAGCTGCTGAAGTTCCTGGCAGGCTTTTTGTGGCTTTTTTATCTCTGGACCTTATTGGCAGGCAAAACGAGAGAAAATTATGCCGTTTGAAACAGCGGCTTTTTCATTTATTTCGATTCTCTTGCACTGTAAATACCATCTTGAAGCAGTTTCTTGGGTCCATATCTGATCTCTCGGCAGGGGAGGGGGGCGGAGTTCTTTTTCTTTAAAACAAGGGGGGTGGAGGAAGATAGGGGAGCTGTAAAAGTGAGTGGCGTAGTATTCTTAATTGAGGATAGTGGAGCAACGTCGGAAAGGAAATGTTTACAGAGGCATTATCATCGATCTTCAGAATGTGCAACGCAGAGTTCGGGCAAAAAGATAATTTTTCTAGGTAGCCTGTTGAGCATTGGCCTCAGGAGATATCGATACCGGCACACCCCAATCCCTCGATTATCTTATCCTCTAAGTCGGCACATTTTACATAATTGCCTATCAACGCCCGGCCGCGTTCGACAAAATCAGGCTTACATGCGAGGAGATCCTTCCCTGCCTGCACACTTTCTTCGCTTCTTCCCAGCAGACCAAGGATTGCCGCCTTCAGGAGCGGATCCCAGAAAAGCGTGGGCCGGGCAAAGTGCATGGATTCTTCATAGGCCCGGTCGTAATGCCCCTGCCGGACCCAGTCAAGCCACAGGACGTGGTGAACGGTGGTGTTGTAGTACGGGTTTAACGTGATCGCCTCCTTAATGATCTGAGGGCCTCTGTTCCAGTCACCGAAGAGGGTCATTAAATAGCCGATATTCTCTATAAATATAAGTGAATTGGGGTTGAGCTTTAAAGCCTGCTCGGTTTCGGCCAGCCCGGCAGCCAGTTCATTTTTGAAAAGCAGAACGAAGGCCATGACCGTCCTTACCCGCTGGTTGGCCGGATCCAGTCTCACCCCTTCTTCGGCAAAGACGACAGCCTGCTCAAGGGGGGTGTCGAGGTTGAATAATTCCAGGCTGTAATTTGCGGCATACAGACGGGCAAGCATGCTCCATACCAGACCGCATTCCGGTTCATTCCTGGAGGCCTGGCGCAATGCATCATAGGCATCGAAAAATGTCTCTTGAGAGAAATAAAGATTAAACTGGTAATAGCGCAGCATCGCCTGGTGGGTCTTGAGCTCCTTGGGAGGGATTCTTCGCGACTCCAGGGACAGAACTTTTGTTATGACCCCATACTCGCCTGATATTTGGCCGACAACCGTGGCGGCGATGCGCTCTTCGAAATCGATCATGCCGGCTGGGTCAAGGTCCATTCGATAGGCGTCACCCCAGATGAGGGTGTCGGAGACCGCATCGAACAAATCGACGATCACTTTAAGCCCGTTCAGATCTTTTTTTACGCTGCCGCTCAGAATGAAACGCGCGCCGGCATCGGTGGCGCGCCGGCGCTCCACTTCGGGCCGCTGTCTGAGAACACGAATCTCCTGGTAGCGGGTGATTTCAAGGGCGATTTCAGTGGCCAATCCATCTCCGAAATAGTCAAGTTCCCGAGCCCCGGTAAGGTTCTCGAAGGATTCAACGACAATCGTCGGCCAGTTGTTCGGGAACAAAGCCCCTGCTGACCCCGTGGCTTCGCTTATGCCTGCCTGGCCGGCATCAGCTCTGCCTGAAAACTCCGGTACGTAGGTGCCTTTGGGGATGGCAATGCGGATTGGATCGTTTTGGCCGGCAACCAGGTAATAGCGTTCCAGAGCCCGGCGGAGTTTGTTGGCCTGGATGCTGACAATGGGGTCCGTGGCTTGATCGAAATCGTCTTTTCGGCCAAACACTTCGGTAGCGACTGAGTAGCCCTTTATCTCCTCTGACCGGCCGCTCAACGTTTTCTCGACCACATAGCGCAGAAAGGCTCGTTGTGCCTTTGTGGCGGTTAACTCCGGTGAGCAGAGGATGCGCTCCATCTGCTGATGAATTGCCGCTGCATCTCTCTTTAAGTCACCACCAGAACCCGCGTGGGAACTCAGTTGTTTGTCAATTGCCATGAATCGTTTAAGTCTTTTTTCCCTGAATCGCTGACAGGCCGATACGCAGGATAGTTTATCCTAATATAGGTGTTCAAAAGTAAACTAAGACTATTATAAAAATAATCGAGCAGCAAGATGCTGCTATTCAACTCATAGAACACCTGTGGCCATGTCGATAATCCATCCGGGACTCTTCCTGATTATGCGGCGATTTCCTACGCAGAGAAATGCGCTGCGCTGCCTCTACATGAACAACTCCACCTTCCAGGCCGTGTGCCACGACTACCAGGAGTGCGAGATGGCGCTGGCTCACTGGCGACAGTCCCCGGAGGACCAGGCGCAGGAGCGTTACTTCGAGTACCTGGAGTTGCTCCAGAGCCTGGAGTTGGAGATTAAGGAGTTTTTTAAAAAACAAACAGTTTACGGTAATCCACGGCCTCAATAGGACAAGAGAAGTCAACGTTCAAGTTGAGCTGCGGCAGGTGTCGTAAAAATGTATGCAATCTCTTGTTCACTCAAGATCAATGGAGGTTTTATGGAATCCCGGCCCAACCATTTTCACCCATCAACGGTTTTCAACTGTCTGCTGCTGACCATCTGCGCCCTGATCATCGCACCATACCCCCAGTCTGCGGCCGCAGAAGAGCACGGCAGTAACGCCGACCTGGCCCAGGATTTGTCGAATCCACTCGCCGAGTTGATGTCGATTCCTATCCAGATGAACTACGACAGCGACATCGGGCCGCTCGAAGACGGCTGGAAGCTGCAGACAAATATCCAGCCGGTTATCCCGGTTAACGTGAATGAAAACTGGAACATCATTACCCGAACCATCATACCGGTCGTCAGCCAGGAAGATATCTTTGCGGAGGCTGGTTCCCAGTTCGGCCTGGGCGACATCAACCTGAGCCTCTTTGTCTCGCCGCAGAACTCGAGTGGGGAGGGCATCACCTGGGGCTTCGGTCCTGTTCTGCTCTTTCCCACGGCCACAGATGATCTGCTGGGTGCAGAGAAATGGGGCGCCGGACCGACGGCGGTGGCGCTCAACGTACGAGGACCTTTGACCGTCGGTATGCTCGCCAACCATATCTGGTCCTATGCGGGGGGCAGTGACCGCGATGATATCAGCAACTCCTTGTTCCAGCCATTTGCAGCCTACACCTGGCCAAGTGCCTGGACACTATCCCTGCAGTCCGAGACCACCTATAACTGGGAGTCCGAAACGTGGTCAGTGCCGCTCAACCTGGGCGTTTCCAAACTCGTGCACTGGGGCAAGCTGCCGGTCAACCTGCAGGCCGGAATCGGGTACTGGCTTGAATCCCCGGAAACAGGCCCGGACGGATTTCGCTTTCGGCTGCAGGCCACCTTCGTCCTGCCCAAGCTCTTTTAACCTCTGGGTCTTAAAAGTTTAAAAAAATAATACAAAAACCGAACGGAGAACTTCTCATGAAACCTGGCAAAGCATTTTTAATCGTCTCCATGCTTGCATTCTTCATGGTGTTCCTATCCATGGCCCAGGCAGATAAGGATATCACCCCCGAGCAGGCACGCGCCATTGCCAAGGAGGCCTACATCTACGCCAATCCGGTGGTGGACAGCTACCGCGTGATCCACGGCTACTTCCTGGACCCTGAAGATCCCGAATTCAAGGCGCCGCTGAACGAGATCAAGAACATTCCCCGGGTCTACACGCATGAAGACAGAGCCGTCCAGACACCCAATTCCGACACCCCGTACAGCTGGCTGGGGCTGGATCTGCGCATCGAGCCGATCGTGCTGACTGTTCCTGAGATCGAAAAGGACCGCTACTTCAGCATCCAGCTCATCGATCTCTACACCCACAATTTCGCCTATATCGGCAGCCGCACCACCGGCAACGAGGGGGGCAGCTTCCTTATCGCCGGACCCGGTTGGGACGGCGAGGTTCCCGAAGGCATCACCAAAGTCTTCCGCCCGGAAACCGAGCTGATGCTTGCGGTCTACCGGACGCAGCTCTTCAACCCCGATGACCTGGAAAAGGTGAAGGCGATCCAGGCCGACTACAAGGTGCAGCCCCTTTCCGCCTTCCTCGGCAAGCCGGCACCCGAGGCGGCGCCCGCGATCGACTTCATCGAGCCGGTTTCACAGGAGGAGATCCGGGAGTCGCCCAGGGTCTTCGAGCAACTCAATTTCGTGCTGCAGTTCTGCCCGACCCATCCCTCCGAGGAGGAGCTGATGGCCCGTTTCGCCAAGCTGAATATCGGCGCCGGCAAAACCTTCGACTGGGATGCCTTCTCCCCGGAAATCCAGCAAGCCATCGGCCAGGGTATCGCGGATGCCTGGGCCGAATTTGAAGAACTGAAGAAAAAGGCGGACGCCGGGGAGCTCGGTTCCGGCGATGCATTCGGCACCAGGGAGCACCTCCAGAACAATTACCTCTACCGCATGGCCGCCGCCGTCCTCGGCATCTGGGGCAACAGCGAGGAAGAAGCCATTTACCCGGCCTACTATGTCGATGCCGACGGCGAGAAACTCGACGGCTCCCACCGTTACACCCTGCACTTTGCGCCGGATCAGCTGCCGCCCGTCAAGGCGTTCTGGTCACTGACCATGTATGAACTGCCGGCCAGCCTGCTGACGGACAACCCGCTCGACCGCTACCTGCTCAATTCGCCCATGCTGGAGGATTTTGTGCGCGATGACGACGGCGGGATCACCCTCTACCTGCAGCACGAATCCCCGGGCAAAGACAAGGAAGCCAACTGGTTGCCGGCTCCCGCCGGGCCTTTCTCAGCGATCCTGCGTCTCTACTGGCCCAAAGAGGAAGCACTGGATGGTACCTGGACACCACCACCGCTGAAGCGGGTTGACTAATCATTAGCCAAGGAGAACTACATTGAATACTAAGAACGTATCTACCTTGATCCTCACCGTTTTCTTTTCATTTCTTGTGCCTTTTTCGGCTTTAGCGGCTGAAGCAGACAAGGTGCCGGTCACCCTCGACAACCTGCTCCGCGCTGAGTCCGACCACATGATCCGCCAGAACATCGAGGCCTATGGCCTTGAGGTCGGCCAGATCGTGCATCAGCGCGAGACGGTGGACCTCGCCAACCAGCCGGTGATCCGGATGAACGTGGATACCATCTATTCCTCGCTCGTCCTCGACCTGGCCAAGCCGGCCGAGATCACGCTGCCCGAGATCGACGGGCGCTACCAGTCGATGCATGTGATGAGCCAGGATCACTATATGTTCGTCGAGGCCAAGCCGGGCACCTACAGGCTGACCGAGGAAGAAGTCGGGACACGCTTTGCGGCGTTGGCATTCCGTACCTTTATCGAACCCTCTGACCCCGACGACGTTAAGGCTGCCCATGCCGCGCAGGACGGTATTGTCGTCTCCGGTGGCGGCTCCGGACCGTTCGAGGCGCCGGACTGGAACACCGAGCAACTGGCGGCGGCGCGCAAGGCGCTGAATGACCTCGCGGCGGCGGTCAGCTTTGACTCCGCCCGTGCCTTCGGACGCAAGGACGAGGTCGACCCGGTGCAATACCTGGTTGGCGGGATCGCGGGCTGGGCCGGGTTGCCGGCCGAGGGCGCGATCTACCTTGTCGATGCCGTGGACCAGAACGACGGCAAGACACCCTATGCGGTGACCGCCAAGGACGTACCGGTGGACGCCTTCTGGTCGGTCACCGTCTACAACACAGACGGCTACATGGAGCCCAATGATCTGGGCCGCAACAACTACAACAACGTCACCGCCGAGCCGAATGACGATGGTTCCATCACCATCCACTTTGGCGCCTGCGACGACGGGCGCGTGAACTGCATCCCGATCACCCAGGACTGGAGCTACGCCGTCCGCCTGTATCAGCCACGCGCAGAGATCCTCGAAGGAAGCTGGACTTTCCCCGCTTTCAAACCGGCAAACTGAGCCTTAAGGAGCACTGATCAATGAAACATTTCATACTTTCCCTGGCGCTGACCGCCTGCCTGGCCTTGCCGGGCGGCTTGTCGGCACAATCCGGCGAGACGCCGGGTCTCACGGATGAGCAGATCGAGAAGCTGGTCAACCGCTCCTACCAGTATGTGGCGATGTACAATGTGAACCAGAAAATCGCCCTGGCCGAAGAAGGCATGTCCACCAAGGGCTACAACAAGGGGTTTCGCACCACCGATCTTCTCGATCATACGGCGCAAATGATCGCCCGTCCGAACAACGACGTGCTCTACCAGGTGGCCATGATGGATCTGAGGAAGGACGCCATCGTTTTGAAATTTCCGGCCATGGAATCGAAGTATGTCTCCCTGCTGACCAGCGGCTACGACCATTACGTGGAGATTCCCCTGTCCACCGTGGAGGGGGATTTTCGGAAGCCGCGCACCGTCCTCTTCTACACGGAAAGGACGGAAGGGTATTCCGGGGAAGAAATCGAAGGAATCGATGAAACATTTGAAATGACCGGCGATTTTGTCCACGCCTGTCTGCGGGTGATGCCCCACGCCAATGATCCGGAGCGCTATAAAAGGGTTGTCGAGCAGATCAACGCGATAGATGGGATGACCTTGTCGGAGTACCAGGGCAAACCGGCACCGAAAATCGATGATGCGGAGTTTCCTCCCTACGGAGAAACGGATGCCGATATTTTCGGAAACAACCTGCTGGAAGTGATGCAGTTCATCTTCAATCACACCACCTTTGATCCGGAGTTCGAGTTGGATCGCGAGGTGCTGGCCCTGTATGCCCCGCTCGGGGTGGCCCCGGGCCAGGAATACGATCCGGAAAAAGTGGCGAAACTGGATGGCGAAAAGCTCCGGGCGATCTCCCTGAAAGTCCGGGATGGCGAGCTGGCAAAATTCAACGATCCCGAATTCACGGCGCGGGTGTTGCCGACCATGTTTCAGCCGAAAGGCAGCGAAGGCCTGGAATCCTTGCTGTTCCCCTCCGTGATCGGCCCGATCGGGGTGCCGGCCAAAGAGGCCTTGTATCCCCCGGTCATCCCGGAAGAAGGCGGCATGCTGAATGCACAGAACGACTATGTCATCCGCATGACCAAGGAGGAACTGCCTCCCGGCCAGGGCGTTCTGGTCGTTCACGCTCTACGATGCGGAAAACGGATTCTTCATCCCCAACGAGCACAAGAAATACAGCGTCGGTGAAAATGCCGGCATGAAGCTGAACGAGGACGGGGGCATCGAAATCCACATTGCCGCCGAAAAGCCTGCCGACGTTCCGCCGGAGAACTGGCTGCCGATCGAACGGAAGGATCTCGATATGAACATGGTCCTGCGGGTCTATGCCCCTGACCTGGAGAAAATGAAAACCTGGCAAGCGCCGCGTGCAGATGAAGGTGAACTAGCCCAGCAAGCCTCAAGAAAGGATGAACACCATGAAAATATCGATTCTCTCCATGGCCCTTGCGGCAGGGCTCCTGTTCCCCGGCCTTGGATCTGCGCAGGCTGCCGAGCCCGCGGACCTCACCGAGGCCCAGATGGAGGAACTCGTGCAGCGCTGCTACCAGTATGTCGCGATGTTCAACGTGAACAACAAGTTCGCGCTCGATACCGACAACCCGATGTGCACCCGCGGCTACAACCGGGTCTTTGCCAGCACCGACCCTGGCCGACCATACCCTGCAGGCGATTGCACGACCAAACAACGACACGCTCTATGTCGTCGGCATGGTCGACGTGACCGAGGAGCCGGTCGTGATGGTGATGCCGGCCTTTGACTCGAAATATGTTTCCCTGATGGTCACCGGCCTACGACCACTACGTGAATATCCCGATGTCGACCGGCGACGGGGACTTCGGCGAACCGTCCACCATCCTCTTCTACAGCGAGCGCACCCCGGACTACGACGGCTCGCCCGTCGAAGGCGTGGACAAGGTGTTCGAGGTCAGCGGCGACTTCGTCAGCGCCGCCCTCCGGGTCATGCCCCACGCGGCGGAACCCGAGCGCCTCAAGGCCAATCTCGCTGCCATGAAGCGCGTCGAGGTCAAACCCCTGTCCGTGTTTCTCGGGAAGAAGAGAGGGCGGAGGCAAAACCTGGACCTCGAAGCCGAGCAAGCCCGCTTCCCGGCCTTCGGCTCGGATTTCGAGATCTTCGAGGACCGCTTTCTCGAGGTCATGCAGTTCGTGGTCAACCACACGACCTTCGACTCCGAGGATGAACTGGACGTCGCGCTGCTCGAGATCCTGAAACCACTCGGTGTCGAACCCGGCAAGGAGTTCGATCCCGATGCCGTGGCCAAGATCGACGGGAAGGCTCTGCGGAAAACCGCCGAGCAGTTCGCCGCGAAACAACTGGCGAACATGGGCGACCCGGACTTCGTCGCCTCGGTCCTGACGAAGCTCTTTCAACCCAAGGGCGAGATCAGCCTCGAGGTCCAGGCCTTCCAGTCGGTGTCCGGGCCGATCGGTCAGCCGGCCAGCCAGGCCATCTACCAGCCGGTCCTCACCGAAGACGGCACAGCCGATGAATGCGATGCATGACTACGAGATCGTGATGGCACCCGATGCCATGCCGCCTGCCAGGGCCTTCTGGTCGGCGACGCTCTACGACCTCGAGAACGGATTCTTCATCCCCAACGAGCGCAAGAAATACAGCGTCGGCGAGAACGCCGGCTTCAAGCTGGATGAGGACGGCGGCATCCGCATCGTCATCGCCGCCGAGCAGCCCGAGGGCGTGCCGGAGGAAAACTGGCTGCCCATCGAGCGCGGCGATACCGACCTCGATGTGAACATGCGGCTCTACAGCCCCGACCTTGAAAAATTCAAGAACTGGACCCCGCCGAAGGCGAAGAAACTCTGAGCAAAGCAACCACCAGGACCATCAGAATAAACCCCGGAGGAACCATGAAAACCAAGACATTCATCCCGGCCCTCGCGGCCCTGTCCCTGCTTCTCGCCGTGCCGGCGGTCACGCTGTCAGCCGAGCCCGCGAAGGAGACGGCTGCGACGCTGGACCTCAGCGGCGACAGCGAGGACCTCCACCTGGGAGACCAGGAATACAGCCCCTACCTGGACCAGGGCTACCCGACGCGTCCTTACTGGGGCGACACCCACGTCCACACCTCCTATTCGACTGATGCAGGGATGTTCGGCAACCGGCTCGGACCGGACCAGGCCTACCGTTTCGCCCGGGGTGAAGAAGTCGTCTCCAGCACCGGGGTGCGCGCCAAGCTGGTGCGCCCGCTCGACTGGCTGGTGGTCGCCGACCACGCCGAGAACCTCGGTCTCGCCCCCATGATCGAGGAGTCCAACCCCGATCTGCTCCGCAATGAGTGGGGCAAGAAGGTCCATGACCTGACCAAGGCCGGCAAGGAGTACGAGGCCTACGCCGCCTGGGGAGAGGAGATGGAGCTCAGGACAATCCCCTGCCCAGAGATGAGCTGACGCGCACGATGTGGGAGCGCCTCACCGAGTATGCCGAGGAATTCAACGATCCGGGGACCTTTTCACGCCCTTATCGGCTACGAGTGGACCTCCAGCCCAGGGGCAACAACCTGCATCGTAACGTGATCTTCCGCGACGGCAAGAACCGGGCGCGACCAGTATCCCCTTCTCCAACTATGATTCCACCGATCCCGAGGATCTCTGGAAGTGGATGGCCGCCTACGAGGAGAAGACCGGCGGACGGGTCCTGGCCATCCCCCACAACGGCAATCTCTCCAACGGCCTGATGTTCGACGATGTCACCCTGACGGGAAGAAGCCCCTCGATCAGGACTACGCCGAGCGCCGCTCGCCGTTGGGAGCCGATCTACGAGGTGACCCAGATCAAGGGCGACGGCGAAGCCCACCCGATGCTCTCGCCCGACGACGACTTCGCCGACTACGAGACCTGGGACCGGGGCACTTCGGCGCCTTGCCAAGGAAAAGGACATGATCCCGCGCGAGTATGCCCGCGAAGCGCTCAAGCGGGGCCTCCAGTATCAGCAGGACTCGGCGCCAACCCGTTCAAGTTTGGGATGGTGGGAAGCACCGACACCCATACCTCGCTCTCCGACCGCCGGCGAAATGAATTTCTTCGGCAAGGCGACGATGGGAGAGCCCTCAGCCGATCCGGAGCGGCTCGAAGAAAAGATCACCGGCGTACTGCCGGACCCGGAAGGCCGCGACTACGCGATCCGGCACTACAAGAGCGCTCGCCGCCGGCCTCGCCGCGGTCTGGGCCACGGGAAACACCCGCAAGGAACTCTGGGACGCGATGAAGCGCAAGGAGGTCTATGCCACCACCGGCACCCGGATGACGGTGCGCCTCTTCGCCGGCTGGGAGTTTGATGAAGCCGACGTCCACCGCGCCGATTTCGCCCGCCACGGCTATACCAAGGGTGTCCCCATGGGCGGCGATCTTTCCAAGGCTCCTGAGGTCAAGCACCCGCCTTCGTGGTCCGCGCTCTTCGCGATCCCGGACGGCGCCAACCTTGACCGGGTCCAGATCATCAAAGGCTGGCTCGACGGCGACGCAAGACCCACGAGCAGGTCTACGACATCGCCGTCTCCGGTGACCGGACCATCGGTGAGGACGGGCGCTGCCAGGAAGCGGTCGGCAGCACGGTGAATGTCGAGGAGGCCGCCTATACCAACACGATCGGTGAGCCGCTCTTCCTCGCCTACTGGCAGGATCCGGATTTCGACCCGGAGCAGCACGCCTTCTATTACGCCAGGGTCATCGAGATCCCGACCCCTACCTGGGTTGCCAAGGATGTGGCCTTCTTCGGTGTCGAGGCGCCCGAGGACGCCACCCTCGTCCACCAGGAGCGTGCCTACACCTCGCCGGTATGGTACACGCCATGACGGATGAACATCGAGTGAATCTGGTTCAAGGCCACTTGTAAAGAGGGCATGACAGCGACCAGATGAAGAAAGGGAATCACAAGGAGTTAGGCATGAATATCGAAAATCTGAAAGGAGCGGCGCAGAGAAAGACGAATGCGAAACCCAGAAAACCGTTGGCGCAGCAGCTCAAAACGGCTGCACTGGCCGCCCTGATGGGATCGGTCATCCTCTGCGCATCGGCCCCTACCGCTACCTACGCGGCAGAGGGCGCCTCGAGCCATTACCTGCCCGGCGCAGTCGGCGATATCTTCCTCGCCGTACCGCCCGAGCCGGGTCTCCAGGCCGCAAATATGTTCTGGTATCAGACGGGCAGTACCGATGTGGCGGTTCTCGAGGGACAGGTCAGCCTGGGCATTGACCTTGACCTCTTCCTCAACCTCGCCTCTTTCTCATACACCTTCGAAACGTTGGTGCTCGGGGGACGATACTCCATCGGCACGGCCATACCCTTCGGCTATGTCAATATGGAAGGCGCGCTTACCGGTCCGCGCGGCGAGCGCCTCGACTTCTCCGATGACAGCTTCGATTTGAGCGACATCGCCATCATTCCCTTCCAGATGAACTGGAGCACAGGGAAGTGGTCGTTCAAACTCTGGGAATCGATCGTCGCGCCGACCGGGGGATACGACGCCTCCGGCTCCGACCTCGCCAATCTCGGCCGCAATTACTGGAGTTTTGACACTGTTGGCGCGGTGACCTGGTTCAACCCCGACTCCGGAACCGAAATGTCGGTCGCCCCGGGGGTGATGTTCAATACCGAAAACCCTGATACCGAATACCAGACGGGAACGGAATTTCATGTGGACTTCGTGGCCAACCAGTTTATCTCCGAAACGTTCGCCCTTGGCCTGCGGGGCTACTACTACAAACAGTTGACCGGTGACAGCGGTGCCGGCGCGACGCTTGGCGACTTCAAGTCCGAGTCCTTTGCGCTTGGTCCGGGCTTCGTCTGGACCGGCGGGCGGTTCACGGTGCTGGGCACATGGCTGCACGATTTCAGCGCCGACAACAGGTTCGAATCAGACTATATCATGCTGACCTTTGCCTGGACGTTCTGATGCTTGTGATCAGGGCCCGTTTGAAGAATAATTCTCAGACCGACAAGTTGAGGTCAGCTTTTGCCGAGGTAACCGCGACATAAGCATAGCACGACACTGGTGCTGCAGGTCGGCCTGCGCAGGTGTTGTCAATTCGGTCAGGCCGGCCGTAACACGAAGGCAGAACAAAACTTCATAAATGGAGGATAAGACCATGAAAAACAGGTATTCGATCATTCTTCTGGCGGCGCTGCTTATCGCGCCGCTGCTGCTCAACAGCGGCTGCACCACCTATCCGACTGCCGCGGAGGTCGGAGGGGCACGGGGCGCGGCTGCCGGAGCGATCGTCGGCCAGGCGCTCGGCCGTGACACCAAATCAACCTTGATCGGTGTTGGTGTGGGAGCCCTCGGCGGCGCCGTACTCAATCATGATCGGGCGCAACGCCGGGGCTATTGACAAGTAATCAGACAGGTTTTTGACAACGGATACAAAGAGGAGATTACCCATGAGAACATCTGTAGAAGAGCGAGCAGGGCTTGACAAGCGCCTTGCTACAATCGAACGGGAGAATAGAAGGCTGAAGTTCGGCCTGCTGAGCATACTGCTGCTGCTGGCCCCCCTGCTGCTGCTTGGCGCCAAGCACGGCCTCCAGGACGGCCACTTCGGCGAGATCACGGCTCAGAAAATCACCATTGTGGACGAATCCGGCAATACGCTGGTGAGAATCGGCTCTGAAAAGGACGAGGGTATCGGCATGAGCATCCACAATGAGGCGGGGCAGCGCCTTTTGACCTTCGGGCTCACAGCCGATGGGCAGGGAAGCGGTATCATGGTCTCAGACGCCGAAGGCAGAGCACGAATCGGCCTCGGAATGGACCAGGGAGTTCCCGGTATCGCCCTGCTTGACAAGGATGGAGCTAAGATCATCGCCATGGGCGGGACCCGCGACAAGGGCTACGGCATCCTGGTCAATGACGGCGAGGAAAAACAGCGCATCGGCCTCGGCTATAACGGAGGCAACGCCGGCATCATGCTCTACGACGATGAGGGTAGATACGTACGTGGCCTGATCAGGCAGGAGGACGGCAGTCATTACGCTTCCTATATCGACAAGGAGGGCACCGAGGTGTTCGAGAAATAAAGCCAAATCAGAAACCACGGTAGAAAAGCAGCTCCAGGACGGGCTGCATGCCGTGGTTCTGGCTTCTTTGGGTATCCCTGAAAGACAAAATTGTGTGAATGAAACGGGAAGCTGGCTGCAGGCCGATATCCAGCTGGTCATTCCTTTTTTACTCGGGAATGAGTGGAATCTTGTGAGCAGGGCGATTCTGCCGGTCAGCCTCCAGGCGCATTATCGGTACTGTCGGGAATGTATCTGTACCAGCTGACCGGTGATGGACTGGCCATGGAGTTGACGGTGAAAGGAACGAAATACTTCAAGGACGACAGCCTCAACTGAGAGACTCATATAACACGGTTTATGGGCCGAGATGGGGGGCACAATCCCTGAGCTATTGACGGGTTTATTCTGAAAAAATAAGGAATAATTATGATAAACAAGCTAAATTTTCTTTTTGTCCTGCTGCTCTTTATCCTTATCCCAGCCCTCTGCCAGGGCGATCAAGACCGGGATACGGACGGCGATCTGAAGCTGGCCGAACAGTGGAGCGGAGACTACGGCGATATGGTGGAGCGGAAGGTAGTCCGGGTGCTGGTCGTGCCCAACAAGATGTTCTACTTTGTCGATCAGGGGCGCCACTACGGCATCACTGTCGATTTTTTCAAAGAGTTCGAAACCTTCATCAACGAAAAAGAGCAGACAGGCACGCTGAAGATCAAGGTTCTCTTTCTGCCGGTCCAACGTGACCACATCTTACCAGCTCTGGCGGAAGGCCGCGGTGATATTGCCGCGGCAAACCTGACTATCACCCCGCAGCGCCGGGAGCTGGCTGACTTCAGCACGCCTCTGTTGACCGGAGTAAAGGAGATCGTCATTACCGGTCCCGACGAGAAGCCCGTGGAACGCCTCGAGGACCTGTCCGGCCGACGGCTGCACCTCCGCCCCTCCTCCAGCTACTTTCAGCATCTGACGAAACTGAATGAAACCTTCAAGGCCAATGGACTGGCGCCCGTTGAAATCATTGAAGCAGAAGAATTCCTGGAAGATGCAGACCTGCTGGAAATGGTTAATGCCGGGTTGATTCCAGCTGTTATCGTCGATGACCACAAGGCCCGCTTCTGGGGCCAGATTTTCACAAACATCACGCTGCACCCTGACGTTTTGTCAACGAGGGCGGCGAGATCGCCTGGGCCTTTCGCAATAACAGTCCCCAACTCGAGGCGGTCGTCAACGAATTCGTAAAGACAATTAAAAAGGGGACTTTGCTCGGCAACATCGTCTTCAAACGCTACCTCAAGGAAAACAAATGGGCCCGTAACTCGCTGAGCCCCGAAGAACAGAAGAAGTTCCAGCAGGTTGTCGACCTGTTCAAGACCTATGCCGACCGTTACCAGTTCGATTACCTGATGACCGGAGCGCTGGCCTACCAGGAATCGCAGCTCGACCATGGCAAAAGCAGCCAGGTGGGGGCCGTGGGCATCATGCAGCTGCTGCCGACAACCGCTGCCGACAAGAATGTCGGCATCCCGGATATAAAAAAGCTTGAGGACAATATTCACGCCGGGCACAAGTACCTGCGGTTTCTGCAGGATCGCTATTTCAGCGACCCCGAAATCGATGAGCTGAACCGCTATCTTTTCACCTTCGCCGCCTATAATGCCGGGCCCGCCAAAATCGCCAGCTACGGAAGGAAGCTGAAAAACAGGGGCTCGATCCCAATGTCTGGTTCCAGAATGTCGAAGTGATAGCCGCCAAGCGGATTGGCAGGGAAACGGTTCAGTACGTCAGCAACATCTACAAGTATTACCTTTCCTATAAACTGGCCGTGAGCAAGGCTGAGAAGGCAGCTGAGACAAAACAGGCACTGTAGGAGTGTCATCGGTTTTCCCTTTACCCGCACCCGGAGTAGTCTCGCTGCGCAATTAACTGCGGATAAACCAATAGAGAACGAGGGTTTTGCCATGGGCTTTCGATTACTGAAAATTTCACAAGAACGTCATGATCTCGTACTCAATGATATAAGCACCGGCTCCGAACCGGAAATGCGCTTTTATATCATGGTTGCCGTGTCCACCATGATCGCTTGTTTCGGTCTGATTACCAACAGTACTGCAGTCATCATTGGGGCGATGCTCGTCGCCCCGCTTATGACGCCCATTTTCGGCATCGGCCTGGCCCTGATCCGCAGCGACAAAGAACTGTTCGGCAAAGCGCTCAAGGCAGAAATCGCCGGCGTGGCCGCGGCTGTTGCCATGGGTATCATTCTTGGGCTCGTCTCGCCGGCTTTCGAGCCGACTCCGGAGATGCTGGCCCGTGTCCAGACCCCAGCTGTTCGATCTCCTGGTAGCGGTGTTTTCCGGATTTGCGGGGGCCTATGCCCTGATGGATGAAAAAATCAGCCCGGCCCTGCCCGGCGTGGCGATCGCCACGGCTATCGTGCCGCCCCTTGCCAATACGGGATTGTGTTTCTCGGTCGGGGAATATGCTGCCGGCGTCGGCTCATTCCTGCTGTTCTTTCGCCAACTTCCTCTCCATCCTTCTGGTCGCCTCCGCTTCCTTCTGGGTGTTTGGCATGGGCGACGATTACACGAAAATGGACCGGAAGGTTGTCGTCCAGCGCTTCGGTTTGCCGATTATCTGTTTTCTTTTGGTTACCGCCTTCCTCACCAAGACACTGTATGACATCTCCCGGGACCAATCACTGCTTACCGAGATAGAAGACACCCTGCACCAGGAATTTTTAACCTATCAAGGGCAAGGGGCCTCCCTGGACCGGGTTAAATACCATGATGAAGACGATGTCGTCTATGTCCTGGCCGATATTCATGCTTCCAGCACCTTCTCTCCCACCCAGGTGGATAGAATCGAAAAAAAACTGAGCGAGAACCTTGAGCAAAACACCAAATTGATTGTACGCAGCATGGCAGTGCAGGAAATTACCGCTCCGGATTCATCGGTGCACCTGGCTGCGCAGCAACTGGACGGCTCGTTTGTCAGTGAAGCCCCGCACCCCCTGGTCCGACAGGCCAAAGTGGCGGATAGTGTCATCCGCAATGAGCTGACCAAGACCATCGGCTACCACCTCGATCATGTCAAGGTCTTCAATGTCAACGATACACCGACCTTTCTGGCCTCGATACACGGCCTCTCCGTTCCGCACCCGGAGAGTATCGCGGAACTGGAGACATTGTTGCGGGAAAAGTTGGAACTCTCTGAAATACGGCTTGTTGTCAGCTTTATTGAGACCAATTATTACGACAGTTCAGGTATTGTCCGCCTCGCCTTCTCTGGGCTGGAGCCGAACTACCCCGCCGAGGCGAAACCGGCTATAGAGGAAGGCATCTCCATCATTCGCGAGGAGCTGGCGGCCATGCAGCACCTCTTTATTTCTGGAGAAAACTACAACATTGTCGATGAAGTCCTCTATGTCCTTGTAGATACCGTTGGACCAACCCGGCCTTCAGCGCAGGACATAGCACGTATCGAGAAACAGGCAGCGAAGACAACCGGTGTTCCCGTCAAGCTTCATGTCCACTCACAACCGGCAACCGTCATCACAGCGGCAGGGCATAAGCCCTACCGGGACGTTTCGCGTGCCGGATTCTTGAGGCAATTGCCGACGGTGCAGACAGCGGTGCGAAAAATCCTGGAGGCATCGGGGAATTAGACCCGCCACGAGCGGGCAGTGTTTAAAGATTTTATCTTGTTGACAAGAGGCATGGCGAAGAGGCTGCAAAGCGAAGCCTAAAAAGTAAACGTGAAAAAAAACGTCTCGAAAAATGGCTTACCGGCAGAGAACGTTCAGCAAAAAACACCGAGAGCTTAATGCCCTTTAATGGGGGCAGGGTATTGGCACCTGACTGGATTTTGGACGAGTAAACGAAATTTCAATTAGAAAGATATGTCTTGGCAGTCAATAGCTCACAGCTATGCTCAGATTGAGGTTCATGGAACAGGGTTATCCCAAATATTGTATAATAACGGGGGCACTACGAAAAAATTAATACCCGTTCTTCCCCCCGTCGATGCCTGTAATTTTATGTTTACCCTTTGCTATTAATGCCTATATTCTGAGTATCATCTATCAATCTCAGGTCGCTTAGAACCGATCAAGAACTGATGTCAACAGCCTAACCCTTAGTTGTCTTATTATTAAACCGACAGGAGGATACGACCATGAATCGAAAAGGATTTACTGTCTTTGTTTTGCTGCTGATCGCCTCATTAGTGACATCAGGTGCGTTTGCTTCAGACCAAACCGAAGCAGAGAATCTGATAGACAAAGCCACAATGGTCGTTAGCAGTTTTTCAGCTGACCCCGACTTACAATGGTTCAGAGATAAGGTCAAAGATGCAAAAGCCGTATTAATCATACCTCAAAGTATTCAAGGTGCTTTTTTCATTGGTGGCTCAGGAGGTTCGGGGGCACTTCTAGTAAATGATGCCGGTTCTGGTGCGTGGGGTTACCCTGCTTTTTACACCATTGGATCTCTCTCTATCGGATTACAGTTCGGTGGTGAAGCCTCAGAGGTGATATTACTCATTATGAGTGATCGGGGGATGGAAAAGCTGCTGACGAGTTCGTTTAAGTTAGGTGCGGACATAACTTTGGCGGCCGGTCCAGTTGGTGGAGGTGCTTCAGCTGGAACAGCTGATGTATTGTCGTATGCCCGCTCCAAGGGTGCTTTTGCCGGATTCTCTCTTGCTGGTGCAGTTGTTAAAACCAAGGACAAATTTAACGAAGCATACTATGGCCAAGCTGTGAGTCCGACAGATATATTGATCAGGAAAAGTGTATCCAACCCTCAAGCTGATAATTTAAGGCAAGAAATCAAAAAGGTTGCTGGAGAGTAGGCCAGCCAGCAGTAACATTTCAACATCTAACAGTATCAGAAGAACATAAGCGAATGGCCAGGTAACTCCACCAATCATATTCGGCAATATCTGGCGCAGTATCTGCGGACGAGGGAAAGGGAATTTTAAATCTCATCAGAACATGTAGCATTGCTTAATCAAAAGTAACTATTTTCGACTTTTCCCGAGCGTGGAGTTCCTGTGAAGGTTCGTACAGAGATGTACAGAACCGTCATTGAGCATGGGTCTCTTTATTTTAACGAGTTTCTCGCTGCCAGATATAGAGGCCGGATGCGACGATAATGGAACCGCCTCCAAGCGTCCAGGCCGTCGGGTAAGTGTCAAAAATCAGAATTCCCACCAGGACCGCCCAAAACACCTGAGAGTAAACCAACGGCGCAAGAATGGATGCCTCCGCCCATCTATGAGCAGTAGTTGCCGATATATGACCCAAAGCGCCAAAACATCCGATCGCACACAGCACAATCCACTGTCCCGGAGTTTCTGGCCAAACCCATACGTGCCACGCAAATGGAGACAGGGCGATTGTCGCCAGCGCGGAGACCCATAGCTGCTGGGTCGCATTACTTTCTATCCCTGCCAGCATTCGGGTCATAATGAAATAGAGGGAAGCCGATACGAGTGACGCAAGGCTGAAAAACATTGCAGGATGGAAGGCTGTTCCCCATGGTTGGATGACCACCAGAACTCCAAGAAAGCCAGTGCAGACTGCTAATACCCTGTGGATACCAACTTTTTCACTCAGTAACGGAATCGCCAGCAAAGTAATCACGATGGGACCGGCGAACATGATCGTTGTCGTCAGCGTTATCGGCAAATATTTGAGTGCCTGAAAATTCAGAGAAGTCGCGAATAACAAGAAGGCCGACCTGAGAAATTGCTTTCCCGGAGAATTGGACTTGAATATTGAGACCCCTTCCTGAGGCAGGTAAAGGGCTAGTGTGTAAATCAGGTGTCCAGCATAGCGGGCAAAGACAATCTGGAAGACCGGAAAACCGGCGATCGTCAGCCACTTGGCCGAGGTATCGATACAGGTAAAGAATACGACCGCCAGCGCCATGACCAGCACTCCGGCGACTGTCCGTTTTTCTCTGGGTTTAACACTCACTTCAGTCCTACAGGGTTATCAATAATTGCAACATGTTCTGGTGTAGATTGAAGTATCGCTGGGGTGCAACTATTGATAACCCTATTCTATATACAGACCCAGAAAAATCCTTAACCTCGATTCTACCCAAGTGCCACATCAAGCGTCATCATTATGGAGAACCCCAGCATGACACCGATAGTTGCAATATCAGAATGTTTCTCTGCTTGCGATTCTGGAATAAGTTCTTCGGCAACCACATAAATCATAGCGCCGGCTGCAAAAGACAGTGCATAAGGTAAAAGTGGTTGCATATACACGACAGCAAATGCTCCAATCACGCCTGCTATCGGTTCGACCATCCCAGAAAACTGACCATACATGAAACTCTTTCTGCGGGACATCCCTTCTCTGCGAAGCGGCACAGAGACTGCCGCTCCTTCTGGGAAGTTTTGAATACCGATACCAATAGCCAGGGCAATTGCTGCACCGATCGAGGCCGCCGGATGTCCTGCTGCCGCAGCCCCAAAAGCTACACCCACGGCCAAACCTTCGGGGATGTTGTGCAGGGTGATTGCCAATACCAATAACACAGACCGCTGCCAGCTTGTCTTGACTCCCTCAGCTTCTGAGGTAGGGAAGCCCGGGTGGAGGTGCGGCAACAGTTTGTCTGTCACCCAAAGAAATAGTCCCCCACTCAAGAACCCGATAAGCGCAGGAATCCAGGGTGTTCCCCCTGTTTCTTCCACCATGCTGATTGCCGGAGCAAGAAGTGACCAGAAACTCGCAGCTATCATGACACCCGCAGCGCAACCGAGCATGCCGTCCATTGTTTTCCGGTTAATACTTTTGAAAAAGAACACGAGACTTGCCCCGAGAGCAGTCAAAAACCAAGTGAAACAGGTCCCGAGAAAAGCCTGTTTAACAGGAGACAGGGCTAGAAACCATTCCGTCATTGTATCCTCCGTATCCTTTGTATTGTAAAAACAAGTAATTAGAGAACTGTTAGCCCATTTTTCCGATTCCTGGCCTTTGCACTTCTCTCAATTAGTACCGGTCCGACACCTTTTATGTCTATTGTTGCCGATTGTGTCATCTGTGTTGAACAACAAATGTTATGTATCACTGCTTATTCTATGTGTCACTGACATATGCTCGAGCACGAAAACGACGGTATGATGGGTCAGTTCGAGGTGTTTTAGCCGATACGGTATAGCGGGGTGCAGTTTTGGCAGCACGTGCTGCTGAAGGCCTGAGGACAGCTTTTCTATTTAGAGAATGGTTTTCAGCCTGAAAACAAGTAGAATCCCAGTTCCTTTTCATAGGCCAGGTTTAAAAATTCGCAGCCGTAGTGATCACCTTTGATGTCGATAACCCGCACGTCTTTTTCTATACGTCTGGATCGCTGGTTATCAAGGGTGAAGGAAACCCGCAGCCGGTTGCCTGTCTTGATGTCCGTGCGGCCTATCAGGGTGAATCTGAGGCCGATCATCGAGATGTTGACAATCGATATGGTGTGGGGTGTGGCGGCGCCGGTTGAGAGGTTCAGCGCTTCGCCGACAAGTTTGACCGGCTTTCGGTAATAGCGCCTGAAATTCAGTTCCACGCCAAACTGTTTTTTACAGGCAGAACACCGGGTAACGAGGCTGTGTTTCAAGCCCTTGTATTTCTCTACCGTTACATCATAGGTCTTTTGGCAGTAGGGGCAGGTAACAGCGGCGCGGTTTCCTTCACTGACGTAAACATTCACCTTTTCCATACATATCTCTCCAAACGGTTTAAACCCGGCTCCGACATTTATATTAATTCATCAATACGCCGGAATTGCAATAGTTTTTCTTCGATCACCAGAATATGTACAGTCGCAGGGCTATGCTAGGTAGAGGAAACCGGGATTTTGCTATCTGCTGACCTGGTTCGTTCAGCCCGGGCATCAGGATGCGGCGGTGCACACCCCTCGCAGCGACAAAAACGTAGCGTATCGTCTCCGGGGTAAACGCACTTGACTGCTGATACGACAATGTAGTATGAAGAAGCATGGTTAATCGGTTCCGAAACATTTCTGAGCTCCTCCGCCGGGTGGGTATCTCGATCCTCGTGATCGCCGGGCTGGCAGCTCAGCCCGCAGTTACTGTCGCGATCACCCTATGTGCAGCCGATTGCCCCATGCATTTTGATGATGCGCCGGAGATGGACTGCTGCGCCTCGATGAAAACCTGCAGCAGTTCGGCGAACGCGGCCGGAGCACAGCATCATTCACCCGGTAACACCGCCGGCTCAGCTTGTGATGATCTGAGCTGTTTCGACTCGAGCATCGCTAGCGTTGTACTGATGCCCGCCGCCGGCGCTTTCCCCGAGGGCGGAGCTGCGGGTATGTATCCGGGCCTGACTGTCGAAGTTCCTCTTCCCGTTGCAGTTTCTGTTGTTTCTCCTGCTTTCCACCAGCGTTTTATCTCGCCTCCCATCTATAAGCGGATGTGCGTCTACCTGATTTGATCCTTTCCCGCGCTTTTACCGCTTTACCCGTTTTGAGTTGTCGAGACTAAGAGTGAATTTTTGGAGAAAGTTATGAGGCAGCACCTGTTGTCAACACTGATGGTCGTGATGTTTGGATTAACCGTTACCATGCTTCCCTCGTCCGCCGATGCATCATTTGGCCTGTTTGGGTCGCATAAAAAAATCAAAGCCACAGACGGCCGGATCAGTATTCCGTTGAAGGACATCGATGATGGAAAGGCCCATTATTTTCAATACAAAGATGGTGATGCTCTGGTGAAGTTTTTCGTCGTTCAGAGCAGCGACGGCGTTATCCGCGCGGCGTTTGATGCCTGTGATGTCTGCTTTGCCGAAAAGAAAGGCTACAGTCAGGATGGAGATTTCATGATCTGCAACAATTGCGGCAGACGTTTTCATTCAAGCCGGATCAACGTGGTGGAGGGAGGTTGTAATCCTGCCCCGCTGAAGCGTTCGGTTGTTGCCGATCAGCTGATCATCGAGGTGAAAGACATCCTGCCTGGCGGTCGCTATTTCTAGGAGCCGATATGAACATCGTCACGATTCCGCTCAAAAATATGGGCCGGAAGCCGATCAAGGCGCTGCTTCTGCTTGGTGTTTTCCTGCTCGGTGTCGTTTCCATCGTAGCGCTTTACCAGGTATCGCTTGTTGTCGGCCACAGTCTCGAGAAAAAGCTGAACGCCTTTGGGGCCAATATTGTGCTCAAGCCGTCCACTGAAACGTTGAGCGTCAGCTACGGGGGCTTTCATATGGGCGATATGCTCCTCGACGTCAAGAATCTTTCCGAACAGATGACGATCACAGCGGTGAGGTCCATCGAGCTGAGTGATCGAATCAGCGTGGTTGCTCCCAAACTGGTGGAGATGTTTACAATTGGCGACGTGGCCATCGCCGTTGTCGGGGTCAGGTGGGAAGAGGAACTCGGCATCAAGAGTTACTGGGCACCGGTCGGCAGCATTCCCCAAAACCCGGAGGAAATCCTCGTCGGCTCCGCGGCCGCGGAGAAGCTCGGCCTGGCGCCCGGCGATCAGCTTGATCTTGATGGCACCCGCTTCAGCGTTGCGGGCGTGCTCCAGGAGACGGGCAGCGACGACGACTCAGTCATCATGGTGGAGCTTGGCAGGCTTCAGGAAATGACCTCCCAGCCGGATGCCGCCAGCTTTGTCGAAGTCGCCGCGCTCTGCGCCGGTTGTCCGATCGAAGACATCGTCGCGCAGATCCAGGCCAATGTACCCGGGACTTCGGTAATTGCCCTGCAGAACGTGGTTAATCAGCGCATGTCGTCGGTCAGGTTCGTTCAGAGGCTGGCCTTGTCGATCAGCCTCGTTATTCTGCTCACCGCTTCGGCGATGGTCGGGCTGTCGATGCTTTCGGCGGTGAATGAGCGGACAAAAGATATCGGTATTCTGCGTTCACTGGGGTATTCCAAACCACAGGTGTTTCTGATCTTCTGTGTTGAGGCGGGACTTATCGGTATCCTGGCCGGCGCGGTTGGTTACATGGCCGGCTATGGTCTCAGCTTGAAGGCGCTCGATTATCTGTCGCTCACCGACGGCGCTCGTCCGTTATTTTCAGTTCTCCAGCTGGCTGTCTGCACCACAATCTTTCCGCTGATAACGATTGGTTCAGCGCTCTATCCAGCCTGGAAAGGCGCCTCGATCGAACCGTCACAGGCGCTGGTTTCGCTGTAGGAGGCACCATGATACATGCAGAAAATATCACCAAGAGCTATGCCCTGGACGGGGAAGAAATTTCGGTTCTGCGCACTGTCTCAGTCGATATAGCTGAAGGAGAGTACATTTCCATTGTTGGGCGCTCCGGTTCGGGTAAATCGACGCTGCTCAACGTTCTCTCAACCCTGGTAAAACCGGACGGTGGCGTATTGAAGTATCGCGGTGCGGATCTTGCCAGGGCGTCTGAAAAGGAAGTAAACGCCATCCGCAAGACCGATTTCTCGATCATATTTCAGTTCCACCATCTGCTGCCTTACCTCAGTGTCCTGGAGAATTGTCTGCTGCCGTTCATGAGTTCGATCAGGCCGGTAAGCGGTGTACTGGAGGAAAAGGCACGTCAGTGTCTGGCGCGGGTTGGTCTGGGTGATAAAGCAGATCGGCTGCCCACCATTCTCTCGGGCGGTGAGCAGCAGCGTGTGGCGATTGCCCGCGCCCTGGTGAAATCATCTAAAGTCCTGTTCGCTGATGAACCCACCGGGAGTCTGGACAAGATGAACGGCGAACAGATCATGGCGCTGCTGGACGAGCTTCACGATGAAGGTCTTACCATCGTCATGGTCACCCATGAACCGGTTTACGCCGACATGGCGGACAGAACCATCGAAATCGACGACGGTCTGGTGCTCAGCCATGCCTGATCCTGGATGCGCACTTCCTGCGTGTTCAGCTGCTCGGGGCTTCCTTTTGTTCAGGGACGACCAGAACCGGGCAGTAAATCGTGTTCAGCACCTTGTGGGTGACGCTGCCAAGGAACAGGCCGGCAATATCTGAGTGACCGTGAGAGCCCATGATGATCAGGTCGAACTCCCTGGACTTGGCGAGGTTGCTCAGCATGGTGCCGGGGGCTCCGGAGATCGGCCTGGTTTCATGGTCGATGCCCTTGTCCGCTAATTTTTGGGCAGCCGCTGCCAGAACTTCCTGCGCCTGGATTTTGAGTTTGTCCCGGAGTTCTTCAATAAGGGTTCCGTTGATTTCATACAAACCACCCACCCATTCATAGCAGCAGACGGCGGTGACTTTGGCTCCGGACAGAGATGCCAGGTAGATGGCGTATTCGACACCATTGTCTGAATAGTCGGAACCATCAACGGGGAGAAGAATGTTTGAAAAGTGCATAAGACCCTCCTGATCTGAGTGAGCAGATATGGTTAAAGAAAGGCTTGCGTGTATATGTTCAAAAATAAGCACATTCACTGCCCCGGGCAAGGTCTGCGGCTAATTCTTTTGATCAGGTATGCAGCTTGTTCTGCACGCTTGTTACCTTATCGTCCATGGTCTGCTCTTTGTCAATTCGGGTACCTACTTTAATGGAGCTGGTCAGCCGCGGAACACCCATCGCGTGCAGCTTCTCATGGCACCTTCTGACCGCTGCCATGACCTCGTCCCAATCTCCTTCGATGTTGGTTCCGTAGGCGTGCAGATGTGTTTTGAGGCCAGCCTCGTCTAAAATTTCATGACAGGCGGCGATATATTCAGATACTGACAGACCGACTCCGAACGGAGAAACGGTGAGATCCATAATCACTTTCATGCTTTCCTCGCTTCATGCATGGTCAACAACATTTTTCTTCCGAAATGAAATTTTGACCAATTGAATGTATACCTTCTGACCGTCAGGCACTATACAATGATTCTCATGCGAGCGGACAGGATAATTGATTGTACTCGTAATTGTTTTTGCTCTATGATATAGAATTTGGTCTTACCAGCTAAGAGTCGGGCCCCAGTCTATTCCCCGTTTGATAAACCATGAAACAAGACAATTTTCCATTCAGCGCCATAGTCGGGCAGGATAAACTGAAAACCGGCCTGCTTCTCAACGCGATCGATCCGGCCATTGGCGGGGTTCTGATCAGCGGCCACAAAGGCACGGGAAAATCGACCGCGGTTCGTTCCCTGATAAATGTGCTGCCGCAGATCGAGGTCGTGCAGGACTGCCCTTACAACTGCTCGCCCTCCGCTGTAGATCAGCTCTGCTCCTCCTGTGCCGAAGCCCATCGAACCGGTCAGCCGCTGAAGAGCGTCAAACGATCGATGCCGCTCGTAGAGCTGCCGCTGAGCGCCACCGAGGACCGGGTCATCGGCACCCTGCATATCGAACAGGTGCTGAAAACCGGCAGGCGCCGTTTTGAACCGGGTTTGCTGGCCTCGGCCAATCGAGGCATTCTTTACGTGGATGAAGTCAACCTGCTTGACGATCATCTGGTCGATATACTGCTCGATGCCGCAGCTTCAGGCATCAATAAGATCGAACGGGAGTCGATCTCCTACAGCCACCCGTCGAGGTTCATGCTGATCGGTACGATGAACCCCGAGGAAGGGGAACTGCGGCCGCAGTTCCTCGACCGCTTCGGCCTGAGCCTGAGCGTCCGTGGTGTGGAAAGCTCAGCAGAGCGCCGCCTCATTGTCGACCGGAGAATCAGCTTCGACAATGATCCGAGGGCCTTTTGTTCTCGTTATGAAGAGGATGAATCACTTCTCCTGGAGCAAATCGCTGTTGCCCGGACAGCCCTGAACCGGATCACGGTTTCCTCCGATTTGATCGAAATGGCGGTGGCCCTGGCGATTCAGGTGGCGGCCCAGGGACATCGGGCCGAGATTGCCATTATCAAAGCCGCTTGCGCCCTGGCGTCATTTCTCGAATGTTCTGCAGTCAGACCTGAACACGTTATCGAAGCCGCCCGCTTTGTCCTTCCCCATCGGCTCACCATTCTTCCGTTTGCTTCCGACTCGCAGGTGGAGGAGAAGCTTGAAGAGATTTTCAAGGATGTGCTGAGCGAAGACACAGCGATCGAACAGACCGCTATCAGCGAGGCTGACGAAGATGACTGGGATGATATCGTCGAGGCGGTACCCGGAGCTACGGCCGCGTCCAATGTCGGTTCTTTGTTCACCTTTCTTGCCGAAAAAAAAAAGTTGTCTACGAGCCGGACGCACTGATCTGCATTGAAGATTTAAATCTCGATTCCTTAAAACTAAACGGCAGGTTTCGCGGCCGGGCTAAATCCACCTACTCACAGACGATGAACGGCCGCTATGTCAGAGCGGTTCCGGTTCAGGAGTCCGAGCCCGCCTATGACCTCGCCGTTGATGCAACCATTCGTTCTGCCGTGCTTCGGCATGCCTCAGATAGAGCACCCGCTGACATTTGCATTTCAACAGAGGACCTGCACAAGAAAATATATAAACGAGCGCTGCGTTCGCTGGTTATTTTCGTGGTGGACTGTTCAGAATCGATGGGAGATGAGGGGGCGCAATCGAGGATAAGGGCTGCCAAGGGAACCATTCTCGGGGTTCTGAATCAGGCCTATCAGAAGCGTTTCAAAGTCGGTCTGGTCTCCTTCTGCGACGAGTCAGCAGAAATCGTCCTGCAGCCGACATCGTCTCTGGCCATGGCCCGGCGCAGCCTGCATTCGCTGCCGGTAGGCGGCGCCACCCCATTTGCCCATGGACTGATGCGGGGCTGGCAGCTGATTAAGACGGAACGAAGAAAAGACAGGCTCATTCGACCGCTGCTGGTAATTCTCTCTGACGGAGAGGCTAATGTGTCCTATGAGAAGCACCTGGCGCCGGATAAAATTGTCGATGAACTGCTGAACATCGGTTCATTGATCGGCAAAGACGGGGTATCTTCGCTGACAATCGAGACCCGGTCGCTGCGGAATCCGTCATCGACCATGCGCTCGTTGTCACGGGCGCTGGGCGGCAGCTATTATCACTTCAATACATTCAAGAACACTGATCTGCTGCGGGCGGTCACCGCTTTTGGCTGATGGTCGTACAACGAGATATATACATGCATAACTCCGAAAAAAGCAAAGCGCCGCTCTGGCTGGCCTGGTCCATGTGGGGACTGGTCGCACTTCTTTATTGTGTCGGATTTTTCCAGCGCATGGCTCCGGCGGTGCTCGCCGATGATCTGATGCGCGATTTCAATCTGGGCGGGGCCCTGCTGGGTAATCTTTCAGCCATGTATTTTTATTCCTACGCGGCGATGCAGATACCGACCGGATTGCTGGTCGACCAGATCGGTCCCCGCAAACTTGCCTCAATAGCCTGTGCAACGGCAGCGGCCGGCATCCTCATCTTCAGTTTCGGTTCCTCGCTCTGGCTGGCTTATATCGGCCGCTTCCTGATCGGCGCTTCCGTTGCGGTGGCATGGGTTACCTGCATGAAGTTGGCCGGCCACTGGTTTCCGGCCAATCGTTTCGCCACGGTGACCGGCGTGGCACTGCTGCTTGGCAATCTCGGCGGAATCATGGCCGGCGTACCGCTTGCTGTTGGTGTAGAACTGTTCGGCTGGCGGGCGGCAATGGGAGTCAGCGGCTTTCTGACCGTGGGACTGGGCCTGGCCACCTGGCTGTTTCTGCGCGACGATCCAAAAGACTACGGCTATCAGAGCCATGCCCATGCACGAGTTCAGAACGAAGGCAGTCTGCCGGCCGGCAAAGCTCTGAAATCAGTACTCTCCCGCAAAGATACCTGGCTGCTGTTTTTCGCCGGCGGTCTGTCGACCGCTCCGGTGCTCGTTTTCGCCGGTCTCTGGGGGGTACCCTATCTGACCCAGATCTATCACCTGCAGACTTCCCAGGCCGCACTGCTGACCTCGACGATGCTCCTCTCGTTCGCCTTCAGCGGCCCGGTCATCGGCATGATCTCGGACCGGATGGAAAGGCGCAAAATGCCGTATCTGATCGGCACGATCCTTACCACACTGTTCTGGGCTATATTTGTCTTTGTCAGGCTCCCCCATATGATGCTTTTTCCACTGCTGGCGGCGATCGGTTTCACCTCAGGGGCTCTGATCATCGGTTTTGCCGCCGCTCGAGAAATCAACCACCCCGGTGCGGCAGGCGCGGTCGGCGGCGTGGTCAACATGTCCGTGCTGGGTGTTGCCGCGGTCATGCAGCCGGTTCTGGGCAAAATTCTCGATGCGCACTGGGACGGAACATTGGCGGCAGGAGCCCGGGTGTACGATGAGGCGGCCTATTATTCGGCATTTTCCTGGCTGGTGGTCGCTGCCGGTCTTTCTGTTGTCATGGTGACATGTACCAAAGAAACCTATTGTCGTATCCAGGATGATTGAGGGCGGCTCCGGCCTGCTTCTGATGGTCGGCGACCGATATCTTCGGTTAACCTAAAAAGGGACATAAGGATGGCGGATCGTCTATTTATCGGACTCGACAGCGGCACGCAGGGAACCAAGGGCATCGTTCTCAGCGAAAAAAGAAAGCGCGTCGTTGCCGAGGCGTCCTGCACGTACGAGCTTGTCGAGAATCTCAGGGGCGGCAGAGAGCAGGACCCTGCAGTGTGGCTCGAGGCCTGCAGGTCTGTTCTCGGAGAACTTGTTTCCAGTGCCGCGGTTAACTCAGCCGATATCTGCGCAATCGGGGTTTCCGGGCAGCAGCACGGTATGGTCGCTCTTGATCGTGACGGATATGTGATTCGTCCTGCCAAGCTCTGGTGTGACACCGAAACGGTCGATCAATGCCATACCCTCAGCAAACGGCTCGGCGGCGAAACCGGAGCGGTTTCAGCAGTGGGCAATCAATTTTCGGCCGGCTTTACCGCCTCTAAAGTGCTGTGGCTCAAGGAGCATGAGCCGGAGCATTACAATCGGCTGGCAACCGTGCTGCTGCCCCACGACTATATCAACTTCTGGCTTACCGGGACGTATTCAGCCGAGTGCGGCGATGCGTCCGGCACCGCCTATTTTGATATCGTCAACCGGCGCTGGTCAAAAGCGGTCTTGCAGGCCCTGGATCGGGATCGTGATTTGAGTGCTTGCCTGCCGGATCTGATCGATTCCGATCAGCCCTGCGGCACAATTCTGAGTTCTGTTGCCGATGAGCTGCGCCTGCCCCGCTCGGTGATCGTCTCCTCCGGAGGCGGAGACAATATGATGGCCGCCATCGGTACCGGCAATGTGCTGCCGGGCATCGTCACCATGAGTCTGGGTACCTCCGGGACGATTTATTCTTTTTCCGATGTCCCGGTTGTTGATCCCTCCGGCGAAATGGCAGCCTTCTGCTCTTCCACCGGCGGCTGGCTGCCGCTGGTCTGCACAATGAATGTAACGGTCGCCACCGAACTGGTGCGCTCTCTGCTGGGAATGGATCTGGATCGGTTGAACCGATCAATTGAAGAAACTGCTGCGGGCAGCGAGGGACTGGTGTTGATTCCTTATTTCAACGGTGAACGGACACCGCCGCTGCCCACCGCAAGCGCCACTCTGGCCGGTATGAGCGGTTCAAACCTGAGACCGGGCACGCTGGCCCGGGCCGCAATGGAAGGAGCGACCATGGGGCTGCGCTATGGATTGGACGTAATGCAGCGCAACGGTATCGAAGTTGAACAGATCAGGCTGGTTGGCGGCGGCTCGAAAAGTGCGGTCTGGCGGCAGATGGTAGCCGATGTTTTTGCCTGCGAGGTAATCGGTCTTGAGGTGGGAGAGGCGGGCGCTCTGGGTGCCGCGCTGCAGGCCCTCTGGTGTGTAGAGTCGGCAGCCGGCTCTGCGGTCGGGATCGAAGCCGTCACAGACGTTTATGTGCGGCCGGATATTTCGAGCAGATGCGTTCCCGACAAAGAAAGGGTCACGCTTTACCGGCAGCTCTACGAGCGCTACCTCGAACTCGATGCCTGCCTGACAAGGACGTATCCGTCGATATCGCCGTTAACAGACAGGTAACGCTTAATCGCCGTGAAGAAAACAGTACGGATCCCTGTCGGAGAATATATCGAGCCCGCGGCTGTACGATGCTGCCAGGCAGCCCCGGCAGACCGGGTTCAGGCGGCAGGTGGAGCACTCCTCCGGACCGTTTCTGTAGGCTCTGGCACGTTCAGAATGGTAGATATCCGTCAGTGATTCGTGTGCTAGATTGCCGATCGGCGAAGGAAATTTGCGGCAGGCATGCACTTCTCCCGAAGGCAGCACGCTGACGAAGTTAAACGCCGCCCCGCATCCATACCCGGTGCAGCCGCCAAACAGCGCTTCGCTGCGCTCATCCAGAAGGATATTGAAGAGATTGTCTTTGAGGTCAAAAACGCTGCAGCGCCGGCCGGCCTCGATATAGTCATTCAGAAAATCGCGGAACTGAGCCGTGTCGGCCATGACCAGATTGGCGCCTTCACCGACCAGGGATAAGCGGTTAAAGGTGAACAGATCAGTACGATCCTGCAGAAATGTTCCCAGTTCGACAACCTGATCGATATTATCCCTGGTCAGGGTCAGCATGATTTTGGAGTAGATGTCGTTGTCCCTGAGCAGATCCAGAAAATCCAGCACTCTCTGAAAATGACCTTCACCTCGGATATAGTCGTTATGCTCGGTTAGTCCCTCCAGGCTCATCTGGTAGAACGCCGGCGGCTGTATGGCAAGGAGTGCGTCGATGTCTGCCTGGCCTGCCGGGTTGCCGAGGATGCCGAGGAAAAAGCCGCGCTCAGACGCCTCCCGGTACAGACGGAGAAAGTTCGGGTGCAGGAGCGGGTTGCCGCCGGTGAACGAAACCTGGCCGAACACATGGTTGGCCTTACAAAACGCGGCCAGGTCGTCGAGAATCTTTATTTCCCGCTCCAGTCCCAGCGGCGGGCAGGGTGAACGGTCGTAGCAGTGGCGGCAGTGAAGGTCGCAGTCCTGGGTGATATGCCACTGCAGGGCAAAGACCCGGGCAGTCGTAAACGGGGCAGTACCATTGCCATGCTCGGAAACATCAGGTTCTGCGGCCGCTGCGCAGCGAACAAGTTTCGGCCGGGGCCCAAGGATTATACCCTTCTCGAGAGCTTTGAGAAGAGCGCCGTTTATTGCCGCCTGATAGGTTCCCGCCTGTTTTGCGACGTCTGCGGAACCCAGCTGTTCAACGGTGATTTTCAGCACCAGAAGATCTTCATCGCTCACAATCTTGGCCGCAGGCTTGCGTCGACCTGGCATCGGCCAGATCATCACCTGTTCGCCGCCGCTCTCAGGCCGGCGCGGCTGGCTGGTTCCATCACAGAAGTCGAGCAGATGCTTCCAGCTGTTTGAGAAGATCTTCAGTCCGGGATTTATCGCCGGCTCGTCGGGGTAAAGATCGAAATCGTCCTGCTTAAAATCGAGCCGGAACAGTTCCGCTTCCATGGCGGCCAGTTCGGAGACAAACGGCGGGCAGACTCCGCGATTAACTTCTTGCTCGATGCTCTGCACAAGGTCTTCGATCGAATCCGCACCGGCGAACAGCTTTGAGAAAGCCCGGCGGTCAAAAAAATGTCTCAATCCTATAAAGTGATTTCGATTATCTAACAGCGTCTGGTTCAGGCTGGCGGGTGTCATGGTGTTATTGCAAAGAGCGCAGTTCGTTGGCAGGGGCAGGGTGATTCATTGGACCAATTACTGTTGGTGTCGAAAAAAAACGGGCTTTGCAGTGGTGCCGGCAAAGCCCGTTTGTTGTTGAGATGGTGCAAACTGCACCGTAATGATCAGCCTCAGCCGCTTTTGCTGGACTCTTTTTTCGTGTCGTCTGCCTGTTTTTCGACGCTACCTGCGTCGCTTTTTTTCTCACCGCTTCAGGCAGTGGAGCAGCCGTAATTGGCCAGAGACGCCCCGGCGACGAGTCCGGCGATGGTCAGGCCGGCCAGGAACTTCTTCAGGTCTTTCTTGTCCATAGAGTCCTCCTTGATTGGGGTTATGACGGGCACTGGGTAAGAAGCTCCAGCGCCGGTTAAAGCGATTGAGGATAGACTTTTAATCGTATCTCTACGTTACCGGAAAATAGATTGTCAGGCAAAAGAAATATCACTTTGATGGAGCCTTGACGCTGACCCAAAACAGCTCGGCGGCCAATATTTCCATACCCTCAGGCTGTCTACCAGTATTGCATGGCATCCTTGAAGAGTTGAGCCAGTTCATCCGGCCCGGCCGGGCGCGGCGACAATTTGGTGACCCGGTGCTGGGGCAGGGTCCCTTCGACCAGCATCGGAATGTCGGCTTCGCTAAAGCCGACAGCTTTGAGGCCGTTGGGAATATTGAACCGTTTGAAATAGCCGATCATGGTGTCGGCCAGCAATTCCCCGGCATCGGATCTCTTTTATGCCGGCAGTATCGGCACCGAGCGCCGCCGCTGCCTCCAGGTGACGTTTCGGATTAGACGGTCCGGTGAATCGGAAAACAGCGGGAGCGTTAATCGCAACCGAGATGCCGTGGGGGATGATCGGATGGTCGGAAATATAATCGGGAGCGATATACTCCCTGACCATTCCTGAGACCGGATACGACATACCATGAGGAAGAGAGACGCCGGCATTGCCGAAGCCGACCCCGGCAAATGCCGCAGCCAGGGCCATCATTCCCCGCGATTCAAGATTGTCAGGCTCCTCGACGGCGGCGGTGAAATGGTGGGACATGATCTCAAGTGCTTTTATGGCCCACATATCGCTGATCGGATTGGCTCCCTGATACGCCGGCCGGTGGATAGGTCGGTCGGGCCGGGGCCGGTTGGTATACTCGATGGCGGTGTAGGATTCCACTGCATGGGTGAGAATATCAAGCGCCGTTGAGGCGGTGATCATCGGCGGCATGGTCACCGTATTCAGCGGGTCGACGATTCCCAGGGTCGGCTTGAGGACTCTGGAGGCGATACCCGTCTTGGCGTGCATCTCTTCCAGATCAAAAATCGCCACGCCGGTTGTCTCACTGCCGGTGCCCGCCGTTGTCGGGATGGCGAACAGGGGTTTCAGCCCTCCCGGGATGGGTTTCCCTCTGCCGATGGGGGCGTTGACGTAGAGCAGAAAGTCATCGGTGGGGTAGGTGGAGTAGAGGTTTGCCGCTTTGGCGGTGTCGATCACGGAGCCTCCTCCGAGAGCGACAAACGAATCGACTTTGTGACTTACGGCGAAATTGATCGCCTCTTTGAAAGATGTGTCGGTGGGCTCTACCCGCACCTGGTCATAGAATACGTATTCGACTCCTTCACTTTCCAAAGAGGTGATGACCCGTTCAGTCATCGGCAGCTGAGCGATATTGGGATCCGTCAAAAGCATCGTTTTCCTGACCCCGAGATCTTTGAGATCCATACCGATCTCCGCTGTTACGCCATGACCAAACCTGATATTTGAGGCCGCCATTTCAAAACCGATCTCCCGTTCCATCGCTTCTCCTCCTGTTTCCAGATATTGGCTAAGGTATATTCATGAAAAATTGAAACTAAATGATATCGAACAGCATCTTTGTGCCGACGACAATCAGTAAGACTGCAAAGATTTTCTTCAACTTATCGACCGGCAGACTGTGCGCGAGTTTGACGCCGATTGGAGCGGTAAAAACACTGACGGCTGCAATACCAACCAGAGCAGGCAGATAAACGAAACCGACTGACATGTCCGGCAGTCCCTGGGTGCCCCAGCCGTTGAATACATAGCCGATGGTACCGGCAATGGCGATGGGCAGGCCGATCGCAGCCGATGTGCCGATGGCGTGGTGGACCACAACGTTGCACCAGACCATGAAGGGAACCGACAGGGATCCGCCGCCGATGCCAACCAGGCTCGACACGAAGCCGATGATGTTGCCGGCTGCAAACATGCCGGGAAGACCGGGCAGTTCACGGGACGGCTTGGGCTTACGGTTGGTCAGCATCTGATAGGAGACAAAATAGAGAAAAACGACGAAAAACCCTTTGAGGACATTGGTTGACAGGATCGAGGCGAAACAGGAGCCGATGAAGGTTCCGGTGAAAATACCGACGACAATGCGCCGGACTGTTTTCCAGTGCACCGCACCGCGACGATGGTGGGCCGTGAAAGAGGAGACCGAGGTGAACATGATGCTGGCCAGAGAGGTGCCAAGAGCCAGGTGCATGGTGATGTCAGGCGAAACGCCCTGAAGGCCGAAGGCAAAGACCAGCATCGGCACGATTACCAGACCGCCGCCGACCCCCAGCAGTCCGGCCAGAACGCCGACAACAGCGCCAACACAGCCATAGATCAGAAACATTGAAAGCATGATTTTTCCTGTGAGAAGCCTGGTTAAAAATCGAAACGGCTGCCAACTTCGAGGTTCATGGATTTGATGAATTCAGCACTTTTGATGTTTTTTCTGTCCCGGCGGCTGGGCTGACTTAATGGTGACAGCACCATCACCGGTGGCCACGCTAAAAGATCCATCATCAATTGTTGTTACGCTGCCGGGTTCTCCGCCTTGATCGCTTGGCGCTGCGTCAAAGAGTTTGCATTTCCGGCCGGCGAGAGTAGAGACGGCACCCGGGCTCGGGTTCGCTCCCCTGATCAGGTCATAAACCTTATTGGTCGGCTGCGACCAGTCAATCACGGTATCGTCAGTGGTGATAACCGGTTGGAAAGATGCGTTGTCCTCATCCTGCTCTACCGGCCGGGCTGTGCCTTCCCTGATCAGCCTGACCGTTTCGGCGAGCATCGTGACGCCCAGTGGATAGAGTTTATCGAAATAAACGGATTTAACGGTGTCGTCCGGGCCGATTGCCACCTTTTCCTGGAGAATGATCGGGCCGGTATCGACACCGTCGTCGATGAAGTGAATTGTCACACCGGTCTCCTTTTCACCGTTGATAATCGCCCAGTTGATCGCCGAACCCCCTCGGTATTTGGGCAGCAGGGACGGGTGATAGTTGATCCCGCCATGGGTGGCCAGATCTATCATCTGCTGCGGGACAAAAGCGGTGACAAAACCAAGTACAAGCAACTCGGGCTGTCGCTCTGCTACCCAGGCTATCGCCGCGGGCTTCTTCAGGTAATTTGCCTGGTATATCTCAATGTTGTGCGCCAGCGCAGATTCCTTGACCGGATTTGGGAATTTCTGATGTCGGCGTGTCTTCAACGGTAATGACGCCAATCACATTCTCACCCTGGGCAATGAGTTCCTCGAGCGCATCTCTGCCAAATGCTGCCTGACCGATAAATATAATTCGCATGTATAAGCCTCCCTCTCATAAAAAAAGCCCTGGCGTCACTATAACGCCAGGGCTTTGTGATGTCATCAAGATGATGATCCCGTCAGGTTTTCAGGTTCTTACCCATAAATCAACTGGGGGAAAAACGTGATGATAACGGGAAAAATCACGCAGATGGCAAGGCCGATACACTGCATGGCCAGAAACACCAGGGACGCCTTGAAAATGGTCCCCATCTTGATATGCGGCGGCGTAACACCCCTGATATAGAAGAGCGCGTAACCAAAGGGCGGGCTCAGAAACGACATCTGCATATTGATGATGTAGAGCACGCCGAACCAGAGGGCGACATCTGCCGCATCCGGTCCGGGAAGGCCGAACAGTCCCGGAAAGGTCAGCGACTTTACGATCGGCACGAAGATCGGCACCGCCAGCAGCAGGATACCGACCCAGTCGAGGAACATGCCCAGGATAACGAGCAGAAACATCATCAAAAAGAGAATGCCGTACGGTCCAAGACCAAGACCGAGCATCGTCTCGGTGATAAACGCCTGGCCGCCCTGAAGGATGTAAAAACCGACGAACACGGAGGCGCCGAACATGATCCAGAGAACCATGGTCGCCGCTCTGAGCGTCGTCAAAGATGCTTCCTTGAGTACCAGCAGGGAGAATTTGCGCTGGATGATGGCCACGAAGACGGAACCACAGGAGCCGATTCCGGCGGCCTCGACCGGTGTGGCGATACCGCCGAAGAGCAGCCCGAGAACCAGAAATACCAGAAAGATCGGGGCAATAAGCCCTTTCATCAGTTTCAGTTTTTCAACGAAACTGATGAGCTCCTCTTTTGGTAAAGCCGGGCAGAGCGACGGGTTGATGTACGAGCGAACCAGAACATAGGTGACATACATACCGGAAAGCAGCAGACCGGGTATCAGACATCCCATGTAGAGTTCGCCGACTGACTGCTGGGCAACAACGGCATAGAGAATCGCCAGAATTGACGGCGGAATCAGAATACCCAGCGTACCGCCGGCCATGATTGAGCCCAGGGCGATCTTTTCGTCGTAATTTCTCGACAGCATCGCCGGCAGGGCCAGGATGCCCATGGTTACGACGGCGGCGCCGATAACACCAACCATCGCCGCCAGAATTGTCGAAGCAACGATGGTGGCTGCTGCAAGTCCGCCGCGCAGGCCGCCCATCCATTTATAGACCGCCGAAAACATCTCCTCGATGATACCGGCCCGCTCGAGCATCGCCGCCATGAAGATAAAGAGCGGAATGGCCGAGAGATCCGAGTTGGTCATCATCGGGAAGATACGGCTCGGCAGGATGTTGAGCATGGCCTGATCACCGACCATGTAGATGAACACACAGCCCAGCCCGCCGGTCACAAAGGCCAGCGGCAGTCCGGCCATGAGAAACACCACCAGGGAACCGAACATGATCCAGGTGAGGGTTGAAATATCGTAACCGGCAAGGATGCCGGCCGTTCTGAAGAGAAAATACTCCTCGCCCCAGGGATCGTAGAAAAAAATGTTGATCATTTCTACCAGAACACCGGCGGCAAGTAACAGCGTTGCCCCGTAAACGATGATGCTCCAGCCCAGGCCGGAACTTTTAGGCGGCGGCGTGGTTTTGATTTTATTGTCCATTGTCGTTTCCATGATTACGCACTCCTACCCAGTTGATTGAACCGTTTGATATCTTTGTAAAGCTTGGAAGTAGTGGCCAGCACAATCAATATGCCGCCAACCAGCATCATCGCTTTTACCGGGTAATACTGGATCTGCCAGGTCTCCATGGTGCGCTCGCGCATGCCGATGGAATCCATCATGAATCCGTAGGAGGTGCCGACCAGGACAATAAAGAATATGTAGGAAAATACCGAGGTGAAGATATCGAGCCCATACTGGCCGCGTTTCGGAAACTTGTTGTAGACGATATCTACGGCCACATGGGAGCCGTGCAGATAGGCATAGGCGCCGGCGAGCAGATACTGCATGCCGAAAAGCAGAAAAGAGGACTCGTGCACCCAGATGGTCGGCTTGTTGAAAATATAGCGGGCGATAACCTCGAATGCGTAGGCAAAGACCGCATTGATCGTCCAGAATGCGACGAACTGACCGGAATGCTCCGAAATCCAGTCGATGGCCCTGACCACGATATTGCCTTCAACCTTAACTTCATCAGGATCTTCGTGTTTGCTCGAATCGGGCAGGGTGCCGTCTCGTTCAAACTGTCTTCTCTCCAGCGCATAGCACCAGATAATCATCACAATGGGCATCACTGCCAGCCAGCCCCAGTAGAACCAGTGGGGCAGCACAAACCCAAAATCTATTTGTTCATTCATGGTAGAAAAACTCCCGTGCGTGGATCAGGCATAAAAACGGAGGTCCGAAGACCTCCGTTTTTGTCAGAATAGATTACTGCTCAATGATGAATTACAGGCTCAGACCCTTAATGTCGTCCGGCGTGATATAACCCATCAGGTCGTTGAGCATGAAGTCGAGCTGCAGCTGCAGGACCTGTCCTGCCTCCGGGCTCTTCTTGCCCCAGTTGAACCAGATCGGAATCGCCTTTTTACGGAACTGATCGACGTCATCCTGGCTCATCCGGTTGACGATGCTGCCGGCTTCCTTGAACTTCTCAAGAGCCTCGACGTTACGCTTCTGGATACCGAGAAAATGCTGGCTGGAGAAAACTTTCACCTGCTCTTCGACCAGCGTCTGCATCTCCGGTGAGAGGCGTTTCCAGGCGCCGATGTTGGCGGTGAATTCCATCAGGTCGACCGGCTGGTAGATCGACATCAGACCCGGAGGGCCAAAGAGGATGTATTTGGTTACCTGGGCGAAACCGAGATCCCAGTTAACGGCCGGGCCAACGTAGTCGGCGGCGTCGATGGTACCTTTCTCGAGGGCCGGGAAGATATCTGAGCCCGGCAGGGAAACGGTGGAGGCACCGAATGACTGGAATACCTCAGCGACCATACCGCCGGGAACACGCAGCTTCATGCCCTGGAAATCGGCGACCGAGTTTACCGGTTTCTTGGAATGAATGATATTGGCGTCGTGATGGATATGTCCGACATAGAAGAGGCCGTGCTTGGCGTAGATGTCACGGGCCAGTTCTTTCATGCCCAGCGCGTCGAACATGATATCCCACTGGGCCGGCTGATCCGGGCCGACCGGATAGGATGAGAGGAAAACGGAAGCAGGAATTTTACCGGCCCAGTACAGGGTGAAGGCATTCATACCCTGGAGAACTCCGGTCTTGACCGCTTCGAACAGGGCGTTGTTGTCGGCTGCTACCGACTTGGCCGGAAACGGCTTGATGTCGAGTTCGCCGCCTGAGCGCTCGATGAAGCTCTTACACCAGGCTTCAAACAGGGTGTAGCCGCTGGTGCCGGCATCCCAGGTAGACTGGACTTTCCAGACCTGGGCTGCGGAACTGGTCTTGATGAACGGTCCGACAGCTGAACTTGCCGCTACAGCGGCGCCGGCCGCTGCCGCGGTTTTGAGGAATTTACGACGCTCGCTGCTCGTGGGTTTTGCTTCTGCCACATCTTTTTTCTGTCCTTGTTCCTGCATAGTTAACTCCTTGTTGAGGGGTTGGGTTTTCTGCAGTTTTGCCGGCCGGTCATAAGCGCCGGACAAACCGCGAATGAAACTGCGGACTTACTTTTTTGACTGCAAAACCGTAATGCTTGGTTGTGCAGTCTGCTGCTGTCATTGATCATCGACGAGACTTGCATGAAACAGACAAGGTGAACCTGGGTACCGGGAATCGATGAATAGAACCAACAGTCTTGGCTCAGCGTGCAAAGATCAATAAAACAGCAACTCCCAACGGGTGGAAATCTGGTCAAACCAGACTTGTGAATCCTATTAAACTTTTTTCTTATAATTGTCAAACATTTTGGAGCAGTCAAAGTTAACAGTCAGGAAGACCAGACAAAGCCATTGGAAGACCATCCCGGAGGGATTAAAAAAACAGTTATTATCAATAATAATTAAGATTGATAAATCGTCAAAAAAAAATCGCTGTTTACTGTTTTTAAAGCAAAAAACAGAGCTAAAATAATTATCGATAAAAAATAAAAAGCTGAGTTTAGGTGATGTTAACAACCTGATATAGAAAGAGTTCTGTTTGTTGTTGTATCAATGAAGTATTTTCAGGTAAATATTCGCTTGTCAGATCCTTAACAACAGCTGGAAGAGGTGGTATTGAGCAGCGCAGTCAGTATGAGGGGCACTGTTCCCCAGGGGGAAAAGGATGCCAATAGAGCTGCGCAGAAGGGCTAACGGGCTGGTTCCGGTCAATGTTGCGAAATTGTATGGTATCTTCCCGAAAAAGGAATTTGTAGTCAAGCGGGGAAACCGGCCTGTTTTTGGGGAGAAAAGCTTAACCGGATTTTGTGTCGAGCATGGACCTGGCATGCAACTGTTTTCATCGGTTTAAAAAACTTGGAAGTACAATCCAAAAATGCTTGACATTCCATTGTCGACGTGACAATTTTATCTGGTCTTACCAGTGTTGATTTACTATGGTCAGAACGTTCCGGCGGTTATCGATAAATTCTCGATAATCGAAAGGGAGCGATTGCTGACAGTTTTGACAATTCTATTAGTGATAATGGAGGGATTATGGCAAAGTTTCTGGAATTCCAGGGCAAGGAATACTTCAAAAAGGCAGGCATTCCGGTTCCCGAGGGTGAGGTTGTGGAAACCCGGGAAGAGGCGGTTGCCGCAGCTGAGAAAATCGGCAAGCCTGTTGTGGTCAAAGCCCAGGTTCTTGCCGGGGGACGCGGCAAGGCCGGCGGCGTCAAGCTGGCCGCAACCCCTGCGGAAGCGGGGCAGGCTGCAGGCGAGATCCTTGGTATGCAGATCAAGGGATTGACGGTTAAAAAAGTTCTGGTCGAGGAGCAGCTCGCTATCAAGCAGGAGTTTTATGCCGGTTTGATCATCAATTCGGCTCAGGATGTCCGCGGGCCGGTACTGATGTTCAGTCCCGAGGGTGGGGTGGATATCGAGTCGGTACCCGAAGATAAGATTGCCACTCTCAATGTCGACGTGATCAAGGGACTGATGATCCACGACACCCTCGACATGTGTGTTTCGATGGGGGTGACCGGAGCGCCGCTGCGGCCGCTGGCCGATGTGGTTCTGAAACTCTACAATACATTCAGAAAATGCGATTGCCGGGCGCTTGAGATCAACCCGCTGGTTCTGACCGAGGACGGCAAAGTATACGCCGCCGATTGCCGTATGGAAGCTGATGACCAGGCGGTGTTCAGACATCCGGAATTCGGTATCAAAATCGGCCGCGAATTTCTCAAGGAGCCGACCGAACTCGATCTGATGGGCTGGTCTTACGAGGCCAGCGACTTTCGCGGCACCAGCTATATCGCCGAGATGGCTTCCCCCGAGGAAACGGCTGCCGGCGGTTACGTCGGCTATCACGGCATTGGCGGCGGAGCCGCCATGCTCGGCATGGATGCGCTCAATAAAGTCGATCTGAAAGTGGCCGACTATGCCGATACCAGCGGCAATCCGACTGCTTCGAAGGTCTACCGCACCGTTAAGCTGATCATGTCCCAGCCAAATATCGAAGGATATTTTCTGTCCGGTTTCATGATGGCCAATCAGGAACAATGGCATCATGCCCACGGATTAGTCAAAGCTCTCAGGGAAGAATTGCCGAAACGACCAGGCTTTCCGGTTGTCCTGCTGCTCTGCGGCAACAAGGAGAAGGAATCCCAGGAGATCCTCAAACAAGGCCTTGCAGACCTTGATGCACGGATAGAGATTTACGATCGGGAGCATGTATATGATGCAAAATTTATTGGCGGCAGGGTTCGGGCGCTGGTCGATGAATACCGCAAAGACAAGGCTGCAGCTTAAAGGAGAGACAGATGGAATTTTCTGAGAAAACGATCAAAATCATCATCGATGAAGACAAGTGCGAGGGCTGTGAAACCCACGCCTGTGTTGAGGCGTGCAAGACTTACGCCCGGGGCATCCTGATTCTCAAGGATGGTAAACCGGCCGTGGAAGGGACTCCGGACGAAATAACCAGGAAGGGTACTGAGTGCCTGGCCTGCGAGTATGCCTGCTGGTTCAGGGGTAATTCGGCGATTACCATCGAGGCCCCCATCGAGGGATTGGATGAGTACAGAAAAAAATATGGTACAAACTAATCAGAGGGAATCATGGCAATCATATTGGACGAAAATACAACGGTAGTTGTTCAGGGTATGACCGGCAGGGAGGGTTCCCTGCGCACCAAGTACATGCAGGATTACGGCACCAAGGTCGTTGCCGGGGTAACCCCGGGCAAAGGCGGCACCGAGGTGCACGGAATTCCGGTCTACAATACGGTAAAGGAAGCCATCAGGGCACAGGGAAACATCGATGCGGCAGTCACCTTTGTCCCCGGCCCGCTGCTGCGGGGCGCGGTCTACGAGGCAATAGACGCAGGTATCAAGTTTGTCTGTTCGCCGGTCGAACGCATTCCTGTTCATGACGTCATTGACATGGTGAGCTATGCCCGTAAAAATGATGTCAAACTGCTCGGCCCCGGCAGCCTCGGGATGATAACACCCGGCAAGGCCGTGGTCGGCTGGCTGGGCGGCAGCGTCGACTGGGCTTCAATGCTGTTCGATCCCGGCTCGATCGGCGTTATCTCGCGCAGCGGCGGTCAGTCCGGCACGGTTCCGTGGGCACTGAAGGTCGCCGGACTGGGCATTTCCACAGCGCTGCATATCGGCACCGAACCGGTCCTGGGGCTGACCATGGCCGATGTCCTCAAAGAATTTGAAAAAGACGAGCAGACCAAGGCGGTCGCCGTTTTTGGAGAGATCGGCGGAACGCTGGAGGAAGAAGCGGCGGAAGTGGTTGCCAACGGTGAGTTCACCAAACCGCTGGTCGTTTTTATCGCCGGTGCCTGGGCGCCGGAGGGAATGCGTTTTTCCCATGCCAGTTCCATTGTCGAAAAGGGTCGCGGAACCGCCCAGGGTAAAATGAAAGCCCTGACCGAGGCCGGGGCCTATGTGGTTGACAGCCCTGAAGAAATTGCACCAAAAATCAAGGAATTAATCGCAGTTTAACCGTTAGAGAAGAGCAACGCTTAACAAGGAGGAAGTAACCATGCCAGTAATGAGATCAGTCTTTTACGTACCGAGCAACAACGAAAAAATGGTGGCCAAAGCACCGACCATCGCCGCCGATGTACTGACTCTGGACCTCGAAGACTCCGTTCCGCCGGCCGAAAAGGTCAAAGGTCGGGGAATGATTCAGGAATACCTGAAGAACGATCGAGCCAGCCAGGCAGCCCCCTATCTTTATGTGCGCATCAACAACTGGGAAACCGAGATGACCAATGATGACCTCGAGGCCATCGTTCATCCGGGTCTGGACGGCGTCTGTCTGGCCAAGTGCGGTACTGCTGAAAACGTTCAGCGTCTCGACTGGAAGCTCGAGGAACTCGAGCAGCGCCGGGGCATGAAAGTCGGCAGCGTCGCGATCCAACTGCTCATCGAAACCGCTAAAGGCTGCATCAACGCCTATCCGGCGGCGACAGCGAGCCCGCGGGTCAATTCCCTTATTTTCGGTGCCGTTGACTACACCAAGGATATGCGCGTCGAGCTGACTTCGGAAGGTGAGGAGCAGCTTTATGCCCGTTATCATACCGCGGTTGCCGCCCGGGCCGCCGGTTGTGTCGCCATCGACTGTCCGTTTGTTGCCTTCAAGGATACCGAAGCCTTCGATAAGAGCACCAAAGAGGGCCGCCAGATGGGTTATGAAGGCCGTATGCTGATCCATCCGGGCCAGATCGAGCCTTCTCACGTAATCTACACGCCGTCACCGGAAAGTGTCGAGTGGGCCGAAGGCGTTAAAAAGGTGTTCGAGGAAGAGGGCATTGCCAAAGGTTCTGCCGCGGTAACCTATCTCGGCAAAATGGTCGATACGCCGGTTTATGAAAATGCGCTGCAGATTCTGCGCACCATGGAGGAGATCAAGGAGGCGGAAGCAAAAGCCGCAAAATAATGAAGCAGTAAAACATCATTGGCGGGCGGTATGGACGCCCGCCAATGATGGTGATCACCTGAGGAAAACCATGTTACTTGCACAATTGTCAGTTTATCCCGTAGGTTCCGGTGTCAGCCTGGGTAAGTATGTCAGAAAGGGTGTCAAGGTAATCGAAGAATCCGGTTACACATACCAGGTCGGGGGGATGTCCACATCCATCGAAGTGCCCGACCTCGAAGCGTTGTTTGAATTGGTAAAAAAGATTCGCCAGGCCCAGTTTGACGAAGGGGCAGAGCGGATCATCATAGAACTTAAAGTCGATGAGCGCCGGGATAAGGACGCGACCCTGCAGGGTAAAATCGATTCCGTCACATAATTACACGGTAGCTTACAAACATTGTAACGCAGTGGTGGTCGGCTACAAGAGGTGGCAGTAATGCAGGCTGACTCAAACAAGGGTCGTGAACTGTTCGACGATTGGCCGGAGCGATACGATCGCTGGTTCGATACGGAGACCGGCAAGCTGATCAAGCATTACGAGGCCGAACTGCTGCATGAACTGCTTGATCCCCGGCCGGGCGACTATCTCCTTGATGTCGGCTGCGGCACCGGCATCTTCACTGAATCGATCCTGGCTCATGGAGCCGAGGTCGCCGGTATCGACATTTCCCTGCCGATGGTTGCAGCCGCTGCCCGCCGCTTTCGCCATCAACCCTTTTGCCCGATTGTCGGCAACATGCTGGCCCTTCCCTTTGCCAGCGGCTCTTTTGACAAGGTTTATTCGATGACCGCCATCGAATTCGTTGAAAACGATCAAGCCGCTATCGCCGAACTCGAGCGGGTTACCAAAAACGGGGGGACCATCGTCCTGGCTACCCTGAACCGATTGAGCCCATGGGCCGAGCGCAGATTGCAAAAGGGTGAAGAGGGGCACGAACTGTTTCAATCGGTGATTCTCAGGTCTCCTGCAGAGTTGAGAAGGCTGGTTCCGGAAAGAACTGCAGTAAGGACCGCTATCCACTTTCAGAAAGATGAAGACCCTGTCCAGGCGCACCGGATCGAGGCTGAAGCTCGGAGCAATAATCTTGAGACCGGCGCCCTTCTGGCCGTATCCTGGATGAAAAAATTATAGGCAGTTGAACTACCATGTACCCAAACCCGGAGGTTCGAGGAGGAACGAGATGATAACTGAGAGCTTCATCAAAAAGATGGAAGAAATTGTCGGCAAAGAATATGTGCGAACATCAGCTGCCGACATGGAGTTGTACTCCTATGATGCATCGCTGGTCGCCGGTAAACCGGGGCTGGTTGTTTTCCCCGGATCGACCGAAGAAGTCTCGATGATCATGAGGGAAGCCCACCAGGCCGGTATTCCAAACGTCGGCCGCGGGTTTGCCACAAACCTTTCCGGCGGCACGATTATCAGATTCGAGGGACTGGTCATCGTCCTGTCCCGCTTTAACAAGATCCTCGAAATGCATCCCGAAAGTAAATATGCGGTGGTCCAGACGGGTGTAACGAACCTCGAACTGCAGGAAGCGGTCTCGCCGCTGGGCATGTTTTACGCTCCGGATCCGGCCAGCCAGAAAGTTTCGACGATTGGCGGCAATATCGGTGAAAATTCCGGCGGTCCCCGCTGCCTGAAGTACGGTGTCACCTCGAACCACATTCTTGGCATGAAGACCGTGCTGGCCGATGGGGAGATCGTCGACATCGCCGGTCCGTCCCTCGATCCGCCCGGCTATGATGTGCGCGGACTGATGGTCGGCAGTGAGGGCTGTCTCGGCGTGGCCACCGAAATCACCGTCAGGATCATCCCGAAAACCGAATCAGTTGTTACCATGCTGGCCATCTACGACGATGTCTCCGACGCGGCCACAACCGTTGCCGAGATCATGCGGGCCGGTATCGTCCCGCTGACCCTGGAAATGATGGACAATACCATCATCCAGGCGGTCGAGAAAGGCGGGCCCTGCGGCTACCCGGTCGATGCCGCCGCAGTGTTGATCATCGAAGTAGAAGGCATCAGCACCGGGCTGAAGGAACAGGCGGAGAAAGTCGATAAGATCTGCATGGAAACAGGCTGCCGCGAGGTGCGCACCGCCAAAAATCAGGCCGAGCGCGACCTGCTCTGGAAAGGGCGTAAAGGCGCTTTCGGGGCAATCTGCAATCTTTCTCCCAACTACCTGGTCAACGACGGCTGTGTGCTGCGCAGCGACCTGCCTGCCGTTCTCAACCGGGTCAAGGAAGTGTCGGAGCAGTACGGCTGTCCGGTCGGCAATGTCTTTCACGCCGGTGACGGCAACCTGCATCCGCTGCTGATGTTCGACTCCAGAAACGAAAAGGAACTCGAGCAGGTTCATAAAGCCGGTTGGGAGATCATGAAGATCTGTGCCGAGTTCGGCGGGACTATCTCAGGGGAGCACGGCATCGGTGAAGAAAAGCGCGATGCGATGAAGATGATCTATTCCGGTCATGATCTGAATACCCAGCAGGCGGTGAAAGCGGCGTTTGACCCGAAAAATCTGCTCAACCCGTCCAAGGTTATTCCGCTGCCGCCGGAAGGCTCAGATAAACTGCCGGACAGTGAACCGACCGTTCTCAAACGTAAAGGCGGTGCTCATGCCGCCGGTGTCGGCGAAACCATCGAAGCGGTTCGCTCGGCAATCGGGACCGGCAAAGCGATAAAAATCAAGGGCAGCGGTACCGGAAACGGAGTCGGCAATCCGGTCGAAAAAGAAAGTGTGGTTATCGACAGCCTGAAGATGACCGAGGTTATCGAGTACGACCAGGATAATCAGTTTATTACCACTGGTTCCGGTATGACCCTGAGCGAACTCCAGGAAAAGCTCGGAGAAAAGAACCAGTGGCTGCCGCTCAGAGTTCCTTTTGGCGGTGGGGCAGCGACAGTCGGTGCCATCGTCGCTCTGGCCGGTGTCGGCCCGGAGCGGCTGATCTATGGGGCACCGCGCGATATGCTGCTTGGTCTGCAGTATATCGACAGCAGCGGCTCCATGGTGACAGCCGGTGGTAAAGTGGTCAAAAATGTGGCTGGATACGATATGACCCGCCTGCTGACCGGATCGATGGGTACTCTGGGGTTTATCACCGAGGCCACCTGGAAAATCGGCACAAGGCCGGAAACCTGCAAGAAAATGACGGCCGCCGGCAGCATGGAGGCCTGTTTCGAAGCCGGGTTGAAGATTGTCAATTCAAATCTGCTGGCGGCGCTTGTGGTTCTTTCCCCTGAAAATGACAAGGCAACGCTGACGGTCGGTTTCGAAGGGCTCGAACTGGTGGTCGATTCGCAGATCGAGCGCTGCAGCAGTCTGATGAAAGAGTCTGGTCTGACCCCGGGCAGCGCCGAAAATTACCCGGTTGTCGAGGGCTGCCTTGAGGCTGCATTTGGATCGATATGGGAAGCTCCGTTTGTCCTCCAGTCTGATGTGGTGATCAAGGACGGCGCTGATTTTATCAGCCGGCTTGGCCGGATTGCCAAGCCTTCCGAACTTATCCTCGATGTGGCCGGCGGACGGATTCATGCCGGATTCTCAGCGCTGAGTGGAGATCAGTGGTCGGATATCGATAAACTGACCGGTACCTTTAAAGGACATTGTCGTCTCCTCAAAGCTCCCGAAGAGTTTGGTGGGCAGCATGATCTGTTCGGTTCTTCTCGGCCGGACTGGCGGCTCAGTCATATGATTAAAAATGCCCTCGACCCGAACCGCGTTTTTGCTCCCGGAGCACTTCCGGGCAGGGTGTGATGGTCGAAATTTTATCACGATAAGAAATACATGAGAGGAACTAGGATATGACTGTGTCAGCTAACTACGATGCCATAGCTCAATGTAATAAATGCGGATTCTGTCACGTTGCCTGCCCGATTTTCCGGGCCACCGGGCATGAGTCCGGCGTTGCCAGGGGACGTCTGGCGCTGTTGAGGGGAATCATCGAGAAACGGATCGAGTGGAACGAAGAGATGGAGGACCCGCTTTTTACCTGCCTGGGCTGCGGCGCCTGCACCACCAATTGTTTCGGATCTGTTCCAACAGCCGATCTGGTGCTCAACGCCCGTTCGGAGTATTTCGAAAATGTTGGCAAGAAGCCGGCTCACCGTCTGCTTTTCGAGCATCTGCTGCCGTACCCGAAGCGGCTGCACATCGCCGCCCGAACGGCGGCGCTCGGTAAAAACAGCGGTATTTCCAAACTGGCAAATGCCATGGGACTGTTGCGGATCTTCGGGCGAGACCTGCCCAAAGCCGAAGGGATCGTCGAAAAATTACCGATGAAATCCTTTCGTGGAACCACCAAGCCGAAGACCTACGCAGGAAGTGGTACCGACCTCAAGATCGGCTATTTCGTCGGCTGCGGCGTCGATGTGATCCAGGTCGATGCGGGTACGGCTACTTTTGAATCGCTGAAGCAGATCGGTAAATCGGTGACGGTACTCAACAATTGCTGCTGCGGTCTGCCTCCTTGGAGCTACGGTGATATCGAAAACACCAGGGTTCTGGCGGAGAAAAACCTTAAAATCTTTGCCGAAGCCGATGTCGATGTGATTGTCACCGACTGCTCGAGCTGTGCTTCTTTTCTGAAGGAGTACAAAAAAGTTTTCGCGGACGATCCGCAGAAACTCGAGCTGGTCGAACAGACCCGGGCGAAGATCAGAGACGTGGTTGAATTTCTCTACAGCTCAAAATTTGGTGAGGACGAGGATAAGCAGCAGGCTGTGGTTGACTCGTACCATGACTCCCATGCCGGCACCGAAGCGGTTCAGCAGGTTGTCTCAGGCGAAGGCAAAGCCGTTGTCACCTATCATGACCCGTGTCATGCCGTTCGCGGCCAGGGCATTCAGTCTGAAAGCCGGGAGTTGCTCAAGAGCCTGCCCAACGTCGAGTTCAGAGAGATGCCGGAGGCCGACTGGTGCTGCGGCGGGGCCGGTTCATACGCCTTGACCCACTATGATCTGTCCCAGAAGGTTCTGGATCGCAAGATCGAAAACTTGAAGAAGACCGATGCCGATATTCTGGTAACCAGTTGTCCGGCCTGTATGATCCAGCTCGGCTGGGGGATCAGAAAGCACGGTCTGAAGACCAAGATCTTCCATATATCGGAAATGACGGCCTACAAGGAACGTGTTACGGCCTGATGACGGGCACCAGAGTCAGGAGAGCGTACTAATTCAAGTTCACTGATGGAAAGAATAAGTATTTCTCGTGAACAGGTTTCGACAAGCGGCTTTGCAGCCCGGTGATTTCTTTTTTCAACCTGACCGGGATGGTTTGGCCAGTGTGCAAACGGCCATTGGTAAAGACAATTTCACGATAGAGGGGCTTCTTCAGGTTGGCCAGGCTTCTCTCTGGTGGCGATATTGGCTGGGCTGCGTCCTCGACGCGGCCAATGGCTGCGGCGGATAAAATGTTAGTTTTTTGATCTCCTGCATGGTACGTTGTCACACTGATTTTCAGGTGACCATCTGCACGATTGTCTGTTGCACGGAGTTCCGGCTTCCTCTCAGCTGAGGCCGGAACTCCGTATTTTGATATTTTTGAAATTGACTGATTTTGACAATGAATGTGCGGTCCTGTCGATCTTTTGATCACAGGACTGCATGATCAACGCTTCTCCCTGTTCGCCCGCCGGGGTCAGGGTTCGAGGTGATTGAAGACAACTAACCACGTTGAGGTGAATTCATGAACGGTAAAATGCAAACGATTGATGGTAATACCGCTGCATGTCATGTGGCTTATGGTATGAGTGAGGTAGCGACCATTTACCCGATCACTCCGTCGAGCCCGCTGGGTGAAATTGCAGACGCCTGGGCGGTTGCGGGCCGCAAGAATATATTCGGTGAAAAGCTGAATGTTAAGCAGATGCAGTCAGAGGCAGGAGCCGCCGGTGCGGTACACGGTTCTCTGGTCGGCGGGGCCGTTACCTGTACCTTTACCGCCTCCCAGGGACTTCTCCTCAAGATACCCAATATGTACAAAATAGCCGGCGAGCTGCTGCCGTCGGTCTTTCATGTCACGGCCCGCTCATTGTCGGCCCACGCGTTGTCGATCTTCGGTGATCAGGCAGATGTCATGGCCACCCGCCAGACCGGGTTTGCCCAGATTGTTTCCAGTTCCGTACAAGAAGTCATGGACCTGGCTCTGGTGGCCCATCTTGCCACCATCGAGGCGTCGATACCGTTTCTGCATTTTTACGATGGTTTCAGAACTTCGCATGAGATCCAGAAAATAGAGGTGATCGACTACGCCGATATGGCCAAGCTCTTCAACTGGGACGCTTACTGGGCGTTCAAAGAGCGGGCGATAAATCCGGAACGCCCGGACACCAGAGGTACCGCTCAGAATCCCGATATTTATTTCCAGAGCCGCGAAGCCTGTAACAAATATTACCTGGCAGTGCCCGGCATCGTGGCCAAATACATGGCTCAGGTATCCGAGCTCACCGGCCGGACCTACAACTTGTTCGATTACGTCGGCGACCCGCAGGCCGACCGCGTTATCGTGGCGATGGGTTCGGGGTGTGAAGCCATCGAAGAGACCGTCAATGCACTGAACAGCCAGGGCGAAAAGGTCGGTCTGGTTAAAGTAAGACTGTACCGGCCCTTTGATGTAGACGCCTTCATGGCCGCGGTACCCGATTCAGCCACATCAGTGACCATATTAGACCGCACCAAGGAACCCGGTTCGGTTGGTGAGCCGCTCTATACGGATATCTGCGCAGCCTACATCGATAAAGGGATCGCGCCGCCGAAAATTTTAGGCGGTCGTTACGGACTGAGCTCCAAGGAATTCAACCCGTCGATGATCAAGTCGATCTACGACAACATGGCCGCCGCCGAGCCGAAAAAACGTTTTACCGTCGGTATCAACGATGACGTAACGTATCTGTCGCTGCCGATCGATGCCGGCTTCAAGGCTGAGCCGGAAGGCAACATTCGAGCCAAGTTCTGGGGACTGGGGTCTGACGGAACTGTTGGCGCAAACCAGAGCGCCATCAAGATCATCGGCGACAACACCGAGAAATTTGCCCAGGGCTATTTCGCCTATGATTCGAAAAAATCGGGTGGTATCACGATTTCTCATCTGCGTTTCGGTGATGTACCGATCAAGTCTACCTACCTGATTAACGAGGCCGACTTTGTCGCCTGCCACAATTCGACGTATGTCAATATCTATGACGTGCTGGAAGGTATCAAAGAGGGCGGTACTTTTCTGCTCAACTGTCCGTGGACGGTCGAAGAGATGGAAGAGCATCTGCCGGGCGACATGAGAAAGACCATTCACGACAAGAAGCTCAAGTTCTATACCGTGGATGCAATCCAACTGGCCCAGGACGTTGGACTTGGCGGTCGTATCAACATGATCATGCAGACCTGTTTCTTCAAGCTGGCCAACGTTCTGCCGATCGAAGAAGCCATTGACCTGCTCAAGAAGGACATCCAGAAGACCTTCGGTAAGAAGGGCGATCATATCGTCGCGATGAATATCAATGCGGTCGACAATACGCTCGATAACCTGATCGAAGTCGATGTGCCTGATTCCTGGGGGCAGGCTGCCGGAACCATCCCGCCAATGCCGCCGGCAACCGAGTATGTCGATAAGATTATGCGGCCGGTGCAGGCGCTCAAGGGCGACGAATTGCCGGTCTCGGTCTTTCCGCCGGACGGCGTTTTTCCGACCGCTACAGCCCGCTATGAGAAACGCGGTGTTGCAGTGATGGTTCCCGAGTGGATTCCCGGCGAGTGTATCCAGTGTAACCAGTGTTCGTTCGTCTGTCCGCATTCAGCCATTATCCCGATTCTGGCCAGCGAGGACGAACTCAAGGGCGCGCCGGATACGTTTGAAACTATTCCGGCGGTCGGTAAAGCCGTCAAGGGCAATGAGTTCAGAGTTCAGGTCAACACGCTTGACTGTCAGGGCTGCGGCAACTGTGTCGACATCTGTCCGGCCAAAACCAAAGCGCTCGTCATGCGGCCCACTTCCTCGCAGAATGAGCGTGAAATTCCAAACTATGAATTCTCGCTGACGATACCGTACAAAGAAGGCATCATGAACCGTGAATCGATCAAGGGCAGTCAGTTCTACCAGCCCCTGCTCGAGTTCTCCGGCGCCTGCGCCGGCTGCGGCGAGACCCCCTATGTGAAAGTGCTGACCCAGCTCTTCGGTGAGCGGATGACTATTGCCAACGCCACCGGCTGCAGCTCGATCTGGGGCGGCTCTGCACCTTCTTCTCCTTATTGTGCAAACGCCGACGGCCATGGCCCCGGCTGGGCAAGCTCGCTGTTCGAGGACGCTGCCGAGTACGGGTATGGCATGGCTCTGGCCTACAACACCAGGAGAAGCGCCCTGGCGACGAAGGTCGAACAGGCGATGGAAACTGATATCTCAGCGGAACTCAGGGAAGCCTTCAGCAACTGGCTGGCAGCCATGAACGATGCCGAGCGCTCACGTGAAACCGGCGATAAGCTCAAAGAGCTGCTGAAGGATACTGCCGGCAGCGATCTGCTCGCCGAGATCGCCCGCTGCGGCGACCTGTTCACCAAGAAATCGCACTGGATTGTCGGCGGTGACGGCTGGGCCTATGATATCGGTTACAGCGGTCTGGATCATGTCATGGCCCAGAGCGAAGACATCAATATCCTGGTTATGGATACCGAGGTCTACTCCAACACCGGCGGCCAGTCTTCAAAGGCAACCCAGACCGGTGCAGTGGCCAAATATTCGGCTTCGGGCAAGAAGGTCTCCAAAAAAGATCTGGCCCGGATGATCATCACCTACGGGCATGCCTATGTCGCCTCGGTATCGATGGGCGCCAACAAACAGCAGATGCTCAAAGCCTTTATCGAAGCCGAGCGCCATCCCGGACCGTCTCTGGTCGTCTGCTACGCACCCTGTATCGCGCACGGGCTCAGAGCCGGAATGGGCAAGACCCAGAGCGAGGCAAAACTGGCGGTAGAATCGGGTTATTGGCCGATGTTCCGCTACAATCCCGCCCTGGCGGATGACGGTAAGAATCCGTTTATCCTCGATTACAAAGAGCCCGATGGAACACTGCAGAAGTTTCTCTCCAACGAAGTACGTTTTGCGGCGCTGGAGAAAAGCCATCCGGAAGAGTCGAAACGACTGCGGGCCAAGATCGAGGAAGAGGTCAATGATCGCTATCGGCTGTTAAAGGCCATGGCCGATCACGGTATCGGCGTATAGCCTGCATCATTGAACGGGTGAAGGAGGGGTATGCCTCTTCTTCACCCGGATGATTTAAATGCTATGGATGACAACGTTTTTCGCGCAATCGAGCAGCGCAAGGTTTCGGCCCAGATCGTCGATCAGGTCAAGAGTCTGATCGCCAACGGCCGTTTGAAACCGGGCGATGCGCTGCCGCCGGAACGGGAGTTGATGAAGGTCTTCAACGTCAGTCGACCGACCTTGCGCGAAGCGCTCAACACCCTGTCTACCATGGGGTTTGTGCAGATGGCCCAGCGCCGCAGAACCAGGGTCAAATCGCTGGTGCCAAACAATATCACCGAGCCGCTCAGTCACCTGCTCAAAGAAGATATAAAGATATCGCTCGAGTTGATCGAAGCCCGGACCATTATCGAAACCGGCAATGTCAGGCTGGCCGCCAAGCGGGCAACCGAGGCCGATATCGAGCGGCTGGAGAAATGCCTTGAAAAGATGGGCGAGAAGTTAAAGGATAACACCTCTTTTACCGTGGAGGACGCGGCTTTTCACCTCGCTGTGGCGGAGGCGACCCACAACAAGATCCAGACGCACCTGATGTTCTCGATCTATGATCTTCTCAAGGAAAAGGTCGGGCTCTGCTATTACGACGACGAGACGGAGTACATGTACAAGCAGCACCGCGACATCGTCGAGGCAATCAAGGCTGGAGACGAGGAATTGGCCGAGAGCAGGATGGTTGCTCACCTGTCCTATGTGGAGTCGCTGCTGAACCGGCTTATTTCAGAAGAAACCGCTACTGCAAACAATTGATTTCGTGCCTGCCTGAGTTCCTCTCAGTTGGTAAATTCGGCCTCTCTTCCCCCCATATCACTCAGTTCTTCTGCAACTATTTCGGTCAACTCGCTCTCGTCCGGCACACCCACATAGTTCCAGTGCCAAGCCTCCCACGGCATTCTGAAGCGGTTGTATTGTGAGTAGGTTTCCTCGAAGCCAAAGCGCCGTCCGTTCTCCTGCAGCCAGCGATACTGTTTCGTCTCGGCAAATTCCCAGTTGCTCGGATAAAAATCCGCGGCGGTACCCAGCATGTGCTGGGAGTAACCGGGCGGCGCCACATACCTGATGATGTCCTCAAACGATCGGCCCTGCTCGAGCATGCGCAGAAAAATACGGGTCTGGTAGTGAATGGAGCGGTAGGCTGACTCGACGACAAGTTCGATCCCGTCGAGACGGGCCTGCTCAAGCATAGTCAAGAGCGGCTCGTAAGCCTCGGCCAGGATGAAGAGCTCGCTGTTATTGTAGGTCGAATCTTCGGGGATCTTCTTGAGTTCGTCAAGATTTCGTGCTGTTGGGAAAAGCCGGTTTCCAGTCCACGGCTCCGGAACCTGGAAGCGCTCACTGCCAATCATCACCGTCTCTATCACGTTCTCATATTTAATCGGTGCGGCCCGGGCTGTAATCAGCGGTGGTTCAGGGTATAGCCGATCGGTTTCCGAGCCGGTTGCAACGGCAGCCGCGTTGATGAAGCAGACGAGGGCAAATAGAAGTAGTCGGGGATGCACGGGATTGGAGCTCTATGGAAAATTCACAGCCAGTCTTTTAAACATGATGCCGTTATTAATACCAGACCGCAGCTTCCTGGACAAGGACTGAAATTACCGGTAAATGAGTCGAAATAATTACATTTTTTAGCAGAGATAGCGGTGCTGTTCTGGTATACTTGTCGAGCTGCACACCGAAAATGAATAATACTAATGTTATTACAGTATGTTACGCTCTAAAAGATTTTTTTTAACAATTTTGCTGCCGTTCTTGTTTCTGTTCCCTTCTCTGGTTTTTTCTAAATCAGGTGAGTACGACATCGCCTATATCTGGGACGACGATCTGGAACGCGTTCTCGATTACCAGAACCAGCTCGAAGAGACACTGGGGCCGAAAGCGGCTCCTCATCTGCTTATTGTCGGCCGAAAAACGGGCGGCTACGGTATCGTCTACGATTTTAACGGTACCGCACTGAGCTCAGCCAAGCTGATGGTCGAACACGGAGAGATGCTGCGCCGTGACGGTCTGGACGAATGTTTTGCAGTGGAAGACAACGGCTACTATCAGCTCTACAATGTCAGCTACGGCCTGGGTCCCAACCTCGAGGACATGAAGAAGCGCTATGCTCGGGTCTACAACTATCTTGGCGATGAGGTCGGAAAAAACCTCTTTATCGAGCAGACCGATAAAAACAATTATACCCTTATCTACCGGCGCCGGGGCGATCGTTCATCTACCTACAAGGTGGCGAAAAACCATGCCAAAATGCTGAAGCGGCGAAAAATTTCGACGACGATCATTGTCGAAAATAATAATCCGGTGGTCTTTGGTGAATCATCCCATCTCGATGATGAGCAGACCCCGACAGAAAGCAATCCGGAGCCGGAAAAGAGCAAACCCGCTGTTGCTGAGACTCCAGCTCCTTCAGAGTCAATCCATACGGTGGTTAAGTCCGTCTCCAAGGTTCGGCCGTCTGCATCTGAAAGTGCATCGAAGGACAGAATTGAGGCGGTTTCCGAGCCCCGTGAGATTTCTCTGGCGCGCTCCGGAGGAAATTTCGAGAACGTCGTCGAGCAGTTCATCAAGGAACTGCGCCAGAAGGGCGCGCTGAGCAGCGAGGAGAAAACCGGCTGGATGGTCTATGATCTGACCAGCGGAAAGAGTATCGTCGATATCAATGCCGATCAGCTGTTCCAGGCCGCCTCGATGATCAAGCCGTTTCTGGCGCTGGCATTCTTTCACAAGGTCAGGGATGGTTCATTGATCTATGGCCCCAAGAGCCGACGGAACATGGAGTTGATGATCCAGCGTTCCAACAACACGGCAACCAACTGGATAATGAAAACGGTCGGCGGGCCGGCCGAGTGCGACCGGATACTGCGCCAGCATTACAGCTGGATTTTTAAAAACACCAGGATTGTCGAATATATCCCTGCCGGCGGCAGGACCTATAAAAACAGTGCGCTGCCGTCCGATTATATCCGCTTTCTTCAGGCGCTATGGAGCGACCGGCTGCCGAACGGCAAGGAAATCAGGCGCCTGATGTCACTGCCGGGCCGGGACCGTCTCTATAACGGAACCCCGATTCCGCGCGGCACCCTGGTCTACAACAAAACCGGCTCGACTGCTCGGCTGTGCGGCGATATGGGGATACTGGTGCTTCGGGACCGGCAGGGTAAACGCTACCCCTATGCCCTGGTCGGCGTCATCGAACGTGATACCAGAGCCAGTGATTATGGTAACTGGATGCTCACCAGAGGCAACGTAATCCGTCAGGTCTCAACGCTCGTCTACGAGGAGATGAAGAAGCAGTACAAAGTGCTGTAGGTCCGGGTTCTGCTGCCTGCGCTATTCGGCAATGTAAACCATAAGAGCCGGCCTGCTCTTCAAACCAGAGCACAACATGATTGCTGAAAAGCTCTACCGCTGGTCGGTGGACCGGTTGAACGGCCGGTTCATTTCGGGCTGGTGTTTCAACCGTCTTTTCAAAAACCGGCCGGTGTCGATAACCATCGCAGCTGATGAAACCGTGCTCGGCCGCTGCACCAGTGACAGGTACCGTCCCGACCTGGTCGAGAAAAAGGTGCATCCCAGCGGCGTCTGCGGCTTCGATTTCAATTTTGGGGCTGATTTTGACCCCCGCAATCACCAGCGTCTTCAGCTCTTTGTTGATGCATCTGCGGCACCGTTGGTGAGTATCGACTGTGCAGCCATCGAGATTCGGCGTCCAAAGCTGTCAGCTCCCGTCTGGTTCATGCATATTCCTAAAACGGCGGGCAGCTCGTTTAACGCCTTTGCCAGAACCTGCTTCAGCGCAGAACGATTCCTGACCCATATCGAGCGGCTTGGCATAGATGAGCGCAGCCGGGCTGCCCGGCGGGCGAATTACCTTTCCGGCCATCTGCCTCTGTATCAATTAAGCGAACTTATTAAGCCGAACGGATATAAGTATTTTTCCATTATCCGCGAGCCTTACTCCCACCTGCACTCGCACCTGAACTATGTGCGCGGCGTCGATCCGGGCAGCCTGCTCGAGCATCACTATACCTATCAGCACAATGAGAGCGTCAAAGTCCTCAGCTCGGAGCTCAACCGTATCGATTTTGGCGATCATGTCGAGATTCGACGTTTTGTTAATGAGCTTAAAGCCTATCAGCTAGATTTTTTCGACAATATGCAGACCCGCTATTTTCTGAGTCACCGGCCGGCCAGGGTGAGCAGGGATGACCTGGAGCAGGCTTGTGAAAATGTCATGAAATTTACATCCGTCGGGCTCACCGAATCCTATGATCGTTTCAGAGAGCATTTCTGCGCTTTTATTGGTGTTGCGGCTGATAAGCAGACGATTCAAGCAAACAAATCAAAGCAATATCGGCTTTTCGATCTTGCTGATTCAGGTGTCCGGGAGATAGTGCTGCCGCTGGTCCAATATGACCTTAAACTCTATGAGTTCGTAGAAAACAGCTTCTGGCGTCGGTGAGCTCAAGCCACTCTGAAGGCTACCATGAAGTGTTTAAGGCTCAACTTTACAATTCCTGCATCGATCCCATAGTGATGTAATAGTTGTATCGAGACTAAATTTTATTGATGAGGAGAGAACACGCCATGGAAGAGGAGAGAAGTATCGAGCTGTTTGTCAGCGAAGAGGAATCGTCAATTCTGGAAAAGATTGCTCTGGGTGAGGCGCCGTTCAGTCAGCGGGCCCAGGCGATCCTTGCTGCCGATGCCGGTTCAAACCTGGAGCAGGCAGCCGGAGTATCGGGTCTCAGGGAGACCCAGGTACGCTTCTGGCTCGGCCGGTTCAGGCACGCCCGGTTAACGGTTTTTCCTGAAGAGATGATCGAGAAGATCGAAGAGCAATTGCGCTCAGAGCACAAAGGAGAGAAGATGGCAGACGAAAAAACGAAGAAAACTGAGAAGAAATCGAAAAAAGTCGAATCTGAAGAAAAGAAGAAAGACAAAGACAAGAAAAAGGGCGGAAAGAAAAAATCCGACGGAGCAAAAGCCAAGAAAGGCAAAAAAAAGGAAAAAACAGCGAAAACAGGCAAAGCGAAAGAGGGTAAGAAAGCCAAGAAGCAGAAAAAGAAAAAATAGTCAGACCATAACCGCTCAGCTTACTGGGACGAAATTATCATCATGGAAATAACAAAACTCGAACCCGAGAAAAAACATGGCCTGGTGGTTGTTTTAACCGGAAATGGAAAAGGTAAGACCACCAGTGCCATGGGCATGGTCCTGCGTGCGGTCGGGCACGGCCTCAGCGTCTGTGTTATCCAGTTCATGAAGGGTGATCTCTATTCAGGGGAATGGGACGGGGTCAAGCGGCTGGGCGATCAGGTCGATTTTCATTCCACCGGGAAAGGATTCTGCGGTATTCAGGGAAACCCTTACCCCCACTCCGAGCACCGAAAAAATGCCCAGGAGGCCTTGAAACTTGTTGATCGGAAGATGCTCTCCGGAGATTACGATATCGTCATCCTCGATGAAATAAACAACGCCCTGCAGCTCAAGCTGGTCGATCTCGACCAGGTCCTGGCCATCCTGGACAAGAAGCCGCCGCTGCTGCACCTGGTGATGACCGGTCGCGACGCTCATGAAGAGGTGATCGAACGCGCCGATACGGCCAGCAGGGTGGAGGAAATCAAACACGCCTACCGCAAGGATATCGAGCCGCAGCCCGGTATCGATTACTGAATGGCGGCAGGATGAGTATTATTAGGCTACCTTTGAAAAATTTTCTCGTACGCCTTGATTTTGAGCAAAAAACCTCATTTTGCAAGGCATCCATAAGTTTTAAAGATATCAGAGTGGCTTAACCCGTCGCTGACTGATGAACACACCGCTGAGCACCAGCAGCGAAGCCGCATACTGATAGATACTGAAACGCTCGCCGAGTATCAGAAATCCCAGAAATACCGAAAACACCGGTATCAGGTTGACGAAAGCCGAAGCCTGGCTGGCCGGAATCTTACTTATGCCGTAATTATACGACAGGTAGGCGCCGAGGGTGACGAAACTGCCCAGGTAAACAACGGCAAGCGCCGGCACCGGGTAAAGTTCAGACGGCAGTGAAATCTCTGGGTGGAGCAGGAACAGAGAAAAAAACAGAGCGCCGACCACTGACTGAAAAGCGGTCAGGAATACCGGACTGTAGCGGGCGCTGAGGTGCTTGACGAGCAGGGTATAGCCGGTTGCCGCCACCATCGCCATAAATTCCAGGAAATTGCCCAGCAGCGGATTGGGCGCCGAGGCTGACTCTTCACCGGCGAGGCTCAGCCAGCCGGCACCGATTATCGCAACAGCAAAACCGATCAGCGTTTTGCGGGCGACCTGTTCCTTGAGAAAGACGGTGGCCCCCAGAGCCACCATCAGGGGCAGCATCGAAGTGATCAGACCGGCCTGAGAGGCGGTTGTCAGTTGCAGGGCTCTGGCTTCAAAGATAAAATAGAGACAGGGTTCACAGAGCGCCATGAAGAGCAGGAGCTTCAGATCGCCACGATGCAGATGAATGCCTTTTAATTGCCGGAAAAATGCCAGGAAACAGAGGCTGCCGATAACCATTCTGCCGAGGATAACGATCATCGGATGATACCCTTGAAAAGCAATTTTCAGGGCAACAAAAGAACTGGCCCAGAGGATCATTGCCAGTATGAGACTGATGACCGGCAGCCATCTGGCCCGCTCAATCATGGCTATGGCTGACGGAAAAAAGACAGTCCTCAGCCGCTTTCATCAGAGCCGGGACTCTATTTCGTTGAGGATTCGTCTGGAAAGGGGTTCGTCGCCAAAAACACCGACCCTGATCGTTACATTGGTCAGATTTCTGGCACCATAGGTGATTTTCAGCTCGACCTTGTCGTTCTGGGGTGTCTTTAGAATGTAGGTCACGGCGTCGCTGGTATTATCTTTTGACAGCACGCTGAAATCGTGCTCTGCGATGGCCCGGTCGGTTGCTTTGACAACCTGGTGAAACGTTCCTTCGACGGCCGCTTCGAGGTCGCCGCTGACATAACCGACGGTTCCGGCGGCGGCCCCGCCAAGAATCAGAACTCCGCAGCCTGACAGGTGGGGCAGAAGAAGCATCAGGAACAAGCAGCGGCTAATAAAGAAGGTAAAAGAGTTTTGCATGGTGAATTGAGGTTTTTCTGGTGCTTTATAAAGTATCGCCTTATTTCGTACACATCAGTTGTCCTGAGAAGGCGGCAGTTTGAAGCGCTTGATTTCCTTGACCATTGTCCGCTCGACGGTTGTCTCCGTACCACCCCTTGAGACAATTGTTACGTAATCCGGTTCGATAACCAGGTCGATGCCTTCCAGATCGCTGCCGCCGTGCAGCTCGACAATATAGAAAAAGCGGTCGGTCACTGTTTCCGCGCTTCCGGACTCGAGTCGACTGAGCCGCTCTACCTGAACTTCCCTCATTGCCTCTTCGAGCATTTTCTGATCAACAACGATATCATTTCCCTGGTTCTGCGGAGCGATCGAATCGCCTGTGGAGGATAACTCCAGGCTTTTGCCGATACCGGTCTTCTGTAATAAGGACTCGATCTCCGTGCGGTTGACCGCAATCAGCAGCAACCCTGAAAAGACGAGAAGAATAACGATTGTTTTGATGCGGACCCCAAAAATCGTCCGCGGACCTGTTTCATCCTGTTTCATGAAAAGAGTTCCGGGTTATGAGATTTCCCATGATAACGGACACGGTAAAAGCCGGACGCAACGGTGCTGCAGGCAGTGATTATATCTTGTTCCACACATGTCCGCCACCGTTTGCTGCATGGTTAATCAAGTTGCGCTTATCAAAGGCTGAACGGGATAGCCCGCCTGAGTGATACAGACAAATATATTGACAGCAGTCTTTGTCCCGGATAGTTTCAGAGCTATACAATTTAATTAATCTATTAATTGGCTGAAAAGCCCATATATCCGGGAGAATGGACATCTGTGGTACTTCCCCATTGTGTTTTTTTCGAGTAATTTGTCCAGCATTTGAAAGAGTAGATCCCAGCCGCTGATCGCTGGTGTTGTTATTCATAATTCGTTTGAGAGTTTGCCATGAAAATTTCTGAAATTGAGAAAACGAAACCCGAGAGTCCCGATTCACTGCCGTCGGCCGAGCGGCGCAATTTATTAAAGTTCGGTCTTGCCGTTACCGGTGTATATCTGGGCGGTAAAGTCCTGTCGCTGACCTCTGCAACCAATGTGTTTGCCAAAGGGGTTGTACCGATGCCGGGTGAATTCCCCTACAGTCCGCACTACGCGATGGTGATCAGGGAGCATCTCTGTATCGGCTGTGAACTTTGCATGGAAGCCTGTGTGGAAACGAACAATGTACCCGAGTATGGTTTCCGCACCAAGATACTCGAGCGCCGCCGTCCTATTGTTGACGGCGGGCAGGAGACGATCTTCATGCCGGTTTTGTGCAACCAGTGTAACCGCCCGCCCTGTGTCCGGGTCTGTCCGACCACCGCAACCTGGAAGGATAAGGAAACCGGTATCGTGGTTATGAAGCCGAGCCGCTGTATCGGCTGTAAAACGTGCATGGCGGCCTGTCCTTATAACGCCCGTTATTTCGACGAGGAGACCAGGGCTGTCGATAAATGCAACTTCTGCCTCGATACCCGTCTTGCCCAAGGCAAGAAGACCACCGCCTGTCAGCAGGCTTGCCCCGCCGATGTCAGGATCTTCGGTGATATCAGCGACCCGAAAAGCCGGGTTTACAGGCTGGTTCATCAGCCGGGAACAATTGTCTGGGTGCTCAGACCTGCAGCCGGTGCCGCACCCAATATTTTTTATACCAATGCGTAGCTGAGTTCCCCGCGCTGAGAAGCAGGGGAAAATACACCTCGCAGCACCAATATTCACGTACCTGGAGATTTAGATGAAGACAATAGTAATGATGCTGAGCCTGATGTGCCTGTTGCTGTTGAGCGGAGTGGTCATGTTCGCATCGAATCAGCCGGCCCAGGAAGAAGAGCCTTACGATGAAGATACCTATGGTCCGGAAGCACCTATTATCTGGACCAAACCGCTGAGATCGGTCGCTTTCAGCCACAAGGAGCATACCCTTGCCGCTGATCTTTCCTGTGACGACTGTCATGACGAACTGTTCGAGATGGAAGCCGGCGCCGCCGAAGAGATGGATGACTTCAACCACGCCTCCATGGACCAAGGCAACTACTGCGGTGCCTGTCACGATGACAGCATGGCCTTCTCTACTGAAGCGTATTGCGGTTCCTGCCATCTCTCACCGGAGGAACCGATTGTCTGGACCAAACCATTGAAAGCAGTTCTCTTCTCCCATGACAACCATGGTGAGGATATGGGTATGGATTGTGAGTCCTGCCACAACGACTTTTTTCTCATGGAAGCCGGGGCCGCCCAGGAAAATGATGACTTCAATCATGAGTCGATGGACGAGGGCAATTACTGCGGCGCCTGCCATGATGGTTCCACCGCCTTCGCTTACGATACCCGTTGTACTGCGTGCCATATAGGTGTCAGCGGCTACAATCGCCTCAGAGGAGCATCCGGGACCCAGGAGACCCACGGTTCCGGCCACTGATTCTTACCCCCTGCTCAATACAAAGGAGCATTCGGCCGTCCGGCCGGGTGCTCCTTTTTTTGATCCAATCCAATCTGCTTTCCAGAAAGATGATATAGAGCGCACAAGGAAGCAGATTGCGCCCATTTTATCGTTTCACCTCTAAAGTCCCGTAATAAATATATTAAATAGGATCGTCGAAAAAACGGATGATTCTTCATTGTGTCAGGGATATTTCCGTCGTTCCCGCAAAAGTCTCTTAAGTATACGAAATATAATTGATTTTAAGAATTAGCCCGGGGAGGCGAATTGTGCGCCTTGTCGCTAGTGGCGAGAGACGCACAATGCGTCCTCCGAGTCAATATTTATTGGAAAATCAACCATATTTAGGTTCTTAAAAATTCGGCAATAATAACTAAAAATATATATAAAACAGTAACATAGAAAATATTTAAGTTTTTTGTTGAAGACCATGAAACGGTTGGCATGCAGCTTGCGTAGAGGAGGGTAAGAAACGCTCAAATTTACCCGGGAGGACGACATGGCAGCTTACGTTCACACACAAACACAACGATCGGTCATCGGGGCCGGTTCTTTTGCAGCCTGGCTCGAGAAGATAAGCGAAGGTTTCTGGTTTTTGCTCTGTCTCATTCTGTTTATGGCCCTGGGACCGTTTTCGGCCCCGATCGTTCTCGGCTACATCTTTTTTGGGAAACTGAGTGATCAGCCTCTCTGCGAGCCTGATCCCGCCGGCAAATAACTAATTGTAAAACTATTTTGTAAGGAGGAACCATGTCATACCAGACACAAACTGCTGTTTTTGAACAGAAGACTTTTCGGAAACCGCAATTCAATCTGCTTCTATGGTCGATGCTGGCCCTGATCGCCATCGGTATCTCGGCTGGTATCTATGCATTGTTTGTCGGGCATCATCAGTCTCTTGGCGTCACCCGCGAGGTGCCCTGGGGAATCGCGATTTCCACCTATGCCTACCTGGCGATTATCTCCACGGGCCTATGCGGTCTCGCCGCACTCAGTCACTTGTTCGGCGGCAACAATCTGGCGCCGCTGGCCAATCGCATGGTCTGGCTCTCTATTGCGGCAATTCTCGGGGCTTTTCTGGTCATCGGTCTTGAACTCGAGAATGTCTGGCGTATGCCCCTTGGCGTCATCCTCTATCCAAACCCGACTTCCAATATCTGGTGGATGGGAACGCTCTACGGCATAGCGGTGGGCTTTATGATCGTCGAAATCTTCCTGATCGTTTCCAGGCGCTTCAAACTGGCGGTTATTCTTGGTGTCTGTGCAGCGGTAACTGAGTTGTTCGCCAATTCTAACCTGGGCTCGGTCTTCGCTTCACTCAACGCACGACCGTTTTGGTATGGTTCTCAACTGCCGATCTTCTTCCTGGCTTCTGCTTTTCTGTCAGGCGCAGCGGCAATCGTTCTCTTTACACACGGGGCCTATGCGCTGCGCGGGCAAGACGTGGACAGTGAAGATTTCTCTGCCCTGCAGACCGCTGGAAAAGTCATGCTGCTGCTTATTTTCATGATCGGTATCGCTACCGGCTGGAAATTTGCAAACGCTTTTGTCGGAGCAGAAGAGCTCGGAGCTGCGGCGAGTCTTCTGACCCAGGGGCCGCTGTCGACATCGTTCTGGGTCTTTGAAATCGGTATCGGACTGGCATTGCCGTTTGCTCTGCTGCTGATGACCCGGCTGAAATCGATCGAGGCATTGTCGCTGGCCGCTCTGATGGTCCTGGTTGGTCAGTTCTTTGCCCGCTTGAATCTGGTGCTTGCCGGTCAGCTTATTCCGATCTTCTCTGAATTCGAAGGAGCACCGAGGTACAACCACTATGCACCGACCGCGCCGGAACTGGCCATCGTCTTGAGCGGTATCGGAGTTCTGGGTGTTTGCTTTCTGGTCGGAGAGTATTTCCTGGGGGACCGTTTCGGGCATAACCATGATTCTTAATCCGTTGCAACGACCAGTTAAGAGCAGTGAGGAGGATCCTATGATCGCACAAGATGAAGCAATCTTCACTATCGGTATGGCGGCAAAGGTCCTGGGTGTTCATCAGCGTACGCTGAGAAACTATGAGGACAGCGGTCTGGTCCAGCCAATGCGCCGCGGCAAATGGCGCTACTATTCGATGCATGACATTAAATGGATCGAATGTCTGAGAGAGATGATCCATGAGCATGGAATCAGCGTTAATGCGGTGAAAAAATTACTGGCCTACACCCCATGCTGGAACATCATTGACTGTCCGTTCGAAAAGCGGCAGCGCTGCAGCGCTTTTTTCTCAAACACGCTGGTACCCAGTAAAATCAAAAAGATAACGCCGCTGGCACGGCCTCAGCGCAAGAAAAAGGTCGTGGCCTTTTAAAAAACAATCCTGAAAATCTTTCCCAAGCCCCCGGTCGAATACTCGACCGGGGGTTTTTTTATGCTCAGCAGAGACTTTTTCGAGTATCAGATAATGGCTATGGGCGCATAATGCGCCTATTCTGCTAAATTTTTCAGATCGGGAAAATAATGCTTCCATTTATTTTTAAAAAATAGTATTTTATCAATTCATTTAACACTATGTAATTATAGTAAATAAATAAAATATCTACTACATTGTGTCAAGTTTAGTGTATTGTTTAGCAGGTAAATAACTTGACAACATATATTTCCATTTGTACCATTTCCTTAAATCTGTAAGATATCGGTGGAGAAAATCCTGTTCTCCGTCGAGCTTCGACCGGAACGATCGGTCATTATCGAAGAGAGAGGAGCTGTCATGGATGGAATTTTGTTTTTAGCTTTCTGGATCGGTGGTGCAGCGCTTCATACCCTGTATGACCTCAAAGTCAAGCCTCGTTTGAAGAATCGTGAAGAACGGGTAAATACCAGAACCTTTTAAAGATATTACTAACATCAACCTGAATATAAGGAGCGTGTGATGAACAATTTCTTGGCCGGCGTATTGCCGCAGGAAGGGGGCCTGGAGTCGACTGCCTCGTGGAAATACACGACGGCGCTTATGTTATGTGGATTGCTGACTCTGGTCGGGGTGACGTTTGGGATTCATTCGATCATTGCCGGCCACGAACATACGTTCGGCGTCAGTCGTGAGGTTCCGTGGGGGGTTTTGATTGCCGCCTACGTTTTTTTCGTCGTCACGTCGACCGGTTTGTGTATCGTTTCCTCGGTCGGTCACGTGTTCGGTTTCAAAGATTTTAATCCGATCGCCAAACGGGCGGTTTTTCTGTCAATTGCCACCATCGTCGCCGGCTTTCTGGTTATTGCCTTCGAGATCGAAAACTCCTGGCGCATGCCGGTTGGTAATGTGATTGGTGCGAACCCGACTTCCAATATCTGGTGGATGGGTACACTTTATGGCGCCTATCTCTTTTTCATGATGATCGAGTTCGTCATGCTTCAGAAAGATTCGCACAAGATTGCCACCATGTTCGGCCTCGCCGGCCTGCTCACCGGTGTGGTGGCGCACTCCAACCTTGGAGCGGTTTTCGGCCTGCTGGGCGCCCGCGAGTTCTGGCATGGCCCCTATATGCCGATCTACTTCATCACCTCGGCAGCCATGTCCGGCTGTGTGGCGATCATATTTTTCACCTACCTGGCTTATCGGGCCAACGGCTGGGAAATGAGCGAAGACATGAAAAAGTCGCTTACCAGTGTTGCCAAGATGGGAGCCCTGATGATGGCGATCATCCTTTTTTTCACCAGCTGGAAAATGATCACCGGCATTACCGGTAAACCTCCTGGCAAGTATGAGGCCATCCAGGCCCTGCTGAGCGGTCCGTACGCGGTCAATTTCTGGGTTGGCGAAGTGGCGCTGGGCATGATCATCCCGTTCGTCCTGATCATGGCGGTAAAAGGCAGCAATATGCGGGTCCTGTTCCTGGCCTCGGTCGCTGGCATGATTGGTATCTTCTTCATGCGCTACGACCTGGTTATCGTCGGCCAGCTGGTACCGCATTACCACGGTCTCGGCCTGGTGGATTATCCCGAACTCTTTACCTATGCGCCGACCCTGCATGAATGGATGATAACGATTGGTGGTTTTGCTTTCTGCGGATTCCTTTTTCTGGCCGCAGAGCGGCTCTTCCGAGGACACGTCACCGAAGATCATTAAAGCTGTTCGGCTGAACTGGGCGACCGGCAGGCGCAGCCCTGCAGCTGATGCCGGCCGGTCGCTTATTTCCTGTCGCCTCCGAGGAGGATGGAACATGGGACCCAAAAAGAAAGTCGAAGTACAGCCGATTACGCCGGAAACCCCGGTCTACTCTATTGGTGTGGCCGCCCAGCTCCTGGGCGTTCATCCGAGAACCTTGCGGATCTATGAGGATGAAGGCCTGGTAAAGCCGGCCCGCAAAGGTAACCGGCGTTTTTTCTCACCCAACGATATCACCTGGATCGGCTGCATCAGGAAAATGATCCATGATGAGGGAATTTCGATTCCCGGCATAAAAAAACTGCTGCGCTATGCTCCCTGCTGGGAAATTACCGACTGTCCGAAAGAGGTCTGTGAGTCATGCACGGCAAGTGTTGATGTTGCCGTGCCCAGGACGCTGCGGCTGGCCGGTGATGCCGACGCCGAAAAACGTGCCAAGCAGGCTGACTCCGCCCGGCGTCAGAATGGAGCCGTCAAAAACGGTAAAAAAAGCTCTTCCAGTTAAGTTTTCCCCAGGTTTTCGTCCTTGTCGGCATGCAACCCGGCGAGCTGATGTCCAGTAGTGACTCAAGGATAGTATTTCCGCACACCTGTCTTCCAAAATTCAGCAGAAATTTTATTGGCATCAGCCAATGTTTACGGGTAGATTGCACCTGTCGCCCGGTTTCTGCCACGCCACAAACACCAAGCCTCCAGAATGCTCCGGCTACGGCGGCGACGACTGAAAAGGGTTCTGAACCTGTACAGATGGAGAAATTGATGGAAGAGCAATTCTATGTGCTGACGATGCTGGTGGCAAACAAGCCCGGTGTCACCTCCCGGGTGACCGGTCTGTTTTCCGGCCGCGGTTACAATATGGAGAGCATCTGCGGCGCTCCGACCCATGACCCCGGTGTTTCGAGGATTACGATTAAAACCAAGGCGACGCCGGATCAGTATATTGAAATCCAGAAACAGCTTGAACGACTTATCGATGTGATAAAGCTCAAGGATATGACTGTTGAAGAGAAGGCGGTCAAACGTGAGATGGCACTGATAAGTGTTGCTATCACCCCTGAGAACAGAACCGAACTGCTTCAGGTGGTGGAGATATTTGACGGCAGGGTGGTTAATGCGGGCACTGAGTCCTATATCGTCGAAGTGACGGGCAACGAAGGGAAAATCAACGCCATGATCGAGCTGCTCAAACCGCTGGGCATCAAAAAACTGACTCGTTCAGGTGTGCTGGCGCTGCTCAAGGAGTTGGACGAGTCACACCGAAATTCCTGATTTTCAAAACTTCTGCAGGACGATTGAAAAGAATGACAGATACCAAAATTGCCGCACGGATGGAGCGGATCGTACCGTTTTACGTCATGGATCTGCTGGCCAAGGCGAAGGAGTTGGAAGCAAATGGCAGGTCCATTGTCCATATGGAAGTCGGTGAACCCGACTTTGTCACCCCGCAGCCGGTTGTCGATGGTGGTAAAAAAGCACTGGATGACGGCCGTACCGGCTATACGGCGGCGACCGGTATTCCTCAACTGCGGCAGGCCATCAGTGCTCACTATCAACGGTCGTTCGGACTTGACATCGATCCCGCTAGAATCGTCGTTACACCCGGCTCTTCAGGTGCTCTGCAACTGGTTCTCAGTGTGCTGATTGACCCCGGCCAGGAAGTGCTGATGACCGATCCGGGTTATCCGTGCAACAAGAATTTCGTCGAACTTGTTTCAGGTAAACCTGTCGGACTGCCTGTCGGTGCCGATACGAACTATCAGCTCAACAGTGAGAGGATAATCGACAACTGGAATACGGCAACCAGGGCGGTAATGGTGGCTTCCCCATCCAACCCGACCGGCACGGTTATCGAGCGTGACGAGATGGCGGGTATCCATTCCGTGGTGAGGGAACGGGGCGGCGCACTGATCGTCGATGAAATTTATCAGGGGCTTATGTATGGAAAAAAACCGTATTCCGCTCTTGAATTGAGCGACGATCTATTCGTCATCAACAGTTTTTCCAAATACTTCGGCATGACCGGCTGGCGTCTGGGCTGGATCGTGGCCCCCGAGCGCTATGTCGACAGCCTCGATACGCTGGCCCAGAATCTGTTTTTATCCTGCCCGTCGATTTCCCAGTATGCAGCGCTCGAGGCATTCAGCCCCGCCTGCATGGAAATACTGGAGAACCGCCGGGTTGAATTCCAGAGAAGAAGAGATTTCCTGATCCCGGCCCTGAAGTCGCTGGGTTTTAAAATCCCCGTCGTACCCGAAGGTGCGTTCTATCTCTACGCGGACAGTTCGGGCCTGACCGAGGACAGCTTTTCTTTTGCTTACGACCTTTTGGAAAAACAAGGAGTTGCGATAACACCCGGCAAAGATTTCGGGGCCCATAAGCCGGAGCAGCACGTCCGCTTCGCCTACACCAACAGCATCGAAAATATGAGTGAGGCCGTTCGCCGCATCGAGAAGTTTCTCCGAGCAGGTCCGCAATACCCATAAACATTACGCTACCAAATCCACAAAGAATCATTAGGATGATTGGCATACAGCCCTGCTGCTGTTTACGCTCATAAAGAACCAGGAGAATTTTCATGAACAATGCTCAAATACTGGCAAAAAGTTTTCTAGACCTCGGGGTAAAAAAGGTGTTCGGCTTTTCCGGAGCCACCATCCTGCCTGTCTTCCACGCCATCGAAGAGGTCGGCATCGAGATTGTCGTCGGGGCCAACGAGCAGTCCTGCGCATTTGCGGCCGGCGGGTATTCGCGTTCGAGCAGCGATGTCGGCGTCGCCGTCGTTACTTCAGGGCCGGCGATTACCAATACCCTCACCGCCGTAGCAGATGCCAATGCCGACTCGATTCCGCTGCTGGTTTTTGCCGGTCAGGTCGCTCAGGGACAGATGGGAACCGATGTTTTCCAGACCATTGACGTTGTCAGTATTTTCAAGGATGCCGCCAAAAAAGTTATCCTGGTTACGGAACTGCAGAATGTCGAGGAGGTCGTCAAGGATGCCTATTATCTCGCCAAGTCGGGTAAGCCGGGACCGGTAGTCATCGATTTTCCATTTGATATTCAGAAAAACGAAGGCTCCTATCAGGACATCAAGGTGGAGCGGTTCCGCTATAAATATGATGAAGAGCGCCACCTCGGTGAGAATCAGTGTAAACAGTTCTTCGATCTTCTGCAGAAAGCCAAACGGCCGCTGCTCTATATCGGTGGCGGTTTAAATACAACGCCGGCAAGCGAGCGTATCCGCGCCTTTAACCGGCGTTACAAGGTTCCGTCGATATGGAGTCTGATGGGCAAAGGCATTCTCAACGAGAAAGCCGACTGGGCTCTGGGCATGCTCGGCATGTTCGGTGTCCCGGCTGCCAATATGGCTATCCAGGAGACGGATCTTTTCGTCGCTTTCGGTATCCGCTGGGATGACCGGGTCCAGCAGAAAGTTGGAGAATCCGGGCTCGATGCCGAGATTGCCTACTTCGATATCAATCCTGAAAAGGTTCAGGAGGTACGCTTCTCGAGAAACCCGAAGTTCTCTTTTATCGGCAAGGCCGAAACGGCCCTTGACGACCTGCTCAACTATGCCGAAAAGTATACTATAGAACTCGATATAGGCCCCTGGCAGGAATACGCCTTCCAGCTGAAGAAAGATCACCCGCTCAATTTCGATCGCCAGACAGCCCAGATCCAGCAGGCGGAAGTAATGGAGCTGCTTTCCACCATGCTTACCGAGGATACCAAGGTGACCACCGGTGTCGGCAACCACCAGATGTTTGCCGCCCAGCACCTCATTTCCCTGAAGCCCAAAACGTTTTTGACCTCGGGTGGCTACGGGACGATGGGTTTTGCCTTACCAACTGCAATTGGAGCCCACTACGCCAACCCTGATGACACCATCATCGCCATCGACGGTGACGGCAGCCTGCTGATGAACTTCGGTGAACTGTTTACGGTCGGTAAATATCAGCTGCCGGTAAAAATTCTGCTGCTCAACAATCACGGCGACTGTATGGTCAGGAATATCCAGGACCTGCTCTATGGAGGCGCCCATGTCGGCACCAAGAAAATTAACGACATCAGTTTTGCCGAGGTGGCTCGGGATATGGCCTTTTCGTTCAGCAGGCGGATAAAAAGCCGTGACGAGCTGAAACAGGGGCTGGAGGAATTTGTTGCAGCCGAGGGGCCGTCGTTTCTCGAGATCGTTACCGATGTCGATGAGATGCTCTATCCGCGCATCCCTTCAGGATTGGGTTATAAGGATATGATCCTCGGACCGCATATGGAGTAGCTGCCGGCAAGGTTTAAGCGTAACAGACCGTTTTCACCGTAAATCTTCAGCAGCCGCGGGCAATAAGCATATCGATAAGCTCTGCCGTTGTGAGAAGTAAAAATGTGCATTACAATGCAACAATGTTGCGTTATAGTGCACGGTGCACCTCAAGTTTAACTGGTATCCTTCATTATTGCTGACAATTGTTTAATATTATTGATAAAAAATAAATGATTAAAACGATATCCACAATAGTTACCGTAACGCTTTTGCTTGTCTTCACATCGATGTCGCCTGCCGCAACATCAGGACCTGCCGTCTTCGTGTCGATCCTTCCTCAGAAATTCTTCGTGCAACAAATTTGTGAAGATACGTGTACCATCGAGGTGATGGTGCCCCCGGGAGCCAGTCCTCATACCTATGAGCCAAAGCCCTCCCAGATGCGAAAGCTGGCTCAAGCCCGGATCTTTTTTACGATCGGGGTAGCCATGGAAAAGGCCTGGCTCGACAAGATCACCACCATCAACCCCGACCTGATGGTCGTCAATACCGAGTCGGGAATCGAGCGGGTGGCAATGAGCGGAGATGATCACCACGATCATGGGGAAGCCGCTCACAACGATGCTGACCATGATGAAGAAGTGCACGACGGTCTGGATCCGCACATCTGGCTGGCCCCGCCACTGGTCAGGGAGCAGGCGGAAACAATCAAGAACAGTCTCGTCGAGCTGGATCCGGCCAATGCTTCCGTCTATAAAGAAAATTTCAGCCGTTTTGTCGATCGGATCGATACGCTCGACGGCCGCTTACGCCAGATTCTGGAAGCTAAACAGGGGATGAAATTCATGGTCTTTCACCCCTCCTGGGGTTACTTCGCTCGGAGCTACGGCCTCGTCCAGATTCCGGTGGAAATCGAGGGCAAGAGCCCCAAACCAGCCCATCTCCAGCACCTCATTGAAGAGGCCCGGGAAGAGCAGATCACCGTGATCTTTGCCCAACCTCAGTTTTCACGCAAGAGCGCCGAGGTCATTGCCCGGGAGATCGGGGCCGAAGTGGTTCTGATCGATCCGCTCAGCGAGAACTGGTTCGAGAACATGACCGAAGTGGCAGATAAACTGAGCAGGGCGCTACGCTGAGAGAAGATGAGCACGTTGATTGTCGAAGTACATGACCTCTGTTTTTCCTACAGCGGCAAAGAGGTGCTGCACGGAGTCGACCTGAGCGTCGATCAGGGAGATTTCGTCGCTGTTGTCGGTCCCAACGGCGGTGGAAAGACAACGTTGGTGAAACTGATCATCGGTTTGTTGAAGCCAACTCGCGGGACGGTGAAACTGACGGCTCAGAGGGGGGGCGCAAAGGGATTGAAATCGGTTATGTTCCCCAGCAGATCAATCATAACCTGAGTTTTCCGGCGACAGCGCTCGATGTGGTCATCATGGGCAAGCATGTTCCTCAAAAAAGGCGTTTTCTAAATCGTTCGTCGAAGGATCGAAGCGATGGTCTCGAGGCCCTTGAGAAGATGGGTATAGCTGAATTCGCCCATAGAAAAATAAGTGATCTTTCAGGCGGCCAGCGTCAGCGCGTGCTGATCGCCCGCGCTCTGGTTACCCAGCCGGACCTGCTGGTGCTTGACGAACCGACCGCTTCGATAGACAGCAAGGGGCAAAATGATTTCTATCATCTTCTCCAGGAGTTGAACAAAGAGTTGACCATCATCATGGTAAGCCACGATCTGCTTGCCGTGTCAGCCTTTGCCAAATCGGTGGCCTGCGTCAATAAGCGGCTGCACTACCACCAGAGTTTTGCTTCATCCGGAGAACTGCTCGATGCCATCCACGCCTGCTCGGTCTATGAGGCCTGTCCGGTTACCACCACGGTCACGGACTTACGGGAGCAGAACGCGGAGACCGGGGTTGTCGATGCTTGAACCGCTGCAATTCGAGTTCATGCGCAACGCGCTGATGGCTGGACTTTGCGCCAGCATCATCTGCGGTGTAATCGGTTCCCTGATCGTCATCAATCGTCTCGTTTTTCTGTCCGGCGGCATCGCCCACAGTGCCTACGGCGGTATCGGCCTGGCGTTTTTCCTGGGTTTGCCATTCATGGCCGGCGCTTTTGTCTTCTCGTTTCTGTCGGCCATGGTCATGGCTGCCGTTTCAACCAGATCGAAGCAGCGGGCGGACACGATTATCGGCGTCATGTGGGCGGTCGGCATGGCGGTGGGGATCCTGTTGATCGACCTGACGCCAGGGTATAACGTCGATTTGATGAGTTATCTGTTCGGTTCGATTCTCAGTGTTCCCCGTACCGATCTCATTATCATGGTAGCCGCCGGCTCCGTTATCCTCATACTGGTTTTCTATTTTTTCAATGATCTATTGGTCATGTCCTATGACGAGGAGTTCGCTCTTGTTCGGGGTGTCCCGGTCAGGCGTCTCTACTACATGCTGATCGGAATCGTCGCGATCACGGTCGTCATGATGGTGCAGGTTGTTGGTTTGATTCTGGTTATCGCGCTGCTGACCATTCCACCCTATATTGCTGAGAAATATACCAAATCGCTGGTTCAGATGATGCTGCTCTCCTGCTTACTGGGGATGATGTTTACCTCCGGCGGGCTCTGGGTATCCTATCGCTTTGATCTGACTTCCGGCGCCGCCATTATTTTTCTGGCGGGGCTGGCATTTTTTCTCTCCCTGCTGATAGATCGACTTATCGTTTTGAGCAAGCGCCGGCTGATGCTGCGTTCGCATCGGGAGGAACTTTTTTAACAGCTGATGTGTATCAATTGTGATTATCAGGCGCTTCTTGAGAGCGCCGGGATCGAGCCGACGAAAAACCGGGTTCGGGTTTTAGAGGTGATCGGCAACAACCGTTATCCGCTCAGTGCCGCCGACATCTGCCGAACCGTTGAGCGAAGCCGTTCGATCAACCGGGTTACGGTCTATCGGATTCTCGATCTGCTGGTGAACCACAAACTGGTGGAGCGGCTCAGTACCGGTGGGCGGGCTGCCCATTTCGGCCTGGCGCCGAATGAACATCATCAGCCTCATCCACATTTTTTCTGTACCAGCTGCGGCCGGATGGTTTGCCTCAATCCGGGCAGCCTCGATATATCTACGGAGAGTCTGAAAAAGACCTTTGCAGGGGAGATCCAGCGGATCGAGGTGCGGGTGGACGGGCTTTGTCAGGGATGTTTGCAGCGTTAATCTGCTGATTGGTTCGGTCGGCTTCAGGCAACGTCAGGAAATATCTAAAGGATTTTCAAACTCATAGCGCTCAATTTTTCGGCGCAGCGTATCCTTGGAGATCCCGAGTTCACGGCAGGTGATCATTTTTTTCCATTTATTGCGCTGCAGAGCGTTGAGAATCGACTGTTTTTCTATCTGCTCCAGGCTCATACCGCTGGTCCGCGCTTCATTTGCAGCGACCACGTTATCTTCTTCCTCCTGGAACGAGTCGGGCAGATGGTGCTCCTGAATCATACCGCCGGGGCACAGTATAAAAGCATATTCGATAATGTTTTCCAGCTCCCTGATGTTGCCTGGAAAGGAATGGTGCATCAGGCGGGTCAAAACCGAATCGCTGATGCCGTTGATATCTTTTTGTTTTTCCGCCCGGAACTTGTCGATGAAATGCTCGATGAGCAGCGGAATGTCCTCCTTTCTGTCGCGCAGCGGCGGCAACAGGATATTGACCACGTTGAGCCGGTAGTACAGGTCGTCGCGGAACAAGCCCTCATTCACCAGAGCCTTCAAATCACGATTTGTGGCGGCGATCACCCGGATATCGACCTTGATCGAATCGTTGGAGCCCAGCGGTTCATAGACACGCTCCTCGAGTACTCTGAGGAGCTTCACCTGCAGCGAGTGGGGGATGTCGCCGATCTCGTCGAGAAAAATCGTACCGCCGTCGGCGGCGCTGAAGCGGCCCTCACGATCTTTGCGGGCATCGGTGAAGGCGCCGGAGCGATAACCGAACAGCTCTGATTCGAGCAGGGTTTCCGGAATAGCGCCGCAGTTGACTGAGACGAACGGTTTGTCGCGTCTTGACGAGGAGTTGACCACGGCTTCCGCAAGGATGCCTTTACCGGTACCGCTTTCCCCTAGTATCAAAACGGTGGAGTCGCTGGCGGCGATATCTGGCAAAATTTCAAAGTAGCGCTGCATCGCCGGACTTTTGCTGATGATCTCGTCGAAGGTGAAGCGCTGCATCAGCTGTTTTCTCAGCGTCTCCTCGACGGTGAGATCGCGGAACGTTTCGACACCGCCGATAACGTTGCCGACCAGGTCCAGCAGCGGAGCTGCACTGATGCTGATCGGTTTTTTCTTGCCGTCGGCATCGACGATCGTAATCGATCGGTTGGTGACCGGAGCACCGGTATAAAGCGCTTCGGCAACCGCACAATTCTTGCCGCAGATCGATGAGTGGAAGACGTCGCTGCAGAAACTGCCGACCGCATCTTCGCGTTCCCAGCCGGTGATCAGCTCGGCGGCGAAGTTGAACGAGGTGATCCGCCAGTTTCGATCGACCGTGAAGACCCCGTCGGCGATCGAATCGAGGATCAGCTTGTTCTGCAGGGCCTGGGTATTGTCTCTGAAGGTCTGTACGCAGCCGATCGGTTCGCGGGAGCCATCGAGCATCGGCGTGATCGACACTGAAATAGGAATATTAAAACCATCCTTATCGACCACGTAGCCGTCCTGGTCGATGATGTTGCACGGTTCCTCCTCAGGGTTTGTCTGCATGATCGGGCAGGCCACCACGCTGTCGGCGCCAAAGAACATTTCATCACAGGAGCGGCCGACCACCTCTTCCTCGGACCAGCCGGTAATCTGCTGGGCACCACTGTTGAAAGAGGTGATAATACCTTTTTCATCGAAGGTAACGACTCCGTCGGCGACTGCGCTGATGATCAGGTCGCTCTGAACCAGTTCACTGATGTCGCGAAATATCTCGACTCCGCCGATGATCTGGTTGTCCTCATTGATTAGCGGTGTTGCACTGATTCGAACCGGAAACGACGAACCGTTCCTGCGGGTGATATAGACGTCACGGTCGACGGCAATATTGCAGTTGTTGGCAGTCGCGGTCGACAAGGCACAGGAATTGCCGCAGATATTTGATTTGAAAACTGTTTTACACGGCTTACCGAGTACTTCTTCTTGACTCCAGCCGGTCATCTTCTCGGCAGCTTCGTTGAAGGAGGTAATTTTCATTTCCTCGTCAACGGTAAAGACGCCTTCGGCGATCGAGTTGAGCGCCAGAGCACGGGCGGTGACAACGCCGGAGCGATCGATCAGGCCGATATAGGCACCCTCGTAAGCACCGCTGCCACTGACAAAGCTGACGATTCTAACGGTGAGGCTGTCTTTTCTACCTGCATGGAATTCGGGGAGCTCGAATTGTTCGTTCTGCAGCGCTGTTTCCCTATTTTTCAGGCGCTGGGCCAGGGGCTCGAAACGCGGGTCGGCGGAAACAGCGGCGTTAATCGTCTGGCCCAGAAGTTTTTCCTGGGTCGTGCCGAGCAGGGAGGCTGCCTGTTCGTTGCAGGAGCGGACTGAACCGTCCCGGTCGATGGTGATATAGCCGATGTCCGGATTTTTTATTCTCAGGTGATTGTTTGATTCCATGAACAGTTTAAAAATAAAGACTCATTGATAACCGTGATTGGTCTCAAGCTATGTATTTCATTGTAAGCTTAAATATAGAAATTTGCAATTACCACAGCGTTGTATTTTGTCACTATACACGGTAATAATAACAACGCTTAATTGAGTTGTTGCATAACCATCCAGCAAACGGTCAGCATGTGAAAAACAACAGGATCGACAAGGCCGAAGGAGCCGACGACCGAAGTGGTTTGCTTCATTTGATTCCCGACCCGGTTCTGCTGGCAACCCCGGACGGTGTTATTACCGAAGTGAATCAGGCTGCGCTGGCAGCGGCCGGCAAGAGCCGCCGGCAGATTCTCGGTAAAGGTATCTGCCAGATAATCCACGGCGGCCGCTGGCCCCATATCAAATGCCCGCTGGAAGAGTTTCTGCTTACCAGAAAGGCAAAAAGTGAAGATACCCGCCTGCCCGGACTGGGCGGTGAATACCATTTGATGATAACACCGCTGATCGGTGCAGGCGGTGAGATTCATTCGGTGATGCTGCAGGCCAGAAAACTGAGCAAGGAAGAATCGCTCAAGGTCGAATCGATAAGAACGGCGCAGCTCGCCGCCATCGGTGAACTCGCAGCCGGGGTCGCCCACGAGGTGAACAATCCGATCAACGGTATCATTAATTTTGCCCAGCTGCTCCTCGATGACGCTGAAAAAGACTCGCCGCAAGCCGAACTGTCCATCCGAATCGTCAACGAGGGTGAACGGATTGCAACGATTATCGACAGCCTGCTCTCGTTTGCCAGAGAAAACGAGAATGAGCTGAGCGAGGTCGATGTCCGTGAGGTGATCAGCGAGTGCCTGTCGCTGGTCGATCATCAGCTCAGAAAAGAGGGTATCCGGGTGCAGACCGATTTTTCCTGTGATGCCTGCCTGGTCATCGGCAATTTCATGCAGCTTCAGCAGGTTATATTTAACGCGGTCAACAACAGCAGATATGCATTGAATGAACGTTACCAGAACCCGTCCCCGAATAAAAAGATCATTTTTACCTGTGAAACAGTCAGTGAAGGAGAAATAAAACTGATCCGTACGACGATCCGTGATCTGGGCACCGGTATACCCCAGGGTATTTTAGACAAACTCTTCGAGCCGTTTTTTACTTCCAAGCCGAAGGGGCAGGGTACTGGTCTTGGCATGAGCATCAGTTTCGGCATCATTCAGAACCATGGGGGAACATTGAGCGTGGATTCCATTCTCAATAAGTATACCGATGTCGTCTTTGAGATTCCGGCATCCACCAGTTCAGCGGGAGATGTCAATGTCTGAGCACCATATCCTGATCGTCGATGACGAGGAGAGCCTGCGCCTGACCTTTGAGATGTTTCTGCGCCGTGAAGGGTACGAGCAGGTCACGGTGGCGGCCACACTTCAAGAGGCGGTCGAGCTGATCAATCGGTTCAGCTTCGACCTGATTATCAGTGATATTGTTCTTCAGGGCGATAAAGGCACAGACCTGCTCCGTCATATCCGCGAGACCGGGATCGATTGTCCGGTGGTGATGATTACCGGCTTTCCAAACCTTGACTCCGCCTCAGAGGCGGTTCGGTACGGCGCTTTCGACTATATCTCCAAACCGGTCAACAAGGAGAAGCTGCTCAAAATCGTATCCCAGGCACTCAAATACCGACGCCTGGAGCTCGATAAACTGGAATTGATCCGTCAAAATGAGCGCTACCATTACTATCTCGAGGCGATTTTCAGCTCAGTCCGAGACGCGATCATTGCCATTGATCACGATCTCAATATCGTCAAACTCAATCAGGCTGCACAGAAATGGCTCGAAATTTTCGGTATCACGGTTACCGATCAGCTGGAAAAGATTCCCGGAGAACTGGGAGAGGCCTGTCTCAAAGATGCCAGAAAAGTAATCGACAGCGGTGAAATCATCCGGGAGCACCTGGTCGAATGTGTCCGCCCCGACGGAACCGTAAAAATGATCCTGCTCAACGGCGCGCCTCTTGAAACCGGTGACGATTCACTCAAGGGCGCGGTCCTCGTGGCCCGTGACATTACCGTCAGCCGGGACAAGGAAAAACTGAGCGACCGCAACCATTTCCACGGCTTCGTCGGCGCCAGTCCGGAGATGCAGCGGGTCTATCGACTGATTGAAAACGTTGGCCAGGTCGAGACGACGGTGCTTATCACCGGAGAATCGGGCACCGGCAAGGAGCTTGCCGCGGAAGCCCTGCACAGTGAAAGCGGCCGCAGTTCGATGCCGCTGATCAAGGTGGACTGCGCGGCCCTGGCTGAGGACCTGCTGGAAAGCGAACTGTTTGGTCATCGTAAAGGCGCCTTTACCGGGGCGGACAGGGACCGGCCGGGCCGGCTTCTGCAGGCGGACAAAGGAACCCTGCTGCTTGATGAGATTGGCGACATCACCGCGAGGATGCAGCTCAGGCTGCTGCGCTTTCTACAGGAAATGACCTTTACGCCGGTTGGCAGTGACAACCCGGTTAAGGTCGATGTTCGGGTAATCGCGGCTACCAACGTCAATCTCAGAGAAAAGGTACGCAGCGGTGAATTCAGAGAAGATCTGTATTACCGTCTCAAGGTCGTCGAAATTAACCTGCCGCCGCTGCGGGATCGGCGTGCCTGTCTGCCGCTGCTCATCAATCATTTTCTGATATTTTTTTGTGAGAAACATGGCCGCCTTATCCACTCCGTTTCCGATCGGGCCATGCAGACGCTTCGCAGCTACTCCTGGCCCGGCAACGTCAGGGAGTTGCGTCATGTCATCGAGCGGGGCTGTATTCTCTGTGACGGGCCGAATCTGCTGATTGAACATCTTCCCGATGATCTGGACCGAAAACAGACACCACTTGAGAAGAGTGCTGGGCAATCTTTAACCGAGCGGCAAGAGGGGGCGGCATCATTTAAGCCAACCCTGCCTGTTGTCGATGAGAAAGCAGCTGTTCTCAGCGCTCTCCGGCAGGCCAACGGCAATAAATCGAAAGCCGCCAGAATATTGTCCATCGACCGTTCTACCCTGTATCGGAAAATGAAGCGGCTGCATATTCCTGTTAACTAATAAGTCAGCAGTTTGTCGCACTGTGTTGCAAAACTGTTGCGGAACTGTTGCGCGCAACAGGTACGCAACAGTTTGAGTCGATTCCTCCTTTGTCTGTCCGTGAGCACCAATCTCCCGCGACATCCATGATTTTAGAGGAGTAAAAGTAATAAAAACAAGAATATATAGATGTACCGCCACGTTTTTGTCTACGCTGTATACATTGTGGCACAGGTAATGCATTGTGGTATGCAACAGAACAAGGCAAACCAGAAAACAACAAATAATGAATGGGGGCTGACAGTGAAAACGACGACATTGCAAAAGACCAGGACTCAGGTTGGAACAACTGGAAAAATCGATGAACAGATTTATAAGGTCGGTATCGTTGTTGTCGGGCTCAGCTCTCTGGCAATCGGCGTCTGGGCCACCGTCGCTCTGGTCAGCGGCATGGTTGCCAGCGGCGGCCCGGGGGCCCTCGTCTCAGACTGGTTCAGGGCAGTTCTCGGATTATAATAAAGCGCAGGGAGAAGATCATGAGTGAGCGGACCAAAGTACAGCAAAAAGTCGAGACCGGGGCGGCCACAAACCGGGACGCCGCTACCGAGATATCCAAGGTCGGAGTTTTCACCGTTGCTGCATTCGCAGTGGTTGTTGGACTCTGGAGCGTGGCTCTGGTCGTCGGCGGTATGGCCGCCAGCGGCGGACCGCTTGCCTTCGTCGGGGACTGGTTTAGGGCGGTGAGCGGCATGTAGTCCCTGAGCGCCATTACATCTATGAAGGCCGTGGAATCTTCTGATTCCCCGGCCTTTTTTTTTGCAGCCTTTTTGCAAATCCTATATTTAAGTGATTACTTTAAAATTTGTCAAAATAATTGTATAAAGAAATTAATCATTTGAATTACTCACCCAAAGCACAACACGTGCAACAGTGAGACAAGAGGCAGTGTAATAAACGCATGGCAATCCTGGTCAGGAATCTGCTGATTTTTTTTATTTTCAGCTTCATCTTTTTTCTTGGCGGTATGATCTACCACCTTGAAACGAGACTGCCGCAGAAAGACTATTCCGATCTGCTCAATGCCATCGATCAGGGCAGCGTCACCGAATTGATAGTCAAAGGCGATGTGGTTCAGGTTACGACGCTGGACGGCAATCGCTATATGACCGTGGTACAGGAACCTGCGTATCTGGTTTCGAGCTGGCACTCGGATTCGATTCGGGTCTCCTATCGCAAAGATTATACCGACAATCCTCTTCTTCGGTATCGGTCTGGTCTTCGCGGTGTCGCTGCTGCTCGTTTCCTGGCTATCGCTGCGGATCAAGCCGGCGACTCCGGCCTCGGTTTTTGCCAATGAGAAACTGATTTCTCCCGGAGCGGAGACGCAGAAAGTCACGTTCGATGATGTTGCCGGTATTCCCGAAGCAAAGGAAGAATTAAAGGAAATCGTCGGTTTCCTGAAAGACCCCGAACTCTACAATGAAATCGGAGCAACGACCCCGAAAGGTGTGTTGCTGCAGGGGCCGCCGGGAACCGGCAAGACTCTGCTGGCCAGAGCCATTGCCGGTGAAGCCGGTGTACCGTTCTACAGCTTCAGCGGTTCTGATTTTGTCGAGATGTTTGTCGGTGTCGGCGCTCAGAGGGTTCGCGACCTGTTCAGCGAGGCCAAGAAAAACGCGCCCTGCATCGTCTTTATAGACGAGATCGATGCGGTCGGCGCCTCGAGAAAATCATCATCCTCGGATGGCAATGATGAACGGGGCCAGACGCTCAACGCACTGCTGGTTGAGATAGACGGTTTCAGCCCGACCGATAATATCGTCGTCATGGCGGCCACCAACCGGCCCGATATTCTCGATCCGGCTCTGAAGCGCTCGGGACGCTTCGACAGGCAGATCACCATCCTTCCGCCAGACATAAAGGGGCGGCGCAAGATTCTCGAGGTACACTGCCGGAAGGTGAGGATCAGCAGTGAGGTCGATCTTGAGGATATTGCCGTGATGACGTCGGGGTTCACCGGAGCGGAACTGGCCAGCCTGGTTAACGAAGCCGCCCTGCTGGCTGCGCGCCAGGGCAAGAAAGAGGTCGACCAGAATGATTTTGATCTTGCCCGTGACCGTATTCTGCTGGGTGTCGAGCGCAAGGGCATGGTCATCACCGAGCGGGACAAGCGCGTCCTGGCGTTTCATGAAGCCGGCCACGCCATCGTTGCCAAGATGCTGCCCGACTCGGACCCGATTCACAAGATCACTATCATTCCCCGCGGCAGGGCGTTGGGGCAGACCCAGCAGCTGCCGATCAATGACCGGCAGGCCTATTCCAAGCAGTATTTGAAAAATCGTATCACCACGCTGATGGGAGGGCGGGCGGCTGAAGAGCTGGTCTTCGGAATCAAGAGCACCGGTGGCCAGTCCGACATCCAGCAGGCCACCGAACTGGCCACCAATATGGTCTGTAAATGGGGCATGAGCGAGGGGCTCGGGCCGCAGGTATACATGAATGAAGATGGCGGCTTTCTCGGTTCATCAGGCCAGCGGCTGGCAATGAGCGATGAAACTGAAAACCAGGTCGACCGGGAAATCCGCAGCCTGCTCGATGAAAGCTACAATGAAGCCGTCGCCATTTTGTCCAACGAGCGGCTGTTCCTGTCGGTTCTGGCCGATATCCTGATGCAGGTCGAGACCGTGGACGGGGAAGAGTTCGATATCATCTATTCATGCTCGGTGAAAAAGAAGTATGAGTTCCAGATGGATAGCGAACCCGCCGACGCCTGCACGACGGAAAACGTTCAGGCCTGATAACCATCATGTTCAGATCGATTACCTCCCTGCTTTATACCAGTTTTGTCATTATCGGTTTATCCCTGCTTCTTGTCATCTTTCTGGGAATCCGCCAGTATAGAATCAATGCACAATACAATCAAATCAGCAGTTTGAGTGAACGCACGCTGTTCGGCTTCAGCACCATTCGCGACCAGATAACGGAATCGATGGTCAGCGGTGACTCGTCTGAAATCAAATCCGTTATCCCCGACATCGAGCAGCTCAACTCCCAGGTTACACGCCTCTACGACTACCAGATGATTCCGGCTCAGTATAAACTGGCCATGGCCGACTCCATCGACCTGAGCGGTCTGGTGATCAACCTTCGTAAACTCGAGAGCGGCGGGGGGGCAACCGAAGCCAGCCTGGAAGTGCAGAAAGAAATGCGGCGCATCGGCGAGAATCTGCTCAAGGTGGACCGGATCATCACGGCTCATATTCGCGACTCGGTCATTAACTTTCAGCTCAGTGTAATCGGCACCATGGGCATCCTGATCAGTTGCGCCGGCTTTATCCTGATCATTCTCTACAACCGCGGTGTGAAGCCGCTGCTGGCGCTTTCAGCTCAGATCGAAGCTGAAGAGAATAAGGACAATATACGCTTAGCCTGTTCCTCCGAAGCGGGTCGTGAGATTGTCGTCCTGGTTGATTCCGTCAATCAGATGCTCGCTGATCGCCGCAGTGCTGTTTCACCAGAGACTGCCGGTTCGCCTGAGCATGAGGTGCTTTCCCAAACAATCAACGAAACGACCAACGGTCTCAATGCGGTTATCAACTATGCAGAACTGCTGCTGGGCTCGGATTCGGAGGCGTTGAATGAAGAACAGCGCCAGATGCTTCGCCGCATTGTCGAGAGCGGCAGCAAGGTTGGTGAGCAGTGGCAGTCGATCAGCCGCGAGTTTTCCCGGTAGGACCCCTCAGGAGACGTCTGCTTTGCTCATGATGCAGGCTTCATCGTTTAACGTCCATCCCAACTCGGGAACTATTCAAGGCAGCCTTCAATGTGAAACTCAGGTGATACGGCTGCGAACCTTGATGGAAAGGTATTCACTGACCAGGACGACTCCGAAAATCGACAGCAGTATTACTGAAACCTCATGCCAGGCGAAGAGGTTGATCGATGAGTATAAAACGATGCCGATACCGCCGGCTCCAACAAATCCGAGCACCGTTGATTCGCGAATATTGATGTCCCAACGGTAGATTATCGTTCCCAGAATGACCGGCATGACCTGGGGCAACACACCGATCAGCAGAATCTGCAGGCGCGATGCTCCGGTAGCCTCGATGGCCTCGACCGCACCGCGGTCGATTTCTTCTATCGCTTCGGCAATGAGTTTGCCGACAAAGCCGATGGAGCGGGCGGCGACCGAGAAGATGCCGGCAACCGGTCCCGGTCCGAATATAGCGACGAACAACAGCCCCCAGACCACGGTATTAACCGAGCGTGAGGTAACCAGAATCAGGCGGCCGATAAACCAGGTGAGACGGTTCAGCGTCGTATTCCTGGCCGCCAGGATGGCCACCGGAAAGGCCAGAAACACGGTGAATACGGTTCCCAGCGTGGCAATATGCAGGGTTTCGATCAGCGGGTCGATGATCTCCAGCATAAAAGGCCAGTAGGGCGGTACCATCCGGGTGAGCAGGTCGGCGGCCTGAATATGGGCGTCGAGAAAATAGAACCAGGGGATATCGAGGTTGGAGACAGACCAGACGGCGATAAAGACGATAACCCCGTAACCGAGAAGGCGTGCCAGCGTCTGCAGCGGCGTGAAGCGGTTCCAGCTCAGCGGATATTTCTGTTCCCGGGTGCTGCCGCTCATCGCAGATACCCCCTGATCCAGTTGCTGAAAAACTCGCCAATGAAGACCAGTGACACAATCGTCATCAGGATTGCCAGACTGAACCCGTAGTCATACCGGGAAAAGCTGGCGGCCAGAGTCTGGCCGATACCGCCGGCGCCGACGATACCGACGACCGTTGAGTGTCTGATATTGGCATCGAGGCGATATATCGACACGCCGATATAGCGCGGCAGAACCTGGGGCTGTACGGCGTAGAGCAGCAGCTTGGGAAAACTGGCGCCGGTGGCTTTGACTGCTTCGAGCTTACCCGGCTTCATGTTCTCGATATCCTCGGCCAGCATCTTGCCGATAAAGCTGAAACTGGCGACGATCAGGGTCAGAACACCGGCCAGCGGACCAAATCCGAAGATCTTGACGAAAAAAATCGCCACGATAATCTCATGAAATGTCCTGCTGATACCTAAAAAAGCCCTGCCCAGATAGTAAACCGGTTTGGGTACCAGGTTGTTGGCCGCGCAGAGGCCAACCGGGATGGCAATCAGCATGCCGAAAAAGCTGGCCGCAAAGGCCATCTGGACACTCTCCAAAACGCCGCGCATCAGAAGATTCCAGCGGCTGAAATCGGGCGGGATCATACGCTGGAAGATGTCCGCGGCCCGGGGAATACCCTGCATCGTGCGATTCCAGTCTGCGTCGAGGCTGAAATAGGAAAAGACAAAATAACCAAACACTGCTGCAGAAACAGCATAGCGCACCGTGCGGCTGGAGAAGAAGGTCGGTGGATTCCATCTGCTTGGATAACTCATCAGGCTGCGGATTCCCGGAGAACGTTAGAATGGGCGGCATCTTCATCTGAAGAATCATCGTCATCAGGGCCGTTGTCATCAGCTTTGATAGTCAAACTCCAGTCCTCTTCACCGTAGATGTCGGTGAGTACCTGGTCCGTTACCTCTTCAGCAGATCCGTCGAATGCGACGGTACCGCCTGCAAGGCCTACTACGCGGTCGGCAAAAGCACGGGCCAGCGCCACGTCATGGATGTTGATCAGGGCCGGAGTGCCATGTTCTCTGGCCAGTTCGACGATAAGGCGCATGATCTGTCTCGATGTTTTCGGGTCGAGGCTCGCGGTCGGTTCATCGACCAGCAGCAGATCAGGGCGCTGCATCAATGCCCGGGCGATGCCCACCCGTTGACGCTGGCCGCCGGAAAGCTCATCGGCGCGCGAGTTGCAGTTTTCCGTCAGACCGACCCGGTCGAGCAGCTCATAAGCTGCGCTGATGTCATCGGCTGGATATTTGCGCCGATAGGCCTGCCAGAAGCTGACATAGCCGAGGCGGCCGGAGAGGACATTTTCCATGACCGTCAGACGATCGACCAGATTGTATTCCTGAAAGATCATACCCATGCGCCGGCGGGCTTTTCTCAGGCCGTTTTTACCGAGCGTCGTAACCTCGGTATCATGCAGTATGACCGAGCCGGTGGTTGGCTCGATGAGTCTGTTGATACAGCGTATCAGGGTTGATTTACCGGCTCCGGATGAGCCGATAATCATGATGACCTGAGGAGTGTCAATGGTGAGATTGATGTCTCTGATAGCGGTGACGCCGCCCGGGTATTTTTTGGAAAGACCCTCGATTTTAAACATGTAGCGGATCTCGTCTTGCTAAAGGGGTTGATCGACTCACAACATCAAACCGGACGCCGGCCGGAAGCGACCAGCCGCAGGCAGAACCCCGGCCAAAATTAATTCAGCCGGGGTCTTCCGAGCCTGGTTGTCGCTGGTCTATATTACTTAACCTTCATCTCGTTGAGTGCGTCACGAGAATAGACGGTCTTGTTTTCCTTCTGGATGATCCTGATCGGTTTCCACTGATTCTCGAACGTGATCTTGCAGAACTGGTCAGCCTGCTTGCCGAATTCCTCGGCCAGCGCGGTACCACTCCAGTCGAAGGTCAAAAATGCTTCCCTGATCTTCTCCTGAAGCTCGGGCTTCAAGTTGTGGGCATAGCCGTAGGAGGTGGTCGGAAAAGGGTCGGACTCCCAGATAACCCTGATATCGTCGCGGTTGACAACCTCTTTGGTTACCATCCGGTCGAGCACGCTTGAAGCGATCGGTGCTGCGTCGTAATCCTTGTTGACGACACCCATGATCGAATTGTCATGTTTACCGGAATAGGTGACCTCGTAGTCGACATCGGGGGTCACGCCCATGTCTTTGAAAAGGGCACGCGGTGCCTGGTTACCGGAGTTGGAAGAGGGAGTTACATGGGCAACTTTTCTACCCTTGAGATCCTTTACTTCCGTAATGTCTGAATCTTTGTGGGTGATAAGCTGGAGCTTGTATCCAAAGGTTCCGTCCCCTTTACACATGATAGCGATTGGCACATAACCGGCCAGGTTTACGCCGAAAACCGTCGGTCCGGTCGAAATTCCGGCAACGTGAAGGCGCCCGGAGCGCATCGCCTCGACTTGGGCGGCGTAGGATTCGGCCCCGTACCACTGAACCCGCTTACCGGTTTTTTCAGAGAGATACTCCATGAACTCGGTGAATACATTCTCATAGACCGAGGGATCTTCAACCGGCGTGTAGGAGAAGATGAGGACCCGGGGGTCAAGCAGGTCGTCGGGGTTTGACGGGGTATCGGCTACCAGGTCGCCGTCCTCGTCACAATACTGCTGATCGAGATCTCCCCGGTTACAGTCGGCGCCGAAAGCAGAGAGCGTGAAGGTGATTGAGAGAGCAAAGACGAAAAACAGCGATGCTACGAGCTTCAGTGATTTTGTAATCATACGAACCTCCCTACAGTTGAATTTCCTCCTTGTGGCCGCGTCAGCGTGATGACGAGGCAGAAATAGAAAGCCTGGAATATGAATTCAGCACATCACGTCAATCTTATGGGTGATCAACGCCATCAGCCAGAATTAAACCTAGCTCATTTAAGGTTCTATTTCCAGAAAAAATCTGGATGGTTATAATGGCTACGGTAGAATTCTCAACCAGCCTCGACGAGGCTGCGATTCAGCGGAATGCAGCGGATAGGAGGTAATGGAGCTGCCGGGGAGCGGGCAGGGCTTAACCGAAACGACCGGTGATGTAGTCCTCGGTGAGCTGGTGCCGCGGATTGGTGAAGATCTGTTCGGTTTCGCCGACTTCAACCAGGCTGCCCAGGTGAAAATAGGCGGTTCGCTGGGAAACGCGGGCCGCCTGCTGCATCGCGTGGGTGACGATAACGATCGAATACTGGGTCCTCAATTCGGCGATCAGTTCCTCGATTTTTGCGGTGGCGATCGGATCAAGCGCCGAACAGGGTTCGTCCATCAGGATGACTTCGGGACTGACGGCGATGGCTCTGGCGATGCAGAGCCGCTGCTGCTGGCCGCCGGAAAGGCCGGTTCCCGGTTCGCCGAGACGGTCCTTGACCTCTTCCCAGAGGCCCGCCTTGCGCAGTGAGGTTTCGACAATGCTGTCCAGTTCGTTTTTATTTGAAGTAAGACCGTGGATTTTGGGTCCGTAGGCGATATTGTCGTAGATCGACTTTGGAAACGGGTTGGGCTTCTGAAACACCATGCCGACTCGTGCCCGCAGCGGCACAACATCGACGCCCGGGCCATAGATGTTCATGTCGTCCAGGGTGATCTCACCGTCGACGCGGCAGCTTAGTACGGTATCGTTCATGCGATTCAGACAGCGCAGAAAGGTTGACTTGCCGCAGCCGGACGGGCCGATCATGGCCAGAACCTCGTTGCAGTCGACATCGATACTTACCTTTTTGATTGCGCAGGTATCACCGTAAAAGACCGAGACATCCCGGCAGGTCATGCGGGGATTGTCGACAAAGGGGTTACCGACCGTCTTTCTCAGATCATCGGCGGCGACAATCGTATTACTGTTCTGTTGGGCATCGATCATCGGTATCGCTGACTGAATTGAATCCACTGTTGTTTCCATGCTGCTCTTCGCAAGGTTCAGGGTTAATAAAGCGGCCGGAAACCGCCGGCGTATAATCTTTGCCGACAGTTTCCGGGAGTGTTTCCGTATGCTTTGTCTTACTTCATTGCCATCGGCTTCATGTTCTTGACATCTGAGGCGAACTGAGCGCGCTCGGCGTCGGGCATCGGAATCATGCCCTTGTCCGCCAGATAGCCGTCCGGCCCCCAGGCTTTCTCGCTGGCAAACTCGGTGAGGTATTCGGCCATGCCGGGAATGGTACCGACGTGGGCCTTCTTAACATAGAAAAAAAGCGGTCGCGAGACCGGGTATTTGCCATCGGCGATATTTTCAAAGGTCGGGCTTTCGCCTTCGACAATCGAGCCCTGAACCACGTCTGCATTCTGGTCGAGAAACGAGAAACCGAAGATGCCGAGAGCGTCCGGGTTGGCCTGCAGCTTCTGGACGATCAGGTTGTCGTTTTCGCCGGCTTCGATGTAGGCTCCGTCTTCTCGCAGCGCGCCCGGCTCAAAGCTTTTCTTTACATCTTCGCTGATGCCTGACATGTCGACTTCCTCAACGCCCTCTTCCATGACCAGTTCAACGAAGGCGTCACGGGTGCCGGAGGTTGGAGGAGGACCAAGTACTTCTATTTTGGTTGCCGGCAGTGATGGATTCACGTCTTGCCAGGTTTGATGGGGATTAGCCATCATTTTGCCGTCTTTACCCGGAAGGTCCTTGGCCAGTGCCAAAAAAATGTCTTTTCGGGTCAGTTCCATCGGTTTGGCTTCTTTCGAGTTTGCCAGCACAATGCCGTCGTAGCCGATCTTGACTTCGATGATATCCTTGATGCCGTTGGCGGCACATTGTTCCTGCTCTGATTTTTTGATCGCCCGGGAGGCATTGGTGATATCGGGATGCTCGACGCCGACGCCGGCGCAGAAGAGCTTCAGACCGCCGCCTGATCCAGTGGATTCAATTTTCGGAGTCTTGAACTGGGTGGTTTTGCCGAACTGTTCGGCGACGACCGTGGCAAACGGATACACCGTCGAAGAACCGACGATTGAAATGTAGTCACGGTTGGCGTGTGCCGGTGAACTGATGATGGTTGCCGCTGCCAGAGCACCGACTGCGATTAATCCTTTGAATTTCATTTTTTTCTCCTTTGTTGTTTGGTTTCTTTGATGCTTCTGTGTTGTGGTGATGCTTACTGCTACCATTTGATTTCGAACTTTTTTCTCATATAGACCGCTGCCGCGTTCATCATGATAAGAAAAACCAGAAGAACGATGATGGCGGCGGAGGTCCTTTCGGTAAAACCTCGTTCGGGACTGTCGGCCCACAGGTAGATCTGGACCGGCAGCGCTGCAGCCGGATCGGTGAAGCTCCCGGGAATATCGACGATGAAAGCGACCATGCCGATCATCAGCAGCGGCGCTGTTTCACCGAGGGCCTGGGCCATGCCGATGATGGTGCCGGTGAGCATCCCGGGCAGCGCCAGCGGCAGAACATGGTGAAAGACGGTCTGTACCTTTGAGGCGCCGACGCCGAGTGCGGCCTCACGGATGGAAGGCGGCACCGACTTCAGTGATGCCCGGGCGGCGATGATGATGGTCGGCAGGGTCATAAGGGTCAATACCAGTCCGCCCACGAGCGGGGTCGAGCGGGGTACGCCCCAGAAGTTGATAAAAATAGCCAGGCCGAGAAGGCCGAAGATAATCGACGGTACCGCCGCCAGGTTGTTGATATTGATCTCGATCAGATCGGTAAACTTGTTGTCGGGAGCAAATTCCTCGAGATAAATCGCGGCGGCCACACCGATCGGAAAACTCAGCATCAAGGTGACGATAAGAGCATAGAGTGAACCTTTGGCGGCGCCGAGAATACCGGCCAGTTCGGGTTCACGGGAGTCACCTGAAGTGAAAAAGAGGACGTTGAAACGTTTCTCGATGCGCCCACTGTTTTTGAGTTCTTCTATCCAGGCAAACTGTAAATCTTTGATGCGTCGATTTGCCTCGGGCTGCTCCATGTCGATTTTGCCTTTCATCAACATGTCGAGGTCGTCATCGGCCGGTACCCATATCTGGGTGGACGAGCCGATCAGTTTAGGGTTGCGCTCGACCAGGTCCATCAGCTTAAACGCCGCGCCTTTGCTCACCAGCGAGGTCAACATTTTTCTATCGCGTCGGGTTTCTACTTCCGGGAACAGTGTGTAAAGTGAATTCTTGATAATTGCCTGATAGTTTCCCTGGGCCAGATCCTCCTCCGGGAAGTGGCTTTTCTCCAATTCGACGTCAAGCTTGATAAAGGTCTGCCAGAAAGCGCTGTAGCCGTTGCTGACAATGGTACCGATCAGGAAAACGAGAAAGAGCAGGGCGATCGAAATCGCCCCGATGCCGAACATCTTAAAGCGCTGTTCTGCTGCATAGCGCTGCCTGAGCCGCTTGTTAAACTCAGGTGAAAAGGCGCTGTCTCGATCTGTTGGGTTGGCTGGTTCCATCTTGTTATTATCGGAGCTACTCATATTGCTCGCGGTATGCGCGCACCACCCGCAGAGCGATGAAGTTGAGGATCAGGGTAAAAACGAAGAGCACCAGTCCCAGTGCAAAAGCCGCCAGGGTTTTGGGTGAGTCGAACTCCTGGTCACCGACCAGCAGGGTGACGATCTGTACCGTAACCGTGGTAACCGCCTGGAACGGGTTGGCCGTTAAGTTGGCGGCCAGGCCGGCGGCCATCACAACGATCATCGTTTCTCCGATTGCCCTTGAAACCGCCAGCAGGATCGAGCCGACGATACCAGGCAGGGCGGCCGGGAAAATAACATAGCGCACCGTTTCGAATTTAGTGGCGCCGAGACCGTAAGAACCGTCCCTGAGCGCTTGGGGTACCGCGTGGATCACATCGTCTGATAAGGATGAAACGAACGGTATGATCATGATTCCCATAACCAGTCCGGCCGCCATCGCACTCTCCGACGCAACCGAGAGCCCGAAAAGTCCTCCGGCGTCTCTGATCATCGGGGCTACGGTCAGGGCGGCGAAAAAGCCGTAGACCACGGTCGGAATGCCGGCCAGGATCTCGAGCAGCGGTTTGACCACGGTACGAAGCCTTTTGGTTGCAAATTCAGAGAGATAGACCGCCGAGAGAAGACCGATCGGAATAGCGACGAGCATGGCGATCGAAGCGATCATAAATGTACCGGCAAATACCGGAACAGCGCCGAAGGCACCGGAGGATCCGGCCTGGTCGGCTCGGATCGCCATCTGCGGACTCCAGCTCAGGCCGAAGAGGAAATCCTGCAGCGGAATGATTCTGAAAAATCGAATGGCTTCAAAAAGAACGGACAGAACGATGCCCAGCGTTGTCAGTATGGCCACGCCGGAACAGAGCAGAAGAAAGACTTTGACGGCCGATTCAACGATGTTCCGGGCCCGCAGCGTGGTTGAAATACTGCGGTAGGCGGTCATTCCCAGCACCGCCATCAGTCCGAGAATGGTGACCGAGACAATGGAGCGGAATGTCTGCTGGATAGCGGCGTAGCGTGATGCCGCCAGAGCGATTTCGGGATCTTTGCTGACGGTGATATTGCCGGCCAGCGTATTTTTGATATCGTTGAGTGCCAGCGAGGCGCCTCCAGAGCTGTCAACGAGCTGCGGCGGCAGTTCATTTAAAATTCTGGCATCGATGATCGAGCTTTCCACCGACAGCCAGAGTCCGTACACCAGCAGTGCCGGCAAAACCACGGCGATACCGGTGAGTACGCCGTAATGATTCGGCAGTGAGTGAAGGGCGACGACACCTCCATGAGCATCAGCTACTCTGAAGGCTTTGCTTCTGCCGCTGAAAAAACCGGTCAGCCCGAGAATGATTATTGCTGGAAACAGGTAGGAAAAAATCATCTCTCAACTGCCCATGCTGTCAGGAATTCGACCTGGTGACCACGCCTTCGACAAGGTAGATGGCCTCTTCGGCAATGTTTGTAGCCCGATCCCCGGTTCGTTCGAGGTGTCGGGCCAGCAGGTAGGTATTGATCAGTCCGCCCGGATGTTCCGGATGTTTTCTAATGATGTCCTTGATGGTGTGGTAGATCTGGTTGCGCTGTTCATCGACCATATCATCCATCAGAAAGACCCTGCGGGCCAGCGATGTGTCCCGGTTGATCAGGGCATCGAGGCTGTTTTTCAGCATCTCGATCACGTTTTCAGACATGTCCGAGAAATCGATATCCCTGACCAGTCCTTTGCTTGGCGAATTGTTGATCGCCTGCGCCCTCAGTGCGATGTTGACGGCGATATCGGCGATACGCTCGAGTTCATTATTGACCTTGATGACCGTGACAATGAAGCGTAGGTCGCTTGCTACCGGCTGGTGAAGCGCCAGTATTTTAAGGCAGTCCTCTTCGATTTCAACTTCGAGTTCATCGATCTGATAATCCGAGAGGATCAGAGACTGGGCGGTCTGTTCGTAGTAATTACCGATCAGCGAAACCGCCTGCCGGAAGCGCTGCTCTACCTGTGCACTCAGGTGCAGGAGCTTTTTGTTGAGACGTTTCAGCTCGATGTGAAACGTATAAAAAGGTTCCATTGATGTATCAGATTCCGTTTGTGGTTGAGTTATTCATCGTTTGGCCGCACAGTAGGCTGAAAGTATTCATATCGGGTTACGGAAAAATTAGTTTTTGGTTAGCATTGAGACTTTCGCTGGGCTCTGTTTGGATTTGGTTAATGCGATGTTATAATTTGATTAACGGCTGGAAAAAATCTTGCCAGTACCTGAAAAATGGACAAGGTTGGGCGGAGTTACGCAGGGAAGAATGTATACCGACAAATGCTGATGCATTGCCAATCAATGTGCACAGACGATGAACCATGGGAAAAGTTACGATTCTAGTCGTTGAGGATGAAGCTTCGATCCAGCAACTGGTCAGTTACAATCTGATTAAAGCCGGGTTTCACGTCACCTGTGCCGACAGTGGAGAGGAGGCGCTTGACTGTCTGCTCGGGGAAAAAATCGATTGCATCCTGCTCGATCTGATGCTGCCCGGAATGAGCGGGCTCGAGGTGTGCGAGACAATCAGACGTAAAACCGGGGAAAACGGCCGGTACATCCCGATTATCATGCTGACGGCGAAAGGTGAGGAAGAAGATATCGTCGAAGGGCTCGACTTCGGGGCCGATGACTATATCGCCAAGCCGTTCAGCCCCAAGGTGCTGATCGCCAGGATCAAGGCCGTGCTGCGTCGCAGCCATGAGCGCAGGGAAGCCGAAAAAAACGATGATACCGCACTCATCGTGGTCGACGAGCTTGAGATTGATCGGGGCCGCCATGAAGTTCGGCTGCAGGGTGAATTTCTGCAGTTGACGATGACCGAATTCGGCATCCTGTCTCTGCTCGCCTCGAAACCCGGCTGGGTATTCACCCGCCAGCAGATTATCGATTCGGTCCGCGGTTATGATTTTCTGGTAACGCCCCGTGCCGTCGATGTCCAGATCTTCGGCCTGCGTAAAAAGATGGGAACATTCGGCACCTTGATCGAAACGGTCAGGGGCGTGGGCTATCGCTATAAATCCGATTCCTGAAACAACGCCAGCGTATGGTAATTAGACAGAGAAAACTATTCTGGCAGATATTTCTGGTTCATCTGTTCATTCTGCTGCTGACCATTATCCTGGTCGCCTGGTACAGCTTTCGCACCTTCGATACGTTCTATATCGAAGAGACCGGCAGCGATCTCGAGAACCGGGCCAATTTGATAAAATCACAAATTATTGAATTGCTGATCAGCAATGAGGATGAGCAGCTGCGCAGCCTGGTGGTTGATTCTGGCCGGGCATCGGGAACCAGAATCACCGTCATCCTGCCCGACGGTCAAGTCGTAGCTGACACCTATGAGGATCCGGCGGTCATGGATAACCACCGGATGCGCCCGGAAATCGATACCGCATACACGGGAACACCGGGACAATCGATTCGTTTCTCAAATACCCTGGGGGAGCGTCTTCTCTACGCTGCTATTCCACTTTACAACTCCACTGCTGCCGACCGGAGCAGCGAATCCGGCGGGACGATCATCGCCGTGCTGCGCATGTCCATGCCAGTCACCGCCATTGATGCCGCGCTGCAGGATATTCGTTTCAAAGTCGGGGCCGGGACCTTGCTGGCTATTCTTGGGGCTTTTGTGATTACCTTCATCGTCTCGAGAAACATCAGCCGGCCCCTCGAAGATATGACCAGGGGCGCTGAACAGTATGCCCGGGGCGTTTTTTCCCAGCGCATGCTGCTCTCCCAGAAAAAAAGCGCTTCCAAGGAAATTGCCAGCCTGGCGGCGGCAATGGATGAGATGGCCAGCCAGCTCGACGACAAGATCACCACCATCATCAGCCAGCGCAATCAGCTCGAAGCGGTGTTTTCCAGCATGGTGGAGGCGGTCATCGCCGTCGACAAGGAGGAGCGGGTCATCTCCATCAATGACGCCGCTGCTTCCATGTTCGGGGTGGAGCGGCGATTGGCCCGGGGCCGGCTGATTCAGGAGGTGATCAGAAACATCTCCCTGCATGATCAGATTGAGCGTATTCTCAATTCAGGCAGAGCCTTTGAGGACGAGATTATTCTCGAGGGCGTCAAGGGCGATGTGCGGTATCTGCAAACCAATGTTGTCTCGCTGCAGGACGGAGATGACCAGTCGGCCGGAGCCCTGATCGTTTTAAATGACATAACGAAGCTGCGCCGGCTCGAGTCGATGCGCAGTGATTTTGTCGCCAATGTTTCACACGAGTTGAAAACGCCGATCACCTCGATTCGAGGATACGTCGAGACATTGCTTGACGGTGCGCTCGATGACCGCGAAGACAGCGAGAAATTTCTGGAGATCGTACTGCGGCAATCCGGACAGCTCGAAGAAATCATCGATGACCTGCTCGCCCTTTCCCGGATCGAACGCCACACCAAAGAGGGTGAAATCAGTTTTACCGTGAGCGAGCTCAAACCCGTGCTTGAAGAAGCCCTGGAAATCTGTGAAGCCAAAACTGAAGCAAATGCTATCTCGCTGCTTCTCGACTGCCCGGAAAATCTGAGCCTGAAACTGAACCAGACCCTGCTCGTGCAGGCGGTGGTCAATCTGCTGATCAACGCGATTACCTACAGCGAGTCGGGACAGCAGGTGATCATCAAGGCCCGCGTGCTCGAAGGCGAGTCAGCCGGCGGGCGGGTTGCCATTTCAGTCATTGATCACGGTATCGGTATCGGTGAAGAGCACCTGCCGCGTCTGTTCGAGCGCTTCTATCGAAGCGACCGGGCCCGAAGCAGAAAAGCCGGAGGGACCGGTCTCGGCCTGGCCATCGTCAAGCATATCGTCCAGGCGCACGGGGGCCGGGTTGCCGTAGAAAGTGTGGTCGGCAAAGGCAGTACATTCACCATTATTCTCCCACACCGTTGAGCTGCTGAAGATAATCGATCAGTCGTTTGCTCCGCCTTCCCATCGTACTTATTCTTTCTTATTGATCCTGGCCGTTCAGGACACCCGTGCAGCACCGATTGATGGAGCCGGTTTTGTAGGGGCTTAGGAGCGGCCATACATTTCTTTCACGCTGCTTGTAACCCTTGGTTGAATGAAATCATGGCGGAAAAATTATCCACCCCATTGCGGCTGAAAGAAATCTTCAGCGGCATTGTCGGGCAGACGATTCTGCTGTTCCTCTGGGGGTTTGCCGGTCTGGTCATACTCGTTGTTTCCCTGCACTTAAATGAAATAGACGCGATTCCCCTGCATCTCGGTGCGCTGGTTCTATTGGTGCTTTTCGGTATCGTCTGTTTTTTCATAGCCCGGTTTAGAATCAAAGCCCGTCGTGAAAGAGAATTTCGTTACATTCAACAGATCGACCATCTCGCCGAACTGGAGGAGAAGATCAAGCAGCGCACCGGTGAGTTGGATGAGCGCAACCGTGAACTCAGTGCCGAAATCAGCGAGCGGCTCGAGGCTGAGGGGCGCCACCGGCAGTTGAACGAACTGCTGAGCGGTATTATTTCCACATTTGAAGGAATTATTTATGTGGTTGATTTTGAAAGTCATGAAATTCTCTTTGCCAACGATTACCTGCATTCGCTCTTTGGCTTCGATCCGGTGGGCAAAAAGTGCCATCAGCTTATTCACTTGGCCGCTGACCAGCCCTGTATGTTCTGCAGTCACCTGCAGCTCTTAAACGACGAGGATAAGCCGCTCAAGCCCCAGCAGTACGAATACCAGAACCCGTTCAACAAGAAATGGTATCGGGCCAAAGACCAGGCCATCAAGTGGTCCGATGGTCGATACGTCAAGCTCGAAATCGCCATCGATATCACCGAGCAGAAAACGATCGAAACCTTCCTGCAGGAGGCACGCAGACAGGCGGAGAAGGGGATGGGGATGCGCAGTCGGCTGGTGGCGCTGGTGGCCCACGACCTGAAGTCGCCGTTCTATTCGATGACCCAGATGCTCAAGCGGATATTGGAGCGGGAGCATTTCGATCACGAGATACATCGCCAGTTTCTGGAAAATATCGTTATAAATGGGCAGCGGATGCTGCAGATGATCGATAATCTGCTCTCCATGGATCGGCTTGAAACGGGTTCCGTCAAGTTGAACAAATCTTTTTTCAATGTCCACCAGATGGCTGCGGAAGTGATTCAGAATTTCATCAACCAGAGTTTTGACAAGGGTCTGAGAATGACCAACTCGATTCCCGAGGATGCCGAAGTCTATGGTGACAGGCATCTCTACTTCGTGGTCATGAACAACTTGATGTCAAATGCGATAAAGTTCAGCAGGCGTGGCGGCCGGGTGGAATTTTTTCTGGCTGACCCGGAAAAACCGATGAGTGTAGCGATCAGGGACAACGGTGAGGGGATGAGCAGCGAATATGTCGAGAATCTTTTTCGATCCGATGTCAAGACGACCAGCAAAGGTACCAGAGGGGAGACCGGCAGCGGACTTGGTCTGCTTTTCTGCAACGGCATCATCGAGGCTCATCACGGCCGGCTCGTGGTCGAATCTGAATCGGGGAGGGGCACCACGGTGATTATCGAGCTGCCTGAATGCAGCCGTTATGAGTCTGAAACCGCCATCGTAGAAATCTCCTGAGTCACTCAGGGAGTGTGCGCCTCAGCACCGGCGGGGCCGGGCCTCTCCTCAGGAGCATAGTTCGCGGCACCGGCAAGCGCTTGCGCTGCCTGCTCTCCACCTGGAGTCTCAGGCGTCTCTGTACCGAGCACGGCTTCTACGATCTGAGCATGCGACATCTTCTCCGGCGGCCGGGCGGGAAACAGTTCGTCGGTTTCTCTTGAATGATGCAGGACCCCCGCTTTGACCAGTGTGTCAACCGTAGTCTCGATCAGCTCCGGGGCGTATTCTTTATTGGCTTCGACCAGATCCTGGTAACTGGTCGCCTGGTCGCTGCTGAAGCGATTGCCGACGGTCCGGAAGACATCGAGTGCGGCACTGAGTTTGAGAGCAGGTTCGTACTGCCGGTTGCTAAAATGGTACAACGGTTCATTTTGAATCGCGTAGGCGAGTTGGGCTCCAACCAGCACGAAAAGCCAGGCGACCCAAACCCAGGCAAGAAAGAGGGGGATTGTCGCAAAGGAACCGTAAATGGCATTGTATTTCGCCACCCCTATCTGGGCGCTGATATAGAAATTCTGGGTAATGAACCAGCAGCTGCCGGCGACCAAAGCGCCGATCATGGTGGCCATCCCGCTGGTTTTGGTGTTGGGGAAAAAAATGTAGATGACATAAAGGGTGGCGCTGAGAAAGAGTACCGGCACCCCTTGTAAAAGCAGGGTCTGCATCCAGATTATCGGCAGAAATCTGTCGAGATGAAGACTCAGGGCCTGGCTTTCAAGCGTCGTACCGGCAGCGAGGGCGACATTGATGGAAATCGGCAGCAGGATCATCAGGCTGATGTAGTCGGCAATCTTGCGCAGCAATGATCGGCTCTTCTCGACCTTCCAGATGACATTGAGCGATTTTTCGATCTGGCCAAGCACCATGATCACCGAGATGAACATACCGACCATGCCGAATGTGCCGAGCGTGGCGAAGTTGGTACGGTCGACGTAGTTAAATATCTTATCGACCGCAGAACGGATATGGGTTGCCAGATCCGCAGCACCGCTTTCGGCGATTTCGGTTCCATCGCCTGCAGGAGCGGTTTCAGTATCGGACTGCTCCAAATCGTCAGGAGTTGCTGCGGTGAGTGTCTCTACATAGGTATAAACGAGCTGGCGGAGTTGGTTCCCGCCCCCGAGACCTTTGACGACGGCGGTACTCATCGCCAGCATCGGCACCATCGAAAGGAGCAGGGCATAAGTCAGGTAACCGGCTCGAAGGCTTAGAAGGTTGGCACCCGTTTCCCGGAAACAGATGAGCACGATCCGGGCGATCTTATGCAGCCACACCTGTGCCGCCGATCCATGCACCGGCCGCTGGTCGGCCCAGCGATAGATCGTGTGTTCCGATCTGATGTCTCTGAGCATCTTTACAGCATGATCTTTCTGGGTTGCCATCATCGTCTTGTCAAATGTTGCGTAAACGAAGCAAAACTTCCGAAATGTCGAGCCCGGAGAGCGCTGAACGGTTTATTCGCTCAACTCATTTTTGTTAACCGCTTCGCTTTTTATACGGTCGAGCAGGTCGGCCAAAGCCGGCTTGACATGTTCTCTGATATCTCCTGCGACAAGGATAAAGAGCAGGTCGTCGCCGGGTTGAAGCAATCCTGAACGGGCTTCGATAACAATATCATAAATTCCCTGATAGCGTAAAACTTCTTTCCGAATGGCCTCGATCTTTTCGAGGTCAGGAGTAACCTCGATGGCAGTGACCGCGGACCTGTCGTTTCTGGACCAGGATCGTACCGTACCGTTGTGGACAAGAATCATGCCGACATGGTCGTTGAAATCAGGACGTTTTTTCAGCCCTGCAATGGTTTTGCTGATATCCATGCTGAACCTCCGCTGTTTTTATGGATCAGTGCCTGCTCAGGTCTTCTTCAGAACCGGAATCTGCAGGCTGCTGGACGGGTCGAGACGGGTGTAGTCGAGGTGAGCATTGTATTTTTTCAGCAGCCAGAGCGGTACATCAAATTTCTTGTGACAGATTTCCCAGATCGTATCACCGCTTCTTACCCGATAATCGGTAAAGCCAACGACCAGAAATGAGCTGAAAAAGTCCTCCTGCAGTTCCTGGTGAAAGTCGAACCGGTCTTCCTCGAAAGAGGCTATGGTGGTGTTGAGGAAATCGAGTTTGATTTTCTGACCAGGGTGAATGCTGCTCTGCATCGGCAGATTGTTGCTGATCCGGATGGAACTGGGCGTTACCTTGAGCCAGTCGGCGAGCAGGCCGACCGACTCGTCGGGCTGGACTTCGATGGTTCCGACCAGCAAATTGTTTTTTCGCTGCATATCAAAGACTTTCAGATTCCCTGAAACAGCCAGGTTCTGTTCATAGAGAGGCGCAACGATACCGCTTGGGGGCAGTTTCTTGTTATCTTTGAGTACCGTCTGGCTGGCACCGGCACTGCCGGCGGAGCCGGTTTCGACAATATCCCCCCGGGCGTCTCCGGGTGTGGGGATACGCAGATTCTGGCCCACCCGGATGACCGCCTTACTGTTCAGTTTGTTGGCCTTGATCAGTTCCTGCAGCGAGACTTTGTGACGATAGGCGATGGTGCCGGCCGAGTCACCGGGTTTTACCTGGTAAAACTTAGAGCGTTTCTGAGCCGAGCTGAATATCGATGGAGGAGCGGCACTGAGCAATCTGCTGTTGTTGAACTGGTAAGGAAGATTCAGTATATAGTTTTTAGGTATGAATTTGCTGCCCTTGAAAACGGGGTCGCGCAGGGCCGGGTTGTACTTTTTTAAAACTTCGGTGCTGATACCCAGGTATTCGCAGAGTTTATCGGCCCGGGTATAGGCCGGCAGCTTGACGGTGATGCCCTGCAGCGGTTCTTCCAGCACCAGCCCGGACCGTTCAAGCTGCTTGGCAACCTTGACGGCGGCCAGAAATTCCGAGTAGAAATTGCGGGAGGCGAATTTGAAATGGCCTTCGTTATAGTTCTTGAATATTCTCTCGTAGCTGCCTTCCTGATTCAGCGCCCGGCGCATCCCGGACGGGCCGTAATTATAGGCGGTGAGTGCCAGCGGCCAGGAGCCGAGCTTCTGGTAGTTGCGCTTCAGAAAAGCGGCGGCGGCGCGGGCGGAGAGTATCGGATCTCTGCGTTCGTCGACGATATAGTCGATTGTCAGAAATTCTTTTCCGGTGTCGTGGGTGAACTGCCACATGCCGGCGGCACCGAATTTGCTGAAGGCCTGCGGATTGAATGAAGATTCGACATGGGGCAGGTAGGAGAGGTCCTCCGGTAAGCCGTGAGATCTGAAAATACTTTTCAGCTGGTCCATATAGGCGCCGGAGCGAACGACACCTTCCAGGAACCGCTCCTTCAGGCCGCGCTGGGACCTGATATTGTCAGCGGCCTCTTTGTATATTGAACCGTGCGTGGTGTTTCCGAACAGCGCCGCGATCCGCTTCTGCTCGCGACTGACCGGGTACGGGTTGCGGGCCAGTTGGCGGAGCGTTGCCTCGATATGGTGCTTTACCTGGTCAACTTTCTGACGGTTGCGCTCGCGGGCGTCGGGGAAACCGTCTTCGAGCAGGCTGACGGTACCGTAGACCCGGGACAGGTCGTTCCTGTCATGGATAATTGCAGTATTAATCGAATGGGTCGAGTATACTTTCTCCCAAAACCGAACATTGTCTGAAATAATTTTATATTCCGGGAAGTTATGTTGGTCAGCGCCGGCCTTAGCCTGAGCCGGAGCGACGAGCAGACAGAGGCAGAGCAGGACAATCGAAGAGAACATGCTGGACGGGACCTGTGAATGAGAAAGGCCTGAGGTCATGAATCGCAAGATATGATCCGGTTATGAACTGAGATACAAAAATAATCTGGTGGTGCGCAGCAACAAGCGGCCCGGATTATTACCTAAGCAATTGTAAAGCAATTTTAAATAAAGACAAGGTGATATCGTGTACACGCCAATTCTGGCAAGCCTTGGCTATGTCATTTCCAAGGATAAAAAAAAGACACTGCTGGTGCATCGCAATTCGAGATCCGATGATGCTCATTTTGGCAAATACAACGGACTCGGCGGCAAAATGGAGCCCCAGGAGAGTATCCACGACTGCATCAGCAGGGAAATCGAGGAAGAAGCGGGAATTGTCTGCATCGAGATCATTTTGAGAGGGACGATCAACTGGACGGGGTTCGGGCCCGACGGAGAGGACTGGTTCGGCTTCATTTACCGGATCGAACAGTTCAGCGGTGAGCCGTTTGAGAAAAACAGCGAGGGGCGCCTGCTCTGGCACGATATTGACGACCTGCTCAGTCTGCCGATGTGGGAAGGAGATAAATATTTTCTGCCGCTTGTCTTCGACAATGATCCCCGCGTTTTTCACGGTTTTATGCCGTATGAAAACAATCGGCCGCTGAGTTGGAAATACGTGCGCTAATGCGTTCTCAACACTTTTCTTGAGCTCGTTCAAGCGTTCAATAGTGGTTGCGGAGTCGAGGTACCGTGGTATAGTCTGATGAAAATCAACGCACAAATTTGAGGGATATTATGAGCAGCGATAATGAACTGGAGCGCCTGGAGAAGTATGTTGAAAAACTCCTGGCCGGATACTCCGAGCTGAAAAAGGAAAAACAGAGCCTCGAGACCAGGGTGGCTGAGATGCAGTCCCGGCAGGATGAAATCCAGGCCGAAAACAGCACCTTGAAAAAAGAACTCAACTCACTTGATTCTGAGCGCGGGGTGATGCGTGACAAGGTCAGCTCGCTGATCTCTCAGATTGAACAGTGGGAATCTGAAATCGGAGAAGAGGGTACAGACAAAAAGGCACAAGATGGTGTATCCGAGGATGACGACTCGGATGCCGAAACCGAAGATGATGAACCGCCGCCGGTCAAAAAGACCAAATCCGACCCGGGGGCAAAGACCCAGAAAAACCTGTTCAACGGTTGAGCCGTGCATCTGGGGTGAACTGCCCGGGTTTACTCATCATTGACACTACTATTGGATTATGTCAGACCATGAGCGACTGGTAAAATTCTCTCTGCTTGGCCAGAATTTTGCTTTCTACACCGGTGCTTCAGAAGAGGAGATGGAACAGATCCTCTCACTGGTCAGAGAACAGCTTGATTCTGTCGGCGGGGGAGGTAAACCGGGGGGGACAATTCCGGTCAGCAAAATTGCGATGATGGCCTGTCTCAACCTGGCCTCGAGTCACCTGAAGCTAGAGCAGGAATACAGCCAGTTTCGGAGCCGCTTCGAGTCTAAAATCGAAGATATCAACCAGCGGCTCGATTTCGTTCTGGCGGGAGATGGATAGGGCCTCAGTTTTTGCTGTTGTTTTGCCTGAAATCTGCTACAATATAGTTGAGAATGGGGTTTAAGTTGCCTGAATTTTAGCTAATATCAGTCAACTAGATATAGTTTTTAAGAACCTGAGTGATTAACGTTCAGGTTAAGCTTTTCCCTGCGCTGTTGGTGATTTGTAGTGTTGTTGAGCCAACTCTCTTAAAAAGGGACTTACCACTTTCCTCGAAGGGGACGTCGGACGATATCCCCGACGCTGATACGCGAGTCCCACCTATTTCGATAGGTTTAATTATCCTGCAGACACGGCAGGGTGGGGAAATATCTTTTACTACGATGAGCGGTTGAGGAACCGGGCATCGTTTTATTATATAGACCACCGACACAATAATCGTGCTGAAAGAAACAGGTCGGTGGCCTTTGAGACATATAAACGGTTAATTACAGTAGCACCTTCACGGAGGTGTGAAGAAATCTGTCGAGGAATTCACTAGTTTTGCGGATCGCCGAATAGATTCAATGTATTGATTTCGCGGCTGCAGACTAGTTTGACATAGATGCTGGGACGGGACGTTTCAGTACTGCATGTCCGGTGTTGCGCGGATCGCTGTAAGGCGTTGCTGCAAAGACAACCCCGCAGCGTTATCGTTCCGCCGGTCATTTCCCAGCAGGGTCTGCAGGTTTTCAGTGCCTGCAGTACCGCTTCCTGCCGATGATTTCCTCTCCTATTGCCGGTCCCGGGTGGCCGGACAGTCTGTAGTTCACCGATAGACAGAGGATGTCGCTATGGATTTTATCAACCATCCCTCCATATTTGTGACTGGCGGCCTGCTTATCGGCCTGATTTTCGGATTTATCCTGCGAAAACGCTTTATCGAGGGGCACCGCCAGAATATCAAGGAACAGGCCCGCCAGCTGATCGAGACAGCGATTGTCGAGGCGGAGCAGATCAAGAAAGAGGCGCAGCTGCAGTCCAAGGAGGCTGCGTACCAGGTCAAGCAGGCAGCTGAAGAGGAACTGAAAGCAGATCGCCGGGAGCTGAAAGAAGAGCGCCAGCATCTGAAGAAGTCCCGGGATCAGCTCAAGAAAGAGTGGGAAATCCTCGATTTGAAACGCAACGAGCTACAGGGAAAAGAGGACCGGCTCGCCAGGCGGGAGCATGAAATAGAGGACAAGCACAAAGAAGTCGATAACCTTGTCGGCAAACAGCGCTATGAACTTTCCCGGGTTGCCGGAATCAGCCAGGACGAAGCCAAAAAGATGCTGATGGCCTCACTCGAGAGCCAGGCCCGCATGGATGCGGCCAAAACCCTGGCCCGGATTGAAAACGAGATGAAAATCGAGGCCGATCGCAAGGCCAAGAACATCATCGCCCTGGCAATTTCGCGTTATGCCGGCGATTATGTCGCAGATAAGACCGTGTCAGTGGTACCCCTGCCCTCCGATGAGATGAAAGGCCGCATCATCGGCCGGGAAGGCAGAAACATCCGGGCCATCGAAGCGGCCACCGGCATCGACATCATCATCGATGATACCCCGGAAGCGGTTATACTCTCCGGTTTCAATCCGGTCAGAAGAGAAGTCGCCCGGCTTGCTCTGAACCAGTTGATCAGCGACGGCAGGATCCATCCCGGCAGGATCGAGGAAGTGGTCGACAAGGTCACCAAGGATCTTGAAATTGAAATGCGCGAAGCTGGTGAACAGGCGACCTTCGATGTGGGAGCGCACGGCGTCCACGTCGAACTGATCAAAATCCTGGGTCGGCTCAAATATCGGACCAGCTACGGCCAGAACGTCCTGCAGCACTCGCTTGAAGTGGCCTTTCTGTGCGGCATCATGGCAGCCGAGCTGGGCCTTGACGTCAAGCTGGCCAAGCGGGCCGGACTGCTGCACGATATCGGCAAGGCCGTCGACCATGAGGTGGAGGGCTCCCATGCAATCATCGGCCGTGACCTGGCCAAGAAATATGGCGAGCAGGAGGAGATTGTCTACTCTATCGGCGCCCACCATGAAGATGTGCCCATTCTCAGCGTTCTCGATGTCCTGGTCCAGTCAGCCGACGCTCTGTCCGGCGCCCGTCCAGGTGCCAGAAAAGAGATGCTGCAGAGCTACGTGAAGCGGCTCGAAGATCTTGAAGCAATTGCAGACTCGTTTAACGGAGTCGATAAGTCATATGCGATACAGGCGGGACGGGAACTGCGCATTATCGTCAACTCCGAGTCGGTCAGGGACAGCGACACCGTCCTGTTGAGCCAGGATATCGCCAAATCGATCGAAGACAAGCTCACCTATCCGGGCCAGATCCGGGTGACCGTCATTCGTGAGACCCGGGCGGTGGAATATGCCAAGTGATCGATCCTGCATTGAACAGTGAATTGATGAATTTTCTGCGAGAACAAAGATCTTATGAATGGTGTAGAAGAACAGCTTGAATTGATTGAACGAGGGGTCGTCGACTGCATATCCCGGGACGAGCTGAAGGCCAAACTGGAGAAATCCATCAAAACCGATCGACCTTTGAAGATCAAGGCCGGGTTTGACCCCACCGCTCCGGATCTGCACGTCGGCCATACGGTTCTTCTGCAGAAAATGAAGCATTTTCAGGAACTGGGGCACGACGTCTATTTTCTGATCGGCGATTTTACCGGCTTTATCGGTGATCCGACCGGTAAGTCCGAGACGCGCAAACCGCTCACCCGGGAAGATATTGCCAGAAACGCCGAGACCTACAAGGAACAGGTCTTCAAGATCCTCGACCCGTACCGCACCAAGGTTGTCTTCAACAGTGAATGGCTCGGAAAAATAAACTCGTTCGACATGATCCGTCTCGCCTCCGAGCTCACCGTCGCCCGAATGCTCGAACGAGACGATTTCAAGAAGCGTTTTGAAGGAAACCGGCCGATCTCCATCCACGAATTTCTCTACCCGCTGATTCAGGGATACGATTCGGTGGCCATGGAGGCCGACGTTGAGCTTGGCGGCACCGACCAGCTCTTCAACCTGCTGGTTGGCCGCGACCTGCAGCGCTCAAGGGGCCAGGAACCTCAAATCGTCTTGACCCTGCCGCTGCTCGAAGGGCTTGACGGGGTCAACAAGATGTCAAAATCGCTCGGTAACTATATCGGCATCACCGAAGACGCCAACGACATCTACGGAAAGACGATGTCGGTTTCAGATGAGTTGATGTTTCGTTACTTCGAGCTGCTGAGCGATCTCACCAGCAGCGAGATAGAGGAATTGAAACAGGGACTCGAGCAGGGTTCGCTACACCCGAAGGAAGTCAAGCAGAAGCTGGCCCGCGAACTGACCGCCAGGTTCCACTCCGACGAACTCGCCCTCCAGGCCGAGCAGAATTTTGAAAACGTTTTCGCCAGGCACGATTTGCCCGATGATATGATCGAGCACTCCATCCATACCGATGAACCGGTCTGGCTGCCCAAACTGCTGGTTGACTGCGAACTCGTCAACTCAACCTCGGACGGCCGCCGGATGATCAAGCAGAACGCGGTTTCCATCGACGGCGAAAAAGTCAGCGACACCGGCCACAACGTAGAGCCGACCGGCAGCTATATTCTCAAGGTCGGGAAAAGACGGTTCTGCAAAGTCGTTTTTGACTGATTGCCCACCTCAGATTTATTTGAGACTCTTTCTTGATTTTCCTGTCTGGACCGGGCAGGAAACTGGCTCCGTGTGCTACGCTCTCGGCCTGATCTTCCGGCCGATGAGGCCGGCTGGATGACGGCTGCTTCGCAGCCTATGACAGCCGGTTGCTGCACAACCCTGCGGGCCTGTTTTCATCGGCCTCCAGGGCCTAACGCTAATGCACACTCCGCCACTTTCCCGCCCTCGCAAGAGGACAATTTCCCCTCAAACGTCGCGGAAGCGACCCCGGAAATGTGGTCGCCAAAAAACAGGGCCGACTCCAACAGGAATCGACCCCGTTATGTTGTTGATGAGGTGATAGCATTCACCTCATAAAAAAGTACCCCTTACACCTTCTCCACCGCCACCGCACAGACTTTGGTTTCCGGTATTTTGGCGACCGGGTCAAGGGCCGGGCTGGTCAATACATTGGTGGGGCTTTCGGCAAAGTGGAAGGTCATCGAGACCAGTCCCGGAGGACAGATTCTGGTGAGCTTGGTTTTTGCCTGGGTTTTTCCGCGCCGCGAGCGGATCTGGACTACCTGGCTGTCTTCGAGTCCAAGTGCTGCGGCATCTTTTGGGTTGATTTTCAGGAACTCTTCGCTGTCCAGTTGCTCGAGGCCCTCCACCCGGCGGGTCATCGATCCGGTATGGTAATGGAACAGGCTGCGGTCGGTGGTCAGCAGGAATGGATATTCCTCATCGGGGAGCTCGGCAGAGTCCCTGAATGAGAGTGCCATCAGTTGCGCCTTTCCGGTCGGCGTACCGAATTTTTCGGTATGCAGAATCGGGGTTCCGGGGTGGTCCGTGGTCGGGCAGGGCCACTGAATTCCTGTTTCTTCGATGCGATCGTAGGTGATACCGCCGTATTGGGGCGTCAGTGAGGCGATCTCGGCCATGATCTCTGCTTCGTCGTTGAAATCGAAGCCGTCGGCACCCATTTTGTGGGCGATATCAGCGACGATCTGCCAGTCAGGTTTCGCCTCTCCGGGAGGTGCGATGGCCTGGCGTATTCGCTGAATCCGGCGCTCGGTGTTGGAGAACGTTCCGTTCTTTTCAGCAAAAGAAGCGGCCGGCAGAACCACGTCGGCCATCTCTGCGGTTTCAGTCAGAAAGATATCCTGAACCACCAGGAAATCGAGCCTCTCCAATGCTTCAATGGCATGGGACGCATTTGCTTCACTGAGGTAGGGGTTTTCGCCAATGAGGTAGAGCGAGGTTATTTTGCCTTCGTGGATATCATCGAAAATTTCCGAATGGGTCAGCCCCTCCTTGTCCGAGAGTTCAACGCCCCAGGCGGATTCGAATTTTTCCTTGTTCTCGGCTTTGGCAACTTTCTGATAACCGGGATAGACGTCGGGCAGGGCGCCCATATCGCAGGATCCCTGGACGTTGTTCTGGCCTCGCAGCGGGTTGACCCCGGCTGATGGTTTGCCGATGTTGCCGGTGACCAGGGCCAGGTTGCTCAGCGACCAGACGTTGTCGGTACCGTGGCAGTGCTGGGTGATTCCCATGCAGTAGAGGATCGCCGCCGGTCCGTTGGCGGCGTAGAGTTTTGCTGCTTTGCTGATCAACTCCGCGGAAACACCGGTGATTTTCGCAGCGCTGTCGAGATCGAACTCGGCCAGTGATGCTTGAAAAGCATCGAAGTTTTCGCAGCGCTCATTGATGAAGTCCATGTCGGCGAGCCCTTCATCGAAGATCACCTTGATCATCGCCATGACCAGCGCCACATCGGTTCCGGGACGGTGCTGGAGATGAATCGTCGCATGACGGCAGAGATCGATCCGTTTGGGGTTGGCGACGATCAGGTTGGCACCCTCGCGGGCCGCCTTCTTGACCTGCAGGGCAAGAACCGGATGGGCCTGCGTGGTGTTGGTGCCGATTGCCAGAATAGTCGAGGCGCCGCTGATCTCGCTGATCGAGTTGGTCATTGCGCCGCTTCCCAGGCTGGTGGCCAGACCGGCCACTGTCGGGGAGTGTCAGAGCCGGGCGCAGTGATCAATATTGTTGGTGCCCATCACCGCCCGGGTAAACTTCTGGATCAGGTAGTTATCCTCGTTTGTGATGCGGGCTGATGCCAGGGCGGCGAACTTGTCGCCTTTGCTGCTGGCGAATTTTTCGCCGATCAGATCGAGGGCTTCGTCCCAGGAAGCCTCTTCGAGCTTGCCGTTCTTTTTGATCAGCGGGGTGGAAAGGCGTTCCGGGTGGTTGATGAATTTATACCCGAAGCGGCCTTTGACGCAGAGTGAGCCTTTGTTGACAATGTTCTCCTTGTCGCCCCGAACGTTGACCACCTTGTCGCCCCTGACGCCAAGCATCACACCGCAGCCGACTCCGCAGTAGGAGCAGATGGTCTTGACCTCGCGCATCGGCTGTTGAGCTCCTTTGGGTGCGAGGGCGGCAACCGGGCAGCGGACGACACACTCGCCGCAGGATTCGCAGCGGGAGTCGGCGATCGGCTTGTTGCCCAGAGTTGAAATCAGACTGGCAACGCCGCGCTGGGCGTAATCGATGGCGTTGATGTTCTGCAGCTCATCACAGGTCCGGACGCAGATGCCGCAGAGGATACACTTGGAATGGTCGATATCGAAAAACGGGTTGGATGTATCGATCGGTATATTACGGACCGAACGTCGGTAGCGTTTCAGCCCCTCCGGGGTCACACCGGTGTAATGGGCCACTTTCTGCAGTTCGCAGTTTGAGTCGGCTTCACAGGTCAGGCAGGTCATTGGGTGGTTGGCAACGATCAATTCCACCGTATTCTTGCGGATCTGCTGAACCTCGGGGTCTTCGGTGCTGATGACCATGCCGTCCTTGACCGGCTGCTTGCAGGAAATGACAACTTTCCAGTCATCGAGCTTAACCACGCACACCCGGCACAGGCCGGCTGGCTTCAGATCGGGATGGTTGCAAAGGTTGGGAATATAAAAGCCGTTGGCCTGGGCGGCCTCCAGGACCGTCATACCCTCTTCAGCACTGATTTGTACTCCGTCTATCGTCATGGTGACTTGAGCCATTTAAGACACCTCCATCGTTTCTTTCGGTGTTACCGGCAGCTTCGGTGATACGCATTCAACCGCGCTGAATTTCTTCGGGCATTTTTCCAGACACAGACCGCACTGGATACAGAGCGCCTGATCGATCACATGGACTTTTTTCTTCTCACCCGTAATCGCCTCGACCGGGCAGGCCCGGGCGCAGAGCGTGCAGCCGGCGCATTTCTCCTCATCGATTCTAAACGAAATCAACTCCTTGCAGACGTGTGCCGGGCAGCACTTGTCGTTGATGTGGGCCTCATATTCGTGTTTGAAGTAGCGCAGTGTGGTCAGCACCGGATTTGCCGCCGTCTGGCCGAGGCCGCAGACCGAACCGCCGTGCACCGAATGACTGAGCTCTTCGAGCAGGGTAAGATCTTCCTTGCGGCCTTTTCCTTTACAGATATCCTTGAGAATCTCGAGCAGCTGCTTGGTACCGAGGCGACAGGGGATGCATTGCCCGCAGGATTCTTCTTCGGTGAACTGGAGGAAGTAGCGGGCCACGTCAACCATGCAGGTACTCTTGTCCATGACAACCATGCCGCCGGAGCCCATGATCGAGCCGGCTTCATCGAGCGAATCATAGTCGATCGGCGTATCGAGCAGCGCTTCAGGCAGGCAGCCGCCGGACGGTCCGCCGGTCTGTACCGCCTTGAACTCACCACCCTTGGGGATGCCGCCGCCGATATCGTAGATGATTTCCCGCAGCTTGATGCCCATCGGTACTTCGATCAGACCGGAATTGACGATATTGCCGGTAAGGGCGAAAACAGCGGTCCCGGAACTGCTCTCGGTGCCGATACCTTTGAACCAGTCGGCTCCTTTTCTGATAATGTCGGGAACGTAGGCAAAGGATTTGACGTTGTTGAGCAGGGTCGGTTTGTCATAGAGGCCTACTTCAGTGGTCCTCGGCCGTGGAGCGACCCGGGGCATGCCGCGCTTGCCTTCGATCGACAGGGTCAAAGCGGTCGATTCGCCGCAGACAAAAGCGCCGGCACCCTGGAAGACCTCGATGTCGAAGTTGAAACCGGTGCCCATGATGTTGTCACCGAGTACGCCATAGTCCTTGGCCTGTTCGATTGCTTTCAGCAAACGCACAACCGCAAGGGGATATTCCGCCCGGACATAGACAACGCCATGTTCGGCGCCGATGCAGTAGGCGGCAATGGTCATGCCCTCGATAACTGAATGGGGGTTGGCCTCGAGTACCGAGCGGTCCATAAAGGCGCCCGGGTCTCCCTCGTCGCCGTTGCAGACCACATATTTCGGGATCGCCGTGGCCTTGAGGCCTGCTTCCCACTTGCGGCCGGCCGGAAAACCGCCGCCGCCGCGTCCCCGCAGGCCGGATTCTTTGACGATCTCGATAACCTCTTCAGGACTGTGCTGCTCGAAAATCGTGGCCAGGGCCTGGTAGCCTTCAATGGCAAAATATTCGCGGATATCCTCAGCGTCGATCGTGCCGCAGCCGCCCAGGACAATTCTCTGCTGGCGGTTATAAAAGGGCACATCGTGCTCGGTGAGGGCGTGCTCGCCGTCCTGTTTTTTATAAAGCAGCCGTTCGACGACGCTGTCTTCATCGAGGGTGGAAGTAACGATCTCTTCGACATCCTTGGCCTTCACCTTGGTGTAGAAGGTGCCTTTTGGTTCGACCCGGACGAGCGGCCCCATCTGGCAGAAACCGTGACAACCGCTGGTGACCGCCCCGGCAGCGTGCTCTTCGCCTTCAAAAAGCAGGTTGACGTCTACATTGATCCCGCGCTCACTGATCAGTCTTTTGAACTCGTCGTAGACGAGCAGCGAACCTCCGGCTATGCAGCCGGTTCCGGCACAGATCAGGAACCTGATTTTCTGCCGGCCGAAAGCTTCCCGGCAGTGCGCTCTCATCTTCGTGACATCGGAGGGTGATTGTATCTTCTGCATAAATGTATACCTCCTTATTCCTTAGAGCTTTCTTTCAGTATTTTACCGACTTTGCCGGTCGTCACCTGACCATGCACATGATCGTTGATGACCACCACCGGAGCAAGAGCACAGGAACCGACACAGGCAACTGTTTCCAGGGTATGCTCGTAATCCTCGGAGGTCGTCCCGCAGGCGATACCTAGTTCCCGCTCAAAGGTGTCGAGTACGCGGGCAGCGCCCTTGACATGGCAGGCGGTGCCGGAACAGACCTTGGTCTGATTTTTGCCACGCCTGGAAAAATAAAACTGTGCATAGAAAGTCGCGACACCGTAAACCTGACTCTCCGGGAGGCCGGTTGTTTTGGCTATTTCCAACATGGCCTCCTCGGGCAGATAGCCGAGTTCATCCTGCACTTCCTGAAGAATCGGGATCAAGGCATTGGGTTGATCCTGATACGGTTCGAGAATAGTACTTAAACGTTCTTCCATTTCCTAGCCTCCTTACCAGTTCGTCTGCTTAAGCTTTTGCCGGTGTGTATTCTGATAGATGTAACAAAGTGGAACCGATCAAATTTCAAATCGTTACATCCTATCAGGTCTTTAATCGTGGTGCTATATTTTTCAGATATACATGGGGGTTTTTACCATGGCTCGACAACCGTTTTTTAATTACCGAAAAACGGTGTACAATGATTCGAAAATTACTATTGTTTCGCTCGTACGTTCGGATCTTGATCTTAGCGGAAAACAGCAGTCGAATCTGCTGCTTAGATGAACCTTTAGAGAATGGAACAAAGGATATGTGTCAGATCAGTGTGGTATTGAAAAAAGACGGCGGTGAAGAGCTGCTGATGGAAGATGTGACGAACCTGGTCGTTGATGACGACGGCCTGCAAATTTCCACCCTGTTTGAAGGGCCCCGGTCTCTGCCGCAGGTTGCTGTTCGTTCTATCGATTTTATGGCAGGAAAGGTGTTTCTTGAGCAGACCGGATAAGGCGGAGCATGCCTGCAATACGCGTTACGTTTTTAGCGAAGTATCTATGCGGCATCAGGACCTGAAAGAGGGGGAGAAGCGAGGATGGAGTCAATAGAAAAGCTGAGGGTTCTACTCAGGCACTGGATCGATCACAACGGCGGGCATGTGGATGAATTCGCCAAATGGCAAAAAATAATGGCAGGCGAAGAGCGGACAGCGACGGCCGAGGCTCTGCAGAAGGCGATCGAGCAGATGGACGCGGTGAGCGCCACGCTGCAGTCGGCGCTCGATGAGATCGGTGGTGGCGGCGACAGCTCAGAGCACCATCACCACCACGGGCATCACCATCACCACTGAATCACTGCATGCAGGTTACCGGGGTGCTGCTGCGTTTTCGATCGGCTGAATTGCCCGAAAGCTGAAAGACCCGGGCTTATTTAACCGCGCATTTTGCCGAATCGAAAACGGAACTGCAGGCGTCGCACTTCACCTGCTTTCCAACTTCGTCGGAAAAAATTTCCTGCTCGTTACCGCAGTCGGGGCATTTACTTTTACTTCAGCCAGCGATTTGTTGCTCTCGAAACCGGGACAGTGCTGATCACTCATTGAATCTCTCCTTTTCTTTTAGACGTGGTTGAGGGCCCGAAGGGTCACCTCCTGCTTCCTCTTTCTCTGTCTTGAAAAAGATAATACATGATGAGCGGTATTTGCAGTATAATTTCGGGTCGCTGCAGATAAGACACTGCTCGCAGAGGTAGTATTGATGTTTCTGACAGATATATCCGGTTTGTCTGTCAGGATGGTTTTTACAAAAGCCCATGTGCTGATATGTGCGGATCTTCCGATGATGTTTGATCTGAATTACCAGAACTCACTATAGTACAGCTTCGTTCTGGTGCCAGAATCAAAATCAACCGGCAGCGTCTCGATGTTGCAGCGTCTGTGGTTTTGTGCTAGGTGATACGGTTACCCGAAGCGCTGGTGGAGCCGCTATCGTCAATAACAGCAAATCGAACGAGGGTGAGACTATGTCGATTATCTGTATTTCCCGGGGCAGTTATTACCGAGGCAAGGAAGTTGCTGAGAAAACAGCTGAAATACTTGGCTATGGGTGTGTCTCAAGAGATTCTCTGCTGGCCCAAAGCGATGAGTTCGATATTCCGGAAATAAAGCTGAGCAGAAATATTCAGCATGCCACCCAGATCCTCGAACGCTATTCCTTTGGCCGCGAACGCTACATCAACTATATTTCCGCTGCCATTCTCAGATGCTTGAAAGAAGACAACCATGTCTACCACGGCCTGGCCGGCCAGAATTTCATCAACGACATCTCCCACCTTCTCCGGGTACGCGTCATCGCCGATCTCGATGACCGGGTGCAGGCCGAAGCCGAGCGCCAGAATATTTCATCGGAGAAAGCCCGGATGCTGCTCAAGCATGATGATGAGGAGCGTCAGAAATGGGCCCTGTTTCTTTATGGCGTCGATATCGCCGACCCGGCCCTCTATGACTTGACGGTGAATGTCTCCGCCCTGGGTATCGACAACTCAGCCGAGCTGCTTGCCCAGACCGCCCGGCTGTCCTGCTTTACGGCTACAGAGGAGTCGCACAGGAGGATGAAGGACCAGGCACTGGCGGCGGAGATCAGAGCCGCATTGTTTGATTTTCCGACAGCAGGGGTCTCAACCAGAGAAGGCCGCGCCCATGTGAACGTCAAGGCGCCCGAGGAGCAGAGCCAGCAGATACGATCCAGGATCGAGTCGGCGCTGCAGGGGATCGTCGAACCCGACAAGGTGGAAATCAGGGTTGACCCGTTTTACTGATTGGGATTGTTGACAAGAAACGAGCCTCGCGTAGCAGGTGTTCAAACGCAAAAAGCCGAAACCCCGCAGCAGGGATTTCGGCTTTTTGCATGAAGAGATTAGCTTATACGCTTTTCTGAGCAGACCTCAGCGTATTTTTCATCAGCATACAGATCGTCATAGGTCCGACGCCGCCCGGCACCGGCGTAATCTTTCCGGCAATCTCCTTGGCCTTGTCGAAATCGACATCACCGCGGAGAATGGCTTTGCCGGTCTTTTCATTTTTACCGATGCGGTTGACGCCGACATCGATAACGGTTGAACCGGGTTTGATCCACTCCGGCTTGACCAGGTTGGGAACACCGGCGGCCACGACCAGGATGTCGGCCCGCTTGCAATGCGAGGCCAGATCCTGGGTTCCGGTATGAACGATGGTCACCGTGCTGTTGGCGCCGACGCCTTTCTGGGCCATCATCATCGCAATCGGTTTGCCGACGATATTGGAGCGGCCGACGACGACGACCTCCGCACCTTTGGTCTCGGTGCCGGAACGGACGATGAGTTCCTGAATTCCGGCAGGGGTGCAGGGGAGAAAGCGGACTTCATCACCGCCGATCATCAGCCGGCCGACGTTGACCGGATGAAAGGCATCAACGTCTTTGTCAGGATCGATGGCGTTGAGAACCTTTTTGTCATCGATATGCTTGGGCAAAGGCAACTGCACGAGAATGCCGTGAATCTCGGGGTCATTGTTGTATTTATCGATCAGGGCAAGCAGGTCAGCTTCTGAAAGGTCTTCCGGCTGATTGTCCTGTATCTCTTTGAATCCGAGGTTAAGGGCGGTTTTGACTTTCAGCGTCACGTAGCTGATGGAGGCCGGGTTCTCGCCGACGAGAATGGTCACGAGGCCTGGTACTTTGCCCGTTTTCTCCTTCATCTCCGTCACTTCCTGTTTGATTTCTTCGAGGATCGTTTTGCTGATTTCGGTTCCGCTGATAAGTTCTGCCGTCATGGTAGCTCTCCTCCTTCGGCTGGTTTAGATGACGTTGTCTGAAAGGGATGAAACGGTCCTTCACTTTCTTCCGCTGTTTTTCCCATACCATCTGATTTATGTCAACTTGTTAGTGTCCATTAGGACACGGTTATTAAGGCCACTATCTTCGCTATGATCGAAGGTTTATCCTCAAAAATCTATTATCTGCGTGGTAAAAACTTCTCTCACGTTTCGATTTCGAAACATAATTTCCAGGAAAAGAGGAATGCTGAATGTCATGATAATTCTCGCCTGTGATGCAATTGCTTGCGAAACAACGAGCATGTTGGGTGCCTGTTCGAGTCAGAAATCAACGGCGGTTACCGTACTTTTCGTAGGAAACGCGATTGTATAAAAGGGTATCGGCCGCGTGGCCGGGTTTGACCGCGGAGCTGTAGCCAATCGCTACGATTGCTTCGACTACCATGTCAGGTGTCAGCCCCAGGATCCGTTTCACAAAAGTTTCCGAATCGGTTCTGTCGTCATATTGACGGTTTCTGATTTGGATCCAACAACTCCCTAGTCCCAGGTCCGCAGCACAGAGGTGCAGCAGCAGCGAAGCGATCGAGGCATCTTCGATCCATACATCGGACTTGGAAGGATCTGCGCAGACCACGAAGGCCAATGAGGCGCCGGCCAGGAAGGACGATCCTCGGGGCCTGGATTGAGCAAGCGCACTTAAGGTCTCCTTGTTGGTGACGACCACGAACTCCCACGGTTTGAGACCGCGCGAGGAAGGTGAGCGCAGTACCGCTTCAACGAGGATATCAATTTTTTCCTCTTCAACTTTCTGATCGATGAATTTTCTAATACTTCTTCTTTCTCTGAGCAGGTCGAGCAACATAGTGTTCTCCATTTCATGAGGCGGCTCTATCACTTCGTTTATGGCGGTGGGAGCCAATTTATAAGGTGAACCGATGTCTTTTGTGTGCTCGGTCTCACCCGGGGGTTCTTTGCACCACAGATTGTAGACATAAAAACTGAAAGCGAGGACCAAAGCTCCGCAGACAAGGGCGGGCAATGGACCGATTAACTCAGGAAGGAAGAACACCAGCACCAGCATCCCTGCCATTATGTAGAGCATGGCCGGAGAGTGGAAGAATTTATTCACGGTTGCTCCTTGTTTTTCTTGGTAAGAAACAATCCCCTTTTTTTCTGCACAAATTATTGATGTGCATTCAATGCTCATAAAAGCATGATAATGCAAAATCAGATTAAGCAGTCCCGCATCACCTGACTCAGATGTAGAATAACTGTTTTGCTTCAATTGGAAATGGATAATTTCTAAAAGTTGCTGATGAGAATCTCTTAGGAATATTAATTTGGATTTTAGGCTTTTCTTTTATTGACAGATGGAGCTATATTTACTATTTTCGTTCAGTATGTTGACCTGTATTCTAAATGATGAACTAGAGTGTAGTCCATGAGTTCAAACATTAAGCGAATAGATCAGATCCTCATCCTCGCTAGCAAGAACCGTCAAGGGGTGACCCACAGTCAGATCTCAAAGCAGCTTGATATTCCCAAAAGTTCTCTGACATTGATTCTTCGTAACCTGGTTAAATGTGGTTATTTACACATTCAGCAACCGGGAAATATATACTCACTCGGTTCAAAAGTCCTGCAGTTGGCTAGTCAGCTCATCTCGCATCAAGATTTAGTCCGGGTAGGCACTCCAATTCTAGAACGATTGGTGGCTGAAATCGAAGAACCGGCCTTCATGGCTGTATTAAATGACTTGGATGTAGTCTATGTCAGTAGAATCAATAGTCCAAGACTATCAGTTGGCAGTTCCGTCCAGGTGGGACAGAGAGCACCCATCTTTATGACGTCTGCCGGCAAGTCTATTCTTGCCTTTCAGGGAGAGCATAAGGTCGCACATATAATTGAAGATTTAAGCAAAATTTATAACAACCCAATGGACCCCGAGGCATTATTGGCCGAACTTAAGGAAATTCGTATCAAAGGCTTTTCTGTCTGCCGAGAAGATTTCCAAATAGGGGTGATTTCGCTGGGTGCACCAATCTTTAATTTTGAGGGCAGGGTCGTGATGGCGATAACAGTTGCTCTGCCTATCTCCAGTCATACAAAGGCTCTGGAAAAGGATATTGCAGCCAGGTTGTTGGTCAGCGCGAAAGATTTCTCAAATCAGCTCGGCTTCAGCGGTGAGATTATGCGCGAAAAAAAGAAGAAAGACAAAATTCCTTGATCGATGTCGATTTCCAAGAAACATTTGCGAGTTACTTTTAGTTTGACCCCGTCCGAATCAAAAAGGTTGATTGCGAAAGGAGTCGCGGCCCTAGACGAAGTTCGTCTTTCTTTAGATAAGGCATACACCATTATCGGTCCGGGCACTACCAACGCTTTTGTTGCTCAGGAGGTTTTCGGGCTAACCGATCTCCGCCCTGAGACATTTGCAATTGGTGTCAGTTCGGACGGTTTGCTATGCATAACCGATCCCGCATTTCGGGCCAGACTACCCTTAGTGGCTTATAAAGGTGAACTGACGGACAAGAAAGCAAGTGAAGCCATTGAGGATTTCCATCTTGAAACCGCGATTATCAAAGGCGGCAATGCAATTGATCACGATGGAAATGTCGGCGTGGTTCTTGGTGGTTTCACCGGGGGAGGCATTGGCGAAACGGTAGGTACGGTCGTTTCTCAAGGTCTTCGCTATATCGTGCCCATAGGTCTCGAGAAAATGGTACCTTCCGTCAAGGTAGCAGCAGCTTTCTCTGGGGCCAAGCGGTTCGACTATTCCATGGGAGCAGATTTTGGATTAATGATTCTTCCCAACGCAATACCGGTCACTGAACTCAAAGCACTGGAAATTCTTTTCGGCGTGAAGGCGGTGCATGTCGCATCCGGTGGCATCGGTGATTCCACCGGTGCGGTGACATTGGTTGCCGAGGGAAAGGATGATGCAGTTCAAAAGACCATGGCTTTTATCGAAACGATCAAGGGAGAGCCACCTGTGCCAGGTGCGCCAAAACTTTGTGCATCGTGTCGTTATGACTGTGTATATACTGGAGAAAATTCTGGCCCTTTGCCTGAGTGGTTAAAAATTCATCAGGGAGGTTGACGTGTCGAAAGCACTTGTATCGCTGACGCCTGCCGAATCTAAGCGTCTCATAGCTAAATCCGTTGCTCGGCTGCCCGAGGTTTTACATGCTTTGGAGCATGGCAGAATTATCGTTGTCAGGGGCAGTACGACTACGATCGTGGTAGAAGAACTCCACGACACCCTTTATCCGGAGGGTAGATTCCTGGCCGGTTATGTCGGTTCTGGAGGTTTTCTGCGTACCCCGAAGGACACTAGGAAGAAGAATCTGATATTGGTTAAAGGCAAGCCGGTCGAGATGACTACTGCCGAGGCTCTTGCAGCCTTCAACAAAAATGACGTTTTCATAAAAGGCGCCAACATGGTCGACCCTCAAGGGGTAGCTGGCGGCATGCTTGGCAGTGATACTGGCGGTACCACCGGTGAATCAATGGGTATTCTCATGGCTAAGGGATCCCATATGATTATTCCGGTAGGCCTTGAAAAGCTGGTCCCCAGTGTCACCGATATAATTGGTCTGTTTGGTAACCAGGTTTTTGATTTTGTTACTGGCGACCCTGTCGGAGTGATGCCCCTCGTGGGAGGACATGTAGTAAATGAACTGGAGGCTTTCAGGACTTTGTTTTCTGTCAATGCCTATCACGTCGGTGGGGGAGGTATCGATGGTGCAGAGGGAGCAGTCAACCTGATTATACAAGGAAGTAGGGCAGAAGTTGAGCAGGCTTTTCGATTGGTGGAGACCATAAAGGGTGAATCACCCTTTGAACATGCCGCTAGGGTCTGATTACGCCAAATATAGTGTAAAGCGCTTAGATAATACCAGAGGATTAGAAAGATGACTGAAAGGATAAAAATCGGAGAAACAGAGACCGTACTTTGCGATGTACTTGTAATTGGCGGAGGATCGTCTGGGCAGATGGCAGCCTTCTACGCCCATAAGTACGGCGCTGACGCCATACTGGTAGACAAGGGTGGTATTTATCGAAGTGGCTGTGGTGCCGCGGGAAATGATCATTTTCTTTCGGTCCTCGAGAGCGGGCCTGAGTGGGATACTCCAGAGGTTTTCTTACGCTGGTATCATAAGATAACTCAGGGAATGGTCAATGTTCGTCTGGCGGAAAAATCTTTTATCCGCCATAACAAAGCCCTGATAGAACATCTGGAAACTTTGGGATGTCCCATGCGCCTTGGCGAGAACAACACCTACATCCGGACAAAGTCGTTTCAGCAGCCGGGCGAATATTTCATCAACGGCGATGGTCGCCATCTCAAGCCTAAGATTGCCAAGGAGATTGAAGACTCCGGTGTCCGTTTTTTCAAACAAATCTGTATCTGCGAATTGGTGATAGAAGACGGTCGTTGTGTAGGTGCTATCGGATTCAACTATCGGAATGGGACCTTTTATTTCTTTAAAGCCAAGGTTACCATCCTCGCGACCGGCAACGCCACACGTATGTACCAGACACCATCCGGTTTGCCCTTCAACACATGGCACTCTCCATATAATACCGGCGGAGCCCAGTCAATGGCTTTGCGAGCTGGTGCAAGTGTAATCAATATGGAGTTTGTAAACTATACTGTGGTGCCTAGAGACTTTTCCGCCTCCGGTCTCAATGCCATTGTCGGAATGGGGGGATATATCGTAAATGCCAGTGGAGAACGTTTTCTCTTCAATTATCATGAGAAGGGCGAGCAGGGGCCCCGCTGGGTCATGCCCTGGGGTGTGTATTGGGAGACTGTAAATGGTCGTGGTCCTTGCTTTTTTGATGTACGTCATCTCTCCAAATCGGCCATCTCACATCTTGAGGGGCACCTCCTGCCAGTGGATAAAAACACCTTTGGAGACTGGCTAGAGCAGATGAATATCGACATCAGCACTGACTTGTTTGAGGCAACAATCTGTGAAGGACAGCACCCAGCCTTTCTTGGTGCTGTGTCCGGAGTCAACGTCGATGACAATTTTCACACTAACGTGCCTGGCTTGATGGCTGCAGGTGCCAGCGCTCCAGCAATCGGCAGCCTGATAGGTGCTATGTGCACCGGTATTGCCGCGGGCATCGATGCTGCTAATTATGCCGCCAAGGTGAATACGCTGCCTGATCCATCGCCGTCAACGATCAAGGAGCGTAAACACCTGCACCTTCTGCCACTTGATAATGAAAATGGTTTGAGTTACCGGGTGTTTGAGGACCGACTCCGTCAAATTATGAGCTCATATTCAGCAATCGGACGAACGAAGAGTGGCCTCGATATCGGTCTCAGTGAGCTGGAAAAGCTCTCAAATTGTTCTCTTTATGCTGAAACCGGACACGATTTGCTGCGTTGCTGCGAAGCCGGACAACTTCTCGATGTTGCGTTTATGATAATACGTGGAGCATTGATGCGGGAGGAGAGTCGCTTTGGTTTGTCTCACTATAGGGGAGATTTTCCTGAAAGTCGGGGGGAGTTTCACAAGGGTATCACCCAGACCCTGATCAACGATGAGATTGTGTTTGGTGAAGTTGCACCATACGAGCTGTAGAACAACCCAAATGGAGGATGTTTAATGGGACCTGTTGTCATAGACATGGATAAATGCATCGGTTGTGGTATCTGTGAAGATTACTGCCCGGGTGATTTGATTTATATGGATCCAGCAACCAATCGTCCGGAAGTTCGCTATCCTGAAGAGTGTTGGCTTTGTGGTGCCTGCCGTATGGACTGTCCGGTGGATTGCGTCAGAATTGTCTTTCCATTGGAGGTTGTCGGGAACTGTCAAGCTGGATAACTAATCGATTTGGAGGCTCATGATGATTGGCGATGCAATAACTGGTTTTTTATATCTGATGGAGCCCGTCACGATGCTTTTCATGGTTATCGGGGTCGCTTATGGGCTTTTTATCGGATTTCTCCCGGGGCTCGGTGGTATCGTTGCCATGGCCCTACTGCTGCCGTTCATTGGCGATATGGGCTTTGCCGCCGCATTGGGGATGTTGTTATCCGCCCACATAGCCACCATTTTCGGTAGTTCCATTACTGGCATTCTTTTCGGTGTTCCCGGTGCGTCGAAAAGTGTAGCCATCTGTTTCGATGGCTTTCCTATGAGCCAAAAAGGAGAGGCTACCAGAGCTCTTGGTGCAGCTGCCTTCGCTTCTCTTATTGGTGGTATTATTGGCGCGATTTTCCTAGTGCTTACTCTGCCGGTCTTACGCGCAGTAATGCTGGCGATCGGACCTCCGGAATATTTCATGATGGCCGTGTGGGGTCTGTCCATCATAGCTATGTTCAGCGAAGGTTCTATTTTTAAAGGAATGGCCGCAGCCGGCTTCGGCCTGCTGATTGCATTTGTCGGTATGGACCCAATTAGTGGAACACCTCGTTTCACTTTTGGCAATCTCTATTTCTTCGACGGAATATCTTTCCCGGTTGCAGTTATTGGTCTCTTTGCCGTGTCACAGATGATGGAGTTGTTTATTAAAGGTGGCACAGTGGTTAAACCGCAATACTATTCGAAGAAAAGTAGCATCTGGGAGGGTGTTCGCGACTGCTGGGTTCACCGCTGGTTGATACTTCGTTCTACAATTCTCGGTCTCTATGTGGGCGTCCTGCCAGGGGTTGGTGCCAGCACGGGCGGCATCGCTGCTTATGGCATGGCTGCCCAGACCTCGAAAAACCCGGAAAAGTTTGGGACGGGGACAGTAGAAGGAATCATTGCCCCGGAATGCACGAACGCTGCAAATGAGGGTGGTGGCCTTGTACCTACGCTTGGGTTCGGTATCCCAGGTGGTGAAAGTATGGCTATCCTGTTATCCGCCTTTTTGATACTCGGTATCGCTCCAGGCCGTGATATGCTTGAAAACCACATGGACGTGGTATTCACGATGGTCTGGATTGTTGTGCTGGCAAACATACTTACTACCGTAGTGGGAATGGCGATCGCCAGCAGATTGGCCAAACTGGTCACCATTCCGGGCTCTATCCTTTTTCCAGCAGTTCTTGCCGTCTGTATCGGCGGGGCTTACGCAGTGCACGGCGAATTTGCTGATGTTGTTGTTGCCATCATTTTCGGTTTTATCGGTTATTACATGAAAAAATTTGGCTATTCGCGGGCAGATATGGTCATCGGCATGGTCCTCGGACTGATGGTGGAGCGCTACCTGCATATTTCGGTAAGTTTATACGGTTCCTTTTTCTGGGTTACTCGGCCTGTCACTCTGATAATGCTTGGCCTGGTTATCTATACCTGCGCGTATCCGATAATCAAAAACCGTAAACGAACCGAGGCTGAAACTAAGGCTCCAGGAGATGAGTGATTATGAAACAGACGACCCCGACTCAAGACTTAGGCTTTGCTCTACTCTTACTGGCTGTCTTTACAATGTTTCTGGTACTTTCTCTGCAGTACGGCGAAAGAGCTCGGATGGTACCTATGGCCGTTTCAGTGGCCTCAATTGTATTCATTCTGCTCGATTTGTTTTTCGAACATGTGCTAAAAAGGAAAGTCCAAATAGATGCTCAGGAATTGTTTTCTAAAACTCAGGTCAAGGGGGCTTGCGAATCACTCGAGGATGAAGGTGTTTGTGCAACCGATATAGTAGCCCGCGAGGAGGGACGTCCGGAATGGCAGGCCCTTGCAATTATTGCTGCTTTATTGGGTTTGGTGTGGTTGTTCGGTATCGTTGGTGGCTTGGTGCTATTCTTGTTCGGGTTTTTCAGAATAATTAACAGGAACAGTCTATTAAAATCAGCTGTTTGGTCATTTGGCCTGACGGCAGCCGTCTGGGGTGTTTTCGGCCTGGCGCTTAAGGTGGTTTTTTACCAGGGAATTATTGGTTCGTTATTATAGATAGATAATAGACAGAGAAGAATCATTCCCCAGATGGGGGGAAGGCTAAATCAACAAATGTAGAGGAGGAAAAATGATGAAACGGACAATCTTCGTACTTTTCATGACGTCTTTGGTCTGGACTTCGCTTCTTTTGAATCCCGGCATAAGTGCGGAATACAACTATTACAAAGGCAAGAACCTGACCATGCTCATACCTCATGCACCGGGGGGCGGTTTCGATACCTATGCGCGAACAATTATGCCGTTCCTTGAAGAAGAGATGAGCGTAAAAATCACACCAAAACAAGCCAAGGGAGGGGGAGGTATCCGAGGAACGAATCTGGTGTGGGCAGCTAAGCCTGATGGCTTGACTTTTGCGATCAGCAGTATTCCTTCTTTGGTTCTTTCGCAGCTTTCAGGTGCCGAAGGTGTGCAATATGATGCAACTAAATTTACCATACTCGGCAGAGTTTCAACTGAACCACGAGTCTTCTCTGTTGGTTCAGAATCGGAATTTGAAGAAATCGCCGATCTGGCTGAGGCCGGACGAACTATCAAATTTCCCTCACAGGGGCTTGACGAAGATTTTTTCACAGCAGCGGTCATGGCCCAAGCGCTGGGTTTTGATATACAGCAGATCACTGGCTATGAAGGAAACGCGGACACAGCTCTGGCGGTTATCAAGGGTGAAGGAGACGGTCATATTACCGCATTGAGCAGCTCGGAAAGCATGATAAAAGGAGGAGATAAAAGACCATTACTCATGTTCTGGCCGGAGCGGGTAGAGGGGTATCCTGACGTGCCCACTGCTCTCGAGGTGACCAGCGGGGAAAGCAAGGAATTTATGGAAGTTTTGGTCAACCTGATCCTGGTCCATCGATGCTTTTTTACCAGCCCTGGAGTTCCAGAGGAAGCTACCGAGGAATTTCGTACCGCACTTGCCAATGTGATGGCTAATCCTGAGGTTGTCAAGTCGCTCGAGAGTAAAAACCGTCTGGTTGATTTCAGTCCCGGCGCTGAGGCGCAGGAAAGCCTTAACCGTGTAGCTGCGCTTGCTGAACCGATTAAACCGATTCTGGTTCAGGCCGTTAAAGACGTTCAATAACAGCAATCTAGTCTCAATGGTTTCTTTGGCACAAGCCTGGGAACGGTAAAATGATGCTGAAACAGATTGGACATTCCGATCTAGCTGGTCAAGGTGCGGCCATGCAGGTCATGGCCTCAGGCCGCACTCTCTATGTAGGCTCGATGCGGGCAGGGGAAGGCACCACCATTGTTGATACCGAAGAACCTTCTCGCCCCCGAATAATTGGGCGGTTGCCAGCCTACCCCTGCACCAAAATGGCAAAAACCCAAACCGCCGGAGACCTCCTGCTTATCAACTATGAGCAGGGTGCGGGCGGCAGTGCAATGAGAACCGGTTTTTCGGTGTTTGACATCAGCAAGCCCCGACAAGCCAACCGAGGTATGCTATTACGACACCGGGGGGCTCGGCGTGCACCGGATCTGGTACAGCGGTGGTCGCTATGCCTATCTTTCTGCAGTCCCGCCCGGCTTCGCAGACCGCATGTTGATCATCATCGATATGAAGAATCCGGAGCATCCCGAGGAGTCTGGCCGCTGGTGGCTTCCGGGACAGTGGGTCGACGGCGGTGAGGAACCGCGTTGGCCGGCGACCTTGAAAATCAAGCTTCATCATGCCCTTGTTCATGGCGGAAGTGCCTATCTGGGCTATTGGGATGGCGGGCTTATCGTACTGGATATTACCGATGTTTCTCGTCCCCGCCCCGTTTCCAGGGTCTCGTGGGCACCGCACCAGGGAGGCTGTACGCATACCGCCCTGCCCCTGCCCGGGCGACGATTGCTCGCGGTGGTTGACGAATCGACCCGGGAACTGGACAAAGAACCACCCAAATATGTCCGTCTAATGGACATTACCGATGAAAGGGTTCCGAAGGTCTTATCCAAGTATCGCCCCGATCCACAAGGAGCCGCATGGCCCGGAGTTCGGTTTGGACCGCATAACCTTCATGAGAACAGGCCGGAATCTTATATCAGCGAGGATGTGCTGTTTGTCACCTGTTTTGCAGCGGGGCTCAAGATTTTGGATATAAGCGACCCTCATAACCCGCGTGAAATTGAATCATTTGTTCCCCAGGAATGCGCCGCAGACACCTCAACTCAACGATGTTTTTGTTACGACAGAAGGGCTGATTTATGTCACGGATCGTTCCGGACTGGGGTTGTATATTCTCGAAGCATAAGGAATCTGACAAGAACCTCAATATAAGGATCAGCGATGAATTGTATGAAACTGATAGAAATGGCACAACCGGAGGTTGAGAGGCAACTATCCGATAACGGCCTTATAGTGATACCGACCGGCAGTGTTGAACAGCATGGCCCCCATTTACCGATGGGAACGGACCACTATGCGATCGAAGCGATAGCAGAGCGCGTTGCCGCAAAGCTCGGGGGCCTTTTGGTTCCCTTTCCGGCTGTAGGGGTGACCCCGTTTCATATGAGTTTTGCCGGCACCATATCATTGACAAATGACACGTTCATGAATGTTTTCAAAGATATCTGCCACAGTTTGATCGGGCATGGGGCTCGGCAGGCTGTCGTCGTAAACTGGCACGAGGGAAATACACCGGCCCTGAACACCGCCTGCATGGACCTGCAGATCGAATATCCTGAGGTTCTTTTCGTCATCTCTCAGGCTTGCTACGTTGGTCAGCAACTATATCACGATATCTCTGATCTGACGCATGCCGGCCTGCTCGAGGTATTGCCGGTACTCGGCTACAGACCAGATCTGGTCCATCTGGAAAAGGCTACGAATCCTTCGCCCACGGCCCAGGCTCAGAAGATGGACGCGCTGCGTCGGCGGCGCGAGGCTCATCCAATCATACCTGATATCAGGATGATGTATGAAACCGGCTGGTATGGTGACCTCTCTAAAGCAAGTGAATCACTGGCCGAGCAATTTCTCGAACGTGTTTCAGATGCTGTCGTTGAAGGCGTCCGAGATTCAATTGAGAAAATGACGACCACATGAATGTATTTTTCAAGCCAGCAGCACTCAGCCTATTAAGGTAAACTATATACAGAGGAGATTATATTATGAGCAAACGATTGAAAGTTGCCGCAGTTGGCCTTGGTCGCTGGGCCAATATCCTGGCTTCGCAATACACGAAAAGCAGCAAAATTGAGCTGGTCAGCTGTTACACCAGGAGCGAGCAGAAGCGCAGTGCGTTCGCAGATAAATTCGGATGCAGTAGCGAGACAAGCTACGATGCGCTGCTTAAAAGGCCCGATGTCGATGCCAGTAATCGTGACCGTTCCCAACGACATGCACGCTGAGGTAATCGAACAGGCGGCTCGGGCGGGCAAACATGTTTGTGTTGAGAAACCGATTTCGAATTCACTCGATGATGCCCGGCGAATTATCGAAGTGGTGAAGCAGACTTCGATCAAGTGCGCAGTTCTCCATAGCGCCCGGCGTCTAGGTGCTATTCGGAAGATCAAGGAAATCATTGATTCGGGGCGAATTGGAGAGGTCTCCACCATCGAGGTAAATTTTTCCAACGAACGTGGTTTGGAAATTGAACCTGGGAACTGGCGAGGAGATCCGGTTAAAACTCCGGGTGGACCACTCATTCAACTCGGCGTGCATCAGGTGGATAACCTCCAGTTTCTGCTTGGTAAAATGGCGAAGGTGTTCTGTTTTGGAAAACCAATGTATACAAAGGTTGACAACACCACGGTAGCCCAGGCCCTGATAGAGTTCGAAAGCGGCAAGCAGGCATATCTGGCCGCCAACTGGGCCTGCCCAGGAGTTTTCACGATCAATGTCTATGGAACTAAAGGCAATATATACTACAATCTTGATTTCACCTGGTGGAGCAACTCGGACGTGACCGACAAACACAGTAGCCTCATCGTGCAAGAATTCGCCCAGATGTCCGACGATCCAGACAATCGGATACTTAAGAGTGCTGCGGAGGATATTCCTGTGGTTAATCACCTGCTCGAGCAGATCGAAGTTTTTGCTGACGTGGTCCATGAAGATCTTGATGTCGAAATCACCCCTGCTGATGCGACGCATAACCTGGCCACTATTCTGGCTGCAGTAAAATCTATCGAGACTGGTTCAACAGTCGAGATCGGAGAGCTGGAAAAACACTGATAGCTATGTCCGCTAAAAAGCCGCTCACCGTGATTGTCGCCGGTAGTCATGACCCTGGAGAGATCGATATCCTTGAGACCGCCGGCCTCGAGGTCCTCGTTTTGCCAGATGTTATCGATGATGATGCCATCAGCCATATCCGCCGGGCGGACGCGCTCATCCTCGGCATGAAGCCGCTCAGCGCAGCTGTTATCGAGACAGCACCGACTCTGAAAGTGATCGCCCGGCATGGAGTGGGATACGACAACGTCGACGTGAAGGCTGCCACTGAGGCCGGGATATACGTGACCAACACCCCGGGAAGCAATACGCAGACCGTTGCTGAATTTACGATCGGACTGATGATAAATTTAACCCGCCATATAGCCAGTTCAGCTACCTATGTAGATTCCGGCCATTGGCGCAAACCGGACTTCTGGGGACCGGAATTGTGCGGTCGGCGTCTCGGCTTGATCGGTTTTGGCAATATCGGTAAAAAAGTGGCGGAACTCGCTTCGGCTTTTGGCATGAGAATCTTCGTCTACGACCCGTTTATTGACCCGGCTGAATGTGAGCGGCACGGTGTCAGCTTTCAGGAACTAGCCTACCTGCTCGCCGATTCCGACATCATCTCTCTTCATTGTGCCTTGACACCTGAGACTCGCTTTCTAATTGGAGCCGAGGAATTCGAGCAGATGAAACCGGGAGCCTATCTAATCAATGCAGCTCGGGGGGGATTAGTCGACGAGAATGCTCTCCTCGCTGCAGTCGAATCAGGAACGCTAGCTGGAGCCGCTTTGGATGCTTTGATAGAGGAACCGCCAGATAACAGTGCAATCATCGACCATCCAGGTATACTCGTCACACCGCATATAGCAGGGTGGGGTGTGGATGCGGGCAGAAACATGTGCATTGGCGCCGCCGAACAAGTGGTGCAGGTGTTAGCAGGAAGCAAGCCGACACATGCGGTCAATGAGCCTTTCAAACCAAAAAATACAAGAAAGTCTAAAGGGTAAGAATGAAAAATAGAATGATACACGGAGTCATGGTCCCCTGCATTATTCCATTTGATCATTCAGGCGAGATAGATGGGCGGAAGTTGCATCAGTTCATCTGCTGGCTCGTCGAAAAAGGGGTACACAGCCTTTTTCCGTTCGGCACCTTCGGTGGCGGTCCGCTATTGAACGAAAACGAAAAAATATATGCAGCAGAGATAATAATCGAAGCGGTAGATGGGCGGATTCCTGTCGTTTTTCATGTTGCCGGAGAAAATACCAGAAGTGTCTGCTCTCTTGCTAAACACCTGCAGCGCCTCGGGGCAGACGCTCTGGCAAGCGTACCACCGCTCTACTATAAATTTAGTCCCGAGGCCGTTCGGGCCTATTTCCAGGCTCTCTTGGATGTTTCTGAGGTTCCTGTTTTTGCATATAACTTTCCGGCTGCTGTCGGCTATGGCCTGTCTCCCGAGCAGGTTGGCGAACTCGCATCCATGGGCGTCGCCGGCATCAAGGACAGCAGTAATGATTTGAGCTGGTTGGTTCAGGCAATGAACACGGTTGCTGACGATACATTCACCTGGTTCACCGGCAATACTCCGCTGCTCGTTCCGGCTGCGCTCATGGGGGCGCATGGATGCACCGCAGCGACCGCAAACAGCTTTCCCGAATTTACTGTGGAAGTGTGGCAGGCAACCGTTCTCGGCGACTTTGAACTTGCGGCAAAGCTGCAGAAAAGACTTACCGCATTAACCGCGTTGCAGAATCAAGGATTGCCGATGGCAACGGTTTACGCAATGACGCTTTCTGCGTGGAATTGATATTGGGCTGCCCCGGGCACCCGTCCAGGCCATGGGCGAGGAATCGCGACGGCGCTTGGAAAACAATCTCCGTCATCTACAGTTTCTCGGAAAAAGACAAAGTTAATGGGGTAAGAAATCTTTGAATACACTTGTCACCGGCGCGACCGGTTTCCTTGGATCCTATATCGTCAATAAACTGATTGCTAGAGGGATTCCAGGTCGGCGTTTTCGATATACAGCCCTCATCAGCGCTTCCTGCTTTCACTGACTCAGTTTCCTGGTTTCAAGGTGATATTACCAGAATCGAAACCATTTTAGAGGTGGTTGAGGCATTTGCTCCGGAAGTGATCATTCATCTCGCTGGTCTTTTGCAATATGGCTGCGCAAAAGATCCTCGCAATGCAGTGATGGTCAACACTCTCGGCCTGTCAAATATCCTGGAGGCGGCCCGGATAAATAAGGTCTCAAGATTCGTCACCGCCAGCAGCGCAGCCGTTTATGGTCTGGAAAAAAAGGATACTCGAGAGAATGCACCGCTTCCTTGCGATCTTACCCTATACGGTGCGACAAAATTCTTTGGTGAGGTTCTCTGTCGCCAGTATACCATGAACTATGGCCTGGAGACTGTCAATCTGCGCTACTTTGCCGTCTATGGTCCGGGAGAAGTGCGCTCACCAGGCATCGCGCAAGTATTAATGGACATGCAAAAAAGCGTCACCGGCAAAGTGGTAACTATCACCAGTGTCAAGTCGACGGATATGCTCCATCTCGTATATGTCTCCGATGCTGCCGAGGCCACCGTGCTTGCAGCAACCGTTCCGGGGACCGCTCAGTCCAATCTATAATATCGCCGGAGTACCAGGCGATTTCGTCAGTTTCAGTGAACTTGCCGCATGTATCAAACAGATTGCGCCAAATGCTGGAGATATTCACTTCTGCGGTACCGGTCCAGATAGATCCGGCGGTTTTTTCGATATCAGCCTCGCCCGCAAAGAGCTTGGCTATGAACCTTCTTACACCATGGAAACGCGGTCTTTCTGAATGTCTTCGGACACTTTCTTGCCGCCAGCAGGATTCAGCCACTAAAAACCATAGTCACCTATGGTGGAAATCCATTCTCGGAAGCCAAGTATTTTCGTCGCCCTAAGAGCGCTGCGTCACAGAAATTACCGGCTCTTTTTCTTCGGACAGAGCATCTCGCTGATTGGCACCTGGATGCAGCGGGTCGCAGTTGGCTGGCTCGTTTACCGGCTCACCGGATCTGAAGCTCTATTGGGACTGGAAGCGTTTCTCACCATGTTCCCTTCTCTCTTCATGTCGCCTATTGGGGGTGTTCTGGCCGATCGATATGATCGTCGCAGGCTGCTCTATTTCACACAGATATCTATCCGCAGTTCAGGCGCTGATACTGGCGATTATTGTCCTGAGTGGATCTGCCTCGGTGTGGCAGATTATTGTTCTGAGCGCTTTTCTTGGACTGGTGCATTCACTGGATATACCGATCAGACAGTCGATGATTAGTCCAAGTCGTGGATGATCGCCAAGATCTTGGGCAACGCCATAGCACTCAATTCGGTTCTATTTAACGGCGCCATGTTCGTTGGTCCACCCATAGCCGGCTTGATCATTTTTTATCTTGGAGAAGGCTCCTGTTTTCATGCTCAATGCATTGAGTTTTTGTGCTTCGCTCATTGCCCTCTCCCGTATGCGGATTGCTCCTCTTGATCGAACCAAAGCTGGAAAAAAATTTCATCCTGGCCTTGTTAGAGGGTTGGCAATTTGCCGTCCTCACTTCCCGGATTCGGTCATCGCTGCTACTGCTGGCGCTTATGAGTTTTTCCGGACGTCTCTACTTGGTTCTGTTGCCTGTGTTTGCGGCCGAAATTATCGGTGGCGGAGCACGTCAACTCGGAATCATGAACGGGGCTGTTGGGCTTGGAGCATTAGTGGCGCCTTTTGCATGGCATTCATGGTCAGACCAAGTGGTAGAGCGGACCATCATGTTAAGTTCCTTGGTATTGAGGTGGTGAATAATCTTAGTTTTGCCTGGACCACGCGGATTCCCCTCGCGCTAATCTTTCTCTTTACGGTGGGAGTGAGTGAACTGATGATGAAAGTTTCCTGCAATACCCTACTTCAGAGTCTGGTCACAGAGGAAATGCGGGGCAGGATCATGAGCCTCTATACCATGGCGTTCCGCGGAACTGCTCCTGTAGGATATATAATCGGTGGTATACTTGCCAGTAATATTGGTGCTCCGACAACTATGATGCTCTCAGGTGTCTTTTGCCTGATATCGGCCTGTTGGTTCCTGGTGCATAAATTCAACCTTGTATTATGAATGCTTCAACGAGAGTATTACTGAGAAAACAAATAAACGTAAATTCATCCTGTGATTTAATTATAAATCCAGCCTAAATTGAAAGAATTTTTTTCTTAGCTTGATCAGTTGGAACCGCAGTATAGTAAGATGCAATGAAACCGGTTGTCATTAGATCGATAGTACTTTGCCTTGATTTTCCTTGATATCATATTTTTAGGCGAATGCCGGTACCGTTAGAATGAGATCCTACTCTAAAGTGATGACGGAAAGCCCCTTGGATTTCCTTCCAGTTGATATGTTAGACTTACGAACCAATCTATTCAGTCCAGTAATAAAGACGGGGTATCAATGCTTGGCTCGACGAATATAACACTGAACGTCCACACGGTGCCCTCGCTGGAGCAACTCCAGCGAGGTGAGTGAAGAGATTAAGAGAAAGGAAAAAAAGCTGCTTGAGAAACAGAAAAATCCTTACTTTTAGGCTGGTATAGAAATCTTGGGCTACTCATTGCAGATGGAGCAAATACTGTGTCGGACAAGGGCAGGGTGAGCTTTTGATGGCATGTCGATACCTTTCAAGTCTGAATTCAGTTGAGATTTTATGGCATTGCCGATCTCTTGAAGCAACACCAACGTACCTGTCTATTATCGGCTCTTAGAAATGAATTATGATCAGGAGCTAAGCAATAATTTCATGTAATTTGTTGTGTAGAAAAAAGCATCTGACAGAGGTAACGATTTTGTGGCTAAAAAAATATTTTACCTGAGGCAATAACCGATTTATTCTTGTTAAATATTTCTCACAGCGGCATTTAGACAATTAAAGCGAATAACGTCACTTTGCTATTCCCAAAACAGTTGAGCAGGTTTGACTAATAGCTGTAACCCAAGCTAATCACAGATGCATTTAATGGAGGGCACCGATATTGAATGCGTATTGCGTAAAGATATATAACTCCATAGACCCCTAATAAACATCCTCCATTCCACCGTTGAAATTTTCCTGACCTATTTGTTGAAATAAATATTCTAAATAATATTAAAATGGTAAGCATTGCTGGAAAATGAAATAGAAAGAAGTTGAGCGGGATTTCAAGGGGTGCGGTAGCGGCGGCAGCACCAATTACAAAGAGTACATTTAATACATCAGCACCAACAATATTTCCCACCGTGATTTCCGGATATCCTTTTCTAACTGCTGAGATTGCAGTAATCAATTCAGGAAGAGACGTGCCGAAGGCAACCAAGGTTGCGGCGATTACATCCTCTGGAACACCAACTCTAATGGCTATTTCCGATGCCACTGGTACTAATACTCGAGCGGAAAGAACAACGAGGATAAGCCCTCCCAGAATCATCAGCCAGATTATCCCAAGACTCGACTTGTAACTGAGTGGTGATCCTCCTGAGTATGCGTTTTCGGATCACTCTGCAGTGATCTCGCATTACTTTGCAGTGCCCAGCGATAGGTGATGAACAGATAACACACTAGAAGAAAGAGCAAGAAAAACCCAACCCAACGATCCAGTTGTGGAGTCTGATTTGGTGGGGCTGCAAACAGGGCGAAGGCTGAAAATGCGACGAGCAGCATTGCTGAACCGATTTGGACCCATCCTGTTCGGTTCAATATGAAAAGATTTACCGATGGAGTCGCGAGCAAGCATGTTAAACCAAAGATCAGACCAGTATCAGCGATTATCGATCCGACTCCGTTCCCAAGAGCAAGCCCCGGATTCCCCATATAGGCTGCCATCACCGAGACAAAAGCTTCGGGCATAGTGGTGCCGATCGATATAACAGTTGCTCCAATTACGATAGTAGGGATGCCCGTTCGCAGGGCAAGGCTGACGATTCCATCGATCATTTTATCAGCCCCGTAGGAAAGAACGAAAATGCACACAGCAATAAGAATTAAAAGGGTAATTAACGAAAGATCACCGATTATCCTCGATAAGGAGAACCCGCCATCAAGAAAAGTAAAAATATATGCTCCCATAAAAATTTTTCCTGATCTCGATAATTAATTTATCGTAACAATATTAGGTAACTAAATACTTGAAAGGGAAAAATTATCTGATATGGTCAGCTAATTCCTATAGCCTGAGAAATTTGGCTTCTTGTCTCCGCCTGCATCAATCAACTTCAAGGTACAAAATACGAATGGAGTTTCAGGTTGTGGGGATATGAAATAACTTTTCAGCATTACCGTGAAAAAACTTTTCTTGATCGCTTTGGCATATGGGTAAATTGCCGAGATTATCCAATGCTTCTTTGCTTTTTTCAAATGGTGTGTCAGCACCAAAAGCTATATTGTCTCCTCCGACAGCCAAATAAGCGCACATGATCGCTGGAGTGAAGTGCATGCCACTAGATGTAAAAAGGAAATTATCCCTGATGTATTCGCTCGGCTTGCGTTGAGCGGGTGGTTTGATCTCAGGAGCTACCCAGGGCTTGAGCCAATAGAAATCGATACGGTATAACCAGAAAGGAAGCCCTTCCCCAAGGTGACCGAGTACTATCTTCAGGTTGGGAAAACGATCGAATAAGCCGCTGTAGATGAGGCGCATGGTATGTAGCGATGTCTCTGCCTGAAAGCCGAAAGGAGCCCCTGCTAAAGGGAAGCCGAACTGACCGTAAGGTTCCAGGAGTTGCAATGAAGGTATTGTTGGGTGAAGATAAATCGGTACTCCCAGAGTCTCAGCCCGCTCAAATAGCGGTCTGTATCGAGGAGCATCAAGGTATTCCTGCCGGCAGTGACTATTGATTTTTGCTCCTTTCATGCCAAGTTTGAGAACGCACCGTTCGAGTTCTTCGGCTGCTCCTTCCGGATCCTGAGGTGCTAAAGCCGCCAACCCTACAAATCGGTCAGGATAATCTTTCAAGATCTCTGCCAACTCATCGTTAGTGTCTCTGGCCAGCGCTGCGCCATCATCAGGTTCAAATTGCTCACAACCCGGAATGGCCAGACTCAAAACCTGAATATCAACCCCAGCAGAATCCATCTCATCGATTCGATTCTGACCAATATCAAGTAGGTCTTCCTCTAATTGTGGAGAACGGGGAGCCCAGACATTTGGACCTAAATGAAGCTTGAAACGCCCATTATCCAGAACCTCTTCCCACGGATAATTATTTTTGCGGCGGAGATATCGTACATAATCTTTGGTGTAGAAGTGAGCTTCCAAGTCAATGACACGCATAGAGTTTTCTCCTTTTGATCAATTTGATGAAATCATCAATTTCTTTGTAGAGTTAGGAGGTGTTCCATAACCATTTACAATTAAAAAGGATGAATACATTTCAGAGACCTGGCAACTAAATCTTTCGGAATTCTTCGTTGACATTCCATTCATTATTCTGGCTCGTAATGTCCTGTCCAATTTTACACTGTAGAAGCCAAGCGCGATGGGCTGGTATCCGAATGTCTTAACCTTTTATTTTTACTCCGCTTAAAGCTAAATATCTTCTGTTCTTTTAAGAGCATCAAATTGCTGTCGGAATATTTATTGGGTGGTACGGTGTCAATTATGAAAGAAAGATTGCTATCAGGATGTTAATGATTAAGCCCAAGTATAAGTCAGATATTCATAATTTGGAACATTGGTCAACATGGTGAACATAATATATTTGGATACACGTACTTTGTCAAACTGAAAACAATCTGGAGCCTTTTCTTGTAAAGTTAAACTGTTATGAGAGCTTGCTTAAACATAGTCAATCTAATGGGACAATTTCTTGAAAGGTTTTTGCCTTTTGTGGGTTGTCATTGCCAGTAATCTAAATTTTTCACACCGGAAAAGAGTATTCTACCAACCTTGAAATGAATTATTATTCATTCTGTAATGCATAATAATTTGACTTGGTTACTCGGGTTAACTTACAATAATGTCGACGATTAGCAGTGCCTGCAGTCATGCGGCAGTGTAAGTTTCAGAGTAACTCTTAGGGTTAATTATAAGTTGTATTTACACATGAAGTATAAGCCGCATAAAGAATCATCTAGGCGTTCCGCATATCGTTTTCGCTGCAGCAGGGAACCGGTTACCTACCGGACCGCATATGAGGACGGCGAGGCGCTGCTGAAAAATATATCGACCGAAGGCTGCGCCCTCGAGTGGTCAACCAACCCGCCCGAAATTGGTGAGCGGATACTGCTGCGCCTTGAGCTTGACGGGCAGGAGGTCATTGAGATTCAGGCTCAGGTGATACGGCTGGAGGAAAACGATTTCGCGGTAAAATTTCTGATCATTGAAACGGCTGCAAAGCGGGCGATTCGCAACCACTTTGCCAGGAATCTTCATGGCCGCTGAAGTGACGAGCTGAGGCTGAGGACCTGACGAAAATATGGATACCTTTTATATCTGATGGACCAGTATATTGCCAGACAGCCGATACTCAATGTCCACAAGAGACTTTACGGCTATGAGCTTCTCTACCGGGGCGCCCACGATTACACCCTGGCTCAGGTGAGCGGCAATCGGGCCACGGCAAGTCTTCTTTCCTCCACCTTTCTGACCCGGGGCATCGATGAAATTTCCGGCATGCGGCCCTGCTTCATCAATTTCACCCAGGATCTGCTCGAGCGCAACCTGCCCGCCGCCTTTCCCAAGAACCAGATCGTCGTCGAGATTCTGGAAAATGTCGAGCCGACTCCAAAACTGATCTCGGTCTGCAAGAGCCTCAAGGATGACGGCTATACCATTGCTCTTGACGACTTCGTCTATAACCGCAAACTGGAACCGCTGCTCGAGTGTGCCCAGATCGTCAAGATCGATGTCAGGCTGACGCCGCTTGCAACCATCACCAGAACCCTGAACCGGCTGAAGAATCACAGGATCAAACTGCTGGCCGAGAAGGTCGAAACGGTTCAGGACTTCGAAATGGCCAACAAGCTGGGTTTCACCTATTTCCAGGGCTATTTTTTCTCAAAGCCTGAAAGAATCGAGATCAGGGAACTGTCCTCGGTCAAGATCAATCTGCTCAGGCTGCTTGCCGAAGTGACCAGAAAAGAAACAACGATGGAGAAGCTCAGGGAGATTATCTCGGTTGACATCGCCATCAGTTATAAATTGATGCGCTTCCTGAATTCCGCCTATTTTTACCGCTTGCAGGAAGTCAAAACGGTCAAGCACGCCATCGCTTATCTGGGTGAGCGGGAGCTGCGGCGTTTCGTGCTGCTGGTCGTCGTTTCCGAACTGGCTTCGGAGCACCCGGGAGAACTGACCAGGCTGGCTCTGGTGCGGGCAAAGTTCTGCGAGCTTCTGGGGGCGGCCAGCCCTTACGGCTCAAATACCGACGAGCTCTTTGTCATGGGGCTCTTTTCTCTGCTCGACACCATGCTCGGTTCGCCGATGGACAAGATCATGGACCGGCTGCCGATCGGCCGTCATGTCAAGGATGCACTCAGCCAGCAATCAGGAGCGCTGGCAGGTTTTCTGAAGATTGCGGTGGCGTTTGAAAGGAACCAGCAGAAAAAGATCATTCACCTGGTCAAAGAGCTGCGGATCAACACCGAAAACCTCGGCGAATCCTATCTGGCGGCGGTGAAGTACGCCAACGGCCTGCTCTAGACGAGCACCCATGGTGGAGCGCAAAAAAGCCCATACACGATAGTGTGCATGGGCTTTTTTGTGGGGGAAAACAAGAGGCTTCTTGCCGGTGCTAGCTGGCCATCACCTTCTTTATGTGCTGCTGGTCTTCCAGCGGCAGGTACTGAGTCAGCGGGCAGTCGCCGCAGCCGCCTTCGGGAAGATCGGTGCCCCGATGAATCTTCTCGATAATTGCCGTCGTTGCAGCCCGGCTGTCGGCATAGATATTTTCTGCGCCGATTTCCTCATAGAGCCCGGTCCGTTCCATAACATCGAGGATCTGCCCCTTGACGCCGCAGACCGCAAAACCCATGCCGGCGCTTCTTATGCGTTTGACCAGCATGCCCAGGGCTTCCTCGCCTGAGGCATCCATATCGTTGATGCCTCGAGCATCGAGCAGGATGTAGCGGAGGTCCGGCTGCTCGTTGCGGAATTTCAGCACCTGTTCGTCGAGATAGCTGGCGTTGGCAAAAAACAGAGCACCGTCAAAACGAACAACTGAAATATGTCGACAACCCTTGAGCCGGTAATAATCTGCCGACTTGAGCACTTTTTCCTCGTTCAAAGAGAGGCTGGTAACGACCGGCCGCATCGATTTATAGAGGAAAATACCCATGGAAAGAATGACGCCGACCATGATGCCTTTATCCAAATGGGGCGCAAAGTAGAGCGTCACCCCGAAACTGAGAATGGCGATCGCTCCGTCGTACCACTGGGCTTTCCAGGCGTGGATAAAGCCTTTGATATTGATCAGGCCGATAACCGCCATCATGATAACGGCAGCGAGCACGGCCTGCGGCAGATGATAGAGCAGCGGCGTGAAAAACAGCAGGGTAATGACCACCATGATAGAGGTGACCACAGATGAAATACCGCTGATGGCCCCAGCCTGGAGGTTGACCGCGGAACGCGAGAAGGAGCCGGAAACCGCATAACTGGAACCAATCGATCCTAAGATGTTGGCAAGTCCCTGGCCGATCAGTTCCTGATTCGGATCAAGTTTCTGTCCGGTCTGGGCGGCCATGGCCTTGGCAATCGCAATGGCCTCCATGAAACCAAGCAGCGAGATGATGACCGCGTACGGCAGCAGTTTTACAAATGTCTTTGCGTCCAGGGCAGGAACGGCAAGCGTCGGGAGTCCCTCAGGTATCTTGCCGACGATGGCCCCGCCGCCGGTGAACTTCAGTTTGGAAGCGTCAAGTTCGACCGTACCGACTGAGAGCCGCCAGGTGGAACTGTCTGTCTCGACGCCGGAGGGAGCTTCACCCGATGGATAAAAAGCGTATTTGTCACCCTTGGGGACGCCGGTGAACTTCATCTGCCGAAGCGCGGTGCGCAGATCGGACGAGTGTTGTTTCGCTTCAGCCAGCTCGATCGAGAGAATTTCAACTTCGCCTTCGAGCTTGACCAGCTCGGGCGTTTTTCCGCCGTGCCCGTCACCTTCGTGGGCCTTTTCTTCATCGATGATCAGACCGACGTTTGCTCGTTTCTGACCGATTCTTTCAATTTCTCTGACAGAGTGATTGAAGGCTTCGATTTTCTCCTCGAAACCGTTGATCTGAATTGCATCAGCCGCTACATAGGTATCTTTGTTGAATCCCGTGAAGTAGGAGAGCACGGTCGTCACAGCAACGGCGATCAGCACGTTGGGAATGCGCGGGTTGATCTTGCGCAGCGTGTACATGATTGCCACGGCCCCGACACCATAGAGCAGGGTCGGGAAATGGGTGTAGTCAATCGCTGCCTGGGCAACCCTGATCAATGTTTCATAGTGATGCTCGGCCTTATCGACATAAACCCCGAAAAACTTGGAAAACTGGGACGAGGCTATGATGATGGCAGCAGCGTTGGTGAAGCCGTTGACGACCGGGTGAGAGAGGAAGTTGACCACCAGGCCGAGGCGCAGCACACCGAGGGAGAACTGAAAGATGCCGACGGTCAATGCCAGGACGATGGAATAGGCGATGAATTCTGCAGACCCGGCGGTTGCCAGCGGTTCAAGCGAGGCCGCAGACATCAGAGAGACAACGGCCACCGGTCCGGTGGCCAGTTGCCGACTCGAACCGAACAGAGCCGCAACCATTGGCGGCAGGAATGCCGCATACAGACCATAGTATGCCGGCAGTCCGGCCAACTGGGCATAGGCCATCGACTGCGGTATCAGTACCAGGGCAACGGTGATGCCGGCAAGCAGGTCGATCCTGAACTTGCCGAAGCTGTAGTCTTTGAACCACAAAATAAAGGGAAAAATTCTATAAATCATTGTATTACCTGAAATATAAGGCTGAAGGCTGCTAATTCGGCAGGACCGAAACTGCGCCACTTTTCAAATCGTAATAAGCCGCCACAACCTTCACCGTACCTTCCTTCACAAAATCGGCAATGATTGGCTCAGAGGTCTCGATTTTTTTGGCGATCTGACGGGCCACCTCTTTGGAGGCATTTTCAATGAGGTCTCCTTCTGCGTCTTTGATAGACTTGATCGCCGTTTGAATCGGCGGCGCCAGCGTCGCTATGTGGCCGCCCAGGGGGACGCCGTTGGCAACGGCCGTTATCGCACCGCAGGAAGAATGGCCCATGACGATGACCAGCGGGGTGTGCAGTTGACTGACACCGTACTCAATGGTACCGAGGGTGTGGTCGCCAATAATATTGCCGGCGACACGGACGATAAACAGGTCGCCGATGCCCTGATCGAATATGTCCACGGGAGGTACCCGCGAGTCAGAGCAGGTGAGGATCGTTGCAACCGGTTCCTGCTTGTGCATGACCAGTTGTCTGCTCTCCTCGCAATGGTTCGGATGAAGGAGGTTGCCCTCGGTGAAGCGTTTATTGCCCTCCATGAGCTTTCGCAATACCTCGTCAGCGGTGGGGCGTTCTGCAGGTTTCTGTCCCATCGTTCTTCTCCTAAACGGTAAATGTGTTGAAATAAAACGTAGCTTATAATCCACATGGCCATCCTGGAAATGAATGACCATTCATTTACGATTTTGATAATCAACGATTTTTTGGCAATAAAGTCAAGGTAAAAGGTGTTATGCACAGAAAAATAAGTACTTCCGCAGGACAAGCGGAACCTCGAAGGGCCGTGGTTTTCAGCAGACATCCCGGTGTCTGGAATGTGTCAACTGCCGTCGGTGAGTTGTGGTGATGCAATCGAGTCCTCTTAAGGCATATACAAGAGAGCAATGCGGTAGACGGGTTGTCGTAACTTTTTTGTTTGCATAATAACGTTGGAATGGTTAAATAAGCGGTTCTCTATTGTTAACTCATTTTTCTGAACACGAGGCAATGGTGTCGGTAATTGAAATCCGACTGCCTGGTTGGCTTTTACGGCAAGGGGTTACAGCAATCTGTAGCTCCTTTCTTTTTTATTTTTTTGATGTGTGTGGTAACCGGTTATGGAATCGGCCCGCAGGTTAAACACCAAAGGAAAGAATCATGATCAAAGATCTATCGAAAGTCCGAAATATCGGCATCAGCGCTCATATCGATTCGGGTAAGACGACCCTGACGGAGAGAATACTGTTTTACACCAATCGAATTCATGCGATCCATGAGGTCAGGGGAAAAGACGGTGTCGGTGCCAAGATGGATTCCATGGAGCTGGAAAAGGAACGCGGCATCACGATTCAGTCGGCGGCCACCTATGCTTCCTGGAAAGATATCGATATCAATATCATCGACACGCCCGGCCATGTAGACTTCACCATCGAGGTCGAGCGCGCTCTTCGTGTTCTCGACGGCGCTATTCTGGTGCTCTGCTCGGTCGGCGGTGTTCAGTCGCAGTCCATTACCGTCAGCCGCCAGATGGCCCGCTACAAGGTTCCCCGGATCGCTTTTGTGAACAAGTGTGACCGTACCGGTGCAAATCCTGTGCGGGTGACCTCACAGCTGCGTGACAAACTCGAACTCAACGCCCACCTGATGCAGCTGCCGATCGGCCTCGAGGGTGAATTCAGGGGGCTCGTCGATCTGATTACCATGAAGGCCATCTATTTCGACGGCGATAACGGTGAGATCCTTCGTCAGGAAGAGATTCCGGCAGACATGCGTGACGAGGCAGAGCAGAGGCATGAGGAACTGCTGGAAGAAATATCGATGTTTTCCGACGAGCTCATGGAGGCGCTTCTGGAAGGAGGTGATATCGATACCCGGCTGATCTACGATGCGGTTCGCACCGGTACGCTGAGCCTCGACTTCACCCCGGTGTTTGTCGGCTCTGCATACAAGAACAAGGGTATCCAGCCGCTTCTGGATGCAGTTTCTTCCTATCTGCCGTGTCCTACCGATGTCGTCAATCATGCACTCGATCTGAGCGATGACGAAAAAGAATTCCCGGTCACCAACGATCCCGGCGACAAGCTGATCATGCTCGCCTTCAAGCTCGAGGACGGCCGCTACGGGCAGCTCACCTACGTGAGGACCTACCAGGGGGTGCTCAACAAAGGGGATACGGTTTACAACAGCCGCACCGGTAAGAAGGTTAAAATCGGCCGCCTGGTCCGTATGCATGCCGATGAGATGGAGGAGATCGATTCGTGCGGCCCCGGCGATATCGTCGCCCTGTTCGGCGTTGACTGTGCATCCGGTGACACCTTCACCGCGGATGGCCTGTCGGCTTCGATGAGTTCGATGCATATCCCTGAACCGGTAATTTCGCTGGCGGTGATTCCGGTCGACAACAAGGCCCAGACCAATATGAGCAAGGCTCTGAACCGGTTCACCAAAGAGGATCCCACCTTTCGGACCTACGTCGATCATGAAACGGGGGAAACCATTATTTCGGGTATGGGCGAGCTCCACCTCGATGTCTACATCGAGCGCATGAAACGTGAATACAAAGCCGAGGTCCAGGCCGGCGCCCCGCAGGTGGCTTACCGGGAGACCATTACGGTGCAGGCCCCGTTTGATTACACCCACAAGAAGCAGACCGGCGGCTCGGGTCAGTACGGTCGGGTGGCCGGTTACCTGGAACCGCTCGAAGAGGGCGAGTACGAATTCGTTGATAATATCGTCGGCGGCGTCATTCCCCGCGAATTCATCAGCTCGTGCGATAAGGGTTTTCAGAAGAGTCTGGCCAAAGGCTCTCTGTGCGGAGCGGCAATCACCGGGGTGCGGGCGGTTATCAATGACGGTAATTACCATTCGGTCGATTCGTCCGATGTGGCTTTTCAGCTCGCTTCCCAGGGTGCTTTCAGGGAAGCCTACATGAAGGCCAGCCCGGTCATCATGGAACCGATCATGAAAGTTGCCGTCGAGGGCCCGTCCGAGTTTCAGGGCTCGGTCATGGGCAGCCTGAACCAGCGCCGCGGCATGATCATCGGTACCGTGGAAGAGGGCAACTACACCGTCGTCGAGGCAGAGGTTCCGCTCTCCGAGATGTTCGGCTACTCGACGACCCTGCGCTCCCTGACCCAGGGAAAAGCCGAGTTCACCATGGAATTTGCCACCTTCAAACAGGTTCCCAAGAGCGTCAGCGAAGAGTTGATAAAACAGTATCAGCTGGAAAGGAAAAACGATTAATATATCAGCAGGCCGTCAATGATCTGTTTGGCTGCATGGTCTGTCTGGGTAACAGTATATAAAAGGAGTTTGTCGGTATGGGAAAAAATGAATTGATCTCCACCAACCCGCTGCGGGTGCTCGGCCTCGACAACAAGGCGGAAGAGGGAGGGCAGAACCTTGGCCTGGTAATGGCCCGGGCCGGCCTGGGTAAGACCGCCATTCTGGTCCAGATTGCTCTGGACTCGATGCTGCGGGGCAATCGTTTACTGCATGTGGCCATCGGCCAATCCATCGAGAAAACCCGCGACCGTTATGACGATATTCTCGCCAAACTGGTCGGCGAACTCGATGAGGAAACCAGCACCGAGATCTCCCGGCAGCGGATGATCATGACCTTCAAGGAGCAGGTCTTCAGCCGCACCATGCTCGAAGAGCGGCTCAAGGACCTGATCCAGCAGGACGTGTTCAAGCCGGACTGCCTGATCATCGACGGTTATGAATTCAATGAAAACAGTCGTCAGGCCATGGAGGAGCTGAAACAGCTGATGGCCGATCTGGGAATCTCGGTCATCTGGTTTTCCGCCGTCAGACATCGTGATGATGACCGGGTCAGCGCTGACGGCGTGCCGGCGCCGTGCCACACCATCGATGACCTGTTCGAGGTCGTGCTGCTGATCAACCCGCAGGACGAGGTGATGAAGCTCGACATTCTGCGCTGCGCCTACTGCGAAGTTGAGCCGGGAACGACGCTATTGCTGGACCCGTCGACCATGATGATCAAAAAATCATAATCATAGAAACTACATAGCTGCATAACCGCCCGCAACGGCGGCACCAGTTCAGGCGGGCACAGCTCTTTTACGGGCGCCCGCCTTTTTTTGTGGAGGATTATGAAATTTCGCCCCTGTATCGACCTGCACGAAGGAACCGTCAAGCAGATCGTCGGCTCGACACTGGTCGACGATGAGCCTGAACGGCTGCAGACCAACTTCATCAGCGCCAAGCCTCCCGCCTGGTTTGTTGAACTATACAAACATGACCGGTTGAGCGGCGGGCATGTGATCATGCTTGGCCCGGGCAGCGAGCAGGCCGCTGCAGAAGCGCTGGCCGCCTGGCCCGGCAACATGCAGGTGGGCGGCGGCATCAATGTCGAGAATGGTGCCGACTGGCTCGAAAAAGGGGCCTCCCATGTGATTGTCACCTCTTTTGTCTTCACCGATGGCCGTATCGCTTATGAGCGGCTGCAGCGACTGGTGGCCGAGACCGGCAGAGAACGTCTGGTTCTCGACCTGAGCTGCCGCCGCCGGGGAGACAGCTACGTCGTCGTCACCGATCGCTGGCAGAAGTTTACCGATGTGGTCATCTCGGAGCAGACGCTTGCTGAACTGGCAGGATTCTGCGCTGAGTTCCTCGTCCATGGTGCCGATGTCGAGGGAATGTGCCGGGGAATCGAGACGGATCTGGTTGAGCTCCTCGGCCGCTGCAGTCCGATTCCGACAACCTATGCCGGCGGTATCGGGACAATGGACGATATTGGACTGATCGACCGCCTCGGAAGCGGGCGTCTTGATTTTACCGTCGGCTCGGCCCTGGATATTTTCGGCGGCAGTTCGATCAGATACCGGGACCTCGTTGATCTGCACAAAAGCCTCAATCAGAGTCCATGAGCTGTTCAGAGAAAAGATCTGATACTGAATTCGGTTCAACTGTTGATGCTGAGGGCTGCGCTGAGCTCAGGCTTCAGGTGCCCGAACATCTGGCCGCCGCTTTTCAGCGCTGCTCATGGATTCTGGTCCAGGAAAAAGGGCAGGACAGGCTTGAAACCATGGAAGAAATGGTCCGGGACTTCCTCGTCAAATACGGCTGCTGATCCAAGCCGCGTAAGCTCAATCACTTCTTTTTACAGCTCTTCTGCTGTATCGAAAGAGCTTTGTCAATTTCGGTTATCCTTGACATCAGAATATTAGAAATGGTAGGAAGTGTTGCATTATTTTGATCAGGCCTTAGATATTTGCACTAGGAAACGGCAGTAAAGAGCAACTCAGCTTTATCTTCATTTCTTTTCGTCAATGCGGCACGCCATCGCCTTATCGATACTCTTATCGGCATTCTGGCTGATTAACTCAGGTCATTACACCCCTCTTCTGCTTTTCTTTATGGTGGTTTCCGTCGCTTTTGTCGTAGCGCTGAGCCGCTATATGGACGTGGTCGACGGTGAATCGCAGCCGCTCAATATCACCTTTACGCTGCCGATTTACCTCGTCTGGCTGGCCAAGGAGGTTGTGGTCGCCAACATTGCCGTGGCTCGCTGTGTCTGGCAGGGTAAAGAGTCTATCAGCCCACGGACCATAACGGTTACCGCCAATCAGAAATCAGACCTTGGTATCGTCATCTATGCCAACTCGATAACGCTGACGCCCGGCACGGTCAGCATCGATCTGGAGGGCAACAAAATTCTGGTTCATGCGCTTAACAAAGAGTCAGCCGATGATCTACTGGCCGGGGAAATGGATCGCAGGGTCTGTCGGGTGGAAGGCTGATGTTTGCGCTCACCGCACTGACCCTGCTGGTGGTCATGCTCATCGCTCTGGCCCGGGCCTATCTGGGGCCGACACTCTATGACCGGGTCCTGGCGGTCAATAACTTTGGCACCAAGACAGTGCTGTTGATCGCGGTGATGGATTTTCTGGGAGGCCGGCCCGATTTTCTAGACATAGCGATTGTCTATGCATTGATAAACTTCATCAGTGTTATCGGTGTCCTGCGTTTTTTTGAGTACGCCGAAAAGAAAACCGTGGAGAATGAGAGCTGATGGAAATCGTACTCGACATCATCAGTTGGATCTTTCTGGTCTGCGGCTCTATTTTCTGTCTGACCGGAGCGGTTGGTCTGTTTCGTTTTCCAGAGTTCTTCTCAAGAATTCATGCAGCCAGCCTGACCGATACCCTCGGAGCCAGCCTGATTCTGATCGGGCTGATGTTTCAGGCCGGCTGGAGTCTGGCCCTGCCGAAGCTGATTCTTATTCTGATATTCTCTTTGCTGGCCGGCACTACCGCAAGTCACGCGATGGCAAAAGCCGCTCTGAAAAGCGGCTTGAGACCGGTTGATCTGATGCAAGCAGAACAGCAAACTTCAGAAGCTGAAGAGAAAGATTAGTGGAAACATTAATAGACATCGTCCTGTTGGGATTTCTCGTTTTCACGGCTCTTGCCGTCGCCAAGATGCATGACCTCTTTGCGGTCGTTATGCTCTCGGGTATCTACAGCCTGATCTCTGCAAGTCTCTTCCTCGATCTCGATGCCGCCGATGTGGCTTTTACCGAGGCCTCGGTGGGCGCCGGCATCTCAACGCTTTTGATGCTTGCCTCTCTGAAGCTGGTCGGCCGCTATGAACACCGCACCCGGTACCAGCCGATGCTGGCTCTGGGGGTCGTGCTGGCGACCGGGACCCTGCTGATCTATGGAACACTCGATATGCCCCACTTCGGCTCTGCCGATGCGCCGGTCCATCAGCATGTCGCGCCTCGCTATCTTACTGATTCGGCCGAAGAGATCGGGGTGCCGAACGTGGTCACGGCGGTTCTTGCCAGCTACCGCGGCTGGGACACTCTGGGCGAAGTCCTTGTTGTTTTTACCGCCGGTATCGGCGTCATCTCGCTGCTGCAGGTGTCGCGCAGAACCAAAGAAGAGGAGAAGAGAAAGGTCCCGGCCGACATGCAGCAGCAGATTATTCTCAGGGTCGTTGCCAAGTGGCTGCTGCCGCTCATCCTCGTTTTTGCCCTCTACGTTCAGTTTCACGGGGACTACAGTCCCGGCGGCGGTTTTCAGGCGGGGGTAATCTTTGCCGCCGGTGTTATTTTATATACCATGCTGTTTGGACTCTCCACCGCTTCGAAGGTGTTCAGGCCCGAGCTGCTCGAACTGCTGGCGGCATTCGGGGTACTCCTTTATGCCGGTGTCGGCGTAGTCTCTATGCTCATGGGGGGCAACTTTCTCGACTACAATGTTTTGCTCCACGACCCGGTACACGGCCAGCACCTCGGGATTCTGCTGGTGGAGCTCGGGGTCGGAATCACGGTTGCTTCAGTGATGATTTTGATCTTTTTCAAATTCACCTGGCGAACCGTCAAACATAAATACATTCAGAGCAAATGAATATTATCGGGCTGTATAATTACTGGATCGTCATCATTTTGATGATGATCGGCTTTTATATCGTCATTGCCCATGAAAATCTGATCAAAAAACTGGTCGGCCTGTCGACCTTTCAGACCTCGGTATTTTTCATGTATATCAGCATGGGCAAAATCAGCGGCGCCACCGCACCGATTCTCGATGACAAATATCAACTCTATTCCAACCCGCTGCCCCACGTCCTGATCCTGACGGCTATCGTTGTCGGCATTGCGACCACGGCAATGGGGCTGGCGCTGGTGGTGAGAATTCAGGAGGCTTACGGCTCCATTGAGGAAAATGAGATTCAGGCCCAGGATACCCACGATCAGATGGAAAGTCAGCTCGAGGCATACGGGTTCGGCAAAAAGCATGTCCTCAGCATTCAGAAATTAGACGAGTGATTGACCATCTACCTATCCTGCAGGTGCTGATCCCGCTGCTTGGAGCTCCGCTCTGTATTCTCGTGCGCAGTCCGCGATATGTGGCGCTGTTCGCCCTGCTGGTCAGTACCATGACCTTTCTGGTGAGCTGCTTCTTGCTGCACCAGGTGCTGCAGCACGGAACGCTGGTCTACGAGTTGGGCGGCTGGCCTGCTCCCTGGGGTATCGAGTATCGGATCGACTATTTGAACAGCTTTCTACTGCTGCTGGTTTCCGGTATGGCAGCCATTGTCCTGCTCGCAGCGCAGTCGTCCATTGTCCTGGAGTTGCAGGGCAACCGGCACATGGTGTTTTACACCGCCTATCTGCTCTGCCTCACCGGGCTGCTCGGAATTCTCAGCACCGGCGATGCGTTCAACGTTTTTGTTTTTCTCGAGATATCATCACTTGCATCCTACACACTGATAGCACTCGGCAACGATCGAAGGGCGTTGACGGCTGCCTATCAGTACCTGATCATGGGGACCATCGGCGCGACTTTTATCATCATCGGCGTCGGCCTCATGTACATGATGACCGGCACCTTGAATATGTACGATCTGGCAGAGCGGCTGCCCGAGGTGCATAATTCGAAGACGGTTCTCAGCGCCATCGGTTTTTTTATCGTCGGCGTCTGTCTCAAGCTGGCTCTGTTCCCGCTCCACCTCTGGCTGCCCAACGCCTATGCCTTCGCCCCGTCGGTTGCAACGGCCTTTCTGGCCGCCACGTCAACCAAGGTGGCCTTTTATGTGCTGATCCGCTTTATTTTTTCAGTGGTCGGCGTCGTTTTTGTCGATACCGTTCTGCCGCTGCAGGAAATCTTTATTGTATTGGGTGTATCGGGAATATTTGCAGCTTCGGTTTCCGCCATTTACCAGCTTAACATCAAGCGCCTTTTCGCTTATTCGAGTGTCGCCCAGATCGGCTACATGATTCTGGCGCTGGCGATCGGCACGTCGGAAGGGCTGACCGCGGCTATTCTGCACATGTTCAACCATGCCCTGATGAAAGCCGCGCTTTTCCTGGCAATCGGCGGCGTGGTTTACCGGATCGGCAGCGCCCAGCTTTCTCATTTTGCCGGCCTGGGCAAACAGATGCCCTGGACGATGGCGGCGATCGTTGCCGGCGGCCTGAGCCTGATCGGCATACCGCTGACGGTGGGTTTTGTTTCCAAGTGGTATCTTGTCCTGGCGCTGCTGGAGAAGGGCTGGTGGCCATTGACCATACTGGTGCTGCTCAGTTCCTTGCTGGCCGTCATCTATGTCTGGCGAATCGTTGAGTGGGTCTACTTTTCCCCTCCACGGATCATTATCGATGAAGTCACCGACCCGCCGCTGAATCAACTGCTGCCGATCTGGATTCTCGTCTTCGCCAATATCTATTTCGGAATCGATACTTCGCTGACGGTAGGGATCAGCCAAAAAGCCGCCGAGTTCCTCTTTGGTATGGGGGCGCCGCTCTGATTATGTCGCCTGAATCATTAATAATCTTGTCCATGCTCGTACCGGCCGCGGCGGTTTTTGGTATTGTCGCCGCCGACCGATCTCCCAATCTCAGAGAAGCGGTGACCCTGACTGCAAGTGCTGTTTTGCTCATTCTCGTTTTCAGTCTTTACCGGATCACTGCTTCCGGAGAAACGGTTTCAGCGGACCTGTTCGAAATTATTCCCGGCCTGTCGATTTATTTTAAAATCGAACCGCTGGGCATGCTCTTTTCTCTGATTGCTGGTTTTCTCTGGCCGATAACCACCATTTATGCAATCGGTTACATGCGCGGGCACAACGAGGAGAACCAGACCCGCTTCTACAGCTGTTTTGCCATTGCCATCTCGTCGGTCATGGGGATCGCCTATGCGGGAAATTTATTCACCCTGTTTATTTTCTATGAGATTCTGACGCTTTCCACCTACCCGCTGGTTACTCATGCCGGCACGGAGAAAGCCAAGCTGGGGGGCCGCATCTATCTCGGCATTCTGCTGACCACCTCGATTCTTTTTCTACTGCTGGCCATTATCGGTACCTGGTACGTCACCGGAACCCTGGATTTCAAAGCCGGCGGCGTTTTTGATGAATCGATGCTGCTTGCCGCCGCGGCGCTGCTGCCTCTTTATATATTCGGTATCGGTAAAGCCGCGATCATGCCGTTTCATCGCTGGCTGCCGGCAGCCATGGTAGCCCCGACACCGGTCAGTGCCCTGCTGCACGCCGTTGCCGTTGTCAAGGCAGGCGTTTTCAGTGTTTTGAAGGTCTGTACCTATATCTTCGGTTTCGATGTGCTGCTGCAGTTACCGACGACCGATTTCCTGCTCTACCTGGCTGGAGCCTCGGTGATTATCGCTTCTCTGGTGGCCATGCGGCAGGACAATCTCAAGGCCCGACTGGCCTACTCGACCGTCAGCCAGCTCAGTTACATCACCGTCGGTGCCCTGCTGGCCAACAGTGCGGGGGCTCTGGGGGGGGCGATGCATATCGGCATGCACGCATTCGGCAAGATAACCCTGTTTTTCTGTGCCGGGGCGATCATGGTGGCGGCCCACAAGACCGAAGTTTCGGAAATGCACGGACTGGGAAGGAAAATGCCGATTACCATGGCCGCATTTTTTATCGGCAGTCTCTCCATTATCGGCCTGCCGCCCGGCGGCGGGACCTGGTCTAAATGGTATCTTATGATCGGCACCATCGAGGCCGATAAGCTGATCCTGATGGTTGTCCTGATGCTCAGTTCGCTGCTCAATATCGCCTATCTGCTGCCTATACCGATCAAGGGGTTTCTCTACCCCGATCCCGACGGCAACACAGGGGGTACGATCAAGGAGGCTCCGCTGCCGTCCCTTGTTGCTTTGAGCGTGACTGCGTGTGGCTGTATCGTCTTATTCATCTATCCTCAGCCGCTCTACGAGCTGGCACTGCGTTTTCTGGAGGCTGCGGGAATTCATGGCTGATAAAAAGACCTACCTGTTCGATAACCCCAGAAATGTAAAGATCGTTCTCTACGGTCTCTACATCTGCTGCGGGATTCTGCTGCTCCTCGATTTCGTCATTCATCGCCATACCGAACACCGCTGGGAGGAACTGCTCGGTTTCTATTCGATCTATGGCTTTATCGGCTGTACGGCGATCGTTATCGGTTCCAAATGGCTCCGGGGCCTGGTGGAACGAGATGAGGACTACTACACCAGGGATGAGTTGACCATGGAAGAGGAGGAGTTTCATGTGGCCGACTGAGATTCCCGCCTTTCTGCCCTTCTTGGTCGCTGCCGCTGCGGCGCTGGTTACCCGGGGAAAACTGCGCTCGACTTTGATGCTTGTCATAATCACGTTGAGCGGTCTGCACCTCTTTCTGATCGATGGCGATGTTCGGGTAACGATGCAGTTTCTGGGCTACCAGCTCACTCCTTACCGGGTGGATGGCCTCAGTGTCGTTTTCGGCTACGTTTTTCACATTGCCGCCATTATTTCCGTCATTTTCTCGCTGCACGTCAAAGACACCATGCAGCACGTCAGCGGCCTGCTCTATGCCGGCAGTGCGGTGGGGGCGTTGTTTGCAGGAGATCTGCTTACGCTTTTCGTTTTCTGGGAGATCCTGGCGGTTTCCTCCGTTTTCCTGATCTGGGCCCAGCGCAGCGAGCGCTCTTACCAGTCCGGCATGCGTTACCTGATCATCCAGGTGATGTCCGGGGTCATTCTGCTTGGCGGTCTGCTGCTGCATTATGAGCACACCGGCTCGCTGGCTTTTGATTTTATCGGCATCGATCATCTCGGCGGCTGGCTGATTCTGATAGCTTTCGGTATCAAGGGAGCCTTCCCGCTGCTGCATACCTGGCTGACCGACGCCTACCCCGAGGCAACCCCGACCGGGACGGTTTTTCTCAGTGCCTTCACGACGAAAACGGCGATCTATACGTTGGCCCGGGGGTATCCGGGAACGGAGATGCTCATCTACATCGGGGCGGTCATGGCCTGCTTCCCGATCTTCTATGCCGTTATTCAGAACGATCTGCGGCGGGTTCTGTCTTACAGCCTGATTAACCAGCTCGGCTTCATGGTCTGCGGTATCGGAATCGGTACGGCGCTGGCGCTCAACGGTGCCGTTGCCCACGCCTTCGTGCACATCATTTACAAGAGCCTGCTGTTCATGTCCATGGGGGCCGTTCTGTTTCAGACCGGAAAAATCAAGGCCACCGACATCGGCGGTCTTTACAAGACAATGCCGAAAACTGCGGTGCTCTGCATCATCGGGGCGGCATCGATATCGGCGTTTCCGCTGTTCAGCGGTTTTGTGGCCAAATCGATGATTATGGCGGCGGCCATGAAGGAAGGTTACCACCTGATCTGGCTCGTGCTATTGCTGGCTTCGGCCGGTGTCTTGAAACATGCCGGCATACAGATTCCCTATTTCGCTTTTTTCGCGCACGACTCGGGCATCAGGACCAGCGAACCGCCAAAGAATATGCTGCTGGCCATGTCCATTGCGGCATTTCTCTGTCTGGCGATCGGTATTTATCCGAAAATGCTGTACCAGCTGCTTCCCTATGCAACCATTTTCAACCCCTATGACCTGAGTCATGTGCTGGCCCAGACCCAGCTTCTGCTGTTCGCGATGCTGGCTTTTGTCTGGCTCAATCTGCAGGGCGTCTACCCGCCTGAAAAGGTGGCGATCAATCTCGATGCGGAGTGGTTCTACCGGCGATTTCTGCGGCGCATCGTCGAAAAATTATCCGTCTTTCTCGAGGGTTATAACAGCGATTTCAGGATCAAGGCCGGGGACCGGATCAACTGGCTGATCAGCTATTTCGCCCAGCGCCATTATCCGACCGGAAAGGGTGCGGTGATCCGGCCAACCGGTAATATGGTCATGTATATTGCCATCCTGCTGGCGGCCTACCTCTGGCTGCTTTTGAGTTTTCCCCATTAGCCTGCCAATAACACCAACAATGGTTCTGGGCGTCTCACCCTGTAGATCCGTAAGGCTGGGACAGGCAAACAGCAGACTCTTTACCAGGTGAAAAAAATCCCGGCGATTAGCGCCCAGAAAACGGACTAATCGCCGGGTGAACCGATCCGCAGAATCCAGCTCACGATGGGGAGATGGACAAGTGGAGGAGAAATGCATGAAGGTGTGAACAGGCTGCTGACCGGTACAGGTCTTTTCTCTGCTTCATTTTCACTTCAGTAATGTTTCCAGAACGCAAGGCACCACTCTAGATTTCACACTCATTGACGATCTGCAGCAGCGCGCTGAAGACATCGACCAGGCGTAAAATCCCGCTCACTTTGCTGCCCCTGAGAACCAGCAGTGACTGATGACGGCCTACCACCAGCTGATGGATAGCCTCATTCAGCGAAGCATCCTCGTCCACGTATTCACCGTCATCCGGTGTGTACATGATGTCGCGTACGTGGATCGAGGCGGATTTTTTACAGATATCCTTTAATGGTTCCTGCCAGAGGTGCATATCCTCCATCATTGTGGCGACGGTTTTTCTGCTTAGCGCCCAGTGTTTAATTTCCGGGAAATGTTCCTTGTTCCGGTAACCAGGCTCAAGGCCGCGTATCACATCGATCTGGCTGAGTTTGCCGACAACCTGATCGCTGCCGTCCAGCACCAGTATGGCCCGGTGCTTGTAGTGTTCGTTGTCAAAGTCGAGCTGGGCGTTGCCCAGTTCGACGATGGCTTCATACAGGGTGGCCTCCTGAGAAACGGTCGTGTATTCATCGATCGGCACCATGATGTCTTTGACTCTTAGCGGGTCCACGTTTTTCTCCCCTTGTTTCGCAAAATTCTTCTGATCTTCTCTTCTCTCAAAGGTATCCGGTCTATTTGGCGACCGGAACAAATACCTCCATTCCCATCAGCGGCCAGATAAACTGGGCGGCAATGTAGACGACCACCATCAGCAGAATACTGGCCGGAATCCCGTAGAGAAAAAACTCCCCGGTGGTAAACTGCTGGGAGCTGTAAGCGATTGCGTTGGGTGCTGCGCCAACCAGGAAAAGAAAGGGCATACCGGCCACGACCAGTGATGAGAAGAGAATTACTTCACCAGCCACGCCGAGATACGGGGCGATGACGAGGGCAACCGGCAAAGATATAGCGATTGCAGCAACGTTCATGATGAAGTTGGTCATTATCATCACGAAAAACGACATGCCGAGGATAAAGACGATCGCCGGGGCATTGTCGAACATTTTCAGCCAGTTGACCGCCAGCCACTTGGCCGCGCCCGTCTCCCACAGACAGAAACCGATGGACATGGCTCCGGCAAAGAGCAGGATGATGTTCCAGGGGATCTCCTCGAGATCGCCGGCATCGAGGATTCTCAAGACGAAAAAGGCGATGGTCGACATCAGCAGAATCCCTGTTTTATCGAGGCCCGACAGTGCCGGGACAAAATTCTTCAGGGCGATCAGCAGGATCGTCGAAAAGACGATAAGAAGTGACAGTAGTTCCCCTTTGGTCCAGGCTCCCAGATCAATGTACATCTTCTTGGAGCGCTCCTTGAGACCCTCGATACGATCCTTTTCAGGCTTGAACAGGACGAGAAAGAAAACCCAGAGAAGGATGACCATCAGCCAGCCGATGGGGAACATATACATGCTGAGTTCGAAAAAACCGATATCTCTATCCATGATGTCCTTATAAAAACCCAGTGCGACCGCACCCCGAGCGGCGCCAAGGAGGGTGACGATAGATCCGGCACCGGCGACATAGGCCATGCCGATAAACAACCCCTTGCCGAAGCGGGTCGGTTTTTCCTCGTTCGTGTAGAGTGCATGAATCGTCATCAACAGTGGAAACATCGTCGCTGCAACGGCTGTATGGGCCATCACGTGCGTGAGGACCGCGGTCATCACGAAGCAGCCCAGATAGATCATGCTCGTTCTGTCCCCGATGATCGACAGCATTTTGTATGCAAGCCGTTTGGTCAGGCCGGTTTTGGTGAAGACCATGCCGATGACAATGGAGCCGAAAATAAACAGAACCGATGGATCCATGAAATCTCTAAAGGCGGTCTTGGGGTCTCTGATAAAAAAGAGGGCCTGGAGTGCACCGATGGCAAGACTGGTGATACCGATCGGCACGACCTCGAAAACCCACCAGATCGCAGCAAGACCAAACAGCGCCAGGGCGCCTTTGGCCTGATGGCTCAATTCGAAACTGACACCGAACGGATCGATGGCCGCCTTCCAGGGCGGTGAATAATAAATGGCCAGGAAAACGGCAATGCCCAGTAGAATAAAGAAGACCCTTTTCCAGTCGACCTTTTTGAAAGCTTCGGCCCAACTGGTTCGTTTATCAGGCCCCTGAAGGGCCAGTTCACCCTTTGCTGTATCGTCAATCTGTGACATGGAAGTATCTTGATTAAAGGTTGGTATCGTGCTTTTCGGATGGGGTGAGCTGGTTGTGCCCTGCTACCATCCTTTCTTTTTCAGGATTTCGCTGACTTTCTCGCTGGCCCTCTTCTGCAGAGTCAGCAGACGTCTTTCTTTCGCTTCTTCTATCTTTTCAAGAAGCACATTGAGGTCCACCGGTTTTTCCAGAAAATCCTCGGCCCCCGATTTGATCGCGTCGATACCGGAGCGCATGGTGCCCTTGCCGCTGAGCATGACGATTTCGATGTCGGCGTCGTGTTCCTTGATCTTCTGCAGGGTCTCCAGGCCGTCCATTCCCGGCATGGCGAGGTCGAGTACAATGATGTCGAAGCCCTGCTCGCCGACCATGTCGAGGGCTTTTAGACCGCAGTCTGCGGTATATACGTCAAGGCCGCGAACTTGGAGTCTTTCTGCCAGAACTTCGACAAAATCCTCTTCGTCGTCGACCAAGAGAACTTTGGCGGTTAGTTTTTTGTCCACCGTCTCATTCCTCCGTGATCTGAAAGGGTACCTTCATTAGGTATTCGTTTCGAGTGGCTCTTTTCAGGCGTTGCCTGAATGGTGGAGCAGCGATTCCGACCGGGCGCGAACCTTCTCGTGGGCGGCCTGAATCGTTGATGATAGCTTTTGTATATCCACCGGTTTGTTCAGGTAGGCAAAAGCGCCCAGGGCCATGCATTCGCTTTCGTCTTTGACCGTACCGTGCCCGGTGAGGATAATGACCTCGATATCGGGTGCCAGTTCCTTGGTCCGGCGCAGCACTTCGATGCCGTGCATACCGGGCATCTTGAGGTCAAGTACCATGACCTCGGGATTGTCTTCCTGGATGATCTGCAGGGCTTCATCTCCGCTGTAGACGCCATAGGTCCCGACGTCGCGGCTGACGAGCCGGTGTGAAACGGTCTCGACGAATTCTCTCTCGTCGTCGACGAACAATACCTTCGACGGCAGGTCAAAGCGCTGCCTGCGGTAGATCGACTCGTTCGGGTCCTTGACCTTGTTGACCTTGACATCGTGAATCGCTGCTTCCTGAAGCGCCAGCTCCTTGATCTGTCCGGCGGTATCATTGAAGTCGATGGTGACGTTGGGTACCGTCACGGTAGCGACATCTCCATCAACGGCGACCGGAACGTTGTGACCGTGCCTGAGCAGTCTTCTGACGATTTCTGCTTCGACCGCCAGATCCTTGATCTTCTGCTGCGATTCAGCGGTGCTCAGGACGGATGTCTTGTGGAAGTATTTCTGAATGGTATCGACGACTTCGTCCGAACTTTTGCCGTTGATCGGGATGACCAGATCATAGAGCTGTTTGTGGTAGGCTTCCTGTTTGAAAAGAAAATCGGTCCACGAAAATGCACTGACGTCGTGCTTCCTGATTTCTTTTTTTGCGGAATCCTCGGAAAGTCCTTCGGAAACAGCCTGTTTGAACCGTCCTTCCTTGGAATTTACCACCAGTACGCGTAAAACCTCGGTGACCCTCGGGTCAATCAGTGAAGCGAGAAATCCGTAGAACAAAAATGCCGGTTCTTTCCTGAGATGCTCGAGGAGAACGATGCGAAATTCGTTGACGACCTTGTTTTTTTCAAGGGTGAATTTGTTGAACACCGATGTCTTCTGGTACATCATCTTGTTCAGCTCGGCACTATCGCGTCCGAATTTCTGCGCGGTATCGTTGATGAGGTCTTCGTCGGTGTAGACTTTCAGTTCGAGCCGCTTGCTCAGTCCCTCTATGATTTTCTCGCTTGCTGTATGAGAGCAGGGAAACAATGATATTGATGACATGATATGATCCTCCTTTTATGGATACACCTGCTGTATGTAGCAGTCGGTTATAGGCTTGCACGATCTGTGCCTAATTCGGTAAAATTTATAATTGCACGACATATCAGTAACTTGCATTATTTCCTTGACAGAGGTACATGAATGCTGTTACATTTAGTTACAAAATAAGTATCAATGTGTATTTAAATGTAACATAAAAAATTGTAAGCAATGGCTCCCAACCACTGAAGAGCGCCGCCAAGGATGAAACGGGAACTGTTGTGTCTCCTCTCTGAAGTGGTGCAACGGCAGGATAGGTATAGCCGTTCGAGCTGACTGCCGGGACCAGCCCTCAATGAAAATGCATCCGTCACCGCGAATAGAAATCGCCAGCCTGCTGGAAGGAATCCCCCATGCGGCGATGATTCTGGACGATTCGAATAATATCGTCCGGATGAATCGTCTGCTCGAGGCCTTGACCGGTTATCGCAGTGAGGATGTCAGTGGTATCCACGGAGAGCTGGTGATCAGGACCAATGCCGGCAATCACCGGGGCCAGCTCTACAAAAAGGTTCTCGGCAGCGGTGAGTCGGTTTCCTGCAGCGGCGATCTGATCAACGCCAACCGGCGCAAACTTCCCATTCAGTACACCATCTCCGCACTGCTCGATGAAAAGGACAATGGTCGCCGCTGCGGGTTGATCGTAGTCGCTGAGGACGTTTCTCAGGCTGTTCGGGAAACGGAGCCGGGCGTGCTGCAGTCGGACTCGATCGAATTGATCGGTTACAGCCCGAAGATGCAGGAGGTCTTCAATCTTGTCCCGCTGATGTCGCAGACCGACGCTTCGGTGATGATTACCGGCGAGACCGGAACGGGAAAAGACAAGATCGCCGAGATCATCCACCAGAAGTCGTCCCGGTCGCGCTACCCCTTCATCAAGGTGAACTGCGGCGCACTGCCGTCCGGCCTCCTCGAATCCGAGCTCTTCGGTCATGTCAAAGGGGCCTTCACCGGAGCGACCCGGAGCAAACAGGGAATGTTCGAACTGGCGGACAAGGGCACCCTCTTTCTGACCGAGATTGGCGATATGCCCCTGCCGCTTCAGGTGAAACTGCTCTCCGTGCTCGATGACAGCGAGTTCATACCCGTCGGCGGAGAGCACAAGATCAGTGTCGATGTCAGAATTATTGCCGCAACCCATCGACCGCTGCGGGAGCAGATAAAGGAGCAGCAGTTCAGGGAAGATCTGTTCTACCGGCTGCATGTTCTGCATATTCACCTGCCGCCTCTGCGTGAGCGCGAAGAGGATATACGCTACCTGATCGGACATTTTCTGGAGAAATTTTCCCGGGCCCTGGGAAAAAATATCGTCGGATTTACTCCGGAGGCGATGCAGTCCCTGATGAAATACCATTTCCCCGGAAATATCAGGGAACTGAGAAATATTGTTGAATACTCGGCCAACGTCTGCACCAGAAAAAAAGTCAGCAAAGATCTTCTCCCGCCCTATATTTTCGAACCGCCGGTTGCCGCGAATAACGGTGCGGACGAGCAGGTTCAGGAGGAAGCAGTGGAGCGGCAGTCACCTTCGGCTGTGAAAACCGGGGAGGGACAGCCGAGCCGCGAAGAGAGCTGGGAGGATATCGAGCGGGCAATGATTATAGAGGCCCTGAAAGAGCATGGCGGAAACCGGACAAAATGCTCAGAATCACTTGGCTGGGGGCGGATGAAGCTATGGAGAAAAATGAAGCATTACAATCTGCTCTAACAGAATATGGCAATGAGTAAGCTGATGATACCCATTCAGGGTGATTTCGTCGCCCCGCGCTTTGACCTGGCAACGGAAATTATCCTGGCCTCATTCGATTCGGGCGGTCTCACTGAAGATTACAAAAGAATCATCATGGAGAAGCCTTCGGATGAAGAGCTTTGTCACATGGTGGTCGATCTGCACATAAGTCATGTTGTCTGCGGCGGAATCGAGGAAATGTACTATAATTTTCTGGTCTGGAAAAATGTTGTGGTTATTGACGCCGTTATCGGTCACTGGCGGGAGGCTATGAAAAAAGTCATGGATGAGACGCTGGAGTCACGACATATTCTGGGGAGCTGCCGCGAAGGGTACCTCGATATATGAACAGGATAACAGGATATCTCAAGGACAAGATCGTCCCCAGCGCACTGAAAGTTTCCGGGGCCGACCAGACCAAACGCAGCTACCGGCAGCTGCGCACGATCCTTCTCTCGACGATGCTCGCCATCAGTATCATACCCGTGCTCGTCGTCGCCGGACTCAGCTACAACAACTACAAAAATCTTCTGGTAAACGAGGAGCGGGATCAGCTCGAGTGGCGGCTCGACGGTACCATTAGATCGATGTCGGCAATGGTCGAGAATCTGCAGACCATCGTAGAATTCGCCGCCAGCGATAACACTTTTTCCGAGCTGAATCAGCACGATAATCTGAAGAAACTGTTTGTCAGGTTCAAGCGCCAATATGACTTCTTTTCTGATATCGGTGTCATCGACATGCATGGCATCCAGCAGGCCTATGTCGGTCCCTACGACCTGCAGGGCACTGACTATTCAGAGGAATTCTGGTTCAAGGAAACGTTGAGACAGGGGTTTTACATCAGCAGTATCTATCTTGGCTACCGGCAGGTACCTCATTTCACCATTGCGGTCAGCAAGACCGACCCCGAGACCCTCGAGCAATGGGTATTGCGCGTCACGATCGATTCAACCCAGCTGCAGAACATCGTCGATACGATCAAGACATCGGCGACCGATGATCTGTTTCTGATCGATCAGGAGGGTCTGCTGCAGACCGCATCGTCGATTTACGGCGGCGTTCTCACCAGGTATGAACCACGCGTTACTTCCAGCAACGAGCTTTCCGGTTTCAATGATTCAGAGGACTATTTCCATATTCAAGGCGGCGTACACAATACGCCCTGGACTCTGGTGCTTGTCGAGAAGCGGTACGCCCATCATGAGGATTGGCTCAACTTCAGGAAAAATCTCGTTATCATCGTCTTCTCATGCATAACGATCAGCCTGATCCTTATCGTAACCCTGGTCAATCTGCTGGTGAATCTTATTCGCCGCGCCGATGAAATCTGGCTGACGCTGCTTCAGGAAGCCGAGCATAGTGATCGCCTGGCCTCGATTGGAAGGCTCGCTGCCGGAGTAGGGCACGAGATAAATAACCCGCTGGCGATTATCAATGAAAAAGCGGGCCTTGTCGAGGATCTGCTCGAGGTTTCGCCTGAATTCGAGCATAAGAGTACGATCTCAGGATGTCTGACAGTCATCGGCCAGTGCGTGGATCGCTGCAAGGCGATAACTCACCGGCTGCTTGGCTTTGCCCGAAGGCAGGATGCCCAGCTTGAAGAGGTACAGGTTAACGAGGTTGTCAGAGAAGTCATGACCTTTCTGAACAGTTCGATGATCAAGAACAAGATAAGCGTCGATCTGCAGTTACAGGATGACCTGTCACCAGTCACCAGTGATCATCAGCAGATGCAGCAGATATTTCTCAATATTCTCAACAACGCCATTGACGCGGTAGGATCCGGTGGCAACATTTCTGTGATGACCTACAGTGCCGCCGGCAATGTTCGTGTCGTTATTCAGGACGATGGCCCTGGAATCGATGAAAAAAATCTTCCCCATATTTTTGAGCCTTTTTTTACAACGAAGGAGGCCGGGAAGGGAACCGGTCTCGGTTTGTCGATTACCTATGGCATCATCAAAAAACTAGGCGGAGACATCACCGTGCGTTCCCAGGTTGGCAAAGGGACCGCATTCACCATAACGATTTGACAAAAAAACTGAGCCATGACCAGACCTGACAACGACGTGATACACGTACTGATCGCCGACGATGAAGTTGAATTTGCCTCGACCCTGAAAACCAGGCTGAACCTGAGGAACTTTCAGGCCGAAGCGGTGCACTCCGGTGCCGAAACCCTGGCTGCGCTGGAAAAAAGAAGACCTGACGTTCTTATTCTGGACCTGCAGATGCCCGATCTCAGCGGTCTGGAAGTGCTGGCCAAGGTAAAGCAGCGCTTTGAAGGGATACAGGTCATTATCCTCACCGGTCACGGCTCCTTCGAGGCCGGCAAGGAGGGGATGGAGCGGGGCGCTTATGACTACATCATGAAACCGGTAGAATTGAGATTGCTCACCAACAAAATCGAAGAAGCGTACCAGGCCGGTAGGAACAAATAAACGGATCCTGCTGTGATCTTCAGATCAGCGACTGGAGCAGCGGATCTTCAGATATCTGAGCTGTTCGAGAGCTCTGGGCGGCAATCAGTTGGTGCTGCCGTGAGTTGGATAATATCAACGGAGTGAGCAGATGAATAATAAAGCTGCGGCTGAGACAGCATGCATCACCGCCTTTTCCAAGGTGACGGCGACCGTCTCGCATGAGATAAAAAATGCGTTGTCGATTATTAATGAAAATGCCGGACTGCTCGATGATCTGGCATTGGTGACACCTCCGGATGAGGGTATCGACCCGGAGCGGGTGAAGCGTGCTGCCGCGACCATCGTGCGTCAGGTGAGCCGGGCCAATGACATCATGGGCCACGTCAATAAATTTGCCCACAGTGCCGATACGCCCGTAAGCAAAGGTTCGCTGCAGTCGATTTGCGCGCTTCTCGTCGCCCTGACCCAGCGGCAGGCGTTATCCAACAAGGTGACGATCAGTCTGGAGTGCTCTGCAGACTCAGAAGTCAACACCTATGTGCTGCACCTGGAGACGGTTCTTTATCTGACCCTTCGATCGATCATTGATCACAGCGAGGACGGTGAGCCGCTGCGCATCGATATCGGCCGGGCAGATGATCACCATGCTGTCGTCAGCTTTGTCACGGACACGGTTACAGAAAAGCTTGTCGAGCAGTTTCAGGATAATTCTTTCGAGATCCTGCTGAGCCTGCTGAAGGGTTCGGTTGCAATAAGTGATAATGTGCTCGCCATTTCCTTTTGCCGGGATATCGAAAGCAGTCAGTGCTGAAGAAGCCCCAGGCAGTGAGCTCCGTCAAAAGCGGCTGTCGGGAAATCGCTTCTGATACTTTATCGTATCGACAATCTCCAGGTCGGGATGATGATTGATCGGCGGCGGCTCTGAAAAAGGTAAGAGCAGATCCTGGTAAAACGGGGTGTTTTCCAGATTCCGGTTGTAGGTCTCGACCATCAGCCGTTCCAGATTGACGGTATCTTCGATATTGTAGGCCAGCAGGGTCTCCAGGGCCTGCTGGCTGCCGGTCCGTTCATACTCCCGCCAGAGCAGTACCGCGAAGCTGCCGTCGATGCCGTCGAGCACACCCCGGTTGAGTCCCAGCGTTTTTTCGCAGCGCTTCAGTCCGCCCCGGATGCCGAGACCGGCCAGCACGTAGCGCAGATCGATATGCGCTTGTTCGAGTTTGATTCTGAAATAGTGCTCGATCACCGGTATGTCGAAGGCGATTCCATTGAAGGTGATGAATAACCCGATGGCCTGCACGTCGTCCACAAAGGCATCGAGGTTGCGCCCGTTGATATAGGTCTTGACGCATTCACCGTCGTACAGTGCAATCGTGGTGATTTCGCAGTCGTGGCCAAGCCCGGTGGTCTCGATATCAAGATATCCCGCTTTTTTCCGGTAGTGAGGAAAGAGGCGCCAGCTGTCCGCCTGTTTCAGGCGTGAGCTGAAAAACAGCGGGTCATCATCAAGGGCCGCGAGTGATTGTTCGAGCGTTGAGACAATCTCCACATCGCTGACCCGAGTGAGCTGACCGGGCCGGGCGAGCAGGTCATGCCAGCTGCAGATACCGTCGTCCCAGAGGCTGCGTTCTCTGCCGCGGCCAATTCCGTGAATGTGACAAAAGGTCTGTTCGAGCATTGTCGATGTTCTGATCAGTATGGTTGTGTAGCCGTCTGCAAGACGGATTTGGGGTGATGATCGAGACCGGCTGTCAATCGTATGAGGTGACCTTACGGCGCAGGGTTTTTTTCCTGCCCCGCTGCTGCTTGGCGTCGAGACGCCTCCCTTTTGCGGCTTTGCTCGGTTTTGTCGGGACGCGTTTTTTCCTCTTCTTCATGGCGCTGAGGATAAGCAGCTTCAGGCGCTGCAGTGCATCGGCCTTATTCTGCTCGAGACTTCTGAACTGCTGCGCCTTGATAATGATGATACCGTCCTCGGTTATCCTTCGATCACGCTGTGCGAGAAGACGTTTTTTACCATAATCAGGAAGCGAGGAGCTGCCGATATCGAAACGAAGCTGTACAGCCGTGGCCACCTTGTTGACATGCTGACCGCCCGGTCCCGCCGCCCGTATCTGGGTAAATTCGATTTCAGAATCGGTGATAGTGATAGAATCGCTTACAACAAGCATAAAGAGATCTCGCTCTTTTATTCAATCAGATAGCGCTCATCGATACGCACAACCTTGAGCGTGTTGGTTGTCCCGGTGGTGTGCAGCGGCAGTCCGGCGGTAATGATGACCAGTTCTCCGAGATCGATCAGCTTCTCCGTCAGGGCCTTATGGGCGATATAGTGGATCTGCTCGTCGAGACTGTTGGACTGAATGCAGCAGCGGGGTATGACGCCTCGGACCAGTTGCAGTCTTCTGACGGTCGCCTGTTTCGGGCTGAAGGCCAGAATCGGTGTTTTGGGGCGATAGCGGGCCACCCGCAGGGCGGTTGAACCGGTCGTTGTTGCGGTAATGATCGCCGCGGCCGAAAGATCGGCTGCCGTGGCGCAGGAGGCGTAGGAGATCGCATCGGTGATGACCGGTCTGCGGTAGCGCAGGCCGTCGGCCAGAATGGTCTCGTAATCAAGCGCTTCTTCGCTTATTCGCGCAGTTTTGGCAAGAAAGCGAACCGCTTCGATCGGATAGCTGCCGATTGCCGTCTCACCGGAGAGCATGACCGCGTCAGTGCCGTCGAAAATAGCGTTGGTGACATCGCTTGCCTCCGCCCGGGTCGGGGTCGGGGAGGAGATCATCGATTCGAGCATCTGGGTTGCGGTGATAACCGGTTTTCCGGCGATATTGGCAGCCTTGATGATCTTTTTCTGGATGATCGGTACTTCCTCGGCAGGCATTTCGACGCCGAGATCACCGCGGGCCACCATCAGACCGTCTGCGGTTGCCAGGATCTCCGTGAGGTTGTTCACCCCCTGCCGGTTTTCAATCTTGGCGATGATGAACTGACTGCCCCCGCAGTCTGTGACGACCTGCCTGATATGTTCGATGTCTTCACTTTTTCTAACAAACGAGGCGGCGAAAAAATCCACCTCCTGGGCGACGCCAAAAACGATATCGTCGTGATCCTTTAATGATATGGAAGGCAGGCTGACATCGATATCGGGCAGGCTGACGCGTTTGCGCGAGTGCAGCAGTCCCCCGACCAGTACCTGTGCGGTTACATGCGTATCAGCGGTGTCGACGACCTGCAGCTTCATCTTGCCGTCGTCGAGCAGGATGATATCATCCGGGCTGACGTCGTCGGCCAGTTTGGTGTAGTTGACCGGTATGGTCCCGGGAAGAAAGGTGCTCGAGAAGACGACATTCTCACCGTTATTGAGAAGCATCCCGGAACCAAGTTCTCCAACCCGTATTTCCGGCCCGCGGGTATCGAGCAGGATGGCCGTCGATGTCTTCGCCTTTTCCCGGGCCCGTTTTAACGTCTCTATCATTAGCGTGTGACTGTCACGGTCGCCGTGGGAAAGATTGATGCGGGCTACATCCATGCCGGCGTTGATCAGGTCGATGATCGATTGCTCGCTCTTACAGCTCGGACCGAGCGTAGCGACGATCTTTGTTTTGTTCTTTGTATACATTAATGTAGATGCTCTTTATGCCATAATGAACGGGCCGGATCAGTCGCGTAAATTGTTATTGCAGTTTGGCCGATATCGGCCGAGTCGCTGACAAAGCTTAGTGCTTCTATGTTAAACAACTGTCAGGAAATTGCTAAGCTAATGTTCCTGGCCGCACCGCATGCCCGGGAAATGTCGATACGAAGACGTCGTGCAAGCCAGATTTTTCCTGCAGTTCTGTTGACTTCAATGATTCGATGCGCATACTCTGAAGTCGTGAAGGTCAGGATGATACTGCTGTTCTGATCGAATATCAATGCAGCTTTGCACGACAAGAGCAGAAGAGATGGACATCAGTCATTTTCGCAGGGAATACCTTCAGGGCGGCCTGAACCGAGCCGATCTCGCCCCCGACCCGATCAATCAGTTCGCCACCTGGTTCGAGCAGGCCCGAAAAACCAGCATCGCCGACCCGACAGCCATGGTGCTGGCAACGGTCAATGAAAAGGGCTGGCCGAGCCAGCGCACGGTACTGCTCAAATACTTCGATGAGCAGGGATTCGTCTTTTTTACCAACTACGGCAGCCGCAAGGCTGAAGAGATCAAGGTCAACGAGCGTGTCAGTCTGCTCTTTGTCTGGCTCGAACTTGATCGCCAGGTGATGATCAACGGTTGTGCCGAGAAGATCAGCGCCAAAGATTCAGCCAGGTACTTTGTCAGTCGACCCCGGGACAGCCAGGTAGCGGCCTGGGTTTCGAGCCAGAGCCACGGCCTCTCGTCGCGTCAGGCCCTGATGCAGAAATTCAGCGAGATGAAGCAGAAATTTGCCGACGGGAAAATCCCCTTACCCTCATTCTGGGGCGGGTACCGGGTCATACCGGCAGAGATCGAATTCTGGCAGGGCCGGGAGAGCCGGCTTCACGACCGCTTCATGTATCGACAAAACAACGCCGGCGGCTGGTCGATAGAGCGCTTGTCTCCGTAGTCGGTTTTCAGCCTTTAATCACCGCCAGGGGCTGCAGTACATCGATGATGTCGATCAGGTCGTGCTGGCGCTGCATCACCGTTTCGATATCCTTGTACGCCCCGGGCGCCTCATCCAGATCTTTCTTGCTGCGCAGGCTGTGCAGAACCTGCATGTCCTCCAGCTTTCTCTGTTCCGCTGCCAGGTCGAGTCTGCGCTGGGCCTGTTTTCTCCCCATTTTCCTGCCGGCTCCGTGGGCGCATGAATGAAAACTCTCAGGATTTGATTTACCGCTGACAATATAGCTGGGACTGCCCTGTGATCCTGGAATGATGCCGGTTTCGCCCTGCTGAGCCCGGGTGGCTCCCTTGCGGTGGACAAAGACCTCTTTACCGAAATGGGTTTCCCGGGCGGCATAGTTATGGGCGATCTGTATCGGTTCCTCGAATTCGATGTCGGCCGTGACCTCTTCGAGCAGGGCCTCCTTGACCCGCTCCTGCATCAGGTTCCGGTTTGCCTCGGCAAATTCGACGCAGTAGCGCATTTCATTAAAATAATTCTGTCCCGCAGCGTCATCCATGTCAAGCCAGGCCAGCTGCCATGAGGGAGGAATCGGATTTTTCAGTTTCTTGTTCAGGCCAATGGCCAGTTTGTTGTAATGGGATGCAACCCGATAGCCGAGATTCCGGCTGCCTGAGTGAATCATGAACCAGATCGACCGATCGGTGCCCTGCTGTATTTCGATAAAATGGTTGCCGCCGCCAAGTGTGCCGACCTGAGTTCTGGCATGGTCATATTCGGACCTGACAATCGGCAGGGAGTCGATACTGTCAGCCCGCTTCTGAACCATGCTTTCGTGGGGCTGCGCTTTCTGATGGTGTTTGAAACCGAGCGGAATCAGCCGGCGGATGCGATGCAGCAGCTTTTTGACTATTTTTTCGTCAATGCTGGTCAGTGAGGTTTTGACGGCGCACATGCCGCAGCCGATATCGACCCCGACAGCGTTTGGAACAATTACCCCGTCAGTGGCCATCACCGCGCCGATCGGCATGCCAAAACCCAGATGAGCATCCGGCATGACGGCGATGTGGTGAAAGGCAAAGGGCAGATTGGCGAGGTTGCGCGCCTGCTGCAAAGCCCCTTCCTCGATATCGTCAAGCCAGAGCTTGATCGGGATTTTTTCTGTTTCTATAGTGGTCTGCACGTCGTTTTCAACCCGGCAGTGTGATTGACAGTGTATCTAAAAAATAAGCAGAAGTGTCTGCAGAACAATGGGGCCGGCGGTTAAAAGTCAGGAGCCGAATTGATTTCGATCAGCCGGTCATTTTCGGGGTGGTTGAAGCATATGAACGAAGCGTGGAGCAGCATCCTTTCCCTCTCGGAGCCTGAGCCGTAGAGCCGGTCACCGACAAGCGGGGCTCCCAGACCACGCGGGTGGGCGCTGTGTACCCGAAGCTGATGGGTGCGTCCGGTGAGGGGGGTATATTCGATTCGAGTGTTGTTGTGCAGATCAATCCGGCGCCACAAGGTGGTTGCTTCCTTGCCGTTTACCGGGTCGCAGATCTGATAGGGGCGATGGTCGGGATCGAGCCGAACGGGCAGGGTTATCGTACCCGATTCGCCGGCGATTCTACCATCAACCACACCGATATAGCGTTTCACGACCCTGCGTTTCTCGAACTGCATGGAGAGATTCCGGTGGGCATGGCTGGTGAGGGCGAGAATCATAATGCCGGACGTCTGCATGTCGAGGCGGTGGACGGCGGGCTGGGTGATCATCTCCGGGAACAGGGCCTTTGCCCGGTTGACCACACAGTCCTGACGCTTCGGTCCGCGCCCGGGCACAGACAGCAGCTCAGCCGGCTTGTCGATCACGACAATTGTATTGTCCCGGTAAAGTATTTGCAGTTCTCCGCTCATTGTCCGCGTTCTGAATCCAGGCCGCAGAGAAGAAACCCCAGCAGCGGTGAGCACTTTTCGTTGCAGGGCAGGTAACAAATTTTGTGCTGCCTCGTCCCTGAAAGATTGGCTTTGCCGAAATAGAATTCGGTCAGCGAAACGGGTTTATAACCTTTTGAAGCGGCATAGCTGAGCAGTTTGGGAGCACAGCAGTCGCCGCTGCCGGTGGCGAGATTTCTCGTTGAACCGGCTGCCTCATAAAGTGAGCGCCGCTCACCTCTGAAATTGTTAAGCCGGTAGATTCGGTGGAGCCTGAGCATCAATTTTCGGGAAAGCTCTTTTCGTTTCGCCAGCTTCTCTTTCTTTAACGTGTTGTCGGTCAGCGAAATTAGTTCACGGCCAAGCTCTTTGATCTTCTTTTCCACCGGGTCGCTGATGCGCTGGAATGTTTTCACATCAAAGAGCGGAGGAACCCAGCCGGGAGCCAGCCAGCGACCGTTGAACTGACCGGAAAAGGCATACAGGTAGAATGGTATATTGTCTGTGTCGAGACAGTACAGCACGCCAAACATCTTGCCGCGCTGCTCACTGAACAGCGGTGCGGTAGAAAGGTGTTCATCATATCCTGTTGAGGAGCTGAACAGGTCGATGCTTTGGGCTTCTTCAAGCCGTGATGAAAGTCGTTCGGCTTCGATGCGGCTTCTGCTCGAGTCAAGCTGGTGAGTCCGGCGACAGGTGCGGCAATATCCGGAAACCGTCGACGATTCTGATGGAGTATTACACATAGGTTGAGTAGGGTATTAAAATGCTGTGATTTTGAAACAAAAAAATGATCTGGATCCCTGAAAAAATGACTGAATCACCGTTTTCACCGCTGCAACCCGGAGTTATCCTCGGATGTGTCGAAGAGCAGACCGGTCGTCGCCTGCTCAATGTCTGCCGTCCCCACGCCTCCTATATAAACCGTGTCTATGAGGTTCAGGATGAAAGCGGCGATTTTCTGGTGGCCAAGTTTTACCGGCCCGGGAGATGGAGCAGTGGTGCGCTTGAAGATGAGCAGCGCTTCGTCCTCGAATGCGCCGAGAATGAATTGCCGGTTGTCGTCCCGATTCAACTCGCCAACGATGCGTACCTGGCTGCCTGCAACGATATTTGTTTTTCGGTCTATCCACGCTGCGGCGGCAGGCTGGTCGATGAATACAACGATGAGCAGTGGCTCGAACTCGGCCGGCTGCTCGGCCGCCTGCATGCGGTCGGCAAAAACGCTGATGCCCCCAACCGGGTCAGGCTGCATCCGGGAGAAACCAGTAGGGCCCAGATCAACTACCTGCTGGACAATGACCTGATCCCGGCTTCGCTGCTCAATCCGTTCAGCGATATCACCGGAGAACTGCTGGAGCTGATCACGCCGCTTTTCAATGATGTCGACTCTATTCGGCTGCATGGGGACTGTCACAGCTCGAACCTGATTTATCGCCCCGGCGAGTCGTTCTACATCATCGACTTTGACGACATGGCGGTCGGTCCGCCGATTCAGGACCTGTGGATGCTGCTGCCGAACTATCTGGAAGAGTCACGGGGAGAGCTGGCTCTGCTGCTCGAGGGCTACGAGATGTTCAACAGCTTCGATCGTTCCACCATCCGTTTGATCGAACCACTTCGGGCCATGCGTTTCATCCACTATATTACCTGGTGCGGCTGGCAGTTCGTCGAGGACGGTTCCACCCGGGTGAACGAGGATTTTGGTTCTTACCCTTACTGGCAGCAGGAGATCGATGACCTGAACGACCAGCTGATGGTGATCAGAAAGAGTCTGGCGGGCTGAGTCAGTTGAAATAGCTCGACAGGCGCTGGATAAAACTGAGATTGTACTTTTTGAAAACTCTGATGATTTCGAAAAAATTGATGCCGAAACGCTCCTGAAGCTGCTCGATGTCACTGCTGTCGAGTTCGGTAACAGCGGCTGCAAGATCACCCCGGCCGGCCAGGCAGATAACGTTTCCCCGGTTGGGGACGGGAAGTTCGAGGATCGACTCGAACAGTTCGGTTACTTGCGCTGCAACCTCTTCCATCCTTTGCTGATCTCCGCTCCATAAATTGAGGCTGAGGATTCCGTTGATGGATAAATGGTCGAGGCAGCTTTCAAAAAACTTGCTGGCATAGATCGTCTCGGACATACCGAAGGCGTCGAACGCATCGATCAAAATGAGATCGTAATTATACTCGTCCGTCCGCCTGTTCAGGAAATCGAGGCCGTCGCAACAGTTTATGGTAACCCTGCGGCTGTGGGGCAGATGAAAATAGCGGTCGGCCAGGTCGAGAACCGAAGCTGAAATGTCGGTTCCATCGATGCGCGATTCGGGCAAATGGTGATGCAGAAAACGCACCAGTGATCCGCCACCGATCCCGACGACCAGTATTCTCTTCGGCTCAGCGTCGAGCAGCAGAGACGCCATCATATATCTGGTGTAGGACAACGCCAGGTCGTGCGGTGTCGAAAGAGACATGGATGACTGCAAAACACTGCCGCCGAACAGGAGCGAACGGCTGTCGCCCTCATCGACGATTTCGACAAGCTGTCCGTTCCAGTGACTTCGATGAATGGTTCTTTTCTGCATGGGTACCTTGGGTCGCAAGTGCTTGAAGCCTTTTATATAGTTAGATCTCCGGGGGTTGTCAAACCACTCCAATGACAAGGCCCGCTGCAGAGCAAGAGCTGAGCCGGCCCAGACCTGAGCACTTGCTTTCAGAACAGATCACCGCTATTGTCTCGAGTACCCGGGATACGGCTCTTGCAGGATTCTGAGCCGAGAAATTCCTGGGTGCGCAGCTGTTATAACTTAATGACTATGAATACCTCCTCCAGCGCAATAAAACCGCAGGTTCCCCATATCGATCTCGATCTCTGCATCGGTTGCGGCAGCTGTGTATCTGTCTGCCCCGATAAAATACTTAGGCCTGATCAACAGGGCCTGCCCGTTGTCGAAGCTTCATCGTGTATGCAGTGCGGCCACTGTTTTGCGGTCTGCCCGACCCAGGCGGTGCGGGTCGATTTTCTGGATGAGCCGGCCATGCTGTCCTCAGTCAGCGTCGCGGACACCAGTGCGGCAGCCGGCCTAAGTCCTGCTGCGCTGCTGGAGCTGATGAAACGGCGCCGCTCCTGCCGATCGTTTCGGCAACAGGCCGTCGACCCGATTATCCTGGAAGATCTGGTAAGGACAGGAATTACCGCACCATCGGGCACCAATTCCCAGGGCTGGAAATTTTTTGTCCTGCCTGAACGTGATGATGTTATCCGGCTCGGCCAGGTAACCGCCGACTTCTACCGGCGGCTCAACCAGAAGGCAGCGAACCGGCTTCTGCGTATCTTACTTCGGTTGTTCGGCAACAAGGCGCTTGATACCTATTACGAGCGCTACTACCAGTCTGTGAGTGAAGCGCTCAGGCGCTGGGACGAAGATGGAGAAGATACGCTCTTTCATGGGGCACCGGCGGCGATCGTCGTGGCGGCTGATGCGGCTTCGAGCTGCCCGGCTGAGGACGCCCTCCTTGCCACCCAGAATATGGTGCTGATGGCGGAAGCGCTGGGTCTTGGCTGCTGTCTGATCGGTTTTGTCGTCGAGGCGGCTAAAAGGGATCCGGCGGTCAGCGCAGTTCTTGAGCTCGAGAAAAATTATCGTATCTACAGCGTGCTGGCGCTGGGGTACCCGGCAGTGGAATTTCTCCGTCCCGTCGGTAGAAAGCATCTGCAGCCTCAGATCGTCAGAGCGGCTGATGGAAAATGAGAACGGTGAGGAATAGAACGTGGAACGTGATGCTCACGATGGTCAGTCAGGAATGTTGAATATCCTTATCTTCTCATTTGGTTTCAAGCACGGCCCGGCCCGTGACGCGCAGCTTCTCTTTGATGTCCGGTTCCTCCCGAACCCTTACTGGAATGAGGAGTTACGGCCCAAATCGGGTCTTCAGCCTGAGGTCTCGGCCTATGTGATCGACAGCGCCGAGGGGCAGGAGTTTTTAGCCGCCCTGAAGCCGCTGCTTGACTGCATCATGAAACAGTCAGCCGCCGGCGGAAAAGAGGAGATCAGGGTCGGTATCGGCTGTACCGGCGGCAGGCACCGCTCGGTCGCCGTGGTTGAATATCTGGCCGACTACCTCAGACGCAGCCCGGATCATCAGCTCCAGGTGGAGCATCGCGATATCGGCAGGGACTGAAATTCAAAGGAGTTGTCAACAGCCGCTGCTCAGGCGGTGCCTTTTTTCAAGCGCCGGTGAGCCTTGCTCAACATCTTCTTGAGCTGATCCGCAGACATCTCAGCAGGCCTTCTTGTCTCGGAAAAATCCATCTCGCCCGCCTGTCCGCCGTCGTTGCCGGCAACCCACGATGAGCCCCGGTTGAGCATGGCGTAGCGTTCTCCTGCGTAGCTTTTCATATCCCAGCCGCAGAAGAGGTTGTAAAGCCAGAGCACAAAGCGGATGTTGATGTTGCCCGGTGACTCATCCCAGCCGGGGAACATATCCCATAGATGATCCGGCCGCTCATGGCCGGTGGCTTGATGCATTGCCTTTCGGAGCCGCTGGTCAATTTCCGAGCAGAGCCTCGGATTTTCATTGTTCAACAATGGCAACACCTTGAGATGCTCATCGAAATGGTGCGGCTCCGATGCCCCGACGCTGATCGTACAGACACCGGGTTTGGTAAGACAGTAAAGATCGTTGAAGAGCATCGGAGAGAGAGGGCTGCAGAGATCCCGCAGCGGCTCGGCAGGGCGATACAGATGGCCGCCCTTGTCTGACGGGCTGATAATAAAAATACCGATGTCGCGCTCGGCGGCGGAATCGATGGCCCGGCGATTCACATCGAAGATATAGTACCAGTGGATGTTGCAGAAATCGAAGCCGCCGTTCTCCTCGTGTGCCAGCGCTTCGATGATCACTTCGGTCGGCGCGTGCCCGGAGAAACCTACGTGGTCAACCAGCCCCTCGTCCTGGAGTTTTCGGGCGGCCGCCAGACAGCCGTTTTTTCTGACGCAGTGCCAGAGCGAGCGGTGGTCGTTGAGGCCGTGCAGGGCCAGCAGATCGAGTCGGTCGACACCAAGGCGCTGAAGCGACAACCTGACTTTGTCGACGAACTCCTGTGGATCCTGACTGGGACGTGCTTTGCTCTGCAGGATAAAGCTGTTGCGGGGAATGTCGGCCAGAACCCTGCCCAGCTGCTGTTCTGAAGAACCGTAACCGTGCGCGGTCTCGATGTGATTGATCCCATGGGCAAGCGCGGTTGTGACAATTTCTTTCAGCTTCGACTGAGCTTGGTCCGGTATTTTCGCCTGCACGACCTGCTCCCAGCTGTGCATGCTGCGCATGCAGCCAAAGCTCAGGACCGGCATGTTCAATTCAGTTTTGCCGAAGCGTCGGTATATCATGAGTGCAAAGAGTTATGGAAATATGAGGATCGGGTTATATAGTAATCCGGAAAGGGTTCATCTCATGCGCTATCAAGCTACAACGATATAACAGATAACGCAGATGTCATGGTTTTATGCATATGGGGGGAAAGACTATGAAGGTAATCACGATACCATGTCTGTACGACAATTATTCCTACCTGATCATCGATAACGGTCAGGCGGCGGTGGTCGACCCATCCGAGGCGTGGCCGGTGATGCAGGCGGTTGACAAGCACAATGTTCAGCTCAGCGCTGTTCTCTGCACCCATCATCATCACGATCATATCGGCGGGGTGGCGGATCTGCTCGACGAATATGATGCTCTGGCGATTTACGGGTTTTACCAGGACAAAAAGCGCATACCGGCCATTACCCATCCGCTCGAAGATAATGAGCAGGTATCGTTGTGCGGTCTGGACATGGAAGTACTCCATACGCCGGGTCACACCTCGACCCATATCGTCTATCGAATAGAAGATCACCTCTTTGTCGGTGACACCCTGTTCGGCGCCGGCTGCGGCAGGCTGTTCGAGGGGACTCCTGAGCAGATGGTGCACTCGCTCGATCGGATTTGCAGTTCTCCCGGCAGCAGCAGGATCTATTTCGGCCACGAATACACGGAGCTGAATCTGCGCTTCAGCGCTGAGGTTGACCCGGGTAACGCAGCTGTCAGGGCTCGAGCTGCACAGGTTGCCGATCTGCGCAGCCGTGATCTGCCCTCGACACCGTCAATTTTGGCCGATGAGCTGGCCACCAATCCGTTTCTCCGGGCAGAAGACAGTTCGATTATCGACAAACTGAAAAGTGAGGGCAGAATTTCAGGAGCCGGCCGGGTCGAAGTGTTTGGCGCCCTGCGGGAGCTGAGAAATCACTTCTCCTGAAAGAAGATGATTTCTGCAATCATATTGACCTGAGCCGGTAAATGGACTAGATGTCTTGCTCGATTTATGGCTCGGGATTTCTGTAAAAAGCTGTTTGACGATCCACGTTTGAGTAACCTTTCATTAAGGAGAGAGACAATGAAAAAAGTACTGCTGATGCTGTCTGCTGCAGCGCTTCTGCTGACTTCCAGCGCCCTGGCCGGCCCTGCGCTTATATCGGTCAACCAGTTTGTCGAGCATCCTGCCCTCGATGCTGTTCTCAAAGGATTGCAGGATTATTTGAAAGACAGCGGCGTCAGTGCTGAATACAAGGTGCACAACGCCCAGGCAAATATGGGAACGGCTACCCAGATCGGCCAGCAGATGATCGGCGAGAAAAGTGATCTGCTGGTCGCCATCGCCACCCCGTCCGCCCAGGCGACCGCCCAGGCGCTGAGCAAGGCGCCGGCTGATCTGAAACGGCCGATGCTGTTTACCGCGGTCACCGATCCGGTTGCCGCCGGACTGGTTGCGGCCATCGACAAGCCCGGTGAATTCGTCACCGGTGTATCGGATCTGCTGCCGGTGGAAAAGCATCTCGAGATGATCACCACCTATATGCCGGGAATCGAGAAACTTGCTATTCTCTACAATGCCGGCGAGGCCAACTCCAAGGCCATTGTCGCCAGTGTGAAGGAACTCAGCGACAAATTCGGATTCACGGTTGTCGAGGCCACCGCGCCGAAGACGGCCGATGTCTATGCTGCCGCCAAGAGTCTGGTCGGCCGCTGTGATGCGGTCTTCATCCCCACCGACAACACCATCGTCGCGGCGCTCGAGTCGGTTATCAAAGTAGGTACCCAGAATAAACTGCCCATTTTCGCCGCCGATGTTGACTCGGTCGAACGCGGCGCCGTTGCGGCGATGGGTTTTGACTATTACAAGCATGGTTACCAGACCGGTGCGATGGCTAAAAAAATACTGGAAGGCGCTCCCGCCTCGACGCTGCCAGTCGAGTTCCAGGAGGATCTGCAGCTGCAGATCAACCTGAAATCAGCCGCGGCCATGGGCGCCCCGGCACCCGAGCAGCTGCTCAAGCAGGCCAGCAGGATTTTTGAATAGGCCGGTGCGGTAAATAAAAGGCTTCCATGACAATTTACGCGGCCCTCGGCGCCCTCGAACAGGGGCTGGTCTACGGAATCATGGTGATCGGAGTCTACCTGACCTTCAGGATTCTCGATTTTCCCGATCTCACCGTTGACGGCAGTCTGCCGCTGGGGGCTGCGGTCTCAGCCGTGGCCATCACCTCCGGCCTCAACCCCTACCTGTCGCTCTTTTTTGCGCTGCTGGGAGGCTTTCTTGCCGGAGCGGTGACAGCGGTTTTGAACACCAAATTCAAGATTCTCCACCTGTTGGCCTCGATCCTGACCATGATCGCCCTCTATTCGATCAATATCCGGATCATGGGCGGTCCCAATACGGCCCTGATCGGCTCCGCCACCGTTTTCGACCCGGTCATCAACCTCGGTGTTCCGCCTCACCTCGCCAGCCTGGTCGTTTTTAGCGGTTTCGCGGTTGTCGTGATGGGGGTGATCATCTGGTTCTTGAAAACCGAATTCGGTCAAGCCGTGCTGGCCACCGGAGACAACCCCCAGATGATTATCAGCCAGGGGGTCAACACCCATTTGATCATTATTGTCGGCGTGGGTATCTCCAACGCGCTGGTGGCTCTGAGCGGTGCCCTGATCGCCCAGAACCAGGGAGCCGCCGATGTCGGTATGGGAATCGGCACGATTATCGCGGGGCTTGCTTCGGTGATTGTCGGTGAGACCGTCTTCGGGTCGAGCTCCATTGCCCGGGCAATCATCGCCGCCGTCCTGGGGTCGGTGGTTTACCGAATGGCCATCGCTCTGGCTCTGGGCCTTGAGCTTGGCGATTTCACCTTCAGTCCCAGTGATCTCAACCTGATTACCGCTCTGCTGGTCATCAGCGCGCTGATCGCCCCGAATATCAAAAAGAAACTGCTGGCCCGATGATATCGATCAAGAACTGCACCAAATATTTTCACCGCGCCAGTGTCAACGAGGTGCTGGCCTTGAACGATATCAGTCTGAATATCGCCAACGGTGACTTCATCACCGTCATCGGTTCCAACGGGGCCGGCAAATCGACGCTGCTCAATGCGCTGGCCGGTTCCTTCCTGCTCGATGACGGAACTATCGCGATCGGAAATCAGGATGTTACCAGATGGCCTGAGTACAAGCGGGCGAAGCTGATTGCCCGGGTGTTCCAGGATCCGCTGCTGGGAACCTGCCCCGGAGCGACCATCGAGCAGAACATGGCGCTGGCTCAGAGAAGGGGTAAGAAGAGGGGACTCGGGCCGGGAGTGAGGGCCGGTGATCGGGAGCGTTTCTCCGGGCAGCTTGAAAAGATCGGCCTGGGTCTGGAAAATAGACTTCAGGACCGCGTTGGTCTGCTCTCGGGCGGTCAGCGCCAGGCATTGACCATGCTGATGGCCACCCTGGTTCGTCCCGAAGTGCTGCTGCTCGACGAGCATATCGCCGCGCTCGACCCGAAAACGGCCGGCCAGATTCTGGCGCTGACCACCGATATCGTTTCCGACCAGGGGTTGACGACGCTGATGATCACCCACAACATGCGCCATGCCATCGATTACGGCAACCGTTTGATCATGCTGCACCAGGGCGCCATCATCCTCGATGTCAGCGGCGAAACCAAACGCGGTCTCAGTGTCAACGATCTTCTTCAGCAGTTTTACAAGGCCCAGGGAGAGGAACTGGCCAACGACTCGATGCTTCTTACCACCTGACCCGTGACCTTTGGAACGGGCGATTGAAGCCGCCTTATCTGAGCAGATGATCCCAGTCGAGATTCTGGTAGGTATGGTGGAGCAGGTGATCGTCGTCGGCGATGCTTATCTGTGGATTTGAAAACGATGCCCTGGCTGCAGGGATGACGATATCTGGCGGTGTCACCACGTCGGCTGAGCCTATCACCAGGATGGTCTCGGCCTCGATAGGGTGCTGCGGAATCCGGAACTCAGGAAAATTGAGTGCCGGAGCCAGAAGAATCAGGCGCTGCACCTGGCCAGGATGGGCGATGGCCAGACAGGTCGCCATCAGTCCGCCGAAACTTGAGCCGACGACGACGAGATTCTTCAGATCTGCTACAAGTTCATAGAGCTGCAGCAAACGCTCCTGGAGCGTGCCACCGAAATCGGGGCACTCCATATCGGGGAATCGCTTCGACAAGAATGTGCCTTTGGTTCCGGAACCGGAAGAGTCGAGCCCGTGTAGAAAAATTCTCGTTGTCATTATATTTATAGAGGTCGAGATTTGCCCTGTAAGCCTACCTGGCAATCCACTGATCTGCAAATAAAAAGGGGGAAGGGCCCGGTTTTGCCCTTCCCCCTGCTGAGGAGGAATGAGAGGTTTTTGTTGCTGCTTAGTTAATGGTTATCTGCTTGGGTTTCTGTTCTTCGGGTCGTTGAACGGTGAGCGTCAGAACGCCGTCTTTATAATTGGCGTCAATGTGCTCTTCGCTTACTTCAAACGGCAGTTTGAAGGTGCGCTCGAATGTACCGAATTTTCGTTCCCGACGGTAATGCCCGTTCTCTTTGGATTCTTCGTCGCTGCTGTTCTCCGCTGAAAGCGTCAACAGATGGCCTTTGACATCCACTTTGATCTTGTCCTTTTCGATACCGGGCAGCTCTGCTTCGAAAACGAGTTTGTCGTCTTTCTCGTAGATGTCGACAGCCGGATGGATGCTGTTCACTGCACCTTCGTCGAGCCAGCTGTTCATCGGAGCAAAGAAATCATCGAACAGATGTGCTCGGCGCTGCGGTTTTAATCCAAATCGAGGCCTGTAGGTTGTTAGATACATGGTGTTCTCCTTGCATGGTTGATTTTTATTTTTTTATTTACCTCTTTGGATTAAATGGTAATATTTATTGCAGTCATGTCAATAATAAAAATATTATTATTCTAAAAAAAAGTATAAAGTAATATAAAATAAGGATAACAAGGAGCGCTGGGATGGCAGATAAGAAAAAATCCGTTGAGCTGGTAATGATGTCTCAGACGTATTCCTCTGATCTGAAGGGGCGACAATCGGTTCGGACAACGTTTAAATTGACGCCCCGCAGCATCGATGCACTGAGCCTGCTTGCCGGTCAACTGGGGATCAAGCAGAAATCGATCTTTGATCATCTTGTGGATGACACGACAGCATTAAAAACATTGGCAAAGGAGATAGAAAAGCGGGAGGCGATCGCTCCTGATCGGGTGGCCAAAACCTATGTTATTTCACGCAGGACGCTGGAAAATCTCGAGCAGGTGTGCAAACGGTACCAGACACCTCGTGATGCGCTGGTCGAATTTTCCATTGAACGGATTCTGCCGCTCATCCAGGAAGAGAAGAAGAAGCACGAAAATCGAAAAAAACTATCCGACAAACTGGATCGTTTCCTTGCAGACAGCAGGGAATTGCTGAAAGAGGCTGATGGTTTACTGGATCGCGACGACCCGGTATTCGATCAGATTTATCAGACCGCACGTGCGGTTCAGGCCGGCCATGACGAAATCAGTGCAATCATTGACCGGGGTGTGCGGCTGGAGGAGTTTTAGTCTTATCCTCTCTGCAGTTTCCAATTTTCTCTTTTAAAATAACTGGTATCCTGGTAATACCAACGGGATCTGCAGTTCTCAGAAACGTAAGCGAAATACTGGTTTTCGCAGGTCTTGTATGTACCTTTGCAGTGATAAAAGGAAACAATCAGTAACAACAATTTACAAGGAGGAACATGATGAAAGCACCCGTACGTGTAGCTGTCACCGGAGCGGCTGGTCAGATCGCCTATTCCCTAATTTTCCGCATCGCCCATGGTGACATGCTGGGCCCGGACCAACCGGTTATTCTGCAGCTTCTTGAGATCCCGCCGGCCATGGATGCACTGAACGGTGTGGTGATGGAAGTCAACGACTGCGCCTTCCCACTGGTTGCAGATATCATCACCAGTGATGATCCCAATATTGCCTTCAAGGATATCGAGTATGGTTTTCTGGTTGGAGCCCGTCCGCGCGGACCGGGAATGGAGCGAGGCGATCTCCTGGAAGCCAACGCCCAGATTTTTTCTGTCCAGGGCAAAGCGCTGAACGACCATGCCGACAAGAATGTCAAAATTCTGGTGGTCGGCAACCCTGCAAACACCAATGCCCTGATCACCTTGAAGAATGCGCCGGATCTCAATCCCCGCAATATAACCGCGATGATGCGGCTCGATCACAACCGGTCCAAATCTCAAATTGCAGAGAAAACCGGCAGCCACAACTCCAAGATCGAACAGATGGTGGTCTGGGGCAACCATTCGGCCACCCAGTATCCCGATATCAGCTATGCAACGATAGAAGGGACTCCGGTCAAAGATAACGTTGAAAATGACTGGTACGTTGACACCTTCATTCCCACGGTACAGCAGCGGGGTGCAGCGATCATCAAAGCCCGCGGCGCTTCCAGTGCCGCCTCGGCGGCTTCTGCCGCAGTCGATCACATGCGCGACTGGGCCCTTGGCAGTAACGGCTCCTGGGTCAGCATGGGTGTCTATTCCGCCGGAAATCCTTACGGAATCGATGAAGACATCATGTACTCGTTTCCGATTACCACCGAAAACGGTGAGTGGAAAATCGTCGAAGGGCTGGAAATCAGTGATTTCAGCAGGGAGATGATGGGCAAAACCGAAGATGAGTTGACCGGCGAGCGCGAAGCCATCGCCCACCTTTTTTAAGAACAGTTTCTTATCTTCACATGTAACAGGCGGGGGGAGCAGGCGTTCCCTTCGCCTCTTTGCTTCAGATACGTTTGATAGTTGACAACAGTGCAGTGGTGTGGAGGCGGATATGACTCAAATCGAAATCATTCGGGCCGATATCACCACGCTTGCGGTGGGGGCGATCGTCAATGCAGCGAATAACTCGCTTCTTGGCGGCGGCGGGGTAGACGGGGCGATTCATCGGGCTGCGGGACCTGAGCTGCTGGAGGAGTGTCGCACGCTGGGCGGGTGTCCGACCGGTGAGGCCAGAATCACCGGCGCCTACCGGCTGCCGGCGGACCGCGTTATTCACACGGTTGGCCCGGTCTGGCGGGGAGGCGAACAGAACGAAGCTGAACTGCTGGCCGCCTGTTATCGCAACAGCCTGGAACTTGCTCTAACGCATCAGATAGCAACGCTTGCCTTTCCGGCTATCAGTTGCGGCGTATATGGTTTTCCGATCACCGAGGCAGCGCCGATCGCGATCGGCACAACGCTGGAGTTCATTGGCCGGCAAGGCGCAATGTCCAGTATCTCACAGGTTGTTTTTGCCTGTGCTTCCGAACCGGTCCGGTCGGCCCTGCAGGCAGCCTATGAGCGCCTGAGCTGTTAAACTTGAGCTGAACTGCTTGAGCCAGCCCTGCTTTCAGGAAGAGGATTCAGCTGCCTGGCCAGCCGTGACAAACAATCGCCCGATCTCCGGTAACGGGTTTAGATCATGGTGCCGGCGGGTATACCTGAGTCCAGTCATCTTTCATGCTGATGATGCGCCAGCCCCGCTCCGGGCCTTCGTCGAGACCTTTCACCAGTTTTCCAATGTGGGATTCGCGGTCATAAGCCCATTCTCTGTCGGCGTCATCATGATGAACCAGTCCGCCAAACCGTGGTCCGTCACCGGCCATGGTGTATTCGAGCATCTGGAAATCGCCGTCTGAATTCCCAAAGGCAAAGATGGGCCGCTGGCCGATATAGCGGTGAATACCAACGGGTTTTCCGGCTTTGTCATCAATCAGGTCGATTTCGGGCAGCTTGACAACCACCGGTACGCCGTCGCGGACCTCATATTTCGACTTGATACTCGAGCCGACAACAGACTCGGGAGGGATACCGTAACGCTCTTCGGAAAAAACCCGGAAGAAATCGATGCCGCCGCCGGAGACGATAAAGACCTTGAAGTCGTTGGCGCGCAGATAGTCGAGCAGTTCCAGCATGGGCTGGAAAACCATATCAGTGTACAGCATATTCGTTTTCGGGTGACGGGCGCGTTTTCAGCCAGGCCGCGACCGATTCGGAAAACTCACCGGCGGTCAGTCCGGCGTGGGTCGCCATCATCATCTTCAACAGCGCCTCTTCACCGCCGGCCAGCGCTGTTTTTAGATCACCTTTGAGCAGCGAGGCAAAGGGTTCTTCACTCTGCCACTCGGGGTGCTGGGGGGCCATCTCCCTGATTCTATCAACAATGTAAAATGCCTGGAAATAAACGGGCTGCTCGGACCAGAGGCAGCCGTCATTATCGAATACGGCGATTCGCTGAGATGGTTTGACATAGTCATCCCCCCCTTCCTGGGTTACCCGTGTGACGAAATCGGTGATTGCTGCTTTGTTGTCGCCGCTGTTCCAGGATGGCAGCGGATCTTCTGTCTTCGCTGCCGCTGCGATAGAAAACAGGCTGAAGAGAATTAACAACAGCGTAAATGAATATATGGTCCTAAACGTACGGCTGGTAGTGGGTAATTTCATGAATTCTCTCTCCAGTTGTGTCTGAAAGATTGTAATGGTGAACCAATTTATTTGATAGATATGTGCTTTCAGGCAGGCGAATGTATTGATGCGTAAAATCAGCGAGTGCAGCACTACCTGACTTATTGATTAATCATCTGTCGCAGCAAGGTCAATTGCCTGGAAGTCAGGTTGGCAACCAATTGCTTGAGAATCGGATAGCCCTGAAGTACGATCAATCAAATAAATAACCGCACCGCTTGTGAATTCTTTATCACCTTATGCAATTTTGCAGCAGGTTGATGGTTTGCTGATCCTGGCACTATCAGAAGGGAACTGCGTGCTAAACAGGTGTCAGCTCGCACGGGGATTCAACAGGTTGGTGAACTGATGATCTACTGCTTAATTTGGCCTCGTGAAATGAGAACGTACTGATAATTGTGCAGAAAATTAACAACACGCCAAATCAGATAATCACGTCAATTAGTTTCAATCGAAAAACCGCATAAAAAACAGAAAAGCCATGGCCCGGACTGTTAATCGAAAGAGTTTCCCGCTGCGCATTCATATTTCCGCGTTGTTTATTGCCCTCATGTTATTAGCCTGTGGGTCAATATCGTATCTATTCTATATCAAAAGCCGGGAAATGGTGTCCCGGGAAACTGAAAAACTGGTGGATCGTATCGTCAGCGAGTCGGCTCGCGAGATTGAGCGGCTTTTCGGTCCTCCCGAGACAATGGCGAATCTGCTTGCCCAGGCGGCTGTTGCCAGGGCTGACAATCTTGAGACACGCCTTTTGAGCCTGCCGGTTTTGAAAGAAGCCATGGAGGGAAATAAGGCGGTTGCCTCGGTGTATATCGGTTACCCGGACGGCGATTTTTTTCAGCTTCGCCGGCTCAGGAACGATAGTGACAATAAACTGTTCAACGCCCCTGAAACAAGTGTCTGGGTGATTCAGAGCATCGACGCGGTACCTGACCAGGAAACTGATAAGAAAATGATGTTTTTCAGCAGAGATCTTGATTTTCTCGGAGAAACTTACTGGGAGACCTCATATGACCCTCGTGTGCGGGACTGGTACCGGGAGGCGGTTGACAGTGGGAAAATGGTGCGGGGCAGTCCCTATGTCTTTTTTACCGATAAACAGCTAGGTATAACGTTTGCCAGGAGTCTCGTCGAAGAGAAGGCTGTTGCCGGAGTAGATATCCGTCTCGAAACGCTGTCGACAATGATGCAGCAATTCAAAATTACCCCTGGTACCCGGGTTTTTCTCCATGAGGAAAGCGGAGCGTTAATCGCCGATGAAGACCCTCGAAGACTTGTGCTGAAGCAGGATGACAAAGGAGAAGACCTGGTCAGAAGGCGAATTGATCAGCTCAATGAGCCGGTAATCGATGTTCTCGTCGACCTCCTGCGCGGCCAGGATTTGAGTACCATGAGCAAGATCACGTTTGAAGCTGATGGTGAACCGTGGCTGTCGATGAACGGCAGGTTGCGAATCGACAGCGGTCAGCCTATCTATTTCAGTATTGTCATTCCGTTTCTCGAGTTGACAGCTGAGGTGCGTCATATTCGAAACCAGACTGCTTTATTGGCTTTGGCCCTGGTGCTGGCATTGATACCCCTGTGCATGTCTATGGCCAGGGTGATTTCCAAACCGATCAGCAAACTTGCCGATGAGGCCGAGGCGGTAAGTCGTCTCGACTTCTCGGAGCGTGAACAGGTGAGTTCCATCATCACCGAGGTCGACGAGTTGTCCGAGGCAATGACTTTCATGAGGCGAACAATTTCTGACTTTCTGGTTTTGATTGAGTCTCTGAATCGGGAGAATAATTTTGATACGCTTCTCGAGCGGATTGCCAACGATGTGCGCCATGCCGCGGCATCGGACGGCGTATTGATCTGTTTGATAGATGAAGAAAAGAAGACATTGAGCCCCGATGTCTATTGCGATGAGAAAGTCTGCTTAAAGGAGTTGAACCTGCCCGATTTAAGCCTAGATGAAGATCTGCCGATTGTCCAGGCGGTGCAGAATAACGAGCGGATTCGTTGGGATCTGTCTCGCCAGCAGGCTGAAAAGCTCGTCGGTCTGATCGATTCGGATAACCAACTGGTAACCATCTGGTGTCAACCGTTAGAAGACCGGCAGGGCACTTCGATGGGAGTTCTCGGACTCGTCTATGTCGATTTCGGCAAAGAGGTCCAAAGCGGTGAACTGGAGGATCGACTAGGCTTTGTCGAACGTCTCTCCGGGCTTGCCGGCGTCACACTCGAGACCAAACAACTTATCAAGAAACAAAAGGAGCTGTTCGATGCCTTTATAAAAATAATTGCCGGTGCAATTGACGCCAAGTCACCGTACACCGGTGGGCATTGTCAGCGCGTACCGGTTCTTGCAAAGATGATTGCTCAGGCAGCCTGCGACGATAAAAACGGTCCGTTCGCAACTTTCAGTTTATCTGAAGATGAGTGGGAAGAGCTGCATGTCGCGGCCTGGCTGCATGACTGCGGTAAAGTGACAACACCTGAATATGTGGTCGATAAAGCAACAAAACTGGAAACCATCTATGACAGAATCCATGAGGTGCGTATGCGCTTTGAAGTCATTAAGCGCGATGCTGAGATTTCCTGCTGGCGGAAAATCGCCGAGGGTGGAAACAAAGAGGAACTGCTGGCCGTTCTCTCTGAAACGCTGGCCCAACTCGATGAGGAGTTCAAATTTGTCGCCCGTTGCAACGAAGGGGGAGAGTTTCTGGCGGACGAAGCTATCGAACAACTTCGGAATATAACCGGTCGAACATGGATGAGAACCCTTGATGACAGGAGCGGCATTTCATGGGAGGAGGCTCAGCGTAAAAAACGCACGCCTGAAGTACCGGTTCCGGCAGAAGAGAAGATCCTTAGCGATAAAGAGGAACACCTCATCGCCCGCGCTGAGAAAGACCATATTGAAACTGACAATCCCTGGGGGTTCAAGGTCGATGAGCCTGAACATCTGTACAACCGTGGTGAGTTATATAACCTTGGAGTTCGCCGTGGGACATTGAGTCAGGAGGAACGCTTCAAAATCAATGACCATATCGTACAGACCATTAAAATGCTTGAAGAGTTACCATACCCGAAGCATCTTTTACGTGTACCTGAAATTGCCGGTGGGCACCACGAGACATTGCATGGTACCGGTTATCCCCGCAAACTGACCGGTGAGCAGATGTCGTTGACCGCCAAGATGATGGTGATTGCCGATGTCTTCGAAGCTCTGACAGCCTCAGACCGGCCATACAAAAAAGCCAAGAAACTCAGTGAAGCCATAAAGATCATGGCTCAGATGCAAAAAGGCGGGCATTTCGATCCGGATCTCTACCGGCTCTTTTTAACCAGCGGCATCTATCGGCAGTACGGTCTGCAATACCTCGATTCTGCACAGATTGACGAAGTAGATATTGAGCAATATTTAGATATCGGAAGCGTTAAGGTATAGTCAGGATTGACCACCTCTGTACGTAATTGATAAGTGAGCAAACACGGTACCAATTGAGGAACATCGATGAGTAGAATAGACGGAGCGGAGCCTGAAAACAGAGCAAACTCCTTGCCTGAACTGGACAAGATTGTCATCCCTCGAACAGTCGATATCGGCGGGTTTGAGGTGCACCGGGCACTGCCCTCTCGAGAGAGACGCTTGGTCGGCCCATTTATTTTCTGGGATCAAATGGGTCCGGGGAGGTTCTCCGCCGGTCATGGCGTCGATGTCAGGCCGCATCCTCACATCGGCTTGTCGACGGTCACCTACCTCTTTGAAGGCAGTCTTGATCATAAGGATTCGCTTGGCAACGATATGCGTATCGTGCCCGGTGACGTCAATCTGATGCATGCGGGCAGGGGGATCGTGCATTCCGAGCGCACCGGTCACGATGTCCGGCTGAAACCTTCTGCTCCTTTTCGGCATACAGAGCTGGCTGGCCCAGCCTGAAGCTCTCGAGGAAAGCGCGCCTTCATTCTCTCACACCGATGGCGTCAGTATCCCGCGTTTTGAAGATGACGGGCTCAGCGGTCGAGTAATTCTCGGTCACTACCAGGGAACTCGTTCGCCGATCCAAACGCAGTGGGAGACGATCTATCTTGAGGTGAACCTGGACAAGGGTGCATCCTTTACCGTGCCTGCGACAGTGGAAGAGCGGGCAATCTTTCTGGTTGCGGGAGGTGTTGCGGTTAACGGCTCTCCATGCGAGCCTCGACAGCTGATCGTCTTAAAGCCCGGTGCAGAAATATGTATAGAGGCGGGTGAGAATGCGCACTTCATCATTCTCGGGGGTGCTGCAATGGACGGGCCGCGCTATATCTGGTGGAATCTCGTCTCTTCATCAGTCGAGCGCATCAAGACAGCGGCTGAAGACTGGAGACAGCAGAAATTTGCGATTATTCCGGGTGATGATGAAGAATTCATCCCGCTGCCGGATCTACCGTTTCCAGAAGTGTAAGACAGGCTTTCCTTCTCTGAGCTTTATCTTATTAGAAAGCATTTGCTACCCGAGAAGAAGATCTTTGGCCGCGTTGATCTTGGCGCTCAGAAAAGCCGATCCGCCGCTGTCCGGGTGCACTCCTTTTATCAGACGACGATATGCATGGTGTATATCATCTCGAGAGGCGCCGGGTTCAAGCCCCAGAATCTGATAGGCTTCTTCGCGCGTCATGTTTTCAGCACCCGAAGCTGTCGAACCTCTATTAAAATCATCTTGATTGGCTCGTTCCTGCCAGCCTGCGTGGTAGCGGTCCAGATAGGATTCCAGTAGAGACGCACTGTCCGGGTCAGAGCATATATCAGTGTAAAATGCGATCAGTTCCTCCTCATTCATGGAGGACAGTTGCACACCTTGTTGCGCCCCGGTTAGTATCGTTCCATCCATATCACCGCTGTCGTGATCAAGCTCCATTTCGAGATGAGTCGATCGAACCGTTGATTTGCGACCGCCGGAATAGCCGGAAGGTTGTATCGGGCGACCGCGCCGCCACCATGAAACGCCGAGTATTAAAAGCGGAAGGCCGATAACTCCGCGCTGCAGCAGTGTCAGCAGTGCTCCGACCACGATCAGAATAAACGGGCCTCCCCGGGTGAGCAGGGCGGCACTCTTCTGTGCCGGATTGGTAAGAATCAGCCAGAAGAACAGGACAAGAACAGTCAGAAAAATGATGAGATAGAGTGCCATGGCACCTTTACATGAAACCTTTGTAGACAGCTATTTTTTCATTTGTTCGAGAAGTAGTCGCGCTTCATGTTTCTTGCTGCTGTTCAATGCCTTTAATCCGCCATGGGCGTAGAGCGCGACGGCCCCAAGTAGTTTGGCAAGTTCGTCTGCAGAATCCGGGCCGAGTCGAAAATAGGCACCGCCGGTCAGTCTGGCCATTTCCCGAAATCCCTTTTCTGCAGCCCGGTCATGCCCCTCCTGGAAAAAAAAGCAGCGTACTCCTTTCAAACCGAGTTCGCCTGCTTTCTGGCAGAGCAAATCGACATTTTCTTCCAGGGCATCTCCAATAAAAACCAGGGCCGAGACCTTGTGCTTGCCCGTTTCCCGTTCGGCATGACTGAGAATTTTTGAAATCTGGGTCTGTCCCCCCCGACATTGAATTCCGAGCATCAGATCGCGCAGGGCCTTGCTGTTGATAACCCATTTGGAGGCACGGCACTCGCCGACACCGCGAAAGTAGACAAGCTGAACAGAAAGACCGCCCGCTTTACCGACAGCGTCAAACATCGAGGCCTGAATGACCATGGCCCGCGACCAGGTGGGCTGCCGGCTCATGGTTGCATCAAGAGCAAAAATAAGTCTGCCGCTTCCGGTTGGATCTGTTTTTCGCGCGACCTTGAGAAAAGCGTCTATTTCATGTGCTGAAGATGTTTCTCTAAGCGCTCTGCTTTTTCCTTCTGTAGAAGATAGCTCCTTGTCTTTCATCTCTGTGCTTTAACCGAGGGCCATAGTTTCGTGGTTGAAGAGCAGCATCAGTATCAGGCGGCCGATAGTTAAACCTGAATTTCTATAACGACTCACTACCATAATAACAGAAAATATTGCTGAACTGTCTCGTTTTCAACCAGCACGAACGTAAGTCTCAATGTCAGCCGGGCTGTTCCATGTATATTCCGATGTGATCCATTACCTGCATAAATGAAAATCAATAAAGAACCGGGCAGGAGCAATATTTATTGAATAATATCAGTGTGGTATTATCTTTTATAGTGGTACTTGCCAGGAAGGGGCATGAACGGCAGTTTCTGAACTTTTTAAAGCATTTATCCGCGAATATCGGAGGCTCATCGATGACAATTTTTATTATCGGTATCTTGATTTTTCTTGGAGTCCATTCGATCTCCATCATCAATGATCCATGGCGCAATAACATGGTTTCCAAAATCGGGAAATGGCCGTGGAAGTTGATTTATGGATTGGCGGCAACCACCGGTTTGGTCCTGCTGATCTATGGTTATGGGTCTTATCGATACGATGCGGCCATTATTTATAGCCCGCCTGACTGGCTGAAGCACCTCTCAACGCTGGTGCTCGTGCCGGTGTTCCCGCTGCTGCTGGCGGCCTATCTTCCGGGAAGGATTAAGTCGAAAACCAGACACCCAATGCTGCTGGCCTTAAAGCTCTGGGCCTTTGCTCATCTTCTCGCCAATGGGTCTGTAGCGGATGTGCTGCTGTTCGGTTCTCTTCTGGCCTGGGCCGTCTGGGATCGAATTTCTCTGAAGCATCGGCAGGAACGGCCCATCCCGGGAGCACCACCATCGGGAGTGAACGACATCATTGCCGTTATCGGTGGTCTGGGACTCTACTTCGGTTTCATCTTCTGGTTTCATGACCTGCTCATTGGTGTGCCGGTCTATTGACGACCGAGTTGTTGCATCGGCAGCGTGAGGTGAGCGATCAAAATATTTTTCCGCCAAATCAGCTATGCATTTAACGGCAGGGCCGAAAATTGTAACGGGTTCGCTGCATCATGACACATGATACAACCTTGATCATCATCGCTGTGGCGCTTGCCGTCTGCGTCTTCTGCCAGTGGGCTGCATGGCGTATCAAACTGCCCGCCATCTTATTTCTTTTGGCCGCCGGAATTCTCGGCGGCCCGGTTCTGCATCTTTTTGACCCCGAAGCCCTGATGGGTGAGCTGTTTTTCCCGTTCGTCCAACTCAGTGTCGCGATCATTTTATTCGAAGGAAGTATGACGCTGAAGCTCAGGGAAATTTTAGGACTTGAAACGGTCGTACGTAATATGCTGACCTTCGGTCTTCTCATCACCTGGCTGGTCAGTACCTTTGCCGCTCGCATACTTGTCGGGGTCAGCTGGGAAATCGCCTTTTTATTTGGCGCCTTGACGGTGGTAACCGGACCGACCGTTATCGCCCCATTGATCAGGGCGGTACGGCCCACACCTGCCATTGCCAATATCCTCCGCTGGGAGGGAATTGTTATTGATCCGATCGGTGCTGCACTGGCCGTTCTGGTATACGAGTTCATCATCGCTGAGACCCTGCAGCAGGCCTGGGGAACGACCTTTATTACCTTTGCTCAAATCGTCCTGATCGGCGGCTGTATCGGAGCCGGAACGGGGTATCTGTATGGTCTGATTCTCAGAAAACGTATGGTGCCTGAGTTTCTCCAGAATGTGGCTACGCTGAGTCTGATATTCATCAGTTTCGCTCTGGCAAACAGCCTGCAGCACGAATCAGGGCTTGTCGCCGTAACCGTGCTTGGCATGTGGCTTGGCAATATGCGTGGAGTGATGCTGGATGATATCATGCACTTTAAAGAGACGCTGTCTCTTCTGCTCCTCTCTCTGCTCTTTCTGATGCTGACCGCACGGCTCGACATCTCCGCCATGCTGGAACTGGGCTGGGCAGGCCTGCTTGTGCTTGTGATCATCCAGTTTGTTGGTCGGCCCCTCAGTGTTCTGGTCTCGGTCTATCATTCCAAACTCAGCACTGCCGAGAAAGCATTTCTCGCCTGGATTGCGCCCCGTGGCATCGTTGCCGCTGCAATCTCCTCACTCTTTGCGATACGGCTCGAAGAAGCCGGGTTTATCGATGCGAGGTATCTGGTACCACTGACCTTTACGGTGATTATCGGCACCGTGGTATTGCAGAGTCTGACCGCGCTACCGCTGGCCCGCTTTCTCAAGGTCGCTGAGCCTGAGCCCCAGGGATTTCTGATTATCGGCGCCCATCGTTTAGGAAGAGCGGTTGGCAAAGCCCTGCAGAAAAATGAAGTACCGGTTCTGCTCGCCGATACTAATTGGGAGCGGGTAGAAGAGGCACAGGAGGATGGACTCGAGGTTTACCACGGCAGCCCGATTTCCGAACACGCCGATCGGTATATGAACCTCGACGGCCTCGGCAGAATGCTCGCCCTGACGCCCCACAGGGGGGCAAATGTCGCTGCCGCAATGCATTATCGTACGGAGTTGGGACGAAACAATGTCTTCGTCATTCACACGACTTCAGACGACAATCTGAAACAATCAAAACAACGTCCTGCCAAACGAGACACCAGACTGTTCCTGGAAGAGTCGTTGACCTATGCTCAGCTTGATTCAATGATTAAAAAGGGCGGCAGGGTAGAAACGTTAGTACTGGATGAGAAAAGATCATATGAAAATATCACTGCTGCCTGTGAGGAAAAAGGCGCCGTCATCCTGTTTTTTATCGATGAACACAACAATGTTTATCTCAACAACGAAGAAAAAAATTATAAGCCAGAGCCAGGCTGGTCAATGATAGTCCTGTTTCCGCCGCATCAGAAGTCAGAGGACAGAGGACAGAAGACAGAAAGGGGCTGAAGGCCGCAGCCGCAGCCGAACCACCCCCGGATTCAACCAAAGAAATAAAGTCCGTTACTAGCTCCACAGAGAGCCAGAGGACAGAAGACAGAGAAGACAAAGAAGGGCTAAAAACAAAAACCCCGTGCTTCTATTGAAACACGGGGTTTTGTACAAAGAAATCTGCGGCGACCTACTCTCCCACACGGTTGCCCATGCAGTACCATCGGCGCAGAAGAGCTTAACTACCGTGTTCGGAATGGGAACGGGTGGGACCTCTTCGCTGTGGCCACAGATAAAGCTATAATAAATCGATAATCAAACAGTAGAGCAACAACAGCAGCTGCGCTTCATCAAAAAATATGGATAAGCCGCACGGCACATTAGTATCGGTAAGCTCCATGTGTTGCCACACTTCCACACCCGACCTATCAACGTCGTCATCTCCGACGTGCCTTCAGATGGCCACTACAGCCATGGGGTATCTTATCTTGGAGTGGGCTTCCCGCTTAGATGCTTTCAGCGGTTATCCCTGCCGAACTTAGCTACCCAGCAATGCCCCTGGCGGAACAACTGGTACACCATCGGTTCGTCCACCCCGGTCCTCTCGTACTAGGGGAAGATCTCCTCAAATACCCTGCGCCCGCAACAGATAAGGACCAAACTGTCTCACGACGTTTTAAACCCAGCTCGCGTACCACTTTAATTGGCGAACAGCCAAACCCTTGGGACCTGCTTCAGCCCCAGGATGTGATGAGCCGACATCGAGGTGCCAAACCTCCCCGTCGATATGGACTCTTGGGGGAGATAAGCCTGTTATCCCCGGAGTACCTTTTATCCGTTGAGCGACGACCCTTCCATGCGGAATCGCCGGATCACTAAGACCTAGTTTCCTACCTGCTCGACATGTCTGTCTCGCAGTCAAGCTCCCTTATGCCTTTACACTCTACGGCTGGTTTCCAATCAGCCTGAGGGAACCATCGCGCGCCTCCGTTACGCTTTAGGAGGCGACCGCCCCAGTCAAACTACCCACCAGACAATGTCCCGAACCCGGATCACGGGTTGCGGTTAGATTCCTAAGATAGCAAGGGTGGTATTTCAAGGGCGACTCCATGAACACTGGCGTGCCCATTTCAAAGTCTCCCACCTATCCTACACATGCTACCTCAAAAACCAATGCCAAGCTGTAGTAAAGGTTCACGGGGTCTTTCTGTCTTGTTGCGGGTAACCGGCATCTTCACCGGTACTACAGTTTCGCTGAGTCTCTGGTTGAGACAGTGGGGAAATCGTTACGCCATTCGTGCAGGTCGGAACTTACCCGACAAGGAATTTCGCTACCTTAGGACCGTTATAGTTACGGCCGCCGTTTACCGGGGCTTCGGTTCACTGCTTCGCTTACGCTGACAGGTCCCCTTAACCTTCCGGCACCGGGCAGGCGTCAGACCCTATACTTCGTCTTTCGACTTCGCAGAGTCCTGTGTTTTTAGTAAACAGTCGCTCCCCCCATTTCACTGCAACCCTCAACGGCTCATTCATGTATACAAAATCACCATGAGGGCACACCTTCTCCCGAAGTTACGGTGCTATTTTGCCGAGTTCCTTAACCAGAGTTCTCTCAAGCGCCTTGGTATACTCTACCTGCCTACCTGTGTCGGTTTACGGTACGGTTACCATTATAACTAGATACGAGGCTTTTCCTGGAAGCAGGGAATCAACCACTTTGCTGTCAATAAAGACATCGTCGTCACGCCTCAGTGTTTACAAGGACCCGGATTTACCTGAGTCCTCCACCTACACGCTTGAACCGGCTATTCCAGCAGCCGGATGGCCTATCCTTCTCCGTCCCCCCTTATCATCAAACATTATAACAGTAGTACAGGAATATTAACCTGTTTCCCATCGACTACGCCTCTCGGCCTCGCCTTAGGAGCCGACTAACCCTGAGCAGATTAACTTGACTACAGGAAACCTGAGGCTTTCGGCGTGAGGGTTTCTCACCCTCATTATCGCTACTCGTGTCAACATAAGCTCTTGCAGAACCTCCAGCGCTCCTTTCGGTACACCTTCTCAGGATACTGCAATGTTCTCCTACCGCATCAGAAGACAGAGGACAGAAGACAGAAGTCAGAATAGTGTGGCGCCTGCGCGCCTGATTATAAAAATCTACTATTTCCAACTTTTGTACATCCCCTGGAGCATTTTGGAGATCTCTTGATACTCATCTCGCCACTTACTCCAGCTTCCTTCTTCAATCAAAGACAAATCCAGGCAGTATCGAAGCCAGACTCTCATCTCATCGCTGGAACCAATCGCTATAATTAAATAACGTTTGAATTCCGCCTTTGAATGGTGTTGCTTGCCAAACCCTTCTGCGATGTTCGCGCAAATGGATTTGCTTGCTCGTCGTATCTGATCAGCCATACCATATTGTTCCCTTTTGGGAAATTCCAAGCTCTGCTTGTGAATTTCTAAAGAGATCTTGTAGGCTCGCTGAAACACCTCCAATTCCTCAAATGAGGTAATCATCTGTCCTCTGTCCTCTGTACTCTGTCTTCTGATACCCGTAGCTTCGGTACTATGCTTAGCCCCGTTACATTTTCGGCGCAGATTCATTAGACCAGTGAGCTATTACGCTTTCTTTAAAGGGTTGCTGCTTCTAAGCCAACCTCCTGGTTGTATTCACAATTCCACATCCTTTCCCACTGAGCATAGATTTAGGGACCTTAGCTGACGGTCTGGGCTGTTTCCCTTTCGACCATGGAACTTATCTCCCACAGTCTGACTCCCGCACTAGATCTTGACGGCATTCGGAGTTTGATAAGGGTTGGTAATCCGGTGGGACCCCTAGCCTTGTCAGTGCTCTACCTCCGACAGTCATCATGCGAGGCTATACCTAAATATATTTCGGAGAAAACCAGCTATTACCGAGTTTGATTAGCCTTTCACTCCTATCCACAGCTCATCCGAACAGTTTTCAACCTATATCGGTTCGGGCCTCCATCCCGTGTTACCGAGACTTCACCCTGGCCATGGATAGATCACCCGGTTTCGGGTCTACCCCATGCAACTTTGGCTTACACTCCCTTAAACCGGCGTTTGGTTTGCTCGTCTTCAGCCCATCTGAGGCTGCTCTTCGCAGACAGGATCCTCGAAATAGCGCTGCTATTCCTGCGGTCCTCTCCACTCAGATCAGCCACATCTGAACTCAATCCGAGCCTCCATTCCACCAGCTTAAGAGAGTGTAAGCCTGCGCCCTCTTAAGACTCGCTTTCGCTGCGGCTCCACCTCGCGGCTTAACCTCGCTGCACAGGATAACTCGTTGACTCATTATGCAAAAGGCACGCGGTCACCCTGTCCAAAGACATAGGGCTCCCACTGCTTGTAAGCTAACGGTTTCAGTTTCTATTTCACTCCCCTCCCGGGGTTCTTTTCACCTTTCCCTCACGGTACTCGTTCACTATCGGTCATCGGGTAGTATTTAGCCTTGGAAGATGGTCCTCCCATATTCCCACAGGGTTTCACGTGTCCCGTGGTACTCTTTCGAGCTGGGCCGAAATGTATTTCATGTACCGGACTATCACCGTCTCTGGTCAGCCTTTCCATACTGTTCCATTATACATTTACGGTCCCTGTCGCTCAGGTGGGCTGATCCGCGTTCGCTCGCCGCTACTAGCAGAATCTCAATTGATTTCTTTTCCTGCAGGTACTTAGATGTTTCAGTTCCCCGCGTTCGCCTCTTCATCCTATGTATTCAGATAAAGATAGTGGGATATGACTCCCACTGGGTTGCCCCATTCGGAAATCCCCGGATCAAAGCGTGTTAACCGCTCCCCGAGGCTTATCGCAGCTTGCCGCGTCCTTCATCGCCTCCCGATGCCTAGGCATCCGCCGTTAGCCCTTAGTAGCTTATCCATAAAACTTGATAAAACTATACGTGATTCGTCTTCGATGGCGATCGAAGACAAACTCAGCTACTGTAACCCCCAGGGACCCGTGACGTTAACAATGCGGTGGCCTCATCACAAGACCGGTGCATCCGTCACCCCTGGAGGATTTAGGGTTACTCTACTATTTGATTATCAAAGAACGTATCAGAATGACAGAGGTCAGAGGACAGAGGACAGATTACAACTAACTGGTCTTCGGCATCTCTGTCGATGCCGTCTGCGAGGTCTGCAAGAACCTCTAAAACTTAAATCTCTTAAGAAGCAAGCCGTTTTCTTTCTTCCTAACACCACGTCGCGAAGCGACAGAGCATTCTGTCTCTGACTTCTGTCCTCTGTCTTCTGACTTCTGATTGGTGGAGGTGAACGGGATCGAACCGATGACCTCCTGCGTGCAAGGCAGGCGCTCTCCCAGCTGAGCTACACCCCCACTTCAGATGCCAGGTTGAAAGGTTTTTCTGTCCTCTGTCCTCTGACCTCTGTCCTCTGATACTGGTGGGCCTAGGTGGACTTGAACCACCGACCTCACGCTTATCAGGCGTGCGCTCTAACCAGAACTGAGCTATAGGCCCCTTTAAGACCGTGCTTTTGGCTTTATGCGGCGTCGCTGCTCCGTGATCGCGTCCTCGGCGTACTGGTGTACGCCTCCGGGGCGATCACTCACGCTCCTTGCCTAAAACCAAAATCACGGCCTTAAAGCTTCAGCCAATAGTCATTGGTCTCGCTTTACTTCACTTCTCTATTCGTATCAAAAGATCTTAGCGCGATCCTTCAAAACTGAATAACAGCGGCATCAGAGGACAGAAGTCAGAGGACAGAAGACAGTATTAGTTTCGCGCCTGCGGCGCATAATGAAACCAGCTGTTTTCCTTGTCTGAAACCTGCGGTTCTGATGCAATACGAAACGGGGTTAATCCCCTCTAGAAGTCTTCTTGGTCGACCGAGCTCGAGGCCAGCTTTTCTTATCGCCGAAGGCGACAGATGGTAAACTGACTTCTGTCCTCTGTCTTCTGACTTCTGATTCCTTTAAAAGGAGGTGATCCAGCCCCAGGTTCCCCTAGGGCTACCTTGTTACGACTTCACCCCAGTTACCAATCATACCTTGGTAGCCTGCGCCTACGAATAGTTCGCTCAACTACTTCTGGTACAACCAACTCCCGTGGTGTGACGGGCGGTGTGTACAAGGCCCGGGAACGTATTCACCGTAGCATGCTGATCTACGATTACTAGCGATTCCAACTTCATGGAGTCGAGTTGCAGACTCCAATCCGGACTGAGACCGGCTTTACGAGATTAGCTCCAGGTCGCCCTGTGGCTGCCCTTTGTACCGGCCATTGTAGTACGTGTGTAGCCCTGATCATAAAGGCCATGAGGACTTGACGTCATCCCCACCTTCCTCCGGTTTGACACCGGCAGTCTCTCTAGAGTGCCCAACTTAATGATGGCAACTAAAGATAAGGGTTGCGCTCGTTGCGGGACTTAACCCAACATCTCACGACACGAGCTGACGACAGCCATGCAGCACCTGTCACCAGGTTCCTCAAAGAGGCACAATCTACTTTCATAGATCTTCCCGGGATGTCAAGACCAGGTAAGGTTCTGCGCGTTGCGTCGAATTAAACCACATACTCCACCGCTTGTGCGGGCCCCCGTCAATTCCTTTGAGTTTTAATCTTGCGACCGTACTCCCCAGGCGGTCAACTTAATGCGTTAGCTCCGGCAATGAGACGATTAACCGTCCCAACACCTAGTTGACATCGTTTACGGCGTGGACTACCAGGGTATCTAATCCTGTTTGCTCCCCACGCTTTCGCACCTCAGCGTCAGTATCTGGCCAGGTAGTCGCCTTCGCCACCGGTATTCCTCCCGATATCTACGAATTTCACCTCTACACCGGGAATTCCACTACCCCCTCCAGTACTCAAGCATCACAGTTTCAAATGCACTTCCATGGTTGAGCCATGGACTTTCACATCTGACTTATGACGCCGCCTACGCGCGCTTTACGCCCAGTAATTCCGAACAACGCTTGCACCCTCCGTATTACCGCGGCTGCTGGCACGGAGTTAGCCGGTGCTTCCTTTGATGGTACCGTCAAATGTATTACGTATTGGGTAATACACACTTCTTCCCATCTGACAGGATTTTACAACCCGAAGGCCTTCATCATCCACGCGGCGTCGCTGCGTCAGGGTTGCCCCCATTGCGCAATATTCCTCACTGCTGCCTCCCGTAGGAGTCTGGTCCGTGTTTCAGTTCCAGTGTGGCGGATCATCCTCTCAGACCCGCTAACCATCGTTGCCTTGGTAGGCCGTTACCCTACCAACTAGCTAATGGTACGCAAGCTCCTCCCCGCACAGTAGCTTGAATCAGAGGCCACCTTTCTCTAAAAAAAAGATATTAACTTAGACGTATCCGGTATTAGCACACCTTTCGCTGCGTTATCCCGAATGCGAGGGTAGATTACTTACGCGTTACTCACCCGTGCGCCACTCTACTAATCTTCCGAAGAAGACGTTCGCGTTCGACTTGCATGTGTTAAGCACGCCGCCAGCGTTCGTTCTGAGCCAGGATCAAACTCTCCAGTTTATATCCCAGACTGATTATCTACTCTCAGTCCTTTTCTATATACATAGAGTAATACAAAAAAGGCTCTGCTGTTGACAGAACCCAATGTGTCTTGAAAGACACGTGGGCCCGTTTGCGTATTTGCTGTTATTCAGTTGTCAAGGATCGCTTCTACCGAATTATTGCGGAACTAAATCGGCCACTCATGACGAGTGCGGAAGAACGTCAATCTAATATGAACCCAACTCGTTGTCAATCAGATTCTTAGCCCTCCCGACACTTTAACCACGGACTCTCGCCCTCCGCCAAAGACGCGACAAACTAATTGAACCAGATCGCTTTGTCAACAGGAGTTTGTCATCTCTAAATTATAATGACGAACCTGTATCAGGCAAGAAATCTCAATGATGCTGATAGCAGATTTAAGGGCCGGGAACGAAACGAGTGGCGAATGGCGGAGTCGGCGGGCCGCCGAAAAAAAGTGATATTATTTCGACGGCTCATCGGCTGATTCAGTTAGAATTTTTTCTTGATAGAGCGCAAAAAATCCTTAGTGAGGCGGGGATGCGCAGCCAGCTCTTCATATACCGCTGGTGGTAAGGAATCTTTGAAAAAGTCGTCAATCTGTGAGTAGGTCATGTTCCGTGAAATAGCCTCTTCGGCTTTTTCTGTGACGAGGTCGCGATCCTCCTGGGTGTCGATATATGAAAGAATTCCGGAAATAAGTTCAGGAACCGAGGTCTTTTCATGGAGTGAGATCACGTCCTGCTGTAATGCTTCCAGTTTTTCGCCGAACTGCTGAGCAAGGTTTTCAAGCGCTGTTTTGTTCGTTTCTAAACCGGCGCTCAGTTCGTCGAGCTGCTCACTTACTGCCTGCTGGGTTTCCTCGACAGCTGCTAATCTGGCTTCGGTCGCTGCTGACTCAGAGAGAGCATCGACCCGGCGCTGCAATGTCTCAAGTTGTGCGCCGCCGGCCATGGTTGCCTGAGCAACCTGGTGCAGCTGTGTGTCGAAAGCGTTGATCTTTTCTTCCACGGTACCGGAATCTGTCTGATGATTTGGGGCAACATGACGTGCAGAAGCTGTCGAAGTCACTTCTGTCGGGGCTGCTGCCGATGGTACCGAATCGCCTGCCGGTTTCGTGGAAACAGCTTGGGGTACATTTTTTCTCGTATTTTTAAACTCGCCCACCTTTGACGAGACAGAAGAAAGCGAGCCTTTGAGCTGGTCGATGAGATCACGTCCTTTGTCAACCGAGTACATTGACACAGCACCAATATAAATACCGACAATGACGGCGATGGAGAAAGCAATAGCGACACTGAGTGCGATGATGAAGATAACGGCTGAGAAGAGACCGGAGATCAGGGCGCTTATTGAGCCCCATATTCCACCTGAATCTGATCCGGCAACGATTGAAATGAGCAGGAAAGCTACAAGCAGTAGTGCACCTGACTGGACGAGGGGGTTTTTAAGATCATGTCTATTCATGGCGGACTCCTGATCTAATAGTGGGGTTTTGATGGGGTGTATGTGTGACAGATAACAGGACCATTAACATTACATGGTAATCGTCACAGCATCGAGGTGCAAGGGGCTCATTCATGTATACGTTATGTTTTTATTTCGTTCAGTGCGTTTATACGCACGAGTACCGGCGGGTGGCTGTGGCTGAGCAGAACCATGACAGGGTGGGGGGTCAGGTTGGATAGGTTGGCGCGACTGAGTTTTTTCAACGCCTGAATCAACTCCCGGGGCGAGCCGGTAGTCAGGGCGGCAAAGCGGTCGGCCTCGAATTCATATATCCGGGACATGAAGTTGAATACCACAGACAGTAGCGTGCTGAGCGGGGAGTAGATAAAAGCGAAAAAGAAAAGGCTTGCATAGATAGAAACGTGCTCCATTTTAAAAGCTTCGAAGAGACCGGGATTTTCGATAAAGAAAGACAGAAGATAGAACATCAGACCCGTCTGAAAAATTGAAGCACCCATCATTTTCCAGATATGTTTCTTCTTGAAGTGACCCATTTCATGGGCGAGCACTGCAACAATCTCATCATCATCTATTTCTTTGAGCAGGGTGTCGAAAAAAACGATTTTTCTGAATCTGCCAAAACCGGTAAAAAATGCGTTCAGTTTGGTTGAGCGCTTTGAGCCGTCCATGGTGAATATACCGCTGATCTTGAAATCCTGTTTTCGGGCGTAGTCCATTATCTTATTCTTCAGCGGGCCGTCCTCCAACGGGGTGAATTTATTAAACAGAGGCATGATCAAAACCGGCGCAAGGAATTGAATGACAAACCCGAACAGAACCGTTCCGAGCCAGCACAGCAGCCACCCGTATGAACCGGTGTTTATGAAGAACCAGAGAATAGCTGCAAGCAGCGGTGCTCCGAGCAGTATCGACAGAGCCAGCGCCTTGAGCATATCGGTGACATAGGTGCGTATCGTTGTCCGGTTGAAACCGAACCGTTCTTCGATGACAAAGGTGGTGTAGATCGAAAAGGGCAGCCCAAGCAGGAAAGCAAGGAACATGATAACACCGGCATAGAAAATGCCGGTGACAATCGAGCCATAACCAAAGGATCTGACGAAGACATCCACCAGGTTGAAACCGCCGCCGAGCAGAAACAGCAATGTCACAGCCGTGCTGATACTGTTTTGAACCAGCGAGAACCAGGTCTGTTCCCTGGTGTAGCTCTGGGACTGCCGATATTTTTCCTGGTCGTAGGTATCCTCGAATTCAGCGGGCAGCCGTGGTGACAGCGCTCTAAGGTTGAGCAGAGAGACTATGGTGTCGAGCAGGTAATGAGCAACAATGACGATCAGGATAAATATGAGCCAGGAGTTCATAATTGGTCTTCAGATTGAGAATTTGTCTGTCCAGTCTGATTACATCCGTATGTCCGGAACCAGGATTTGGCAACGGGCAGGACCCGAATGCATCACTAAACAGTGCAGGCGTTATGCAAAAAGGCCGTGTCCATAGAGCCTTCTTCAGCTCTTCTTGATTGGCAGACCGTCTCTACTCGGGAAATATTCAGGCTGAGTCTATCAGAGAAGCGTGCTGACCGCGGCGGAAGTGATGTTGAGAAAGATTCCCGGCATGATACCCATGAGTACGATCAGGACAAGCAGAAAGCCGGCAACCACCACGTTCGCCGAGCCGGGATTGATCGGTTCTTCTTTCTGTTCCGGATCGCTGCAATAGGCGACTCTCACCACTGAAAGGTAGTAGTAGATGGCAATTGCGGTATTGAATGCGGCAAGAACAACGGCCAGCACATGCCCCTGCTTGAAGGCATTGACCAGCAGCATGAATTTGCCGGTGAAGCCGACGAACGGAGGGATTCCCGCCAGGGCAAAGAGACCGGCGGCAAGGGTGAGAGCCAGAAATGGGGAGCGCTGGTGCAGACCGGTGAAGTCGGAGATCGCCAGATTTTCGCCTGACGATGCCACCGTGCAGATGACCAGGAAACAGGTCAGACCCATCACCGCGTAGCCGATGATGTAATAGAGTGAAGTGGCATATCCCTGACTTTCAAGAGAGAGCAGGCCGAAGAGAACGAAGCCGGCATGAGCGATACCCGAGAAACCGAGCATCCGTTTGATATCTTTCTGGGCCAGCGCGGAGAGGTTTCCGTAAAACATCGAACCGACAGCGAGGATAAGCAGAAGTGTAACGACAATCTGCTGGTCGGAGTTTACCAGCGAAACGATTCTGGTCAGTACGGCAACGGCTGCAATCTTCGGTACCGCGGCAATAAAAGCGGTCGTTTCATTGGCGGCACCCTCGTAGACATCAGGCACCCAGAAGTGAAATGGGAAGATGGCGAGTTTATAAAAGAAACCGATCATCACCATGACGATCGCGACCAGGGGCGCTGGCTGGTAATAGACAGACCCGAGCCGACCTGCAATATCGTGCAGGTAGGTTGAGCCGCTGAGGCCGAAAAGATAGCTCATACCAAAGAGCATGAAACCGGTCGACATGATGCCGAAAAGCAGATACTTGATACCCGACTCCATCTGTACACCACTGGTATGGGCCGGCTTTCGCATCGGTACCATGATGTAGACCGCGAAGCTGGACAACTCGAGCGATACGAGGATAGCCAGCAGCTCAACGCTTGAGGTCAGCATAACCAGACCCAGGACGCCGACGAACAAAAACAGATAATATTCAGCACGGACGTCTTCTTTAATCCCCGGGGAGCGTCCGGAAAAAATAACGAGTGCAAGCGTTGCCGCGGCAATCAAAAGCTTGAAGAGCTGTGAGTATAGGTCGACACGGTAGGAGTCAAAAAAGATGGTGCCTTCCTGCTTAAGAGAGAGCAGGGTTGCAGCAAGCGTCAGGACGGCAATGATGATTGTCAATTTCCTGATGGTTTCGATCGCCGGTGTACCCAGACTCACCAGAAAGATGGCGAGTGCTCCGAAAAGCAGAGTCAGTTCAGGTAAAAAAAGCATAGCATTCCTCTAAACAGTCACCAGCAATGTCATCCGCCGACCATGATATCGGCGGCGGCACGTGCATGCGCCGTATGAGCGTTGAACTGATCAAGCAGCGCCGTCACGCTGGTATCCATCATCTCGATAAACGGACCCGGATTGAGGCCGATCCAGAAGACGAAGAGCAGAAATGGTGCGAGCGTAACGATTTCTCGAGCGTTGAGATCGGCTATCCATGACTGGTCCGGGTTATCGGTGCCCCCCCAGATCACTTTCTGCAGCATTCTGAGCATATAGGCGGCTGCCAGAACGGCCCCGGGAATTGCTGCCAGGCCAATGACGATATCGAACTCGAAAGCTCCAGCCAGCACCATAAACTCTCCAACGAAGCTGTTGGTGCCGGGGAAAGCCATTGATGATAGCGAGAAGAAGGCGAGGAAGGTGACGAAGATCGGCATATATTTACCGACCCCGGCAGCATCTGACAATTCGCGTGAGTGGGTCCGTTCGTAGATCATCCCGACGCAGAGAAAGAGTGCGCCGGTGGTGACCCCGTGGTTGATCATCTGCAGGATCGCTCCTTCTATTCCCTGTTTGTTCAGGACAAAGATGCCGAGAGTGACAAAGCCCATGTGGCCGACCGACGAGTAGGCGATCAGTTTCTTCATGTCGTGCTGGGCCAGGGCGGTAAACCCGCCGTAGATAATTCCGGCGATTGACAGCCAGAGAACCGCGGGCATCAGCAGTAGGGTAGCATCAGGCACCATCGGTAGTGCGAAGCGGATGAACCCGTAGGTCCCCATTTTCAGCAGCACCGAGGCCAGAATCACCGACCCGGCAGTCGGGGCTTCGACATGGGCGGCCGGCAGCCAGGTATGAAACGGAAACATCGGCACCTTGATGGCAAAAGCCAGAAAGAAGGCGACAAAGACCAGAATCTGCGCGGTCAGCGAATAGGGCTGCCACATCATATCAGGGATGAAAAATGAGTATGAATTCTTCCAGTAGAGCCAGATGATCGCCACCAGCAGCAGGATGGATCCGGTCAACGTGTAGAGGAAAAATTTTACTGATGCATAAATTTTGCGGGGACCGCCCCAGATGCCGATGATCAGGTACATCGGTATCAGCATCGCTTCCCAGAGGATATAGAAGAGCACGAAATCGAGGGATACAAAAACACCGACCATGGCCGTTTCCATGACCAGCAGACAGATCATGAAGGCTTTTACCCGCTCTTTGATATAAGACCATGAGGCGAGTACACAAAACGGCATGATCAGTGTGGTGAGCACCACCAGCAGGATCGAAATGCCGTCGACGCCAACCGTGTAATTAATGCTCAACGGCGCTATCCAGCTATGGGTCTCGACGAATTGAAAGGCGGCAGTCGTATTGTCGAATCCGGCAACGAGAATCAGCGAGATCAATGCGGTCAATGTGGTAATGACCAGCGACGCTATCTTGCAGGCTGCATCACTTTTTAACGGCAGCAGCATAAAGGCGCCGGCCAGCGGCAGGAAAATCAAGGTGCTGAGCAGCGGAAAGCCCTGATGTATCAGAAGTTCATCCATCTCTAATAGTCCTTGATTTCGTCCATTACATCCAGATTACGGCAATGAGCCCAACCGCCACCAGGGTTATGGTGTAGGCCAGGGTCTGCTGAATCTGGCCGCGCTGCAGTATGGCGGCTAAAAATCGGCCGAATGTGCGAACGCCGCGGGCAGAGTTGTCGAGCAGCCCGTCAATCCCGTGCCAGTCGAACCAGGCCCAGAATTTGGCCGTTGTCATCAGGCTGAAGAGGCCGACCACCCGGTAAGCTTCACCCCAGGCAGTGTCGATCCATTGAATCGGGTGTTTGGCCAGCCACAGGAAAAACTGTCCGCCGCGGCGGTAAAACCAGTCAAGATCAAGACTGATCGTCGGTCGGGCGATTATCTTGTCTTTGAAGAGCATGAAGCCAATGGCAGTGAAGGCTAGAATCTGCAGGGTTTCGCTGAGATGATACGCACTGTATGGATGATACAGTGCATCCTGGTGGGGCAGCAAACCATACAGGAGCGGATAGAAGGTGCCGATGATAAAGCAGAGCAGAGCAGCAGCGAGCATGGCGGCCTGCATGTTCCAGGGCGGGTCGGCGGCACGGTTCAGCGTTTCTGACGATTGCGGTGCTGCGATAAAAAGCAGATACGGCAGCCGCAGTCCGGCCACCAGGAACGTACCGGCGGAGACCATGGTCAGCAGAAATCCGGCCCAGAGCAGATGCTCCTCGTAACTGGCGGCAATGATCATCGATTTCGAGACGAAACCGGAAAACAGCGGAAAGGCGGAAACGGAAACCCCGCCGATAATGATGAAGAACATGGTCAGCGGCATTTTTTTATAGAGCCCGCCCAGTTCGGTAAATCTGCTCTTGCCGGTCATGTGGATGATTGCACCGGCGCCCATGAACAGCAGCCCTTTATAGAGAATATGGGCAAAGGCGTGGGCTGCTGCACCGTTGATCGCCAGGGCCGTGCCGATTCCGACACCGGCCACCATGTAGCCGACCTGGCTGATGATTTCCCAGCCCAGCAAGCGTCTGATATCGTTTTCGTTTATCGCATAGACAATACCATAGATTGCCATGGCCACACCCAGAACAATGAGGATGTCGAAACCGGCGCAGGCGCGGGCCAGGGTATAGACGGCGGTTTTGGTCGTAAAGGCGCACATGAACACAGCTCCGCCGATGGTCGCTTTGCTGTATGCATCGGGCAGCCATGAGTGCAGCGGTACTACAGCAGCATTGAGCATCAACCCTGCCATGATCAGCATGGTGGAGAGCGAATGAGTGTCGTAATCGAGCAATTCAAAAGCCAGGCTGCCGGTTGCCTGATATCTGAGGACGAACCCCATGAGCAGGAGCAGACCGCCGAAGGTATGGACCAGAAGGTATCTGAACCCGGCCGCGTTCGCATCCGCTTCCTTTTTGTTGCACCAGATCAGAAAGGTGGAGGCAAAGGCCATGATCTCCCAGAACAGAAAAAGGCTCAGGTAGTCCCCGGCATAAATTGCCCCGATAGAGCCGGCTACATAGAACCAGGCAGCCATCTGCTGCCAGCAGTCCTCACTGTGCAGACCGTAGAGGGTGGCAATGATGGCCATCAGAGCCATAATGAAGGCGAAGACGTTGGACAGCGGGTCGACGCGGCCGAAGGTGAGCTGCCAGTCAAGAAAACCAACTTGTCCGTAAACGCCCTGATTAAAACCCAGGTAAAGGACATCGATAAAAACGATGATCGGTACCAGAAGCAGGTACGGTTTACGAAACGGTTCCTTGATCAGAGGCAGCAGCAGGGCGCCGAAAATGAAGATCAGGCTCGGGTGGAAAAAGGTGCTACCGGTCATAGTAGTCCTCCTCCCGTTCGATACCCGCAGCAGCTAACCAGCGGGCAAAAAATATCAGCACGATGCACGAAACGATGGCGAAGATGGACCAGAAACCGGGAATGTACTTCTCCATCCAGGTGTGAGCATGCGAGGTGTCGACCAGCAGGCTTCCGATCAGGATAACAGCGACAACCCCGAAGAAAACATAACGAACGCCGCGCTGTCGCTTCCTGCAGATAATCGATTAATGATGTCATCCTGTCACCGCCTTGACGAAAGTCATCATGAAGTTCGGAAAGATGCCGATCAGAACCGATATGAAGCAGGCAATCAGGATAGGGATCAGCATGGACAGCGGTGCTTCCCTGATTCCGTTACCAGGCTCTGTTGCCGGGCGTTTACCAAAAAATGCGCGGTAGGTAACCGGCAGGAAATAGGCGGCATTGAGCAGCGTCGAGGCCAGCAGGATCAGCAGGATGCCGATCTGGTGGGCCTGGACTGAGCCGACCAGCAGCTTCCACTTGGAAACAAAACCGGCCACCGGCGGGGCGCCGATCATCGACAGAGAGGCAATGGCGAACGCCCCGAAAGTAAAGGGCATGATTTTGCCGAGGCCCTCCATTTCCGAAATATTTTTCTTGTGCGCAGCCACATAAATGGCCCCGGCACAGAAGAACAGGGTGATCTTTGCAAAGGCGTGGTTGACGATGTGGATCAGGCCGCCTTCGATGGCCGCCGGGGTGAGCAGAGCGACACCGAGAATGATGTAACTGAGCTGGCTGACGGTGGAATAGGCCAGCCGGGCCTTGAGGTTGTCTTTGGAGAGGGCGATGATCGAGGCGGTGATAATGGTGAAGCCGACAAAGTAAGCGGTTGGGACACCGAGGTTGAGGGCATCCATCAGGTCGACACCGAAGACGTAGAGCATGACCCTGGTTGTGCAGAATACCCCGACTTTGACCACCGCCACCGCATGCAGCAGGGCTGAGACCGGCGTGGGTGCGACCATCGCCCCGGGAAGCCAGTGGTGAAAGGGCATGATGCCGTTTTTGGCAAAGCCGAAGAGGCAGAAGATGTAGAGCATCACCACCAGTGATTTATTCACGGTATCGGGGAAGATCCCGGTCGAGATGTCGGTGGCGAAATCAAGCGTGCCGGTGAGCACATAGATCAGGATCATGGCCGGAAGCAGGAACATTTTGGCGGTAGCCGTCAGATAGACCAGGTACTTGCGGCCTCCGTCGTAGCCTTCCTGGTCCTGGTGATGGGCGACCAGCGGATAGGTACAGACTGAAACGATCTCATAAAAGAGATACATGGTGAAAAGATTGTCCGAGAACGCCACCCCCATGGCGCCGAATATTGCCAGAGCGAAACAGGCGTTGAAGCGGGTCTGGGCATGTTCGTTGAGGCCACGCATGTAGCCCATCGAATAAAATACGGCAATCGTCCACAGCGACGAGGCGACCATCGCAAAGATCATCGACATCGGGTCGGCCCGCAGCGTTACCGTGACGCCCGGCAGGATGGTGAACAGGTTGTAGTAGAGCGTTTTGCCCGCAAAAATAGTCGGAATCATCGAGCAGACAACGACGAAGAGGGCGATCGACGATACGGAGGAGACTGTCTCACGCAGGTTTTGATCCTTGCCAAGGAGCATCACGAAGACCGAGCCCACCAACGGGATGACGACGGCGAGCAGCAGTTTCGACGTGATGATGATGGAGTCGTCCATAGCTAGCCTTTAAGATTTATCAGGTCGTTGGCATCGACCGTTTTATAGTAGCGATAGACGGCCACCGTGATAGACAAGCCGATCGCCGCTTCAGCGGCGGCGATGGCCATGATGAAAAGCGTGAATATCTGACCGATGGTCGGATCGGGTGCCAGGAAACGATTGAAGGCCATGAAGTTAATCGATACCCCGGCCAGCATCAGTTCGGCGGCAATCAGCATGCCGATCAGTGTCTTTCTGGTCACCAGTCCATAGATGCCGAGGCTGAACAGCATGGCGCCGAAAACGAGATAGGTGGTCAAGTAGTGATGAATGGATAACAGAGACATCAGTTCGACCTCCCCCCCCGGGCGATGACAATTGCGCCGATGATGGCGATCAGCAGCACGATCGAGATTAACTCAAACACCATCGAGTAGGTAGTCAAAAGGTGGATACCGATCTCTCTGACCGAGCCGCTGCCGGTCTTTGCCGACGGCTGCCAGTCGGTCTTCAAGGCCAGCGCTGTCAGTGAACCGAAAATCAGGGCGGCAATCATGAAACCGATCGGCCCTGAGAGCAGATTGGAGGGGCCGCCCTTGGACCGCACTTCAGGCGCTGCCAGCATGATCGCGAACGAGATCGTTACACAGATGGCCCCGACGTAGATAAGGATTTGCATCATGGCCATGAACGGTGAGTTGAGAAAGTAGTAAAAGCCGGCGACACCGGTAAAACAGATAACGATACCCGAGAGCGCCCTGACCAGCCGGTCGGCAGTGGCAGCGATGAAGCCGCCAAAAAGGGTGACACCGATCATGACAAGAAATATCAGGCCGACCATACCATCGGCAGTGAACAGCTCGGGTGACTGCACGGGGGTCATCTGTTCTGCTCCTCGAGTCGTTTGAGCAAATCGAAAACAAAGTCCTCTTTTCTGGTAGATGCAAGGTTATATTCGTTGGAAAACTGGAGCGCGTTGAAATTGCACGATTCCACACAGGAGCCGCAAAGCGAGCAGGTAGTGAAGTCGAGAATCCAGCGGGTCGGGACTTTCTTCTTGGAACCCTCGGCCTTTTTGCCGGCAACGCTGATGCAGTTCGATGGACAGGCGCGCTGACACATCATACAGACGATGCAATTGGGGTTGCCCTCTTCATCACCGATGAGCTCGATATGGCCCCTGAAGCGGCGGTACATCGGCACCGACTCGTGCGGGTAGTTGAGCGTCACCGGCCGGCGCGGGAATTCCTTCAGTGTTACCCACATGCCGTCGAGCAGCGATTTTGCACCGGTGAACAATTCAGTAAAATAGCCGCCCATATCAGAACACCTTGAGCAGGCCTGCCGTAAGCAGCAGGTTAAAGAGCGAAATCGGGATCAGATATTTCCAGGACAGATTAAGCAGCCCGTAAATAGTCGTTCGTGGAAAGGTCCAGCGAATCCAGATGATGATGAAAATCAGCAGATAGATTTTCAACAGGAACCAGCCCACGTTATGGGTGAACGGAAAGAAACCGAGATCGCCGAACGGGCAGGACCAGCCGCCTAAAAAGAGGATGGTGGTCAGGCAGGCACCGATGACGATATTTGCATATTCACCCATGAAGAACAGGCCGAATCCCATGGACGAGTACTCGGTGTGAAAGCCGGCCACCAGTTCACTCTCCGCTTCACCAAGGTCAAACGGGGCGCGATTGGTCTCAGCCACCGTGCAGACGAAGAGGATCAGAAACGAGACCGGCATCAGCAAATTGAATCCGACCGCCTTCTGCAGCGGCCAGATATTCCAGTTCCAGAATCCGCCAAGCTGGTGGGTGGCGATATCGGAGAGGTTCAGCGATCCGGAAATCAGGATGACCGTGATGGTGGTGATCATCATTGGTATTTCGTAGGCAACGGTCTGAGAAACCGCCCGGATCGACGAGATCATCGAATATTTGTTGTGCGACCCCCAACCGGCAACCAGCAGAGACATGCCGCCCAGCGCGGCGAAAGCAAATATCATCAGGACGCCGACCTCGACCGAGTGGGCGACGATGGTGGCGCTGAAGGGAATGGTGACGAAACTGATCAGGGCAGGAAACATGGCCAGAACCGGGGCAACCATGAAGATGGCTTTATCGACGCCTCCAGGGATCAGTAGCTGTTTGGTCATCAGTTTGACCCCGTCGATCGGCGGCTGCAGCAGGCCCCACGGTCCGTTTTCCATCGGTCCGGGGCGGCGCTGAAAGAAACCCGCCCCTTTACGCTCGCACCAGACCAGGTAGGCGGCGTTGAGGCCGACAAAGCAGATGGCTATGAATACCGCCAGAACGACATTGAAAAGGGTCAGGCTCATTATCTTTTCCTTACCGATCCATTTCGGGGATAACCAGGTCGAGGCTGCCCATGAAAGCCAGAGCGTCGGCAATCAGCATGCCGCGACAGGCCTCGTCGAAGAGGTGCATATTGGAGTAGGTCGGTGAACGCAGCTTCAGGCGATAGGCCTGCTTGGTGCCGTCACTGACCATGCGGATGCCGAAATTCCCCCGAGCCGTTTCCACGGCGGCATAATAGTCTCCCGGGGGCGGTTTGATGATTTTCGGTTTCTTCTTCGGGTTGACCGGGCCGTCCGGCAGTTTGTCCAACGCCTGCTCGATGATGCGCAGCGATTGTTCGATTTCCTCCATGCGCACCATATAGCGGGCAAAGGAGTCGCATTCAGGATAGACCGGAACGTCAAAATCAAACTCGGGGTAAACCGAATACGGTTCGTTTCGGCGCACGTCGTAATTGATACCGGAACCGCGCGCCACCGGCCCGGTGGCCCCGTAGCGCTGACACATGTCCTGGTCGATGATGCCCTGGTTCTTCAGACGTTTCATCAGGATTACATTGCCGGTGACGAGCTTGGCGTACATCTTCAGTTCCTTGCGCATCCGCTTGATGAAGTCGCGGGTTCCGGAAATGAAGTCAGCGTCGATATCGTTGTAGATGCCGCCGAAACGAAAATAACAGTAAGTGAGCCGCGAACCGGTTACCGCTTCGAGCAGGTCGAGGATCTGTTCACGGTCGTCGAAACAGTACATCAGCGGTGTGAAGCCGCCGAGATCCAGCACATAGGCACCGAGCCAGACCAGGTGAGATGAAATTCTGTTGAGTTCAACCGTTATAACGCGAATATACTCGGCCCGTTCGGGAACTTCTATCGAGCAGGCACGCTCCACGACGAGCGCATAGCCGTGGTTGAAGGCCATGGCGGAGAGATAGTCGAGCCGGCCCATGTTGGGCATATATTGCGGATAGGTCCGGTTCTCGGCCATCTTTTCGTGCATCCGGTGAATATAGCCAAGAACCGTTTCGGCGTCGTAGATGTACTCGCCGTCCATGGTCATCTTGACCCGCAGCACCCCGTGAGTGGCGGGGTGCTGCGGCCCGACATTCAGTACAAAGGTTTCGTCCTGCTGTAATTGGATAGGTTCGCTCATACCTTGAAGTCCTTGAGCAGGGGATGGAAATCTGCATCCTCGGCCAGCAGCAGCGGCACGAGGTGGGGGTGGCCGTCAAATTTGATGCCGAAAAAATCGTGGGTTTCCCGCTCATGCCAGGAGGCGCCGGTATAGATCGGCGTGATGGTCGGCAGGTGCGGATCTGATCGATCCACCCTGGTGCGTACTACCGTCCGGCAGAGGTCGAAATCATAGCGGCAGAAATCGTAGACTACTTCGAACTGCTCATCCTTGATCCAGTCGACGCCGGTTATCGACTCAATAAAATAACCAAGATCAAAAAGCAGCTGAACAGCTTCGATCAGCTGCTTTGGGTCAAGCTGGATATCGAGATGAAAGCCCTTGAGATTATAATCCTGTTCAAGAATACCATTTGCCCGCGGTTTTCCAGAATCCTCAGTCTCATCTCCAGCCCCACTTCCGGTTTCCAGCTCGGCGGGCGCTTCGATATCTTTGAAAAGCTCAGCCAGCGCTTCTTTGGTCGTATCCTGAATAGTCATGCAGATTATCTGAGATTCAACAATATCATGCTTGTTCCGAGCCGATTTCTTTCCACTTCGGCTTGACCTTGGGCCAGCGTCGCCAGCCGGTAATCTTGTGCTCAAGCTCGATTATTCCTTCGATCAGGGCCTCTGGCCGGGGCGGGCAGCCGGGAACGTAAACATCGACCGGCAGAAACTGGTCAACCCCCTCGACGATGCCGTATTGACCTTCAAAGACAAACGGTCCGCCGGATATGGCACAGTTACCCAGGGCGATAACCCATTTTGGTTCAGGCATCTGGTCGTAGAGTGTTTTGATGCCCGGAGCCATTTTGTGGGAAACGGTGCCGGCCACGATCATCAGATCGCTTTGCCGGGCTGACGGCCTGAACACCTCGGCCCCGAAACGGGACAGGTCGAAACGGGCCGCGCCGGTGCCCATCATCTCGATCGCACAGCAGGCAATCCCAAAGGTAAGCGGCCACAGCGAGTTGGCTCGACACAGATTGATAATTTTATCAGCTGCGGCAAACTGAATAAATGATGACGGAACAGTGTCTAAGGACGGTGGTAATTCTTGCGTTCCCACTTAAAAACCCCTTTGATCCAGGCATAGACGACTGCCAGTGAAAGAATACCGACGAACATCACGATTTCGATGAAATCCCTGATGACAAACATCTCGTCGTTGTAGGCCAGTGCGACCGGAAACAGAAACAGGACATCGACGTCAAAGGCCAGGAAAATCAGAGCGTAGAGATAAAAGACAACACCGTACCGAATCCAGCTGTCGCCGATCGGCTCCATGCCGCATTCGATGAACTGATCGGTCTTGTTGACGACCTGCCTCGTTTTCAGAGGCATGAAGAGATAAACAATAGCGATGGGGCCAAGCGCGAAGGTGAGTCCACCGAGAGTGAAGGCCGTTATCCAGAGGATTTCGTCGCGGTAAAGAAACTCAGAAAAATCCATGCAAATCTTACCATTATGGTGTATTGAAACAGCCGGTCAGACGTCGGTACCCAGGAAAATTCTTGACATACTACTTGACTGAATTCACCGCTGTCAAATTTTTTTTACAGCCTCCATTTCCTGGTTTGCGCTGGTATGTGTTCGTTATGATATTGGAAAAGCCGGTTTCTGTGAATACAAAGATTGTTAGAGATCCACTTGCTTTCAATGTTTTAATGTGCATTGTCAGTAAAAAAGATGTAAACTATCAAAAAAACTGAATACGGACGTACGAATGTCTATAACTCTGAGACAACTGGAAATATTCATTGCTGTTGCCGAGACGGCCCAGGTCACGAAAGCCAGCAAGAAGTTGTTCGTGACTCAGTCGGCTGTCAGTATGGCGCTTGCCGAACTGGAGAATCAGCTTGGCGGCTCTTTGTTCGACCGACACGGCAGAAGTCTGGTTCTCAATGCCCGGGGCAGATATCTGCTGCCGCTCGGAAAAGACATCGTCGCCCAGGTTTCAAATATCGAAACGATCATGTCCGAGCGCAACGACAAGTTGAGCGGACAAATCAAGATTGCCGCCAGTTCCTCGGTGGGTAACTATATCCTGCCCTATCTCATCGGTGCATTCAAGAAGGCACATCCGAAAGTTCACGTCTCGATGCTTGTTTACAACACCAAGATCGTCGAGGGCATGGTCACGGACGGCACGGTGGACATCGGCTTCGTCGAGGGTGATGTCGGCGACAGCGACGACATACTCGCACGGCCGTGGTTCAAGGATGAGCTGGTCGTTCTCACCGCCCCGGCCGACCCGCTGGCCAACAATGAGTATTTCGATCTCAAACGGGATCTGCCCGGCAGCCGTTGGATCATGCGCGAGCGCGGTTCGGGAACGGCGGCTCTTTTCAAGGAAAAGCTCAAGGACCATTTTGACGATGTCAACATCGTCATGGAAATGGGCCATCCTGAGTCGGTCAAACGGGCTGTTGAGTCGGGTGTCGGCGTCGCCTGCCTGTCAGCGCTGACCATCTGCCGGGAAGTTGAGAACGGCTGGTTGAAGAGTTTGAAATTCGACGGTCTGGACATGAAGCGCCAGCTGCGGATCATCAGCCGTAAAGGTAAACAGGTCGATGAAGTACTGGCCGAGTTCCTGGCCTTCTGTGATGTGATGTCGGTCTGTGACGAGGAGAATGTCTGTCTCAGTTCGCCATGGAAACTGCAATCATTGCTGGCCCGTCACTCGACCACCAAAAAATCCTGAGCACGCTCTCCGCTGTCCCAGTTTATTTCATAGTGCACCGTGACCAGACACAGGCCGCATGACGGTGCGGTGGCACCAGCTCTGCTGCGATCCCGGTATTCAAGGATATCGACAAACTCCTGTACGGACCGCTTGCCTCTGCCGACTTCCAGGATCGTGCCGGTGATGTTTCTGACCATGTGCCGCAGAAATCCATCACCAGTGTAGATAAACTGCAGAAAATCAGGCGCCGGCTCGCAGAGCCGGGCGTTGAAAATGGTTCGTACGGCGCCCCTGCCGCCACGGCCCTTGTCTCTTGAACCGGTTGTTTCAAAACTGCTGAAGTCGTGTTCGCCAATCAGTTGCCCCAGGCATCGGTGCATTGTTTCATGGCAGAGTCTGAGCGGCAGATGGTAGACATAGTGACGCTGCTGCGGATTCATCACCTCCCCGGTGAACACCGTATATCGATAGCTTTTAGCCAGAGCGGAGAAACGGGCGTGAAAATCATCTGCGGCAGCCCTTAACGAGGTTATTCTGATCGCTCCGGGCAGCAGTGAATTCAGTCCTTTCCGCAACGCTGTCAAGTGGATCGTACTGTTTGTCTTGAAATGGGCAGTCATGCCCTCGGCGTGGACTCCGGCATCGGTTCTGCCGGCCCCGTGCAGGGTAATCTTCTCGTCGCAGATGATAGAAAGCCGCTCTTCGATCGCTGCCTGGATTGACAGTCCGTTCTTCTGCCGCTGCCAGCCGCAATAGTCGGTGCCGTCAAAGGCGATCTCCATTCTGACGGTGCGCATCCGGAAGGCCTCAGCTCTGAGTGTATTTCTACGGCTCAGGGAAAAAGCGCAATCTGGCGAAGTCCGGCGGTTTCTTCAAAACCGCACATCAGATTCATATTCTGAACCGCCTGCCCGGAAGCACCTTTTACGACGTTATCGATGGCGGAAATAATGATCAGTCGGCCGGTGCGCTTCTCGATGGTCAGGCTGATGTCGCAATAATTTGATCCTCTGACGAACTGGGTGGCCGGCTGGGCGCCGGGTTCGAGCAGTCTGATAAACGGTTCATCCTGAAATGATTGCTGGTAGGACTCGTATAATTCTGAAAATGGAACCTTCTTTTTGAGATCGACGTAAATCGTTGACAGAATTCCGCGTGAAATCGGCAGCAGGTGAGGGGTGAAGACGACTCTGACCGATTCTCCTGCAAGAGCTGACAGATTCTGTTCTATCTCCGGGACATGACGATGAACGCCGCCTACTTTGTACGGCTTGAAGCCTTCGCCAACCTCGCAGAACAATGTGCCTACGTTCGCTGCCCGTCCGGCTCCCGAGGCTCCCGATTTGGCGTCGATGATGATCGAGGCGGGATCGACAAGGTTGGCCTTCAGCAGCGGTGCCAGGGCCAGCGTGATCGAGGTGGGATAACAGCCGGGATTGGCGACCAAAGCTGCTTTGCTGATCTGCTCCCGATAGAGCTCCGGCAGGCCGTAGACCGCCTCTTCAAGAAGTTCGGCGGCGCAGTGGGGCTGGTACCATTGCTCGTAAACCGCAACATCTTTGATTCTGAAATCAGCGGAGAGATCGACGACTTTTTTTCCGGCTTCAAGAAAGTCCGGTACCACGTTCATCGCCGTTTTGTGTGGAACGGCGCAGAAGATGAAGTCTGCCTGGTCGATAATCTCAGCAACCGTCATGTCCCGGCAGATGATATCTGTGCTGCCGCTCAGGTGAGGAAAGACTTTTGCCAGCGCCTGGCCGTCATACTGCCTCGATGTTGCAGCGCTGAGCGTAACAGAGGGGTGAAAACTGAGCAGGCGGGCAAGCTCACCACCGGTATAGCCGGAGGCGCCGACAATAGCTGTTCGTAACATGGGCTGTCCTGAATAATGGTGTGTTTACTAGAGAATCAATGTAATCAAAAAATAAAAAAGGGGATCACAGATAGAATCTGCCATCCCCTTGAAATGGTTGGACGCGGTACCAGGATACTGCGTCGCAAACCCGAATCTGTTTCGTATCTCTAACGTTTGGAGAACTGGAATTTGGCGCGGGCGCCTTTTTGTCCATATTTTTTGCGTTCTTTGTTGCGCGGGTCACGGGTCAGCAGGCCGGAGCGCTTCAGCGGAATCCTCATCTCTGCATCGACCTCGAGCAGTGCTCGCGATATACCGTGGGTGACGGCATCGATCTGGGCAGATTTTCCTCCGCCGGAACAGGTGGCCAGAACGTCGTACTGCTCTGTAGTCTCGGTGACCTCGAACGGTTTAGCCAGCTTGTGAGTCTGAAAGGTGCCGCCGAAATAGTCCTCGGCGCTCATCTTGTTAACCTGCACGTTACCGCTTCCCGGAGTAATCCAGACACGGGCAACAGCTTTTTTCCTTTTACCGGTTGCGTAAAAACGATCGGCCATGGTTGTACTCCGTATTTAAATTTCCAATGTTTCAGGTTGCTGTGCCTGATGCGGATGGTCGGTGCCGGCATAGACCTTGAGTTTTTTGAGCTGGGCTCTGCCGAGCTTGTTTTTCGGCAGCATTCCTTTAACCGCCTTGGTTACCAGGTCGGTCGGGTGTTTTACCAGCAGCTCTTTCGCCGTAATTTCCTTGATCCCGCCCATGTAGCCGGTATGGTGGTAATATTTCTTGTCGTCCCATTTTTTTCCGCTCAACTGAATCTTGTCGGCGTTGGTGACGATGATAAAATCTCCATTGTCGATGAACGGGGAGAAGGTCGGTTTATGCTTACCACGCAGACGAAAAGCGATCTCGGTAGCGAGACGGCCCAGGATCTTATCCTCGGCGTCAACAACATACCATTTCTTCTCGATCTCGTGCACAGGAGCAAGATAGGTTTTCATGCGGTACCTCGATTTAATAAAAAAAGGTTCGAGCTATGCCGAACCTTGATCAGTTATTTCTGGAGCGGGAAACGAGATTCGAACTCGCGACTTCAACCTTGGCAAGGTTGCACTCTACCACTGAGTTATTCCCGCTCTTTTCTCAGTATCAAAACAGGACGACATGTAATAAAGAGCACGCCAAAAGTCAATACAAAAATAGTACATCTTCGGATTTATGCAATATTTTAGGCTGCCTTGCACAATTAGGATTTTAGCTCAAAATCAAGGCGCACATGAACATTTTAGCGGAGACATGTGGTTGATATTTCGAGGATAAAAGTTTCTTGTGCAAGGCGGAGTCTGAACAAAAAGGCAATGTCCCAAGGGAGCCTTTAGTCTGCCTAAGACTCTCAGGTCTTCTCTGAGATATCGTACCCGTATCTGTGGTAGATTTCTTTGCTGAACTTCTCGAAAAATACAGCAACACTGAGTTTGTCGCGATGAATTGCTTCTATTTTATGTACTGAAGCAGCAAAGTCATGATCACCGATTGCCATGGAAACCCACTGAGAAAAGTCATGGCGCTCTATATGCTCGAGTACAACGTTTTCCGGCACTGTTCTTATGCCTGCAAGCAGTTCGGCCAGCGTTAAAGCCTGAACACCTACCTGAGCTCCGTTTTCAGTAAATACAAAAGCCTGCGAGGGAGCCACCGGCCGTTCAAAATATTTTGAGCGGTGCCGGACATGGAGGGTGAGTCGGGGCGCGACCGTAAATCGATGTACAGTACCGCCGGCCTCCTCGGTAGGGGGCAGCATGGCCGCCTCGGTGGTTTCAAGATTTTGCAGGGTGGTGAACCAGTCGGATTTGTCCTGATCTGCGTCGGCGACCTGCATCAGGATGTCGACTTCTTGTTTGTCCACCATCCGGGTACTGACCACAACCTCGAATGATTTACGCACATCCGGAGGCAGTTGTGAAGGCCGATAGGTGACCAGCAGGTAGGCCCCGGTTGCATAGTCCAGGATTCCCTTGGTGTATGAGTTATCCAGAAAATAGTGACATTCATCGAGGAGAATGAAGTGCGGATACCCCCTGCTTCTCCGGTAATTTGCTGTTAAGGGCAGATGCTGTCTGACATAGTTGTATTTTTCACTCTGATCGAGGTGAGACAAATCCAGCACCAGGTTGAGTCCCTGGTGCAGGATGTTAATCAGGTCGTCTTCTGCCGGAAGATACCTGCCCCCGCCAAAAACTATCGTGTTGGGCAGTGAAGTCAAACTGGTGTAATCACCCTCAGGATCGAAAACCAGAATGGTATAATGCTGGAGAATCATCTGTTCGCAGAAAAGTCCGGCCAACCATGATTTGCCGCTCTTTGTGTCTCCCGCTACCAGGATGTTTCGGCCGCGAATCGAAATTTCGAGCGAAGCCTGCCCGGCAATCGATTCAAGTACCAGTTTTCGATGTTTCCTCAACCCAGGAGGAAGCCTGCTGGCCTGGGAAGCAACAGAGATGTATTCGGCCACGACCTCAGGACCCTGGCCAGTGAGGACGAAATCAGCTTCCTCTTTAAGAAGATGAGGGGCCCACTCCACTGCGATACCGTATTCGCAGCAGCGCAGAAGATCATAGTCGTTTTCGGCATCCCCGATACCGATTGCATTGTGTATCGAGGTTCCAAGAATATTGAATATTTCCTTGAGGCCGGAAGCCTTGCTTATGGCCTGTGGAAGCACCATCAGTCGATTTCGATTAAAAGAAAGGACCAGCGGCAGTTCCAACTCTCTGATTACCGACATCACGGCGGAGGCATGTTCGGCCTCCAGGTCGATAAGGCAGCGCCCGACGGTGAATTCGATGTTGCGGTCACGCAATTTGCTCAGCAGGATCGGAGAGGGGGGAGGAGCCAGGAGTCGGCGATGACCGTTGGCCAGCAGAAGTACGGCACCGTTTTCCGCGACAACCCCATCGACGAAATCCAGTTCTCCGGCCACACGACGGAGTTCTCGAAGGATTCTGCCGGTGACGATGATAACCAGCAGTCCTCTCCGGCGTGCGTCCGCGATTGCTTCACGGACATGCGGATCCAGGAAACCGTTGACGGCGATGGTACCGTCATAATCAAGGGCTATCGAACGTAAGAGCATGCCGATTCCCACCTGGAGATAGATGATCTGAAGTGCTGTTTTCTTATTACCATGAAACAGCAGCGCTGAACATGAATTTAAAAGTCAGCAGTATCAACAAAGTCCGGCTCTTAAAGCTGATCGATAACTGTATTGCTAAAAAGTATATAATGGTTAAAGATGATTATCGTGTAAAGCGTAAGAAGTCGGTGGACAATTCATTTCCTTGAGACGCATCATCTTGACTATCAGGAGCACGAATGACTGAAGGACAGCAGCCTCGTACGGCCGAAATCAGCAGGAAAACGAAAGAGACTGAGATCACGCTTGGCCTGACCATCGACGGGACAGGAAAAACGTCGATCGGGACCGGGGTCGGCTTCCTCGATCACATGCTGACCTTGTTCTCGGTCCACGGGGGCTTTGATCTGGAGATATCCGCCAGCGGTGATCTCGAAGTTGACGATCACCATACGGTCGAGGATGTCGGCATCTGCCTGGGGCAGGCTTTTTCTAAAGCTCTGGGTAACAAGGCTGGAATCAACCGTTACGGTTCCGCCCATGTACCGATGGATGAGACGTTGGCGCGGGTTGTCGTCGATTTTTCCAACCGCCCCTACCTCCATTATGGTGTCGAACTGGCTGATCAGAAAGTCGGAACCTTCGACACGATCCTGGCCAAAGAATTTTTGCGGGCACTGGTGCTTCACGGGGGATTGACTCTGCATGTCGATCTCATACACGGAGAAAACGCTCATCATATTATCGAAGCGATATTCAAAGCCCTGGGCCGCGCTGTCAGTGGGGCCGCAGCCAGGCGAAGGGGTTCAGCGGCTGTCTTGTCCTCGAAGGGCTCGCTCTAAGAGCCACATTGAAACTACTACCATGAGGTGCGTGGTGAATAGACGAAACCGGATACTGAGCCTGCTGCTTGGGGCAGCTCTTTTGGTCACTGCTTCATGCAGCACCATACAACCGTTGCCGACGCAGGAAGAAATTGATCAAGCCGCCGCTCGGGTACCTTGTATTATCGCTTTGCCGGTGATGACTGATTTAAAGGGCAAAGACGATGAAACTGACCAAAGAGCAGTGCAGCAGGAAAATAGAAACCAGCTTATGGACCAGGAACTCAGCGAAACCATCCGCCGAAACGAGAGTACCGGGTTTCCGGCCATGTCGACCCCCCAGCCGGATAAAAGGCGGACGTTCGAGAGTGCCGCAAACCTCGAGAAAGGAGCCGCATTCTTAGATACGCAGCTCAAGGATGCGCTCAAGGGGAGCGACAACGTGCGTTTTATCTCCCAGCGCCAGCTGACATCGCTGCTGCCCGAGACCGAAATGGCCCAGGTGGCCCTGCTCAGTTCCATCGGCGCTACTTTGAAATGCAACGCCGTTCTGGTCACCACCTTGTCGAGATACATTCAGCGAGTTGGCGGCGACTACGGTGTCGACACTCCCGCTTCTGCAGCTTTCAGCATGAAACTCTACGACACCAACGACGGTTCCGTTATCTGGTCGGCAACATTTGATGAAACCCAGCAGTCATTTCTGAGCAATATCATGCTGGCTCACAAGTACGGTTTGAAATGGCTGACCGTCGAAGAACTCGTGACCCTGGGAATCAACGAAAAAATAGATCAGTCCCCATACTTCTAATTCACAGCAGACAGCAGTTTAGCCGCACCCGTCCGGTTCTTGACCAGGCGGGTGTTTGATTTTTACGGTGACAACATGGCAACGAGGCCTGCAGAACTGCCGCCGCGCCTTAACAAAAAAATCGGCCGGGCCATGGCCGACTGGAACATGCTCAGCAATGGTGATCAGCTGCTGATCGGTGTTTCAGGCGGAGTCGACAGTCTGGTTTGTGCCTGGGTCTTGAACGTCTGGCGCCTGAAGGCGCCGATCGATTACCGGCTCGAGGCTGTCTATGTGGACAACGGTTTCTGGAACCCTGAAATGGGCGGTTCGGAGCCGGTTCAAAGAATTGCGGCCCAACTCGAACGCTTTGAAATTCCTTTCACCAGTGTCAAAGGCTGGGACATCGACGAAGAGAGAACGTGCTTCGTCTGTGCCAGGAACCGGCGCAGCCAGCTTTTTGATCTGGCCCGACAGAAAGGGTGCAATAAACTTGCCCTGGGACACCACAAGGATGATCTGGTCGAAACCTTTCTGATCAATGCATTTTACAGCGGCAACATCTCAACCATGCTGCCCCGGCAGGATTTGTTCGGGGGCTCTTTCTCACTGATACGGGTTCTCAGTTATCTGGAAAAACAAGAGATTGAGGAAATCAGCGACCTCGTTGATCTGCACCCGGTTGATAATTACTGTCCGCTTGATCAGGACTCCCGGCGGGAAAAAGTCAGGGAGCTGCTGAAGCACATCTGCACGGAAATTCCGGACGCCAGAAGTTCTATCTTCGCCGCCCTTGGCAACGTCAGAGAGGGATATATGTTATAGACTGTAATTAGTCCGCAGTCTATACACCGATACATCGATTCTGAAGCATGGAGAATATATGAAATCAGATCGCATCAATACATTGCTGAGTGGTTCGGATATCGGCAGAGTGGTTGTTGTCGCCGGCTGGCTCAGAACCAGAAGGGACAGCTCAGGTTTCTCGTTTCTCGAAGTAAATGACGGTTCCAGCCTGGCCAATATCCAGGTGATCGCCGAGAAACAACTGGCCAACTACGACAGTGAAATAAAGAAGCTGAGCACCGGCTGCAGTGTGGTGATCCGCGGTCAACTCAAGGAGTCTCCGGCAAAAGGCCAGCGGGTCGAGATTCTGGCGGAATCGGTTGAGGTTGTCGGCTGGGCTGACCCTGAGGAATATCCGCTTCAGAAAAAGCGTCATTCCTTCGAGTTCCTGCGCGAAATTGCACATCTGCGGCCGCGCACCAATGCACTGGGTGCGGTGGCCAGGGTACGTTCCCGCCTGAGCTATGCGATCCATCAGTTTTTCCACGACAAAAATTTTCACCAGATCCATACACCGGTGATCACGACCAGTGACTGTGAAGGTGCAGGAGAGATGTTTCAGGTGGTCACCGAGCAGGAGCTGAGCATGAAGAGCGCCGGCGCCGACGGCGATCGTTTTTTCGGGCGCCGGGCCGGGCTGACGGTCAGCGGCCAGCTCCAGGCCGAGGTGTTTGCCCAGGCTCTGGGGCCGGTTTACACGTTCGGGCCTACGTTCAGGGCCGAAAACTCGCATACCAGCCGGCATCTGGCCGAGTTCTGGATGCTGGAGCCGGAGATGCCGTTCTGCGCTCTCGACTGCAACATGGACCTGGCCGAGGAGATGCTCACCTATCTGCTCTCTGATGTGCTCGAGCATTGCGTTGAGGACATGGCGCTGTTTGACAAATTCATCGAAAAAGGTTTGATCGCCAAGCTGCAGCATGTGATCGACAGCGATTTTGTCAGAATCACCTATACAGAAGCTGTTGATGAACTGCTGAAAGCCGGACGGAATTTTGACTTCCCGGTGAGCTGGGGGGTGGATCTTCAATCCGAGCATGAGCGTTATCTGACAGAAGAGGTGTATCGTCTGCCGTTGATCGTCACCGATTACCCGGCCTCCATCAAACCGTTTTATATGCGGCTCAGTGACGACGGTATAACGGTTGCGGCTATGGATATCCTGGTCGCTGGAATCGGTGAAATCGTCGGCGGCAGCCAGCGTGAGGAACGCTACGACGTACTCCTCGGCAGGATGCAGAAAAGCGGTATCGATGAAGAAGAATACCAGTGGTACCTCGATCTGCGCCGCTACGGCACGACGCCGCACTCCGGCTTCGGCCTCGGTTTCGAGCGGCTCGTTCAGTTCGTTACCGGTATGCACAATATCCGGGAAGCCATCGCTTTTCCAAGGACGCCGGGCTTTGCCCCCTGTTGACGGGCACCTTCCTGCGATGAACCGTCCCGGCCGTTTCAGGAGGTACTGGTGTGAGTAAGGGGCCCGGTGTTGAGAGGATGTTCGACGCCATTGCCGACCGTTACGATCTGATGAACAGAGTGATGACTCTGGGCCGGGACGAACGCTGGCGGTCATTTGTCGTCGACAGATGCGGTGCGGTCAACAGCGGCTGGATGCTGGATCTGGCCTGCGGTACCGGAGAAATTGCGGCGCTGTTCAAAAAACGCAATCCCGGAGCCCGTGTGGTCGGGTCTGATTTTTCGCGCAATATGCTTACCCGGGCCGCGCAGCGTTTCAACACTGCCGGTCTAGACTGGCAGGTCTGCGACGCCAATCAGCTGCCTTACCGTGATGCGGCCTTTGAGGCGGTCAGTTTTGGTTACCTGCTGCGCAATGTCGATGATTCTCTCTGCGTCCTGAAAGAGGTCCACCGGGTGCTGGCCGCTGGAGGACGGGTCGTCTGTCTCGACACCACACCGCCGGCGAAAAATTTACTCTATCCGTTCATTCGCCTCTACCTGGTTCTTATAATCCCGCTCATGGGAAAACTGATTGCCCGCGACCAGTTCGCCTACACGTATCTGACCGGCTCGACCATGGGCTTCCACGACGCAGCGACACTGGCGGATCTTTTCAGACAGGCCGGTTTCAGAAAGGTCTCCTTTAAAAAGTTCATGTTCGGCACCATTGCCGTCCATTGGGGTATAAAGTGAGCAGTGATTCGATTGCCATACCGGCCGTAGCTGATCCCGCTACGCTGTTTGAAGTATTTTGCCGCAGCTGCAGCCTGTTTAAGGATCAGACGGCCTACATCTACCGTGCCGGAGATGTAGAGATAACGGTCAGTTATCAGAAGCTGTTTGAAGATGTACTGCTGCTGGCTCGAGCCTTTGCCAAAAAGGGGGTGTCGGCCGGAGACCGGGTCATGCTCCTTTCGGACAATCGTTACGGCTGGATTGTTACCGATCTTGCGATCATTTCGCTGGGTGCGGTGACCGTCCCGCGCGGCAGTGACACGCCGTCTTTTGAGTTCAGCTACATCATGGAGAACAGCCGCTGCACCCATGTGGTTCTTGAGACGCCGGAACTTTTTGAAGAGCATCGCTTGCGCTTAAAAAAGCTGTCTGGGTTGAAAAATATTTTCATTATGACCGGTCCGGCCGCTCAGTCGCTTTTTGGAAAAACCCATGCCTACACGGATCTGCTCAAAAATAGAACCTTCAGCGAGAATGACGTCCAGCATTTCCTCGAACGGGGGGCTGAAGTCAGGCCTGAAGATCTGCTGACCGTCATCTATACCTCTGGAACCACAGGGCTGCCCAAAGGGGTGCTGCTGACTCACAGCAACATCATGCACAACGTCCGCTGTGTCCCGCTGATCATCGGCTTGCAGCGCGAAGATCGGTGGCTGTCGATCCTCCCTACCTGGCATATCTTCGAGCGCACCGCCGAGTATGTCGCCCTTGCCGGCGGCTGTACTCTTATCTATTCCTCGGTCAAGACATTTGCCCAGGATCTGATCCATTACCGGCCGACGGTCGTTGCCACCGTTCCCCGGGTGTGGGAATCGCTGCACAACCGGGTGCTGGCAGGGCTCAAGAAAAAAGGCGCAATGACCGCGGCGATTTTCCAGTTTATGGTCGCGGTGTCGATACGCTATCGCCGCAGCAGGCGGGTTTTCAGGAATCAGCTTCCGCAATTTTCAGACGCATTTTCCTTTTTCAGGCTTTTTGAAAAGGGCAGGGCCGCTCTTTTCTGTGTATTGCTGGCCCCGTTCTATCTGTTAGCCCAACACAAATTTAAAGCAGTCCAGGAGCGCTTTGGCGGCAGGCTTCGTCTGGCGGTCAGCGGCGGCGGCAGCCTGGCGGATTTTCTGGAGGACTGGCTCGACGCTGTGGGAATCCGTATCGTCAACGCCTACGGCATGACCGAATGTTCACCGGCCATCGCCGGCCGGGGGCTGGACTGTGATATATATGGTACGCTCGGTAGAGCGGTTGTCCATACCGACCTGCGCATCGTCTCCGAAGATGGCCGGGAACTGCCCCCCGGCGAAGAGGGGCTGATCGAGGTCCGCGGTCCCCAGGTGACCGTTGGCTATGACAACAACGATGTCGAGACGCGTAAATCATTTACCCCTGACGGTTATTTAAAGACTGGAGACCTCGGCAAACTGACCATTCATGATGAGCTGGTGATTACCGGCCGGGCCAAGGATATTATCGTCCTCGCCAGCGGCGAGAACGTCGACCCCAGCCGTATCGAAAGCACCATTGCGATGTTTCCGTTTATCGAGGATGCGGTTCTGGTCGGCCAGGATAGAAAAGGGCTGGCCGCACTGCTGGTACCCAATCATGAAGAGCTCAAGGGCTGGGTTGAAAAGACGTTTTCCAGCCTGCGGCGGGAAACGGCGGAAATGCTGACGGACAACCAGGTTCTCGAGCAGATCCGCAAAGAGATCAATTCCCGGCTTAAACCCAAAAAAGGGTTCAAGGCCCATGAACGTCTACTCTCGATCGCTTTTCTCGAGAAAGGCCTGAAAAGCGGTGAGGAGCTGACCAATACGCTGAAAAAAAAGCGCCATGTTATCGAGCGAAACTACCGTAAAAGGATCAACCAGCTCTTCCAGTAATCAGCGGATGTGGAAAAAACGGTAAGGTAACCGGGATGATCGTGCAAAACGTCTTGCAACGGCTGAGACGATGTGAGAAAATTAGTAATAAAGGCAAGAGGTTCACTACCCTTGCCGCAGCGCGCACCATGCGGAGGTGACCATGAAACAGATCAGAGATATCAAAAATGTCGTAACCCCGATCGATTTTTCCGATAATTCACGCCTCATTGCCGATTCTTCGATGTTCATGGCCAGCAGATACGGGGCTGCGCTCCATTTTGTCTTTGTCGTGCAGAACTTCGAGGATTACTCGGGATTCTTCGTCCCCCAGATGCATGTCCCGAACCTGGAAGAGGAGCTGATGACCGGTGCCGAAGAGCGGATGGAACAATTCATCGAGGAAATGAGCGGGGTGGCGTCCGAGTTTGGTCTTAAAAACATCACCCACAAGGTGCTGATGGGAGACGTCGCTGAGCAGATCGTCGATTATGCCACCGAGATTCAGGCTGATATGATTATCATGGGTACCCACGGTTATAAGGGGCTCGAGAAAATCATGTTCGGCAGCGTCGCCGGCAAGGTGGTTCGTTCAGCCCTGTGCCCGGTCACCACCATTAACCCCTATACCTGCTGCAGCTGGGACGACTGAAAGGTTCAGCCATACCCTGAAATTTGCAGAACAGCGCAGTCCGGCATTCTGTTTAGAGACCTTTTCTGAATAGGCCGTCGTTCACGCCTGCCGACGGCCTATTTTCCTCCGCCGCTCTCTTGACTTTTTACGTCTATTCCATACTGTTTTGTCTGGTCTTTCAATACCTTCCGTCACCCTGTGATGACGGCTGGAGAGGGCGGCCTCGAGGGTCGCTACAGCTACTAACTCGTTTATGAGGAGAATACGATGTTGAATAAAGAGATCACCGAGGCACTGAACGAACAGATCAATAAGGAAATATTTTCGGCCTATCTCTACATGGCCATGTCCTCCTATACCAACGACCTGGCACTCAAAGGGTTCGCCAACTGGTTTATGGTTCAGTACCATGAAGAGATGTTTCATGCGATGAAGATGTATGAATATGTCCAGAGCCAGGGAGAGTCGGCGGTGCTCAAAGCCATCGATGAGCCGCAGACAACATTTGATTCGCCGCTTGACGTCTTCGAGAAGACGCTCGAGCATGAGCAGTTCGTCACCAGCTCGATCAATGATTTGATGAATCTGGCGATCGAGCAGAAGGATCACGCCACCAAGATTTTTCTCGAGTGGTATGTCACCGAGCAGGTTGAAGAAGAAGATACCGCCAGTGACATGATAGCTCAGCTGAAAATGATTGGCGATGACCCGCACGCCCTGTTGATGATGGACCGGGAACTCGCTTCCCGCACCGCCGGTATACCGCTTGATTTCAGCAGCGGAGTGGCGCAGGGCGGAGCCTGATTGGATAAGCGTTTAGAATATTCGGGCTAGTTCTTCAGCACGCCTAAGAGACCATGAACGGAGGCTGGGGCGGTCGAACCGGTCTCCAGGTTCAGGAGGCTGGTGATCGGCGCGTTGGGCAGCAGGTAGAAGAGTAACGATCCTCTGCCGTGAGAGCCGGAAGGGAAGTGATGTTCAATCAGCTCGTTGAAGCGCTGCAAGTGCTCCTTCCGGGTGGGCAGGAGCATATCTGCTGAGTCGGAGGGAGGAGAATTTCTGTTGATCAGTGAATCGAGGTCAGCGCATAGGGCTTCTCTCACCTCCAGGCTCTGTTCATGAAAGCACTGAATCTGGGAGATGACGTGAACAGGGCCTGCTTCGATGCGTTCGGGAAGGTTCAACTCGAGGACCGGCCGTGCGCTTCCGACGTGCTGTTTCTCATACTCGGTGATCAGCTGATCTGCAGCGTCGACTGAAGAGGCGACAAAGAGTGAAATCTCCGGCAGCACCCCTGTCTGAACCAGCTTCAGCCATGACCTGAAGCGCATCTTCATTTCCCGCGGCCGGGCCTGGTTGAGGCGGGCTGTTATTCGCTTTACCTCGCTGAACGGATCGATCTCATCACCACCGCTGTCCCCCTGCAGAGCTTTGAACATCTCTATTTCCTGGGCATCGAGGGACTGCAGCTCCTGATGCAGTTCCTCTTCCTCTTTCTTCAGTATTTCAGAAATCGCCAGCACCAGCCGGGCTTGCCAGAGATCGAGCTGCGATGTAATCGAGTCTTTTTTCGGTGCTGCAGGAGTCCCGAGCATCGAAGAGATGATCTGATAGCGTTTTTCGCCGCTCGCCTCTTCGTCTTTCGAGGACATGGCTGCTATGGTCAAAGCGGATAGCTGTTCGGCGTAATCGTCTTTTCGGTTCTTTATGTCTTCGATCAGGCGCAGAAAACGCTCACGATCCTCTCCCAGAGGTGCCGGGTTATAGGTTTGACAGAGACCGCTTTTAATGAAAATATCGAGGGCGGCTTTACCCTCTGCCGCCCCCGCTTGCAACGGTTCCAGAAAGGTAGTAGGGCTGCCGAACAGCAGGAGTGGAAAGAGCCGGTAGGAGAAAATATCGGTGTCCGGAAAAACTAGGCTCGGGTATAGTGGTTTCATATGCAAAATCTCAAGGAAAAGATTCGTTTCTCGGTGTCGGCGCTGCTTTACCTGATCTTTAATTTACGCATCGGCAGCGATCTTGCAAACACGCTCAAGGCGACCGGCTGGCAACTTCTCCAGACGGCGCCCTATGTCGCCGGTCTGACCTATCTGGTTGTCGCCGTTCTGCAATACATGGGAGACGGATCAAAACTGCCGTGGGACCGGAGGCTGCGTCTCTTTTTCGCCATCGGTATCATGGCCGGCCTGATACTGGCTATCTGGGAATATGGCGGTGTCACCCTCGGTTGACTCTGGTTCAGCTGATTTTCCGACACCACGCCGTACCCGGTCGTTCAGACCGCTGTACCCATCCATTCGTCGTCTGCAGCGAACAGGTTGAGCAAAAAGATGATACGTCTGCACAGTAAGGGAGGGCGCTGTTCTTGTCAATTGCAGTATGGGCATCTGAACATGTACCTCGTGAGCTACTGAATTAACCGCGCTTCATGTTCTATCTCTATAACTCTAACCAAACGGAACGGCTGGCCGAGCATTTGGCCTGTGTAATCAGCTCGACGGAAGGCCTGAATCCGTTCGATCAGGCAGTGTTTCTCGTTCAGAACCGGGAAATCAAACGGCTGCTCAATCAGTATCTGGCAGATACCTTCGGTGTCTGGGGAAACGCCTCATACCTATTGCCGCTGAACTTCATCACCCATGTCTGCGAGGCGCTGAACCTGCCTCATGAGAGCGAGCCGTTTGACCGCTCCGTCATGGTCTGGCGCCTTGAGCGGCTGCTCAGGGAACTCAGTGACCCGTTGATGGTTCCGCTGAGATCGTATCTGAGCAGGGATCATTCTGATATCAAGCGCTACCAGCTGGCCAGGCAGGTTGCTGATCTGTTCGATCAGTACCAGATCATGCGTCCGGAAATGATCCGTGCCTGGGATCGCGGCCGCTCGCTGACGAAGAACTCTGCCGAACAATGGCAGCGTCATCTCTGGCAAAGGCTCCGTCAGGAAGGAGACGGTAAAAACAGAGCTGAGGTGATCGAAGCGTTGATCAGCCGCCTGGAAAATTGCCAAAACGATCTTCCCGATGGTCTGAAAAGACTCTTTGTTTTTGGCCTCCATACGCTGCCGCCGCTGTTTCTGTCCGTATTGAAGAGCCTCTCCAGGGCGGGCGATGTCCATTTTTTCCTGCTGACGCCCTGCTCCCAGTACTGGGGCGACATGGAAACGGCCCGGCAGCGGCTGAGAAAAGGCAAAGAAACAGAATTTGGAGCCGATCTGGCCGCCTATCATCCACTGCTTGCCGGTCTCGGTCGTCAGGGCGCTGATTTTCAGGAGCTTCTGCTGAGCCATATAGAGGAGATCGATGACGGCCCGGAGCTCTTTGTCGTCAAAGCGCTGCAGAAGGATAGCTCTTTGCTTCATCGACTGCAGGACGATCTGCTCGTTGCCCGTTATGAAGCTTCAGCGAAAGCACCGTCAGTTTCGCCTGAAGATGATTCCCTCGTCATTGTCTCCTGCCACTCCAGGATGAGGGAATCGGCGGTGCTCAAGGACTATATTCTCAAATGGCTCAGCGACGACCCCGGCCTCGGACTCCACGATATCGCCGTGATGGCTCCCGATATCCAGCTCTATCGTGATTCTATCGCTGCAACGTTCAATGATATTACCCACGATATCAGCGACTGCCGCACACGTCGCGACAACCGCTACGTGGCACTTTTCTCCCAGTTCCTGAAACTGTTCACCTCCAGATACGAGGCTGCCGACCTGCTTGGTCTGCTCGATCAGCCCGAGGTACGCAGGACGTTTTTTCTTTCGACTTCGGATCTGGAGCAGATATACCATTGGGTCAGGGACGCCGGCATCCGCTGGGGGCTTTCGGAAGAGCAGCGCCGCGAAGACCAAACTTTCGGCTTCGAGGCGGGGACCTGGCTCAACGGTCTGGAACGTCTTTTACTCGGACTGGCTGCGGGTTCAAAAGCGTGCATCGACCAGCATGTGCCCTATATCGATATCGAAGGAGGTCAGGCTGAACTGCTCGGCAATCTCTGTCAATTTGTCGAACTGGTCGACAAGAGCCGGAGCACCATCAAGCAGGCGCGGAGCCTGGCGCAGTGGTCGACCCTCCTGCATGAAATGAGCGTAGCCCTTTTTGGCGACGAAGAAGGCCCTGACCTTCTCCAGCTCCAGGACATGTGCTCATCTTTGGCAGTCAAATGTGCTCACTACCATGAGGAACCCTTGCGCTTTGATGTGGTTCGGCAATGGTTCGAGCATGAAGCGGACACGATTATCTCAATCGGATTTTTACGGGGCCGTCTGACGTTTTGCTCGATGCTGCCGATGCGCTCGATCCCATTCAAAGTTGTCTGTCTTCTGGGGCTCAACGACAAAGAGTTTCCGCGCCAGGATCGTCTTATCCCCTTTGACCTGCTTGCCGATTCCATTGAAAAGGGGGATCGCTCGAAACGGGCGGACGATCGTTACCAGTTTCTCGAAGCGATCCTGGCCGCCCGGCAGCGGCTTTACATCAGCTACATCGGCCAGTCGATCCGTTCCAACGATCCGCTCCCCCCATCTCCTGTCATTGCCGAACTGCTGGAGACGGTCGAGCATTGCCATGGTCCGCTGGAAGTGGTTGAACATCCGCTGCAGCCCTTTAACGGGGCTTATTATACTGGTCATCCAAAACTGTTCAGCCATAGCCGCTACCACTGCAGTACGGCACGCCTGCTGGGGAACAAACCGGCGTATCAGCCCGGCCCGTGGCTGAAAGAGCCTCTTCAGCAACCGGTTTTCAACGGTAGACGCAGTATCAGTCTGCGGGATCTCGAGCGCTTTACTGCGAACCCGCAGCGCTATTTTGTCCAGGACATACTGGACATAAAACTGCGGACGAGCGCAGATTTGTTGCCCGACCATGAGCCTTTCGGGCTTGAGGGGCTGGAACAGTATCTGCTTAACCAGGCACTGGTTGAGAATATGGCGGCAGGTTGTGACCGGGACGCGCTTTTTACAGAGCTCCAGCAGGAGCAGCGCTGGCCGCTTGGTTTTCCGGGTCGAAATCTGTTTGAGGAGGTGTCCGGTGAGATCGCCGGATTCATCGGCCGCCTCAGAGAAATCGAGCCTGATCTGCGTGTTGATCGTGTTGATATCGAAGTAGCCGTGGATGCTCTTCTCATCGTTGGTGTTATTGAACAGTGCAGCACTGCCGGCCTGCTCCTTTATCGCTACAGTCCAATGAAAGGCAAAGACCTGATGCGCGGCTGGCTGCTTCACCTGCTAACCGGTGCTGCCGGGTCCCGGCTGGGACCGACCAGAATCGTCGCAAAAGATGAAATGATAACAATCGATGCCGGTGCCGGGAATGAAAGTGATCTTCGCCAGCTGATCGATCTCTTTCTGCAGGGATGTATCTATCCGTCCCCGTTTTATGTGGAACCCGCATTTTGCTACGGGCGGCAGATTTTGAAAAACCGGGGACAGGGTAAAAAGGATCCGCTGCGGGCAGCTGTTGACACGTTCCGCAGCAGCATTGCCCGCGGATACTGTGCGGAACTGACCGTGCTGTATCGTGAGCCGGAGGCTTCACTATTGCTCGATGCTTCGTTCAAAGAGGCTGCAGATCGCATCATGGTAACGATTCTGGAAGAAGCGGAGATAGTGAGTTTTGGCTGAGAATAGCGCTCCCCCCCAGGTCTTTGAAGCAGCTGCGACACCGTTTACACGCGGAGTGACCCTGGTGGAGGCAAGTGCCGGCACCGGCAAGACCTTCGCCATCAGTATGCTCGTTCTGCGCGGTGTGGTCGATCTCGGCGTCACCATTGACAGGATTCTGGTGGTAACCTACACCGTTGCCGCCACCGCGGAATTGCGCGGCAGAATCCGCAGCCGGCTGCTGCAGGCAAAAAAGCAGTTGAATTCATCGGCAGACTCGGCGGATGAGGTGCTGACAAAATGGCTCGATTCCATCGACGACAGAGCAGAAGCCCTGCACCGGCTGGATATTGCTCTGCTCGATATCGATTCCATGAGCATCTTCACCATCCATGGTTTCTGTCAGCGGATCCTCTCCGAACAGGTCCTTGAAAGCGGCCAGTTTTTCGAATCCGATCTTCTCTCGGACACCCGTCTGCAGCTCAACCAGTTGATCAGGGATTTCTGGCGATCGCACCTCTACCGGATCGACAAACGTTATGGCAGGCTGGTTGTCGACAGATATCCCACGCCTGGAAAATTATACGGCAGTATCAGCGGTGCTGAAAACCCCATGCACCACCTGATACCTGAAGACGCTGATCTGCAGGAGCGCTGCCGTGCAGTCGATGCTGCAGCCGAGGTGCTGCGTCAGTGGTGGCTGATACATGATGAAACGCTCACGGAAGAGCTGCGCCAAGCTGCACGCAGCGGGCTGCTGAAAAAGGACCCGACAGAAGCGTTTGAAGGCTGGCTGGAAACGATCCGCAAGCGCTTTGGCGAAAATGCGTATCCTGCTGCTCAAGCGCTCGCCGAGCTGCTGCCCGAGAACATGATCAACAGCCTCAACGGCACCCGGGTTCGGGGGCCTGAGAAGAAACAGGCTCTGGTCGCCGGCTGGTCGCTGCCCGGTGAGGAAGCACGTGGGTATCTCGCCGCGGTCGATGAATTGCTGCTCGCCGTGCGCGTCGACCTGGCCCGTTATCTGCGGTGCGAACTTCCGCGTTCTCTGCAGAAGCTTGGAGCACAGAGTTTTAGCAGCCTGATCGTCGATCTGGAACGGGCGATTGTCTCCGACCCCGATAAAGCACTGGTGCACCAGGTCGGCGGCCGTTACAGCATCGCCCTGATCGATGAGTTCCAGGATACCGATGCTGCCCAGTATACGATTTTCTCAGAGCTTTTCGGCAGGGGGATTCACCATCTCTATCTGATCGGAGACCCGAAACAGGCCATTTATCGCTTTCGGGGCGCAGACATCCATTCCTATCTCGAGGCTCGCACCCGGGTTGATCGCTGTTTGACGCTGGATTGCAACTATCGGTCGCATCCGGGTTTGGTGAGCGAACTGAACCGGCTTCTGGCTGGTACCGAGATTGGTTCGACCGCCTATCAGCCGGTTAAATCCCCGGAAGCGTTTTCGCTCGGACGGTTGACCCGGTCAGAAGCAGAACAGCCTGCGCTGGTCTATTGCCGACTTGATGATGCATCAACTGATAAGCCGCAATGGTCGGCAACAGCGGCAGCGGATGAAATCAGAACCTGGATTATCAACGAAGTCATGCATTTAATTCAACCGCAGTCAGAATGGCGAATAGAGCAGGGCAGCGGTCAATCCGGCTCATCGGGGCGGCGGATAAGGCCTGGCGATATCGGCATATTAGTCAGGAGCAACAAGCAGGCCGAGGAGTTCTTCAATGAACTCAGCAGGCGGGGGGTACCGGTTGTTCTGTCGAGTCGAAAAGCGGTATTTCAAACAGCCGAAGCCGATGACCTGCTTCTCGTCCTGCAGGGGGTCGCGGCGCCGGCTGATACTCAGCTCCTGAGAACCGTGCTGAGCCGCGAATGGTTCGGTATGGACGGCAACCAGTTTTTCCACACCTGCAGCGATGAGCAGAAGTTCAATCACTACCGCGAACGGTTTTATGACTATCACCGCTGCTGGAACGAGTCCGGCCTGCTGCAGATGATGAATATGCTGCTCGAAGATGAACAGGTTTTTCTGAAATTGAGCAGGTATCCCCAGGCTGAGCGGCGGATAACCAATATACAGCACCTTCTCGAACTGGTTATGCAGGAGCAGAGCGAACAGCGGCTGACCGTTTCACAGACGCTCAACTGGCTCCAGGAAATGATCGAAGTGCCGGCAGCGGTCAATGAAGCTGAACTGCGTCTTGAGAGCGATACCGAGGCCGTCAATGTCATTACCACGCACAGTGCCAAAGGACTGGAATATGAGATCGTCTTCTGTCCGTTTCTATATCGCTCTTCGGGGGGCAGCCGCGTGGGTGAGTCGATCGATTGCTATGACCCGGCAACGGGGAGGGTCTGTGACCTGGGCTCCGACCTGTTCGAGCATCATCTCCAGTTGTCACGCCAGGAGGAAAGCGAAGAAGAGATGCGGCTGGCCTATGTGGCAATGACCAGGGCCAGGCTGCGGCTCTATCTCTTCTGGGCCGATATCAAATCGGGTTCACAGGGCGGGGGCTCTTTTGAATCGCCGCTGGGCGGCCTGCTCTTCCCCGGTGGAAGTTGTTCGGCCGAAGCCCAGAAACAACGTCTTGGCCAACTCGGAGAGAGCGATCATTGCCTCTGCGCTGCGATTAGCCCGGGCCAGCTGCCGTTAGATTATACACCGGAGCGTTTCGACGGTGATTGTCTTCAGGCCAGAGAATACAGCAGCAGGCGGCTGCGGACCAACAGAACGCGCACCAGCTTCTCCGGCTTGACCATGTTGTCAAAACATGAAGCTGATGAGACCATGAAGGCGGCCGACGAGCGCGGCGCACCTGATAGCTCCAGCCTCAGTCCGCTGCCGGGCGGTGTCCGCTTCGGCAATATGGTACATGATGCGCTGGAGAGATTCAGCTTTGCTGATATTGCCGGCGGCCTGGTCGAAAGAGCATCTCTTATGCAGCTGATCAGTTCTTATCGCTATACGATAGATCCGGATATTCTTCTGGATCTTTTGAAACGTGCGGTGACGACTCCGCTTAAAGCGCCGGCTGCCAATGGAAAAAAACCGAGCCTGGCGGAGATCCCCGGCAGCAGGCTGATCAAGGAGATGGAATTCACCCTGCATCTCGAACCTCTGTCAACCACTGTATTCAATGATGTACTGGCTTCAGTCCCGACCGTAAAAGCATTGGCCGGCAGAGACATTGAGGGCTATCTGAGCGGCTTTATCGACCTGGTGTGCGAGTTTGACGGCCGCTATTACGTGATCGATTACAAGACCAACAATCTGGGCGCCGAGGACGGGTATCATGATGCTGAACTGGTTCGGGCGATGCGCTCCCACAACTATGGCCTTCAGTACTGGATTTATACCCTGGTTGTCCACCGCTATCTGAACAATCGGCTTGGCGGGTATCGCTATCAGAGCCATTTCGGCGGGGTGATGTATCTGTTTGTCCGTGCCATGAATCCCGCTAAACCCGGATATTCCGTTTTCTTTGACCGGCCCGATGAAAGCAAACTGATGCAGCTCGATACATGTATCGGCGGAGGGCAGCATGGGTGAGCATCGCCAAACCGGGCTCCAGGAAATACTGTCACCGCCGATCAGCCGCTACATGTCCGAGACGCTGGGCTGCCGATCCGGGCTCGATGGGGAGAACCTGTCGCTGTTTCAGAAGATCATCACCGAGCTGACCACATCACTGACAGAAGGCCATATCTGTATCGAGTTGACTGCCGAACAGCGAGAGGTTGTCCGTTCCAGCCGGCTGGTTGCCGAGGAAACGGACGGAGCGCTGGTGCTGTCGGGCGAGCGTTTCTATTTCGGCCGCTACTATCGCTACGAATCAGAACTCGCTGCGGCTCTGAAGAAGCGTATTGCAAGAGCCGGGCGATATCCGGCTGCTGCATCTGCGCTCCAGAAAATCGCACCCCTTGTCAAAGATCCCCAGCAGAAACGGGCTGTCGACATTGGCCTGAATAAAAGTTTCTCTATTGTAAGCGGCGGACCGGGAACCGGCAAGACCACCCTTGTCCGGACGATTCTCCGACTGCTTCTGGAAGAGCATGGTTCCAGCCTGCAGATCGCCCTGGCTGCTCCGACCGGCAAGGCGGCAATGCGCTTGCACGAGTCCATTTTCAGGCAGACAGTGGTTGGCCCCGAGACGCCACCTGAACCGGTACCCCCGTCGGATCTGCCTGCGCAGGCGGTGACGCTGCACCGTCTGCTCGGGCTCGGACGCTTCTCGAATGAGCCCATATTCAACCGCACCAACCCCTTGCCCTTCGATATGGTAATCGTCGACGAGGCCTCGATGGTCGACCTTGCCATGATGGCCCGGCTGGTCGACGCCCTGAAGCCCGAGGCGCGGCTGATCCTGCTGGGTGATCGTGATCAGCTCGCCTCGGTCGAGTCCGGTGCGGTACTGGCCGACTGCATCGACAGCCTGCCCGATAATGTGGCGATGCTCGAGACGAGTTACCGGTTCAGCGCTGGCATCGCTGATCTTGCAGGAGCGGTCAAGGCGGGCGCTGCTGAGCGTGCCTGGAGGCTGTGCTCACCTTCCGAAGCGGAGGGCGTCTCGATCGCCGGCAGCGACTGGTTCGAAACTATCGTTGACATCTATCATGGTCATATGAAACGGGCTGCGGAGACGGTCGATGCGGAGGCGTACCTGTCGCTCATTCAGCAATTCAACTGTTTTCGGATTCTCTGTGCAGTGCGCCGGGGCCGCCGGGGCGTTGAACAGATCAACCGGGAGATCGAATCGAGGCTGGTCGATTTGAAAGAGGGGCCGGGCAGGGAATGGTATCGGGGCCGTCCGGTTCTGATTACCAGAAACGACAGCAGCCACGGACTCTTCAACGGTGATATCGGCATCTGTCTGCCCGATCCTGACAACGGTGAACTGCGGGTCTGGTTCGAATCGGCGAGCAACTCGATGAGAAGTTTTCTGCCCGGCCAGCTACCCGCCCATGAAACGGCCTGGGCGCTGACCATCCACAAATCGCAGGGTTCGGAATTTGACGAGGTGTGCATCGTCTTGCCGGAAAAAGACAACCCGATTCTCTGCCGGGAACTGCTTTATACGGCGGTCACCAGAGCAAAAAAGCGTATTGCGCTCGTTGTCGGCGAGGAACTGTTTAGATTGACGGTCGCAAGAAAAACCGCCCGGCGCAGCGGTCTGGCCGACAGGCTGAAGCAGTAAGATCAGCCGCTGCCGTTTTCCGACCAGAGCCATGATTCCTCGATCTGCTGCCTGAACAACCTGATCATGTTGTTCCTGACTGTCTGGTGGTTGAGGAAATAGATCTCCTGCGGAAAGAGCAGTTCGGCGACGCCGGAATCGAAAATGCGCTTCACTTCATACTCATCGTGGGCGACATCGCGCTGATACAGGTAATTGACCCACGACTCGTTGGTGTGGATAATGAATTCCACCCGCATGCCGCCAAGCCGGGCGAAGAACTTGAGCATCGGTGTTTTCGAGCTCGAACCGGCGGAGGCGGATGCATGCCTGCCGCCGGTGAGGGTGTCCGAAATGTCTTCCAGGATCATGAACGAGTTGGCTTTGCTGGCGCTCTGGGTCAGGTGATTCTGGAAAATCTTGACGTCGGCGGCGGTGTCGAGCACCGCCATGAGACCAAGCTCGTCGTCGACGGCAACTGCTGGATTTTTTTCGTTTTTTCGCAGCAGCTTGAGTACTTTGGCCTCGGGAGGTTTTTTCCTGATCGACACATAGATCGGCATCTCGCGATTACCGGCCTGGAAGCGGCGACGCTTCAAAAGCGTCAGTTTCATGCCTTTACCGAGGCTGATGTCCGGCGCCTCCTCTTTTCTGATGACCTGCAAATCTGCGCAGCGAAATTCCGTACCCTCGTGTCGAGAAAGCAGGTAGACCATATCATGCTCGCCGATCTTCAGGTTAGTGCTCCAGACGTGTTCGTTCAGAAAGCTCAGAAACTGGGAGAATTTCTCCTCGATGCTGGTCTCCCGCTCGCGCTGATCGATGCTGCCGGCCAGACTCATCAGCGACAGCTTTCGGTGGGCTTCGAAGCGGGCTTTCTTATGGTACCGGTCATCGAACATCATCAGCAGCAGATCGACCGGATCGGCGGCAATTTCGACCTCGTTGGTCATCGCCACATGGGACGAGTAGAGGGCGAACAGCCGGTTCTGCAGTGATTTGATCACGCTGTCCGCGGTGCGGCCATACTCGCTGACTCTTGATCGTATTTCGGTTTCGGTGCCGCTGATCCCGAACATGTTGCCCAGCAGCATGCAGGCTCTGCGGCTGCATGATTCTCGGCTCCGGCTGTCGTTCAACAGCCGGGGAATGTCCTGGAAACTTGAAACGTTGAGAAATTCAAATACCTGCCTGCGCAGGGCTCGATATTTAGTGACGTTGAGTTCGCTTTTTCTGACCCGTTTGACCCAGGATCGAATCGAGCTGTCAAAGGGGCTGTTCAGATCGATCGAAGCGGGAACGGCCAGCGGACCTTTCTGATTCAGAGAGGTGAAAACCGATTTTTCATTGAGAACCGACATGGTCAACTGTCTTGTCTGTGAATGGTACGGCAGCTTATTATGCTCCTCCTCTTCAGGCCGGCATAACCTCCAGTTGCATGGACTTCTGCAAAGCTAAAGCCCTTGAGATTTATGCAGCCATCTGCTATTGAAATCCAGACGTATCAGAACCTGTGGATTCTCAGCGGCCGGGTATCAGGCCTGGACTGACTGCGGGATAACAACAAGAGGAGCTATTACTCATGTATCGTAACTTTGCCATAGTACCACGAATTATTTTCGGACGCGGCAGTTTTAATCAATTAGATGATATTTTACAGGAAAAAAGAAGCGGAAAGGGCTCCATGGTCTTCATCCTCGACGATGTCTTCAAGGGTGCGCAGCTGGAGGGAAGGATTCCGCTTCGAGACAATGACAGCATCGTCCATGTCAATGTCGACAATGAGCCGAAGACCAGCTATATCGATGCACTGGTTGAGCAGATAAAAGAGTCGGCAGATACGCTTCCAGCCGGCATCATCGGCATCGGCGGCGGTTCGACCCTCGATATCGCCAAAGCGGTTTCCCTGATGCTGACCAACCCCGGATCAGCAGCCGATTATCAGGGCTGGGATCTGATCGATACACCCGGCATCTACAAAGTCGGAATTCCAACCCTGTCGGGTACCGGTGCTGAAATTTCCAGGACGACCATTCTCACCGGACCGGAAAAGAAACTCGGTATCAACTCGGACTACACTCTGTATGACCAGATCCTGCTCGATCCTGAACTGACCGCAGGAATTGACAAGAACCAGTGGTTTTATACCGGCATGGACTGCTATATCCACGATGTGGAATCTCTGGCCGGAACCTTTATCAACGAATTCAGCCGGGCCTATGGAGAAAAATCGCTGGAGATGTGCCGCCAGGTGTTTCTGGAAGAGCATGATGATGCTGCCGACAAGCTGATGATGGCCTCCTATTTTGGCGGCATGTCTATTGCCTACTCGCAGGTAGGCGCCTGCCACGCCCTGTCGTACGGGTTGTCCTTTGTTCTCGACATTCATCACGGCATCGGCTGCTGCATCGCCTTCGATCAGTTGGAGGAATTTTATCCCGAAGGGGTGGCCGAATTCAAAAAGATGATGAAGCGCCATCAGATCGATCTGCCGCAAAACGTTACCGCAGCGCTCAGCGATGCTGAAATGGAGCGCATGATCGGCGTCGCCCTGGCCCTGGAGCCGCTCTGGGAGAACTGTCTGGGCGGCAACTGGCGCGAGTTGATGACTGTCGAGCGGGCCCGGCGCCTCTATGAACGGATGTAAATCGATGAAAACCGTCGGCCTGCTCGGCGGCATGAGCTGGGAATCGACCGCCGTTTACTATCGGTTGATCAATGAAGAGGTCCGGCGCCGGTGCGGCGGTCTGCACTCGGCAAAAATCCTGCTTTACAGTGTTGATTTCGCTGAAATCGAAAAACTCCAGAGTGCGGGCCGCTGGGACGAGGCCGCTGAACTGCTCGGTGCAGCAGCTCGTTCCCTGGAAAAAGCTGGCGCCGATCTGTTGCTGATCTGCACCAATACGATGCACAAGGTGGCGGATCGGATTGTTGAAGGGCTCTCCATACCGCTGCTCCATATCGCTGATGCCGCCGGTTCCCGCATCGCTGCCGACCGCCTCGAGAAAGTGGGCCTGCTCGGAACCCGGTTTACCATGGAAGAAAATTTTTACCGCTCCGTCCTCGAAGATCGCTATGGTCTGACGGTATTGGTACCGGAGCAGGCTGACCGGCGTATCATCGATTCGGTGATTTTTGATGAATTGTGCCGCGGAGAGCTAAACAATCGCTCCCGAAACGAGTATCTGCGCATCGTCCAAACTCTTGCTGAGCGCGGCTGCCGGGCAATCATTCTGGGGTGCACCGAAATATCATTGCTGCTGCGCCCCGCAGATACCGATATGATGCTCTATGACACCACGGTGATTCATGCCGAACAGGCGGTTACAGCAATGCTTGAAGAATAGCGGGTCTGCTTTATTGTATATCTGGTTTTAAAATAACAACCTTTAGCTCTGCTGTGAGGAGATCGATATGAGATTACGTAACACCGGTCGCTGCTATATTGTTTTTGCAGGAATCCTGATTTCTCTGACGGCTGCTGCGCTCTGCAGTGCCGGAGACTATGACGGCTGGGAACTTGATTCTGAATATAACAACCTGTATAACCCGAAGGAGCGTGATTCGATAAAGGGCGATATTGCCAAGTTTATCAGCGTGACCCCGCTGGAAGGTATGGCTCCCGGGACGGCCTTCCTGCTCGATGAGGGAGGTGGTGATAAGGTTGTCGTACACGTTTGTCCGGAAGCTTATGCCACCAGCCGCGAGACCGGCCTGCGCCGTGGAGACTGGGTGAAGGTCAAAGGCGTCTGGGCCGATGTCGGCGATGAATCGGTGTTTCTGGCGGCCAAAATCAGAAAGGACAACGAATATGCCTTTAAAGTCCGCCTGACCAGCGACGGGACACCGTTCTGGACCATGTCGCCGGAGCAGCTGGCAAAAGAAAAGGCCGAGGTGGAATAGCCCTCTTCTTTATACATTCAACACCGCGGGCTCGAAGTCGAGCGTGGCGAAATAATCTTCTGCGGTTTCCGCGCGGCGGATCAGCTCGACCCGGCCGTTTTCTCTGAGCAGCAGTTCCTGAGGGCGCAGCTTGCCGTTATAATTGAACCCCATCGAGTGCCCATGGGCACCGGTATCGTGAATAATCAACAGGTCGCCGTCAACGACTGGCGGCAGTTGCCGCTGGATCGCAAATTTGTCGTTATTTTCGCACAGCGAGCCGACCACGTCCACCACTTCTGTATTGTCACCAGTGTCTTTTCCGGCTACATCGATATGATGGTAGGCCCCGTACATGCCGGGCCTCATCAGAGCTGACATGCAGGCATCGACGCCGACATACGTGCGGTAGATCTCTTTGCGGTTGATCGCCTTGACGACCAGCGCTCCGTGAGGGCCGGTGATGTAACGGCCGCTTTCCATCGAAAGTGCCGGCATATAGCCGTTCCTGGCCTCGAAATCCTGGAAATGTTCGGTGATTTCTGCAGCCATCGCGTTCAGATCGAGGGGCTGTTCTTCGGGGCGATAGGGGATTCCGAGACCACCGCCGATATTGACAAAGTCGAATTCAATATCGAGCTCTTTTCCGATTCTCTCGGCGAGCTTGAGCAGCATGTCGGTGGTGGCTACCATGTACGTGTAATTCAGTTCGTTTGAAGCCAGCATCGTGTGCAGACCGAACTTCTTTGCTCCTCGATCTCGAGCTTGGCGATAAGCATCGATGATCTGGTCCGCGGCGACGCCGTATTTAGCTTCCAGCGGTGTACCGATAATATTGTTGCCCTCCCTTTCGGCCCCGGGGTTATAACGGAAGCAGATGGTCTCAGGCATATCCGGGACCTTGTCGATCAGGCTGACGTCATCGAGGTTCAGAATAGAGCCGCCGTCGGCAGCCGCTGCGGCGAATTCTTCGGGACTCGTATTGTTCGAGGTAAACATCAGATCATCGGGGCGGGCGCCGACCCGTCGGCTGAGCATCAGTTCGGTGATCGAACTGCAGTCAAATCCAAAGCCGAGTTTTTGCATAATCTTCAGAATCTCAGGATTGGGCAGCGCTTTCACCGCAAAATACTCACGAAAACTCCGTACTCCCGAAAAGGCCTTTTTCAAGGCTTCGCCGGTCTCCCTGATGCCGGCTTCATCGTAGATGTGAAACGGCGTACCGAAGTGACTCTGAATCTCAGGCAAACGTCGATAAAGGCGGTTCTTGAAAGCTTCTGATAACGGCATGATTGCTCCTTGCTGATTAATCGAGTGGTATCTGAGCTGTTTCCTTATAGGTCGAGAGCACCGTCATGGTTCGTGTCGACCGGACGCCGTCGACGGTTTTCAAGAGCTCCTGCAGCAGTTTGTTCAGCTCTTTGTTGTTGCGGGTCCTGAGTTTGACCAGAAAACAGTCATCGCCGGAAACATAGTGGACTTCCTGAACCTCTTTTCGGGACGACAGGAGTTCCGCGGCCCGCTCGTGGTTGCTGTCCGGTTTCATCTGGAAATGTATGAAAGCAACCTGGGCATAGCCGAAATGTTCGGGACTGAGCCTGACTTCGTAACCGTTGATGAGCCCCTGTTTTTCCATTTTCCTGATGCGTTCCAGCACAGCCGATGGGGCGAGATTGATCCGTCGGGAAACCTCGATGTTGGGTATCCGGGCTTTTTCCTGAAGGATTCGCAATATTTTTAGATTGGTTTTATCCATTAGTGGCGCAGAACGATAATGCTGTTTGTTTCGCTTGAAGAGACAATTATTCTTTTATATTGCGTTTGTCAAGAAGATATAGACATATTGCTGCAGTTTTTGAAGAATATATTGTCGTTTCTTATGCGCTGAGGTAATGATTGTTCAGCGATGAGCCCCTTGAATTCGGGCTCATCGCTGAACAGAAAAAAGGCGGGCGCTGAACTGCAGGATGGGGAAGTTTGATCTCTTATTTCTTCTTAGCCGGCATCGCGTCGGTGATTGAACCGTCAACTATCTCAGCCGCAAAGGCAAAGGTTTCCGCCAGGGTGGGGTGGGCGTGAATTGTTTTGCTGATATCTTCGGCATCGGCACCCATTTCCAGCGCCAGCACCGCTTCGTGGATCAGTTCTCCGGCACTGGAACCGCAGATGCCGGCACCGATGATCCGGCCATTTTTCTTGTCGAACAACACCTTGCTGGCACCGGTCGCGCTGCCTGATGCCAATGCCCGACCGCTGGCGCCCCAGGAAAATTTACCCTTGTCAAAATCGATCCCTGCCGCCTTCGCATCTTTTTCAGTGTATCCCATCCAGGCTACTTCCGGGCTGGTATAGGCGACTGAGGGTATGGTCATCGGCGTAAAGGCGGACTTGTGCCCGGCAATCACTTCCGCCGCCACTTTGGCCTGATGCGTTGCCTTATGGGCAAGCATCGGCTCACCGACGACATCGCCGATAGCAAACACATGTTTAGCCGCAGTCCGCTGCTGTTCATCGACTTCGATAAAACCGCGCTCAGATGGTGTGATACCAATGCTGTCAAGTCCGATCGATGCGCTGTTGGGCCGACGGCCGACGGCTACCAGTACGGCGTCAAAATCCTCATCGTCACTCTTTTTCGAGCCCTCAAAGCTGATTCTCAGGCCATCGTCTCCTGCCTCAATAGCAGTTACTTTGGTTCCGGTATGTATGGTGTAGCGCTTTTTGAGTTTCAAAAAAAGAGGCTGGACCAGGTCCTTGTCGGCCGGCGGTATCAGCTGGTTCTCCATCTCGACAATGGTGATTGCAGAACCAAGGGCGTGATAAACCTGGGCCATTTCAAGGCCGATAATGCCGCCGCCGATAATCAGCAGGCGTTTTGGAACGGTTTCAAGAGCGAGGGCATCGGTTGAATCCCAGAGGCGCGGATCATCTGGTGCAAAGGGCAGAGAAAAGGGTTGTGAGCCGGTAGCGATGACAGCGTTGTCGAAATTGATCGTCGATTCATCGTCACCGTTTTTAACCACCAGCGTGTTCGGGTCGCTGAACGTTCCCCGTCCGGTGACCCGGGTAACCTGGCGGGCGCTGCACAACTTGTCGAGTCCGCCGGTGAGCTGATCGACGATCTCTTCTTTCTTGGCCCGCAGTCGGTCGATATCTATTTCGGGTTGGCTGAAGGAAATGCCAAAATCTGCCGCTTCGAGGGCTTCTTCAATAACACTGGCTCCATGCAGCAAAGTTTTAGACGGTATGCAGCCGACATTCAGACAGACGCCGCCGAGACGTTTGCGTTCATCAACCAGACAGACCGACAGGCCAAGGTCGGCGGCCCGGAAGGCGGCGGTGTAGCCGCCGGGGCCGCCGCCGAGAACAACCAGGTCGAATTTTGATTTTTCAGTCATCATCTTATTGAATCTTTGTTTGGTTACAGGAGTGCTCTGCGCAAATCCTCGATATTGCTGCCCAGTGAGCGGCAGAAGCGGGCTGCCTCGGCACCGTCTATGACCCGGTGATCGTAAGACAGCGAAAACGGCAGAGTAAGCCTCGGTTCAAATTGCTCGCCATCCCAGACCGGTTTCATCGAGCTTCTGCACAGCCCCAGGATCGCGACCTGGGGAGCGTTGACAATCGGGGTGAAACCGGTGCCGCCGATACCGCCGAGACTGGAGATAGTAAAAGTCGCCCCCTGAAGATCGCCGATCGACAGTTTACCCTCCCGTGCCTTGCTGCTCAGATTTCCCAGTTCTTCAGCAATCTCCTTGATACCTTTTCTGTCGGCATCCTTGACCACCGGAACGACCAGCCCGTCCGGCGTATCGACGGCGATGCCGATATGGTAGTAGTGCTTATGAATTATCGAGTTGTCAGCACTGTCCAGAGAACTGTTAAGCAACGGGTACTGCTTAAGCGTCGCCACCACCGCTTTGATGACGAAGACGAGTGGGCTGAACTTGAGATCGTCCTTCTGCACTTCCTGGTTCATCTGCTTTCTGAACTTTTCCAGTTCGGTGATATCGGCCTCATCGAAATGGGTGACGTGGGGGATGGAGACCCAGCTCCGATGTAGATGCGGACCTGATATCTTCTGTATCCGCCCCAGCTCCTTGACCTCGATCTCGCCATATTTACTGAAATCTTCGAGCGGCGGCTGATCGATCTGAAAGCCTGCTGCTGTTCCCGATGACGGTCCGCTTTTCACCGTCTGCTTGACATATTTCTGCACATCTTCCTTGAGGATACGTCCTTTGGGTCCGGTTGCAGTCAAGCTCTGCAGATCGACGCCCAGCTCACGGGCATAACTTCGCACCGACGGCGAGGCATGAAAGTCGCCGGCCGCTTCCTGCTTGTCTTCACGGCTTTTCTCTACGGTCTCTGTTTCTTTTTCTTCAGCGGCAGGCGGGGCGGCAGGTTCGACTGCTTTTTTTGTGTCCGCAGCTTCTTCATCTTCTTTTTGTTGCGGCTCTTCGACCTGTTCCTGCTGATCGTCTGCAGCTGCTGTTTCCAGCAGTGCAATCAGATCGTCACTGGTGACCGTATCGCCCTCCTGCAGTTTTACCTCGGTGATGGTGCCGGCGAAGGGGCTGGGTATGTCCATTACCGCTTTTTCACTCTCCAGGGCGACAAGCGGGTCTTCCACCTCAACCGTATCACCTGGTTTGACGTAGACATCCACAACGGTGATTTCCTGGACGTCGCCGAAATCAGGTACGGTTATTTTTTCAATTGCCATAAAAGATTCTCCTGTCAGCAGATGAGGGGATGAAGCGCATCCGGGTCGATACCATAGGTTTCGATCGCTATTGCGACACTATTTAACGATATTTTCTCCTCGTCGGCCAGCGCTTTTAGTGCCGAGACCACGATATGATGACGGTCGACGCTGAAGAATTTTCTGAGGACCTCTCTGGTGTCGCTGCGGCCGTAGCCGTCGGTACCCAGTATAGTCAGCGGCAGGTGAATCTGACTTCTGATCTGTTCGGCGTAGGCGCAGACATAATCGGTGCTGATGATTGCCGGTCCCGCGGCATCCTCGAGCAGCTCTTCGACGTAGCTCTTTTTGGCCGGCTCCTGGGGATGCAGCCGGTTCCATTCCTCGGTCATCAGACCGTCACGGTAGAGCTGGTTGATGCCAAGCACGCTCCAGATGTTTGCCGAAACGTCGAAATCTCTTTTCAGAATTTCGGCGGCAGCAATGACTTCACGCATGATGGAGCCGCTGCCCATTAACTGGATATCGGCTTTGTCAGGCCCCGGTCCATCATAGAGATACATGCCGCGATCAATGCCTTCCTCGACGCCTTCGGGCATGGCCGGATGGGTATAGTTTTCGTTCAGCAGGGTGATATAGTAAAAGACATTGTCACCCTGTCCGTACATGAGCTCGAGACCCTTTTGAACCAGAACCGTGACCTCGTAGGCGAATGTCGGGTCATAGGCCCGGCAGGACGGATAGGCTGAGGCGAACAGCAGCGAGTGGCCGTCCTGGTGCTGCAGCCCTTCTCCGTTCAAGGTGGTCCGTCCCGATGTCGCTCCCATCAGAAAACCCCGCGCTTTGCTGTCGCCGGCGGCCCAGAGCTGATCGCCGATACGCTGGAAACCAAAGATCGAATAGAAGGTATAGAACGGGATCATCGGGATGCCGTAATTGACGTGCGCGGTGCCGGCAGCCAGCCAGGAAGAAATTGACCCGGCTTCGGTGATACCCTCTTCAAGAATCTGGCCTTTGGGATCCTCGCGGTACCAGGCTATCGTCTCCGAGTCCTGGGGTTCATAGAGCTGCCCGGTCGGGGCATAGATGCCCAGCTGCCTGAACAGACCTTCCATGCCGAAGGTGCGCGCTTCGTCGGGGATGATCGGGACGATGTGTGGACCGATATTCTTGTCTTTGACCAGTGAGCTGAGCATTCTTACGAAGGCCATCGTCGTCGAAATTTCACGTTTGCCCGATGCCTCGAGTAGGGTCTTAAAGGTATCCAGCGGTGGTATTTCGAGCACGTGATTCTGTTCTGATCTAAACGGGACCGGGCCTCCCTGTTCCCGGCGGCGCTCCTCGAGAAATGTTTTTTCCGGACTGCCTTCCGGCGGTTTGATGAAAGGCAGGGCTTCGAGCTGATCGTCTTCGAGCGGAACGTGAAAGCGGTCACGGAAGTATTTCAGCGACTCGACATCCATCTTCTTGACATTGTGAGCCACCATGACTGATTCACCGGCCTGGCCCATGCCGAATCCCTTGATGGTCTTGATCAGGATTACCGTCGGCTGGCCCTTGAAGCGGGAGGCCTGGGCAAAGGCCGCGTAAACCTTGCGCGGGTCATGTCCGCCTCTGGTCATCTGCCAGAGTTCGTCATCGGAGATATCTTCGACCAGGGCGGCCAGGTTCGGGTCGTCTCCGAACACCTTCTGGCGCAGATACTCGGGTCCCCGGGCCCGGATTGTCTGAAAATCGCCGTCAACCATCTGGCCGAATTTCTTGATCAGCAGTCCTTCCTTGTCACGGGCCAGGATTTTGTCCCATTCACTGCCCCAGAGGACCTTGATCACATTCCAGCCGGCACCCCTGAAACGGCCTTCGAGTTCCTGGATGATCTTGCCGTTGCCCCGAACCGGCCCGTCCAATCGCTGCAGGTTGCAGTTGACGACGAAGATGAGGTTGTCGAGCTTTTCCCGGGAGGCCAGCGGCAATGCACCAAGTGATTCGGGTTCGTCCGATTCACCGTCGCCCATGAAAAACCAGACTTTCCTGTCGCCCGCCTTTTTCAGGCCACGGCTGTCCATATATCTCATGAACCGGGCCTGATAGATGGCCATCATCGGTCCCAGTCCCATTGAAACGGTGGGAAATTCCCAGAAATCAGGCATCAGCCACGGGTGAGGATAGGACGACAGGCCGTTGCCGCCGACTTCACGCCTGAAGTTGCCGAGCTGCTCATCGTTCAGCCTGCCTTCGACAAAGGCCCGAGCGTAAATACCCGGCGAACTGTGACCCTGGAATAACACCATATCGGCGCCGTCTTCGGCGTCGGGCCCGCGGAAGAACCAGTTAAAACCGACCTCGTAGATGGCTGATACCGATGTGTAGGTGGCAATATGGCCGCCGAGGCCGAGCCCGCCCTTGTTGGCCCGGGCGACCATGGCCATCGCATTCCAGCGCACATAGGCGGCCACGTTGCGGGCTATAAAGGAGTCTCCGGGTATTTTCTCTTCCTGTTCGGGAGCGATGGTGTTGCAGTATGGGGTCAGAATGCCCGGCGACGTCGAAACGCCATGGGTGCGGGCCCGGTCGGTGAGAACTCGGAGCAGGTAATCGGCTTTTTCACTGCCCTCATGTTTGATGACGCCGTCGAGCGCTTCGAGCCACTCGCTGGTTTCCTGGGGATCGGGATCTTTATAGTAGGCGCACATGGGTACGTTCCTGTAAAAAAGGTTGGCAAACGATGGACAAAGTATATCTAAATATCTGTATCATTAGTGGAAATTGCAAGGTGGCAGCGCCGAAAAAGCGCTCATTGGAGCCTTTAGCGCCGAGAGACGCCGGTGTGAAGGAGAAAGAGAAGAAAAAAAGCGGCAGGAAGAATCGAGCCCTCGATTCTTCCTGCCGCTGGTGCTGGACTATTTTATATCCTGAATGAACAGATCTGAATAGATCTCCTGGAAGGTGCCGGCTTTGATTTCAGCCTTGATTGCACCAGTTTCGGTGTCGAACCAGGTGTGCATCGGATCGGTGCTGAGCAGGTTGTCGATATAGGCGTTGACTTCTTCGTCTCCGACGTGGCGAGCCTCGGGGAGAAACTTGAAGTAAAAATTATGCGCTACATCGTAAATGCCGTGCCACCAGGCATAGTCAGGCCCCATCATCGCAGCGCCCATACGGGCACGACGGCCTTCGTGATGCCATAGTTCCCAGTATTCCCACTCGAGGTCGTTGGAAAAAGAGGCTTTGTTTTCCAGCAGGTTCTTGGTCTTGACCATTTTCATGATCTCAGTCGCCGGCTTGGCGAACTTCTCGTTGTAGAGCTTGACGAGCGCATCGTACTGATAGTAATGCCCGTCGACGAAGGCCTGCTGATGACAATTCAGGCAGACGTCCTGCATGGCCTGACGCTTCTTCAGCGCATCGTCCTTGTATTTGGAGATGGGCGGACGCAGCGTCCAGGAAATCCGGTCGCCGACATCATGGGTGATGACCTGATTGCTGGTTGCCGACATGTGGCAGGTGGCGCAGGTCGGGGCCTCATAGTAGTCCTCTCCTACGACCCACTTGTCCTTGTCCAGGTTGAGACGGTCCTTGTAGCCATAATAGGCGATGCCGTGCTTGGATTCCTCGTAGATTTCTTTCTGAGGATGATCCGGTCCCAGGTGGCATTTCCCGCAGTTTTCAGGCTGGCGAGCCTGATATTTTGAAAATGAATGCCTGGAGTGGCAGGCGTTACAGGCGCCCTTGGAACCGTCCGGGTTGAGGCGGCCGATACCGCTGTTCGGCCAGGTCTCAGGTGACAGCTTGTTGGGTGCATTCTCGTCGATCTTGACCTTGGCACCGTGGCACGATTCGCAGCCGACGATAACGATCGGATGCCCGCCGGCGGCGTGAGCCAGATAGGCATCGCTGGACTCGAGAATCTCACCGGCATGGGCGTGGTATGAGTCGGTGGTCTCCTGCGCCTCATGTTCGTGACACGTTGCACAGTCGTTCGGGGTGACCAGCGTTGCTATGGTGGCGCCGTTGTGCTCGAACGCGTCGACATCGCCGGCGTCCGCCTCATGGCAGTCGAGACAGCCGACATCGTTTTGCCCGTGAGCTGAGTTAACCCACTGCAGATAGAGCCCCGGGTTGTTCTCCTCGTGACAGGATTCACAGGTTGCTTCTGCAGCCACACCGTTCGATACTCCCCAGCCGAGCAGCAGCAGAACACTGAAAAACAGACATTTTCTCATCTTTTACCTCCTCATTGCAGTTAAATTTAAGAGCGCTTCTGCCATATTGAAACAGGCTTTGACCGAGACTCCGCATGGACGATTTCCGTATACGGCGAAATCGAGCCAAAGCGATACACCAGGAGAAAAATGTCAGACGACAAAGTAGTACAAAATCATTGCCGAATGATAAAATTTAAGCGCTTATAACACAAGCATTATATTGGTTCTGATGAGAGCAGAACTTGATTGTTGATCACCTTTCTGGTAATGAACGCTCATCTTGTGGAAGGCAGGTTGGAACCATCTGTCTGGCTCTTTGTCGCGGTGTTGACTTACCCCCTCAGTACGAGGCGTTATCCGCACGCCCATAATGGGTGCACCAGCTTATCAGCGTACCAGGGTTACGGGTACGAAAGGATATCATGCACGGTCTTTCCATAATCATTCCGACCAGGAATGAAGCGGATAATATCGATCTGCTGCTGCAGCGAATTTTTGCTCTCGACTATCTTAAGTCTATTGACCACGAAGTTGTTTTCGTCGATGACAGCTCTACCGATGCAACCAGGGATGTAATCAGAAAATGGTTCGACAGCGGGCCGGTCCGCCTGATTGAACGCGATGAAGACAAGGGACTGGCCGGCGCGGTAATCGCCGGCTCCCACGAAGCAATTTACGATACTTCGCTGGTAATCGATGCAGACCTGAGTCACCCCCCTGAAAAAATTCCCGATCTTGTCGCTCCGGTGCTCAGCGGCGAAAGCGATATGACAATCGGCAGCCGCTATGTCGAAGGCGGCGCTACCCCGGAGTGGCCGCTGTCGAGAAAAATCGCCTCGAAGCTGGCCACCCTGCCGGCACGGTTGTTCACCGATGTGAACGATCCGCTGGCCGGATTTTTTGCGGTGACGACCAGTCGCCTGCGAGAACTGCGCCCCGACGTACCGGGTTTTAAAATAGGTCTCGAGGTTCTGGCCGTGGGCGGAGATCAGATGCGGATCGGCGAGGTTCCGATCGTTTTTCATGACCGTTTCGAAGGTTTTTCGAAGATGAGCCCGCATATCATCTTCGATTATCTCAGACAGGTCATTCAGCTGCTGGGCATCAAGACCGCACTGTTTACCCCGGCTGCGATCTGTGCCTTCATCGGTTCCGGTTCGATTCTCAGCACGCTGATATTCTGGGCGGTTCAGCGCTACGGCCTGGGGACCGTCGAAGCACATCTGGTGGGCAGCTGCGCTGCCGGACTTTTTATCTTTTCGATTATGTCTGCGCTGTCTCCAAAAACAGCTGGGGGGCCATCCTTGCTGTTTCGGCTGGCCGGGCAGATTATTGGTTTTCTGCTGATCCTGATCTATGCCGCCAGTATTCAGGGAGCTGTTTTTTATATCTTTGAACACATCATTGGCCTGCAGCAGATTGCAGCTCTTGCTCTTGGCGCAATCGCCGGCGCCGCCGGTTTCACATTATTATCCATTATTTATCTGTTCTCAGGCATCTCCACATTGTCTGCAAAGGCTCAGTTCAAGGCGGTTGCCGCCGGCAGCATTGCAGCACTGATCCTGCTCAGGTTACTGTATCTCGGACTGCCGGAACTGATGGAGCAGGAGGCCTACTACTGGAACTATGCGATGCATCCGGATCTTAGCTATCTGGATCATCCGCCGATGGCGGCCTTGCTGATCTGGCTTGGCACAGCTGTTTTCGGGGTGACTGAGTTCGGTGTTCGAATCGGCGCCTACCTGAGCTGGTTTGTGACGGCCTTCTTCGTCTATCGGCTCAGCGCCGATATGATCAACAGAACAGCAGCCTGGGGCAGTGTCCTGCTGGTTGCGATACTGCCGCTCTATTTCGGCACCGGCTTCGTTTTGACACCGGACAGTCCGCTTCATGCTGCCTGGGCTGCGTTTATCTATTTTCTCTATCGAGCCCTGATTCACCGGTCGTCCCGCGCCTGGGCCGGAGTCGGCATCAGTCTTGGTATCGGTCTTCTGTCAAAATATACGATCGTATTGATGGGGCCTGGAATCATTCTCTTTATGCTTATGGATAAACGGGCGAGATCCTGGTTTGTGCGGCCGCAGCCTTACGGCGCCGTCCTTCTGGCTCTGCTTCTGTTTACCCCGGTTCTGGTCTGGAATTATCAGCACGACTGGGCTTCTTTTCTCTTCCAGGGGGAACAGCGGGTCAGCGGCCGCCTGTTCTTCAGTGCGGACCGACTGCTCTCCTACATCGTCATGCTGCTGACGCCGGCGGGGTTTATCGGCCTGCTCTACTTTTTCTTAAACGGCAATACGTTTTTTAAAACGCTGCCCGATCAGGACAATGACGGACGCCGAAGAATATTCGATCGACGCTACCTGTTTCTGCTGCTGATCACCGTTTCGCCGCTGGCGGTGTTCTTCACCTTCAGTTTGACCAGAGAGGTAAAACTGAACTGGACCAGTCCGCTGTGGCTGGCTGTTCTGCCGTATCTTGGCTGCACCATTGCCCCGCTGTACAGAGATCTTTCCTCACAGGTACTTGTACTGGTTCACCATTTGTGGAAATGGTTCTCGGTGCTTCTGGTGGGCGGCTATTGCCTGTTTCTGCACTATGTTACGCTGGGGCTGCCGGGGGTACCGTTCAACGCTGATATTTTTCTGCTGGGCTGGCGGGATCTGGCGATAAAGGTCGAGGCGGTCGTCGATGAGGTGGAACAATATAAGGGGCAGCGGCCGGTTGTCGTCGGCATGGATCCGTATCAGATCAGCAGCGGTCTCGCCTTTTATCGAGCCAAACTCAACCGGGGCGATAAAGAGGAGCAGCGGCTCAGCAACGAGGAAACGCTGGGCTGGCATCTTTTTGGATGGGACGGCCTCATGTATGAATTCTGGGCTGAGCCTGAAAATTATGTCGGCCGTGACATTGTAGCATTAGCTACCAGTGCTGTCAGAGTAGAATTTCCCTATTTCCAGAATCGTTTTCATGTCATGAATAACATTCACCCGATCGACATATACAAAAACGACATTTTCGCCGGTCGGTACTATTTCAGAGTTGTTCACAATTACCGTCTGCAGCGCGAGTGATCGCCACGGTTTTGTCAATCTTTTCCGCCATCGGCGAGGTAGCGGGGATCAAGTAATTTTTCCAGTAGATCGTTTTCGAGGTTTGTTTCCCGGCGGGCTATTTCGATGACCGGCACCCCCTCCTGCCGTGCCGTTTTGGCGATTTCGGCAGCTTTCATATAACCGATATGGGGAGTGAGCGAGGTGACCAGCACCGGGTTTTTTGCCAGCGGTCGTTCGAGGTTTTCCACCAGAACAGTCATCGTTGCGATGGCTTTATCGGCCAGAGAGGTCGATGCGCGGCTGATCAGATCGGCGCTGTCCAGCAGCTCGGAAGCGGCTAACGGCAGCATCGTGTTGAGTTGAAAATTGCCCGACTGGGCAGCAACACTGATTGATGCATCGTTGCCTATTACTTTGGCGGCGGCCATTAAGACCGCTTCGGGAATGACCGGGTTGACCTTGTCAACCATGATTGAAGAGCCGGGCTGCAAGGCCTGCAGACGGATTTCAGCCAGCCCGCCGTGCGGCCCTGAGTTCATCCAGCGCAGGTCGTTGGCTATTTTCATCAGGCTCACCGCACAGGTCTTCAGGTGCCCCGACGTCTCGAGCACGGTATCGATACTGCTCAACCCTTTGTAAAACGATGTGCTCGAGCTGAATTCAAGCCCGGAAATCCTGCTGATAGCAGCCACGGCAATTTTCGGAAAATCCGCCGCGCAATTCACGCCGCTGCCGACAGCGGTGCCGCCCAGGGCTAGTTTCTGCAACCGTTTCAGCGATTCCTGGAGCCTGACAATATTGTCTTCAATCTGGGAGCGCCAGCCGCCCATCTCGTGTTCGAGCCGGATCGGCAGCGCGTCCATCAGGTGGGTTCTTCCCGTCTTGACCACCGCCTGGTGTCGAACGGCGGTCTCCCTGATGACACCTGACAAAGCCGATAAAGCGGGAATGACCTCGGTATGAATTTGTATGGCAGCGGCTATGTGCAGTGCCGTCGGGATGACGTCATTGGAACTCTGTCCCATGTTGACATCGTCATTGGCCGACAGGCTCAGATCTTCGCTGGAACCAAGGCGGGCAAGCACCTCGTTGACGTTCATATTGGTGCTGGTTCCGGAGCCGGTCTGCAGGACCGGAACAGGAAAGTGAGTCATCATACTCTTACGATCGAGCTTATTTATAGCGTCGATAATAGCGTCTGCCTTCTTTTTCGACAGCAGACCGAGTTCGAGGTTGGCTTCGGCGGCGGCCCGTTTGATCAGCAGAATCGCCTCGATGAAGCGAAGCGGCATTTTTTCGTCAGAGATCGTAAAGTTGATTACTGCCCGTTGCGTCTGAGGTCCATAGAGTGCTGATTCGGGCAGGCTGACCGGACCCATCGAGTCATGCTCAATACGCGCTTTCTCGTTCATCGTGATTCCTCTGGTAATTGTTTATGGAGAAGAATGTTCTGTAATAAAATAATTCAGATATTGACAATTAACACAGGTACGCCAAAATTCATGATAGTCGCAGGATAGATCCTTCAGAAGTTTTTTGTCAATTCGACATCTTCCGTGACATGACTCGAAAATCACCAGGCTCCAGCATCGATACGGTGTGTTTCCCGCCGCTCTCCAGCGGTTCTGAAACACTATTGATCCTCGGCTCGTTTCCCGGCAGGCTGTCGCTGGAAAAGCAGCAATACTATGCTCATCCGAGAAACAGTTTCTGGCCCATCATGGGGAGCCTGTTTGGTTTTGACCCGCAACTGCCGTACTGTCAAAAGACCAGGTTGCTGACCCGCAACAATGTTGCTTTGTGGGACGTTCTCTCGAGCTGCAGCAGAAACGGCAGTCTGGACGCGTCAATCAGAAAGGAGTCGATACGGATCAATGATTTTGAGACATTTTTCACAGAACATTCACACATTCATTCGGTTTTTTTCAACGGCGCTCTGGCTGAAAGCCAGTTCGTCAAAAACGTATCAAGCAAGCCGGAAATTGCAAACCGGTCGCTTTTTCTGCAGCGGCTGCCGTCAACCAGTCCGGCGCTGGCAAGTCTTGGTTTTGAGGAAAAGCTCGACATCTGGAGAATCATATCGGCATCGGTGACACGAATCGACAGCCATGAAACCGCAGTCAACATGAAAATGGAGGGCAACAATGGGTAAAGAAACGGTATTGTTCAAGTATGAAGAGAAGATGAGCAGTATAGAGGCAGCAAATCTTGTCAGAAAAATTGGTGATAAAATCGAGAGCGGAGAGATTGTGCTCGAGCAGGGTAAGAAAAAGGTTAACCTGGCTATACCTTCACGGGTTGAAGTCGAGGTGAAGGCGGAAAAAGAGGTTGGTAAAAAGAGGACGACGATGAAACTGGAGCTTGAGATCGAGTGGCCGCTTGGCGGTGCCAAAGGTGAAGAAGCGGCGGTGATGACGATCAGTTAAACACTGCTGACCCCGAGCCTCCGCTCAGCTGCAAAAGTTCAAGGACTGCGAGACGAGCTCACAGCCCCTGAATGTCAGAAAATACGACAGCCTGATTCAGGCTTGTGCTGCTATGCCTTCCAGAGTCCGTGCAGGTTGCAGTAAGCGCGGGCTTCGACATCGGCCGCATCGACCGGGAAGAACGCTTTGGGCTCCTGGCCCGGATTAAGAAAAACCTTGTAGCTGGTGCCGTTGGCATTGAGCTCAATCCACTCGATCCAGTGCTTTTCTTCCATCGGATGGGCAACGCTGCCGACCGCTACTTCCCAGCCGCCGTCAACCCGTGTCGCTACCGGAACATGTTTTTCCTGAGCTGCATCGACGGTGTTTTCCGTCATCTTTACCATGTCCTGACCGCAGCACACCAGTGCTCCGGCTCCACCGGTCAGTACCTCGACGATATTTCCGCAGACGTTGCATTTGTATACTTCAAGTCTCTGTGCCATGTTTAATCCTCCTTGTTTTCACGTACATAATAAAATGACAAATAAAAATTGTTCACCGATCAAGTAATGCGGTTGAGCCTCATTTTTAACGTAAATTATGGGATAAAACAATTCAATTGATAATTCTGCCGAAGATAGACTCGTTCTTGTCGGTGGCGCAGGACTTAGTTTCAGGTCGCACCGGCCCGGGCACGATTGGTTTGTCTAACACCGGTGCCGGTTAGAGGGCTTGTGAGGTTATGCTAAATTGGTGTTTGGGTATTGTAATTGGTCGTAAAAGTATTACTACATATGGTCAGATGTCACGGCGTCTTAATAGAAATCAAGAACCTCAACTCTAATGGAGAATGTGATGAAAAAAACGTGTGCTTTTCTAGTAATTGCAGCAGTGTCTCTCTTGGGATTTAACAGTGCTTACAGTGCTTCCTATGATCATGAAGTCGAAGCCAAGGGAGTGACCTTCGCCTGGAAAGTGGACGGTGACACACTGCATGGCAAAATGTCTGCTAAAACAGAGGGGTGGGTCGCGGTTGGCTTTAATCCTTCAAGTAAAATGAAGGATGCGCAATTACATTATCGGCTATGTCAAGGACGGTCAGGCGGAAGTGGCCGATCACTTCGGTGATAAGTCGACCGGTCACTCTGCTGACGAGAAGCTGGGCGGCACTTCCGACGTGACGCTGGTTGCAGGCTCTGAAGACGGCGGTATGACAACCATCGAGTTTACCATTCCGCTTGATTCCGGTGACAAATTTGACTCCGTTCTGGCTGTCGACGGAGATACCGTTGTGCTGCTGGCTTACGGCCCTGATCGCGACAGCTATAAGCCGCGCCATCGTTCCAAAGCCAGCAAGACCATCAATCTGGCAAGCGGAGCCGTGAAGTAATCGGTGTCGTTACAAGCATTCAGGATACCAGCGCTCTATCTGGCTCTGCTGTTGCTCTGCGGCTTTTTGCCGAGCACGGTGCAGAGCCAGGTCACATCCGATCCGCAGCTGACCGACGAACAGACAAAGGTCTGGATCGATGAGCAGACCGGCGTCAAGCTGCCGCTTGACGCGACCTTTATAGATGAAAGGGATGCGGTCGTAACCCTGGGCGATCTGATCGAAAAGCCGACCATCCTGCTGCCCATCTACTTCTACTGCCCCAACTCGTGCAGCACCAATCTGGCCAATCTTGCCCTGGCCCTGAACCGGATGAAGCTGGAAGTGGGCAAGGATTACCAGGTCATCGCCCTGAGTTTCAGCGACAGGGAAACGCCTGAGGATGCCAGGAGTGCCAAGAACAACTATCTGAAACTGCTCTACGACGGCTTCCCCGAAGAGCAATGGCGTTTTCTGACTGGAACAAAAGAGAACATTGCGGCGGTTTTAGACACCATCGGTTATGAATTCAAACCGCTCGACGACGGCACCTTCATTCATCCATCGGCTCTGGTAACCGTGGACTCCGGGGGGACCGTGATAAAATATGTATACGGCAGCTTCATCCCCGGCGATGTCGAAATCGCTCTTTCTGAAGCCGCTAGAGGAGTCCCGGCAACATCAATAAAACGGTTGCTGAACTATTGTTTCAACTACGATCCCGATACCAACAAATCATTCTTCCAGGGCGTCAAAATTGCTGTATTGACACTGTTTGCCGGCCTGATACTGCTTTTCTTCGTCCGCTTTGTCTGGAAAAAAGAGCCCGATGATTAAAAAACCGCATCTCAGCACCACGGATAAGTGATATGGAACAGGTAAAATCATTTTATGAGGAAGCATCACCGCCGGGATTGACCGGTATAAAAGCCTGGCTGCTGACCCATGATCACAAGCGGCTGTCACTCATGTATCTGTGGGCCGTTTTTTTCTGGCTGACTCTGGCAATGCTGCTTGGCCTGGCACTGCGCCTCGAGCTGATGTTTATCGGCGAAACGATCATGCCGCCCGAGATCTACAACTCGGTCTTTACCCTGCACGGGGTAATCATGATCTTTCTCTTCGTTATTCCGGCGATACCGGCAATCTTCGGTAACTTTTTCCTGCCGATACAGATCGGCGCCGATGATGTCTTTTTCCCGCGGCTCAACCTGTTCTCCTGGTATCTGTATATGATCGGCGGCCTGACGGCGATCATCTCGCTCTTTACCGGCGACGGTTTTGCCGATACCGGCTGGACGTTTTATGTACCATTTTCGGTGACCACCGAAACCAACGTGTCGTTGACGGTAACGGCCGCGTTCATTCTCGGGATGTCTTCACTGCTCACCGGGCTGAACTTCGTCACCACGGTGCACCGCATGCGGGCCAAGACCATGGGCTGGCTGCAGATACCGCTGTTCACCTGGTCACTCTATGCGACGGCCTGGGTCCAGATTCTGGCAACGCCGGTTGTTTCGATCACCCTCGTTCTGGTTATTCTCGAGCGTTTCCTCAATATCGGCCTGTTCGATCCGGACAAGGGCGGTGACCCGCTTCTCTACCAGCATCTTTTCTGGATGTACTCGCATCCGGCGGTCTACATCATGATCCTGCCGGGCATGGGGGTCATTTCCGAAATTATTCCGGTCTTCTCGCGCAAAGCGATTTTCGGCTACAAGGGCATTGTCGTCTCATCGATGGCCATCGCCGTTGCCGGTTCGCTGGTCTGGGCGCATCACATGTACACCAGCGGCATGAGCGATGTCTCGGTCTTTGTTTTCTCGCTGCTCACCTTCCTGGTGGCCATTCCGTCGGCGGTCAAGGTTTTTTCGTGGATCTCGACCATGTACAAGGGGTCGATCCTGATGACGCCGCCGCTGCTGCTCTCATTGATCTTCATCTACCTGTTTACGGTCGGCGGTCTGACCGGGCTGGTACTCGGAGCGGCCGGCACCGATATCCATGTTCATGACACCCAGTTCGTCGTCGCCCATTTTCATTTCACCATGTTCGGCGGTACCGGCTTCGCCTTCTTTGCCGCACTGCATTACTGGTGGCCGAAAATGTTCGGCATCATGTACGACTTCAAAAAGGCCTACATCGGCTCGGTGCTGGTGACCATTGGTTTTATCTTTCACTACATCCCGATGTTCATCCTCGGGCTGCAGGGGATGCCGCGGCGCTACTACGACTATCTGCCCCAGTTCGAAACCGGGAACTTCCTGGCCGGATTCGGCGGTATGATCATGGTTGCCGGTATGCTTCTGATGTTCATCAATCTCTGGGCTTCGTTCAGGGTCAGGGTAAAGGCTTCGGCTGATCCATGGGGCGGCACGACGCTGGAGTGGCAGGTACCCTCGCCGCCGCCGCTGCACAATTTCGTCAACGAGCCGAGGATCCCGGATTATCCGTACGATTTCTCCGAAGTACTTAAAGGTGCCGCCCAAAAAGCTGATGGCAAAGGATAGGTATGGAAAAGGCAATCGATAAGACTGGTGTCAAAATCGGGATGTGGATTTTTCTTTATTCGGAGATCATCCTCTTTGGCGGCCTGTTTGTACTCTATGCGGTCTATTTCCATAATTTTCCCGAAGATTTCGCCGAAGGCGGCAAGGAACTGAATCGAATTTTCGGAACCGCAAACACCCTGGTGCTGCTGATCAGTTCATTTACCGTAGCGGCTTCGATCACCGCTATTCAACAGAGGAAAAAATGGTTGTCGATCGGTTTTCTGGTCTTTTCGCTATTGTGCGGACTGGTTTTCCTGATCAATAAATATTTCGAATGGGGCGCCAAGTTCCACCATGGACTCTATCCAAACTCTGATCGTCTCTATGACGCCGAACCGGGCTTCAATATTTTTTTCGGTCTCTACTACACGATCACCGGCCTGCATGGCCTGCACGTCATCATCGGCATGGTGCTGCTGGCGATTTCGATGTTTCTGATCGGTACAGACAAAATCAGAGCCGAGCGCTATGCAATGCTCGAGAACAGCGGGCTTTACTGGCACCTGGTCGATCTGATCTGGATTTTTGTTTTTCCGCTCTTTTACCTTGTTCTTTAGAAAGGGGAGAACACTATCGTGAGTGAACATGAAAGTGAACACGTCCTGTCTTACGGTTTTCTCGGCCTGGTTCTTGGCGGGCTGATCGTAATGACCGGGGTGACCGTCGGTGTGTCCTATATCGACTGGGGGTTTCTGAATGTTCCCATTGCCCTGTTCGTGGCTTCGAGCAAGGCGACTCTGGTGCTGCTCTTTTTCATGCACATCAAGTACGAAGGCATGGCCATCAAGGTCTCCTTCATCAGCACCATGGTTACGCTGGCCATCCTGATCAGTTTTACATTCTGGGACGTGGCGTTTCGCTAAACTATTAGAGAGAGAAGGGATTTATGGATCCGGTTAGGGGTGTAGATCTGGCCTTTTGGTATATACTTGGGATCTCCGTAATACTGCTGATAGCAATCACGGCCGTGATGATCTATTTCGTCATCAGGTATCGACGCAGCAAACATCCCGTACCGGCTGATATTAGAGATAACCTCAATCTTGAAGTCGTCTGGACCGTATTACCGACCCTGATCGCACTGACCATGTTCTGGGTCGGCTGGCAATCATATATCGGCCTGCGCAATGTTCCAGACGATGCCCTCGAAATCGAGGTGGCAGGCCAGATGTTTTCCTGGATTTTCGTCTACCCCAACGACAAGGAGACTGAAGGAGAGCTGGTCGTGCCGCTCGGCAAAGCCATCAAACTAAATATCGAGTCCTGGGACGTGCTGCACAGTTTCTACATCCCCTCATATCGGCTCAAGGTCGATGCCGTTCGGGGAATGAAAACCTATGCCTGGTTCATGGCCGACAAGGAAGGGGAGTATGATATCTTCTGTGCCGAGTACTGTGGGGTTGCTCACGCCGATATGCTGGCCAAGCTGAGAATCGTACCCGAAGATGAATACCAGGCCTGGCTTGAGCAAGAGGAGTGAGTAGAAATCCGAGACCCATACCGGCCGAGTTGAGCCTGTCCTGGGCCGGGCTGATCAAACACCATTTACTGGTGGCAAAGATACCGCTGTGCCTGTTGGTGGCATTCTCCTCATTTTTCGGATTTGCCTTGAGTGGTCGGAATCTTGGTCTATCAGCCTGGGTCGTTTTTACTTCCGTGTTTCTGCTCGCCTGCGGCGCCGCCTCTCTCAACTCATATCAGGAACACCGCTGGGACCGCCTCATGCAGAGAACCCGGCGGCGACCGGTGGCCACGGGTGTCGTTGCTCCGGAGCAGGCCAGAAGGCAGGGGCAGATACTGGTCGGCCTCGGTCTCTTCATGCTTTACCTTGGAACATCAAACCCCGCAACGGTTGTAGCAGGCATTGCTGCGCTGTGTCTCTACAATCTCGTTTACACGCCGCTCAAGTACCGATCCATCTGGGCGATTATTCCAGGAGCGGTCTGCGGGGCGCTGCCCCCTTATATCGGCTGGCTTGCCGGCGGTGGAGCATTTTTCTCGCCGATTATCATCGGCGCTGCGGCGTTGCTGGCTCTCTGGCAGATTCCTCATTTCTGGCTGGTGATGCTTTACAACAAGGGTGATTATCGCTCCTCGCCGTTTCCCAGTCTGTCCAATCAGCTGCCGGAAAGACGGCTGCGCTTCATATCGATAATCTGGTTCGCTGCACTCGTCGTCGTTCTGCATACGCTGCTGGCACTTTTTTCACCGATGCCCGCGGCGATAAGAATCATGATCAGTGTCGCCAGCCTGATGGTGCTGCTGATTTACAGCCTGCAGATGGTGATGAAGAAAGAACCGCCGTATCGGCTTCTGTTCATCATGCTCAACTCGTTTATGCTTTATACGATGGCTCTTTTAACGGTGGGTGCCGTGGTAATGTGACAAGGTTTCAAGGCCATTACGCACTTCACCGAACACAACAACGGTATGTGATATAGTTCTGCTATGGGCGAGAAAAAGAAAGTGAAGAAGAAATGTTGCGGTAAGTTCAAGAAAAAAGGCAAACATTGCTCCAGTTGTCCGCTTGACGGCTCGGGAAAAGAGTGCAAAGCTGATAAGGAATACTGTAGGGATTGTGCCTCCGGCAAAGGCTCGAAAAAGAAGAAAAAAAAGAAGAAGTGAGGACTCGATGGCTATTGACTGGGCATACCTGAGAAAAGGCTGAGTTTCATGCACCAAGGCCCGTGCGGCCTTTGCAGCCGGAAAACAGAAAATCGTAGATGAAGTCGATGCAAAAAAAGCGGTTGTCGGCCCGGACAGCGTCTGGGAGTTGCTTTCTCAGGCCGATACCGTCCATGTAGCCAGCGGGCAGAAAACGCTCATCTATAAGCCTGATTCCAACAACAAGGTAGAACTGATCAGGAAAGCCACCGGCCGAACCGGCAACCTCAGGGCGCCGGCACTGCGCATCGGCAACGATCTCTACATCGGCTATAACCAGGCCATGTATGAAGGGCTCAGCGGATAGAGCCGCTCAGCCGTCTCCCTGACGAAGGCGCTCACATAACAGAGCGCCTTTTTCCTTTATTTCCAGAAGTTGGTCGACACTGTGTCCGAAATGGCGGTAGCGGCGGCACAGATAGGGGATTCGTTCCGGGCGATAGCCGGCTGATCTGAGAAATACACCGATGGTGCTCCACGGCTCCGCGACCGGGTGCTTGACGACCAGCGCTTCTTCTGCACGGGCGCCGCACTGTTTGATCATTTTGTTCATCACCCGTTCATGCAGACGGTGATATCCGCGGCAGGAAATCAGCGGTATGACCGTTTTACCCTTAAAAAGACCGGTGCCGAAACGGTCGAACAAATCCAGTACAGGTCCGCTCGGGTTATATGACCAGGTCGGCCCTGCCAGAACGTAGACATCCCACTGCTGGTAACAAGCCTCTGATGGCGGTTGAATGGCTATCCGTTTTCTGAAGAAGGTGAGAACCATCATCAGGAAGGTTTTCATGATCGAGTTGAACGGAAAGCCGATACGATGCAACGCGCCAATCTGCTCGAGCATAACCTCACCGCCCTGACTGCGGATACCTGCTGCCAGCAGGTTGATCAGTCCCCGGCTCTGGCCGCTGAGGCTGAAATAGATGATGCAGACTCGTGGAACACGGTGGTGCATTGCGCAGCTCATGATAGCGATGTGTTGAAAGGGCGGATTTCAAGCCGGCGAATAGATGCAACGGTTACCATGTTTTTGCAAGGCGAACAAGCCGCCAGTGCTGCTAAGCGTTGCTGCAGATCAGAAATAAAAAAAGCCGGAACCGCTGATCACGGTTCCGGCTTTTTAATGACAGAGCAGGTATTTCTTCTAGTCGTCGTACTTCCAGAAAGCGTCCTGGTCGGCACCGCAAACCGGACATACCCAGTCTTCGGGGAGATCTTCCCACGGGGTATCAGGATCGACACCATTTGCTATATCGCCTTCAGCCGGATCATAAATATAGCCGCACGGACATTCCCATTTCTGCATGATAGCCTCCATTAATTGATGAGTTGTTGCTTATTGATACTGATTCTCATGTGGAAACGAATATACCGTAAATTCCTACCGAGTCAACTACTACAATTGGGAATCGCTCATTATTGAAATCTTGTGCATGTCAGCTTGTCCGGGCAATAATTTCCTTGGCCGGTATCAGTGCGGTCGCCGTTGCTGAAACGATGTTGCCGGCAACACCCGGGCCGTCGCCGGCCATGAACAGACCTTTTATATCGGTCTCGAGGTTGTTGTCCGTGTCGACCTGGGTGGCGAAAAATTTGATCTCCGGTGCGTAGAGCATCGTTTCATCATTGGCAACACCGGGAACAACCTGATTGAGCTGCTGGAGTCCGTCGACGATATTGGAGAGGATTCGTTCCGGCAGAGCCATGGCAATGTCGCCGCAGGTGACGTTCTTCAGGGTCGGGTCGATATAGCTGTTGCGCACCCGGTTCCAGGTCGAGCGGCGGCCTCGCTTGAGATCGCCGAAACGCTGGAGAATGGGCCTGCCGCCGCCGATCAGAGTTGCCAGTTTGCCGATCGACTCGCCGTACGCCTGGTTGTCCTCGACCGGGTCATTGAGCACCACCTTGGACAGAAAAGCGAAGTTCGAGTTTTCGCTCTTGCTGTCCATCAGCGCATGACCGTTGACGCAGACGAAATCCTGATAATTTTCCAGCGCCACATAACCACCGAAGTTGGTGCAGAAGGTGCGGGTCTGGTCATCGTATCTGCTGGTTCTGATAAAAAAGGTCGGGTCATAGATCACCGAGCAGAGGTCCTGCAGAATTTCATTGTGAACCTCGACCCGCACCCCGACCTCGATACCGCGCTGGGACACGTCGATATTATTTCTACGGGCCAGCTGGCCGACCCATTCGGCGCCGACACGGCCGGGGGCCATGATGATATTTCTGGAGCGGTAGGTGTTTTTATTCGTGATCAGCCCGGCCACAGCACCGCTATTGACGATTATGTCCTGGGCCTCTTCGAGATAATGAAAGACGACGCCGCTTTTTTCGATATGATCGGCCATGGTGGCGATATGGGCCGGTAAATTGTCGCTCCCCAGATGTTTCTGTTTGATGATAAGCAGATCGATACCGCTTTTGCGGGCCTCCTTGCGGATCTGCTTGGCCTGCTGCATATCGGTTGGATAGACTTTGCCGTCCATGCCGAAGCGATTGAAAATCTGCTCGGTCTCATCGATCAGCAGACGGGCTTCGGACTCATCCATGAACTGGGTCAGGTCGGTTTTTCCCAGTTTGTGGATGAAGTTGAGCTTGCCGTCGGAGAAAAGACCGGCACCGCCGATACCGCAGAGGATGTTGCAGGGCTTGCACTTGATGCAGCCGTTTTCCTTGATCGGACAGCTGCGCTTCAGCGGCGCGTTGCCCTTGTCGATCAGCAGTACGCTGAGGTTGGAGTTCTCAGCCAGGTAGTAGGCGCCAAACAGTCCGGCAGGACCGCCGCCGACGATGATGACGTCGAATTCTTTTGGTTCGGGTTTAGCCATCGTCGTTACTTCTTCTGCTCCTGCTCAGGTTTGTCTACTGCTTCTTTTTTCCCTTTTGAAACCGGCAAGCCGAATCCCATCCGAACTTTGTTTTCGATTTCAGCCATCATCTCCGGATGGTCGAGGAGGAACTGCTTGGCATTTTCACGGCCCTGGCCGATCCGTTCATCGAGGTAGGAATACCAGGCCCCGCTTTTATCGACGATTTCCTGCTCGACACCGAGATCGAGGATATCGCCGGTCGCCGAGATGCCTTCTCCGAAGATAATGTCAAACTCGCACATCTTGAACGGCGGGGCTACCTTGTTTTTGACGACTTTGACCCTGGTGCGGTTACCGACGGCTTCCTGGCCGTCCTTGATCTGGCCGATCCTTCTGATGTCAAGACGTACCGACGAGTAAAATTTCAGTGCATTGCCGCCAGGGGTGGTTTCCGGGTTGCCGAACATGACCCCGATTTTCATTCGTATCTGATTGATGAATATCAGAATCGTATTGGAGCGGCTCAGCACACCGGTGAACTTACGCATGGCATGCGACATCAGCCGGGCCTGCAGGCCGACATGGGAATCGCCGACATTGCCGTCGATTTCAGCCCGGGGAACCAGGGCGGCGACCGAGTCGATAACAATGACGTCGACGCCGCCGGAGCGGATCAGAATCTCGGCGATTTCAAGCGCCTGCTCACCATAGTCGGGCTGCGATACGAGCAGGTCATCGATATTGACGCCAAGCCGTTCGGAATAGTGGGTATCGAGGGCGTGCTCGGCATCGATGAAGGCGGCCGTGCCTCCCTGTTTCTGAGCCTCGGCGATGGCATGCAGGGCCAGGGTCGTTTTACCGCTCGCCTCAGGACCGTAGATCTCCGTCACCCGGCCGCGCGGCAGGCCGCCGACGCCTAGCGCTATATCGAGGCTCAAAGCCCCGGTCGGAACGGCGGGAATGAGTTCAGCTTCCTGGGAACCGAGCCGCATGATCGAACCTTTGCCGAACTGGCGGTGAATCTGATTGAGTGCGTTGTCTACACTGCTCGCCTTGTTTTTGTCTGATGCCTGCATGGATACTCCTGATGGATGAAGGTGATTTGGCAGTTAGATGAAGATTAAAAACGAACGATTAAAATAAGCGTACAGATATAAAAAGAAGTTCACTAAACATCAAGATCGATTCCCAATCGGACTTCATGGTGAAACATTGTTCAACAGAAACAGCCGGAGCATGTTCAGGCCGCTGTGCGCTGCTGTCATTTGTATCCGGCTGCGGCTGCCCGACAGCTTCAGCCGGTTGACCTCTGATTTTTCCGCAGTCGAGAGACCGACATAAACGGTACCCACCGGTTTTTCGTCACTACCGCCGTCGGGTCCGGCGATGCCGGTGACGGCCAGACCGATATCTGCGCCGCACCGTTTTCTGATGCCGGCTGCCATGGCTTCCGCCGTCTCTTCACTGACAGCGCCGAATTTTTCGAGCAGACGTTTATCAACTCCGAGGATATCGGTTTTGAGTGCATTGGCATAAGTAACGGCTCCTCCGAGGAAATAGCGTGAGCTGCCGGGCACGCGGGTGATTCGATGGCTCAACAGTCCTCCGGTACACGACTCAGCTACACTGAGCTGTAATCCGCCGGCACCAAGCAGCTTGGCGATGATCGTCTCCAACTCCTCTGCGTCCTTTGCGTAGACCGCATCGCCAAGCGCTGCAGTCAAGCGGCTGCAGGCCTCTTCGAACTGCAGGCGCGCGTCTTCCTTCTCGGTGCCTCTGAGCAGGACGCTGACATGGACGTCGGGGTATACCGGATAATAGCCGATCTTGATTTCAGGGGGCAGGGCGAGGGTGTTTATTCTGCGGTTGATTTCCGACTCGGCCATGGAAAACACCTTGTAGATGCGCTGCAAGGTACTGACCGCAACCCCGTCCTGCCAGGCAGCCAGTTTCGGCAGGACGATGCGGTCCATCAGCTCTTTCATCTCGTCCGGAACTCCGGGGAGGAAAAAAATCGGCGTATTATCGTGGATAAGCTCATAACCGGCCATTCTCGAGGCGGGATCAAGCGTTTCGGCGCCGCCGGGCAGCCAGGCCAGTTTTTCCAGCGGGTTGGCCGGGGAAACGTTATGTTTACTGAGATGCCTGCGAATCCAGGCGAGTATCGACAGGTCCGGCATGGTCGGACGATTGAGCGCCTGGGACACCGCTTCGTTGGTAATATCGTCATCGGTTGAACCGAGACCGCCGGTGACGATGATGAAATCCACCCGGCCCAGCGCCCGGATCAGCGCATCGCCGATCAACTCGGGGCTGTCGCCGATGGTGCTCATGGCATGGATGGTGTATCCGGCATCGAAGAGTTTCCGGGCGGCATAACCACTCGTCGTGTTCAGTATCCTGCCCGAGGTCAGCTCATCGCCGATTGCAATAATTTCACCGATCATATTCTAAATGATTGTGCCCCTCATCGCGTTACCGGTGAGCTCGATAAGCTCAACCATAACCGGTTCAGTCGGTACGGGTGTTGGTCGCTCTACAACCACCGGAATGTAGTTGTCCGTATAACCGCTTATATGAGTCGCAGAAGCGGTTGAAGTGTTCGTGTTTTCAAGCAGTACCATTCTTTTAGCATTAATGAAACGCTGATAAAATGCTCGATTTTTTTTATCACTCAACCGGCGCAGAATGTCGGCCCGCTGCTGCCTGACCGATGTCTCGATCTGCCCTGCAAAGTCCGCGGCAGCGGTGCCGGGGCGTCTTGAATAGGGAAAGACATGCAGGTAGGAGCAGTCCAGAGAATCGATAAGGGTCCTGGTGTTTTCAAACATCTCCTCAGTTTCACCGGGGAAGCCGACCATGACGTCGAAACCGATTGCTGCGTCGGGGAGCATGGCGCAACATTTTTCAACCACGTCTTTGAACTGTCTGCCGGTGTATCTGCGGTTCATTTTCGCTAGAACTGAATCATCGCCGCTTTGCAGGGGGATGTGCAAATGCGGCATTACATTTTCAGCTCCGGCCATGATGCTCAGCAGTCGATCGTCTATTTCCAGCGGTTCGATCGAGGATAACCTGAAGCGAACCGACGGAAATCGGCTAGATAGTCTATGCAATAGCTCGGCGATATGACAATTCTCTGACAGATCCAGACCATAGCGACCAACGTGAATGCCGGTGACGACGATTTCGCGGTGGCCTCCCTGCTCGTAGGCGGCGGTCTGGCTGATCACTTCGTCGATGGGGAGGCTTCTGCTTCTGCCTCGGGCATAGGGGACAATGCAATAGCTGCAGAAGCTGTCGCAGCCGTCCTGAACACGCAGATATGCTCTGGTTCTGCCCTCGAAGCGATCGACCTGAAGCCCGGCGATCGGCTGTTGTTTTTCAGGGTAATCAGCTTTTCGCTCAAGCATCTCCTGGCGGCCATCGACAATGTCACTGATCAGCGAGCCCTTGGTATCGTTATCTGCGACGATAAGCCGGTCGGGATCGACATCACCCAGCTGCTTCAGTTCATTAAAAGCAAGCTGGGCATGGCAGCCGGTAACGACCACGGTGGCCCGGGAGTTTCTGCGCAGCATCTTCTTTACTTCACGGCGGCTCTCAGCACCGGCTTTGGCGGTTACCGTGCAGGTGTTGACGATAATCAGATCAGCCGCTTCCAGCTCTGAACTTACCTGGATGCCACTGGTTTCCAGCTGATTTTTGAAAGCAGCTGTCTCAAACTGGTTGACTTTGCAGCCCAGTGTCGTCAGGTAAGCTTTCTTCATGAACATTGAAGATTCTTCTGCTGTTCGATAATAGCAGAGCCGATGACGCGTTCGCTGTCATAGAGAACGGCGAACTGGCCGGGGCTGACTCCCCGCTGCGGTTCATCAAAATCCAAGCTGATGTATTCGTCTTCGATGATTGTCAGTACTGCCCCTGCGCCTCGATGGGTCGAGCGGATTTTGACCTCGAAGCGATCCCCCGGCACGGGCGGCTCTGAAGTCAGCCAGTTTGGGCTGAGGCCCTGCAGACTATCGACAAACAGATCTTCGTTTTTACCGATGATAACCCGGTTCGTTTCGGCGTCGAGTCCACACACATACCAGGGCGAGGTATCAGGCAGACCAAGCCCGCGGCGCTGGCCGACCGTGTAGCGGTGCAGCCCGCGGTGGCGGCCCATTTCTTTTCCATCGCGGGTGACGATCGGCCCCTCGGCAGAGCCGTTCTCTATCCGTCGGTTCAGAAATGCTGCCACGCTGGTGTTCTCCAGAAAACAGATATCCTGACTCTCATTGCCGCGAAATCCTTCGAAACCGCAGGACTCGACGAAATCATAGGTCTGCTCCTTGTGCATTGAGCCAAGAGGGAAATGCATCTTCGAGAGTTGAACACTGCTCAGCCGGGCCAGAAAATAGGACTGGTCCTTTTTCAGGTCTGCCCCTTTATAAAGGCGAGTCTCTCCGGCGATCGTTTCGGTGCGCACATAATGCCCGGTTGCCATGCAATCCACGTCGCTTTCAAGAACATGATCGAGCAGCAGTCCGCACTTGATCTCACGGTTACAGACCATACACGGGTTCGGGGTGGTGCCGGACAGATAAGCGTGAGTGAAATAGTCGAGAACGAGCGCTTCGAACTGCTTCTTGAAGTCAACGATAGAGAGACTGATATCGAGCCGTTCTGCTAAGGACGCAACCTGCCCGGCCTGCTGCTGAAAACCGGGCTGGCCGATATCCATCAGAAAACCATGCACCTGGTACTGTTCCCTGAGGATCAGGGCCGCAGCCGTCGAGTCTACCCCCCCGCTCATTGCTAAACCGACCGTGGAGCCCCGATGTTGTGCTGTACTTGCCAATGGAAAAAACACCGTTATTGTTGAGTAATTGATCTCTTTGAAGTTACAGAAACATTGTCGTAAGGCAGATTCACATGATAAACCGCGATCGAAGAAAAACAAGATATGAATTCATCCCTCCCGGCCGTCCCTGAACTTCTAGCGCCGGCCGGAAGTTTCGAAAAACTGGTGACGGCGGTTCACTATGGTGCCGATGCGGTCTATCTCAGCGGCAAACAGTATGGTTTGCGGGCCAAGGCGACAAATTTTGATGATGAGGGGATTGTCCAGGCGGTCCATTACGCCCACGAGCGTGGGGTCAAGGTCTATGTCACGGTCAATATCATTGCCCATGGTGACGACTTTGACGGCCTCGAAGATTACCTGCTCAGCCTTGACGAGGCCGGAGTCGATGCGATCATCGTCTCCGACCCCGGAATTTTTGAACTGGCGAAGTCAATCGTTCCGGGATTGCCGATTCATCTGTCGACCCAGGCCAATGTCACCAATCCGCACTCGGCTGAGTTCTGGGTCAAACAGGGTGCTGCCCGGCTCAACCTGGCCAGGGAGCTGTCCATTGATGAGATCAGAGCCATCCGTAAGCGGCTCAGCGGCGAGATCGAGGTGTTCGTTCACGGCGCCCTCTGTATTTCCTATTCCGGCCGTTGCATGCTGTCGAGCTACATGACCGGCCGGGACGCCAACCGCGGCAGCTGCGCTCATCCATGCCGCTACAGCTACGCCTTGGTCGAGGAGAAACGGCCGGGTGAATATTTTCCGGTATTCGAGGATGACAGGGGAACCTATATCTTCAACTCGCGCGACCTCTGTCTGCTGAAGAATCTTCCGCAACTGGTTGCAGCCGGGGTCAACTCGTTGAAAATCGAGGGGCGAATGAAATCGATTTTCTACGTGGGCGGTGTGGTGCGGGTCTATCGGGCGGCTCTTGATTATTTGCAGGGGCTCGAACCTGAGCGCTGGGAAAAACCGGAGCTGATCGAACTGCCGGAGATCTTTGTCGAAGAGATCGAAAAGACCGGTACCAGGGGCATGAGCGGCAACTTCATCTTCGACAGACCGGGAGCAGCAGACATGCTCTACGATGAATCCCGCCTGGCGCAGATGTATGAGCCGGTCGCGGTGGTGAAAGAGATCACCCCGGATGGTGCCGGCGTCGAGCTTCGCAACATCTGCAGCGTGGGTGACGATGTTGAATACATGGGAACCTCGCTTGACCCGGTTCATACGGTGATTACCCGCATGCTAAACAGCAACGGGGAAAGCGTTTCCCGCGGCAATCCAGGCAATCGGCTTCACTGGCAGTTTCAGTGGCTGCCTGAGAGCATTGAGATTAATGGTATGTTTCGCAGGAAAAAATGAGTTGAAACGAGTTGCTGTACCGGAGAGGCAGCTTGACATCTGATGCTTGCAGCCTATGGTGGAGAAAAAGCAGTCACCCGTAACCGAGGAGTCTGGATTCAGGGGCGGGAACAATTAAAAGAGCGTAAAGAGGAGATTGACATGGCTACATATGAATGTTCGAAATGCGGAATGGGAGTCAACGCAACCTGTGCAAAATGTGATGCCCCGCTTGTTGACGATACACTGAAGCTCGATGACGGCAACGAGGTGCAGATCTCGAAATGCCCGAATGGGCACGGGAAGATCAAGTCGCCGATGTGCTGTGGTCAGGATATGACATGCTCTATTAAGTAGCAGCCCATCTTTTACTGCAGTTTCTTATTTACCCACAAAGGCCGGGGTCCGATGACCCCGGCCTTTGTGGATCGTTCATGTGTCCAAATCTATCTGAAATCTACCCTCTGGCAGCCAGAATCTCCTTCTGCCAGAAAGTCGGTCCGGTTTTATGGACCGCATCACCGTGACTGTCAACGGCCACCGTTACCGGCATATCCTCCACCTCGAATTCATAGATAGCCTCCATGCCGAGGTCCTCGAAGGCAACCACCCGGGATCCCTTTATCGCCTTTGAAACGAGGTAAGCAGCCCCGCCGACGGCCATCAGGTAAACAGCACCGTGGCTGGCGATCAGATCAATCGTCGCATCGCCGCGCTCGGCCTTGCCGATCATGCCGTAGAGACCGGTCCTGCCAAGCATCATTTCCGAATATTTGTCCATTCTGGTAGACGTCGTCGGTCCGGCGGGTCCGACAACCTCGTCACCAACCGGATCGACCGGGCCGACGTAGTAGATGAACCTGCCGTTGAAATCAACCCCGTCAGGCAGCGGCTTGCCCTCTGCGAGCAGCTGTTGAATTCTGCGGTGAGCGGCGTCCCGGCCGGTCAGTATCTTGCCGCTGATCAGCAGCGTCTCTCCGGCTTTCCAGGAACCAATTTCTTCTTTTGTGATGGAATCGAGGTTGACCTTTTTCAGACTGTCCCCGGTTTCAAAAGAGAGATCCGGCCAGTTGCTGATATCGGGAGGCTCGAGCCGGGCCGGACCGCTGCCGTCCAGAGTGAAATGAATATGCCTTGCCGCCGCACAGTTTGGAATCATCGCTACCGGCAGCGAGGCGGCATGGGTCGGGAAATCTCTTATCTTGACGTCGAGCACGGTGGTCAGTCCGCCCAGACCCTGGGCGCCGATGCCGAGACTGTTGACCGCCTCGAATATCTCCAGCCGCAACTCCTCGAGATGATTTGCCGGCCCGCGCTCCTGCAGTTCGTGGATGTCAACCGGATCCATCAGCGACTCCTTGGCCAAACACATGGCCTTGTCGATGGTGCCGCCGAGGCCGATTCCGAGGATGCCGGGCGGGCACCAGCCGGCGCCCATGGTCGGTACTGTTTTCCTGACCCAGTCGACAATCGAATCAGCCGGTGTCAGCATGGCCATCTTACTCTTGTTTTCAGAGCCACCGCCTTTGGCGGCGATGTTAATCTCAACCGTGTCGCCGGGGACCAGTTCGGTGTAGACAACGGCCGGGCTGTTGGTTCTGGTGTTCAAACGCTCTCCGGCCGGCGGGCCGACGATCGATTTCCTCAGCGGATTGTCGGGATTGCTGTAGGCGATCTCGACACCTTCATCGATCATTTCCTGGATCGTCTGAGCCGAATCAAATCGACAATCCATGCCGACTTTCACAAAAGCGGTAACGATTCCGGTGTCCTGGCAGATCGGCCGCTTGCCGATGGCGCACATGCGCGAGTTGATCAATATCTGGCCGATCGCATCCCTGGCGGCCTGGCTCTTCTCGTTGACATAGGCTCGGTGCATGGCCTGGACGAAATCCACCGGGTGGTAGTAGCTGATAAACTGCAGGCTGTCAGCGACGGAACTGACGATGTCTGTTGTTCTGATGGTGGTCATGATGGCTCCTGTACGTTGATGGTAGTCATTGAGGTCGACGGCTAAGTGATTTTTCTGGCCGCGTTGAATCCTGAGGCGGCCGTAGTATTGGGCATCAGAAAGGAGTCCTTGGCGACAATGGTTCCGGGACTGGTCACCGAGTTGCAGCCGGTCTGGGCCCGGTCGCCGAGGATGGCGCCGAATTTGCGCATGCCGGTGTCGAGCAGCGAATCCTGATAGATGATCTGGACACTGCCGGGAATGAACCGCAGGTTGGCGCATTTGGTTCCGGCCCCGAGGTTGGCATCATTGCCGATGATCGAATCGCCGAGATAGGCGAAATGGCCGGCCTTGGCATCGTCGAGAAAAATCGAGTGCTTGACTTCGGTGGCGTGCCCGACGACGCAGCGCTTACCGACCAGACAATTTCCCCGCATATAGGCCCCCTGGCGCACCTCGGACTGATCACCGATGATGGCGGGTGCTTTGATGGTGGCGCCGCCCTCGATGAGAACGCCTCGGCCGATGGCGATCCGGGAACCCTGGAGAATCGTTCCGGCCATGATCAGCGAAGCCCCGGGGATGACTTCGCCGTTTTGTCTGATCACCAGACCGCCGCGCAGGGTATCGCCTGATTCTATGGTGCAGGTGCGGCCGTCGATCAGCAGACCGTCACTGAGGACCAGATGGCGGCTGACGGGAGTAGCGTCGGCCAGTTCCGCAAAGGTGCTTTCCGGGTAGGTGAATTCGTCCATATAGCGTTTCAGCTCTTTCAAGGCCGACCAGACCGGTTGGTCAGCCTGAAAAAGAGCGGCATGATCGAAGCGGGAAAGATCGAACAGGATGTCGGCGGTCAGCATGCAGTAATCCTCATTGTCAGCGTCTGGTCGGAAGAAGGGTGCGTCACGGACAAACCACTATTGTTGAAAAGGAAAAATAGATCAAGAATTTTCATAAATCCGTTTGTCCGGAGCTTCAACCGGCTTGACTTAGCAGTGTCAGATGTTTAGCTTTTGGTCGCTTAAAACTGATGCGTTTAAACAGGAAATTATTGGAAAAATTAAACACCGGGCAGGAGTTTTCTGCTGTCCGGTTCAAGACAATTTCGGTCGTCTCAGGCGATCGTGGAGGTGTGTGTGGAGTTCAACGATTCGCTCAGCATCGGCATGGACGATCTGTCCAAGACCGACGATGTCGATATACCTGATGTACTGCCGATGATGGCGGTTCGGGATGTCGTCATTTTCAATTACATGATAATCCCGCTCTTCGTCGGCCGTCCCGGCTCCGTCGAGGCCGTCAACGAGGCACTCAGCAACGACAAGCTGCTGATGCTGGTAACCCAGCGCGACGCAACCAAGGACGATCCTGCCCCGGACGACCTCTACTCGGTCGGTATGGTCTGCATGATCATGCGGACCTTGAAATTGCCCGACGGCCGTCTCAAGGTGCTGGTGCAGGCCATGTCCAAGGCCCGGGTGAGCGAGTATGTGCGCACCGATCCGAGCTACCAGGTCAAAGTCGACGTGGTTGAGGATGAGGAAGCGGGTGAGATAGATGTAGAGGTCGAAGCCCTGATGCGTACCGTCCGTGAACAGACCGAGAAAATCATGTCGCTGCGCGGAATCCTGTCCGCCGACCTGATGATGATCATCAACAATATCGAAGATCCCGGCCGGCTGGCCGATCTGATCGGCTCCAACCTGCGTCTGAAAATTCCGGAGTCTCAGGCCATCCTCGAGGAAGTCAACCCGATCAGCCGGCTGCGCCTGGTCAACACCTTGCTCAGCAAGGAACTCGAAGTGTCCACCGTGCAGGCCAAAATCCAGAATGAAGCCAAGGAGGAGATGAGCAAGTCCCAGCGTGAATACATTCTCCGCGAGCAGCTTCATGCGCTGCAGAAAGAACTGGGCGACGGTGACGAACGCAGCCAGGAGATCGATGATCTCGAAGATAAGCTGAAAAAAACCAAGATGCCGAAGCCGATCCGCAAAGAGACACGCAAACAGCTTCGGCGTATGGAGATGATGCACCCGGACTCCTCCGAGGCAACCATCATCCGTACCTACATCGACTGGATTCTCGATGTCCCGTGGAAGAAAGGGACCAAGGACCTGCTTGACCTGAAGCGGGCTAAAGTAATACTTGATGAGGACCATTACGGGCTCGACCGGGTCAAGGAGCGCATTCTCGAGTTTCTCGCGGTGCGTAAACTGAACCGTTCCACCAAAGGGCCGATCCTCTGTTTCGTCGGTCCTCCCGGCGTCGGCAAGACCTCGCTGGGCCAATCCATCGCCCGGGCCATGGGACGCAAGTTTCATCGGATTTCTCTTGGCGGCATGAAAGATGAGGCGGAAATCCGTGGTCACCGCAGGACGTATATCGGGGCGATGCCCGGCCGGATCATTCAGGGGCTCAAGACGGTAAAATCAAACAATCCGGTCTTCATGATGGACGAGATCGACAAGGTCGGCGCCGACTACCGGGGCGACCCCTCTTCGGCCCTGCTCGAAGTACTCGACCCCGAACAGAACTTCGAGTTCTCGGACCACTACCTGAATCTGCCGTTTGATCTCTCCAGGGTGATGTTCATCACCACCGCAAATATGGCCGACACCATTCCCGGCCCGCTGATGGACCGGATGGAGGTGATCAGACTGTCCGGCTATACGCTCGAGGAGAAACTGGTGATCGCCAACCGCTACCTGATGCCGCGGCAGATCGGTGAGAACGGTATCAAAAAGAGCCAGCTGAAGATCTCGGATGCGACCATCACCAAGATTATCACCCACTACACCCAGGAGGCGGGGTTGAGAAATCTCGAGCGGGAGATTTCCAAAATCTGCCGCAAGGTCGCCCGCAAAATCGCCGAAGGGGGCAAGGGGCCCTACTCGGTCTCCACCCGTAATCTCGACAAATACCTCGGACCGCCGAAGATTATCCCCGAATCGGAGATCGAAACACTCGATCAGCCCGGTCTGGTGACCGGCCTGGCCTGGACTGAGGTCGGCGGTGAGATCCTGCATATCGAGGTCAACCTGATGCCGGGCAAGGGCAAACTGATCCTCACCGGTCAGCTCGGTTCGGTGATGAAGGAGTCGGCCCAGGCGGCACTGACTTACTGCCGCAGCCGCTCCAAAGATATGAAGGTGAAGAACGAGTTCTTCGATCAGACCGATATTCATATCCACGTTCCGGCCGGCGCCATCCCAAAAGACGGGCCGTCCGCCGGTATCACCATTGCAACGGCGCTCTATTCGGTGATATCGGACCAGAAAGTCAGACGGGATGTGGCGATGACCGGCGAGGTAACACTCAGGGGCAGGGTGCTGCCCATTGGCGGACTCAAGGAAAAGGCCCTGGCGGCGCTGCGGGTCGGCATCCATCATGTGATCATACCCGAGCAGAATAAGAAGGAACTGGTCGAGATCCCGGAAAACATCAGAAAGAAGATGAAGTTTCACCCGGTCAAGGATATGGACGAGGTGATCGGTCTGGCTTTCAAGAAGACAACCAGAGCGGCACGAACGCAGAAGGGCAGGAGCCCCAAGAACAGACGTGTCAGCCCCTGAAAGCTGTGAACCGCCGGTAGCTGCTGGTTCAGACAAAGACAAGAAGAGGGGCGTCAGCTGGATCGTGCTGACGTCTCTTTTTTTTGTGATTCTGGCAGGAACTGGTGCCGGCTGGTTTGCGCTCTACGCCTATTCGCCTGGCCCGAGCGTCGAACAGTCAGAGGCAACCGTATTTATCGGGCAAGGCTCTTCGGTAGAAGAAATCGCTCGACTGCTCGATGATGCCGGGCTGTTGAAAGCAGATGTTCGTTTCCTGCTGCTGACCAGATTTTTAGATGTTTCCTCGAAGCTTCCGGCCGGCGAGTTTCGCCTTGCCACCAATCAGACCCCGGTTGAACTGCTGCGCCAGCTCGTTTCAGCAAAACCGCTGGACCACCGTATTACCATAGCAGAAGGCCTCAAGCTCGAGGAAATAGCAGCCATTTTTGCAGAGCAAGGCTGGGCCGACAAAGAGCGCTTTCTTGCGCTGGCGCGTGATCCCGCCTTTATCGAATCTCTTGGACTGGCGCCGCACAACAGTCTCGAGGGCTACCTCTACCCCGATACCTACCTGATGACAAAACCGGCTCCGGAAGAGGAGAAGCTTCTCGAGCGGCTGGTGCAGCGTGCACTTACGGTCTGGTCAGAACTTGACCAGGGAATGAGTAAATTGAGCCGTCATGAAGCCTTTACCCTGGCCTCGATCGTCGAGAAGGAAACCGGTAAAGTGGAAGAACGTCCCCTTATTGCCTCGGTGTTTCATAACCGGCTCGAGCGCACTATGAAGCTGCAGTCCGATCCGACGGTGATTTACGCGATCGAGGACTTTGACGGCACCATCACCAAAAATGATCTCAAGAGTAAGAATCCCTATAACACCTATTACATCGAGGGGCTGCCGCCGGGACCTATCGCCAGCCCCGGGCGTGATGCCCTGCAGGCGGTTCTGAACCCGGCTGATACTGAGTATCTCTATTTCGTTTCAAAAAATGACGGTTCCCACCAGTTCTCCAAAAACCTCCGGGATCACAACCGGGCGGTGCGCACCTATCAGCGATAAAAATCCATAAGCAGTAAGTGGTTAGTGGAAATTTTTCACGATTCTGCTATGTTTTGTGCTCGTTTGACGACACGTTTGTGTCGTTTATGTGTTTCGCTCATGCCGGGAGGCTGCCGTTGAAGATAGCGCTGATTCAATTAAATCCGATCATCGGAGATTTTCAGCATAATTGCGATAAGATCGTTGGTTCGGCGGAGCAGGCCATGAAGGCCGGCTGCGAGCTTGCCATTTTTCCCGAACTGGCCGTTTCCGGCTACCCTCCGCTCGATCTTCTCGAGCGTGACTCCTTCGTCGAGGACCATGAACAAGCCGTTGCCGCCATGGTGAGCCGACTGCCTTCTCTGGACGTAATGTTCGGCTGCTTTGAAAAACGGCTGGAGTCGTCCGGCAAGCCGCTCTACAATTCGGTCCTGGTCGCCCGCAACAACAGCATCGTTCATCGCACCAGGAAACAGCTGCTGCCGGAATATGATGTTTTCGACGAGAACCGTTATTTTGAACCCGGTGAGCCGGGAGAAATTTTTCGCAGTGGTAATCTGAATATTGCCGTCAGTGTCTGTGAGGATATCTGGCATTATGCGGTGCAGGATTATCAGCTGCGTCCGCTGGAACATCTGTTTCGCACTGCTGCCGCAGACAACAAAACCATCGATCTGATCGTCAATGTTTCTGCTTCGCCGTTTGAGCGCGGCAAAACCGCGCTCAGAAATTCGATCTTCTCGTCGCTGATCGACCAGTTTAAAACCCCCGTGGCCTACATCAACCAGGTCGGCGGACAGGATTCGCTGCTCTTCGACGGCGCCAGCCTCGCCCTTGATCACCAGGGACGGCTGATCGCTGCTGCAAAGAGTTTCGAGGAGGACATGGTCATCATCAACAGTGCTGACTGGAACGCTGAAATGGTGCTCGCGCGCGATCTAGAGGAAATCGAGCGGGTGCATGATGCACTGCTCATGGGCGTTCGTGATTACCTGCACAAGAGCGGCTTTGCAAAAGCGGTCATCGGTTTGTCCGGCGGCATCGATTCTGCGGTGACCGCCGCCCTGGCGGTACGCGCTCTTGGCAGCGAACATGTGCTCGGTGTTGCCCTGCCTTCACCCTACAGCTCTGAAGAATCCCTCGAAGATGCACAGGCTCTGGCCCGGGGGTGCGGCTGCCGCTTCGAAGTTCTGCCCATCGGTGATCTCTTTCAACAGTTTCTGACTACCCTGGGACCGATCTTTGGCGACCTGGAAGAAGATGTCACCGAACAGAATATCCAGGCCCGTATCCGGGGCAACCTGCTGATGGCGCTTTCAAACAAGTTCGACCATCTGCTGCTGACCACCGGTAACAAGAGTGAGATGGCGGTCGGCTACTGCACCCTCTATGGCGATATGAGCGGCGGCCTGGCGGTGATCTCCGATGTTCCAAAACAGCTGGTCTATGAACTGGCACGCTACATCAATCGAAGCGGGGCTGTTATTCCCGAACGCATTATCGAAAAACCGCCGTCGGCAGAGCTGAAGCCGGACCAGCTCGACCAGGACGATTTACCACCCTATGATCTGCTCGATCAGATCCTGGAACTCTACCTCGAGGAAGGGCGGGGCCGGGAGGAGATCATCGAGTCGCGGTTTTGACCGCGACGTGGTCGATGATATCGTTCGCCGAATCAGGCTCAACGAGTACAAGCGCAAACAGGCTCCAATGGGACTGAAGGTGACGAGCAAGGCCTTCGGATTCGGTAGACGCTTACCGAATGTGCAGAACTATCGGGGCTGATTTCCGTCGATGAAACGTCTGACTTCTTTTAAATCTTTGTCCGCCGGCGCTGCTGTGCTCGGTTTCGTGGTTCTGGTCGCTGTTCTTGTCTACCGGGAATATCGGCTCGAGCGCCCGGAACAGATTCATATCACCAGCTCGGGACGGGTGGATATGTGTCTTTACTGCCACACCACCGAGAAGCTCGATCCGGCCCACGATGTGAAGGTGATCGGCTGCTCGCCGTGTCACCTGGGTGATCCGCTGGCCATAGAGAAAGACAAGGCTCACGTGGGTATCGTCAACAACCCCGGAGATCTGGGTATTGCCGAAAAGACCTGCTCGGTCGAAGGCTGCCATCCGGCCGATATCCACAAGGTGAAGAACTCGCTGATGGCCACCAACCGGGGCATCCTCGGGACCCTTCTCTATTACTGGGGTGAAACCGACAGCCAGGACACCGAGCTGACGGTCAAGGATCTGATCGACAGCGGCGAAACATCGCTGGCGCTCGATTATTACCGCAAATTATGCGCTACCTGTCATCTCTGGAAGCAGAAAAACGATCTTCCCGGAGCGCCCGCATTTTTCAACGACAAGGGCGGCGGCTGCTCTGCCTGTCACTACATGATGCCGCCTGGTTCCGAACGCCCGCCGGTCACCGAATCGGGTGACGCTTATTACGAAGAACTGGCAGAACAAAAGGATGAGGATAAAATCCACCCGCTGATCACGAAGAACGTCACCGACACCAATTGTATCCGCTGCCACAACCGCTCGGGCAGAATCGGTCTGGCCTATATCGGCGTTTTCGAGTCGGAAGGCTACGGCACCCCTTACGAGGCCGGCACATTGTCTTCGAAACAGATGCCCGGCGAGCGTTTCTACCTCGAGCTGGCCGATGACATCCATCATCGGCGCGGGATGTCCTGTATCGATTGCCATACCAGGGACGAAGTGATGGGAGACGGCACCAGCTACGCCCACTACGAGGACCAGCTCGAGATTTCCTGTGAGGTCTGTCACCGGGCCGAGCCGGGCCTGACCAGGAAGAATAACGAGCTGACCAATGTCGAAAAGGGCGAGGAAGGGTATCGGCTGATTGGCAAGAACGATGAGAAAAGCTACAAGCTCAACGTACCGAAAGCGGGTACCTGTGATTTTGAACCCCACAAACGGGTTACCTGCGAGGCCTGTCACTCGACCTGGGTGCCGCAGTGCTACGGCTGCCATGCCAAGCGCGATAAAACCCAGACCCATCTGGATAAACTGAGCCTCGAGCAGACCGAGGGGCGCTGGGAAGAGGGGCGCTCCTATATCCGCTATCGAAAACCGATGCTTGGTGTCTGGGAGGACGAGATCGTCATCGTTACGCCGGGATGTCAGGATATCGTTACCCTGTTCGATGATGATGGCGAACTTGAAGATGCCTTCAACCGCTTTACCATGGCGGCAATCAACCCCCACACCACCCAGGAGAAAGGCAGGGCCTGCAACGACTGCCATGGGTCCACTAAAACGGTTGGCCTGGGCGAGGGCACCCTGTCTGTCGTCGATGACCAGATTTCATTCAGAGCGCTTGATCAGGGCCTGGATACCGAAGCCGGGCCGACCCCGCCTATGGACGGTTTCGTGGCTCTGGACGGGACCCAGCTGCAGCACGGCTCACGGGAAAATCTGCGGGCTTTCAGCGGCGAGGAATTGAAAAAGATTTTACGGGTCGGACTCTGCGCCGGGTGCCATGACAGTTATGATGACCCGATCTGGAAATCCTACAACGAAAACTCGATCTGTCTGCGCCCCGATGCCGACAATACCATGGCTCTGGCCCGCTGGCCTGAGCCTGCAGCAGTTGACACTGAAGAGCGTGAGGGGGATTGACCATCGGCAGGGTCTGCGGAAATACTGACGGGCTGAAAAAGAATCAGCTCCGGCAGCTCGAGCGCATCGGCAGCCGCCGGGTCAGGCGCGATCTTATCATCGGCCCCGAGATGGCCAGAAGCCTGTGTGAACTTTCCCACGAGCTGAATCGCCAGATCGGTGTGCTGATTCATCGCTCGGGCAAGATCGAGCATGTCATCGTCGGCGACCACAGCGGCCTGATGATCCCCAAGCTCAGCCAGATACGGGCCTCAGGCGGCAGGCTCAGGGGGCTGCGGCTGGTTCATACCCATCCGGGTGGCGAGGATCTCAGCGACGACGACCTGATGGATTTGCTTTTTCTCAGGCTCGATCTCATTTCCGCATTAAAAATTACCAGTGACGGTCTGCCCGAAAACCTCTATTCAGCTCATTTGCTGCCCTTTGACGAGGACGGCCAGATGTGGACGTTTCTGGAGCCCGTGCATCCTGCCGCTCAGCCGGAAAATTTCGATGACATGGTCCAGGCGCTCGAGGAGGAATTTTCCCGCAGGCGCCAGACAGCCCAGCTTGACCGGAGCCTCGACCGTGCCATTTTGGTGAGTGTAACCACCCAGCCGCGTCTGCAGGCGGAGGCATCGCTTGCTGAACTGCGGGAGCTGGCCCGCTCGGATGAGATTGTCGTCCTCGATGACGTGCTGCAGCGGCGCAGAAAAATCAATCCCCGTTTTATCCTCGGCAGAGGTAAACTGACGGAGATCGTCATCAACGCCCTGCGGCTCGATGCCAACCTGCTGATCTTCAACCAGGAACTGAACCCGTCTCAGATCCGTTCGATCACCGATTTCACCGATCTAAGGGTCATTGACCGGACCCAGCTGATTTTAGATATCTTCGCCCATCGCGCCATGAGCAGGGAAGGCAAACTGCAGGTGGAGATGGCCCAGCTCAAATATATGCTGCCGCGCCTGTCTTCACGCGACGATGCACTGTCACGGCTGACCGGCGGTATCGGCGCCCGCGGGCCGGGCGAGACCAAGCTTGAAATCGACCGGCGCCGCATCAATGATCGTTTGTCGCGGCTGGCAAAAGAACTCAAGGCTGTGGGGCGGGAGCGTTATCGACGCAGGGCCAAACGGCGGAAAAAGGATGTGCCGGTAATTTCTCTGGTCGGCTATACCAACGCCGGCAAGTCGACGCTGCTCAATTCGCTGACCGACAGTTCCATCAATGCCGAGGACAAACTCTTCGCCACCCTTGACCCGACCAGCAGACGGCTGCGTTTTCCCCAGGAGATCGAAGTCATTATCACCGATACGGTGGGGTTTATAGAAAATCTGCCCAAAGACCTGCTGCAGGCGTTTATGGCAACCCTTGAAGAACTAGAGGAGGCGGATCTGCTGGTGCATGTCATCGATATTTCCAACCCCGACTATCGTCATCACATGGCGGTCGTCGATCAGCTTCTGGAGGAATTGGAACTCAATAGGATCCCGTGCCTGAAGGTGTTCAACAAAGTGGATCTGCTCGGCGATGATTCCGCCAGGTACGAGACGGCAGGTTCAGAGGGAATCGTTATGAGCGCGCTTGATAAGGAGACGTTTCGGCCGTTTCTGGAAAGAGCCCAGCAGCTGATGCGAAAACTGATCGCTGCCGGTTAGAGAACCGAACGGTAACGAGATCAGGATCTCAGGTAGAAACCGAGGTCTTTTTCAAATGCCAGATCTTTTTTGAACTCGCAGCCGATCCGGTTTTTGTTCACCGAGCGGACCACGGCTCTTTTCCTGAGCGGTGTCTGCTTCTGATTGTCGAGGGTGAAGTCGATCAAAATTTTATGGCCGACCCTGACGCTGTGAATTCCCGAGACCATGAAGCTGGCCCCGTTCTTGGACAGATCCTTGATGATTGCCCGGCCGCCGCCGGCGTCCGTGATGATATCGTACCTTCCTGTCAGATCCGTCGGCTTGCGGTAATGCTGCCTGAATTCAAGTTCCGTACTGAAGGTCTTCTGACATTTACAGCGAACCTTGATCACGTTCTTTGTGCCGCAGTAGTCGGCAACCGGAACCTGTTTGGTCAGGCCGCAGTTCGGGCAGGTGATAGGCGCGAAACCGTTTTCGGAGACAAAGGTTTTACCGAGCCCGCTGCTCAATTCCCGATAGATGCTCTCTGATCTCATGCTCATACCCCTGAATATCCTGAATCAGTTGGTTTTAAACCACTGTTCACCTATTATAACTATAATGAATTCTATCATAATGTCTATAAAAATGAGCACATATCGGATGTCAGGAAAAAAACCGTTGTTGACGCTTTCTATCAGTATGTACGGGGCCACGAAATAAGCGCCGCGAATCAGTCATAGATAATCGCGTTGTAGCGTTCCAGCTGCGCTTCCGTTTCCTCGTCGAGCTGATCGATCACCTCATGAATCGCAAACCTGCTGCTGCACTCACTGCAGCGCATATTGACCGCGCTGCATCTGCGCAGCACTTCGAGATCTCCGCCGCATTTTTTACATTGCATGCTCATTTCAGCAGCGACTCCCGGGTAAACAGCGCTTTCAGCGGATAGCCGGCGGCCGCCAGTGTCTCGGCCCCACCCTCCTGACGATCGACCACCGTCATCACCAGGCCGATGCTAAAGCCTGCCTCTTCAACCCGTTCGATTACCTTGAGAAGCGTTCCTCCCGTGGTTACGACATCCTCGACCAGGGCAACCCTGCAGCCTTCTTCAAGGTTCTTCAGCCCTTCGATATAGTTGCCGGTGCCGTGGCCTTTGGCCTCCTTGCGAACGATAAAGGCCGGGAGCGAACCATTTTCGAGATAACTGACAATGGAAACGGCGGATACCAGCGGATCGGCACCCAGGGTCATGCCGCCGACCGCATCAATTTTCGGCTGCTCCTCTCTGATCAGGTCAAACAGCAGTTTACCGCATAGATAGGCTCCTTCGGCATGAAGCGTAGTCTGTTTGCCGTCGATGTAAAAATCGGACGTTTTGCCCGACGTCAGGGTGAAGCTGCCGTGTCGATACGATTTCTCTAGCAGGATTTCTTTCAGGCGTGATTTTTGATCCATAAGCGGCTCGCAAAGTGGAGGTTTTCCTGTGGTTTCTCAAGGCTCGGAATGGTAACCATTTTTTAGCGCCGAGCAAAGAAAAAACTCGTAATCAATCAATTGGTGATGTTAATCTGCACGCTTACATGATTTGTGCGTTCCGTACCATTTTCCGGTAATCATATCAGCAGGAGTATAACATGTGTGGGATCGTAGGCTATGCCGGTAAACGCCGCGTTGTGCCGGTATTGATCGAAGGCTTGAAAAAACTGGAGTATCGCGGCTATGACTCCGCCGGAATCGTCTATCTCAAGGACGGGAAGCTTAACACCTTCCGCTGTGAAGGGAAGCTGTCCAAGCTCGAAGCCATAGTCGAGGAGGCCCTTGCCGAACCGTCTCACTGCGGCCTGGGGCATACCCGCTGGGCTACCCACGGAGCACCCACTGAAAAGAACGCACATCCCCACACCGACTGCAGCGGCCGGCTGGTCGTCGTTCACAATGGTATCATCGAAAATTATCACTCGCTGCGCGAAGAACTCAAGGCCCAGGGGCACGCCTTCAGCTCCGAAACCGACACCGAGGTGCTGGCTCATCTTATCGAGCAGTATCTGGATGGTGATCTGGTTGCGGCCGTCCAGGAAGCGCTGAAGCAGGTCGAGGGCTCCTATGCGCTTGGCGTCATGTCGGCCGATTTTCCCGGCACCCTGGTGGCGGCCAGAAATCACAGTCCGCTGGTGCTCGGCACTGATGACAGCGGCAGTTCCTATCTCGCCTCCGACATTCCCGCGGTTCTGCCATACACCAACCAGGTCATTTTCCTAGAAGACAGGGAGATGGCCATCCTTTCAGACGGTGAGCGCCGGATTGTTTCGCTCGACAGCGGCGAAGAACTTGAAAAAAAGATCACCACCATCGAGTGGAATGCGGCCATGGCCGAAAAGGCCGGTTACAAGCATTTCATGCTCAAAGAGATTTACGAGCAGCCGCAGGCGATCACCAACACGGTGAGCGGCAGGATCAATCTGGAGACCGGTGAAATCGTTTTGCCGGAAATCAATCTCGGAGAAGAAGAACTGAGGTCCATCGAACGGATCTTTCTGGTGGCCTGCGGAACCTCCTGGCACGCTGCTCTCGTTGCTAAATACTGGCTGGAGAAATATGTCAGGATTCCGGTCGAAGTCGATATCGCCTCCGAATTCAGGTACCGGCACCTGCTGGTCGACGAGCGGGTTCTGACCATTTCCATCTCACAGTCGGGGGAAACCGCCGATACACTCGCCGGTATCAGGCGGGCTGCCGAGATGGGCTCACGGGTGCTGACCATCTGCAACGTCGTCGGCTCAACCATGACCCGGGAAGCCCACGGCACGATCTACACCCACGCCGGCCCGGAAATAGGCGTCGCCTCGACCAAGGCCTTCATCTCGCAGCTGGCCGCCCTGTTTCTCTTTACCCTCTATATGGCGCAGGTGCGCAACAGTATCGGTATCGAGGCACGAAAGGAACTGGGCCAGCATCTGATCGATTCCGCCCAGACCGTCGAGGATATACTGCCCCGCGTCCAGGAGCAGATCCGCACACTGATCGATACGTTTTATGACTGCAGGGATTTTCTTTTCGTCGGCCGTGGAGTCAATTTCCCGATTGCCCTCGAGGGCGCCCTGAAGCTAAAGGAGATCTCCTATATTCACGCCGAAGGGTACGCCGCCGGTGAACTCAAGCACGGGCCGATCGCTCTGATCGACAAGGATATGCCGGTTTTTGCGATAACCCCGCAGGACTCGGTCTACCAGAAGAGCATCTCCAATGTCGAGGAGATCAAGGCCCGGCAGGGCAGGATCATACTGCTCGGCAACGAAGGCGACGAGCACCTGAAGACAATCACCGAACATATTATCTATCTGCCGGCCGTTCACGAGGATATCAACCCGATTCTCTATACCATTCCCGCTCAGCTGCTGGCTTATGAGATTGCCGCCCGCCGGGGCTGCGACGTCGATCAGCCGCGTAATCTGGCCAAGAGTGTTACGGTCGAGTAAGTCGGGGACGTGATGTTGAAACCGACAAAGACCATACTCGGGGTTGAAGCCATTCCAGCGCAACTGCTCTCCGAGTTGAAAACACGCCGGGTCGGGCTGCTCTGCAATCATGCTTCGGTCGGCACCGGTTTTGTTCACAGCCGCTTTCTGCTCAGGCAGCGGGGCGTTAATCTGAGCTGCCTGTTTTCGCCTCAGCATGGGTTCGCTGCAGAGCAGCAGGACAATATGATCGAGTCGGATCATGGGATTGACGTCCCGACCGGGCTGCCGCTGTTCAGCCTCTACGGTGAGCATCGAAAACCCACAGCGGAGATGTTCGATCAGCTCGATCTGCTGCTGGTCGACCTGATGGATGTCGGCACCCGCGTTTACACCTTCATCTATACGATGGCCTACTGCCTCGAAGCGGCCGCTGCGTATGGTAAGAAGGTGGTTGTCCTGGACCGTCCCAACCCCATTGGCGGAGCCCTGGTGGAGGGGAACCTGTTAAAAAACGAGCTGCGCTCGTTCGTCGGCCTTTATCCGATACCCATGCGCCATGGGATGACTATTGGCGAGCTGGCGCATTTTTTCAACGAAACGTTTTCTCTTGGGGCCGAACTCGACGTTATCCCGATGTCAGGCTGGCAGCGCTCGATGTATTTCGATGACACCGGCCTGAATTGGGTGTTTCCATCCCCGAACATGCCTGGCTTGGCCACCGCACTGGTCTATCCCGGGCAGGTCATCTGGGAAGGAACCGAGGTTTCTGAAGGAAGGGGGACAACGCTGCCGTTCGAGCTGGTCGGAGCGCCGTACTGGGACATCGCCGATATTGCAGCCCGGCTCGACGGCAGAAGCCATGCTGGCTGCCTGCTGCGGCCGTCTACTTTTCAGCCGACTTCAGGAAAATGGGCCGGCCAGGTCTGCCACGGTTTTCAGATCCATGTGCTCGACAAACACACGTATCGGCCTTATCGCACGAGTCTGGCGCTGCTCCAGGCTGCCTTTGATCTTTATCCGGACGATTTCAGTTACAAGGAGCCGCCCTATGAATATGAATATGAAAAACTGCCGATTGACCTGATTCTTGGTGATCGAGCGGTGAGAAAACAGCTCGAGGAACGCGTTCCGGTTGCTGAAATCGAAAAGCAGTGGCAGCAGGATCTGGAGGATTTTCTGGAAGTGCGGAAGAGCTTTCTCCTCTACGCTTAGGTTCAGCCCATAACTACATCCACGATGCCCATGAAAAAGACGATCACCCTTGAGCAACTTGCCGCCATGGTCGACGGTTCGGTCGCAGGAAACGGAAAACTCGAGATCAGCGGTTTCGGCTCACTCGACGGTGCCGGACCCGGCGAGATCAGCTTTATCGTCAACCCGCGCTACCTCGAACAGCTCGAACAGTCAAGTGCCGCTGCGTTTGTGGTCGGCAAAGAGATCGAAGTGGACAGTGCAGATATCATCAGCGTCGATGACGCTTATCTGGCTTCGGCGATAATCCAGAATTATTTTTTGGAGCAGCCGTTCAGGGCCCGGGGTATACATGCCAGTGCGGTGGTCGGCAGTGATTGCCAAATTTCGGAAGAAGTCAGTATCGGTCCTCATGCGGTAATCGGCGACCGGGCTAAAATCGGCCCGCGGGTTGAAATCGGGGCCGGTGTGGTTATCGGTGAAGATGTGGTAATCGGCGCTGATTGCCGGATCAGGGCCAACGTGACGATCGAATATCAGTGTGTACTCGGTGAGCGGGTCGTGGTCCACGCGGGCAGCGTAATTGGTGCTGACGGTTACGGCTATGCCACCGACAAGCGTGGTTTTCATGTCAAGCGCCCGCAGCTGGGAACGGTGCGCATCGAAGATGATGTCGAGATCGGGGCCAACTGCTGTATTGATCGGGCGACGTTCGGGGTAACCTGGATTAAATCGGGTACAAAAATAGACAACCTGGTTCAGGTCGGTCATAACGTGGTCGTTGGCGAGAACTCGCTGCTCGTTGCCCAGGTCGGTCTGTCCGGTTCGACGACGCTTGGCAGAAACGTAGTTCTTGGCGGAAAGGCCTCGGCTGCCGGCCATCAGACAATCGGAGACGGTACCATGGTTGCCGGATTCTCCGCCCTGCATGGCGACCATCCGCCGGGTTCGAGACTGGCCGGAATTCCGGCAATCGACGGCGGACAGTGGTTCAAGGCGGTGACCGCGTTCAGCCGGCTTCCCGAACTGCGCAAGGATGTCAGAAAAATCAAAAAAGATCTGGCCCGTCTGGAAAAGCAGGGTGATACCGATAGAGAGGAGGAATAAGAGATGGAAGATATCGTCAAAAAGCAACCGGTCGATATTCAGGAGATCATGCGGCTGCTGCCGCATCGCTATCCGTTTTTGATGGTTGACAGAATCACCTCTCTGATTCCCAGCACCAGTGTTGTCGGTATAAAAAACGTTACGGTCAACGAACCGTTTTTCCAGGGGCATTTCCCCGAACGACCGATATTCCCCGGCGTTCTCATCCTCGAAGGCCTGGCCCAGACCGGCGGCTGCATGGCGTTCTATTCGGTGCCCGAGATGATCGGTGAGCGGCTCGTCTATTTCGCCGGTATAGACAAGGCACGTTTTCGCAAACCGGTGGTGCCCGGCGACCAGATCGAGTACCGGCTGGAACTGCTCAAGTATAAACGATTGATGATGGTCATGAAGGCTCAGGCCTACGTGGGTGATCAACTGGTCACCGAGGCTCAGTTAATGGCCAGCTTCGTATAACTGTAGCTCTTATTTCACCCCCAAAGGTAATTAAAAGATGGCAATACATCAGACCGCGGTTGTCGATCCAACCGCCCAGCTCGACTCGTCGGTCGACATCGGTCCGTATGCGGTGATCGGGGCCGATGTCAACATCGGTGCCGAAACGGTTGTCCAGGCCCATGCGGTGGTCAATGGGCCGACGACAATCGGCAAACGCAACCTGATCGGCAGTTTCGCAACGGTTGGCGGCGCACCTCAGGATCTCAGCTATCGTGGCGAGCCGACGGAGCTGATCGTTGGTGATGACAACCAGATCAGGGAGTACGCCTCGATTCACCGGGGCACACCGAGCGGCTCCGGGAAAACGGTGATCGGCAGCAACTGTCTGCTGATGGCCTATATCCATATTGCCCATGACTGCCGGATCGGTGATCATGTGATCATGGCCAATGTGGCAACGCTTGCCGGCCATGTCCACGTCGGCGAGCGGGCCGCGATCGGCGGTCTGGTGGCTGTCCATCAATTCTGCCGGGTCGGAACGCTGTCTTATATCGGCGGGGTGTCGGGACTTGGCCACGATGTGCCGCCCTATGTGATCGTCGCCGGTATCCGTGACCGGACGAGGGTGTCGGGTATCAACAAGGTGGGACTGCGCCGCAACGGTTTTTCCCGGGAAGTGATTCACAATCTCGATGCGATTTTCAGGATTATCTATCGCTCGCCGAACCTGCTGCTCAAAGATGCACTGGACATGGCCAGGAAAGAATACCCCGACTGTCCCGAGGTGCAGCACATGGTCGATTTCTTTGAGAGCTCGAAACGCGGCGTTGTCAGACGCGCTGAAGAATAAAAACATGTCTGACAAGATAGGTATTATCGCAGGCGGCGGTCAATTTCCACTGCTCTTCATCGAAGCGGCCCGTAAAGCCGGCCGCACCGTCTATGTAGCCGCCCACCGCAGCGAGACTGATAGTGCGGTCGCCGATGGAGCCGATCATTCCTGCTGGGTAAAACTTGGTCAGCTCGGAAAAATCATCAAGTTCTTCAAAACAAACGGGGTCGAGGAGACGGTGTTTCTGGGTGCTATTACCAAGACTCAGATATTCAGGGATGTGCTGCCCGACATCAAGGGTCTCACCCTTTGGAACAGGATTGACAACCGCCAGGATGACGCGATTTTAAGAGCCGTGGCCGGAGCGCTCGAAGATGAAGGCATCAGGGTGCTGGAATCGACCCTCTACCTCGAGCACCTGCTCTTTCCCAAAGGGGTTCTGACCCGCAAAAAACCGACCAGGGGGCAGCGTCTCGATATCGACTTCGGCTGGCACCATGCCCGGGCAATCGGCAGCCTCGATATCGGCCAGTGCGTGGTGGTCAGGGACTGCTCGGTGATGGCCGTCGAGGCGATCGAGGGTACCGACGCCACGATTCTTCGCGGCGGCAGCCTGGCAAAAGAGCAGGCGGTGATTGTCAAGCTGCGCAAACCAAACCAGGACTTCAGGTTCGACCTGCCTGCCACCGGGATCACAACCATCGAATCAATGCTCCAGGTGAAGGCTGCCGTTCTGGCCGTCGAGGCGGGCCAGTCCCTGCTTTTCGACCGCGACAAGATGGTCGCTGCTGCAAACCGGGCCGGTATCGTCGTGATCGGTGTCGAAGAGCTCTCAGACGGCCGCCTGGATTATTGAATGGTGCTGCTGAAGAACAGCATACAGATATCGGCGCACGCTGCAGCGAACCGACAACTGAGCAGACCTCGATGCAGGCAATGATACTCGCAGCCGGTTTCGGAACCAGGCTCAGACCCTACTCGCTTTTTCGTCCCAAACCGCTTTTCCCGGTACTGAATAGACCGCTGCTCAGCACCGCTGTACAGCGGCTGAAAGCCGGCGGTTTTTCAAAAATCATCATCAATTGCCATCATCTGGCCGGGCAGATCGAAGCCGTTTTTGCAGATATACCGGGCGTTATCATTCAGCGCGAGGAACAGATTCTGGGCACCGGCGGCGGGCTCCGCGCCGCGCTCGATAAAATCGATGATCAGCCGCTGCTTGTTGTCAACGGCGATATTTACCACACCATCGACCTTGGTGAAACATACCGCTCACACCTGGGCTCGGATAACGACGTAACCATGATTCTTCATGAATTTCCCCGGTTCAACAAGGTCATTGTCGAAGACGGGCGTATCGTCGCTTTTGATAACAGAGGGCCGGTTGTCCCGGTTGGCGCGGCACCTAAAACCCTTGCATATACCGGTATCCAGGTGGTCGAACCAGCCCTTCTCGAGCCGATTAAAAAAGAAACGGCGACATGCATCATTGCGTATTATCGTAGTCTACTACCATCGGGCAGGAGGATCTATGCCAAAGAGGTTGCAGACTGCGGCTGGACGGATATGGGAAGCCCTGAGGATTACCTCGCCCTTCATGCCAGGCTGCTCCTTGGCGAAGTTGATCGCTGGCCTGAATTTGGTGATCCGGCCGCCAACGTGTTGATCGATGCTCAGGCGGATTGCTCTGAAGATCTGATCGTCGAGGATTGGGCCTGCATCGGCAAGGCGCAGATCGGGGCCGGAGCGAAACTGAAACGCTGCGTGGTCTGGGATGGAGCGCAGGTTATGCCGGGTGCTGAGTTCACCGACCAAATTATTATTTAGGGCTGACTGCAGGTCCGCTACGCTTTATCTGAACCACTACTGTTATGCTTGAAACTGAAATCGAACGGATCATTGTCGATCTGCTCGGCCACAATGATATCGTCGCCGGCCTTGATACTCAAACGTATAAAGGGCGGGTCGATTTTCAACCGCTGTTCGGCGATGGATCTTCGCGGCGCTTCATCCGTTTGTTCTGCGATTCCGCTCCCTGCGGCCTTGCCGTTCTTCCTGGTTCTGCGAGCGAGCATGATTACCAGGAGTTCCGCGCCTCGCTGGCCATCGGCCGTCACCTGAACCGCAAGGGCGTTCCGGTTCCAGCGGTGCTGGCAGCAGACAGCATTCACCGGCTGATTATATTTGAAGATCTTGGTGACCAGCGCCTGCACGGCATGCTCGAAACTGCAGGCAGGGGCGAACGTATCAGGCTCTACCAGCTGGCGATCGATACGCTCATTCGCATGCAGGTGGACGGTGCGGTCGATTTCGATCAGAACTGGTGCTGCGACACCGAGATCTATGACCTGAAGGTAATGACCGAGCGTGAATCGGGCTACTTCTACGAGGCCTTCTGGAAAGACACCCTCTACCAGGAAGAAGTCGACGGTCTGCGCGAGGAATTCAAGGCCTTTTCCGAGCGGGCTATAGACTATTTCGAGCCGCTTTTTCTGCATCGGGACTTTCAGTCCCGCAACATCATGATCAAAGATGGTCAGATTCGGGTGATCGACTTTCAGGCCGGCAGATTCGGGCCGCCCGGATATGATATTGCTTCGCTGCTGATCGATCCGTACGTCTGTTTATCGACGCGTCTGCAAAAAGAGCTGCTTGACTATTACCTGGGCGGGATAGATAAGCTGATCGGTATCGACACCGGCAAGATCGAACGATCATATCCCTACCTTGCCGTACAGCGTAATTTGCAGATAATCGGAGCCTTTGCATTTTTATCGGGCAAAAAAAGAAAACCTTTTTTCAGCCAATTCCTGCTGCCTTCACTGATCATGCTGGAGAACCGGCTCAGTGATCCGCTTTTTGCAGATTTCTCGTTGATGCGCAAAACAGTAGCTGAATCGATCCGGCTCTTTCGCAACCGCTTTGGCGGTGGTGGACAGCCGCTGGATCAGCACCAGGAGTTTGCACCACCCTACAGAGGCTCGAACCTGGCCCATGAATGATCGAACCCACGCCATCGTAGCGCTCGTCGGCCGGCCCAATGTCGGCAAATCGACGCTGTTCAACCGGATTACCCGGTCGCGCAAGGCCATCGTCGATCCGACTCCGGGGGTAACCAGGGACCGCCAGTACGATCGGGTGACCTGGAAGGATCAGCATTTTATTCTGGTGGATACCGGCGGCATCGACGACAACCCCGAAGATGCGATGGTCGGCGATATCCGCAGCCAGGCGCTGGCGGCGGTTGAAGAGGCCGACATCATCCTCTTTCTGATGGACGCCAGGGAGGGCTTGATGCCGGCTGATTATGAAGTGATCAGCCTGCTCAGAAGAGTGGACAAAACGGTATTTTATGTGGTCAATAAAATAGACGGCCCCGAGCAGGAAGAAGAATTGCTGATCCCCTTCTATGAGATAGGTGTCGATCAGCTCTGGAGCGTCTCAGCCGAGCACAGTTACGGGTTCATCACCCTGATGGACGGGCTCTGTGAGGCGCTTCCCGATGATTCCGCCGCGGCAGATATACCCGAGGATACGGTGCGGCTTGCATTTCTGGGCCGCCCCAACGTGGGGAAATCGTCGATGATCAACCGAATCGTCGGTGAAGAGCGCATGCTGGTCTCGGAGATATCGGGGACGACGAGGGATTCGGTCGATACCCTGCTGAGTCACAAGGGGCGCAATTACCTGCTGATCGACACGGCCGGTATCAGGCGCAAGGGCAAGACCCGGGAGAAACTGGAGAAATTCAGTATTCTCAAGGCGCTGGCGGCGCTGAGCAGGTGCGATATCGCGGTGGTGCTGATCGATGCCGCCGAAGGTATCACCGAGCAGGATGCCAAGGTGATCGGCTACACCCAGGAACAGGGCAGGGGGTTGATCCTGCTGGTCAACAAGTGGGACCTGGTGGCAGGCGATAAGAAGCGGCAGAAGCAGATCATGGAAGAAATCGCCCGGGCCGTTCCGTTTGTCGGTTTTGCCCCGCTGATCAATGTCTCGGCGCTGACCGGTTATGGTTTTAAACGCCTCTTTCCGGCGGTCGGCTCGGTCTATCGTCAGTTTACCGCAACCTTTCCAACTTCAGCCCTGAACCGGCTGCTGGCCGATGCGGTCGAAAACCATTCGCCGCCGATTTACAAGAACAAGCGTTTGAAACTCTACTACACCTCGCAGATAAAAACGGCTCCCCCGACCTTTGTGATCATGACCAACAGTTACAAGGGGGTGCACTTTTCCTATCAGCGCTACATGACCAATCGCTTTCGCGACGGTCTCGACCTGGACCGGGTGCCGATCCGCTTGATTTTCAAGGACAAGAAGGAGCAGCGCAGCCGCCGCTCCTGAACGCGGCTGGTTCACCCTTTACCTTGCCGCTTCTTTCATGGCCGCCGCGAAACCCTCGGCGGATCTGGCGATATAGCTCTCGTCGGTGCAGAACGCCAGCCTGAAATAGCCCGGGGTACCGAATCCGCGTCCGGGTACGGCCAGGATTTTCTGCTGCTGAAGCATCGAGCAGAAGGCTGCGTCGTCATCGATCGGAGCTTTCGGAAACAGGTAGAAGGCGCCTTTTGGTTTGATGAATTCATAGCCGGCCTGTTCCAGAACCGAGCAGAACAGCTCCCGTCTTCGTGCATAAATCGAGTTGTCCACCGTCGTCTCCTGGAGACCGGCCACGACACGCTGAATCAGCGCCGGGGCGTTGACGAACCCAAGAATCCGGGTGGCCAGCGTCATTGCATCGAGCAGCGCCTTCTTGTCGTCGGCTTCCGGGTGGACGGCAAGATAACCGATCCGCTCGCCGGGCAGTGAGAGGTCTTTCGAAAAGGATGAGAGAACGATGCTGTTGCGCACGTGTGCAAAAATCGAGGGTACTTCGTAATCATCGAAAATGATTTTGCGGTATGGCTCATCCGAGATCAGGTAGATTGTTGTCCCAAATCGCTGGGAGGCCTCTTCGAGCAGCCGGCCAAGAGCAGCGATCGTTTCCGCCGGATAGAGCTGCCCGGTCGGATTGTTCGGGGAATTGATGATCAGTGCCTTGGTTTTTGGACTCAGTGCCTTGTCGATGGCACCAAGATCGATGTTGAATTCCTCGTCGGTATTGACGACTTTGCCGACGCCGCCGTGATTGTCGACATAGAAACTGTACTCGACGAAGTAGGGCGCCAGTAAAATGACCTCTTCACCGGGGTTGAGCAGCGCCTTCATCACCACGTTGATGGCACCCGCCGCCCCGCAGCTCATCAGCATGTCGCCGCTGTTGACGGTAACTCCCTGTTCGGCCGACATACGGGCGGCGATCGCTTCTCTTACCCAGGGAAGACCGCCGTTGGGCATATAGGAATGCTGTCCGGGCAGATCTTCTGCTGCGGCTTCGGCGAGAAGCGTGCGGAATTTGGGCGGCGGCGGAACATCGGGGTTGCCGAGACTGAAGTCGAAGATTTTGTCGGCGCCGTATTCGGCTTTGAGCCGGGCGCCTTCTTCGAACATTTTTCTGATCCAGGAAGATTTCTCACTGAAGTTTTTCATTTTCTCTGAAACGGCCATGATATTCCCTCTATCGTTCTTTGTTCCTTTTTGATTGATCTCAGCGCTAAAGACTATCGCTCTTGTCTATGAGCCGAATTTGCGTTTGAAAAAATCATAGGCGGCGTTGATTTCTTTCATCTTCTCTTCGGCCACCTGTTGAAACTCCTCACCGAGGTGGCTGACCTTGTCCGGGTGATATTTCATGCTGAGCTGCCGGTACGATTTTTTAATCGTCGCCATGTCGGCTCCGGGCTCGAGCCCGAGTACCGCATAATAGTGTGTATCGTTTTCCCGCGCCTCGGCGGTTTGCCGCTGTCGATGGTAGGTGTACTTCGCTTCGATGGTGCGCAGATCGTATTGGGAAATTTCTAAAAAGGATGCTATCGAGCGGGCTTTTTCCAGTTCGTTCTGAGGGACCGGGTCCTTGGTGTAGACGATCTGAAAAATCAGTTCGAGCAGAATCAGGCGCGGCTCATAGGCAAAGGTGCGTTTGAACTCCTCGAGCATCGACTCGAGCGTCTCGGTCGACTCGGTTGCTTCCTTGATCAGATTCTTCACCCAGGCCATTTTGGTCTGGTTGTAGTGCAGGTTGTACTGAAAGAAGCGCTGGATGGTCTGGACTTCGTCTCTGGTGACGTGGTCGTCGAGCTGGGCGATTTTCACCAGGATATGAACCAGCAGCCAGACGAAACGGTTGTGGCTCTCGCTCTGGGTCGACGCATAGCTGGCGACCTGACGCTGCAGCCAGAACTGAAAGCCGAAGAAGAGGGCCATGGCGACCAGGACGAACATCAGACCGGCGTAGAAAATAAAACCCAGGAAACTGGTCAGTCCGGAGAAACCACCGGTCACCAGCGCAACAAGGCAGCCGATAACCAGGCAGCCGCCGCAGCCCGGTCCTGACTGTTGATACTGATATCTCATGAATTACCTTTCAGGTTGATAATCTTCGGTGTTGTCTTGTGAATGGTGCATCAATCGCTGACAAAAAGGGCCTCGATGAATTCGTCTGCATCGAAATCCCGGAGGTCGTCCAGCTGCTCGCCGACGCCGATGAAACGAATCGGCAGGTCCAGTTCCCGGGTAATGTTGGCGACGATTCCCCCTTTGGCGGTTCCGTCAAGTTTCGTCAGGGCGATGCCGGTTACCCCAACCGCTTCGTTGAACAGTTTGGCCTGGGAGATCCCGTTCTGGCCGGTGGTCGCATCGATGACCAGTAAAATTTCCTGGGGGGCGCCGGGGATCTGCTTGTCCATGACCCGTTTGATCTTCTTCAGCTCCTCCATCAGATTGACCTTGGTATGCAGGCGTCCGGCGGTATCGACCAGCACCACGTCGTAGCCCTTGTTTTTCGCCACATCCAGCGCATCGTACACCACGGCGGAAGGATCGGCGCCTTCATGCTGGGCAATAACCCGAACGTCATTGCGCTCTCCCCATATTTTCAGCTGGGAGACGGCGGCGGCCCTGAAGGTGTCGGCTGCGACGAGCAGAACGGAGCGATTCGCCAGCAGAAATTTACGGGTGATTTTGCCGATCGTCGTCGTTTTACCGACGCCGTTGACACCGACCACCATGATGATGAACGGCTCGCCCTCCGGCAGGCTCAGTTCCTGCGGGCGGCCGTCGCCGCTGATGTATGATTTCAGCTGCTCTTTGATAATCTGTTTCAGCGCCTGGGGGTCGGAGAGATTGTCCCGTTTAATTCTTTTGCGGGCCTGTTCGAGCAGCTCCTGGGTCGTGGCAATCCCAAGGTCGGCGGTAACCAGGATCTCTTCGAGTTCGTCGAACAGTTCTGCATCGATCTCCTTTTTGCCGAGAAAGAGCTCATCCATCCGGATGGTGAACGTCTCCCGGGTTCTGGACAAACGCTCGGATAGGCGTTTGAACATCGATACCGGTTTTTCGGGGCCGGACACCTTCTCCTGCATCGGTTCCGCAGGGGGCAGACCAGCAGACTCCGGGACCGGTTCTTCGGCCGGCAGCATCACTTCCTCTGCCGCGGGGCGAGACTCAGTCTCGGCAGCAGGTGCGTGTGTTGGTGGATCTGCTTCGGCCGGCGCAGCATCTGCTTCAGCTTCGACGGAATCTTCCGGCTGAGCCGGCGTATCCATTGTCTCTGTTACTTCAGTGTCCTTTTTCTTTTTTTTCTTGAACCAGCCAAGCATAAGACGTCCTTCGTGTTCAATTGATCCGGCCGCGATTGATCGAGATGATATCGGCTCTCATTGATACCGCGGCAGATGATTCAGGTCAACTTTCCATATTACGGACTCTGGGACCATAACGCAATAAAAAGCCGGTTCTGTGCGGGGCTCAGGGAAAAGAATAAACCGCTGCGCAAGCTCTGTCCGGGTTGGGAAAATGATTGCAATAAAAAGATGCGGCATTACTGTAGTGAGGTCGATTTATCTGCTGCTATGGAGACCTTTTCGGCTTTAGCAGATGGTGAAATATATAGACAATAACTGCGACACAGGTTGTCGAAACAATCGTCTGATCTTCCACTGATTTTGTCAGACGGGGACAGCGATTTTCAGATAGGCTGCGTTGTTAAGAGAAATCAGGAGGATATATCATGGCTCACTCATGCGGTGGATCCGGCGGATCCAATGAAGCCCAGCAGGCAATGCTGGCCCAGCAGGATAACGCGATCACCCGGTCGCTGGGAAAAATAAAGAACAAGATACTGGTCATGAGCGGCAAGGGCGGGGTCGGCAAAAGTACCGTGTCGGTCAACCTGGCCCTGAGCCTGGCCAAGAACGGCCACAAGGTCGGTCTGATGGACGTCGATATCCATGGTCCCGACGTGATCCGCATGCTCAACATGACCGGCACGCTGGAGCCGCCTGCGTCGGAAAAAGACCTGGTGGAGCCGCTGAAGTATGACGACAATCTCAAGGTGGTGTCGCTGGAATATATGATGAAGGACCGCGACGAGGCAATCATCTGGCGCGGACCGCTGAAAATCCAGGCAATTCGCCAGTTCGTCGCCGATTTCAACTGGGGAGACCTGGACTATCTGATCATCGATGCCCCCCCGGCACCGGTGATGAGCCGCTCTCCGTTGCCCAGACCATACCGCTGCTCAAAGCCATCGTGGTTACCACGCCTCAGAAGGTTGCCCTGGCCGATGTCCGAAAATCGATCAATTTCTGCAAAACGGTCAACGTCAGTATTGTCGGCGTCGTCGAAAACATGTCCGGTTTTGTCTGCCCCCACTGCAACGAAACGGTCGACATCTTCAAGTCGGGCGGCGGTGAGCAGATAGCGCGTGAATTCGATCTGCCGTTTTTGGGCAGAGTGCCGATGGACCCGAAAGTCGTCATGGCGGGAGACGACGGCAAGCCGTATCTCTCCTCGGATGAAGAGAGCCCGGCGACCGCTGCTTTCGGCAAGATCGTCTCTGCGGTCGAGAAGCGGCTTCCGGCGGTGGTGCCGATATCGATGTTCAAAGCCGGCGGCGAGCATAAAAAAGATTGCGGCTGCGGCTGTCAGACCAACAAGAACTAGATTTCGATTAACCTCGGATCAGGCAGGTACCTATGAAAGTCGAACAGCAGATGGTTGGCATGATGGGCGTGTGCTGCTACATTCTCAGCTGCGAGCAGACCGCCAAAGCGGCGATTGTCGATCCGGGCGGCGACGAACAGCGGCTGCTCGATTTGATTTCAGCAGCCGGACTCGATCTCGTCCACATCATCGCCACCCACGGACACCCCGATCATGTCTGCGGCAATCGGAAAATCAAGGATGCGACCGGCGCCTCCATTGTCATGCATGAGGCCGACGCTGATTTTTTTTCCCAGAGCCAGGTGAAAAATTACTTTTCGATGCTCGGCATGGAGGAATCCCCGCCGGCCGATATCCGCGTCAAAGACGGCGACACGATCACTTTTGGAGAAGTGTCGCTGCAGGTTATCCACACCCCCGGTCACACGCCGGGGGGCATGTGTCTCTATTCCAAACCCGACCTGATCACCGGTGACACCCTTTTTGTCGGCGGCATCGGCAGAACCGATTTTCCCGGCGGTTCGCACCCGGAACTGATCCGCTCGATTCAGAACAAACTGCTGATTCTGCCCCCGGATACCGTGGTCTGGCCGGGTCACGGCTACGGCGGCAGCCGCTCGACCATCGAAGAGGAACGGCGTTCCAACCCCTACCTCAGATGAGGATGAATCAGCATGCGTGAAATTGTCCTCGGCACCGCCGGCCATGTCGATCACGGCAAAACCAGTTTTGTCAGGGCCTTGACCGGAATCGAGACCGACCGGCTGAAAGAGGAAAAGAAACGCGGCATCACCATCGAGCTCGGCTTTGCCTATCTCGATCTGCCCTGTGGTCACCGTCTCGGCATTGTCGATGTCCCCGGCCACGAGAAATTCGTCAAGAACATGGTCGCCGGGGTAACCGGTATGGATCTGCTGGCCTTTGTCATCGCCGCCGATGAAGGCATCATGCCGCAGACCAGGGAACATTTCGATATCTGCCGGCTGCTCGGGGTGGAGCGCGGTTTCGTGGTCGTCACCAAAAAAGATATGGTCGATGAGGAATGGCTGGAGATGGTGATCGACGAGGTCCGCGAATTCTGCGTCGGCAGCTTTCTGGAGGAGGCCCCGATCCTGGCGGTGTCGTCCCAGACCGGAGAAGGCATCGATGAGGTGGTAAAGACCATTGACCGGATGGTGGTCAATCATCATTTCAATGAAGTGTTCGGTCCTTTCAGACTGCCGATCGACCGGGTTTTCGCGATGAAGGGCTTTGGCGCCGTCGTCACCGGAACATCGATCTCGGGCCGCACCTCGCTCGGTGATGACCTGCAGCTCTATCCGTCTGAGCGCATCGCCAAGGTGCGCGGAATTCAGGTGCATTCCGAAGCGGTCGAGGTGGTCGAGGCCGGCCACCGCACGGCGATCAATCTGCAGGGCACCGAAAAAGAAGAAATCGAGCGCGGCATGGTCCTGGCCAGCGCCGGCAGTCTCAAACCAAGCTACATGCTCGACTGCTCATTCACCTACCTGCGTTCCGCCTCCAGACCTATGAAACACCGGGCCCGTGTCCGGGTGCACCTGGGCACCGCCGAATTGATCGGTCGGGTCTCGCTGCTGGACCGCGATGAGATGCAGCCCGGGGATGAAGCGCCGGTGCAGCTCCTGCTCGAGTCCGAGGCGGCGGTCTGGCCGGGCGATCGTTATGTGATCAGGAGCTATTCACCGGTGGCCACCATTGGCGGCGGCGCCGTGCTTGGCAACCTGTCCCCGAAGAAGCGGAAACGCCTGACCGAAAAAGACAAAAGCTATAACGAGTCTGTTTTTGAGACGCTGCTGAACGGCAGCCCCGAGGAACGCTGCCTGCTGCATCTCAAGGAGTCGGGAATGGCCGGCCTCAGCGCTGAAGATCTTTCCGTCAGGCTCGGTGTCTTTGGCAAGCATCTCGATAAGATTCTCAATATTCCCTTGTCGACCAAACAGATGGTGGTCGTCGACTCAGCCACCAGGCGCTTTGTCGATACCTCTATTGCCGAAGATGTGATGGACGGTATCGTCTCCTACCTGAAAGCCTACCATCAGAGCAATCCGCTGAAAAACGGGCTGTCCAAAGAAGAGGTCCGCTCCGGTTTCAAGCAGTTCGTCGAACCGAAGGTGTTCAACTATTGCCTCAACGATCTGCTCCGCAAGAATATCGTCGTTCAGGAAGAGTCGGTGATCCGCATGGCCGGCCATGAGGTGGCGCTGAAGGCAGACGAACAGCAGCTCCAGCGTGATCTGGCGGCCTGGTATCGTGACAAAGGACTTACCGCTCCGACACTGAAGGAGACCATGGCCCGCTTCGACGCCTATCCCGAACGGCTGGTCAAAGAGGTGCTGTCGCTGCTGCTCAAAGAAGGAGAGCTGGTGAAAATAAGTGAGTCCCTCTATTTCTCTGCACAATCGCTGCAGAAGCTGCAGGGCGACGTCGTTGACTTTATCAAACGGGAAGGGGAGATCGATGCACCCCGGTTCAAAACCTTGAGCGGTTTGACCAGGAAGTTCTCGATACCCATCCTCGAATATTTCGACCGCATCAAGCTGACCATCCGCGTCGGTGATGTCCGCAAACTGCGCGGTCAGAACTGATTGTCGACGATTTCGATGCGGACTGATCTCTGCGTCTGCCCGGTGACCCGGTAGCGATCATCGATTTCCAGACCGGCCACGCAGACAATACCTTCGCTGCACTCCAGAACCGGGTAGCGTCCACGTCTGTGGGCGGGTACTTTTTTGTCTCCTAAAAAACGGGCAACCTTTTTACTGCCGGATGAGCCGAAAGGGGTGAAACGGTCTCCCGGCTGCGGTGAGCGAAGCCTGAGCGGAAATGACAGCAGCTCGGCATCCAGCACGTTGACACCGGGCCCAGGTTCGAGGCGCCGCTCGATTACTTCTATAGTTACGGTTAACCCGAGCTCGCGGAGCAAAAATTCGCCGGGGGCGGTGATTTGTACATCGACTGCAACAGGCTCAACAAAACGGTCCCGGCTGCTGCGCTGTTCTGCAATCCGGGCGAACAACAGAGAATCGTCCTGCTTTACGACCCTGAGCCTGTCCGGCAGGTGCAGCTCGGTCCCGGTGATCCCCCGGCAGAGCATCTGATCGATTGCAGCGATTTTCCGGTGGTCCGGGCGGCAGTCCAGCTCCCAGCAGATACGCTCGATTACCCTTCTGCGAAGCGCCGGGTGAGCGCCGGCCAGCGCTGCCGATCCCACCGTTTTCTGTTCAGCCTTCTGCTCCATATTATCATTTCCAGAACCGACAACATCCCCGTAGAGATGATCAGTCTGCAGGCTCATATAACTTTCTTCAAGCCCCAGCCGGTTCGCGGTATTGATAACGGTTTTTCTGATCGAGGGGTTGAACCTCGACTCCAGCATCGGCAGAAGCTCGAGCCTGATGCGGTTGCGCAGAAAGCGGTCCGATTGATTCGAGGAATCTTCACAGTAGGAGCAGCCGTGCCTGGCCAGGTGAGACAAAACATGTTCTTTGCCGATATCGAGCAGCGGCCTGATTACCGAACCGTTTCGATAGTCCATGCCGGAAAGCCCCTTCAGCCCGCTGCCCCGAATCAGTCTGAGCAACACCTCCTCGACCTGGTCATCGGCCGTGTGGCCCACCGCTATGCAATCCGCCTGCAGCGTTTGACTAATCCGACCTAAAGCCTGAAAACGAAGGCGGCGAGCACAGGCTTCGATCGATTCTCCGCTGCGACCATGCTCACCGGGGATGTCGATCGATTCGGTGGCAAATCCGGCCCCAAGGCGGCTGCAAAGATCTTCAATCAGTTCTTTTTCTGCAGGGCTTTCGTCTGGTCGAAGATTGTGGTCGATATAGGCCGCAGTGAGAGTGATCCCGGCAAAGAGCTGCCTGAGAAGCAGCAGCAGACAGATCGAGTCGGGACCGCCGGACACGGCGGCGAGAACGTGATCTTTGCCGGTCAGAAGCCGATGTGTTTCTATGGTTTCTAAAACCTTTTTATCTATGTCTGACATGAAGAAGGGGAAATGGATCTGTTCAGATTGATTTCCATTTACCTGCGCATTGATATACCATAAACAAAAGACACGATAATCGGCAAGCATCAGCTGTCCGCTTATCAACTATACCTTTCGGTTCGATATGTCATATGGCCAGCCCGAATAAACGTCAGGCAATCAAGGAGCACCTGCAGCACCAGTTCGGCCTGTCGATCGAACAGATCGAAGATCTGCTGCCGCTTTTTCTGAAAACCTTGAGCGGCTATCTGGTCGACCTCGAGGCGGCAGCTGCGGCGGGCGACCTGGAACTGCTTGGCAAAAGCGCCCATACGACAAAAGGGGCGCTGCTCAATCTTGGACTTGAGAAGAGTGCGGAACAGGCCAAAGTGATCGAACTGCTGGCGCGAACCGGGAACGAACAGTGCCGATTATCCGGCCAAGGCCAAAGAGCTGCGCGAAGGTTTGGACGATTATTTTGACTGAGCGGGAGCCCGTTCTCCAACCGTTCGATGAGCCGCTGGTGAATGTTGTCGAAACCGCCGTTTGAAAGAATCGCAACGATATCACCGGCACGGGCGATGTCTGCCAGCCGTTCGATGATCTGGCCGGTTTCATCGAAAGCCTCAGCGCTGCAGCCCTGGTTTCGTAAATCGTCGGCCAGCACCGATGATGAAAAAAAGTCATCGCCGTCGACCGGCTTATCGGTTCCCACTTCTTTGATCAGGGATATATCGGCATCGTTAAATGAGGCCGCATAGTCCTGTTGAAACAGCGAGCGCCTCGACGTGTTGGTGCGGGGTTCAAAAACGGCGATAAGACGGTTGTCCGGGTGACTTTCTTTGAGTCCTTTCAAGGTGGCTCGTACCGCCGTTGGGTGATGGGCGAAGTCATCGATCACCGTGACCCCGTTAACCACGCCGCGAACCTCCTGACGGCGCTTCACCCCCCTAAATGAATGAAGGCCCTCTCCGATCTGGCTCGGGCTAAAGCCAAGGTGGTGCATCACCGCTGCAACGGCGGCAGCATTAAGGCAATTGTACAGTCCCGTCTGCATGATCGACAGCGTTATCGGAGAGATGGCCGGACCGTTGAGTTCAAAGGTGGACATAGCCGGTTTGAATTCCGGCTCGGAGATCCGCCAGTCCGATGTCTCGGTCACCCCGTAGCTTTCCACCCGGCAGGGTGCGCCGGCAACCACTTCCGCCACATTGCTATCTTCGCAGTGGGCAATGATCAGGCCGTTTTCCGGCAGCAGGGCCACAAATTTTTTAAAAGAACGTTTGATCTGTTCGAGGTCGGAAAAGATATCACCATGGTCGAATTCAAGTGATGTGATGATTGCAATATCGGGGCGGTAGTGCAGAAACTTCGACTCTTTGTCGAAGAATGCGGTGTCATATTCATCGCCTTCGGTGACAAAGCAGGAGCCAGTACCGATCCGGTAGTTGGCTCCAAACTGTTGAACAATTCCGCCGATCATGAAGCCGGGGTCAGCGCCTGCGGAAAACAGCGCCGAGGCCAGCATCGAGCTGGTCGTGGTCTTTCCGTGGGTGCCGGTGACAACCAGCGATTTCTTACCCGCGATATAGAACGCACTGACTGCCTGGGGCATCGACAGATAGGGTATTTTGCGACGGGCCAGTTCCTGAGCCTCGGGGTTGGGCCTGCTGATAACGTTGCCGACGATGACCAGCTCGGTTCGCGGGTGGACGTTTTCCCCTCGATAGCCTGAGGTGACGGTGACATCGATCTGCTCAAGAAACTCGGACATCGGCGGATAGACCTGGGCGTCCGAGCCGGAAACCAGGTATCCGCTCTGTTTGAGCATACCGGCCAGGGCCGCCATCGCGGTTCCGCAGATACCGATGATGTGGATTGTGCGAACCCCCTCGGGGCAATAGTTCAGCTTGGGATCGAGATCCAGCAGGCTCTCAGTCATCGTCTCTAACGGTCTCTTCAATGGTCCGGTAGATCGACTTGAAGGTCTCATCGAACGTAGCAGGAGTCAGGCGCCCGACCTCGATGAATTTGACACTGATCTCCTTGGCGATTTTCAGAACCACGTCGGTTGCGACGGGCTGCTCCTGGTTTGTTTTAGCCATAGCTATCTCCACAAAAACACCTCTGCTGCCGGAAGAAGGCCAATTCAACACGAAACAGCAGAGGTGGTTGGGCCGAATAGAATCGATCAGACCCTACCCGGAGCTCATTTAACAAATGATAGGGAACTATGGGTATTAATCCCCACTTCTTTTTACAACATCGTCTCCATATCTTAAAGTTGATTTATTTTGTCCAACTGCTTCTGTCGTATACACGGTGATGGCAAGGTTCCTATTTTCATAATCAACCTTATGTTCTCGAAAAAGATGTATAATGGGGTTGAAGTCCTGCTCCAGGTCCTTTTTCTCAGAAACGGCGTCTGGAAAAACTGCAGTGGACCGCGGCTCGAAAGGAATATTTGACAGGGTTGTACGAGATAAAACGGCTATATCTGGCACCCAACAAAGTGGACACTCCTATGGAATCGTTCAAATGGGGACAGCAATTTGTTACCGGTATTCAAGACATTGACGATCAACACCGGAAACTTGTCGCGATGATCAATGCGCTTGGAGAGGTTATCGCTGACAACGCCCCTGATAAAACCCTCCTCCTCACCATGTTTGAGGATCTGTACGAATATGCAAACGACCATTTCAGGTGCGAAAAGCGGCTTATGGATCAGGTACGGATCGATCCCCGTCACGTTGAGGCTCATGTCCTGCAGCATGGTGATTTCGCCAGGGAGATAAGAGCCATGGCTGAATCGCTCGACCGTGATCTGGCCGAGAACAGCCGGATGCTGCTGCAGTTTCTGATACACTGGCTGGCATTTCATATCCTCGGAACAGACCGGAACATGGCCCGCCAGGTCGCTGAAGTGGGGCGCGGAACGGATCCGAAAGAGGCGTTTGAGCACGGCGAGACCGATCACAACCCCTCGACAGAGCCATTGGTCAAGGCTCTCAACGGACTTTTTGCCATCATCTCCAGGCGAAACAAAGAGCTGCTTGCGCTCAACAAGACTCTGGAGAAACGCGTCGCGGAACGGACTGAAAAGCTTGTGAAGGCCAACGAGGACCTGCAAAAACTTGCCATTACCGACCATCTGACAGAGTTGCCGAACAGGCGTTTCGTGATGGGACAGCTGCAGTTGCTTTTCGAAGAAGCGGCTTTGGATGAGCACCCGCTCTCATGTCTGATGATCGACGTCGACGGTTTCAAGGAAATCAACGACAGTTATGGTCATGATGTTGGCGACAGGGTCTTGAAGCAGCTCGCTTTGACGATAAAACACTCCGTCCGCAGCGATGACATCGTCTGCAGGCTGGGCGGCGATGAATTCATCATTGTATGCCCGGACACCGCGCTTCCTGGAGCGATGCATGTGGGCGAGCAAATCAGGGAAAAGGTGTCGTCGCTTGAAATAGAAACCGGCCAAGGCCCTTGGACTGGGTCCATATCGATAGGAGTATCCTGCACAACTCAGGGAATCAGTGATGCCAAGGCTTTGCTTAAGGCTGCTGATGAGGCGCTGTTTAAAGCGAAAAGATACGGCAGAAATTGTGTGATCGTACATTGAATGCAACGGCGTCGTGCAGGATGAAGAGCGGTTGTGAGGGGAGTGTAAAGTTTATAGCCACCCATAATTGGGCCATGAGCAGACAACCCTGTTTTCTAAGGTACCTTGCAAAATTAGGATTTTCACTTAAAATCAAGGCGCACATGAAAATTTTTCTGCAGGCATATGTTTGATATTCCAAGCATAAATCTTTCATATGAACCGCAGAGTTCGGGCGAAAAGACAATTCTTCAAGGCAGTCATACAGTCAACCTGAGAAGAAGGCGAACATGACTCTCTATTGAACACTGAGAAACTTGATTCCATGAAGTTGCTCAACCTCTTCTTCCTTTATTCATTTTGGAAAGCCCTGTTGGAAATTCAAAAAGATGGAAATCGAGGAACCCTCTCACTCTGAAAATTCTATGGTAGAAGAGCTAATCCCCGACCATTTGAGCCTGCCGTGCGATGTGGATGTGATTGTGCCTGTTTTTTGCAATTGTAGAGCATATTTTGGGTGAGCAGGTGGGGTTTAAAGGTTCTTACTGTCTCGTCTTTGCCATTATACTTTCTGCATTGTCTTTGCTAACGCATCAATTCATTGACAGGTATAAGATCAGTGATGAAAACCTGCTGGTGAAAGGTTCATTCGATGCGGGGCTGTCCGGATGGAACCTTGAACAATCGGATCGTGATTTTGTTTCTCTGTCAGGCGGTGCGATAAACATTCACTCCAACGACGCCGCTCAAGGTCTGAGGATATGGCAGGATATAGATATGAGCCAGGTGGGCCAGTTCGTCTATTTGCGCGCCTGGGTCAAAGCAGAGCAGATAATTGCAGGCGATAAACCGTGGAATAATGGCCGAATAATTTTTCTGCAGATGCGGGGCGAAAAACCCGACTATTCAACACCGCATGTATTGATCGGGCTCGATGGAAACAGTGCCTGGGGGTACTATGAAGGTATCTTTCCCATTCATAAAGAGAGTAGTCGCGCCCTGGTCATGATCCAGTTAAGCGGCAGTTCAGGGGTACTTTCCTGTAAAAATATTTTCCTGGCAAAGGCCCAGACAAATCCATATTTCGAAATCGTGCGCGGTTTCCTTCTGGTCTGCTGGATCTTTCTGCTCGTGACCCTTTTTTATCCCCTTGCTTTCATGAATCGAGGAGGCTTGACGGGCAGGCTGATAATAATAGTTCTTTTTGGAACCATTCTAGGAGGCACTTTGTTGCCCGGCAGTATTAAGAACAGTATTCTGCACCAGATTGACTATGAAGAAATGTCAATCGCGGAAACGCTGAAGCATGAACCGGCATCTGAAGCTAGTGCTGAATCGATGGTTCCTTTAACGGTTCATGAATGGACTTATATCGTAACCAAATTGGCTCATTTCTTTTTGTTCGCGGCGCTCACGTTCACTTTACTATGGTATAAGACACAGGATCCTTGGTACGTGATTCTAGCAGTCGTAATACTCGCCGCTGGCACCGAACTGGCGCAGCTTCTCGTTGACGGCAGAGGGGCATTGCCAACAGATGTTGTTCTGGATTTGACGGGAGGTTTTGCAGGAGCGGCAATCTGGAACTTCTTCGGAAAAAGGACGGACACAAATCAGGCAAGAACCTGATATTTCCAGAAGGATATTTTAAATAAGGCATATTTATTGATAGGATGTACCTTATATTTATAGTACCTTGGTACTAGAACGTTACTGATTTTCAATACTCTTCGAAAGCCTGGACTCCGGATCATCGTGAATTATTTTAACAAATGTTCTGGAAAAGCTAATGGTTCAGCCGCCTGGATCAGCAAAAGGCATGTAAAAGAATTATTGTGCCACTAAGACTGGATTCAAATAACCCCGCTATCATGTGAGATTTACTCTATTGTAGATATGAAGGATGACAAAAAATTATTTGTCTGGGGACCGAATCGCCTCAACAACCAGCTGCTCGCGAGTCAGATAAGTGAAATTACCGGCGTGACCCCCGTCTGCGTTGACGATCATAACAAACTCCTTGATTACCAGCTTGAGGGCAATTCCATTATATTCTGTGATTGTGACAGAATGGATGTTCGCAGCTGCTGTGTTTTATTAAACAAGATCAGTGAGAAGAAAAAAATAGATCCGGAGATAGTACTGCTCAATATCGACAATTCAGCGCAACTCCTTGACGAGGTTACTGAATTTAAGATCAAGGGGATCTTCTACTCATTAGACAGCTGGAATAACATTAACAAAGGTCTGAAACTGATATATCAGGGTGAATACTGGCTGCCCAGAAAACTGCTCGTCCAGTCATTGAATATAATCCGAGAACAGCCAAGGAGCAGGAATATAACGTCCCAGGTGAACCTGACCAGGCGCGAGCTTGAAATTCTCACTCTCATAGCTACTGGGCTCACCAACACGGATATTGCCGATAAGCTTTTCATCAGCCTCAATACGGTAAAGACCCATGTTGGAAATATCTTTAAAAAGATTGGCGTCAGTAACCGGGTTCAGGCTATTCTCTGGGTAGCCGAAAACTTCAATCCAGAGTTCTCGGCCACTATTGTCGAACTGGAAAATTAGGTTTTCACACCTGCTGATTTAGATCGTTATTCCCACGTAGTACTAGAACCGGCTGTTTTCATTATCACTCTAAATTAATGTAAATGGGCGATAGTTTTCTTTACCCCGATGATTTATTAATGACTTGCTAGTGGGGCAGGTTTTAACAGATCATGAGCGTTCCTTGCAAAATTATGATTTTGGTTCAAAATCAAGGCGCGTCCACAATATTTTTCCGCAGGCATATATATGGTATCTCAAGGATACAATTGATTACCCAATGATGGGATTTGCCGAAAGAGCAGATTTTTCCAGGTTCCCTAAATATTGATCCATGCTCTTATATGTCACGAATACACTAAGGACAGCGCCGTGGACCAAACGAACGTCGAGAGAAGAAGACAAAAACGATACATCGTAAAAGCGAAATCTTTAGTCTCCCTGGCGGAGGAAAATGGGAAGCAACCTTTTTCCTGTTTCACCCAGGACATCTCATCCAAAGGAGCGTATCTTGTTACCAAGCGGATATTTAAGCCTGGGACTCTTGTTCACCTTCAATTCAAGATCCCGATTTATTTAAATATTTTTTCAATAAAAGTAATGCCTGATCGAGCACCGATCACTACCGGGCTGGATACTCAAGGTACGGTAATCTGGAGTTCTGATCACGGAATGGGCGTTTTTTTTAATAGTATGTGCCGAATCGTCCCTTCAGTTTGAACAAAACCGGATTTGTCAATAATTGGTTGTGGATGAACCAGAGCTTTATTCGCTCACGATTTTATGTTCTCTGGAAAGAGTTGGGCACATAAAGCATTCGTGACAGCCCGCTTTTTATCACTTGGGTACTAGATACTCTACGATATTAGTACTAGTCTCCAGGAGCGATTCCTGACGAAATCTTAACCTGAAAATACTCACTGAGTGCGATTGCATTCTCGGTTGCAGATATTATTTTTGATGATAACCAAGGGGAATCAGGAAATACCAAAAGGCAATAGGGGAATATGTTTTTCTGGCAGAACAGAATGAGTCATTATGCATTGACGATTATCGATAGATTGTTGGTTGTCCTTGCATTCTCGACCGCCTACCATGTGAAACTGAATTTCCTCGGCCCCTATTCCGGGCTCTCTTCGGAAACCAATTATTTTATTGTACTGATCCTCTATTTTTTTTACGCCCACTTTGTGCTCAGTTTTCTCAAGTTTTCTGAACCGACCATTATAGAATCCTGGTTCAGAGAGTTGGCCAAAATCTTCCTGATCACCGTCTTCAGCTCGACGCTGGTCATCATTACTTGCTATTTGCTGCATTTCGAGCACTTGAGCCGTCTGCTTCTCTCCATTCACAATTTTCTGTTGTTCCTCAGTTTGCTCTTCAGACGTTTCATCGTCAGCAATTACTCTGAAAACGTCCCGATCAAACGGCAACAATCAAGTGCGTATTCTCGTGATCGGCAGTAAAGAGCGGGCCAGGGATATCATTAAAAGCATATGCTCTGCCAAGGATTCCAACTACACAGTCATCGGCTGCCTTGAGGTTGACGCTTCGCTTGTCGGGGAGCATGTCTATGACAGGGTGAAGGTTCTGGGCGATATGGCACAGTTCAAAACCCTGCTGCGCAACAGCGTGGTGGACGAGGTGATATTTGCATTGCCGCTCAGCGAGGTGGAGAACGCCAACGATAAGATTGCTTTTGCCGAAGAACTCGGTGTAAATATACGCATCATGCCTGACTGGCAGTTGCAGAAGATCATGTTTCGGCCGGAGACGGCTTCAATTGCCTTTGATACGTTTATCGGCATCCCCACGTTGACTCTTTCGTCAACGCCCAAAAAGGATCTTGAACTGCTGGTCAAGGCTTTTATCGATTACCTTGGCGCCTTTGCCGGTCTGATTCTGTTGTCGCCCCTGATGATCATTATAGCACTGATTATCAAACTCAGTTCTCCGGGGCCGGTTATTTACTCCCAGAAACGAGCTGGTTTAAACGGCAGGGTGTTCAAGATTTACAAGTTCCGCACCATGGTGGCAAATGCCGAGGACCTCCGTGCCGGGTTGGAAGATAAAAACGAGATGGATGGACCGGTCTTCAAAATCGGCAAAGACCCCCGAATAATCCCGCTTGGCCGTTTTCTTCGTCGTACCAGCCTCGATGAGCTGCCGCAGCTGTTCAACGTACTCTTCGGTGAGATGAGCCTGGTCGGGCCGCGGCCGCCGATTCCTGAAGAGGTTGAACAGTATCAGCCATGGCAGCGCCGCCGGTTGTCCATGAAGCCCGGACTAACCTGTATCTGGCAGGTTTCCGGCGACCGTAACAACATCGAGTTCAAGAGATGGATGGAGATGGATCTCAAATATATAGACAACTGGTGCCTGATGCTTGATTTCAAATTGTTGATGCGCACACTTGACTGTGGTCTTGCTGGGTTTTGGCAAATAGAAGGGATTTTTTACAGATCTGAATCCACCTTGTTTTTTATTAATATCAATAAAGCATTTTGAGTTTTGGTTAGCTTAGTCGGACTTAGCTTTGTAGAGCTACTGAGGAGTAAAAGATGCAGGTGAATATGCATGAGGCAAAGTCAAACCTCTCGAAACTCGGTGAAAAAGCCTGGCAAGGAGAACGGGTTATCATCGCCCGGGCAGGCAAGCCGTATCTGGAACTCCTGCCGCATCGGAATTGGGGAACCAACAGAAAGCCGGGACGTCTCAAGGGACAGATCTTCATTAAATAGGAAATAATTATGTCAGGAGACAGAGGATCTTGAAGAGGCTTATACTCGATACCCAGGTATTTCTCTGGTGGCTTACCGACAGTGAGGAACTGGGACGCAGCACCCGCGTTCTGATCGGGGACAGTAAGAACCGTGTTTTTATCAGTTCGGTGACCATCTAGGAACTCTCCTTAAAAAGACAGCAGGGACTCATCAAGGGACTGCCTGAGATGCATCAACTCATCGAGGAGGAGGGGTTTGAGGAACTGGCAATCAACGCGCACCACTCCGAGTTTGCCGCGGAATTTAGCGAGGACGAACTGTTTCGCAACGTGTCTTAATGGCCCAAACCCAGACAGAAGGGGTGATCCTGGTTACTCCGGATCAAAATTATATTCATTCTGGTATCAGGACCTGGGATGCGAGGAGATAAAGAATGAACTATTCATACAGGAAGGGAATTATGAGGAAGGGTATGATGAACAAAATTAAATCAAATGGAATCTGCCTTTGCTGTATTCTCATGCTTCTCGCTGTCACAGGAGCCGCCGCTGCAGAGGAATACGTGATTCAGGCGGATGATGTACTCAAATTTTCGGTCTATGACCATGAAGAGATGAATTCCACCGTTCGGGTCGGACGCGATGGCGTGGTCATTCTGCCCTTGCTCGATGCCGTTGAAGTGGGCGGCTTGACGGTCAGCCAGGCCACTGAAGAAAATAACAGACCTGCTGTCCAATGGCTATATCATCAATCCCAAGGTAAATATTTTCATAGAAACCTTACGGGGGCAGAAAGCTGTTATTCTTGGCCAGGTGCTTAAACCCGGGCTTTATGAAATCAGAGCAGAGACAAGCCTGCTCGAGTTATCTTCACTGGCCGGGGGGTTGACATCAGAGGCAGGGGACACTGCAACCCTCAAGCGGCTGACTGACAAAGGAACAGAAGAACGAAAAATTGACCTCGAGCGTCTTGTCGATATGGGAGATACCTCCCTTAATATTCGTGTAAGGGACGGTGACCAGGTTTTCATAGAGAAGGCGGGTAACTTCTATGTCACCGGTGAGGTGGAGAAACCCAGTTCCTATAAATATCAAGACCGCTTGACTCTGATCAAGGCGATCGCCATGGCGGGGGGGTTAACCCAGTACGCCTCGACCGCGAAGGTGCAGATCATCCGGCAGATCGAAGGAAAAGAACAGGTAATCGAGCAAGCGGGTATGGACACAGAAATCCTTCCGGAGGATGTGATTGTCGTTCCAAAGAGGGGATGGTTTTCGGAAAAATATTAACAACAAACGGAGTATACAGAATGAATAAAGTAGAAAAATCACTCCCCGAAAAACGGGAAATCCACATCCGGGATTATCTCCGGGTAATCAAGAAGAGAAAAGCGATTGTCATCCTTTTTTTTATGGTAACGCTCATCGTTGTGGTAGCAGCAACGCTATGGATGGACCCTGTTTACGAGGCCTCAACCCAGGTACTGGTCGAGAAGAATGAGTCTGCCTCGCTGACGACCCCGAAATACTCCGGATTCAATTATGACCTCGAGTTCTATACCACTCAGCTTGAACTGATCAAAAGTCAAAACGTTGCCCTTAAGGTGGTGAAGAATCTTAATCTGGAGGAAACCTACTCGACCTATTTCCCTGAAAAAGAAGAGAGCGAGTTCACTTTCATTCAGAGTCCGATTGGATATCGTCAAGAAGTGGATTAAGGAGATTCTTCCGCAAGGCGAAGATGAGGCTGTCGCATCAACCATGCCGGAAGAGAAAAAATCAGAGGATTTGATCCTGGCCGAATTGCTGCAGGAGAACATGTGGGTAAAAGCAGTGCCCGACAGCATGCTCATCAACATCTCCTACCGCTCCACCAATCCTGAGTTTGCAAGGCTTGTTACGGACGCCATTGCCGAGGCATATAAGGATGAGACAATGGCGATCCAGCTGAACTCCACCGACTATGCATTGAGCTGGATGACCCAGAAAGCGGAGGAGGAGCGAAAACGGCTTGTCGAATCAGAGAAAGAACTGCAAGCCTTCATGAAGAAGCACGATATTATAACTATTGAAGACAGAGTCGCGATCCTGCCTCAGCAGCTTACTGAACTGACAACGAGGCTTGTCGAAGCACAGAACAAAACCACTGAAATACAAAATCTTTACAACCAGGTTCTGGAGATTCAGAAGAATAAAGGCGATTTTGAATCCCTGTCAATTATAGCAGACCAGGCCGGAAATGCGGACGCTCTTCAGCGAAATCCGCACAGTCAAGCAGAAAATCCTCGAGCTGAGTCAGAAGTATGGTCCCAAACACCCGTTGATGATCGAAAGAAAAAACGAGTTGGCGGATTTGCAGCGCCAACTGCAGCCTGAGATCGAAAAAGCGATTACCACGATCAAGAACGAATATGAAATTGCCCTGGCTCAGGAGAAAACATTCGAGTCAACCCTTGCTCAGGCGAAGCAGACAGCCCTCGCTCTGAACGAAAAAATGATGGAATACGACCTCCTCAAGCGTGATGTGGAGTCCAACAGAGCGATCCATGAAACGCTTGTGATGCGGACCAAGGAAAAAAATCTTACCGGAAATATCCGCAACGTCAATGTCTGGGTAACCGAAAAGGCGGAAACACCAGAATTTCCGATCAAACCGAAAAAACGCACAAATTTTGCTTTCGCTTTGTTCCTTGGTTTGTTCGGAGGAATCGGCATGGCATTTTTCCTGGAATACCTTGACAATACCATCAAGGACCCGGATGAGACCGAGAGACAAATTGGGCTATTCAGTGATTGGTGTCGTCGAACTGTTGAAAAAGAAAAATGCCGATAATTACGCACAGGCAGAGCCATTCTCCCTCTTTTGCTGAGAGTTTTAAATCACTGCGTACTTCCGTGCTGTTTCTTCAGCGGATAAACCACCAAAAACGGTCCTGATAACCTCTGCGTCCCCGAGTGAAGGCAAGTCTACAATAGCTCTTAACCTTGCCCGATCTTTCGCACAGATCGGGGCTTCAGTCATGTTGATCGATGCTGATCTGCGCCGGCCGCGGATGCACAAAGTATTTGGTGTGTCAAACAATAAGGGCTTAAGTACCTATCTCGCCGGGGCTGATTCCTCTTTAACATACTCATTGGGATGAGAATAATAAAATATCGGTCCTTTGCTCTGGTCCCATACCGCCAAATCCATCAGAGTTGCTCAGTTCAAACCGGTTCTCTCAGTTTCTGGATGAGAGTAAAAACGAAGTTTGATACGATCATTATTGATTCTCCACCAGTCTTAAGTGCAGCGGACACTTTGATTTTGGGCAAGCTTGTGGATGGAGCAATTGTGGTTTCCAAGTTCGGAGAAACGACAACCATGCGTCTGCAGCGGGCATTGAAATCCCTGCATGATGTCAATGCGCAGATACTTGGTTTGGTGATCAACAGTATGGACATGAAAAAGAGTAATTACTACTCTGAATATGGATATTACCAGTACAGTGAAGAGAAAAAGTAAGCCAAAGAAATTGGTAAATTTATATATACAAATGATTGTTCTTCTATGAGTGATTTGTTTTCTAAGTTAGCCCCGCTACGCCGACCATAGTTCGTTGCAGTTGGCAGGACGGCGGAGGTAGGCTTTTAGTTGATTGTGGGTATTATTACTATTCACCAGCGATGCTTTTTGGGCCTTGTATGCAACCAACCTTTTCGTTGACACCAATACTGCAGCAAATAGTTTTAACGGATCGCATTGAATTTTGGGTTAACGATATTGCTGAGGAAATGTTACATGCACATTCATGTATGGATTCAAACGTATTTTAACAAGAAATCGTATCAAAAAAACAACTGATGACCTTAAATATACATGCAATAATGATATTGATTCATTCCAATTCTGCAAATTAGAATGTGAACAATATTAAGACAGACATTGCACTTGGGAACCTGTTCTTTGTAGCTCTCAGTGCTTTTATCCTTGCACTTTGTATTTTCCTGCTTGGTGGGAATATTTCTTCCCTGTTTTTGATAGCTTTTTATGCAGCAATATTGATTCTGATAGACTATCAGAGGGGGGTTTTTCTTGCTGTTTTGTTGATTCCATTCGCCGAAACCCAGCTCATACCCAGGGGCATGCTGGGAATTACCGGTTTGAACCCTTTCAATGTCATATTGGTTATTACAACTTTCAGCCTGTTTATGGCTTTTATGAAAGGTCAGCTGACTTATTTTACACCAATTCCTTTTACACTTCTGCTCTATGTTTCTTTAATTGTCTTCGGTGCAGTGATCGGCAGTTATCATGTTGAGCATAATCATATCGTAATGTTTTCAGCCACGGGTGCTCAGGAAAGAGTTATAGATATTTCGGCCTATCTCTTAGGTATACTTTTTAAGCCATTGATAATCTTGGTTGTTGTGTGGCTTGTGAGTGTTTCAATCCTTAATATTGGCAGCAGGATTAAAGAAGGAGAGGTGTATATCTGGGCTTTGGCTCTGAGTTGTGTAATTTATTTTATGGTCGTGATTGGTTACATACAACTTTTTGAAATTGAGCTTTCGACTCTGGCGTCATCTCGATCAAGAAATTTCCTTTCGTGGATGGGCATGCATGCGAATGAACTTGGATTAATGGTCAACATGCTCTTTGCACTAATGCTTTACGCCGCTTTACATTCTGAAAATAAACGAATTCGTACATGCTATTTCACTGCTGCCTCCTTTGCCGTAATTACCGCTGCAATGACTTTTTCACGAAGTGCCTTTCTCGGCATTATCGTAGTTGCAAGCTATTACTTATTGAGTTGTCATAAATTCAAGCAGTTTCTGGTTGGAACAGTAATTGTCATAGTCATCGCAATTTATCTACCTGAAGCTTTCTTGGATCGAGCGTTAACTGGATTTGATACCGGAGATGCCTGGAAAGTGACTGCAGGTCGGCTGGATGGTATATGGCTACCACTTCTACCATGGGCACTGGAAAGTCCCATCATTGGTCATGGGTTGGCTTCAACACTCTGGGCAGCTCCTCGCTTAGAAGGCGGCATGTTAGCTGTTGGGCATCCTCATAGTGCCTATTTAGGAGTGTTACTTGATTTTGGATTGTTTGGGATCGTCATTATAGGAATGTTTTTTATGTCAATGTGGCGATTATTTCGTAAACTCATGCAGGATCATCCAGATACGTTCTGGAAAGGCGTATTTGAGGGGGGGTCTGTATGCATGTTGGTTCTCCTGGTTCAAGCAGTTACTGATGATCTATTTGTTCCCAGCTATAATCAAGTTGTACTATGGATAATCTACGGTATCGCCCTAGCGCACCAAGCTAAACTGGCAAAAGGTGACATTGAGTAATTGATGAAAATATGCTTCGTTGGACTCGAAAACCTTCCGGTACTCGCGGAGGAATACAACCATTACAAAATTGGTGGTGAACAAGTACAGCAAACTCTGCTGGCTAAAGCTTTCAGCTGTCGGGGGCATGATGTCAGTATGGTCGTTTATGATTATGGCCAACTCGACGGTCAAAGTTGGAGCAAAATCCACACGTATAAGGCCTTTAAAAATGGAGCAGGGATTCCAGTGCTACGGTTTATTCATCCTCGCTGGACAGGTCTTTGGTCGGCCCTGAAGCGCGCTGATGCGGATCTGTATTATACCAGCTGTGCTGGTATGCTGGTCGGTCTAATGGCATTGTATTGCAAACGGCATAAGCGCGGTTTAGTTTTCAGGCTAGCATCAGATGCTGATGCTGATCCGAAAAACCTGCTGCTCAAGTATAAGCGTGACAAAATGCTCTATTCATACGGTTTGAGGCATGCGGATGTGGTACTTTCTCAACACAGGTCTCAGCAGAGGCAGCTGGAAATAAATTATGGTGTCCCAAGTGACGTGGCTGATATGCTGGTAGAAGAGCCACGGGCTGATGTTGATCTTGGTGAGCGTGAAATATCGATACTATGGGTTAACAATCTACGCGAGTTGAAGCGTCCGGATGTGGCACTAAATCTGGCTCGAAAGCTTCCCGATTATTCTCTGCATATGGTTGGTGGTGCGATGCCTGGCAGCACCGATTTGTATGAGCGTATAAAGACTGAGTCACGCTCCATTCCTAACCTCATTTTTCATGGGCAGGTTCCGTACCATGAGGTTGGTGATTTTTATGACCGCGCTCGAGTGTTTGTGAATACATCAGACATAGAGGGGTTTCCAAATAGCTATCTGCAATCATGGCGCCGCGGTGTACCGGTAGTTGCTTTTTTTGACCCTGATGGGCTGATCAAACGTGAGGGCCTGGGGTATTGCGTAAATAATTTCAATGAAATGCTGCAAACTGTTAGAAAACTTTTAACAGATGACAGCGAATGGACAAGCATCTCTGAACGGTGCCGCGATTACATGAACAAATTCCACAGTGAGGATGTGGTTCTGGAGCCATACAGGCGAGCCTTTGAAACTGCTCTTCATAAAGCTCAGTAGGTGAGATGTCTTGGCAATGGATTAATTAATATCGTTTAGGATTTTCGCAGCACTGAATTTTCAGAAAATTACTCAAATTTATTTAGTTTTTTTCGACTCAGAAAGTAATTTAATAGAAGAATAGTGACCTTCCTCCTTTCTTATTCTTTCTATATAACCTAACGCTGGACCGATTTATTAGAGTTGGGTCAGGAATTCTGGCGAGCGATTACTACATTGCAACTATGATCGCTCGTTTCGGTTTTATAGCAGCCGGAAAAGCTGTTCCATCGAAACGCTCGAGATAGGTAGAGATCGTCGTGAAAATCTGCTGAGTTATGCTGAAAAGAGTCTCGATGAGTTGGCGATCTTTTCGGTTTGATTTTCAATATTGCTGATTAATTTTTAAATATTCTTCAAATAAATAATATGCAAAGCAGCTCGGTCATCCGATCAACATTCCAGCGTATAATTAAAGGAACAGACGTTGATTCTGTTTTCTTAAAAGGGTCTTTTCGCTCATTCTCTGTAAAAATAATAGCATTATTTATTGGTTTTGTACTTCAAGTAGTCGTAGCACGCAGTTTAGGAGTTCATCATTTTGGAGTATATGCCTATTGTTTTGCGTGGATAAACTTGTTTTCATTTGTTGCTATTTTTGGTTTTAATAGAGTTATCCTGCGTTTTCTGCCGGTTTATTTGCAGAATAAAGAGTATGGGCTGAGTTTTGGTTTGTTGAAGCGTAGTTTAGCCATTGTAGCAGCAGCAAGCTTATTTATTTGTGTATCATTTTATATTTTTATCACGATAAATTTAGTTCACGCAAAAGAAGAAATTATTGCAACAATGAGCGTGGCAATTTTATTGCTTCCAATGCTTGGGCTTTCGGCCCTTTATGAGGCTGGTTTATATTCAACAAAACAGGTGTTCAGAGCTCAGTTTGCTAACAAATGCCTGCGACCAATTATTATCATTTTGACAATTGTAATTTTTTTCTATTACCTGGGGCTCAGTTTAAGTGCGAAAGATGCAATGTGGATACAGGTTGGAGCCACAGGAGTTTCACTCATAATCGGTTTCAAGTGGTTGCTGAATGCTTTGCCACATGATGTATGGATTGCAGAGGCAGGTTATAGAGATCGTGATTGGTTCGGGATGGCTTTACCCATGTTAGTTGTGGCCGGCATTCAAACAATTCTTAACCAAACAGACGTAGTAATGCTCGGAATCTTGTCTGGGACCAGTTCATCCGGAATTTATAATGTGATGGTAAGGTTGTCGGATTTTACATTGTTTGGCCTAGCTGTCGTAAATTCAATAGCTGCCCCAATGATTTCTGAATTGTACTCGAGCGGTAAGCATAGTGAACTGCAACGCGTTGTGAAACTGGCTGCTAAAGGATCAACTATTTTTATGGTGGCGGCCAGCCTGTTTTTGGTGTTATTTGCCCGACCGATTTTGTCAATCTATGGTGACGGTTTTGAGGTAGGGTTAACAGCACTTTACATCCTGCTGATGGCGCATGCAATACTCGCTGTCACTGGGCCTGTTGGCTATGTTGTTGCCATGACGGGACATCAAGTTAAGTTGGCTCAAGTACAGGCAGTTAGCGCAGTTCTCAATGTGTTGTTGAACTATATTTTGATTCCGCGTTTTGGGCTGACGGGTGCCGCTATTGCCTCATCAATATCAATCACAATGGTGAATATCTGGTTGCTGATTTTCGTTAGGAAAAGGCTAAATATAATTACTACTCCATTCTAAATTAATGCGTATACCCAATTTTTTTATCTTTGGTCCACCAAAGTGCGGAACTACCTCAATTGCAGCGTATTTGAGTGAGCATCCACTAGTTTTTATGTCAGTTCCAAAAGAGCCTCATTATTTTGCTTTTGATCTGCCGGGTGAACGGTCGATTAAAAACTGGGACGATTATCTTAATTTATTTAAGTCTGCAGGGGATAACGTACAAATACTTGGTGAGGCATCCGTCTACTATCTCTATTCAAAAATGGCGGCAAAAAACATATATGAAATCCAGCCTGAGGCAAAGATCGTTGTTTTGCTGCGTAACCCGGTAGATATGGTTTACTCACTACATAATCAGCTATTATTGACACTTAATGAGGATGTCCCTGACTTTATTACTGCATGGGAAGCCCAAGACGAAAGAATATTAGGAAATCGAATTCCTAGATATTGCAAGGAACCTATGTTGCTTCAGTACAAATCATTGGGAAGTTATGCCCAACAATTAAAGCACCTTTTTAAGATTTTTCCCGAAAGTCAAGTCAAAGTGTTGTTTTTTGACGACTTCAAGAAGAATCCTTCACGTATTTATGAAGATATTCTGGCGTTCATTGGCGTACCCAGTGATGGAAGAAGTAATTTCGAAGATTTTAATCCCAGCAGAGTTAATCGAAGCAGAATTATTTCAATTATTTTAAATGAAAAACCTTTATATCTACGAAAACTATGGAAATATGTAAAAATTTTCACCGGAGCAACAGACGAAACAGGAGAAAAAATAGGAAAATGGATTCGAAAAAGAAATTTTCGTTACGCGCCGAGGAGAGAGTTGCGAGAAAGTGAGAGAAAGCTGATTACTGATTCATTTATGGACGAAATCGAAGATTTAGAAGAATTATTAGGATTAGGTCTAACCAGTTGGAAAAATAATTAGAAAATTAAATTTGGTGTTATTTAAAAAATATATCTATCATTCTCCAATGCCTTTTGACAATATAATCAATAAAAAAATATTTTAAGGTAAGAGTAAACCTCTTGGTAACCAATTGTAATGACGAGGCGAAATCATAAATAAAAAGTGCTTTTAGATTCTATCCCTATTGATGGGACTATTTCAAAACGACCAAATCCATTCAGAAATTATTCGAGGAGTAGCAGGTTGAGCGGTCTTAGGTGGAAATTAAATCGTTTAAGAGCGATGGACTTGTCTGAAATCATCCACCGGCTGCATAAGTATATTCAAGTCCGTTGGGAAAAGATGGGTTTGGGGTTGGCTCAACCTTCTAAATATACTGAACATTTTGGATCTTTTTGCGTTGATTCAAAACTTCATGGGGTGGCTGCTGAACCTTATTGTCGCGCGGCAGACCGTATCTTGTCTGGAGCGTATGATTTTTTTGCCTTGGAAGAGGAAAACCTTGGTTTTCCTCCAACCTGGAATCAGGATCCTAAAACGAAAATCCATGTGCCGCTTGTCTTTGGCAAAACCTTAAATTACAGAGATGAGCAATTGGTCGGCAACATCAAGTATTTGTGGGAGCCGAACCGCCACCTTGAACTGGTAACCATAGCACAGGCTTGGCATTTAACGGGTGACGATAGGTATAGAGAAGGGTGTGCGAAGCTTTTAGATTCATGGTTCGAGCAATGTCCTTATCCCCTGGGGATCAACTGGACCAGTTCGTTGGAGCTAGGAGTAAGGCTTATGAACTGGGCTTTTGCCTGGCATCTAATCGATGGAGCAAACCTGGATGGTGCCTTTCGCAGTCGCTGGCTCAATTCCATTTTTCAACATTGCCATTTCATCAGTGGGCATTTGTCAAAAAATTCCTCCGCTAATAATCATCTGATCGGAGAATATGCAGGCCTTTATGTGGCATCCGCAATATGGCCTTGCTGGAAGGAGAGCATCAGATGGAAGTCTCTTGCTACAATAGGCTTGGAGGAGGAAGCTCTTAAGCAGAATGCGTCAGATGGTTGCAATCGTGAGCAGGCGACCTGGTACCATCATGAGGTACTGGATATGTTGCTGCTCTGTGGGCTGGTTGGTAGAGCCAATGGCGATGATTTTTCTGAAGCGTATTGGGAAAAACTGGAAAAAATGATCGAGTTCATTGCCTCAATAATGGATGTGAACGGCAATGTTCCAATGATTGGCGATTCTGATGGTGCTGTCATGATTCGCTTTGTTCCAGACCACGGTTTTCCAGTCTTTCATTCACTTGTCGCAACGGGTTCAGTACTTTTCGATAGAGCTGATTTTGCAAAAAAAGTTGGCTATCTAGATGATAAAAGTCGATGGTTGTTAGGGGAGGAGGAACAAAAATTTACCACTCTCATAAAAAGAAAATCGCTCGAAACTGAACGCTTTCCGCGTGATTTTCCCGAGGGCGGTTACTACATACTGGGCAAGGATCTGGAAACACGCTCAGAAGTTCGGCTTATCGCAGATGCAGGTCCGCTTGGCTATCTCTCTATAGCCGCCCATGGACACGCAGATGCGTTATCTTTTGTACTGTCAATTGGAGGGCAGGAGATTCTTATCGATCCGGGTACATTTTCATATCATACCGAACGAAAATGGCGGGATTATTTCAAGGGGACCTCAGCTCACAATACCATTCGGATCGACGGGTTTGATCAGTCGGTTTCTGGCGGAAATTTTCTCTGGCTGAAGCATGCCCAGGCAGCGTGTGAATTGTTTAAAACCTCTAATGGAAAAGATGTATTCATAGGTTCTCATGACGGATATCAGCGCTTGAACGATCCTGTGATGCATAGGCGGGAGATGATACTTGATAAATATTCAGACAGGATCGAGATAAACGACACACTTGTTTGCAGCAAGGCGCATGAGGTTGAATTGTTCTGGCATTTCTCAGAAAGTTGTAAAGCGGTAATTGAAGAGAAAACCATTTATATTACTAACAAGCATATTCAATTGAGTCTGAAAATGGCTGACTCGTGTTTTCTCCCACAATGCTATACTGGTGATGAACAGGTACCTCTGGGATGGGTTTCGCGCAAATTCGACGTCAAAGAACCCTCACCCACCATTGTCTGGCGAGGTAGTATTCACCATACCGTTACGCTGCGCACAGAAATTAACTATCAGGTCAATAATTGAGGATAACGTGAAAATTAGCATATTTGGACTTGGCTATGTCGGTGTAGTATCTGCCGGCTGCCTGGCAAACGATGGACATGAAATTATTGGTGTTGATCCCAATCAGACCAAGGTAGACATGATCAATGATGGCAAAACTCCAATTATTGAGGATGCCATTGGCGACATAATAGGCAATGTGGTGAAAAATGGAAAACTCCACGCCACGACTTCGGTCGAAGAAGCTGTTAATGAGACTGAGATTTCATTGATATGTGTCGGCACTCCCAGCCAGTTTAACGGCAGCCTTGACTTAAGCTTTGTTCGACGGGTTTGCGAACAAATAGGCCGTGTTCTTGCGGAAAAGCAGGATTTTCATGTTGTTGTGGTGCGGAGTACGGTCTTACCGGGTTCTATGAATTCTCTCGTTATCCCAACGTTGCAGGAAAGTTCAGGAAAAAATGCGGGAACAGATTTCGGGGTATGTAATAACCCTGAGTTTTTAAGAGAAGGTACATCGGTCTATGATTATTACCACCCACCCAAAACGGTGATCGGTGAGACGGATGATAAAAGTGGTGAACTGCTTGCATCCATATATAAAAAAATAGAAGCTCCGCTACTGCGCACCTCGGTTGAAATCGCCGAGATGGTAAAATATGCCGACAACAACTGGCATGCGGTAAAGGTTGCTTTTGCAAACGAGATCGGATCGATCTGCAAGACTCTTGAAATAGACAGCCATCGCGTCATGGACATCTTCTGTCTGGATACAAAACTCAATATTTCGCCTTATTACCTGAGGCCAGGTTTTGCTTTCGGCGGTTCCTGTCTTCCCAAAGATGTGCGAGCCCTGACCTATAAGGCAAATAGAATGGACCTTAATCTTCCGCTACTCAAAAGCGTGCTGCCAAGCAATCGGGCTCATATCGATCGGAGTCTGCAGATGATTATGCAGAAAGATAAGCGAAAAATCGGCATCCTTGGCTTCAGCTTTAAAGCCGGCACCGATGACCTTCGGGAAAGCCCCATGGTGGAAGTTATCGAGTACCTGATTGGTAAAGGCTATAATTTACGTTTGTATGATCGCAATGTCAATATCGCCAGCCTGATGGGGGCAAATCGCGACTACATATTGAACCGCATTCCTCACATTTCCAAGTTGATGATGACGACAATAGAGGGAGTTCTCGAACATGCCGAGGTCATAATCATAGGCAACAACAGCCCAGAGTTCGCCAGTGTCTTCGAAGAATTGGACGACAATCAGGAAGTGATCGATTTCGTTAGAATCTCAGAACGCAGAAGTCAGAAAGGTTTGTATGATGGCATCTGCTGGTAAAAATGCCGGCAGACGCGTTCTGATCCTGGTAGAAAATCTTCCCTCTCCGTTTGACCGCAGGGTCTGGCAGATGGCAACATCACTCAATGCTTCTGGTTATCTCGTTTCCATAATCTGTCCTACGGGAAAAGGTTATGAAAGCTACTATGAGCATATTGAGGGAGTCTACATCTACCGATACGATTTACCCATCGAGGGCGAAGGAGCCAAAGGATATGCATTAGAATATGGGGCTGCCCTTTGGAAGACTTTCAGACTGGCGCAAAAGGTGAGACGAGAACATGGATTCGACGTTATCCATGCATGCAACCCGCCTGATCTCTTTTTTATAGTCGGACTCTTCCACAAACTCGTCTCAGGGACAAAATTTCTGTTTGATCACCATGATATCAACCCTGAACTGTATGAGGCAAAATTTGGCAGACGCGATTTCTTCTGGCGTATGATGATCTGGCTCGAGCGAGCAACCTTCTGGACGGCCGATATTTCGATTGCAACCAATGAATCGTATAGAAAGATAGCCATTGAACGCGGCAAGATGGCGCCAGAGAAGGTGGTCGTTGTTCGCAGCGGCCCTAAATTGGAACGCTTGAAAACGGTACCTCCTGTAACTGAATTGAGACAAGGCCGATCATACCTTGTCGGATATGTTGGGGTGATGGGAAAACAGGAAGGGATAGACCTGTTGCTACGTTCAGTGCATTATATTGTCTTTAAGAAACAGCGGCAGGACATTCATTTCGGTCTGGTCGGAGGGGGGACTTCGCTTGATGAAATGAAGCAGTTTGCCCGGGAGTTGAATGTTTCTGATTACGTTACCTTCACCGGTCGAGTCCCTGACAAAGAAATGCTCGACATGCTTAATACCGCCGACGTCTGTGTAAACCCCGACATCGCCAACGAGATGAACGACAAATCGACCATGAATAAAATCATGGAATACATGGCTTTGGGCAAACCAATCGTTCAGTTCGATTTAACGGAAGGACGATTTTCTGCTCAAGAGGCGTCACTTTATGCCAAGCATAACGACATTGCAGATTTTGGAGATAAAATCATCCATCTTTGTGATAATCCGGAGGCAAGAGTCAGGATGGGAGAACTGGGTAAAAGGCGGGTAGCCGCTGAACTTGAGTGGAAGTACGAGGAGCCCAAGTTGATGAAAGCCTATGACATACTTTTTTCCATCGGTTAATAGATGTTTCGACAGAGGATGCATTATCTCCCATGGCCATATTTATTTGTAGTAGTTCAGATGAGATCTGACAGATACCAGTTTTGACCAGGTGTCTGTCAGTTCAGATTCAATTCAAACTTTTATCCTGCCATAGATTCTTAACATCCTCAGGTGTTTCCAGGGGAGTTCTCCCACAACATATTTTCCCCTGATGGGTTCGCTCGTTGTTGTAATAGAATAGCCACTCATCGAGATCGTTCTGAAGTTCCTCAAGGGTGGAATAGATCTTCTTCCTGAAGGTAATCTGATAGAACTCCTGCAGCACCGTTTTATGGAAGCGTTCGCAGATCCCGTTTGTCTACGGTGATTTGGCCTTGGTCTTGGTATGGTCGATATCGTTGATCGCCAGGTAGAGCTGGTAATCATGCGATTCAGCTTTGCCGCAATACTCAGTGCCTCGATCCGTTAAGATGCGCAGCATGGGCAGCTGGTGATCCTCAAAGAACGGCAAAAACCGATCGTTGAGAAGGTCGGCGGAGGTGATCGGCGTCTTGGTCGTGTAGAGTTTCGCAAAAGCAATCTTTGAATAGGTATCGACAAAGGTCTGCTGGTAAATACGACCGACTCCTTTGAGCGTACCGACATAGAACGTGTCCTGTGAGCCGAGGTAGCCAGGATGCGCAGTTTCTATTTCACCGGAAACAAGATCGTCCTGCTTTTTCCTTTCCAATGCTGGCACCTGAGATTCAGTCAAAATCAGGTTCTCTTTGGCCATTTTCTCTTCCAGGGCCCGCAGCCGATCTTTGAAACAGGCAAGATTATGGCGCAGCCAGACCGACCGAACACCGCTTGGCGAGATGAACACGCCTTGTTTTCGCAGCTCGTTACTGGCCCGGACCTTGCCGTGGGCCGGCTGATCTATTGCATGGGCAACCCCGGCTGACTTGGTTGCTTCATCGACCCGGTTCTTGAGATTGGGCTTGCGTCGATTCTTGTCGACCAGAGCCTCCAAGCCGCCGTTGTCAACAGCGGCTTTATACCGGTAGAAGGTATCGCGGGAAAGCACCATGATCTAGCAGGCCTTTGAAACGTTAGAAAGTTCCTCTGCCAGATCGAGCAATCCGATCTTGTGTTTTACAATGCGCTCGTTACTTTGAAGTATGAGGGTTATCTCCTTTTGTTTTGATTATCGGTTGGCACCTTAATCAAAACTGGTAACCCTCATTTTTACAAGGATGTGTCAGATCAAATCTGAACTAAAAGAATTTATTGCGCAGCCTAGGGTCAAATACCCCGCTGCTTGCTGCGGGGTATTTTATTGAAAACTTATCGGCAGCGTTGCACCAGGTGGAACCACATCAAAGAAACCTGCATTAGGACCGACCGAAATTCTCACGTTATCGGTATAGCTTGTCCTTGTCTTCATATCATCTGTTTTACAACTCCAGCCATATTGCCCAAACTTAAGACTTGGTTTTCTTTCATCGTTGTAGCCGAAGTTAATGTTTTTTCGGCTGTGGTATTTGCCATCATGCCAGATTTCTAGAGAGCCGCTGTCGCCTGTAGGATCCCATACTATATGGAAGACAAAACTATTCCACGCATCGAGCTTTGGTTTGCCCAGTGCGATTGTTCCTCTTTCAGTATAAACGTGTTTGCCGTTTTCGTATGGCGTCACTCTATGCTTACTTCCTATGTGGGTCATGTAAAGTTCACCTCTGATGTAACGGAGGTTACTGATACCGTCGCGCCACCTTTCTCCCAGATCAAAATCAGGTTTTCCGTGGTATTGGACTAAGGTCAAATTGTTGCTGTCAGGGCCGAAGTGTCTAGAATCAAAATATATTCTCACTCCTAACCAGTGTTCACCATAAGGCAGGCTTGGCGAGTTGAGCTCATCGCCCATGGTTGAGCGGTCAGAAGAGCTGCAATTGTTCGGATTGTACACAGACCGAAACACCTTTCCTGCGCCTGATGGGTTATCAACGATTTGACACGAATAGCTGAATTTACACCAGTTTCTTGTCCAGAAGGATTCATCCCACCCTCCGGACTCGAAATCCTCTGATATGATAATCTGGCCTTGGGGGTGTGTTGTGCCGTTGAACCAATCAGGAGCTTGTCTGTTGTCGCTTTCGTTTTTAACTCCCTTGCAATTTGTTAAAATCATGAAACAAAAAAGCGCCAAAATAGATTTTTGGGTTATGTTAGAGCGAACATTTTTCAATGTTTTTGAAGTACCAATTTTCATTGTAGAAACCCTTTTTATATGCCACATTCTCTACTGTCTCGTAAATAAATAAATGACTAGAAATAGATCTAGGCTCCGAGAACTTTTTTTGTCATGATAAGTTTATACAAAATATAATAATTGTTAAGAGAGAAGAGAGCAAAGACATATTTATTTTAACACAAACCTCAATTAATTGGCCACTATTTTTCCAGTACATGAATTGATTCATTGACAAAAGCTTGACATGAGGGGCAGAAATTTTGTTCGTTCAAAAAAATTGGTTACAGTTAATTAGACTTTCTACTCTGGTAATAGTTAGATGTCTCGTCCAGGTAACCATTAATTGTCTACCGGTAATGGAAAGAATAGATTCTTGTCGAGTTACTTCAGCACAGAGAGAAAATCTGTTTGCATCAATATGCCTTTTTAAAGTATTAATATGGACACCTTGAATAATCCGATTTATAAATGATGATTTTCTGTAGCGAACTCAATGGACCCCAAGTTTTACGATTTCCGCTTTTATGAGGACCATTGTGAGCGTGTATAGGTCCTGTTTTTATCCTGTATCTGCTTATTTTCGTTCTCTAAGCGGACTACCTCAGTTACGGAGAGGCCAGCATGGCATATCGGGTCATATTATAGGCCATGTTTCTCAATCCGATCTTGGCTCTGATACGAACTATGCCAATTCCACGCATCACCGTGCTGCCGGCACGCATCGCCATAACGCCAAAGACGTGTTCGATCCGGCATCGAATTTTCGCTCTGCTCCGGTTGCCACACTGCTCCCAGGATGTCAGCTTTTTGTGTCGGCAGCCCTTGCGCTGAATATGCTCACGAAAACCCTGTTCTTTCAGTTCAGCCAAAGACTCCTGAAAATGATAGGCCGAACCGGCATAGACATCCCGTCTGGTGTTGTTCGGATCAAGCAGCTCGGTAAATACCTGACTGTCATGCACGCTGGCTTCAGTCACTTCGTAGCTGAGAATCAATTTGTGTCCCGCATCTATGCTGACGTGGTTCTTATAGCCAAAGAACGATGTGCCGTTCTTCTTCGTCCAGCGGGCATCGGTGTCTCTTTGCCGTCTCTTTGCCTTGAACCAGGATGATATGAATTTGCCTTCTTTGATACCCTTGTTCTCTTACCGTGTATTGCGCTGGGTTGGTAAGCGGATAATCGTGGCATCGACGATCTGGCCTTTCTGGGCGCGGAAACCATTGGCTTTTTGGTATTGGTCGAATTTGCTGAGGAGGATATCAGGGACGCCAGCTTTTGCCAACTCATCGCGGAACCGGAAAATGGTGGTTACATCAGGAACCCTGGCTCCCTGGCTGATACCTGAGAATCTGGAAAATTAGTACCGGTCGAGAATCTGGAACTCCATGGCATTGTCCGAGAGATCATCGAGTGACTGGAGAATCAGAATCTTTAAGAGCGAGATGGAATCATATCTTTTGGGATCAACTGGGGATTTTTTTTTTGAGTTTCTCTCTGGCCCATCCAATGATTGAATGGAACTGCTCCCAATTAATCATCTTATCGATTGTTGTCAATGGATCTCCTGCTTTATCCAGGAGAGCGAGTTGTTTTTGGTAATCGAAAAGTCCGAACTGGAGCATGGCATTACTTCTGACGGTAAGATTGTGAGCTGTATTGTCATTCAACGTATTGATATTAAATTATTTTAAGAGATTATGCTCTGCTTTTCTTGAGTTTTATGGAGATTTTTGAAGGTTATTATTCAAGGAACCCTAAATATTAATATTGGCTAAAATTTTTTAATTATGAAAGTTAAAAGAGAACTTATTGCAAATGTACATATTGAAAAAGCAGCAGGCCAAACATTTATTTCCATTTTAGAAAAAAATTTTACATATCAACATTGTAGAGCGAAGCCTTTTACAAAGAGATCAAATGGAATATTTACCTCTAAAGACATGATGATTCTCTTTGTTATTAACCCTTTTGTTAAAATAATATCAGGGCATAGCGTCAAATCATATAGCGACCTTAGGAATATTATCCCCAATATACGGTATGTTACTGTTCTTAGAGATCCTGTCAATAGATATATATCCCAGTATCAATACTGGGTTGAACAACGAGGTCAATCTATTGACTTCGATCAATTTCTAAATGACCCATCAACTCACAATTTTCAAATAAAAAAGATCGTCAATTCGGAAGACCTAGAGCATGCAAAAGAAGTACTTACAAAAGAGTTTTTTCATGTAGGTATCGTAGAGGAATTCGATCTTTTTTTAAATACCCTGAAAATTAAACTCTCGCCAATGAGATTTAATGTGATTTATAAAAGACAGAATGTAGGGAGTGGAAAAATAAAAGCTAAAATATTTGAAAGATCTGATTCCTTGTTGGAACAGATAATCGAAAAGAATAGTGTTGATATCAAACTATATAATTATGTGAAAGATGTTCTCATTGAAAGAGGAAAAAGCAAATACCTAGATCTTAAAAGGAGTAACGAAATTGATTTTAAGTGTGAAGAACAATGCGAATATCATGAACCGAAAATTCAATTTTGGAAAGTATATCGATTATATTACCAGCAAATTATCAAATTGATACGTTTGGTTAATGGACTACCACCGAATGGTTCATATTAATATCATATTTTATAAGTATAGTTGTAATTTTAAAATCGAATTATAGTATTATGCAACGCTGCTTTACGTTATCATATGAGTGTGTCTCATTTTTTTTCATAATATTATACCGACTTGTAGGACTATGAATGTTCAGTTGATTAATGATTCTTCTTAAAATATTGACCAGTTTGCACGAAACTCGTCGAGAGGAATAAACTTTTCTGGGTTATCATTATCTCAGTGTCCATTTTTTTTAAACTGGCTAGTTGCCAATCGTGTTAAAATATTTATCCACAGAACCTCTTAGTCATATTGATCTGATATATTTTATTACTGCCATTTAATTAAGACTCTAAAGTAAAGGTAACTGATATAATAGTTGTTATTAAAGGAGCCAAGAGGATAACATTGATGGAACGTTTCCTATTTATTACTATCGACACTGAAGAAGATTTATGGGGTGGATATACTGAACGAAATCCGCCATTAAAAAATATTGAGAATATACCTTTGGTTCAAAATGTTTTTAATAAGCACTCAGCGGTACCAACTTATCTAATAAATTATCCAGTTGCTACTGATAGCTATGCTATTAATTTATTGAAAAATATTTTTGATAAAAAGAGGTGTGATATCGGAACACACTGTCATCCGTGGAACACACCACCATTTGATAATGAGCCACAAAATGAGCATAATTCTTTTATTTGTAATTTACCCAAAGATTTAGTTGAGAAAAAGATATGTACTTTACATAACGCAATAAAACGGAATTTTAATTTTTCTCCGGTAACATTCAGGGCCGGCCGTTGGGGAGTGGGCAGAGATGTCATAGCTGTAATTCACAAATTGGGGTACAAAATTGACACATCGGTAACCCCTTTTCAAGATTGGGACGACATTGGCGGTCCTAAGCTTAACTTAACGTTTAACGAGGCCTATTATTTGTCAGGAATAAATCAAAATTGCTTGACGCCTGAAATATACATAGATCAGGAAAATTCTGAAAAGTGTATTGTTGAAATTCCGCCAACAATTGGTTTTTTTCAAACCAACAGTTTACGCTGCCATAAAATTAAGCTATTCCTATCACGCAGCCCTTATAAAAAATTCCGTATACTAGGCATACTCAATAGAATGAAGCTGCTAAATCATAGATTTTTATCACCTGAAACATCCACAGCAGATGATATGATTAAGCTTTCTGATGTCATGATCAAACAAGGACACAGGTTTCTAAATATGCACTTTCATTCAACGAGTTTGCTGCCTGGTTGTTCACCATTTGTAGAAGACGACAAGGATCTGGCTAACTTTGTCACAAAAATTGATCGTTACTTGGAATATATATCAGAAAATGAGATAAAATGTATAGGTTTGAGCCAGGGGCTAAATAAGCTTTTTCCTAAAGAAATTAATGGTATTAACTAAAAATAGAAAGGCACGGTAAAGTCCAGGACCCGGATCATTCCATTTAAAATACGCATAGCTGCTACAGCGGGATAAATCTTTCAGGAATTGAAGCCAGCTTTGCCCTGATAACTTTTTCGTTTTATTAAATCCCCTGATATCATTATTAAAATCCATCCAATATTTGTGCTCTAGTAGAGGAAATAAATCGATACTGGGATCCTCTTCGGTCACTAGCTCTTCGTAACTGATTGCAGGCAGGTTCAGACCACAGTCAGCCAGGTGACCAATAGATGAAAAAGGGCGAGCATTGAAATCCAATAGAAATATCTCCCCGGTTATTTTATCTCGTAACCATTCAATACCAAAGATTCCATGGAAATATAACCCTTCTAACAGCTTAAGCGTATTATCATAAATGAGTTTTTCAAGTTCAGAGTCATCAATTAATGGAATTTCCCCAAAGCTAGTGACACCGAAATTTGGTGAATACTGCCGAATACGGAGATGCGACGCAAGGACTTTACATGCACCATCCTTGTTACATATACCATAAGTATCGAATATATGACCATCACCCCCTTCGATTAGAGATTGAACTATTAACCCATTAAAACTATTAGTTTTGCCAAATTCAATTAAATCTTCTTTTGAACTGAAAAGTTGGTTTTTATCTTGTAAATCACAATTTTTGATGCCCACAAAAAATGGTTTCATAAAATATGGAGAAGATACGTTATCACACCATTCTTGTAATTTTTCTAATCCAGGCTCGATAACCATGGGAGGTGTATTTATTCCGAGTCTGGAAGCTCTACTATACAAGCGGTCTTTGCTGACAATGGACAGGAGATTCGAATAACTTGTCTTCCAAATCAGTATATGTTTACTTAATCTTCTGTAATTTTTTGATAATAGAAGTGCAGTAACATCACTCGTTGGTATAACGACTGGTTTCCGTGTCAGTTTGGAAGAGAAATCAATCAACCACTCGCAAAGTATTTCGTCATCAGTTTCAGAAAAATCTACTGTAACCTTCTTACCATAACGTGAAAATCTTGTTTCTGGAGCACTGAGGCCGGAGTTGAGTATCAGGCAAAAAACTTCGATACCCAACTCAGCCAAGCAGCGCACCGTAGCTAAGCCCGTACCAGCAAAAGACAGAACAATAGCTGGCGGGAAATCCTTTTTGACTCGCATTTTAATTAATTTGAAGCACTTTAGGTAATAGAAAATCGCATATTACGTGCAGCAGTTCATATGAGAATTGACAGATAGCATTTATAATGAATCGTCTATCAGGATAGGTTCAGTTTAGGTTCTTACCCTGCCATATTGTTTTCACAATTCTCTAGACTTTCCTGAATAGTTCTTCTGCTACACATCCTAAGCTGGGTTGCTCCTTGTCATTGCCGTATATCAATCATTCATCATCGCCATCCAGCGATTCTTCAGGTCTAGTATAGGTCTTCTTCATGAAGATAACCAGAAAAGAATTTTGCGTTACTGCAATCGCATGCAGTGGGATGATAAAGATTCACCATGATCTAGCTCTCATCGGATTGATAGTGCGTGGTATATCAAACAAAGTGTGTTCTGCGGCTGTTTTGCTTCTGGATGAACCCGGAGTGTGAAAATATCGGTGTGCGCTTATCATTTTGATATTATATGGTTTTAGGGAGTGCAAAGAGGTGAGAAGGTAAAATGGTTTGCACCTAAATATAAATATTTTAACATGTTGGGAAGTTTTGTCATTTTATTTATTTTTGTCTGTTAACGTAAATTAGCACTTATCGAAATGTATCATAGATACTAATATTGTTTGAATAATATGTGAATCAGGTCAAAATATCTGGATAATTGCAAAATACTTTTATTGTACTAACGCCGAAAAAAAGGATAACCTTTAAACTCACCTTTAAAAACCAATATGCGAAAACGGCCCAGAAAAAGTTCTGAGAAGTATCAGATTTTGACTTAGTGTAAATCAAACGTTTAGAATGCTGGGATCATTTAAAAGTCGAAGGTTACTTGAATCAATGTATTAATCAATGTTTTAAGACCAGACAGGGGGAACGGCAGATTAAGCTGCATTGACCTTTGGAGATCTACAATGTCACCAATAAATAAAACAGGTATAGAATATAGAAAACGCCGCATCCTAGACGAACTGCGTCAGGCAATAGAAGAAATGTCTGGTCTGTCTCTGAGTCCATCGGATGACTCAATCTCATTTTTTTCACTTGGTTTGGACAGCCTCTTTTTAACACAATTTGTGGGACACCTGAAAAAGACCTTTGAGGTTAGTTTGAGTTTTCGCCAAATCCTCGAGGAATACACCGACATCAGTAGTCTAGGTGACTATCTTGATCGTGAATTACCGAATGATTTCTTTCAAGACATCCCTTCTCAGCATGCAGAACCGGTACCGTTTCATAGCGGCGCAACGATAACTCAGGAGATTTCGATCAGGGCAACTGTTCTTTCCGGACAAGATGCAGGCGTCTCAGCAAACGAAACACTCGAAAAGGTCGTGAGAGAGCAAATACAGGTGATGAAAACACAACTGGATATTCTCCAGAATATCCCCCGAAGAGCACCTCGAACTTCACAAGATGATGAACAAGACCCAGCTGATTCTTTCAAAAAACAGCCCCTGCTTTTGATATCAAGGAATCGGTGAGTCTCAGTCGAATATCGAAGCAAAATTTGATAAAAAAAATACCCCGCCTCATACTCCTGCTACCCGTATAAATCTGGAAAAAAAAGGTTTTACATTAAGCAACGCCCAAAAGGATTGGCTCGACAATACAATGAAAGAGTATCAGCGAAAATTTGCTGCATCAAAAGCGTATACCCAAGAGCATCGAAAATATCTAGCTGATCCTAGAAGTGTTTCAGGTTTCAGTCCCGAGTGGAAAGAAATCATTTTTCCTTTAGTAACAGAGCGATCAAAAGGGTCAAAGATTTGGGACATAAACGGTAATGAACTTATTGATACCACAAACGGGTTTGGTCCCATTCTCTTGTCCTCGCCAAATTTGTGACAAATTCTAATAGAACAGATTGAAAAAGGTATTGAAACCGGGCCTCAATCACCTCTTGCAGGTGAAGTAGCAAAACTTTTCTGTGAACTTACCGGAAATGAGCGCTGTGCTTTTGCGAGTACAGGTTCAGAAGCAGTTGCCGGAGCAATCCGCATTGCGCGCACAGTGACGGGGCGCGATAAATTAATTATGTTTGCAGGCAGTTACCATGGAATCTTTGATGAAGTGATTTGCAGGCCTGCTCAAGATTTCCAGGCACTGCCTGCTTCACCCGGTATTCCAAGGGAAATGACGAGCAACATGCTCATTTTACCATGGGGTGATTATGAGAGTCTCGAGGTCATCAAGGCTGGGGCCGGAATTAGCAGCCGTTCTAGTCGAACCTGTGCAGAGCAGATACCCCGGGTTCCATGATCCCGTGTATTTAAAGAAAATCAGAAATATTACAGAGGATAGTGGAACAGCGCTGATCTTGGATGAAGTTATCACTGGGTTTAGAGTCCATCCTGGAGGAATTCGCAGACTGTATGATATCGAATCTGATCTGGCCACTTATGGAAAAGTAGTCGGCGGGGGTATCCAATTGGAATTATCGGCGGTAAAGCCAGGTTTATGGACGCGCTCGATGGCGGATACTGGGAATATGGAAATAATTCCATTCCTGAATGCGGAGTTACATACTTTGCCGGCACCTTTGTGCGTCACCCCATAGCCCTTGCGGCTGCTAAAGCGATTTTACGAAAAATTAAAAGTGATAGGGAAGATCTATAAAAAACTTGAAGAAAATACCGGCAGAATGGCAAGGGAAGCAAATGAATTCATACAACTGCTTGGTTGCGAGGTCAAATTTGAACATTTTGCGTCACTGTTTTATATTAAAGTTCCTGAGAAAGCACACTGGGGACATATGCTGTTCCATCTCATGACCCTGGAAGGAATACATACACAACAATACAGGCCTAATTTTCTCACAACCGAACATGATGATAAAGATGTAAATGCCATTGTTGAATCTTTTAAAAAATCTCTAGCCCAGCTTGTCGAGCGTGGACTCATAGATGGTGACATGGTTGCGGCGAAGAAATTTCTGAACCAGAAAAAGAAGATCCCTGAAGGTGCAAGGTTGGGTAAGAACTCAAGGGGGAACCTGCCTATTTTATAGAGGACCCAAATAACAAAGGGAGCTACCTGGAGGTCGGTAAACCATGAGCAGTGAAATAAATTTTGATCCCTTTGCAGGGGGGGAAATACTCAGAGTAGCACCAACTACGGCGCCACAGGAGGAGGTCATTACTGGGCCAAGATGAGTGAAGAAGCCAACACCTCTTTTAATGAAGCTGTGGCTCTGACCATCAATGGGCCCCTATATTGAATTATTGAAGAATTGCTTCAACATGCTGGATAAAAGACATGAAGCATTACGAACTACCTTTTCTCCGGCAGGCGATGAGCTGTGCTTGCACGCGCCCGGGGATGTACCTTTTGAGTTCATTGATCTGTGCGGGCACGACGACAGTGAAAAATCCGATGCCATAAATACCCTTCACCGGAACATTGCTGTTTCACCGATGAATTTAGAGGAAGGGCCGCTGCTCTTCGCCTGGTTGTTGCAGCTCGACCGCGAGAAGTTCGAGCTTATTATTGCCGTGCACCATATTGTCTGCGATGGATGGTCATTTGGTGTGCTTCTGAGCGAACTTGCAGAGCTTTATAACAATTCTGGATCAGATGACAATCTGGAATCTCCAGAATCTTTCTACGACTTTGCCGAAAAGCAGTCCGCTGAGGCGGCAATCAATAGAGATTCAGACTACTGGCTTGAATCATTTAGGAAGCTGCCCCCCACTCTTGATTTGCCGCTTGATGCTAATCGGCCACCATTCAGAGCCTTTTCAGCCGCAAGGTATGACTACCATCTTGCTGATAACATCGTGGAAAAACTGCCCAAAGCAGCATCAATACTCAAATCCAGTAAAGTAAACTATATACTGGCTGCTTATTTTACACTTCTTTACCGATTAACTGGAAACAAGGATATCGTTGTCGGCCTTCCTCTGGCGGGACAAGCAGCTTTTAACAGATTGAATCTGGTGGGGCATTTAGTCCAGGTCATACCAATCAGACTGAACCTGACGGGCCAGGATTCATTTGGGGAACTCGTCAGAAAAGTAAAAAGCAAGGTTGTCAATGCTTCGGAACACCCAAACTTCACATTTGGCCAGTTATTGGAAAAATTCACGGTTGATCGCTCCAGAGTCCCCATAATCAATACGATTTTCAACATAGACCAGCCAAGCCCGCCTTTTCTGCTCGGGAACGCGGATGTGCATGTTAGAACTATTCCTCGAGCAGCACAGAGTTTCGAGCTATCCCTTAACATTGTACCATCAGCTGATTCTCTGCTGATAGAAGCGACTTACTCAAATATCCTGTTTTCAGAGAGAACGATTGATTCCTGGCTCAAGGTCTTGGAAGCTATTTTATCTTCTGCCATCAAGAACCCTGACGTATCTTTGGATGAGTTCGTTTTAGCTGAGGATCTTCCAGAACAGGTTCATAAATTTAATAAAACTGATAAACAGATTCTAAACGATAGCTTTATCAATGCCTTTCACATTCAAAAAAATAAAACACCCGATAGAGTTGCCGCCATTTCTGATGATCACGTTCTTACCTATGAACAGCTGCATCTCGAATCCGATAGATTGGCAAAGCATCTGTACTCCTTAGGGGTTAGAGAAAACTCAACAGTAGGAATCTGTTGCCAACGCTCTAATTATCTGCTTCTCAGCACTCTAGCGATCCTCAAACTTGGTGCTGCGTATTTACCACTGGATCCGGATTTTCCAGAGGAACGGTTGGTCTATATGATCGAGGATAACGATACAATCGCCGTTATTGAGGACAAGCAGGCTCCTGCAGGCGTTAAAAACGCCGACACCCAGCATATCGACATAGATGTGTCATGGGACAGTGCAGACCAGACAATCATACTGCCCGATTTACTCCCGAACCCTGACAGGCCGGCATATATCATTTATACATCCGGCTCCACCGGTAAACCGAAAGGGGTAAAAGTTCAAAACCGGGCAATGATCAACTTCCTTGAAAGCATGGCCGAAGAGCCGGGATTGAATGAAAATGATGTGCTGCTCGCGGTAACTACTTTGTCATTCGATCCTTCAGTTCTTGAATTATTTTTACCGATCATGGTCGGGGGGACTGTCGTAATCGCAAACAGCCAAGACTACAACAATGGGGAGAAGCTGACCACACTGATTGAAAAACACTCGGTATCGGTAATGCATGGTACGCCAAGTACCTGGCGATTAATGCTGGCAAGCAGGTGGGCCCAGGTAGGTGCAGACCAAGAAGTTATGTTAAAAGCGTTATGCGGTGGAGAACCACTGACCCAGAGTCTGCTAAATGACTTGCTTCCAAGGGTTTCTGAACTCTGGAATTTCTATGGACCGACAGAAACAACCGTGGTCTGCACCTGTAAAAAAATGAGTTCATTAGATGCGTTCATTGCAATCGGATCACCTGTCGCCAATACACAGATTTACATACTGGACAATAATCTCAACTGTCTGCCCCTGTCAGTGCCGGGAGAACTTTGTATTGGCGGCGATGGTGTTACCTTGGGTTACCAGAACAAGCCGGAATTAACTGCTGAAAGATTCGTCGAGCACCCTCGATTTGGCAGGATTTATCGATCAGGGGATTTGGCCAATATCCATCCAAATGGGGAAATACAATACTTGGGGCGCATGGATGACCAAGTTAAGCTCAGGGGGTATCGAATAGAGTTAGGCGAAATCGAAAATGCTTTAGCAAATTGTGAAGGTGTCAAACAGGCCGCAGCTTATCTATGGACCTTAAGCGAGGAAGATGCTCGACTCGTCGCGTGCTGTGTTCCTGCCCCCGATATTTCATATGACTCCATAAAAATTCGCAAAACGCTGAGGCAAAGCCTGCCAAATTATATGATTCCACAGTACCTGCTCGAAATAAGCGAAATGCCGTTAAACCCAAGTGGTAAGATTGCTCGACGATCGCTCCCTCAACCTAAAATCAATGAATCATCAATTCTGAGTTCCAGCTCGCTCAACACAGAGCAGGAAAAGTTGATCGCCTCCATATGGCTTGAGTTGCTCAAAACACCTCGAGATATCTGCCGCGAAGATAATTTCTTCGAACTAGGCGGTCATTCGCTTTTGGCGCTGGAAGTAATCAGGAAAATCGAAGCTGAAACCAATATCCGGCTTGAGTTCATTCATGTGCTTACAGAGAGACTTTCCATGCTCGCGGAAAGAATCTCCGAACCCAAGGATATCAGCATCTCTGAGCATAACAGTCCTGTTTCATCAGATCATGATTTAACTGTTTCTGACGATGATAAAGCAGAAAGAAAAAAAATGTTTTGGAGAAAGCTATTCAAATAGCAGTGTTTGTTACGGGTAAAATAGATGACTGAACCTTTTTTTTATGGCCCAAAAAATTCGCTGGCGTTATACAACCCTTCGGCAAACCCGGATTCAAAAAAGTTAGTGGTTATATGCCCCCCCCTTTTTGATGAGTACCAGCGAGGGTATCGAGCTTTATCGGAATTGGCACATGCTTGTGCTTCAAAAATTAATGGACCTCATGTCCTGAGAATAGACTACTATGGAACAGGTGAAGCTGCGGGCCTGCTGAAAGATGCCTCTCTCGACGATTGGCTCTCAGATATTTATAACGCCGTAGAAGAAGGGATGGCGCTGACAGGCGCAATTAATGTTGATCTCGTTGGGGTCAGGTTTGGAGCAACATTGGCATCGCAGTGTGATCATGATCGTATCAGGCATTACCTGTTCTGGGACCCGATAGACACTGGGGAAGAATATCTGCACTGGTTAGATTGTGTAAATAAATTCACGGCAGAAAAACACACAAAGATTGCCAAATTGTTCAATCTGGAGATTGAAAATATTTCATATGACTGTTTTGAGCTCAGCCAGGAAATGGTTGGTTCAATATCAAATCTATCCATCCAGGATCTCCTAACGACCAAACCTGACAAAGTGTGGGTAACAACGACACAAGAGGAAGTCTATAGAAGCGGAAAATATCCTCAATGTGTGTATACTGGTTATAGTTATGATTGGCCTATTTACCACCCGGGGAATTTGATACCCAAAGCAGTGTTGGAAAGCATTGCAGAAAAGATATTAGGATGAACGAAGAAGCTTTCAGATATGGTGAAGGGAGTCGCGGATTTGGTATGGTAACGCTTCCCTCAGAAGATCTGGCCAAGATTTCTTCGATGGTAGTGCTTTTCAATGCCGGCGTTCTTCATAGAGAGGCTCCTTATAGACTCAATGTATTGATATCCAGAGCGCTCGCTGAATATGGATTCAAAGTGCTGAGAGTCGATCTTGCGGGCAATGGAGACAGCCCAGCCAGGGAAGGGCTGACATATCGGGAGTCCGTTGCCCTAGACTGGAAATTTATCAAGCAATCAATTACCAAAAAGTATGGGCCACAAAAATATATCCTCGGCGGGTTGTGCTCTGGGGCGAATAACGCAATAAAGCTCACTGCCAATGACTCCGATATATACGGGTTGCTTTTGCTAGATCCCGTAACTCCTGTGGACAGAGGATTCCGCATCAGAGCCTTGTTAGCCTGGCTTTCCAATCCACATAGGTGGCTGAACTTGCCAAATAGTTTGAAAACAAGAGTAGAAAAAATGATGGGAGTTGGTGATAAAACGAACCAGCACCTGGCTGAAATTGAACTACTGGACCTCCCAACTCATCAGGACTTGATCGACTGTGTCGCTCAAATAAAGCAAAACCATGGTAGAGTTCTGGCAATATTTACAAGTCAGGCTACTGTTCACTACAACAAAGAGGGCCAATTTGCGAAAGCACTTGATGATCCGGAGTTTACAGCTTTATGTAAAGAGAGATATCTACCAATGACTAACCACCTTTTTGAAGTGAATACCCATCGGTTACGTTTGGTAAAATGCATTGCGGAATGGGGTGAAGAAATTGCTGAGGCAATGACCAATCCATAAAGTTTGAGATCAAACGATGGTCATGACTTCTTTTATTGGTTCAGCGTGAATTGGAAATTTCCGAGGTCCGAGTTAACATACTTGGACATAGGAGATTTCAATGAAAAAGAAGCGATACAATTACCGACCGGAGGAGAAAGTCGCCATTCTCAAACGGCACTTGGTTGACCGAGTCCCAGTATCTAATCTTTGTGATTAGTACTGCCTGCAGCTCATGGTCTTTTACGGGTGGCAAAAAGAGTTCTTCGAACATGTTGCAGCTGCCTTTGAGAACAGTAGAAAGGGAGCCAAAGGTCATAAAACCAAGCGTATAGAATCGCTAGAGAAAAAACTGCAAACCAAGAATGAAGTGCTGTCTGAATTAATGGAAGAGCACGTCAAACAAAAAAAAATTTTAGGGAGCCTTGAGTGGTATTTGGGTGCCACAGGATACCCGACATGCGATTGTTGATTTCATCACCTCTGGGTGAAGCGTTCGGAAACACCCGTTTATCGAATTCGTGGATGGCTTGGTCTGGCAGCAAACAAGTATAGCAGCTGGCAGATACCCTATGGCAAGGGAAACGAGCACAACGGCTTGATTCCCCGTGACTTCTGGCTTGAACAATGGGAGCGATACCGCATTATCGAATACTATAAAGCCAACCCTGGTGAGGGATATCGCCGACTCACCTTTACGATGCTTGATGATGACGTGGTAGCCGTATCCCCCAGCAGTATATACCGGGTTCTCAAACAGGCCGGTATATTGGAGTGCTGGGCTGCAAAGATCAGCCAGAAAGGAACCGGCTTTGTGCAACCGCTGAAGCCCCCTGTCATGAGCACTGGCATATTGACATCTCGCATCTCAACATCTGCGGTACCTTTTACTAATTCTACTCGATCCTCGACTGTTGCAGCAGGTATATCGTTTATTGGAATATCCGTGAGTCAATGACGGAGGCAGATGTTGAAGTAGTCATACAGCGGGCTTGTGAGCAATATCCTGGCGTCACGCCCCGTACTATCTCTGAAAACGGTCGGCAGATCATTGCTAAGGATTTCAGGGAATTTATCCGGGTCGTCGACATGAAGCATGTACGTACTTCGGCCTATTACCCGTAAAGCAACGGCAAGATTGAACGCTGGCTCCATACGCTTAAAAGCGAATGTATTCGAGCAGGGATGCTTCTATCGCTCGAAGATGCTCGCACCGTGGTGGCTCGCTATATCAGACATTACAACACGGTGTGGCTCAACAGCGCCATCGGTTATATCGCACCACGGGCCAAGCTTGAAGGTCGGGATACGAAGATATTCAGAGAACGTGACAGAAAACTGTAAATGGCCAGGGAAGCCAGGAAAAACAGAAGACGACATGCACATGTCTTTAGAGCAGGTAGTGAGAACGCTCTACTCGTTAACTTGAACTGAGGAATTTTCCATTTCCAACTGAAGCAAAAAAATCTCCTCAGTGATTATATATAAATACATGTTTTAGTAATTATGGCAATAATTACTAATTTCTGATGGAGTTTAGTGTGTTTAAAATGTCAAATATCATTAGTAAAGTGCAAAAGGAGAATTGAATGCGTCAGATCAGCCAAAATTATAAGACCGGGGAGATAAAGCTTGAAATAGTGTCTCCACCTCAGTTGAGATCCGGTGGAATATTAGTTCAAAGTTTATTTAGCGTGGTATCCACTGGCACTGAAGGCATGAAAGTACGCGAAGGTAAAATGAATTATCTTCAGAAGGCCAAGGCCCGTCCAGACCATGTCAAGAAGGTGCTGCAGAGTGTTAAACAGCAGGGAATTCAAGCTACTTACCAAAAGGTTATAAACAAACTGGATTCTCTAACACCTCTTGGATATTCTCTTTCAGGTCGAGTCATTGAGGTGGGGAAGGGTGCTGAGGAATTCCATGTCGGGCAATTAGTTGCCTGTGCGGGAGCTGGTTACGCAAATCATAGTGAAATCAATTTTATTCCTAAAAACTTGGCCACCCCCATTCCAGATTTTGTCATACCCCAACATGCTGCTTTCGCCACATTGGGTGCTATTGCACTGCATGGCTACCGACAAGCGAAAATGCAGCTGGGCGAAACTGCTTTAATCATTGGTCTGGGGCTTATCGGCCAACTCCTTCTCCAAATTCTACAGGCGGCCGGTATAAAAGTATTTGGTATCGATATCTCGGATGATCGCTGTGAGATTGCCAGGCAACAGGGAGCTATTTTTGCAGACACAGCCAATAATCCAACGATAAAAAATCAAATTATGAGTCTAACACAAGGGATTGGTATCGATTGTATTTTCATTACCGCCGGGGGGCATTCGAATACACCTGTGGAGATCGCTTCCTCAATGGCAAGAGATCGAGGAAAAATCGTCGATATTGGAATTACAAAAATGGATTTACCATGGAAGGAATATTACGAGAAAGAGCTGGAAGTTATTTTTTCACGTTCTTATGGTCCCGGTCGATATGATACTAACTATGAGGAACGAGGCATTGATTATCCAATAGGGTATGTTCGATGGACTGAACGCCGGAACATGCAATCGTTCCTCGACTTGTTAGCAGCGAACAAACTCAATCTTTCACCATTATTGGCATCAATTAATAACTTTAGCGATGCTGAAACAGTTTATCAGAATTTGGCAACCGGAGATAATACAAATCTCGGTGTACTCTTTCAGTATCCGGATAATCAACTAGAATCAAATGGAAAAATTTTCAGCAGTGTTGAAGTATCTTCACACAGCAATCCGGCGCCCACCACTAACGGTTTAAAGCTCGGAGTTATCGGAGCAGGCAATTATGCGTCTACCATGTTGTTGCCACATTTATGTAAATTGCAACAAGTTCAATTAGTTGAAGTAGCTACCGCCACTAGTTTGTCAGCTAAAAACGCATATGATAAATTTAATTTCACTCGATTTAGCACCGACTATAAATCTATATTGTCAGCAGAAGATATTGAGCAGTATTAATTGCAACCAGGCACGGGAGTCATGCAGTTTTGGTTTGTGAGGCTTTACATGCTGGTAAAGCTGTTTTTGTGGAAAAACCGCTTGCTCTTAGTCTTAATGAATTACAAAAGGTACAGACAGCAATAAATGAAACTGGAAATAAAAGATTATTAGTGGGATTCAATAGAAGATTTTCTCCTGCTCTGATCAAAACAAAAGAATTATTAAAAAATATTAAAACACCTCTGGTAATCAATTACAGGATCCATGCTGGTAAACTAGACGAAGGGTCTTGGTATATGGATCCTGAAAATGGTTCGAGATTCGTAGGCGAAGCTGGGCATTTTTTTGATTTATTTTCGTACCTGATAGAAAGCAGACCTACAAGTGTGATCGCTAGGAATATCCAAACAGATAGGCTCAGCTCTGAAAACATCGAGAATATTGCTACAATCATACAATACTCCGATGGGTCAATTGCTAATCTATTATATCTGACTCAAGGTGGATCACAAACACCAAAGGAGTATCTTGAAATTTATGGTGCCGGAAAGACCATACAAATGCATAATTTTAAGACTATTCACCTTTATGAAGGGGCTTCTTCTAGAAAAATTAAACTGACCGGAACCGATAAAGGCCAGCAAGAGGAAATGGCAGAGTTTGTAAATGCAATTGTTAATGGATCTAAAATGCCGATTTCCGTTCAATCATTGTTAGATACAACTGAATTAACGCTTCTTGCCTGGGATTCGCCTCTAGTGGATTAACAAATACGATAGATGAGGTAAGCTGATAATGATGGACACGAGACCTCTGATCATTCATAAACCATTGTTTTCGTGTTCACTATTGACGACCAATCTCACTCAACGATTGCGAAGCAATGAGGTCTTGAAGCAAGCTAACTTCAAGATTTTTTGAATATTTATTTATTTTTTTTGACAAAGTACAAGTTTTTTATTTAGAATCAGGGTGTAAGCAAAACAACTTCTTCGAAAGGGCAAACCCAGGGTGACCTGGGGACGCAAAGCCACGGGCCAGAAAATTCTGGTAGCCGGGTTGCCGAAAAGAGGGGGTATCGGTTGTATTACTGAGACGCCCATCTTCGGCTGAGGAGATGGGCGTTTTTTTATTTAACGCCCCTGTTGTTAAGGTCAGGAACATTTCAATTACTGGCTCATTGACCCGCAAAAGGAGGTGTGTAATGCCAAGGTTTATCGTCGTTGTCGTTAGTATTTGCTTAGTGTTTGGACTTGCTAGTCCGGATGCAGCCGTAGCAGAAAAGAACCGGAATAGGAGTTTCATAGAAAGGGCAATTGATTTCGACTCGAAATTCAGGGAATTCATTTCTAACGCATTCGGACGCCACAGAAAAATCAAGAAAAGCGCAATTGCAAAAGAAATTCCTCAGAACAGTCCGACTGAAAATGATGCGTCATATACCACTTTAAGTAAGGCTAATCAGTCACAAGAAACTGAAAAAACTGCGCCTCAATCAACCAGCAAAAATAGCGAGACCATTAATTTTCAGACAAAGTATCCGACCCGTCACAAGAAACTGTGAAAACTAATAATCAATCTGATTATGTTGCTAATGCTCAGCCTGACACCAATACTGATGAAGATACGGGTACATTGGCAGATACCGCATCCAAAACTTCCAATGAATCTGATGGTCGACCGTTTTTTGAGGGTTCATGTGAGTGGTCCGAGCAGCGCAACTCTTTTGATATGCAATGGTTATCTCTCGGTTACCTATCTACTACCTGGAGTGCAAATAGGGATGTTGACCAAAATGAATATATCGGAGCCGCAAAATTTAGAGTATCTGATGTCGCCTTGGTCGGAGGAACAACAGAAGACGTCGTGATAGATATCGATTTGAGGAACATAGATTTACAGAGTGAGTCCTGGATCGCGCTCGATGAACAGGACAAAGCAGTTACTTTCGTTTATGACGAGGACGGTTCCAGATGCGTCTCACCAGCTTCATGCACTGCCAATTTAACTGATATTCAACGTGCTATTAAATCGACTCTCACTGAGAAATATCCTGAAGGCTATGCGATCGTAGGCGAAGCCAGTTTCCTCGGGGTCTTCTTAAAGCTGCGGGTTCGTCAGAAGAGGTTCAAGAGATTTGTGGTATCTCTGAATCCTCAGAGGCAGATCCATCATCGCAGGAGCCAGAAGAAGAAAAAAGCACTCCACAGGAAAGTCCAGAAGTAAATGATCCTCCTAAGGAAACTGCAGAAAATGAAGACCAATCTGATGTTGACTTTGTCGATACGCCTCAGACTGATGAGTCAATGGTCACTGGTGACACCACTTCAGCTGGACCATTTTATCCCCAAGGTCAGATTATCGTATCAGAGAATTTCGAGTCCGGAGGATGGGAAGAATCCTTCTGGACTGAAAACTGGTGTAAATTCAGCTATTCGTGTCAAATCGTCGATAATCCATCAGGCGGAGGGAAGGTGTTTCGGTCTGTGTACAACCCGAATAATTGCAGTTCTTCTGATCGCTCAACAATGGGCGATGAGCTCAACTCGCCAAGTCTTCCCTATGATGAACACTGGTTAGGAGTGAGAATATATTTTGATTCCAGACAGTTCGGACCTGACAACAACAGTTTGTCTTTAGTCCAGTACCATGGAAAACCTGATTTTGATCAGGGAGAAAGGTGGCGCGACGGTATCAGTATGCTTCGTTATCGCTTTGGTGAGTTGTACATGTCATACATAGGAAGTAAACACAGAGTGACGCCATACGAGAACGGTAAACATGTCTATACTGAAAGAGATACGATCTCACTGGGTAAACCAAAATTGGATGCCTGGAATACTTTCGTCTTTCATATCAAGTGGGACCCTACAGGAGACAACGGCACACTGGAAATATGGCATGACGGTAAATACCACAGCCGAAAAAACATTAACTTCGGTTACAACGATGAAAGAAAACCGAGTCTTAAGTTCGGCCAATATGGCTGGACCTGTAAAACAGATGATATGAAAACGAGGACAAGTTATACTGATAACTTGAGAATTTCAGTCGGCCCGAATGCAGGCTTCTGTGACGTGGTGCCGCCCGGTGCAACTTTGCCGAATGATATTCGATGTCAATAATCCCCACTTTCTACCACTAAAAAGCAGTCATTGAGAAAAGTAGTGCTTTTCGCTGAGAGAGAATTTGGCGAAAAGCACTACTCTTCAAGGTACCCTCTATTAATCAAAAGTATAGTTGAACATTGATATTTCATTTTTATAGTAATCAGAAATGAGCTTTATTGATTCACTATCGAAATGTTCCCGATAATCTCCACCAGCCCCTTTCAGTCGATGTGGTAAGCTAATTGGGGATACGTCAAGCTGCCTACAAACTGCTTCAAAGTCCTTTTCAAGAGTTTCAAAACGACCTATATAATCCAGGTCAACTTTACCACTGAAGTCTGTAATCCAATATAGTTGTGACCTAAGTAAGCCTTTCCCGATATGATTTTCAAGAACTTCCTTTAGGGATTGCTGGCGGTTTACCCCCTGTTTCTTCTGCGCTAGCTCATCGCGCATAACGCCTTTATACCATGAGTAAGCTCGCGCCCATGGATTGCGAATAATTGTAAACTTAAAATAGGAATTATACTGTCTCTCTGTAACGAAAATTTTATTTCTATTATTATGTACTTTCTCAAATTTATAGTATCGAAATCGCTTTAGTCTTTCCAAGAAATATTGTTTGGGCGAAAGAGAGCTGATGCCAAGTGGCTTTATCATTCTGATGTGTCTGTGATCTTGTCCATCTCGACCAGTGTGGTCATCAAGATGGCCTAAGGCCGATTCGATACTAGTTCCAGCACATTTCGGAATGTGTATGAAAATGCATTTATATTTGTGCGATATCATGATGTTTCCGTTAGCATCAAAGTAAATGTGAGAAGTGAAAAAAAGGTAATGGGAATTTTTTTCTAAAAATGCGTTTTTTTAGACGACGAAAAAAAACATGGGATCGTGGATAGTGGATGATCCTATAAATATGAGGAGGCGGCACGAACCAACCGGTTTCGAAATAATTAGGCATAATAAGCGTATGAAAGGTATAAAACGGAAACAATACCTCAATTTTAAATCATTGTTTTTCTATCACTTTTCTGGATCAGGGTGGTAAAATTTTCCAGAATTATTTTAATCCGTGCATCGAAAGAAAGCACCTGTTCGGCAAGATATCTTGAATCTCGTGAATGCTCTCCAAGAGTCTCTTTCCTCCCCAAAAGCTGATCTAAGAGGTTGTAAAACGATTCAGTTGTTGCGTCGCATAAGAATCCAACCCTATACTTTTTGAAGAGCAACCCCACATCTCCTGTGGGGTTGGATAATACCGGACGATTTAAACAAAAATAGTCACTGAGCTTATTCGGCCATCTTCCAAGGTTAATATTTGTAGCGCTGAAGGGTAGCACGAACATATCACAGGAACTTAGGTATTCATTGTATACGCTGAATTCGACCCAACCTGGAGTAATCACTCGGTCCTCAATCCCGAAATAACCAGCAACTTCATCGATGTAGTTTTGATCTGGTCCAGTGGCAACTAGATGGAGATGCTTGTGCTTTTTAATCAATTTGGTGAATGCTTTTAAAAAAATCTTATTGTCGGCATGGTCTGAACGAATAAGGTTGCTCATGCCAATTATAAATGAATCTGGGTTAAGTCCTGTTTTTTTCCGTGCCAGTAACAGCTGATACGGGACTAAATTATTATTTTCAGCACCTCCGGGTAAAACAATCACACGGGTATGGTTGAACCTTTTCTTTAAAGCGGAGCTTATAGCAATTACTAGGTCAAAATATTTTTTAAAACTGATCTCAAATAATCGGTCGTATAAGCCAACAATGTTTCCGACGGCTCCTTCTCGGATGTCTGCGTAACCTCCTTTGCCAAGCCATTCCCAGGCTTCGTCAACAATAACTGATTTTCTGAAAAGTTTACCTGAAATACACGGAAAAAAATGAGCGGGACGATGCGCGTTGGTTGCGTAAATGATATCAAAATCATGCCGTATGGCGATGAATTGCTTTTTTAGCAAATCTAGTAACCCAAAACCGCCTGATCGCCACCTATCGGGAAGAATACCAGGCGTTTTGATTGTTAAAAGATTTTTAATTGTTTCTTGATTATAAATTCCCCGGCCACCACGAGGCGACATAAAGCAAACATCATGACCATGCTCAGCCATTTTTTGAGCACATAGGTACCTGATTCGATAGCAGTTTGAATCGGTATCATTTTCTATGAATTCAGAAAGAATAAGAATTTTCATGTACTCAATTTTGCGAAGCTAAACAACCGCTCGTCATGTGTTAGATTGAAGGGTGCAGGATACGGAGATGGAGTAATACTCAAGCCTCAAGTATCAAAGACATTAGTTCATCGGCCTTGCTGTTAATATCAAATTTATTTTTACACAAAGAAAGTGCATTATCCCCCATTTTCTCCTGTAAATCAGGGATGGTTAATATTTTCAAGATATTTTCAGCAAATGCTTGGTAATCATCAATGTCGACTAAAAATCCTGTTTCTCCATCAACAACCATTTCCGGTACACCGCCAACGCGGGTTGCCACAATTGGTTTAGCCTGACTCATGGCCTCCAGCAGGCAAACCGGAAACGTTTCAGTAGTTTTTGACGTCAATACAATAACATCCATCACACTCATGTATTCAATTGTATTCTCAATGTATCCCATAAATTTAATGTTATCGTGGATAGCTAATTTCTTTACCTGGAATTCAATCTCCTTTCTGCACTGCCCTTCACCTATGATCAAAAACAGAATATCTTGACGAATTTTTACTATCTCCGAGATAGCCTTTAAAAGCATAATATGGTTTTTATATTTTTCCAATGCTGCAACAATACCGACAATCTTTTTAAATTTTCCTGATATCAGTAAATTTTTAGACAGTCTGGTTTTTGTTTCATTATCGATTTTGCTTATTTTTACTCCATTATATATTACTTTTATTTGGTCATTTTTAAACCCGTAAACCTTATTATAATAGGCTGCCTGGTACTCGCAAACACAGATATAATATTTGTTTGTGAATGACAGGTACTTGTTAAGTTTATGAACTGGAGCTTTACCATCAGGTGTTCTTCCAGTCGTATGAATTGTGGACAAAATCGTATCAACACCAGCCGTATATGCTGCCAATCTTCCCCAAAACAGAGCATCGCCGCCTCCCTGTGTGAGCACGGCAAGAACATCTAATCGTTTCAATAAACGGTATAAAGTAACAATACGATGTGCTGAAAAGCGCGATTTCATGTCCAGGCATATGACTTTGTGTCCGTCTTTTTCAAAGCGCTCAACCATCCGACCACGCCCTTTGAGGCAGCATACAATAAAATTAAACTGCTGGTTCTTTATGCTATTTATCAGATTTAATACCTGAATCTGAGCACCACCCGAGTTCAGGTCTGAAAATACGATGACAATATCGAGAGGTGGTTTATCCTTTTGACTGAGTCTATCACTGGCGTGGTGTGTCAAGTCTCGATTGCTAACGTCTTTTTTAAGATCAAACATAACAATGACTACCTGATGAGTATTATGCAAAATCAAGAATTTTGCTGAAAATCAAGGCGTGCATGAAAAATTTACCGCAGGCATACGATTGATATTCCGAGGATAAAATTTTTATATACAACGCAGAATTCAGGTGAAAAGACAATTTTTCAAGGTAGCCTTTTCTTATTGAATACAACAATATGACTGTATTATACCAGAGGTTAAGATTCTGTAATAATTTTTTTGATTATAATTTTATGTAGTTTCAATCACTACTGGGGTTATCTTATGAATGGCGCAGAATTGTTGCTCGAATGCCTCAAAGAGCAGGGAGTAAAAGTTATATTCGGTATACCCGGTTCCCTCGCCAGGGAGATCGATGCGGCACTATACAAGCAGAAAAGCAGCATCACGTACATTATGACCAGAACTGAAGTAGGCGCGGCTTATATGGCCGAAGCATATGCCCGGGTGACGAATGAAATCGGTGTATTAATGACCGTACCGGGACCTGGTTCTGCAAATGCTTATGCGGGAATGCTCGAAGCATATACAGCCAACAGCGGAGTTCTGCTGATAACTGCACAAAATGAGTCCCACCATAAAGAGCGGGATCAATCAAAGATGGGGCACGGTCTGGATCAACTCGGTGCGTTCGGACCGATCACAAAATGTGCAAAACGCATTGAGATTGCCAACGAAATACCAGAGGTAATTTATACTATCTTCGGTAAACTTCGATCGGGACGCCCTATGCCGGCGTTGCTTGAGATTACCCGCGATGCCTTGTACGAAGAATGCAGTGCATCTGTTCGCAAAAAGAATGAAGGTATAAAATTAGAGCCCGATATCGAGCAGATACAGATGGTGGTTGAAGAATTAAAGAAAGTGAAAAAGCCCTGTATTATTGCCGGACGCGGAGTATTTCACTGCTCGGCCGGAGCTGAATTATTGGAACTTGCCCGGAGGTTGTCCGCTCCTGTGATAACGACAAAAATGGGAAAAGGTGTCGTTTCCGAAGATGAGAGGCTGGTCATCGGAGATATCGGCAGGCAGGATGCTTTGGCGGCAATTAAAAGTTCGGACATGATCCTGGCTGTTGGTGTGAGATTCACCCAGAGTGATACAAATAGCTGGTCTCTGAAACTGCCTGAAAACATTATTCGCATCGATGCCGACCCCGAAGAAATCAACAGAGAATACAAGCCGCTTCTCGGTATTGCAGCAGATGTCAAACTCACTATTCAGAGAATTTTGGCGGAACTGGGTGACCAGGCACTGTTAAATATAGATAAAGAAAGAGTTGAAACACTGACCCGGGAAAAAACCTCGCATAAACGGCTTGGCTGGAAATATATCAGCTTGTTGAATGATGTTTTGCCTGAAAATGGTGTGTTAAGTGTCGATATGCTGCGTGTTGGCTATCACACGGTGAAATATATAAAAGTCAAAGAAGCCGCGGCTTTTTTACACACACCCGTGTCGATGGCAATGGGGTATGCGCTCCCATCCGCTATTGGCGCGAAGATAGCTTGTCCTGATAAGACGATGATCGTTTATTGCGGTGATGGCGGCTTTGTTCAAAGCAGCCCTGAAATTGCTACAATAATGAAATACGATCTTGATATCGTGATAGTCCTCATGAACGATGCATCATATAGCACGATAAGCAGTCTGCAACTGGACCACAGCGGGATCGATATGGAGTTCAGCCTGGTTAATCCTGATTTTTCGAAGCTCTCTGAGAGTTATGGGATGGATTACTTTTTAGTGGAGCATACTGAGGATTTCGCTCCCACCATAAAAAGAGCGATTGAATTAAAAAAAGCCGTACTTGTTGAAGTGATACCGGAAAACACACTTAAGAGACAGGCAAAACGTTTGCTCAAATCAATGGTTACCGGGAAGCCTCAGGGGGCAAGCAAACGGTTTGACTGAACCGCAGCCTGAAACAACGGCTACCGGGAGGTGATCTTGGTTATTAAGGCTTTCACAGATGGTGTCGCTATTTTGAATGTTTCTCTCACAACGCAGGAAGTTTTTCACAGGTAGCCCTGGCCATCGACAGGAGATATCCATGTGCCTTCGTCCAGCAGATGCAGATCAACATGATGCATCGCCTCGGCATTCCATCCTCTGGAACTCGCTTTGACAAGAGGAATATCGATCTTTTGTTCTGCATATGTTGCAGTGTTGATATCCGTGATGTGAAATGCGTGTACCTGCCTGCCATAGGTTGGAAAACAATCCTGGCCTATCCGATATAGCTTCCCATCCAGCATAAAAGGTCTTCCCCCCGGGCGCGCTCTGCTTGGGTCATTCTCAATAAGCGGACTTTGGGGATGCTCGCTCCATTGCCCTCGTAAGTCAGCAGTATAAAATAGTCTCAAGGTCTCATTGCCGGGACGAGCCGTGAACATCCACCACATATCTTTGTGTCGAAACAGGGAAGGGCTGTGAAAGCTGTCACCGCTGATCAGATCTTTTACAAAGGTCCATTGGGTTGGGTAATCAGTTGCCCGGAAAAGTTTGACAGATTTTTCTGTATAGGTCTCAGGAATCATATAATATTCATCTTCCCAACGGAAAATGAGGGGGTAGGTTATATCATAAGGTTCGTCAATGACGATCTGCCGATAATTCCACTCCAGGCCATTGGCGCTCTCGGCCAATCCTATTCTGCCCCGCTCTTCGATCTTATCCTTGACGGTAAAAAACAAGTAGTACGTCGAATCCGTCACCTGCATAAACGGCTGAGCCACCAGGGAGGCATCGAGGTCGGTTACATCAGTGGCTGTGAGTACTGGATTGGAAAGAGTCTGAGGTGAGAACAGCTTAAACGGCGATACACCTGCATAGATGCCGATTGACCAGGATATTTTTACCCTCGATGAAAATATCCTTTGTTTTATTTTTATGAGTCGAGGGGAAATATTGGCTAATACGCTGTTATCAATAAAAAATAAACCAACAAGACTGAGCGCAGTTAAACCAATGAGCACCAGCAGGATAATGACAGAAATCATCATGCTATGTATTCCTCATGTTATCCTGAATGGTCCTTTAGTCCGGCGCCGGAAAGAAGCCGCCGTCCTGCATCTCTTTGGCGCTTTCCCTGAAGGCGCTTTCAATAAATGCCTCGTCCTCAGCCGTATGGGCGGTGGATAGAAAACAGGGTCGGCCTTCCCAGATATGGAGGCCTTTGTCTCGCAGAAAATAGTAGAGCAGTGAGCTGTATTTGACGTTGCTGTCAAAATGGGGGTACCAGACGCTGGTGAAACGATCGAGCTTGAGCGGCAGCTCTTCTTCCTGGAAAAAATCATTGATGCGGCCCAGCATGCGTTCGGTCCTGTCCGCCAGGTTCGCCTGTAACGCAGGTCCTTCCTGCTGCAGATGAAGCAGCATCGTCTTTGCAGCCGCCATGGCAAGCGGGTGGCGCACAAAGGTGCCGGCAAAAAAGGTTACACCCGAAGGCGGGAAACTGTCATCTCCAAAACGCCAGAAGCCGCCATCCAGGGCGTCCATGTATTGTCTGGTCCCCGCGATAACCCCGATGGGCATTCCACCGCCAATTACTTTTCCATAAGTTGCAAGATCTGCTCGAACCCCGAAATGGGCCTGGGCCCCGCCCGGGTGGCAACGGAATCCTGTGATCACTTCATCAAAAATAAGGGGCGTTTCTTTTTGCTCTGTGATTCGCCGTACCTCCTGCAGGAACTCCTTCGGCTGCAGACCAGGATTTCGGCTTTGAACCGGCTCTACCAGGACGGCTGCCAATTCACCGGCATGCTGCTTGATCCACCTCAAAGATCGTTCCGTTCCATACTCGAGAACGGTAACCTGACTGACCAGATTTGGCGCAACCCCGGGGGCCAGGGGGAGTGTCTTGGGTGTCTCTCCGGATCCTACACCTCTTGCGAGTACTTCATCGAAGGTACCGTGATAGTCGCCGGCAAAAAAGACGATACGCTCCCGCCCGGTCACGGTACGGCAGAGCCGAATAGCAGCCATAACCGCTTCAGATCCGGTATTGCAGAATGCGACTCGTTCCAGTCCGGTGAATTCGGCTATAAGCTCTGCGACTTCACCGGCATAGGGATTTTGCGGTCCGATCTCGACCCCGCTGTCAAGTTGATTTTTTAGCGCCTCGGTAATAAACGGGGGCGAATGACCGAGCAGATTTACGCCGAAACCAAGTGTTACGTCCACCCAGCGGTTGCCGTCCACATCCCACAGGTAGGCACCGGCCGAACGGGTGGCCACTATGGGATAGACGAGCTCTTTCCATTCCTGCTTGAATCCGGAGACGGCCCTGGGGTCGGCAAAGTGCTGGCGATGTTTCTGGGTGTACTCCTTCGATTTAATCGTGCGGGATACAAAGCGGTCGATCAGTGCAGTCAGATGAGATTTTTGAACTGCTCCCATCTCCGCCGCCTGTTTCGCTGCCTGAGGGCGAAATGGACCGTGCTGCACGCTATCTTCAGGTTTGCCGGACTCTTCCCTGGGCCGGGATTCAGAATCTGCAGCTGCAGCAGAAGACGGCTCTGATCGACTCGCCTTGGCCTCCGTGCCGACCGGGCTGGGCCGGCTCACAGCAGCAGGTCCCAGCATGGCCAGCTGCTGTTTCATGACCTGCAGTTGGGCGTTCATAATCCTGGCAAGAGTTTCAGACCCTCCGAATCCCACTTCAGAAAAGGTGGCGCTCCCAAAAGACAGTGGAGCATCGATGCCGTGGTCTGCAGGCAGGGCCGGTCTTTCCGCACGAACCATGTCTTCGGCGATTTCCGTACCGGCGGCAGGATGTGCTGCAGTTTCCTGAGGAGGCGGCGGTTCATCCGGGGCAGCGCTTTCAGGCGGATATTGGGATGAAATATAAGCGGCTATCTCAGCGATTGTGGTATAATTTTCTATCAGGTCTCGGAAGGAAATCTTTACATCGAAGTTCTTCTTCAACAAGCCGCTGGTCTGGGTCAGGGTCAGCGAGTCGAATCCAAGATCGAAAAGGCTTGTTTCAGGGTCAACTTCCTGCGCCTCCATACCTATCAACTCGCAAAACAAGATGGTCAGTTTTTCTACAATCGAGCTGTTTTTCACATTGCACCTTAGCAATTATTTTTTTCCTGTTTTTATAGATAGCTGGACAATTGAGAAGACATCAGTTCCAACTGCTCTGAAACAATTTCTTCCAGTGCAGAGCCGATGGCTCCACCCTGCGTAAGATTATCAGAGGAAAATTTTTCGGAAAAAGTTTCTGACTTCTCAACAGCAGGACTCCTTGCGTTGCCGGACTCAGCTGATTTGTTCTCCAGCCAGAAACGCTTTCGATCAAACGGGTAGGTGGGCAATGAAACTCGGAATCTCTTCGAATCGCCGTGTAAAGCTCCCAGTCAGGAGTTATGCCGGCACACCATAGACCGCCGACAGTGTCGAGAAGTTTTTCGCGGCATCTATCCGCTTCGTCCGGAATCATCGCGGTAAAGATTTGATGCTCCGGCTTTTTTTCAGGATTCTGCAGCATCAGTTTCGACAGGGTGCTGCCGGGACCGATTTCAACAAATATGAGAGACGGCACCTGAAGCATTGCGGCTGCCGCATCCATGAAGCGAACCGGGGAGAGGATCTGACGACTCCAATAGTCAGGGTCCTTCCAGTCCGCAGGGTTGATCCAGCCGCCGGTACAGGTGGAACAGATTTTTATTTTGGCATCGTAGAAACGAACGGCGTGTACTTCTTCGAGAAATTTTTCTGCGGCCGGTTTCATCATTTGAGAGTGAAAAGCGTGAGAAGTACGCAAAATCCGGGAGGCGATACCAGCGTTTTCAAGTTCTTTTTGGAGCAGTTCTATTCTTTCTGCAGGACCGGAAATGACAGTGCTTTTGCGTGCATTGACTGCGGCAATGGCAAGTGATTCATCCAGGTATTCTCGGGCCTCTGGTTCCGACAATCTGGTCGCCAGCATGATACCGGGAACCATTTCCTGCATCAGCCGGCCTCTCGCCGCAACCAGGCTGAGGCCGTCTTCCAGCGAGAGAACATCAGCAAGTACCGCTGCAGTAAACTCTCCGATACTGTGACCGCAAAGGGCTGCCGGCACTATATTCCACGATTGAAGAAGCCTGGACATGGCATAGCCGATAACAAAGAGCGCGGGCTGGGCCATCTCGGTGCGATTCAATTGCTCCGCCGCGCGGTCTTCATCTCCGGGCGAGGGGTAGAGTACTTTTCTTAAATCAAGCCCCAACAAAACTTCCAGCCTCTGGCAGCAGTCGTCGATGATCGTCCGAAACAGATCTTCGGTTTCGTAAAGCTGCCGCCCCATGTTCACCCGTTGATCTCCCTGTCCGGGAAACAGAAATGCCAGCTGCGGAGAGTCCTCGGAACATTCTTTGAGCGCGTTCTCTTGCCGGGCATATTCGTTAAGACGCTGGATGGCATGGTGAGAATCAGCAGAGGCTATCGCATGACGATATCTGAAAGCACGTCTGCCCGTTTGCAGAGTGTAGGCGACATCGGCCATTCGGGGCACATCAGCGGCAGATTCAGGATCAAACCGCACCTCTATCCATTTGGCCAAACGCAGGCAGGCGGATTTCAGCGAAGCCGGCGTCCGGGCTGAGAGGGTGAGTAGTTGAGGTGCCGGGTCCTCCGCCAATCCGTTAGTTTTTATGGATTCTTCGAGAACCACATGGGCGTTTGTGCCGCCCATGCCGAGCGAACTGACACCGGCTCGCCGTGGATGAGGTTTTTCCGGCCAGTCCATGAGCTTCGTGTTGACGAAAAAAGGCGATTGTTCGAAATCGATATTCGGATTTGGTTTCTCATAGTATAGGCTCGGTGGAATGCGCCGGTGATGCAATGCCAGACACGCTTTAATGAGCCCGGTAACACCGGCTGCCGCTTCCAGGTGACCGACATTGGACTTCACACTTGCCAGTGCGCAATAGTCAGCTCGATCGGTAGTGTTGCGAAATGCTTTTGTCAACGCCGCCACTTCGATGGGGTCACCCAGAGGGGTTCCGGTACCGTGGGTTTCGACGTACTCGATCGTGTCGGCGCTGATTCCGGCCAGGGCATGAGTCAAGGCGATCACTTCGGCCTGGCCGTCAACACTCGGAGCTGAAAAACTCACCTTGTCCGCGCCGTCGTTATTAACGGCAGCCCCTTTGATTATGGCATATATCGCGTCACCGTCTGCCTGCGCCTCGCTGTATCTTTTTAACAGCACCACGCCGCAGCCCGATCCGAAAACGGTGCCGGTGGCATTTTCATCAAAGGCCCGGCAGCGACCGTCAGCTGATGCGATGGCGCCTTCCTGGTAAACATATCCGCGTTTTTGAGGGAAGCTGATCGAGACGCCGCCGGCGAGGGCGGCATCGCACTGATAGCCGAGCAGACTCTGGCACGCCTGGACGACGGCAACCAGCGATGTCGAACAGGCTGTCTGAATACTCATTGCAGGTCCGCGCAAATTCAGCTTGTGAGCGACCCGGGTGGTCAGGTAATCTTTGTCATTGCCGATAAGAACAGGATATCCTTCGGCCTGAAATCCCCTGATGAAGTCGGCAGTTGCTTGCGGATTCGAGAAAACATGGCGCAGCAAGTATGTATTGAGACTGGACCCGGCAAACACCCCGACGCTTCCATCCATCTTGTCGACGTCGTAACCGGCATCTTCAAAGGCTTCCCAGGCGCACTCGAGAAAAATCCGATGCTGAGGGTCAATAATTCTGGCTTCGCCTGAAGTTATGCCAAAAAATTCCGGCTCGAACTGGTCAATTCCGTCCAGCACACCGCGTGACCCAACCCAGGCATCATCCTTCACCAGTTCGGAATCGGCGCCTTCGGCTAAAAGTTCCTCTTCGGAAAAATGGCTTATACAATCCTGCCCTTTGCAGACAATGTCCCAAAATTCCCCAACGCTCTGCGCTCCGGGAAAGCGGCCGGACATGCCGATAACAGCGATGCTTTCGATTTCGGAAAAATCATTCATTGAATTGACCTTAGCTCGATTCTGTTTTTACACTCTGGCGCCGCATCATCGCTTTTCGCTGCTGAGCCGCACGGTGAGCGATCTCATGTTGGCGGATGCTGTCAGTCTGCTCAGATTCTTCCAGCCTGCCGGCAAGCGATGCCACGGTGGAATACTGAAAAAGGGTGGTTATCGGAAACTTTCTGTTGAAACGTTGCTCGAGCCGACGATGAATGCGCACCATCAGCAAAGATGTCCCGCCGAGATCGAAAAACCGGTCGTTTCTGCCAATCTGGTCTATCCCAAGGAATTCCTGCCAGACTTCTATGATCTCTTGTTCCGTTTTGTTTCTTGCGGTCTCAAAGGATACCGACAGAGATGCTCTCTGCAGCTGCGGTTCGGGTAAGGCCCGGCGGTTCAATTTTCCACTGGGAGTGAGGGGCAGCTTGTCTATGACCACATACAAACTGGGGCACATGTAGTCAGGCACACGCAGATTCATGAACTCCCGTGCCCTGCCTTCATCGAAAGCACCGTTTCCACTCACCGTTACATAGGCAACGAGTCGGTTTTCCCGCTGGTGTTTCCAGACAGTGACCGCACAATTTTCTATGTCCTCAAGTTTCCGCAATGCTGCCTCGACCTCGGCAAGTTCGACCCGGTATCCTCTGATTTTAACCTGATCGTCGGCGCGCCCGAGATACTCGATGGCGCCGTCAGGCCGAAACCTGCCGAGGTCTCCGGTGCGATACATTCGAGCGTCCTTGGTTGGGCTGAAAGGATCTGGCAGAAAACGATCTTTTGTCAATTCGAGCCGGTTCAAATAGCCGAGCGCCAGCGCGTGACCGCCGATGTATATTTCACCTGCAACACCGACGGGAACCGGCTTTTGATGACTATCCAGGAGGTAGCAGCGGGCATTGGCTATGGGTCGCCCTATTGTCGGCAGAAGGTCCCACTCTGATGGACTGCCGGATAAGGTCAGCGAAGTTACGACATGGGTTTCTGTGGGACCATACTGATTATGGAGGGTCGCGTCTGGCAGCCGCTGAAACATCTGGACTACCTGTTCAGTGATTTGCAGCTGTTCGCCGGCAGTTATGACCTCGAGCAGGCTCTGCGGAAGGCTGTCCATATCGGCGGCCGCTTCGGCCAGCTGCTGAAGGGCCACGAAGGGCAGAAAAATCCGGTTGACCTTATGTTTCGCTATGCTGTCCCATAAAGCAGACGGGTTGAGCCGCATCTCCTCTGAAATCAACACCAGCTCCTGACCACTGCACAGGGTTGCAAACAATTCCTGGAAAGAGACATCAAAACTCAAAGCAGAAAATTGAAGCGTGCGCGCCCCGTCTGGTAATTCGGAGGAGACCTTCTGCTGCCAGGCAATCAGGTTCACCAGCGCCCGGTGGGGCATTGCAACCCCTTTTGGACGTCCGGTAGAACCGCTTGTGTATAAAATATATGCCGGCTGTTCGGGAGAATCGTTGCCGTCAGGGATTGCTGCTTTATTCGTTTTATCGGGGAGCAGCCGCACATTCTCCAGGTTAAACAGCGGGGTGCTTACGTTTTCCAGAAGCCCTGACAGTTCCTGGTTTGTGATGATAATCTTGGCCCCGGAATCCTCGAGCATATAATCGATTCGCTCCCTGGGGTACGCCGGGTCTATTGGCAGGTAGGCGGCCCCAGCCTTGAGCACGCCGACCACGGCCGCGGGCAGTTCGAGGGAACGCGGCAAACAGATGGCCACACAATCATTGGTTGTTACTCCGGATTCGGACAATATTGCCGCAATACAGTCCGAATAAAAGTCCAACTCTTTATAGCTCAAACTCTCATTGCCCATGGAGATTGCCGGTCGCTCCGGGTATGAGTTTGCCTGTTCAACGAAGAGCTGGTGGATGCATTTGTCCGCAGGGTAGGGGGCCTCGGTCTCGTTCCATTTCTGGACCGTGAGGTTGTAGTCCCGCTCAGACAACGCTAGAAATTCACCTACGGCTGTATCGGGGCTGCGACCAATATCGCTGAGCAGTTCCTGCCATTGCGATAGCAGTTGAAGGGCGGTTGGATCGTCTATTTTGCGTCTGTCAGTAACAAGAGTCAGGCTGATCCGTGTGCCTATTTCCACCGTGGCCAGCAGCGGAACACCAGGGACTTCATAGACCGTTTCAACACTCGAGACAGAGACGTTTTCATACTTCGCCAGACGTTCCCCGATGCCGGGAGCCATTACACGAACCAGGCAGGTGAGCCATTCGCCTCCACGCTCCAGCCCGCCGATATCAAGAACATGGGGAAATGAGCATGTGCCATGTTCGACGATGTCTGGGGCCGCTGAATCCTCGGAGCACATCCAGTCGATAACGGAAGTTGTCGAAGGAACGCGAATCCTCCTCAAGACGATATTTGCAAAAACCCCTGCCGCATCTTGGTATCGTTTGTCTGAAAACTCCCTTTCCACCGGGAGAAGTATGTCTCCCTTGCCGCAACAGCGGCTCATGAGCATTGCCCAGGTGCATTCAGCGATGCTCTGCCAGCTGAGGTTGTGCGCCGAAGCGAGCTGCCTGAGGGCGTTGCTTGTTTCACTGGTCAATCGTTTGCTGAGCCTGCCCGCAGTGTCGAGACCGGCCGCGCCCGGCGCAGGGCGGAATGGAAGGTACGACAGCATTTCAACTCCTACCAGGTAGCTGCGCCAGAATGCTTCGTGTCGATCGTCGCACTGCCGGCTTTGTTCAGAAAACCGAGTCTGAATCATATTCCAGACTCCTTCGGGATCGGCAGCTACCAGGCCGGGATTATTTAGAAATGCGAGTAGACGGTTGAAAATAATACTCGTGGAGGGGTGGTCGAGCACAATATTTGACACACTCAGCAGAATTATTACCGCTGAGTCCAGTTGCAGTAATCCAAATCGGCATAACGGGGTATCGTTGTCAAAGCCGCGTTGCCGATCGTCGATCAAAAGTTCCTCTGTTCTTTGCTCTCGCTCATTCTCGGGAATATGACGAAAATCAAAGACCGTCACGGGCGTTTCTTGCGTATCCAGCGGTACTATCTCAAAACCTTCGGCACTGGCTACCAGCTTGCTTCTAAGACTGGGCTGCTCCTCGATAACCTTGCGGCAGGCGTTCTGAACTGCCAGAATGTCGTGGTCACCGTCAACCACACAGACATGCTGTCGAAGTGATGTGGAAATATCTCCAGTCGACAAAGCATGGAGCAGAAGTGTTTCCTGCATAACTCCTGGTTTCAGTGACTCCATAGACCCTCCAGAGATAATTTTTCCGGGCTCACAGTCGGGTATGACAAGTACAATTCATTCTGTCGCATCACAATCCGGGAATAAACGACAAAAAGCTCGTTAAACGATAATCGCTGTATTGCTTCTGAAAAGACCATTTTTACTAAATCTGGGTTGAACCGAGTTCATTTCTCATATTGAGGAAAAATCCATCCGCAACATTGCAACAGTTATAGATACTCATAAATTTTCAATCATTTAACAAGAGCTGTCAGATTGTTGAAAATGCACCGGGCCCTGCTGTAAAAAGTCACACGCCACTTCAGCCACACAAAAAGATATTAAAATATTGTAGCTAGGATCTGGAGGGCATGCCATCACCCTAAATACGTATATTAGCAGAAAATAGCCAGGAAGTTCTGTTGAAAGACTAGCACTGCCGCAGTATATCACCTCATACCTCATAAACGCGCGGTAAAGCCATGCTCACTATCAGATTAACCGGAGATAGTAAATCTTCAACTTCCTGCTCAGGTTCCTGGCCCGTTTAAGTTTCATGGCCTGCGTGTAAAAGGTTTTGCCGGCAGACAACCTCGAAAAACTAATCTCAGCTTGGAGGGGGGTGGGGGGAAAGGCTGGAAATAGTAACTTCGCGTTGAAACGATTTCCTTCATTGACCGAGGTTCGACAATTTAATCTACCCCAGGGCTGGACAGGATAGTTTGTCCAGATCCATATCCATTGATTACTATTAGCTCTTGGATAACAATTTTATTCTGGGATTTAGCTTCAGATAAAATATCGTCTTTCTGTACAACATAATGATGTGCTTCTTTTTCCGCTTGATCACTAAATAGATTTTCCGAACTATCTTCCTCGGTATCAGTGGTTTTCCTGTCTGTTGCCTGCAATCGATTACTTTGACTGCCAAGCGTTTCAATTATCATTAATCTTTGTTCCAATTCATTTAATCGATTTTGACCATACGGTCTTTTCTGATGATCCTGCCGTGGTTGATACCCCAGTCGCGGCTGATAGTCCAGTCGTGGCTGATTCTGGTCATAGAGAAGATACCATCCTGTAATTACTATAAATACAACCAATACCCAAGGGTAATATGTTGTGAATTTGCTCATTTTTGGAGGCTCATCATCGATATCAATGGACCAGGATTCTCTATACCCCGCTTTCTGAAGCGATATCACCTGTGAATTGTTTTGAATATCCAAGGGAGCTTTTCGTAAACTGTAACGCAGATTAATGGGAGAAGGCAACACCGAAAACCTGTCTGGAGTTTTTCTCCGGTAGGCGATCTTAACGTTGCTGATGATCAGGCAGGTCGAGGGCCGTCCTGTTTATAGTCTCTGCAGGTGAGATCAGAGAAGCTGCTCGGCGGAACCCATGTTGCTTCTGTGATGATTTGACTCTGGCTTCGGCCTTGTGATAACCTACTTTTGCACCTCAGAAGCGATAGGCGCTTGCACTGTTTCGTTCTCCTGTTCTGTCGATGCCTGAGGTGCTTCTTAAAAGAACTTTGAAGAATTGCTCTTTCGTCCAATCTAATCCTTGCGAAATCAATTTTATCCTTGGAATATCATGTATATGCCTGCGGGAAAATTGTCTTGCATGACTCGATTTTGAACGAAATTCCTGATTTTTCAATGTCCTCTTAACTTTTGTACTTCATCGACGTACCACTGCTGAAACTGCCTGATTAAATCTCAAGATAACCAAGCGCCTTATCATTATTTTAACGAGTTCGGCTTAGTATTATTCTTTTTGAATAAATCCGTTGGAATACTCATTAGCGTAGAGCAATGATACAGATTCAGGCTTGTCTATAAAAAATTCATTAATTGCGCGACATGCGCCTGGTGATTTGAAAGTTTTACTCGTGTCGTCACGACGAAAAATTTGTTCATTGTAGTAAATACCAAAAAAGCAGATAGCACCCGGGGAAAGACGCTCGTATACATAGGGTAGAACGTGCTTCGTAGAGCTATATAAATCCGCATCGATAACAGCAAAACTTATTTGGTCTGGTAGTTTTGACGGGATTGTTTCTTCAAACCATCCTTTATTGATGTGTGGAAGAGCCAAGCCGACTTCTGAGAAATTACGATGGAGGATCTTTTCTGATACGCGCATCGCCCCTTTTCTATAGACTTTATCAATCGCATCTTCGCCATTGATCTCAGGTACACCCTCAAAACTATCGTAAACATGGAACTCTTTTTCGGGAGCATACTGATTCAAGACTTTCTGAATTACGATTGAACTTTCGCCCGCGTTACAGCCAATTTCAACGACATCCCCATTAATTTGGAGAACCGAAACATGACGTACGAGGTGGAAAATGTTCATTCGGGCCTCAACATTTGCCATTCCAGGCTGCTTGGGGCACAATCTGCCATCAACCCCGAATTTATTTAATATTTTGTTGACGAATTTGTGATTTTTTTTTGGTGCTCGGTGATCCCAATTGAAGTATGTGGCGATAAAGGTGTTGTTCATCATTGTATTTCCTCTTATGCCAAGGAGTATCAATCCTTTTACGGTTGTCTTTACGGTAAATCTGCCATGGTTTACATTGCAGATCAAAAAAGGTTGTTAGCAGCCCAGGGACGTGGTCCATGGTCCAGCATGCGAGTACAGCCAATACACGAGGATACTGGTCAAAACTCAACAACCTTATTAAACGTTACCTTAAATACAAAATTCATCGTGTAAACCCATTTAAAGGAAATTTACGAAAAGCCCGTGGTCGCTATTGAAAGCTTGGGAAAGTCTACAGCCCGTAATCAGCGGTGTATAGAAAAGCAGGCAGGGAACGCCACCAGAACGCCATGATTTCCGGTGTGTCGGTTCGTGTCGGCTGACATAAGCTGAAAATGGCTGGGGGACAGGGATTCGAACCCCGATAAGCGGAGTCAGAGTCCGCTGTCTTGCCATTAGACCATCCCCCAGCGTGGATCGTCGAATAGACCTGTCTATATAAAAAATGAGTTCTTGCGTGTCAAGTCAAATTGGCTTCTGCAGCGGGTCGATTTTAGTGCGGCGCTGCCGTCTCAGCTGATGATGACACCGGCGTAGCCGACCACCTGATCGGTATCGCCGGACACGGCTCCGGAGTCGGTATACCCGACCAGTTCGGCAATTGATGCGCCGAGGCCCAGGGCCGCCTTCAAGGTGACGGCGACCGGAATGAAACCGCACATCGAAATTCTCTGCTGCAGCACCGTTTTGAATAAGCCTTCAGGGTCGAGCTTGAGCACATGGTCGAGGGCGCGCCGGTCCTTGGCCGAGGCGCTCGAGCGCGACTCATAATGGGACATGTCGGTCGAGGCCAGAATCAGCACGTCTCCTTCGTTCTGGGAGACGACTGTTGCGATCGCTTCACCCAGTGCCGCGCATTCATCGTAGCCGAGATTCGACAATGCAATAGCTACGATTTTCAGCTCATCCTGGCAGGCCTGCAGGAAGGGGACCTGTACTTCGAGGGAATGCTCTAACTGGTGCGCCTGTTCATCTTCAGCGAGCAGGGGAGAGGCGGCGAGCAGCTTGTCGGCAATTGCCCGGTCGCAGTCAACCGGACCGCCGACCATCTGCCAGGTCGCTGTCGAGATTGCAGCTTTGGCGCCTCTGCCGTGGTGGTTGGGGCCGAGGATGATGACCGTTTCAGGAATCGCAACCGAACCGATAGTCCTGCCGGCCATCGCTCCTGAGTATATGTATCCTGCATGGGGCGAAATGATGCCAAGCGCCTTTTTCAGGGGCTCAATGCGCTCAGGCAGCAGGTCCTGGACTGTGCGGGCGAGTTCCTGCAGGGTTTCCCGGGTAAAAACGGCCGGCAACGGCGGGCTGGCGCATCATGATGAATACCTCTCAATCTCGTCTCACATCCCAGCTGGTTCCTTCGGGTCCGTCTTTGAGCTCGATTCTCTGTTCCAGCAGCGTATCCCTGATCTGGTCGCTCATTGCCCAGTCTTTCGCTGAGCGCGCTTCGTTGCGCTGGGCGATCAATTTGTCGATCTCGGCAGCGCTGAGGCTGACTCCGGCCAAGATTTCCTCTTTCTGGTTGTCCAGAAACTGCTGCGGATTTTCTCGCAGGATACCCACGACAGCAGCAAGTTCGCTGATGGCTGCCCCGGTCCGGTGCAGGAGCTCGAAGTCATCCGGGTTTTGTCTGGAACCAAGAACACGTATCACCTTGTTGACTATTTTGGCAGCCTCGAAGAGATGACCGAGCGCCTGGGCCGTGTTGAAATCATTGTCCATCGCCTGGACAAAACGTTCTTCTAGAGACTCGAGCTTCTTTCGGTCCTTGCCGCTGATGACGGAATCGACCGTTTCTTCGGTGTGCGGTTCGAGGCTCATTATCGCGGCGAGGCATTCATAGAGTCTGTTCAGCCCGGTTTTGGCGTCCTGCATGGCCTGTTCCGAATATTCCAGCGGATTGCGGTACTGGGTGGAAAAGACGAAGAGCTTCAGTGCTTCGGGGTGAAATTTTTCCGACAGATCCCGTATGGTCAGAAAATTGCCCAGCGATTTGGACATTTTCTCTTCCTCGTCGGTCTGCTCGTTTCGCACCGTCACAAAGCCGTGATGGACCCAGAGATTGACGAACGGTTTCTCGTTGGCCGCCTCGCTCTGGGCGATTTCGTTTTCGTGATGGGGGAAAATCAGGTCTTTGCCGCCGCCGTGGATGTCGAAGGTTTCTCCGAGAAACTCTTTGCTCATTGCCGAGCACTCGATATGCCAGCCGGGTCTGCCCGGTCCCCAGGGGCTGTCCCAGGCCGGTTCACCCGGTTTGGAACCTTTCCAGAGGACAAAGTCCATCGGGTGTTTTTTACGCTCGTTCACTTCCACCCGGGCGCCGGCCTGCATATCGTCGAGGTTGCGGCCGGAAAGTTTGCCGTAGCCGTCGAACTGTTCCACCGCGTAATAGACGTCGCCATCGGCCGGATAGGCGCTGCCTTTGGCGATCAGCTCCTCGATGATGGCGATCATGCCGTCGATATGTTCGGTTGCGCGGGGTTCGAGGTCGGGCCGGTCAACCCCGAGGTAGTCCATATCTCTGTAGAATTCGTCGATAAAGCGCTCGGCAAGCTCTCTGGAGGAGGTGCCCTGTTCGTTGGCCCGGTTGATGATCTTGTCGTCGATGTCGGTGAAGTTTCTGACAAACGTCACCCGGTAACGGCGGTACTTCAGGTATTTGACGATCATGTCGAAGACCAGGGACGAGCGGGCATGTCCGATATGACAGTAATCATAAGAGGTTATGCCGCAGACGTAGAGCTTGACGTGGCCCGGTTCGATCGGGTTTAGAGGTTCCTTTTTGCCGGTCAGGGTGTTATAAATTCTGATGCTCATGTCGGTAGTATCGTTAGTTAGCGGTAATATCTTGAAGGTTTTATAAGCTTTTAAACTAAACGTATTGATCAGAAAAGACAAGGATGATGCGGAACGGATCCACCATCGTCAGTCATGATACCTGGCGCGATACCTGGCGCAGCTGGCTGCACCCGCGGGTGATCACCATGCTGTTTCTCGGCTTTTCGGCGGGAATTCCGATTCTGCTGATCTTTTCGACCCTTTCCGCCTGGCTGACCGAAGCCGGTGTTAAAAAATCAGCCGTCACCTTTTTCAGCTGGGCGGCTCTGGGCTATTCCTTCAAATTCGTCTGGGCGCCGCTGATCGACAGGATGCCGCTCCCCTGGCTGACCGCAAAACTGGGCCGAAGACGCGCATGGATGGTTGTTTCCCAGCTCCTGATCATTGCAGCCATCGTCTTGATGGGGCTGATCGACCCGGCCTCCTCGCACACCCAGTTGACCGCCATGGCCTGGGCCGCGGTATTGCTCGGTTTTACCTCCGCCACCCAGGATATCGTCATCGACGCCTACCGGATCGAATCCGCCGATAAAGAACTGCAGGCCATGCTCTCAGCCACCTATATAGCCGGTTACCGGATCGGCATGCTGGTTGCCGGGGCCGGGTCGCTGGCCCTGGCAGGGCACCTCGGCACCTCGGTGGAGAATTACTCCCACACAGCCTGGAAAATCACCTATTTCGGCGTTGCTCTCTGCATGGTCGTCGGCCTGGTCACGGCGCTGGTTATTCCTGAACCCGATCTCGGCGGTCGGGTCAAGCAAAAGGATTACTCGACCCGGGACTACGGGCGATTTTTCGCACTGTTTCTAGGGGCGGTCCTGGTTTTCGTACCGGTTTTTTTCTACGGCGGCAGCGTCGCCGGCTCGATCAAGAGCTCGCTGGCCGAGGCGGCGGGTCAGTACAGCCTGATCATCGGTTTTTTCGTCGAGGCGCTGCGCCTCTTCGTCGCCCTTGGCGCCGGACTGGGGGCCGCCAGGCTTCTGGTCGCCGTCGGTCTGGTCAACCGGGAGATGCTCAACGATACCTATATCGAACCGGTTAAGGACTTCTTCACCCGGTACGGCATGAAGATAGCCCTGCTGCTGCTTCTGCTGATCGGCTTCTACCGGGTCTCAGATATCGTGCTCGGCGTCATCTCCACCGTCTTCTATCTCGATCTGGGTTTCTCCAAGACCCAGATCGCCGGTATCGTCAAGACCTTCGGCCTGCTGATGACGATTGCCGGAGGCTTCTTAGGCGGTATGCTGACCGTGCGCTACGGGGTGGTGAAGATCCTTTTTCTTGGTGGAGTGCTGGCTGCGGCGACCAATATTTTGTTCATGATCCTTGCCAACACCGGCCCCAGCCTGACCATGCTCAAAGCCGTGGTGGCCGCCGATAATCTGGCGGCAGGACTGGCCTCTGCAGCGTTTGTCGCTTTTTTATCGAGTCTGACATCGATTTCCTTTACCGCCGTGCAGTACGCCGTCTTTTCGTCGCTGATGTCGCTCTTTCCCAAACTGATCGGCGGCTATTCGGGTACCATTGCAACCTCGATCGGTTACTCCAACTTCTTTCTGCTGACAGCGCTGATGGGTATTCCTGTATTGCTCCTGATCTGGCTGGTCAGGGATTTGAAATAAGCCGATGATATGTTCGATGTACTGAAACAACCTAGAGAATAAAATGATGAGAAAAATACTCTTTGTCGATGATGACGAAATCCTGCGGGCCGCAATCGGGCAGCGGCTGAGCAGCTATAACGACCGCTTTACCATGATCAGTGCCGTCGATGGCTTCGATGCGGTCAAGAAACTCAAGGAAAACCCGGTCTCACTGGTGGTCGTCGATCTGGTCATGCCGCGCATGGACGGGATGAGTCTTATCGAACACCTCAAACAATACTATCCGGATCTGCCGGTAATCATCATCTCCGGCATCGGTGACCAGGAAGTCAGCGACGTAGCCCGCACCAGTGCTGCTTTTGGTTATCTCAATAAACCGTTTCAGGCCGACGATCTGATCGACATGATCCAGCAGCTGCTTGCCAGAGAGGCAGAAGGCGGGATCATGAATGACGTTTCGCCGCCGGTTTTCATGCAGCTGATGGAAATGGACGCCCGCACCTGTACCATCCGCATCCTGGACAATCTCTCGAAGCCGCGGCGGAATTTTGTACTTCAACCAGGGTGATCTGGTCGAAGCCCGGGTCGGCGAGGTCAGCGGCATTGACGCCGCGCATCAGATTTTCTCCTGGGACCGGACGACGATTTTTATCAACAACGAGTGCCGTGTCAGTGACAACCGGATCAACGCCAATCTCGGCTCAATCATCATGAAGGCAGTAGGCATGAAGGACGAGCAGGAAGAGCGCCCCGAGGATTACGACGAACATCAGTCGATCGCCTTTCTTTCTGACGAGGAGGATATCGCTGCGCCGGCAGGCGGCCCGCCCATGGAAAACGGTGCTGAAGCGGCCGATGCGCGAAGCTTCGACGCTGTCCAGAAAAAGCTCGAACAGACCGGCACCCTGACTCAGGACAGGAGCTGGTCGCCGGTTATCGACCGGCTTCATCATCAGGGGCAGGTTGCCGGAATCGGAATGTTTCTGGCCGCGATAATGGACGAGGGGCTTGAGTCCGGGAAAGTGATCGTTGCGTCGAACCCGGCCGGGGTAATCAAAGGGGGCCGGATATCCGGGGCCGACATCAAAAAGGCTCTTCTGGACTGATGTCCAGTTACTGACTGCTCTTTTTTGCAGCTGCCTGAGCCACGTCGGTTCCGGCGATTGTTCCATCGAACTGCAGATGCACGGAATAATCGTTACCGACAAAATCATGGCAGCGCACAGCCTTGATCAGACCGTTCTTCTGAATCACGGTTGCCGAGTGTTCAGGTTTGATGATCACATTGACCTGCTTGCCGAGCAGGTCGGTGGCATATTGCTTTTTATGAAAGCGGAGCACGAAGGCAACCCCGCCCTGGGAGATGTCGAGCAGATCGCCGCGGGCAATCTGTCCGGTCTTGCTGCCCGACTCGTCCAGCACTTCCATGGTGGCGCGGCCGTCCAGTTTTTTACGTTCGTACTTGCGCCTCGAGGTCGAGGGTTTTTGAAAAAACTGGTGGTCGCCCCGAAAACGGTCGCAATACTTGAGCAGGTTGTTCTGCACTGCGGGATAGTCCTGCTTGAGCGCTGCGAGACGCTCCCAGGTCAACACTGAAAGACTTGCTCCAAGGCTTCTGGCGCTGACGGTCCAGACCGAAATGTCGAAAAAACAGTCAGCTCCGAAAATCTCGCCTTCCTCTACCGTTTTATAGACCACCTCCCTGCCGTTTTTGGTGGTATAGAGCTGGACGCGGCCGCTGTTGACGAAGTAGAGATTGGAGAGAAAATCTCCCTGCTCGACGATGGTTTCGTGGGCTCTCGTGTTCTCCGGCTCGGCAGCGAAATAGAGTGCAGAGAACTCTTCCAGGGAAAGTTCCTCGATGAGGCTACCCCAGGTAGCAATGAGGGTATCGCTCAGCGATGATGATTTTTCTTCTTCGATGATTTCAGCGGCACTGATGATTTCCCGCAGCGCCATCGAATCGGTGGCAATCAGCATCTGCCGGTATCGTTCAGCCTCGGAAAAATTCTTCTCGGCGGCACATTTCCTGATCGATTTCATGATCAGCGCAACCGCATCAGCTTTGCTGCTCTGTTCAACCAGTGCTTTGATCTCCTGATCTTCCGGTGACTGGGCTACGAATTCCGGTGCTGTTGTCTTCGATACCGGTGCGGAAACAGGAAAATCAAGCTGCTGCGTCTGTGCAGGAGCAGCATCGAGATTGTCGAGCTCCAGTTGGGCGACGGCGATCCGGGCGGCCTGAACCCCATCGAGGTGACCGGCGTTGGCTGCATAGGTGCTGAGATACTTCCTCAGTGCCGTCAGAGCTTCTGTTGTACGGCAATGACCGAGTACCTGGCAGGCTGCAACGATCAGATTCCTGCCGCGGCCGGAATGAATGCGGTCCGCATTTTCCAGAATCGGCGAAAGCGCCTTCACGACCTCGGGGCCGGCCACCAGCTGGAGCATCTTGATATGCGCCGGTCTCAGCCGTTTACGGCTGTCGGAAAACATTCTCAGCAGCACGTTTTTACGGATCGAGCTGTCTTTTAATTTTTCCCTGACCGCCGTGCAGCCGTCTTTGATGATTTTCAGCTGCTCATCGCCGCTCATACCGATCAGCAGGCTGCCGACTGCGTTACGGGTCAGGTAGTAGCGGCCGTGCTCAAACATGAAGTCGACGCTGTCGGGCCGGTTCAGGCTGGTAATAATCTCCTGCCATTGCTTGATCTGCCGGGAGATATCCCCACCCGAATCGATGGGATGCAGGTAGAGAAGCTCACCTTCAGGGTTGAGCAGCACAACTTCCCTGACGGAAGCGAGCTGACTGATTTTATCAAGAAATGCTTTCATTCTCTGTGTTGAGCAGGGTTCAGATACGTCACCCTATGCTAAGCGCTACCAGGATATCTTCAAGCTTTCGTTTTGGTACGTGGTGGATATTGTCCGTATCGCGCCAGTATTTTATGCCACCCTCAGATTCACAGGACTCGATGACAACCTCCTCGGCCGGATAGCCCAGAGCGATCACCAGGGAAACCTCGATACCATCGCCGGGATTCAGTATGTCTGCAATTTTCGGGTTGAAGGCCCCGATGCGGCAAGCGCCGATTCCTCGTTTCATCGCACCGAGCAGAAGATTCTGGCTGGCGATGCCGAGATCGAACTGGGCCTCTTTGTCAGAGCCTTTCAACCACGTCCTGTTGAGCAGGCAGATGATATAGGCAGCAGGCTGCTCACCCGGTTCAGGCCCTTTCCAGTCACTGAGATAGCCGGCCCAGCCAAGGAAGGGGAAAATCTTTGCACAGTCGTCAGGATCGGTGACGAATGCGTACTGCCAGGGCTGCGAGTTTCGGGCCGAGCCGCCCAGGCGGGCAAGATCGACAAGTTCCTTGAGGATCGTTTCAGAAATCGGCTGATTCTGCCTGAAACGCCGAAACGTCCTGGTTGCTTTGACGAGTTCGTTCAAGTCCATCTGCTGCCTCCTCGAGATACCCTCAATTCTATTGATTTCCGTCCATATCCTCAGCTGCCGATTTTCCGATTAAAGACGCGTAGCCGTCGGTCAGCGTGATCAATGCCCGGGGAGAGTCGGCGCCGTTGATGATGCCCTGGTTCTCGATGTATGGCTGGATGAGTCGGGCCGGGTCGACGGAGAGCTGGTCGACCAGGTAATCGATTACCGCCTGCTGCCGCCGTTGAGCCAGTTCGTTCAGCGACTCGCTGCTCACCTGCACCGGCTTCGGCAGGACCGGCTGGAAGGTGGGCTCATCGGTGGACAGGTCGGTTTCGTCAATTGTACCGTCGGTCTCGCTGAGCAGATCCTGCCGCATCCTTTCCAGCTCCTGTTCTTTGAGCCACTGCTCTTTTCTTCTTTCATTCTCCGCATCGACACGCTGCTGCTCGGCTTTTTTCAGTTCTTCAAGAAGTACTTCAACGTCGCCTTCCGGGTCGGCTCGCCCGGTGATTTTCAAATTGATCAGCGGGTAGGTGCTGAGCAGCTCGGCGTAGCGGCTGAGCCGTTCGAGGGCTTCACCGGTGAAGTCGGCGCTGCCGGGAACGAAGGTGACGTAATCATTTTCGATCAGATCGGAGAAATCCGGGTCAGCCAGCAGCAGCGGGTTAATCGATGCCTTGATCATGATTCTGGAAAATTTATCCAGCGTCTCATCGATTATCGTCCGTGACGGTGTACCGGTTCCTTCAATATCGAAGCTGATAACCCCGTCGCCGTCTCCGGCGATGAGTGCAAAAGCGGTTGCCAGGTTGGTTCCGGACTTCCTGGGGATCAGATTGTTGACCCGAACGCTTGCCTTGTAGCCGGGATTATTGTCTGTCTGGTTGAGCCGGTAGGTGACGTCTACGCTGACGTTTTCGGTGTCGACATTGTCGACTCTGCCCAGCACCTGGGGCGCGAAGAGCGCCAGCGGCAGTGAGGCGACGCTGAAGTTGATATCAGCCGTCGGCGGCTTTATCAGAAGATCGGCCTCGCCCTCGATTTTGAAAGGAATTCGTTCGATAGAGCCGTTTAACGTAATCGTGCCGCTTTCTCTTGGGGCAGGGTAGCGCTGATTCAGCAGCTCGCCGCTGATGCCGTTTAAGCTGAGCTTCAGGGTCGGTTTGGTACGTTCGTCCTCGTAGGTGATCATGCCGCCGGAGATACCGATCTGTTCGAGGTTGACCGAGAATTTTTCGGCAGCACTGCCCGCCTCATGTGCCGGATCCCCGCTGTCCGGGAACAGAAATGCGCGCAGAAAACCAGATGTGGTCGCCACCGGACTCGCCCCTTTGTCAAAACGGTGCCAGTTGATCATCGGTTTGTCTACCAGCAGTTTTTTTACCGACAGACTCCAGCGCGAGCGGGACCAGACGAAATCGTTGAAATGGATGGTGGACGCCGCAAACGAGCCTTTGTTTCCGTTTTCGAGCCGGACGTTCTCAGCCGCCAGTTTGCCGCTGAATTCCTGCTGGGGGTAGAGAAATGAGCCGGTCAGTGAAACCGTCCCGGTGCTGTTGAGCAGCTTTTTAGAGTCGCTGAACCAGGAAAAGAGCTGCACCGGCTTCAGGTTCGAGGCGGAAAGCTCGCTGTTGATCTGAATCGGGGCCATATGCAGACTGCCCTTGGCCTTGATGGTGCTGGCGGAGCCGAGAGTGCCGCTGAAGACGAAGTTGTCTTTCTGGGTTTCCTGCTTCTCGAGCCTGTTGGCCTGAAATATCACATCCTTGAGCGCTACCGGCGGCTTCAGCTTGCCGTTGCCCGAGACCTCAATGGTGCCGGAAAAATCGATGCCGTGCAGGATATGCTGGGTGGGCCGGGCCGAGAAAACCAGGAACAGGTACGGGACTTTGCTCCGTTCCAGGGTAACGCTGCTGTTCTGCAGATAGACGTTGCCCAGGTCGGTGATCCCCTTGATCCGGCTCACCGGGTCGCAGCGCATCATCGGCGCCTTGAGCCAGACGGAACCCTGCTCCTTGAGGACCAGATCCTTGATCGTCAGGGTTGAGCTTTTCAATGAATAGTCAAGTGGTCGACCGTCCTGGTCCGATGCCTGGAGCGCGAACAAGCCTTTGAGATCAGCGGCACCGCTGATATCGCCGGCTTCTCTGCCGAGAAACGGGGCGATCAGGCCGGCCGGAAAACCTGAGAGCTGGAGATTGCCGCTTGGCTGATTCTGTCTGTCGAAAATACCCTGCCAGACAAAATAGGCAGCGGTGGACTGATGCTCTCCACTGAGCCTGAACGTGGCTTCCTCTTCGCGCGGAACGAGCAGGTCGTTGCTGAAATTCTTGACCGAGAGCTGGATAGCGTCCCAACGCTGGACGGTTTCTTTTTTGCGCTTGTCGAGAATGGTGAAACTGCCGCCTTCGGCGATCAGCAGCTTGACGGTGATCGGCGGGATTACCTGATGCAGTTTGTGCTCCGGCGGCGGGCGCAGTGCCAGCGGGGCGAGGCTGGCCAGCGTTTCACCGATCGATGCGTCCTCGGCCTGCTCGGTGACGACGGCAGGTTCTCTGAGCACTATCGATTTGAAATCGAGCGTCCGTGAAAATGGCTCAAGTGAGCCTTCCAGACGGGCCTCCGGAATGACCAGCGACATGTTGGCATCACGCGACACCAGGCCAAGATCGGTGGTCTCCAGATTAAAACGCAGCTTGAAGCGGCTGCCCTGCTTTTCCTGGGGAGAGAAAGTCAGGTGCAGGAAGCCGTTGGCGGTGCCCTTGTTGATATCGACCGGCAGGGTCAGCGGCAGGTAATCGAAATAGATCGGCATGTCGATATCGTTGACATCGATGCTCAACTGGGTCTGCCGCTCGCCGCCGCCAAATGACGCTTCTCCGCTCAGCGATACCGGGCTGCCGTTGATGATCGCCGAGAAGCGCGGATGAATATAGGAATCGGTCTCGTACCCGAAGTTGGAAATAACCGGAAGATCAAGCTCGATGTCCTTGATAACATGTTCTTTACCGCTGATCTTGTCGTCGATCAACACACGTGACCCGGAGATGGAAATATTGTTGAAGGAAAAGAGAAAGGGCAGTTCGGCAAAATCGATAATTTCCGATTGTTCATCGGGGCTGCGGTTGTTGAGCAGATAGGAGATATTGTAGCTCCTGTCCTGATTTCTGACGATATTGAGCTTGAGCCGCTGGACGATCATTTCACTCGAGGTCAGCTCACCGCGCAGCAGGCTGAGAAAATCGAGGTTGACCCGCAGGTCGTCAATGGTCAGAAAGCGTTCGTTGGGCTGATTTTCTTTTATCGTCTGGCCGGAGACATCACGGGCAACCAGCTTGAAGTTATAGGGGTTGAAGCTGACTCGTCCGGTGGTCAGCGAAGCGCCGGTCTTTTCGGCCAGGTAATCGGGCAGCTTGTACTGGACCAGGTAGGGGACCAGGAGGTATCCGGCGGCGCTGTAAATTCCGAAAAGCAGAACCAGGAGCCCGATCCAGAAAAACAGTTTTCTGCCGCTGCGCCCGGCCTGGCGCTGACGCTCGGACGGTTTCCCCCGTCGCGGCGGCTCCGGGGCGGTTTTCTTTTTCTCGGGCTTCTTCTGCGGCGGTCGGGACTCCGGTGGTTCTGGGGATATGGAGATCGATCCGTAAATGTCGGTGTTTTTTTCAGTCATTGATACCGAGCGTGCAAAACTCTATCGGGGTGAATCGTAAGTGGTCTTCAGAACAGTACCGGTACATCTATGAAATTATCGGCCAAATGTCTAGCATAGATATGGTTCGAGTCCTTATTTTAAAAGAAAACGCGATTGAATCAAGCAACAGGGATCGTTTAATGCTGTCCGCTACAACCTCGCAAGAATTACGCAACCATTTATCCTTCGGTATAGTACCATCTAACTTTATGGAATTTTAACAGATTTTTCTTTTCAACAAGGTCTCTACCTGCTATACATAAAGGGAAACGCGGAAAATGAAGGTGCAGGACCGGTACCTGGTTTCGCTGGTGTTCCCGCAATTATGATTTATCACTAAATATATGCTTGAATTTGCCAAAATAATCCGCTGGCAGGATATCGTCGATATCCTCGTGGTGGCTTTTCTCTTTTACCAGCTCATTTCCATTATCCGGGGTACCCGTTCGGTGCAGATGGTTATCGGCCTGGTCGTCCTGGTCGGTGTTTATTTCATGGCCAGGATTCTCGACCTGGTGACCCTGCTCTGGCTGCTGCAGACCTTTCTGAGCTCACTGTTCATCATCATTATCATCGTTTTTCAGGACGATATCAGGCGGGCGCTGACCCAGGTGGGCCGCACCCCGTTCCAGAAATCCATGGATGTGGTCGACAAGGATATCGAGGAGATCGTCCGCACCGTTTTTTATCTGTCCAAGCGGCGGATCGGTGCTTTGATCGTCATCGAGCGGGACATGGGCCTGCGCGACTATATCGAGTCCGGGTTCCACATCGATGCCCGGCTGACCCGGGAGGTGCTGATCTCCATTTTCATGCCGGTGTCGCCGCTGCATGACGGCGGGGTCATCATTCGCAAGGGGCGCATCCAGACCGCCGGCGCTATTTTGCCGCTGACCCAGAACCCCTATATCGAAAAACGCTACGGAACCAGGCACCGGGCAGCGCTCGGACTGTCCGAGGAGACCGATGCGGTGATTCTGGTGGTGTCCGAAGAGACCCAGCAGGTATCGCTCGTCCAGCATGGGGCGATGACGGCGATCAGCGACGAGGTGTCGCTGACCAACAGTCTCCGGGGGATTTTCATCGGTACCAAGGGCGGCAAGGATGTGTTGAAGTATTCCTGGAAGAACTGGTTTTCCAAGCAATGAAAACGCTCAATAGTGCATACTGGCGCCGCTTTATCGCCAAGGAATGGCTGTCCAGCCTGATTGCCCTGGTCCTGGCGGTTATCCTCTGGTACAACGTCGGCGGCGAGCAGCGGGTGGACACCAGCGTGATGATCCCGGTCGAGGTCATCAACCTGCCCCGTGAACTGGTCATCTCAAACCAGTTCAAGAGACAGATCGAGGTCTCGGTGAACGGACCGCGATCGCTGATTCTCGAGCTCGAGAACAGCCAGATCACCCGGCAGATCGACCTGACCATGGCGACGCCCGGCACCCGGGTCGTCACCAATGACGTCGACTCCATCAACTTGCCGCGGGGCATCGATGTGCTGAGGATTCAGCCGTCGTCGATCATCCTCTCGCTCGACAAACTGGTCAAGACGAACCTTCCCGATCAACCCGGTCACCACCGGCGAACCGATGATCGGCTATATCCTCAAGCGCCTGAAAATGGATCCGGAGGTGATCTCGATCACCGGTCCGGAAACGGTTCTGACCCAGTACGATGTGCTGCGCACCAAGGTCATCAATATCGCCGGGCTCAACAAGTCGGTCCAGACCCAGGTACCGCTCGACCTGGAACCGGCTATCGTCGAGCTGATCGGCGAAACCACGGTAACGGCCGATATCATCATCGGCCTCGAGACGGTGCAGAAGGAGTATAACCTGCCGCTCAAAGCGCCGCCCGGAAGCGCCGAAGGAACGCCGAAAAAGGTGCGGGTGATCGCCAGCGTACCGCAGTATCTGCTCGACCAGAAACTGAAGATCGAGGATTTCCTCACCGTGCTCGTCGTCGTCGACGAGGAAAACAGCATCGGCGTCATCAAGGTGATCCCGGAAAAGGAACTCGAACTGCCGGTGGAAATCGTCCAGATCGACCCGGAGACGATACGGTTGGAACCAGAGCCTGAACCTGAAGCCGAGGAAAATGTCGAGGCTTCGGAGGCACAGACGCAAGAGGCTGGCACTCCGGATGATTCATCGGCCTCCGGCAGAAACGATACCCAACTCGATATTCAGCCATTGAACTGAAGGGCAATGGGGACAGTCCCCTACAACAACACAGAAGTTAAAATGAGGAGTTTTGTTCAAGATCAAGGCGTAGATGGGCAGATAACCGCAGGCATACAGCAGCTAGTATGCCGAGGATTATCTGCCCATCTACAACGCAGAGATTGAGCAAAAGAACCATTTTATGAGAAAACTTTTTGGGACAGATGGCATCCGCGGTGAAGCCAACACCCACCCGATGACCAGCGAAATCGCCATGCAGGTCGGCCGGGCGGTGGCCTTTATCGTCAAGGACCGCGCCCACGGCCGCGGCATCGTCATCGGCAAGGACACCCGGCTGTCCTGCTACATGCTGGAAAACGCACTGGCCGCCGGAATCTGCTCGATGGGCGCCGACGTGATGCTGGTCGGGCCGATGCCGACGCCGGGCATCTCCTTCATTACCACTTCGATGCGCGCCGACGCCGGCGTGGTCATTTCGGCTTCGCACAACCCGTTCCAGGACAACGGCATCAAGATCTTCGGCAGCGACGGCTTCAAGCTGCCGGACAGCACCGAAGAGGAAATCGAGGACCTGATCTTCTCCCAGAAGATGGAGGCCCTGCGCCCGGTGGCCGAAGAAGTCGGCAAGGCGCGCCGCATCGACGACTCCAAGGGCCGCTACATCGTCTTTCTGAAAAATACCTTTCCACGAAAATACACCCTGGACGACTTTCACGTGGTGCTCGACTGCGCCAACGGCGCCACCTATTCGGTCGCCCCGCATGTCTTCGAGGAACTGGGCGCGACCGTAACAGCACTTTCGGTAAGCCCGGACGGCACCAACATCAACCGCCGGTGCGGCGCCCTGCACCCGGAACTGATGGCCGAGACGGTCAGAAAGGAAGGCGCCGACATCGGCCTCGCCTTCGACGGCGACGGCGACCGCCTCATCGTCTGCGACGAGAAGGGCCAGATCGTCGACGGCGACCACATCATGGCCATCTGCGCCAAAGAGCTGCTCAAACAGCGCAAGCTCAAAAAGAAGACCCTGGTGGCCACGGTGATGTCCAATATGGGGCTCGAGGTCGCCATGGAAAATGTCGGCGCCAAACTCATCCGCACCGCGGTCGGCGACCGCTACGTGGTCGAGACCATGCGCGAAAAAGGCTACAGCTTCGGCGGCGAGCAGTCCGGCCACCTGGTCTTCCTCGACCACATCACCACCGGCGACGGCATCCTGGCCGGCCTCCAGCTCCTCTCCGTGATGAAAAAGAAGGAACGGCCGCTCTCCGAACTGGCCACGGTCATGGAGAGCTACCCGCAGGTGCTGAAAAACGTCCGCACCGCCACCAGGATGAGCGTCGCCGAGATCCCGCATTTTTTGAAAACCCAACGCAAGCTCGAGGAAAAACTGGACGGCACCGGCCGCATCCTGGTCCGCCCCTCCGGCACCGAACCGGTGATCCGGGTGATGGTCGAGGGGCAGGATGAAGCGCTGATCAACGAGATGGCGGATGAGCTCTGCGAGCTGATCAGCAGTGCGGATCGGATGTGAGTTAGGTAGATTTCCCGCTGCCGCGTAGACCGAGCATCGGAGAAAATGCCGACTCCATATCTCTTTTGATTTGTTTTCCTTGGGCACCCAAAGAAATTGAACGGTTTTGAATAAGTAAAGAATTTCAGATAAAATATTTATAGTTATCTATAGTAGCCAAATGATACGAATCAGACATTTTTGTGATGATCATGGGAAATAAAAATCGTCCCAGCAGAACCACCAAAGGCGCTCATCATTCCACTGCCTCCGTACTTGAAATCCTCCGCGGTGAAATGCCCCGGCTCAGAAAAGAGTACGATATCCGGTCCATCGGATTGTTTGGTTCCTATGTTAAAGGCCTTCAGGGTAAAAAGAGCGATATCGATATCCTGGTCGAATACGAAATTGCACCGGGCATGCTTAAATATCTTGATCTGGAAAATGACCTTTCCGACCTGCTGGGTTGCAAAGTCGACCTGGTGCTCAAAAATGCGCTGAAGCCCTCTATCGGAGCAAGAATTCTGCAGGAGGTGCAGAACGTTTGAAAGAGCAGCAAGTCGTCAGGGACTACATCCTGGATATGCTGGATGCGATGGATAAAGCTACCCGATTTGTCGGCGACCTTAATCTGACTGATTTCAAAAAGGATCAAAAGTGCTCTTACGCTGTTATTCGATGCTTGGAAATTATTGGAGAAGCTTCAAAAAAAATCCCGCCTGGTGTTAAGCGAAAGCATGCTTCTATTCCATGGAAGAACCTTGCCGGAATGCGTGACAAGTTGATTCACGATTATGCCGGAGTAGATCTTGAAATAGTTTTCGTGACAGTAAAGGATGATATTCCTGCTGTACAAGTTTCTTTGGCTGAGTTAATTGAGGAACTTGATGAATAGACAATTGTTCGTGTTGGCGCCTTAAATGATTTAATCGGCGTATTAATCGAAGCTCCCCCGCTGCAGCGCAGAACGAGCACCGGAGACTCTGCCGACCCACCATCTCTTTTGGTTCGTTTTCTTTGGGCAAGCAAAGAAAATGAACGGGTTTGAAGAAGTAATGGAATGAGGATATAATTTGATGTCCTTAAGGCAGTAGCTCAATGTCTTAAAGAACCAGGAGTGTGGCAACATGAACAAGGAGCAAGCCCTGCAAATACTGCGTCAAAACAGAGCTATATTGACTGAAATCTATGGTGTTCGCAAGATCGGTCTATTCGGCAGTATCGTCAAGGATAAATTGACACCTGAAAGCGATATTGACATCGTCGTTGAAATCGAGAAAGACAAGAAAAAACTGCACAATTTCCTGTCATTAAGAAGATATCTCGAGGAGCAACTTGGTCGCCCGGTAGATCTTGGCATCGAGAGTGCACTCAAGCCTGTCATTAGAGATGCAGTTCTAAAAGAGATAGCTTATGTCTGAACGGTCTTACCTGCTTTATTTGACCGATATAATCGACGCGGCGGAAGCGATTTTCGCATACACCGCTGAAGTCGATTTCACGCAGTTTTCCAATGACCGGATGAGATATTCGGCCGTAATCAGAGAGTTCGAAATAATCGGGGAAGCGGTATCAAAACTATCGGATGAGATAAAAGCTGCAGTTCCTGATGTTAAATGGCAGGATATAAAGGACTTCAGAAATCTCCTCGTTCATCAATATGCTGGAATAGACCTGGAAATAGTTTGGAATGTTGTGAAAGAGGATCTACCGCACCTGTATCGTGAAGTTCTGAGCATGAAGAAAAATTTGTGTTGATAAGTGGGAGAGAGAGAAAATAGATCTTCAGACTATCTAGTGCTGACTCTACAGAGATGACGAAGTAGTTTAAAACTCCCCCGTTGTCACGCAGACCGAGCACCGGAGAAGCTGCCGATCAGGGAGTTTAACTGTCTGAGCGCAGCGAGTTTTAAACTCCCCGGCAGTTTCGAGGAGCGCAGGGTGTCCGCAGGACCAAGTGGCGGGGTGCCCTTTCTTTTGGTTCGTTTTCTTTGGGCAAGCAAAGAAAATGAACGGTTTTAAAGAAGATAAGAAAATTTTAAGAATCAATGTCCACTAGCCAATTCGGCCAGATACAGAAATAAGTATATGGACTACAAACTCTACAAAGCCGACCAACCCCGCCGCACCGAACTGAAGCAAATCATCGCCGACACCCTGGCGGCCCGGGACGACATTGGCTTCGCCTACCTGTTCGGCAGCTTCGTCGACGGCCGCGAGGCCTTCCGGGACATCGACCTGGGCGTCTGGTTTACGCAGGGAGACCGCAGCAGCCATTTCCACGCGGGCATCGAGCTGTCAGTTGAGCTCACCAGGAAAACCACCATACCCGTGGATGTCCGGCCGCTCAACGAGGCGCCGGTGACATTTATTTACACGGTGCTCAAGGGCGAACTGCTCGACAACAGTGACGACGACATTCGCTGCCAGGTCACCGAACGCACCCTGCGTGAATATCTGGACATGCAGCCGCTGCTGGAACGGGCGATGAAGGAGGCCTGGACATGAACCTGGATCGCAAACTGATTCTCACGCGCTGCGCCGAGATCGCCGAATCGTGCGAACGGCTTCAAGAAATCGCCGCAGCCGGCAAAGAGTCGTTTCAGAAAGATCGGGACCGCAGGGATATTGCCTCATATCGCCTGCTTGTTGCCATCGAGGCGGCACTGAATATCTGCTTTCACGTCTGCTCCAAGAAGTTGAGCAGGATACCGGAAAACTACGCCCAGTGTTTTGAGCTTCTGGGAGAGGACAAGCTAATTGCACCTGAGCTCTCGGAGCGGCTCCAGAACATGGCCCGCTTCAGGAATCTTCTCATCCATCTGTATTATCGGATAGACGATGAGGAACTGTATGAGATAATCAACAACCACCTGGATGATCTCAGGGAGTTTTGCAGGTCAATGTCTACCCTGGATTGAAAAAAGGAACGGTTTTTCAGGAAAAATTTATGGCGGGAAGGATCTTTGAACTACGCCCCCCGTTGTCGCGCAGACCGAGCACCGGAGAAGCTGCCGATCAGGGAGCTTAACTGTTTGAGCGAAGCGAGTTTTAAGCTCCCCGGCAGCTTCGAGGAGCGCAGGGTGTCCGCAGGACCAAGCGGCCCGGGTGCCCTTTCTTTTGGTTCGTTTTCTTTGGGCAAGCAAAGAAAATGAACGGTTTAAAAGAGGATTAGAAAAATTTAAGTTAAATAATCAGCAGTTACCTGGACAATATCTTAGAAATAGTCGATAATCTTTGTGATATGATGCGAAAAAAACTATTTAATCACAAGAACATATGCAATATTAAAAGCTAAACTATCGAAGCTTCCGATACACATCCTTTCTATGCCCAATCTTCACCACCAGGATTATCAGACGATTTTCATTAATTTCATAAATGATTCGATAATTGCCACACCTGACTTTATGAAAATTATTATCCCCGCTCATTTTGGTAGTGGCTGGATCCGGCGGATGAGCACTGATCTCTTCTATTGTTTTCTTTATCTTTACCAGATCCTTCTTCACCACATGTTTGAGATTCTTCCAGACCGAAGGGCGAAATTCTACCGTGTACGCCATTATTCAGAGTCCCAGTTCACGCCAGAACTCATCCGCGGAAATATGTTCGCCGGGTTCGTCAAGCGCTTTCCTGGCGTCTTCGATGTCAATGTGATCTTCAATCTTCTGCAGCAATTGAAGCTCTTCAATGGAAACCAGGGCGGCAATTTCCTGACCCCGTCTGGTCAGAATCACCGGCTCTTTACCATAAGCAACGGAATTGACAACATCCGCAAAATGTTTCCTGGCGTCGGCGGTAGTAATGGTCCTATGCATGGCGATCCTCTTTTATGTACTTTTTGTACATATTGTACAACAAGTGGTGTAAAAATCAAAAGATATCTCTATCTACAGTACCAGGAAAACTTTACCGATAACCCGCATGGCAATGCAACCGAGGCCGATAGAACGTTTTCCACATCCGCATAGGATAAGGATCGAAAATTCATGACCTCAACGAAAGAGCCCACCCCCAAGCCCACCGTCACCGTCATCCTCCCGGCCTACAACGAGGAACAGGTGGTCGGCAAGACGGTCGGTGCGATCAAGGCCCTGCACCCCGACTTCGAGGTCCTGGTCGTCGACGACGGCTCCACCGACAACACCATGCAGGCGGCCATGGACGCCGGCGCCAACGTCTGGCCGCACCCCTACAACATGGGCAACGGCGCCGCGGTCAAATCGGGCCTGCGCGCCGCCCGGGGCGACTACGTGATCATGATGGACGCCGACGGCCAGCACAAACCCGAAGACATCGCCCGGCTGCTCGAGCACGCCGACACCTTCGACATGGTGGTCGGCGCCCGCACCAGAAAGTCGAAGACAAAGGCGCATCGAAACCTGGCCAACGCGATCTACAACCGCTTCGCCAGCTACGTGACCAAATTCAGGATCGAGGATCTCACCTCCGGCTTCCGGCTGATGCGCAAGGCCACGGTCGAGCAGTACCTCTACCTGCTGCCCAACACCTTCTCCTACCCCTCGACCATCACCATGGCCTACCTGCGCAGCGGCAGAAGCGTCAAATACGTGCCGATCGAAACGGAAGTCAGGGTCGGTAAAAGCAAGATCAAACTGCGTCCGCGACGGCACCCGCTTCCTGCTGATCATCACCAAGATCGCCACCCTGTTCGCGCCTTTGCGGATATTTATGCCGGTGAGTTTTGTCTTCTTCCTGCTTGGCCTCGGCTACTACGGCTTCACCTATGTCACCCAGGGCCGCTTTACCAATATGTCGGCGCTGCTGCTGAACAGTGCGGTGATCGTTTTTTTGATTGGGCTGGTGTCGGAGCAGGTGACGCAGTTGAAATATGAGCGGACGAAGTAAAACTTTGGGTATAGCTGTCGAGAGTTCCAAACCAAAGCTGCTGGTTGTTACCACCACATTCCCTCGCTGGAAAGACGATACTGATCCACCATTCGTCTATGAGTTGTCCAGGCGCCTTACCGATGAGTTTGAGGTCACCATTCACACCCCGCATTATTCAGGCGCACTGAATCGGGAAAATATGGCAGGAATGAGAATTCACCGATTCAGATATTTTTTTGAGAAATGGGAGAAAATCGCCGGCCACTCAGCAATTCTTCCGTTTCTCAAGGAACACAAAAGCTACTATTTTATTTTACCGTTTTTTCTTCTTTTCCAAGCACTCTCGATGCTGCTGCTTGTAAAAAAGCTCAAACCAGATGTGATCCATGCGCACTGGCTTATTCCTTGCGGTTTCTTCGCTGTCTGCACAAAATTAATTGGCCGATCAGTACCGGTAGTTGTCACCTGTCACGGTGCGGATGTGTTCGGTTTGCGCTCATATGTGCCCACACTTGTCAAGAAATGGACCCTATCGAGATCTGGATTCGTTACAGTGGTGAGTCGAGCGTTAAAAGAGCGAGTTGCGGAACTGGGTCAGCGTGAAGATATGATTCAGGTTATTCCAATGGGTGTTGACTCGAAAATGTTCAACCCTGATAAATTTTCAGCGGAACTTACTGAAACTCTGCAGATAAAGGGAAAATTTTTATTATTCGTTGGCAGATTATCAGAGAAAAAAGGTGTGAGATTTTTGCTAGATGCTGCAGGTCTGCTGCTTGAAAGAGGATACGATTTTACTTTGGTGCTGGTCGGTGACGGGGAGCAGAGTTCTGTTCTGCGAAAGCAGGCTGAGTTGCGCGGATTGCAGAAGAGAGTGCGGTTTGTGGGAGCGTTACCTAACAGCAAAACACCTTCTTACTATGCTTCCGCCGATCTCTTTGTTGGACCGTCTATCGAGTCGCAGGATGGTGATACTGAAGGGTTTGGTCTTACTTTTATCGAGGCTTCGTTCTCGGGCTGTTTCATTATAGGCACACGTTGCGGCGGTATCGTCGATGTAATAGAAGATAAGCGCACAGGACTGTTGGCCAAGAATGCGGACAGCTTGGACCTGGCCGATAAAATTGAATGGTTTTTTAGTAACCCAGACAAGATAGTTGGCATCGCAGAGGCTGCGAGAGAAGAACATAAGAAAAAATACGATTGGGAAAACGTTTCTCAGCGCTATGAATCCCTGCTGGCTGATATTTGTAAGGATCAGAATAAAAGATCGATTAGCAGCTAAAAATTATTTCTGTTGACTGATTCTCTCAACACACAGACTCAAATAGTTCCTTGTAGTTTTCCACCATGCGCTCGATCGTAAACCTTTCTTCGGCTCGAACTCTATTGAACGCTCCCATCTCCTGTCTGAGTTTAACTGAAGATGCAAGGATATCGATTTTATTCGCAAAATCATTTACATTTTCGGGCTCGCAGAGAAAGCCGCCTTCTCCATCCACGACCAACTCCGGAATAGACGAACAGTTCGTGGCAACCACCGGCAAGCCGCATGCCATCGCCTCGGCTACACAAAGGCCGAATCCCTCCCTGATTGTCGGAAACAGCAGAATGTCGGCATCCTGGTAAATTTCGGGCATCTTGTTGTAAGGGATCATACCGATATTCTTCATTTTGCTGTGTTTTTTCAGCGCATCATGAGTTCGCAATCCGCTGGTATACAGAATGGTGACGTCAGTCTTCACTTGCTCAGCAATAGCGTGCAGCAGGTGAGCGCCCTTTCTTCGGGTCAGATTCCCACTGAAGAGTATTTTTATGTCAGGATCAGGATTCTTTTTGACAGGTCTGAACATCTGGGTATCAATTCCATTATGGATTACCCTGATGTCTCCTTTATAACCGATATCTCTCTTTACCAATTCAGCAGTGTACTTGCTTACGCTGGTTACACAGTCAGCCACTTTTAATGACCTCCCTATGTTATAGCGCAGGTCTGTTTTGTAATGGATTTTTTGCCAAACGGTGCTGAATGGCTTCATGTAGTCATCGATCACATAGTTGTGAAAGGTCACTACTAAAGGGATATCGCGTTTTTTAAAGATCCAGCCATAATCCGGCACGGTATGGACTAATTCGGCATTCTGAAGCATGCTTCGGAGAGGAATCAGAGATGGTGGGAAAAACGTTCGATAAGGACTGTAGCCTTTGATTCTGTATGAGGATAGATTTTGCGCCAAAAGGGAATGCAGGATGTAGGCGCCGTTGCCGGTGGCCATTGGGCTGAAAATAGTTTCTGATGACATTGCTCAACTACTCATGATAGCCCTCTATTAGGAAAAAAATAAGCGTAGTCAGGTGTCGTATGGATAATAGTGGGTTGCTTCCTTTTTGAGTTTGTAAATAACAGAATTGGGGGGATAAAGGTCAGCAGTGGATTGTAATTATAAACTTTACATTCGGTAATTCTTTGTTCAAAAAAACTGTGTAATTGAGAAGCCCCTCTGCCCGAAGCAATTGGACAGGCAATCATATTAGATTGCTTGGAATCAATCTCTCGGTGATCGCGTTGTTTAATCATAAGAAGCTTCCTAAAGAGCCCAATTTACCTCACAGCGGTTTTTCCTATACTAAGCTTAATATGCTCTTGAGACCTTGGACAAATCTGAGTAGAATTGCAATGGCTGAGAATTTTACTCTCTCAAAAAATGGATATTTTTCATATTGGAGAATCCAAAGGACTGATTTTAAGCCATTTCGGTGGGGTTTCAATTCCTCTGTCTTATGATATTTATCGCGTGAATTTAGCTTTTGTAGTTGATACCTACCTCCTGCAACCCGCCGAGTTTGTCTAATTGCGGATGGTAATGTTTCGCGAGGTGAAGTAAAAACTTTTGCTGAGTCACAGTAGACGGTTTTAAACCCAATTTCATGAGCACGCCAACACCATTCACGATCTCCACCGGATAGTAGCGCATCGTTGAATAGTCCCACTTGCTCGAGAACGGAGGACTCTACAAACAAGTTAGCAGTAGCAGAGAAGTTTTTTAGTTCGATATTCTGTTTCTGAAAGAATCCAACCATGTATTGATATTTCCCAACTGCAGTTTTTGGAAAAAGGATTTCTATATTACCACCTATAATAGAATCAGGTGTGTTGGAGATAGCCTCGATGCCATTCTCTAACCAGGTTTCAGACGGTAAACAGTCTGCGTCTAAAAAGGCTACATATTTACCTTTGGCATGCGAAATTGCGGTATTGCGAGCAGCATATGATCCAGTTTTTTTGCAGATCATTAGAATAAGACTAAATGTGAATGTCTTGGATAAGCTAATGGGCGGTGATGAGCAGTTATCAACCACTATGACTTCATATTTATTATATGGGAACGTTTGGCACTCTAACTCTGTCCAAACACTGACTTAATCCAGCTTGATCATTGTAAACAGGTATAATTACAGTCACTTGTATGTTATTATCGGGGCTGGCTAATTGCATTTTGCTAAACTTTATTTCTGCTATTAAGGTCTTCACAGCGCTGACTCTTAAAATATAAAGTATATTCGTAATAACCACTTCAGGAGAATTGCTGATGGGGTCGGTTAGTCGCGGAATGCTTGAGTTTGTATTGAGTTTGAAGAGTGCGATCAGAGTCTAGAATTGTTGTTTTTTGCAAGACGACCAGTACCCAACCAGACAAGACTAGATCTGGGAACATTTCTTCACCGAAGGTATTGAAAATTACTGAAGGGATACCGAACTGCTTAGATTCTATTACAGTACTTGAACTATGTGTAACATGAAGATCTCCTTTAACTCCATGCTGAAGGTCCATTACTGGAATATGTAATTTACGACACGCAAGATTCATTGCCATTCTTTCGGACAGATAGTAGCATACAATCTGGACAAAATCATTATAAAACAAGAAATTCTCCGGACCTTATTTTATTAGCTATTATCCATTAATTTATGAGACACCAGTGTTCTCTCAACGTGAATCCTGATATTAGAAAACTGATTATCCAAGGTGCCTTGATCTTCTAGTTAGTAAGTTGAGTTCTTTGTAATGAAAGTCTGTTTTTGCTTTTGAAATATTTTTTAAAACGTCCTCTCAACCACATCTTTGTCTAATATCTCACAAAGAGCATTTTGGAAATTTTTTTTCCAATTCTCGGTGAAAAAAATAATTCTTGTTTATTTTTTCTGGGTTATACCAAAAAGTAATATCTCCAGGTCTGTTTACCAGTTCTGCATAACCCGAATCTATCAATGGCTGCATGGAGTTCAGATCCCTGGCAGTTCGACAAGGTATGTCTGACAATTGAAAGCCAAAGCCTCAAAAATAGCCGTGGAGTATACACCTACCTGCCATTTGGCCTGCGCAAAGAGACTGTAAATTTCAGGTTCATGCGAATCTATCACTTCCAGACCGCTTTCCACGAGCCAGGGATATTCATCATGCCACCGATCGTACTCGCCTTGGTGGAGTTTATATACCAATCGAATATTTTTAGGTGCTATTTTCTTTAGTAGCACGGCAAAACGGGAAAGCTCTTTCCCTATTGTACCCTGCGAGACAAAAAGCAACATATCTGACTTAAAAACTCCCTCATATCTGTTTAGATAATTTTCTAAATGAGGAAATCCAATGTTATATATTTTTTTCTTTGTGATTGGATAGTCAACTGTCTGCCTCCAAAATTCACCGAATGAAAAAAAATAATCCGGAAATGTTATTTTTTCACGACCGTTTTGGAAAGAATAAGACATTTTATACTTCGATGGTGCACCATGTTGAAGTTCTATAGTTGCAATGCTATGTGCTTTAGCGGCAGCAATAATACCTTCCTTTCCATAGCTCACAACAACGAAACATAGCCTCGGTTTTATAATTCTAAAAAGAAGTTTATAGATTTTTTTGCTCGCTATAAAGCCAACAAATACTTTTTTAAAAATTTGATAGATATCAATTTGAATGTTGAATCTCTCTTTTATAGCTCTTTCAATGCTGTGAGAATTATTGATCTGATCATCGTGTTTCCATAAATATAATTTTTCGCACAGAAAGGATATGAGTACGATAAAATCGAGATAATAGAGATCCTTGGATTTTGCTGGAGTCAAATGCCCATCAAGAAAATAGGGTTCAAGCACCACTCCCTTGCGAACTTGCCCCACCAGATAATCGGAATAAATATCCCAGTAGAGTTGGTCGGATAAAAGTTTGCGCCGCGGGTGTCCGAAAAATATTGCGCTGTTTCTAGGGATGCAAAGGGGGTTAAAACAAATGTAATTTTTTATAGAACGTATAAATTTAGAAATTTTCCCTTTTATGCTAGGGCGAGTCTGTGTGTGTGACTGCCCATATAAGTCAGACCCATGAACGATGGCATTAAACACATGCCAACGAATCAGTTCCCAAACAGGATTACCATTTATCTGCCATTCGAACAAATTTAAATCATGTTCCAGTTTGAAAAATGATTCACACGTTTCTTTAAAATCCAAAATCTTTGCCAAATCGTTTTATTGGGAAATCATCTATATAGTCAGTCTTTACATTTAATCCAGAAAAGCCAGGGCATTTGATAAACCCTTGATGAAAAATAAAAGGTTATCACATAAAATATTGCGAAAGAGAAAAAAGTGGCTTGGGCAGCTCCTATAGGGCCATTAAGTTTTATTAAAATATAATTTAGCAACAAATTGCTAAAAGCTGCAACGGTTGCCCCTATCGGCAGCAAATGAGTTTTTCGTGCATAATTCAAGAAAGGTACAACCATTCGATACATTCCGTGTAATGCATAGCCGGCAGCGACCCAGGAGACATAAACAGCACTACCTTGAAAAGCCTCCCCCAAAAATACATTCACAATAAATGGAGCGGAAAAATGAAGAAGGAATACAAGGCATATTATTGCAACATGATGCAGGTAAATAAATTTCACTATTTGCAACTTTTCTGTATCTTTTTCTTTTTTCAGTCTTTCAAAAAAAAATGGAACCCAGGCTTGAGAAAATGCATGTTGCAAAAATGAAACAAGTTGGCCGATAGCATAACCAACGCTATAGAGACCAACGGCACTTACACCAACCATGTTGGAAATAAACAATCGATCACTTCCGGCCATAACCCAGTTACTTGTGGTGTGAAAAATCAGAGGAACACCGAACAACAACATCGATTTAGCATATTCTTTATTAAATCTAATTTTTAGATATTTTTCTTATAAAGTAAATATATGCTTATGAGGAAACAGATTGCCAGACTTGAAATTATTCCTATAAGCCGACCCTGCCAATGCCAAAGTAGCCATACTACAAACATGATGGAGAGACCGAAATTAAGTATGGTTTGGATAAACTGGAAAACTACCAACTTCGTTTGGTTTTTTGTTTCCATGCGCCAAAGTATTTGGATTATATTGATGATTACTTGAAAATATGCTGCAAGAAAAATTGCAGGCAACCATCGGGAGGGAATAGATAAAATTGACAGAAAATCTTGAAAAAAAATACAAAACCAAAAGCCAGAAGAATAGTGCCAAAGTTGAAATCAAAAATGCGGTACCAATATATTCGCGTAATTCCGTTTTTGTGTGGTCGATAAAATTACGTTGAATGGCAGCCGGTAGAGTCATCCCTATAAAATTGACCATGATAGCGACGGACACGGTGAAAATAGAAACAAGACCATATTCAGCCGGAGAGAGATAACGAGTGAGAATGGGAAGAAGAAGAATTGGAATGAGCTTATTAACTAAGGCCCCAGTTCCATAAACAGACGTTTCTTTAATGAGGTTCTTGGTTGTATTTCCTAAGGGTAAATTTAGCATTATCTAGAGTAGATTATAAACAGTCTATTGATAGATCTTACCCCAGGTGAATGCTTCCATGAAGGTTTCTACCTCCTTCTATTTTATATGCCTCAGTTCTTTGAAACCCGGCAACAGAATCAGTGCGGTATCATTAAAATGATTGCCTTTTCATCTTCACGATTAATTGCTATTTGTGAAATCAGAAATGGGTAGGGTCGCCATAATCTTACAAACCTGCTGATAGTCATGGTCAGAAAGGGCCAGCATCGGCATTCTCTCATATCTTCGCATTATTCCTCGTGCTTCCAATGCGGCTTTTATCCCAAGGTGCCAGCCATATGGTTTAACAACTTTTTCGAAAAATGGGACTTCAATTTTTTCTATAATCTCATTGCACCGCTCATGATTACCGGCAAGCCTCGCCTGCCAGAAAACGGTTGCCAAAGCTGGTTCAAAAACACCTATTCCATTTAGCCAGGCATGGCAGCCTAGATCGGCAAATTGCAGCCATTGTCTTTCCCCTCCTCCGGAAATAATAATCGATACCCTATCTTTAATTGTGGAGATCACCTCATGTGAATATTTGCCGTCTTTGGCGTCCTCCTTGATGGCCACTATTTTATCGATATCTGCCAGACGATCGAGAAGATCGACGGGCCAGTTGACCGTGTGGCCTCCATGACCGCTGATGAAGGGCATTTCATGAATAAGGAGGCCAATATCTACCTGGTTGGCAATAATCTCATAATGTTTGAAAACCTGTTCATTTGAATAAAATTTTTCTCTGAAAATAAGAGAGATTATATCGGCACCGATATCTTCCCCATGCTTGGCAAAATCCAATGAGGTGGAAGTTGGACAATGAAGCGGATCTGCAACGATTACGATGTTGTCAGGATCAATTCCTTTTACAGTACAGGTCACAAAAGTGTTTAGTGATTTTATCTCTTCCCAGGAAAGTTCATGGTAACGGCTGTTGTAACCCATTACGTAAAAAATTCTACCCCCCGAATCGTAAATCAGGTGTAAATATCTGGCGAGGGTCGGGTAGTCGATTCCGTCATCTTCTTCCTTAAAAGGTGTGATAACTGAAAAGACTGGTCCTTCAATCATGTTCTTTAGTTCTTCAAGGTCTTTCTGGTTCTTCATTGCTTATGTCTGTTATAAGAATGCTAGGTTATGTGAAAAAAAGAATATCTAAAAATCCAGTTCGACTATCTTTTCTTTCAGGAGCAGTTCGGCAAACAGGAGGTCCTGGTAGTCGTCGATATCCACCGAATTTTCCCGGGGCATGGGATATCCTTTGACCCTTCCCTGGAAGTAGTTCCTGTTCTTTTGAGTTAGTCCACCAGGAAATGTAAAAGGCGCCATTGGGTCTGTATGTAGGTGTATGGTCCTGTGATCTTGTGTTACCGGTAACAAGGGGTGATGGATCAAATATATATTGCAGTTCTTGTGTGTCCCGGTCGATTTCAAAGCTCATGCGAATGGGAAAGTCGAAATTGGTTGCGCTTATAACTGAATCTATATCCCTGTCCAGTAACTCGAACCCATTTTGAATATCCGTTGCCCTTCTTCTAAAGGGACAGGTGGGAAGCAGAAGCGAAATGGTGTCGAATTTCCCCTGAAATTCATCCCGGTCGGCAATTTCGCACACAGCATCTATTACTTTTACTTTGTCTCCTGCGAGAGAGTCGGGACGGAGGTCGATAGTGATTTTTTTATATTCATTGGCTACAGAAAGAATTTCCTCACTATCTGAGGAAAACAGAATGGTGTCAAAACAACCGCTTTTAATAGCTGCTTCTATGGTGTAACAGATCAATGGTTTGCCGTTGACTTCTTTGATGTTCTTACCAGGAAGTCTTTTAGAACCGCCCCTAGCGGGAATTATCGCTAAATTTTTTGTTGTATGCGTATGCATGTTTTTCATAAATTTGATCTACGGTTTAGTATTGAAGGGATATAAATTAATGAATTAAAAATTAATTAAGAGTAAGGGTTAGTTAAGAATACATTCAACTACACACAACTAGTCTAGCTCTAAGAAAATTTTCAAAATTTTGTAGGCAATTGAGAAACATATTCTATATGCACATGAAGGGGTTTGAGTTCATTTTCGATCACCGTGACTAGAATTTCTATGTATTGTTCTTTGAAAAATTTGATAGAAAAACTCTCCACCAGTTTTCGCTCCATAACTTAATAATAAGTAGTTAGTTTATTATATTGTGGTGATTAATTTATCCAGTTACACAAATAATCTAGAAATTTAGATCTCCTGGAGTAGCGCATTTTTGATAAGTTGACGTATTGAGAAAGCGGAAGATTATAGTATTTTTCAATAAGATTGATAGTTTTTTGGGGTTGATTGACGAGATCACAATATGTGATACATAAGTTGTTATTGGGGTATTCTTTTACTTCCATTGACCATTTATTTATAAAGTACTCAAGATCTTTTTTTAGGCCAATGCTGATTGCCGTTTCCTGCCAATCTTCTAAGTTGTTACAGGAATCAAACTCCGGTTTTGGCTTATGTAGCTTTTTCTGTTGCGCTCTGTAGTAGGCAGCGATTATTTCGTCAGGTTCTCTTGTTAGGATAACTTTTTTGATTTGCCGTGTTACTTTTAGGTTATTCTCTGTAGGTGGCAGGTGTTGTTTATATAAAAATTTGCGAGAAGCAAAATTGGTGGCAAGTTGTGGGGTAATTTCGCGAATGTCGCTATGGTATTTATGTAATATAACTAATGATTTAGGTGTTGGAGAGTTATGGAAAAACAATTGCTCAGCAGACATGTCATGGATTACTCCTAATGTTTTCATCAATGAAGTGCTGGCACTTTTAGGCGCTGATATTATTAACATATTTGCAATTATTTATGTTTTCTAATCTATTTAAGGCAATCCAAAAACCTTCCCCCTCGTTTTCGTGTCCTTGCCAAACTTCAGGAATCATTGAAGCCTCAGGTGCATATTTACTAAGGACATTATTAAGATTTACAAAATCAATATCACCTTCTCCGATTTGCAATCCCTCGCCGTCTACTCCTCTAGCATCTGCCATGTGTAAATGGGCTGCGTAAGGCCCAACTTTTTGCAGAAAAGAGGTGAAAGATTCATGACGGTGGTTGCACGCCAGTTTAGAATGGGAAATATCCAGACATATTCTCATATCATGGCTTTGGCAGAATTCCACGATCTCATCCGAATCAACGAAAAGGTTGTGATAACGCTGTCCGCCGAAATGCCAGGGATATGGCGGCATGGTCTGCGGCCATATTTCAGTGCCATCCAGATCAAGTTCCTGAAGGCTCTTGATAAAAGGTCCATTCGTTTGGTTTTTTCCGCACCATGTAATGGGGCCGATTCAGAGAACCCGCCAACGTTGGTGATGATGCCGATGCGATCACCCGGTTTGAAGTAATCCGCTAATTGTCTCGTCAAATCGATCACCCGTTGCAATTCCTTGATGGAATGTCGGCGATATCCATTATTCGGACTGCACAGGTCGAGTGTATGGTCTCCGGAGAAAAGTTCGGGACTGTGCACGACAAGATCAACTTCTAGTTGTTCCTGAAAAAAATCTTTAATGGGCAGTTCAAGGTCTTTATAGCTTAAATGGAACTCAAGTAGAGTCATGTTCGTTTTTTTGACCAGCTTTTTGTAGTCATGATAACGAACGGGAATACCCCATTGCCGGTTGAATTTATAGTTTCGTGGCGTTGTTTTCTTGTCTTGTTCCAAAAGATCGGTTGGATAAAAAACGTCACCCGCCTTCATATCTCTCTGGATCGTCCGACCGATTAAATCGTCTTTTCTGTTTGGTTGAAGCCCTTGTCCCGGACTCCGTATTTCGAGCATGTATCTCTCGATTGTCGATCCTTTTGAAAGATTCTGATTTATATAAACCGATTTAGCAAGTGTAACTCGGTTCATTATTTCTCCTTGGCTCAGGCCTCTTTCTTTTGCTACTTGCCCCAAAGCCTGGTCGGCTTGCCTTATCCCATCAACCATCCTAGCGAATTCATGGGGCAAAAGGCTCACCTTGTGGTCGTTGCCCTCAAGTGAACGGTCTTCGGTGAAATGTTTTTCAATTATCCTGGAACCATTGGCCACCGCGGCTATTGGAACAAAAATGTCGCGTTCATGTCCTGAGTAACCGACAATAGTTTGCCCAATTTCTTTCAAACGGCTCAGATAACTGAGGTTGATGTCTCGATATGGTGGCGGGTAGGTTGAATTGCAGTGCAGCAGTGCATAAACGGCACCGTATCTCCTGAGTAACTCAACCGTTTCTTTTATTTCCTCTTCACGTGACATTCCTGTTGACAACAGAAGCGGTTTACCGGTTTCAACAAGGTCCAATATAAGGTCGTGGTTTGTCAGGTCCGCTGATGCAACTTTATAAGCGAGAATTCCATATTCTTCCAAAAGAGATACGGTTTTTTTATCCCATGGCGTACATAATGGTGTGATACCGTTGGCACTACAGTGGTCGAAAGCTGAAAAGAGATCGTCATTTGAGAGTTGGAATCTGCTGAGAAGGTCCAATGTATATTGAGAGCCTAGGTTTTCACTGGCATCGCTTCCATCACTTTGGTTGTTATAAAGGCTTTCCATGTCACGCATTTGAAACTTGACACAGTCGGCTCCTGCTTCAACTGCAGCATCGATCAATCGTTTGGCACGGTCTAGACTACCGTTGTGATTGTTGCCGATCTCCGCAATTATATAAACCGGATCCTCGTCGGATATTCTTTTGGGACCAATATAAAAAGCATTGTTCTTTGCCGTGCGCCGTTTTGCAACAGCTATCAGGCGCCCTAATTTGTCAACTACTGGGACAAACAGAAAGTCATCAAGCAGGGTGCGGGTCTTTTCGGGTGTATCGCTGGTGGTCACATAGTGGTAGTCCTTGTTGAGTATGTCTTTGACAGTGATCGACAGATCGGCAACGCCATGCCCGCATTTCACTAGCCAAGAAATCAGGTCACCGTTAGTCAGAACACCTTTCAAATGGCCGTGAAGATCTACACCGAACAGTATGCGCCCTTTTGTTTTGGAAATTTTATCAATAGCTTCAGCAAGTGCGGCGTCTTCATGGATTACATATGACTGTAAATTGCGATCAAGTATCATTGAGATTTTTTCCAAACGTTGATATTTGGCGAACTTCTTTGCACCCGGAAATGCAATATCAGCAAGCAGCAAGCCAAGAACATCGGGGGCCGTGGTTATTCACAAAGCAGACAACCTCTCTTACCTTCAAACGGTCTTCTCTACAAAAAAAATGAGGTCAAATCTTTACCAATGACATTATTCATTTGAACGATCCCACAAAATAAACTGCGGCCGCTTTTCAATGGTTTTAGCAAAGCTCTGATATTCTTCTTTTGTCAGAACAATCGTTCGTATTTTACGATCGATATATTTTTCAGTCTTTCTGGTCAGATCCTGAAGATTTGCAGAATCAATATCGCCGACCAGCACCAGGTCAATAATTCCGGTATCTTTTCCTGCCGCGTAATCATCGATAAGAATCGCTTTTTCCAGGTTGCCGAGCCGCTTGAGTATGGATTCCAGGATCTGGTCCATCCCCAGGGCTTTCTTGACCATGGATTGAAGTTCCTTGAATACCGGGTGCTTGGTGTTGGCGGAGAAAAGAACCTGCCGGCCCTGCTTCCTGCTGACCAGCAGGTCGGCCTGTTTGAGCTGATCGAGTTCGGATTTTACCTGGCTCGGCGAGGCCTGGAATTCCCCGGCAAGTTCACGCAGGTAGGCGTTCCCATCCGGGTTGAGGAAGAGCCGCATCAGGATCTTGATGCGCATCTTGGAGCCGATAAGGCCGGTGAATACTTGATTCATGATTCTGTTCTATAATGTTCTTATATTTAGAACATTATAGAACAGAATATCTGAAATGAAAAGAAAAACGACACGGAACCAGTATTATTTTGTGGAGATGTCGTTGTTGTGGGGAACAAGGTTTATTCGCGTAGCGAACTCCTGATAATCACCGCATCGCCGGTCCTGCTGATTTCAGCCGGTCCGAGGAGAGGTATGATCTGCTGAAGATTGGGAATGTACCAGCGGAAAGCGGCGGCGTCGAAATAGATGATTACTGCGTTGTTTTCCCGCAGTATTTGGGCCACGCTCCTCATCTCTGCGTCGAAATCTTTGTTTGGCTGCCGGTCGAGCGGGTTCGTGCTGCCGGGGGAGCATTGAGGCGCTGCGATTTGTGTGCAGCATGATGGGTTCGGGAGCGTTGGTAAAGATTTGAAGGCCCAGCTGCTGCTTTTCAAGCCAGGAAAGGGCGGGGGAGGTGCGCCATGTTTTTGCCGCCCAGCCGATGCCGGAGCGGGCGGCGGCGTCGACAAAGATCGTCTGCGGAGCAGACTGAAACAGCGCGAGCAGGAGCATTGCACAGACGATTGTCACCCCGGCGTAGGCCGCCAGGCGCCCTTTCATCAACCGCGCTACCAGTAACGTCAGACCGAGGACAAGAAACAGATAGGCGGGGGCGAGGATCCGGTTGTCGAGGGGGGTATGGGCGTCAACAAAAGTGATGGATAAGCTGATAAACACGATATAGAAAGCCGTGAAAAGAAGACAAATCTCGATGAGGAAATCAGGTGGATCGGGTGTCTTGACCCGCTTAGAAATGATAAGAAGCGCTGCGATTAAAACAGAGACACCCGGAAAGAGTATGTAGGTGTCACCGGGCATCAGGAACCAGCTGTTGAAGACGGTGAATCCCTTGGCGAGCGTCTCCGCCGAAACCGGGTGGTATGAAACTGAACGGTTGACGGCGCTCGACCCGCTCGCGAGATTGCTCGCTGCCCAGATCGCAAGCGGCAGGGAACTGACGAACCCGTATACCAGTGAAAGTGTGAGCCGCCGGACAACATTTCCTTTCAGAAAAATCAACACAGCTATTGCGCCGGAGATGATAACCGCGACTCCTGCGTAGCGAGTGAGCGTGGCCATTCCCACACAGAGGGCAGAGAGTAGCAGCAGCCGGTAATTGACCGGTCTCAGCCCCCTGGCCAGAAAAAAGAAACCGAGCATGGCAAAAAGACAGAACAACCCTTCTGACCACGCCATCGCGTGCATCTGGAGAAAGACAATCGAAGTCGACAGCAGCGCGCCTGCAGTCAGGGCAAGCAGGGATGACCTGGTATTCAGGAAAATTATTGTCGCGAAAAGAAGAAAGTTGGCTCCGTAAGTCCATAGCTGCAGCTGCCGCAGCGAAACGAGGAGGTCGTCGCTGAATATGCCGCTGAGGGCGATGGCCAGTGGATAAAGAGGCGGCCAGTGCGGGGACAGTCCGCTAAGGTTGCCGTTTTCGAGGATGGATCGGGCGCCTTGTATGTAAGAGACCGCGTCAGGCGGCAGACCAGCCCCCCAGGTTGTCGCCCGCACCATTTGCCAGAGCCCGTACCCAAGAGCAAAAAGGAACAGGACGAGAAAAAGCGTCTGGGTGACTGAAGCAGGCAGAAATGGCGCGGTTTTTTTCATCTGCAATCTCGTCCGTCGATGAGGACCGATTCAGAACTCAACGCTGATACGGTGCCAGTATATCGGCCGGCACCGTGCCCTCAAAAACAGTTTCACCGATCAGAAACGCGGGGGTGCTGGTAATGTTCAAACGCAGACCGGACCTGATGTCCGTCTCGAGTCTTTTAAGCGCCGATTCCGAGCGATAGTCCCGCTGCAGCTGCTCCAGATCCAGACCAGTTTCAGAGACGATATCAGAAAACTCAAACGAATTTTTCTTCTTTCTGATCTCCGCGAAGATATAGTCGTTCACTTCCCAGAATCTATCCTGCTCAGAGGCGGCGATGGCCAGCAGGGCGAGTCTGCCGGAGCCGATATGAAAAGGCTCGGGGGAGGCGATCGGGTTGAATTCATGGTCGAGCGGGTAGTGGCGGTGGACGAGCCTGATCGCTGTCAGGGTTTTCCGCGATCATCTCCCTGATCGCATAGTGCATCTTGTAGCACTGGAAACACTGGTAGTCGGAGAATTCCTCGATGACAAGTTCAGGGTTTTCGGCGCCGATCCATGGATGGCCGTCATCGGTGAACCCGGTCGCCAGAGTTGGCCTGCAGGGACTGCGGCTGAAATTCCCAATAGCGCGGGTAAAAAGCCAGTGTCAGGACCAGAGACGCACCGAGAAATGCGAGCGCAATGGTCAGGGTGCGGCGCTGGCTGAGTGAGGTAATACCGCGAACAATATCTTGAAACAGGCTGCCCTTGCCAAAGCGGCGGCGGATAATCCAGCAATAGAATAACAGGCAGAAGCTGATCAGATAGCTGATCAGGCAGAGGATACAGTAGGAGCCGATCCGGGTGGCGGAAATATAGCCGAGCCCGACCGCAACGCCCGAAAAGATGAAGCCCCAGGACGAGGAGCAGTGCCCAGAGGGGGCTGTCTTTCTCCTGTTCGTTGTTGAGCGGCAGCAGGACAATAAGAAAAAGCAGATAGCCAAACAGGCCCCAGAGGGCGACCGGCATCCCGAGAAAAATCGACCAGGGGCTCTGGGAGACGGTGTCGCAGTTGACTGCCTTCGATATAGCGCAAAACGAACTCCAGCCCAGATCGGTGAAATTCATGTAATGGGCGTAGACGAGGTAGCCGGCCACCGCGATGCCGGCCAGCACCAGAAACGAGGACCGGGTAGTAATAAAACGGGTAGGGCAGGGCGGCGGTTTTGTCTTTCTGCAGCAGTTTCATCGTAGCGTGCATATTCTCAATTCGTTTACGGGTGCAGGGAAAACAATACATAGCTCTGACCCTGATCACTGTTGGCAGCAAGCTGGTCGGCGTGAAGATCGAGAAAGCGGTTGAAACGCTCGATTTCCTGCCGGTTGAGATTTTCATTGGCGGTTCTGTTGAATAAGTCGAACCTGATGAACAGGTGGCTGAAACCTTTTTCTAATCAGGTTGTGATAGATGTCTTCGGGCGTCTGCGCATTTCTTATGCTGTCGCCCAGAATGCTCCGGCCGTGGGCCGGGTCGAATGATACCTGCTGCTCGAAGTAGTAGCCTCGATTACCCACATAGACCGCCAGGATATGGCTGTCTGGATGCAATATGTTCGGCGGCATAGCGCTGAACCGGATAGTCCGGCAGGTAGCGGGCCAGATAGTCGTCCCGGCTTATTCGGCCTGAAAGGTATTCAATCGGTTTGTAATAAGTGAACTGTTCCCAGAGGTAGTGTCCGTTGTAGGCGAGCGGTGCAATTGCGAGAATGGCGATGATGAGTGAGGCAGATTTTCTTGTGACCGATCCGGTGTTTGAAAGCCGGGCATGGATGTTGTGCAGGCCGAAGGTCGCCAGGATCGCGAACATCGGCACTGCCGGCACGATATAGCGGATGCGCAGGGCCTCGAGGAAGAAACTGAAAAAGAAAAACAGGGTCCCGAAGGCGAGCAGGAACCACTGCTCGGTTCTGACCCTGTCCGGAAAACGATAATGGTAGAAAGCGAACAGCATGAATATAAGAAGAAACGGGTTCAACTTGCCGTCGAAATAGCGCGGGTCGTCGTCGCGGCCCTCGAAGAAGTAGCGCACCGGCAGCAGCAGCGACTGCTACCAGGTTTCGTGATAGTCCGCTTTTCTCTGGGCCAGTTTGGTGCTGCGCCGGGAAACGAATCTGTTTGCCGGTTTCGGCGATGATTAGCTGAATCCGTCATGCGCAGCTTCCTCTGAAGTATCGGGTGGTTGCAGGTATCGTTGGATAATTGAGTCGTAAAGCGGGTAGATCGGGTTGCCGGTCAGAGAGTAATTGCGAATCAGCCAGGGCGAAAATGACAGTCAGCGCGGCTAGAAGAAAAATAAGCCATAGGAGATAGCTCTTAATGAATGTGCTGAAGCGGTATCATTTTTTTGCAATAAAGTCTCTGGTAGATCAGTGGGATAAAAGCGGTCAACAAAAATAACGAGATCAGGCCGTTGTATTTCGTCCCCGCAGCCAGTCCGCAGCAGATCCCGGCCAGACAGAAGCTAGCGGATTTTGCCGATTCAGCCCAGCGGAACAGTAAGAGCAGCGAGGCGGCAGTGAAGAAAATCAGACCGAGGTCGACGTAGACCGTCACCGAGAGTTTGACAATGATTGGGATCGAAGGAAAAATAGCGCTCCCCAGAGTGCCCAGATTCTGTCCAGCCGACTTTTTAGATAGACATAGATCAGCCAGCGGTTAGAACGGCAAATAAAAAGTGGATGTATTTGGCAGCAATATCATTATTAAAATAGAGGGGGATCGCGTAGAGGAGATCGAGATTCATCGGGTAGTAGGAAAAGACGATCTCCGGAATAGGTGCATGATCGAGCCGTTTTCGAGCCAGAGCTTTGGGACGTAGAGGTGATGAATTAGGGCGTCGCGGCTGAATGGGAGGTGTATGTCCGATAATGATAATTATCGAGACAAAGCTAACAAGACTGCAACAATACGTAAAATATTACATCTGGAGACTGGTTCTGTTTGAGTTATTGAAACAATTGCATCACCGGTTTGAATTGGCGATAATTAGTCGTTCCAAATGGCGTTTCTTCGAGCATAAAAAAAGGGGTAGCGAGCATTGCTACTCCCTTTTTTAAAGTTGATGATTAGATATTACATGATTTTTCTGAAATAATCAGCATCCAGTTGCTACAGGGTTCCAGCCTTCCGAATTAGCATCACCAGCGTCTAATTGTCTGCGATTCCTTGTACGCTAACGGACATCTGTCACTAGCATCTGTTACTACAATACGGTAAGTATTTCCAGATCTGTGTCACTGTTGCCGTGTTGTCGCCGCTCATATCTACAGTATCAATTATGGTACCAGCACCGTCGCCTTGACGAAAAGTAATTGTATCTGTCATCAGTGCTGGTCTGGATAAGTCGGTATGCGCCGGAATCGCAAAATAATCCGCCAGACCACTGGCGATTGCATTTGCATCCGACTCAGCCGCCGAACAGAACGCCTTGTCACGATAGGCGATGTAGTTCGGGATGGCGATGGCCGCCAGGATACCGATGATCGCGATAACGATCATCAGTTCGATCAGGGTGAAACCTTTTTGGTTCATCTTCTTCATGGGAATTCCTCCTTTTTCTTTTTGTTGTTAATGGTAGCGCACGATACGCTTGGTGGAGCACTATTGCAGATTGTGTGCCAATAGTATAAAAAATGTTGATGTTTTGAATTAATAACGTAATAACAATTGATTAGAGTGAATTCTCTGTCTGGATGCGTTGAGAACAAGTGTGCTGAATGGCATGAAAAGTGACAAATATTTGTTCTTCTGGTGACAAAAAATGTCGACTATCGGTTGCCGGCGATTCCCTAAGTATTGTTTTGAAATATTTATATGCTGCTTTACGCCAATCCTGTCATGATTTGTACAAGTCTGAGAGGCTTCACTATCCTGAACAGGTGACGCGCCGCCGGAGTAAAATCCTGCCTTGTGTCATAAATACCTTCCTAAACCATAGGAAATATGAAACAATCCCTGTAAAACCCCGATATGGAAAAAGAGCCCGATGATCAGCACCCTCAAACTGCAGATAGCCGGTACCATTTTCATCCTGATGGCCTTTGCCCTGCTGATCGGCAATGTGGTCGCGGTCCTGTTCTGGCAGAAGGAGATGGTTCGTTCGGAGATCGCCCATGCCGGTGCCGTTCTCGAAATTGTTACCAGGGGAGACCTTCCCCTGGAGGCACAGGACATTGACTTGAGCGATGATCTGGCCGCCATCTGCAGCATGATCGGAGGAAATTGTATCGGTGCCGGATTTTATGACGGCCGGGCCATGGAAGCATATGAGCTGGGTGTCCTGAAAAGCGAAGCGGAAAACGTCGCCCGCAATGCCCTGCTGCTGACGGAACAGACGGAGCGTCTGGTCGGCTCCATGTGGGGCGTGTTCTTCTCCAGCAGCCGCTATCTGCTGGTGGCCTCGCCGTGGCCTCGGGGCGGGGTGAACCCGGGGGCGGCCGTCGTTATCCTGGAGCTTGGTTCGATATATGAAACCATCAGGGATGATCACAAATACATCTTCATCTATCTATTAATTAATATCTGCATTCTGACGTTTCTCGGCATGTACCGGATGAGCAACCTGATTGTCAAGCCGATCGAGCGGATGATCAAGGTGTCGGAGAAGTTTCAGGACAGCGACAACATATTTTTCAGCGATGCGAAAGAGTCCAGCGAGTTCAGCCGCCTCAATACGGCCCTGAATTCGATGCTGATGCGAATCGACATGGACCGGGACAGGCTGCGGACGACAATCTCATCGCTGGAAGATTCTCATGAAGAGCTGGTCAAGGCGCACAACGATGTGGTCAAAGCCGAAAAACTCGCCTCCGCGGGACGCCTCTCGGCCGGGGTGGCGCACGAAATAGGCAACCCCATCGGCATTATCCAGGGCTATGTCGAGCTCCTTCAGCGGGTCGATATCGATGCACAGGAGCGTATGCAATATGGGGAGCGGGCGCTGAGCGAACTGGACAGAATCAGCAGACTGATCAGGCAGCTGCTCGACTATGCGGCTTCTTCACCTAAGGATGCGGAAGCGGTAACAATAGACCGCGAGTTGTTTTCCGTTGTCCTTGATCTTGCCGCAATCGAGAAGCGCAGACGCAACGCCGAAATAGATATGAACATCGAAGCGGGCCTCACGGTTTGCATCGATCGGGGGGGCCTGCAGCAGGTACTGCTCAACTGTATTCTGAACTGCCTGGATGCCATAGAGGCGGCTGACGGTGATGCGCCACCAGTCATTGCTGTTTCAGCTTATAAAAGTTCTGACCCGGCAGGCGCGGATATGGTCCGCATCTCTATAGAGGATAACGGTGTCGGGTTCGACCAGGAGGCGGCAGGGCAGCTGTTCGACCCCTTTTACACCTCGAAAGAGACAGGGAAAGGAACCGGCCTGGGGCTCTTTGTTTCGCATAATATCATCGGCGCGGCCGGTGGCTCGATCGACATTGAAAACAATGAACAAGGCGGGGTGACGGTGCGGATAACGCTTCCGCTCCACCATCTAGATGACACTGATGACTGAAAAAAAGCTGCTGATTGTCGATGACGAGGAAAATATGCGTCATATGCTGACGGCGCTGCTCGAACGTCAGGGCTACCTGATCGAAACGGCCGCCGACGGGCTCGAGGCGCTTGCGGCCGTCAAGGAGCAGTCGTTTGAGTTCATTCTCTGCGACGTGAAGATGCCCCGGATGGACGGCATCGCTTTCTTGAAGGAGGCTGATGAGTTTCTGAGGAACTCGACGGTGGTCATGATGTCCGCCTTCGGCTCCATCGACCTGGCGCTGGAAGCAATGAAGGCGGGTGCCTACGACTTCATCGCCAAACCGTTCAAGACCGACGAAGTCCTGCTGACCCTGAGAAAGGCCGAAGAGCGGGAACAGCTGCGGGCCGAGAACCGGCAGCTCAAAGAGCAGATTGCTTCGCTCGGCAGGAAAAACATATTTCCCGACATGGTGGCGGTGAGCAAAGCCATGCAGGATGTTTTTGCGCTTGCCGAAAAAGTCGCCCGCTTCGATACCACCGTATTGATAACCGGTGAGTCGGGAACCGGAAAAGAACTGGTTGCCCGCGGGATTCACGAACGGTCTCCGAGGAATTCAAAGAATTTCGTGGCGGTCAACTGCGGCAGTCTGCCGGAGAACCTGCTCGAGAGTGAGCTGTTCGGTCACGTCAAGGGGGCGTTTACCGGGGCCGAGCGCGCCCATAACGGGCTCTTCCGGGAGGCGGACGGCGGCACGCTTTTTCTCGACGAGATTGCCGAACTGCCGCCGACAATGCAGGTGAAGCTGCTTCGCGTCCTGCAGGAACAGGAGATCAGGCCGGTCGGGGCGGTGAAGTCGCTGAAGGTAAATGTACGGGTTATTGCCGCCACAGCGCGGGATCTCGAGGAGCAGATCCAGAGCAAAAAGTTCAGGGAAGATCTGTTTTACCGCCTCAATGTGGTCAGGGTCCGGATCCCGCCTCTGCGTGAAAGAAGAGAAGACATTGACCATTTATGTCACCACTTTGTTAAAAAATTTAATAGCGAGCTGCAGGCCTCGGCCAGAGGGCTGTCAGATAAAGCGATCAGGCTGCTTCGCCTGTACGATTGGCCGGGCAATATCCGGGAGCTGGAGAACGTGATCCAGCGTGGGCTGGTGACGGCGGCCGGCCCTGACGTAGCGGTTCAGGATCTGCCTGTTACGATTCGGGCCGGAGCGCATCAAGACCGCGGGAATGCGGAGGAAAAGACGGGAAACTCCGGTTTTTCACTGAAGCGGGCGCAGAAAGATCTGGAAAAGGAGATGATCATCAAAGCCATGCATGCAGCCTCGGGCAACAAGAGCAGGGCGGCGAAGCTGCTGGAGCTCAGTTATCCTTCACTGCTGAGCAAGATTAAAGAATATCGGATCATAAACGGTGAGACGTAAGAGGCGGGAAATGATAGGGTGAATACGCTCAAGTGTAAAAATAGTTAACAATAATTGTCAGGTTGCACGAGAATGCCAGCTGCCGGAAGTTGAATACGGCCTGGGTGAATATTCACAGTAATCTGTAATAATTATACAAATTGATTGTTTTTCTTTTGTGGTATGGTTTTTGCTTAAGTTTGTCATGTGAAACTTTACTAACTGGTTTGGAGAAGACTTTGATGAATGTACATGTGAGTCAAAAGGGATTTACGCTTGTCGAGTTGATGATTGTCATCTCGATCATCGGAATTTTAGCTGCGCTCACCGTTCCGACCTATCTGAGCTGGAAACCGGGGCATCTCACCCGCGGCGTGGTTTCCCAGATTGCCGGAGACGCCCGGAAGGTGAAAATGCGCACCGTTGAAACCAGGCGACAGGCAAGAGTGACATATAATGCCGACGGCTATGTGGTCGAGGACGGCAACCGGGTGATGAATTCGAACCAGTGGGGCAATATCGACCGTGACGGGGTGTTCACAGCCGGTACTCCTTACGCGACCGTGGATTTTCATGAATACCCCGGCGTTGTCCTGACCTCGACGCCGACGCCGCTGCAGATCGAATTCTCTCCGCGCGGAACCGGGACCACCGGAACGATTACCGTAACGCATGCCGATTACGGCAGCGTCGATATAGACGTCAACTTAACCGGAGGCGTGAACGTAGAATGGTGAAAGGTATGAATCAAAAGGGTTTTACCCTGATCGAACTGCTCATCGCCATGGCGATTATCGGTATCGTCCTCGGCGGAATCGTCGGCATCTTCACCTCGACGACCAGCTATCAGACCAAGCAGGAAATGATGGTCTCATTGACCCAGGACCTGCGCGCTGCCAAACACCTGATGACCGATGAAATCAGATCCGCCGGCTGCAATCCCGAAAACAACACGCGAATAGGATTTCTGAGAAACGGGGATGACAGCCTCAATACCGATCCCAATTCAATCAGGTTTCAGCGCGATATCGACAACGGCGACGGCGATCACTTCTTCGAGCCCGATGGTGACGCTGATGACCCGGGTGAGGAAATTGGCTATTACCGGGCCGACGCCCTGGGAGCCCCTATGGCTGTTGCCGACGCCACCCCCGGCCGACTCGTCAGGGATGACGGCACCGGTCCGGTAACGGTGATGGACAATGTCATCGGCCTCGAGTTTCTCTATTACGATGACGATGATGATCCTATCACAACGTTTGGGACCAATAATGATCTTGACGATATACGCATGGTCGAAGTGGTCCTGACCGCCCAGGTGGACAACCCGAACCGGGTAACGGAGCAGAACCAGATAAGCAGGTTCAAAATTGCCGTCAGAAACTCAGGTATATAAGCAGACAGGGTAATCACTATGCTAAATAATACTGCTACAGGTTCGACTCTCGCACGCAGTGAACGGGGATTTACCCTTATCGAAGTGATGATCGCCTTCGCGCTTCTGGCCATCGGCATCATCTCGATCATGGCCCTGCAGAGCCGGGAAATGACGCTTAACAACAGCGCCAAGCGCCAGACCCAGAGCTACACCTGGGCGATGGACTTCAGCGAGCGGCTGATGTCTGAGCCCTACGACAGCGACTGGCTGGATACGGCTGCGGGCATGCAGAACCTGGTCGTCGGCACCGACGACGACCTCATCGACGCAATGGACCCGTACGTCGTTACCTGGGAAGCGATCGACAATGACGCCAATATCCTCGGCTCCAAGCTGGTGAATGTCTTTATCAGCTACAACGGAAGAGAAGTTGCCCGCATCGATTTCACCCGTGTTCTGGAGTCAATCTGATATGACAATTTTTACTAAGAATGAAAAAATGAAACAGATAAAGCTCGTGCCGCTCGGCAGCCCCCTGAACAGTGAAAAAGGCGTGGCCCTGGTAGCGGCGATGCTGGTCCTGCTGCTGCTTTCCTTCCTTGCCGTGACCATGACCGATACGACGATTTCCGAAAAGAAAATGGTCCGCGGTGAGGCGATCTTCAAGAAATCGTTCTACAACGCCGAGTCGGCCGCCTTCGAGGGTGTACAGAAACTGGAAAATGAGGGTGATCCAGCGGAGTTGCTGGCACCGCTGGTCAATGACAACACGAGTGCTGACAACTACAACCTGTTGAAAGATGCTGATGATGATGAGCCGGAGAACCTCGAGGCAACTCTCGAGAATTATAGAACCGGTCCAGATGCCGCAGAAATCAGCATCGATTTTCTCAAGAGTGAAAACATTGCTGAAGAAAGCGAGCAGGATGAAGATTCTTACCGGCTCGTCATCCAGCAGCCGATCCAGAGCGGTGATTCGATTGCCCTCGGCCAGAGCAGGCTCTATACCTACAACTCGTACGGACTTTCCGAGACACTGGGCGGCCGGGCCTTGATCAAGGTCGGTTACAAGAAGCGATTTTAATAACGGATTACATACAATATGACAACGCACATCCGCACCGAACCGGCCTCGATATCGGTAAAAAAACTGGGTGAGACCATGAAAACAACGAAATTCGCACACCTCCTCGCATGTTTCGCACTCATGCTTCTTCTGCCGTTCTCATCGGCATGGGCCGATCGACTATTCGCTGTCGATCACCCAGGTTACCAGCCCGGCTGAAGAGCCAAGCGGCGTTGCCGAGTTCGAGGCGACGTTGACGCCGGCGGCATGGTCTATTGCGTCAATAGACCCTCAAGACGAAACAGTGGCCTTCGATCTCAGCTTCACGGACGTATAGTGCGACCGCTGGAGCGGATTTTACGCCGACTGCCACGCCTTCATCGCTGGTTTTCGCCCCCGGTGCGGATACCGTGCTGTTCACCGTTCCGATCATCGACGATACGGAAATCGACGAAACGCTGGAGGTGTTCCAGATCGTCGCCACCTGGAATCCGGCAGCATCGAGCATGGATGCCGGCAACAGTGCCGCCGGTACCGGCGTGGATGCGCAGATCTCCAGCGACGACTATGAGATCACCCTGAATGCTCCGGCCAACAGCATCATAGAAATGCTCGGCAATACGGCTGACGGCAGCTCAGGCAGCGCCGCAACTACTGCGTTCACCGTCAGCACCGGCAGTCTTTCCGACCCGGTGCCAATCAGTTTTTCTTCAACCGATTTCTGCTATTTCATCGGCTCGGTCAATGCCGCCGGCGACTCGCCGACGGTTCCAGCCGGCGCCCAGGCATTTGCCTACGATCTTCCGGTTGCCAGCATCGATTCTAATGAAACGGTGACGCTGACCCTGCAGGAACTCACAAATAATGTCGATCTCTTCACGCTCGGCGACAACGGCACGATCGCGCCGGACAGCGGCGGAACCTGCAGCGGTGCCGACACCAGATTCAGAATTGAGGCTGCGCCCGGCTTCCACATCGGCTCCCTGCTCGTCGATGGCACGGATGCGTCAAGTGTTGCCGAACTGGAAGACGGATCTCCTGCTGCTGCTTATATTGGCGGCACATATGCAGATTATGTTGCGGTCCCTGTTTTCGTCAATATTCTGACTCCTGGAACCCACACGATCACGGCAACGTTTACCCAGGTCATCGAGGTAACCAATGTCTCGCCGTTCGGTTCGATCGACCCGCCAAACCTGACCACCGGCGACGAGCCGTATCGGATCGAGGTGCCTTATGATGACCCGTCTCCGGATTTCAGAATTACTGCAAACGACCACACCAACTACTTTTCAACACTTGTAACTCCCCATTCAATATCGAACATCCTGGTTGACGGCATTCCGCTCCCAAATATTCAAGGCCAGGGCCTGGGCGTGTTTGATCATCAGATCACCCCAAATGTTATTGAAGATCATTCCATCGAGGTGCTCTTCGCATCCTTTGTGGATGTACAAATCAACGGACCCGGAAAAGTTGTCTTGTCAAATGACACCAGAGCTACGGCGCAGGAGGTTGTCAGCACCGGAACGAACCCGGGACACATTATCGTCGAAGCCCCCCATTCAGATCTGCCCGGCGTGCCGTCTACAGCAGTCCTGTCGCTTGTTCCAGACGAGGGCTATCATATCAGCAGTGTGTTTCTGGACGGGGTCGATATCGGCAGAGGCTCGGAGGTCATTATCGCAGATATCCTCGACGCGAACCATAGGCTCGAGGTTACCTACGGCCTCGATTCGTTCGTTATCGAAGCAGCTTCCAAATATAACAAACTGATTTTCGCCAATTCCGCTGAGACTACTCTGGCGCAGACGGTGTATCCTGACTGGAACGCAACCGTCAACTTTTTTGTCCGTCTCGACGATCCGATCTATTCAGCCAATGCAGTGATCATCGACAACCTGCCGATCGAGATTCCCGCACCGAACGGTACGCTCAATGATATCAACGGCGCCTGGACCGTGTCGAACAACAGCAGCGGTACCCAGTTGACCGTTGTCTTTGCAAACATCACGGCCAGTCACCGGCTCGAAGTGGTCGATTACGACGCCAGCCCGATCAGCGATGTGCCGCTGGCGGCAGCGGCTATCACCGCGGAGCCGTTTCTGATGTTTCTCTTCGATGATTCCGGCTCGATGAACTGGTCGATCATGACTCACCGATGGAACCGAAGGTAAATACGTTATCGGAAATACCGGCTACGAAGATGTTTTCCCCGAGGACGACCGCACCATTCCGGAAGCGTACCGGATGGAGTGGAAATCCCAATGGCACGCCTACAACCGGATGTATTACAATCCGGAAGTCAATTACGTACCGTGGCCGCGGGTGGTGAAGTTGTCGCAGGATGTTGCCACCTCGGGCAACCAGTGGGAAAGCCGTCTCTACGCCAATGCCGATACGACCGCGCCGCGCATGCATCCGCTCGATGACCGACGAACGCTTCGGCTGGCCGATACGTTTGCCGTCGTCGGCGGCGGTGACGACATCATCATCGACGACTACTATGCCAGCGGTTCGCGCGGATTCTGGATGTGCGGTAACTTTTACTACAAGCAGAACGACGGCGGAAACGAAGGTGACTACCGTGATATGTACGGGCCGCGCGGCAACTGCAGCGCCGGTCCCTGGGCCCGGTGGGTACCGGAGCTCAACTCGGACGGTGAATACGAGGTCTATGTCACCTACCAGGGCGAGAGCGGCGACTCTTATTCCAACGTCTGCTACACGGTCTACTACGACGGCGGCAGTGAGGAGCATTGCGGCTTTGATCACAATATCGATATCGAGCCGCCGGAGTGGCGCTACCTGGGAACGTACGATTTTACGTGCGCAGAATAACGATGCTATCAAGGGGCCGGGCATGTGGCCATGACCAGCGCAACCGGTGCGCCTAACTTCATATTCCGAGGTAATTGCCGACGCAGTAATGTTCAGAAGGGTGGACAGCCAGACGGTGGTTATTCCCAACGCCCACTATTATGTCTGGTCGGAAGATGACGATGCGCCGTATCTGGTGATCTTCGATACCGCTACTGAGGAGATCGAGTACTACCTGGCGACGGGCAACGATGTTGACCAGGAGCTTGACAACCACGACGACTTTATTACCGCGCTCGAGCGGAAGTTCCCCGCCAGTGATGAGGTTCCAGAAGATGTTCTTGTCACCGCATCATTTGACGATGCGCTGCAGAACTTTGCCAACTGGGTGACCTACTACCACGAGCGCCGGCTGGCCGCCATTTCGGCCGCCTCCCGGGCGATCGTGCTGATGGAGGGGGCTCTCGTTGGTGTCAGTGCGCTCAATGACGACGATTTCCAGCTGCCGGTGCAGCCGATCAAGGTCAACGGCGTCGACAAGACAGACGATGTACTGAAGACTTTCTATACGATGCCGGCCTATAGCGGTACCCCGCTGCGGCGGGCGCTCGAGGATGTGGGTGATTATTTCGATGCGACCGATACCGAACGAGACCACTCTACGGGTACTTACGAGTATGGTTACGACCGCAAGTTCAGGGCCTACGCACCCTGGGCCAACGCCGACGACGGCGGTGAGTGCCAGCAGGCCTTTGCATTGGTGATGTCGGACGGTTTCTGGAACTCGGATGGAGCTTCTACCGATTCGATCCGCCGGGCCGATAACCAGTATCTGACTGGTATCGAGGACGGCTCTGGTCATACGCTCTACGCGAGCAGCAGGAGCGACACCCTTGCTGATGTGGCGCTGTACTATTATAACAAAGATCTGGTAACCGACAGAACCGACGGCAGCGGTACAGATAACCCGGCCTGCAGCGACGGCCGTCCCTGCCTCGACGACAGTGTCGTGAGAAGCCCCGAGGATACGCTGACCAACCATGATCCTGCAGACTGGCAGCATATGGTGACCTTTGCGGTGTCGTTCGGCCTCGAGGGAACCGAGATGGAACCCGGTAAGAATCATGACTACTACCTGGCGGGTGACCGGCTTCACGAGGACAGTGCGAATCCTGATTACCCGCTCTGGCCTGCGGTATCCGCCAACCAGCAGAGCACCGTCGACGATATGCTGCATGCCGGCATCAACGGCCGCGGCGGGTTTCACAACGCCTCGAATCCCGACGAGCTGGTCCAGGCGATGGTCGACATCGTTTCAAATATCAGCAAACGGACCGGTTCGGCCGCCTCGGTTTCGGTTAACGGCGACGAGCTCTTCGAAACGCTCGGGGCGGGAACCCGGATGTTCCAGTCCCGCTACAACACCGATACCTGGTGGGGCGATCTGCGCTCTTACGGTCCGGACCTGACCCAGACGCCTCCGGTCTTCTCCGACCTGAAATGGTCCGCCAGCGACGAAATGAAAGCGTTTCTGAGCGATACCACCAACGGCGGGTTTGCCCGGCGCAAGATCTTCACCTTCGACGGCAGCGCCGGCGCGGCGTTTGAATGGGGTGCTTTGAACGCGCTGCAGCAGTCCTATCTCGATCCTTATTTCGTCACCGGATCGATCCTGGGCGGCCAGGATGTGCTCAACTACATCCGTGGTGATGCCAGCCAGGAGCTTGACAAAACCTTCAGGGACCGGATCGAGCCGCTCGGCGATTTCGTCCACTCCCAGGCGGTGTACGAGGACGGCTTCCTCTACATCGGCGGCAACGACGGTATGCTCCACATCTTTTACGCCGATGATACGAACGGCGGCAAGGAAGCTGCAGCCTACATACCGTCCTTTGTTTACCCGGATCTGCGCGAACTGGCGAACCCCAGTTACCAGCATCATTATTATGTCGATTCAACCCCGTACGTCGATAAACTGTCCTATTATGACTCTTCCAACCCCACGACACCGCTGAGCAAAACCCTGCTCTTCGGCGGTCTCGGCAAGGGCGGAAGAGGGATATACGCGCTCGATGTCAGTTCACCGACAACCTTCTCGGCAGCGGATGTGCTGTGGGAATTCCCTCTCAGAGGAACGATTCCTGCGGCGAAGAATACGATCACCTTCGTTGACGGCGGCAGCGGTAATTACGATGAGATCGTCGACAGCAACGATGGCTTTTCCTCATATGGTGTCGGTGAATATATCACCATTGTCGGGGCCGACTGCTCGACGACGCCGACCGGAACGAACAGCAAAATGTTCGAGATTCTCGGCAAGGAAGCCGACGGATCTAAGATTTATGTGGCCGAAGGCACGATCCTCGACGGCTGCGGCGACAACGAACCGGTCTTTGTCCTGGAGACGCTGGAACCCGATCTGGGCTACACCTTCGGCACGCCGATCCTCGTTGACTCCAACGATCGGAGCATTAACAGCGGTGATTCGGTATATCAGGGAAAGGTCTTGCTTTTCCCCAACGGCTACTCGAGTCCCACCGGTAATGCGGTTCTTTACATTCTCAACCCGAGGACCGGCGCCGTGCTCAGCAAGATCGATACGGAAGCAGGGCCATCCAACGGATTGTCATCGCTGAAGGCGGTCGATGTCAATAACGATCTCAGGGTCGATTATGTCTACGCTGGTGATCTGCTCGGCAATATGTGGAAGTTCGACCTGACCGACAACACCGGTTACACTAACTGGCAGGTGGCCTTCTGTGAATCTGCAACTCCCGGAGCGACCTGCAGCATCAGTGATGTGACCAGCGGTATTTCAGAGCCGCGGCCGCTGTTTTCAGCCAACACGAACCAGCCGATTACCGGTGCACCGGACATCATGTTCCATCCGGAGCAGGACGGCATGATGGTTATCTTCGGCACCGGCAAGTATCTGTCGACCACTGATCTCTCGTCTACCGATATGCAGTCGCTCTACGGCATATGGGACTGGGCTCCGGACGTCTATGACGAGGGCTGGCTCGGCTCCCGGATCGATGATCTCAGCGGTTCCAAGCCCATCGCGCTGCTCAGCCACGCGCCGCTGCGCGATGCCAGCAACGACCCGGTCAACACCCTGCTGCGCCAGGAAACCTGGGCCGAGGGATCGATTTCGGAGGATGCTGATGGTGACGGGCTCGATACGGTCGATGAGGACACTAACGGCAACGGAGTTCTCGACGGTGGTGAAGATCTCGACGGTGACGGCCGCCTCGATTTTAACGAGGATACCAACGGCAACGGTGCGATCGATATCTATTCCTACTACCGGATTCCGAGCAACTACCAGCCCGACTGGTCAATGAGGCAGGTGACCTTCGATCTCAACGAAGACGGTTCGATCAACGCACTGGACCGGATTCCGGCCGTCAACGTCGGCTGGTATTATGATCTGCCCGGACGAATACTTGACGAGGACGGTATTGACAACGACCTAGACGGCTTTATCGACGATCTCGATACCGACGGAGACCGCGGTCTCGGTGAGCGGGTGACCAGCGACACGATTATCCGCGACGGCAAGGCCATCATGCTTTCCTTCGGTCTGACCGACTCGGTCTGTGAGGCCAACACCTACTCGTTCGTCAACGAGCGCGATGCCTCGACGGGCGGTATGCCGGATCTGCCGGTATTCGATATCACCGGCATAGACGGTGAACCGGACGGCGAGGTGGACGGCAGCGATTTCGTCTACATCCGGATCGACACCGACGGTGATGGAGTACCGGACAAGACCATCCAGGGCAACCCGACCGATAAGTCGTTCGAAGGCCATCTCTACAATCCCGCGATTCTGCGGGAAGATGAGGATGACCGGCCGCCTGAGGAGATCAAATACTTCAGCTCCTCGAGCGGTAATATCGAGTCGGTCGTCGAGACCGGTGAACGCAGAGGCGTCTACTACTGGCTGCAGGCCGAATAAAGGAGGGCCGACATGACTACAATACGTACCGTAATAATCGCGGGGCTGAGTCTGATAATAACCCTGTCAGTTGCACAGGCGGCGTCGCTTGACGATGAAGGGCGGCCGATAACCAGCCTGCATCAGATGGGTGAATATCCCCAGGGCTGGGTGAACTGGGTCGAAGACGACCTGGTTGTCATCGATGACACCGAGTACCGGCTTACTGAGCGGACGAGGATCCTCACGGTCGAAAACAGCTCGGCTGGTCCCGGTTTCCTGGTCGAGGACATGAAGGTGGTGTTCGAGCCGGGCGATGATTTCGAATTGGTGACCATCCAGGAAATGAAGCTCGATGAAGAAGATCGGGTCTACCTGGAAAGCCGCAGCTCCGGCGCTGGAGACCAGGACGATGCTGTCACGGACACGACACTCCAGGCACCAGCGGGAGAAATCTACCAGGAAGGAGGTGTCTGGAAAAACTGAAACTTCCTGATTTCAGCTCTTTGAGCCCCAGCCTCTTTGGAGGTTGGGGCTTTTTTTATGGGAAGTACGAGGAGGATGTCAGTAATTCGTTAGAGGTGGAAAGTACACATTTGTATACCAGCACGGAAATTGAATCAGCTGGCTGCTGAGGAAGATTTACGGCAAGCCGCCATCAGAATCGATGCACCAAGGCAAAGTTAAAATGTTGAGCATTACACCGTCCAGAAGTGTTCAGACCCGAGGTTTTTCCCTCATCGAAGTCGTCATGGCCATGGCGATTCTCTCCATAGGCATTCTCTCAGCCATGCAGATGGGACTGCTGGCGACTCGAAATATCGTTTCGGGAAACATCGTTACCGAAGCCGTTCTGCTGGCTCAAAGCGAGATCGAAAAAATCAGAAGTCATGATTCACTGGTCAGTCTCGCTGATACCTTCCCTGATAAGCTACATACCTCCCGGTACCTGAAGGTTGGCTATGCATTCGTCGACCCCATGATAGATGATATCGACGACTCCGGCCTGGTGAATTGCGAAACCGGAACAGACGACGGCAGCGGCATGTGCATTGCAATCGTGACCGTATCCTGGCAGCGGGGCGGGGGCGGCCGCGGCGGTCATGGACAGGTTACGCTGAAGACGATGCTTGGGGAGGCGACGTGATGGGTGGCCGCGATGGTTTTACCCTGGTCGAGCTGCTGGTGACCATCGCAATTGTCGGTATCATCACCGGGGCGATGGTGAAGATGTTCACCGGTATGGCGGTCGGCCACACGACCCGGATCTCCAGTGCCGATCTGCAGCAGAGCGTGCGCGCGGTGCTGGATCTGATGGCTCGGGAGATCCGGATGGCCGGGTTTTCATCTCTTGCTCCGTCCCGGTTCGGTATCGAGAAGGCGGCCGCCCGGGACCTCTCCTTTACGGTCGACTGGAACGATGACGGCTCCGTTACCGAAAGTCATGCCGGAAATGATCGCATAGCTCAGGAGAGCGATATCATTTCCTATCAGCTTGACGGTGACCGAGGCAGTCTGCTTCGGGTGACGGCGGAAGGGACCGGGAGCCGTTCGTCGCAGTCACTGCTCGGGGGGACGGGTGATCTGATGAGGATAACCGATCTTCGCTTCACCTATTTCGATCAGAATGATCGCATTACCTCCCGAATCGACGACATCAGAAGTGTCTCCATTGCCCTGACTGCGGATCTGCCGGCAGGAATTAAAGGCAGGGCTGAGCGCAGCTATGAAACCCTCGTCAACTGCAGGAACCTCGGGTTATGAGAGTCGAGATGGTTCGACTATACAGATATACCGGCCCGGCGAAGAACAGCCGCGGCTTCGTGATGGTCCTGGCGCTGATGGTGCTCCTCGTCGTCTCGCTGATGGGTGCGCTGTCGCTGCGGGTGGCAAATAGTGAGGTGACGACCTCGGGCAGCCTCGAGGGTTCGGTTGCTTCGTTCTATCTGCTCGAGAGCATCGCTCAGTTGGGGATTCAGCAGCTGGTTCGGCAGAATATAAGCGGCGCTGACTGTATCGAACCGGTTCCGGAACGCTGCCTGGTCAAAGCGCTGCATCAGGCGGACAACAGCAGACTGGATTGGCTCGATGCGAGCTGGTCTAAAGACGGTACGAAGCCGGTCTATGATCTGAGCATACTTGACGCGACACTGGCAGAAGATATGTCATTGTTTCCCAAACTCAAACCATTTCCTCACAACTGGGTCGGGGACCAGCAGCGCACGGCCCGGCTGCCGGAATCTCTCAGGCTGGGCGGGGAACACAGCCTCGAGCCGCCCAGTTATGTCGATATGGAAGACGGGGGTGACGACCTGATCCGCTATGCGGTCCAGGATCAGGGGCGGGTCGGCATCTATTCGATCGGTTCAGACGATCAGATGCTCAGGGATTACCGGATCTACGGTCTCTATTATGTCGGCGCTGCCGGCGGTCACGGGTATCCCGGGACCTATGGCATCGAACTGGGCTTTCGGCTCGAACTGGCGGACATCGAAGTGTTGTAGATTCACCATTAGCTGGCGGAGTGCACTCTATGGAAAAGCATATCAATGGCTTGATCGGCAGGCGATTATCAGTATCACGCGAGATGAGGGGTAGGTCCGGGAGGTGGGCGCTTCGTCTTGTCGCTCTTCACCTTCTCCTGTTTGGCGCCTTTCTGCTTGCGGTGCTGAAAACAGACCATGCCTTCGCCCGGGAGCCGAACTGTTCGACCCGGTTGAGAACATCGGCGGCGGTGGCGCTTGACGGACAAACGCTGGGTGCCGATACGATCATCTACCAGACGGTCTTCACCGAAAAGAACTGGGCCGGAGATCTGATTGCCGTCTGCATCGATGCCCGCGGAGAAACGACTTCCTGCCGGTGCGAACAATCCGACGGAGGCATGGATATCTGCTCGGAGCCTTTTTCGCCCGGTTTTCCCGAAATAAAGTGGTCGGCGGACACCATTGCCTGGCAGATCGATACCGATTTGCACAAGAATCCCGAGGACGGCTGGTGGAAGCGGCGGTCGGTTCTGACCTACAGCGACCAGGCTGGAGGCGGTGTGCCGTTTGACTACCTGTCGATCAGCGATTCGCAGCGCGCCTGGCTGAATAACGATCCCGGCCTGGTGGCTTTTCTGCGGGGCGACCGCAGCCTCGAAGGTGAGCGTTTCCGCAAGCGCTCTTCTTACTACGGCGACTTCAGAAACTCGATACCGCTCAGCTACGCATCAATTCTGCTGGCCGGTGCCAACGATGGCATGCTGCACCTGTTCGACGAGCAGACCGGGCACGAGCTTTTCTCCTATATGCCTAATCTGCTCATGTCACAGTGGGTCGAAGAATCGTCTGTTGCCGGGCACCGAAGTGATAAACTGGCGCTGCTGGCAGATGAAGATTATGAAAATAACCATCACTATTTCGTGGATGCAACGCCGGCAGTGCGCTATCTCGACGACCAGACCACAACCATCGCCGTCGGTTCCCTGGGACGGGGCGGTAAGGGGGTTTATGCGCTCAATCTTTTTGGTATAAACGAGATGGGTGATATCGAATCAAGCGCAGCGGATGTGGTCATGTGGGAGTATCCTGACCCAACCAGAGATCGGCTCCAGGAAGTCGCGGGAAAACTGATTCATGCAGATGAAAGCGTCGATGAATCTGCTGATCGGTACAGCGATACCATTGCTCCGCTTTCCACCGACCCGCATCTCGGCGAGGTCCATGCTGCTCCCAAGATTGTTAAACTGCCATTTCCAAACGAGGCCGGCTATCGCTGGTTCGTCGTCTTCGGCAATGGCTATCACAGCTACAACCAGACGCCGGTTCTCTATATTGTCGATGCCTATGACGGATTGGTCGTCAAGCGGGTTCTGACCGCGAAGAAGGAAGATAGTGATCAGTCCGGCCTGGGCAGCGTCTGCACCGCTGAATTCGGCTGCAACGGGCTTTCCTCGACGGTGCTGGTCGATGCTGATGAAGACGGAATTATCGACTACGGCTATGGCGGAGATCTGAGCGGCAACCTCTGGAAATTCGATTTTACACAGGGTGCCATCTATGGAGCAGACGGCTATAGTGTCGCATTTCATGACCCGACCGATTTTGACAGCGACGGCAGGCCGGCGCCCCGGCCGCTGATCTCGGTCAGGGATAAACAGGGCAACCCGCAGCCGATCACCACCGAGCCGACGGTAACAAGGCCGTGCACGTCTTCAGGCGAGGGGATGATGGTGCTGTTTGGCACCGGCTGGCTCGACCCTGCGGTGGATAGCGGCAGCACGACCCAGTCAATTTATGGTATCTGGGACTGGCAGAACTACTGGCGCTCCCGTCCCGACTCCGCCATCTATCCGGAAAGCGCTTATTATGGCGAGCTTGGTCCTGCTTTGGGCGAAGAAGGCAGGAGCCTCACAAATCTCCCGGCAATCCTGGCGTCGGATGAAGCCGGACGCATAAGTCTGCTCGAGCAGACCCAGCAGTCCTTTGTCGGCCTCAACTATTTTGGCGAACAGGACCCTGCGGTGCTCGGCGGCCAGGCACGGGCGGGGGAACTTTACTCAATCTCGGACAACCCGTTTGACTTCAGTGATTACCAGCAGGTCGTCAGGACCCTGTCCGGCAGACGCATCAACTGGTTCAGCGCAGAAGCGCTCGCCGCCTCGCCGCCGGCTGACAATCTTCATCTCGGCTGGTTCTTCGATCTGCCCTTTGGCGACGAACAGGTGGCTTCGGATCCGAAGGTGCTCGATGGTGTTCTCTACTATGCAACCTCGCTCTGGACCGAAACCGAGTGTGGTCTGGACGGTTCGAACCGGATGATCATGGCCCATGATTCCTGTTCAGGCGGCGCCGCTGAAACGATCGTCTTTGATCTTAACAGCGATCAGATGATGAATTCAAACGACACGGTGGTCCACTACAATCCCGACGGCTCCACAGTCGAAGATACTGAACCAAAGACAACCCAGGCAGGGGGGCTTCTTGTCTCGAACAGCGTCTCTTCGCCCACCATAGCCGCCGGCAAAGAGCACGACATGCTCTTTGCTCCAACGTATCTCTCGGATAATGCCGGGACCGTTGATGACAAACTCATCGAAGCCGGCAGTCAACCTGAAATAGTGAAGAACAGCGTACGCGGGAGAAACCTTGGCATGACGTTCTGGCGTGAGCTGTATTAACAGATGAAGATGATGCCATCGATACAAAGAAATGACGGCTTCACCCTGTACGAATTGCTCATCGTCATTGCCATTGTCTCTATCATGTCGACACTGGGAACCGTTTCACTGATCAGCTTCAAACAGAGAACCCAGCTCTCGGGACTGGCGAACACGATAAAATCCGATCTTAACCAGGGCAAGATTCTGGCGGCTAAACACAAGAGTTACGTGGTGCTGCAGATAAACGATACCCATTACGAGCTGTTTCTGGACAATGGAGCAGGCGAAGCGACCCCGGCAGATTGGCTGCGGGAGGGGCAGGAAAAGCGGATCGCCAGGCGGGAGATCGAGTCCGGTCTGGACCTGAGTTCAAATTTCCCCGGTGATCATCTCAGGCTTCGAGGCACCGGCAGGATCAGGCCCGGCACGATCAGCCTTTCAACCAGGGGTGGAAAGGGAATCGATGTGGTGATCAATGCCGTCGGCAGGATTCGCCTTGAGCACAGCGGTTGATGGTAACATGGCTTGACAATGTGCCCCAGGTGGGCTACATTTTGTTACATGTCACATGGAGGCAACCAATGAGCAAGACATCGACAGTCAGAGCCCGAATAGAACCCGACTTAAAAGGTAAAGCTGAGCATATATTTCGACAGCTTGGGCTCACAACGACCCAGGCGATTACCCTGTTTTACAAGCAGGTTGAATTAAAAAAGGGTCTGCCTTTTGACGTAGCCGTACCTAACGAAACGACACGCAGGACGTTTTCTGATACGGATGCCGAAAGGGATTTGGTCATCTGCAATGACACCGACGATATGTTCAAAAAGCTGGGCATCTGATGCTCACACCGTTTTATACAGGGCAATTTGAACGCGACATTAAACGGATGAAAAAGAGAAGGAAAAACCTGGATAAGCTGAAAATACTCATCCGATCTCTTGTCGAAGAGGAATCGCTTGATGCCATCCATCGAGACCATAAGCTGATCGGCTAATTGGCTACAGGAAGGGACGGCGAGAATGCCACATTGAATCCGATTGGCTGCTGATATATATGATCGAATCGGATCGTGTTGTATTCGAACGGACCGGAACCCACTCCGATTTGTTTCAGAAATAACAGAATTACATATATTACAAATAGAACCGGAAGATTACGACTGTCAAATAAATTTCCTCATTAAACCGCTAACCAACCACCTCGAAGCCGATTTTTTCAATCGCCTGTTTAACCGCCGATTTATCAACGTCCCCTTCGTAGCGTGCCTCGCCTTTGTCCAAGTCCACTTCGACATGTGATATTCCTGATATCCCTTCGATTGCCTTGGTTGTCGACGCTACACAGTGTTGACAGCTCATTCCCTTTATCTTGATGGTAGCCATCTTTACTCCTCATGATAATAGTTTGGATGCACCGCATTTTTAGAAGGTCTTTATCATTAATCAGGCCTGCACACGCCTGAGCGCGACAGTGTTAAGCGGTGCCGAGTAATAAAAACCGGTAACAACGGCTTCATTGCGAGTCAAGAATATGAGCATCAAAGAACAGTCATTCAGCGTTTCCGGGATGCATTGCGCCGCCTGCTCCAGCAGGATAGAGCGGGTCGTCTCGGCGCTTGATGGCGTGGAGTCGGTCTCCGTCAATCTGGCAACCGAAAAAATGAACTGCAGCTACGATGATGAACTGCTTGATGAAAAGGACATCATCGAAAAAGTGTCAGACACCGGCTTTGGGCTGCGGCCTGAATCCCATAAAGAGAAAGAGCTGACCCTGTCGATAGAGGGTATGCACTGCGCTTCCTGTTCTTCACGGATCGAGAAGACGCTGAGTAAGATGGCTGCAGTCCACGAGGCCTCCGTAAATCTGGCGACGGAAAAGGCAAAAGTGCGCTTCGATCAGTCGCAGACGACGGTCAGGGAAATCCGCGAGGCCATCGAAAACCTCGGTTTCAAGGCTTCCAGAGACGCCGGTGATGACAGCGATTTCAGCCGCCGGCGGGCGGCGGCGGAAGCAGACCTGAAGAAGATGCAGCAGCGGCTTATCCAGTTGCTGTCTCTGGCGGCGGTGCTCTTTTACATATCGATGGGTGAAATGATCGGCCTGCCGCTGCCCGCTTTGCTGGAGCCGATGCACCAGCCCTTGAGCTTCGCGCTGGCTCAGTTCGTCCTGGTTGTCCCGATCATGTGGCTGGGCCGCTCCTTTTATCTTAACGGTTTTCCGGCGCTGATCAGACGAGCCCCGACCATGGACTCGCTGATCGCGGTCGGTACCGGCGCCGCCTTTATCTACTCGTGCTGGGGCTTGATCGAGATCGCTCTTGGTGTCGACGTGCAGGAGCGGGTGATGGACCTCTACTTCGAATCGGTCGGTGTTCTGATCGCCCTGGTGTACCTCGGTAAATACCTCGAAGCCCGCTCGAAGCATCGAACCTCGGACGCCATCGCCCAATTGATGCAGCTCACCCCGGAAACGACCACCCTGATCGAGGGAGACTCCCAGAGAAGTATCGCCAGCGATGAAATTCAGCCGGGTGATCTGCTGCTGATTCGTCCCGGTGAGCGCATTCCGGTCGACGGCGAGGTGAGGGACGGCGCCTCCGCGCTCGATGAATCGATGCTGACCGGCGAGAGCCTGCCGGTCGATAAAAAAGCGTCGGACGCGGTCTATGGCGGGACCCTGAATCAAACGGGCGTGCTCAAGGTCATGGCGACCCAGACCGGCGATGATACGGTTCTAGCCAGAATCATCAAGATGGTCGAGCAGGCCCAGGGAAGCAAACCGGCCATCGCCTCGCTGGCAGACCGGATCAGTCTCTATTTCGTCCCGATCGTCATGGTGATTGCGCTGCTCACCGGACTGAGCTGGTATGTTATCGGCGGCGTCGAGTTCACCCTGGCCCTGCGCTTTTTTATTGCCGTCCTCGTCATCGCCTGCCCCTGTGCAATGGGACTGGCGACCCCTACTTCGATCATGGTTGGAACCGGCAGAGGCGCCCAGCTCGGCGTCCTGGTGAAAAACGGTGAGGCGCTGCAGACTGCCGAAGAGGTTAGAACTGTTGTTTTCGATAAAACCGGGACCCTTACCAGAGGGGAGCCGGCCGTGAATACCTTTGTAAACTGCCACGAACAGCTGTCGGACATCGAAGTGCTTGGTCTCGCCGGTTCACTCGAACAATCCTCGGAGCATCCGCTGGCGGCGGCCATCGTCGACTATGCCCAGCAAAAAGATGCCCCGCTGTCCCAGCCTGACTCGTTCAATCTGCTGGAAGGCGCCGGAGTCGAAGGGGCGGTCGGCGCCTTTTCCGTGCTGATCGGCAACGAGCGGCTGCTCGAGCGCCAGAATATAGAACTGCCGGATGAAATAGCCCATGACCAGGAATTGAAGGAGAGCGGCCAGACGGTTCTTTATCTCGTCGTTGATTCCGCCTTTGCCGGCTACGCCGCCATCTCGGACTCGCTGAAACCCGGAGCCCCCGAACAGGTTCGGAAGCTCAAAAACATGGGCCTTACCGTCGTCATGCTCACCGGTGACCATCCCGATGCGGCCGCAGCCATTGCCGAGCAGGCTGGTATCGATGAGGTGATCGCCCGGGTGCTGCCGGATGAAAAGCGGGAGAAGATCGAGAATCTTCAGAAAAACAGCACCGTGGCCATGGTCGGCGACGGCATCAATGACGCCCCGGCGCTGGCCCAGGCCGATGTCGGCATCGCCATGGGTTCGGGCACCCAGATCGCGATGGAGTCCGGCGATATCGTATTGATGTCCGGTAAACTCGAAGGGGTCGTCACAGCCCTTTCACTGTCGCGGGCGGTGATGAAAAATATCCGCCAGAACCTCTTCTGGGCGTTTGCTTACAACGTCCTTGGCATACCGATCGCCGCCGGTTTGCTCTACCTCTTCGGCGGGCCGACGCTGAGCCCGATGCTGGCCGGCGCTGCGATGGCGCTGAGTTCGGTATCGGTGGTCAGCAACTCCTTGCGGCTGCGTTTTTTCAAGGGTTGAAAATAGTCTGAAAATGGTCTTTTCGTCCAATCTCTTCGTTGCGCGTGAAAATTGAGTCCTCAGCGTATTAAATATACGCTTGCGGGTCAATTTTCACGCGCGCCTCGATCTTGAACGAAAATCCTCATTTTCTGTTAGGGGAACGCAATAATCAAAAATAACACCGCTGGGGACGCGATTGATTTGTGTCTCCCAGCAATATAATGCCGCCAGTACTTCATCACTAACCTTGCAATGTGTGCCACTCCGAAATGGTTCTGATTCCATCGCTTTTGTCTTGACTTTTCTTCCCACTTCACTATATATAAGCCTTCGTAAATGAACAGTGGTTCATATTTTCTGTTCGTCATTTTCAGCATGTTGTTTTGTACGTTGCCGTTTCGATTTTCGAAGCGGCGCATTTATTCCAATACTTAACAAAAGAAGAGGAACACTATGTCAAAATTGGTTGCACCCCATGGTGGAAAAGGTCTGGTCTGCGCACTTCTCGAAGGCGCCGAAAAAGAAGCTGAACTGAAGAAAGCCGCCGGCCTGAAACAGGTGGAAATCTCCGCCCGCGCCAAAGGCGATCTGATCATGATGGGAATCGGCGGTTTTTCCCCGCTGACCGGTTTCATGAACAAAGCCGACTGGAAAGGCGTCTGTGAGAACTTCCAGATGGCGGACGGCACCTTCTGGCCCGTACCGATCACCCTCGACGTTTCTGCAGCCGATGCCGCAGATATCGCTGAAGGCGACGAGATTGCCCTGGTCAGAAACGGCGAGACGTTTGCGACCATGAAGGTTGAAGAGAAGTACGAGATGACCGACGCCGACAAGAAATGGGAATGTGAAAAAGTTTTCATGGGCGAAGGCGAAGAGTCTGTAGACGGAAAATTCTGGGAAATCGCTCCCGAGGATCATCCGGGCGTTATCATGGTTCAGGCTCAGAAAGAGTTCAACCTGGCCGGTCCGGTTAAAGTATTGTCCGAAGGTGAATACCCGGCAGAGTACCCGGGCATCTACCTGAAGCCCGCCGAGACCCGCGCCCTGTTCGATGAGCGCGGCTGGGCCAACGTTGCCGCCCTGCAGCTGCGTAACCCGATGCATCGCTCCCACGAGTACCTCGCCAAGATCGCGGTAGAGGTATGTGACGGCGTTCTGATTCACTCCCTGATCGGTAACCTGAAGCCCGGCGACATTCCGGCAAAGGTTCGCATCAAGGCCATCGAGATCCTGATCGACAAGTATTTCGTCTCCGAGAACGTCTACTCCGCCGGTTATCCGCTGGATATGCGTTATGCCGGTCCCCGTGAAGGTCTGCTGCACGCCACTTTCCGCCAGAACTACGGCGTCAACAACATGCTGATCGGCCGTGACCATGCCGGCGTCGGCGACTTCTACGGCCTTTTCGAGGCGCAGGACATCTTCGATCGCATCCCCGTAACCGGCGACGATGCCAAAGACCTGCTCTGCCGGCCGATGAAGATCGACTGGACCTTCTACTGCCACGAGTGTGACGGTATGGCTTCGCTGCGCACCTGCCCGCATGACAAGGATTCCCGCGTGATCCTGTCCGGAACCAAGCTGCGCAAGGCGCTGTCCGACGGCGCCGAGATCGTCGACCACTTCGGTCGCGACGAAGTTCTCGATCACCTGCGTGAGTACTATGAAGGACTGACCGAGAAGGTAGAGATCAAGACTCAGAGCCACGCTGAAGGTTCCAAGATGTAAATAACCTTTGTCAAGCGTATTTCTCAGGAGACGGAGCCTCGTGCTTCGTCTCCTTTTTTTTTATGCAATTACAATTGATGCCCTATATCATAGACATCTCTAGGAGTGTGTCAGTTTTCAGATGGAGCCATTATGAGTGTTCTGCAGGTTGGGCTGGATGACAGAAGCTATCCGATAATCATCGAACCGGGGTGTCTCGACCGCACCCCGGAGGAATTGGCGGCCCGTTATCCGGCCAGCCGCTATTGCATCATCAGCGATGACAATGTGGCCGGGCTGTATGGTAAGAAGCTGCAGCAGTCGATCCGGAGCTACGGCTTGAGCTGCGATCTGCTCAGTTTCGCCCATGGTGAGGAGCACAAGCACCTGGGCACTGTTGGTTCTTTGATCAGCCGGGCCGCTCAACTCGGAGTCGATCGCGGCTCAATGTTTATCGCCCTGGGCGGCGGTGTTTCAGGCGATGTCGGCGGCTTTGTCGCAGCGACGTATATGCGCGGGGTGCCGTTTATCCAGATACCGACCAGTCTCCTGGCCCAGGTGGACAGTTCGGTCGGCGGCAAGACCGGGGTCGATATTCCTGAAGGTAAGAACCTGGTTGGCGCTTTCTATCAGCCGCTGGCTGTTTACATCGATCCGGAGGTACTCAAAACGCTGCCTGAAAAAGAGTTCATCAACGGCATGGCCGAGGTGATCAAGCATGGGATCATCCGAGATTCAGACTATTTCAAGATGCTCGGTGAGCGTTTCGACCAGATCATGGCTCAGGAACCGACGGTGCTGCAGGACGTTATCACCATAAGCTGCCGGATAAAAGGTGATGTCGTCGCCGAGGACGAGAAGGAGGCGAACATCAGGCGCATCCTCAACTACGGCCACACCATCGGCCATGCGGTCGAGGCTGCGTCCAGGTTCGAGATTCTGCATGGTTTTGCGGTCGGTATCGGTATGATCGCGGCAGCCCGAATTTCGGTCATGAAGGGGCTGCTTGGCCGCGAAAAGCTCGAGACCATCATATCGATGATCAGCAGGTATGGACTACCGACCGAGGTTCCGGCCGAGCTTGACCGTGATCTGATTAAATCTTACCTTCATAGCGATAAAAAAAGGATTGGCAGCAGGACATCCTTTATCCTTGCCGTTGATATCGGAGAGGTAATCATAACCGAGGATGTCAGCGAGGCGGAAATTGACACCGTACTCACTCCCTGAAACAGGCAATTACAACAGAGATACGAGAACGACGATGCCAATTTACGAATTTTACTGCAGTGACTGCAACACGATCTACAACTTCTATTCCAAGAGAATCGACACCGACACCCGGCCGGACTGCCCCCAGTGCGGCAGATCGGAGCTGGAGCGTCAGGTGTCGATGTTTGCCACCATCGGCAAGGCCAGCGAGGAAGATGACCAGTTCGGCGGGCTCGATGAGTCGAAAATGGAGCAGGCGCTCGATTCACTGATGCGCGAATCGGAAAATATCAACGAGGATGACCCGAAACAGATGGCCACCCTGATGCGCAAGTTCTCCGATCGAACCGGAATCAGTCTTGGCGACAATATGGAAGAGGCGATCAGCCGGATGGAAAAAGGCGAAGATCCTGACCAGATCGAAAAGGAAATGGGCGACCTGCTCGAAGGCGATGATTTTTCATTCGAGGCGATGAAGAAAAAGGCGCTGTCAAAAACGGTGCCGCCCAGTCACGACGAAACGCTCTACGACCTGCATCCGGAGTAGCGAAGTCAATTCAGATCAATTGTCCGCTCTTGTCTTTTCTGTTGCCATGGGATCTGTTTCAGTGAACGGTCGGCGAGGTGTCGTCGTCGGAAAAATCAATGACCCTATCCGCTGAGTCCTTCTTTGCGCCTGACTTACGGATATCATGCATATCGACACCCAGCGATTTAGCCAGCCGGGTGACATCAAACGCAGCCCGGTCGCTGGCGGCATCATTTTCATTATCCTTGGTGAGTTCCGGATAGACCTTTTCAGTCGCGTGCTCCGAGGCCTGGAGCAGAATCGACACCACTTCCGGCGGCCCGTAGAGAAGCAGCCACTCCACCGCCTCGGCCCAGAGTTCTGAATCGACACCCTTGTTCCTGACGATCTTCAGCGCGGTATCGACGTCCCACTGATCTTTGAAATCCATAGTTTGTTACCTGTCATACCCTTTTAAATTTTCCTGCTACATTATAAGATACAATTGCGGCATGGCAATACTGATCGACATGCTGACCGACATACTGAACGAGACCGGTTGTTCAAATTACAGATAAAAGGTGGGCGGCGATGAACAGATTCGACGGCGGCATTTTTCTTGAAAACATAGAGTGGTTCGATGAAACCGGACAGGAACTGGTGCATCGTCTGCCCGAGTCCGGTTCAGGCGAGATCAAGCTTGGAGCCCAGCTGACGGTACGGGAGAGCCAGGCAGCAGTTCTCTTCTACAAAGGCAAGGCCCGGGATGCTTTCGGCCCGGGCCGGCATACCCTGAAGACGGCGAACCTGCCGATCATCACCAAGGTCCTGTCCATTCCCTGGCGCGGCGACAGTCCGCTGCGGGCCGAAGTCTACATGGTCAACCTCAAGTACTTCACCAATCTCAAATGGGGCACCAGAAACCCGGTCGCCTTCAGGGACAATGAGCTTGGCCTGATCCGCATCCGCGCCCACGGTATATTCAATATCCAGGTGGTGCAGCCGGTGCTGTTCATCAACTCGCTGGTCGGCACCATGGGCAAGATAGCCACCGAAGATATCTCCGGCTACCTGAAGCGGGTGATCGTCTCGCGGCTCAACGATTTTCTAGGCGAGCGCCTCGACACGATCATCGATCTGCCCGGCAAGTTCGATGAATTCTCGGTCGAACTGCAGCAGAAGCTGATGCTCGACTTCGCCCACTTCGGCCTGCGGCTCAGTCATCTCTACATCACCTCGATCACCCCGCCGGAAGACGTTCAGAAAGCGATCGATGATCGGTCCCGGATGAGTGTCATCACCGATATGGAAAAGTTCGTCCGCATGAAGGCGGCCATGGCCATGGAAAAGGCGGCAGAAAACCAGGGCGAGGCCGGCGCAGGGCTGGGCATGGGCATGGGCATGATGATGCCGGCCATGTTCAACCCGATGGCGCAGCCGGCAGCCGGCGGAGCACCGCAGACCCCGGTCCGGGGCGGCACCATCAGCTGCCCCGACTGTAACAATGATATCGATAAGGATTCGCGCTTCTGCCCGCTCTGCGGACACCAGCTCGTGGTCCTGAGCCAGTGCCACGAGTGCGGCAAGAATCTTTCCCCCAATGCAAAGTTCTGTTCGCGCTGCGGAACTGCGACTGAGGAAAAGATAAAGGAAATATTCTGCGGAGAATGCGGTACCGAAAATATGGCAGGGGCGACCTACTGCAATCAATGCGGTTCAAGGTTGTGAAATTGTCTTTTTGCCCAGACTCGGCGTTGCGCGGGAAAATTGAGTCCTCAGCGTATTACCTATACGCTTGCGGGTCAATTTTCTACGCGCGCCTTCGATTCTGGGCAAAAATCCTAATTTCAGGGACTACGTCGACTGAAAACCTGTTTTGAACTGAAAACCAAAGTTCCGGGAGTATTCTGGAGCTAAGAACCTAGTTTCCGATTGTATTTGGACTGAAATCCTGATTACAGGGAATAATACAGCTCCCTGCTTGAGAAAACCGAATGGACCTTACTATTAGCCATGCCTGTCCGTCCTGCGGCGGGCCGGTGGAGATGGATGAGGCCGACCGGCTGACTGTCTGTCCCTGGTGTGAGGTTCAGAATTATATGGCCGGCGGGCGCATGCTGCGCTTTGTGCTGCCGGACGCCATCCCCGAGCATATCCGGCCTGAATCGGTTATCTACTTTCCCTATCTGCGCTTCAAGGGAAATATCTACACCTGTATCGGCGGAAAAGTCGGCGCTAAAGTGCTCGATACCACCTACCAGGGGCTCGATGTCCCTTTTCTGCCGCCGTCGCTCGGACTGCGGCCCCAGGCGATGAAGATCGCCATTGCCGGTGAACAGATGACCGGCAGATTCGTCAAACGGGCGGCAACCCCGGCAGAAGTTCTGCAGCGCGCCGAAAAACAGGCCCGTTCGGTGATTGAACTGGACTCGATGGCCGACCAACTCCACCATCGCGCCTTTATCGGCGAGTCGGTGAGTTGTCTCTATATGCCTCTATACATCGACAACGACAGGGTATATGACGGTGTCGTGAACCGGCCGCTCGGGCCTGTTTCATCCTGGTCTGAACAGTCGCTTGAATACATGCGTTACCGCACAAAATGGGAACCGACCTTTCTGTCGATGATCTGTCCCCGCTGCGGCGATACCATGCGCGGAAAACCGAACAGCCTGATCGTCTCCTGTTTCAATTGCGACAGCTGCTGGTCCGAGGAGAAGGGCAGATTCAGCCGGGTCGATTTTCGCCTGGTCGAAGCACCCGGAAGGATCAGATATCTGCCGTTCTGGCGACTCGATGTGGAGGCCTCCGGCATCGACATGAAGACATTTGCGGATTACCTGCGCATCACCAATCAGCCGGTGGTCGTTCGCCGAATTCACCAGGAGCAGCCATTGCAGTTCTGGGTTCCGGCGCTCAAGATCCGGCCCAAGGTATTTCTGACCATGGCCAAAGGGGCCACGCTGTCCCAGCTCGCTTACCCGGAAGGGCACCAGGTACTCGACAAGAACATCGTTTTCCCAACCCTGCCGATGCAGGAAGCGGCCCAGGCGGTAAAAAGCGTATTTGCAAAAACAGCGGTCAACAGAAAAGATGTGCTGCCGATGCTCAGCGACATGTCGGTTTTGATTCGCAAAGCAACCCTGGTTTTCCTGCCGTTCAAGGATACCGGCCATGATCTGGTGCAGCACCATTCGTCTTTGTCGGTGGCCGTATCGGTAATCAGGACCGCCAGCAGACTGTAGCCAGATAGTGAATGATTATAGTTAAATATGACGATAGAGGTTCACAAAACCCGATTTCGTCGTTATAAAGATTGTGGTGTCTCTGTGAGCCGCCGTCAGCGGCCTTGAGCCGAAAATCACTGCCATCATTATTTAATTGCGAGTTGCGACATCGACAATCAGGTAGAAAAAGAAAATCAGACGGTCCATGAAGAGCACGAACCGTTCATGCAGCTTGCCCTGGAGGAGGCTCGCACGGCGCTAAAGGCCGGCGAGTTTCCGGTGGGCTGTGTGCTCGTTCGTGATGGCGAGGTCGTCGCAGCCGGCGCCCGTCAGAACAGCGGTATCGGCGGCAATGAATTCGATCATGCCGAAAATGTGGCTCTGAGGCAGCTGCTGAAGGCGCATCCGGACCTGGATTTCAGCGAGGTGATTGTCTATTCGACCCTGGAGCCCTGTTTGATGTGCTTCACCACCCTGATTCTGAACGGGTTCAGAACCATTGTCTACGGCTATGAAGATGTGATGGGCGGCGGCAGCCGGCTGGAGCTGAATAGACTGCCGCCGCTCTACGCCTCGATGAACATCACCATTGTTCCCGGCGTCTGCCGGAGCGAGTGTCTTGAGCTCTTTCAGCGTTTTTTCAAAGATGAAAAGAATGAATACTGGCGCAATTCAGCACTCTCCGCCTATACGCTTGACCAGGCAAACTGAGCGCAAAAAAACGGCGTCCGATGCGCTCATCTTTTCAGACGGCAGACCATGAGCACACCCCGGACCGTCGGCTTCGTTGCCGGTGAGAGAAATATCTTCCTGCATATATTGACGGCCTGCAACCTGTCTTGTGCTCATTGCTATATAAACCCCCGTGAACATGGTTCGACGATGCTTTCCAGGGAGCAGATGGAAGCCTGGATACGATTGTTTGACGATTCCGCCAAAAGTTCGAATATCATTTTCCTGGGCGGTGAACCGACCATGCATCCCGACCTCGTTTTCGGGATCGAAGTGGCCAAATCGTGCGGCTATGGGGTGACAGTCGATACCAACGGCTATCTCTTCCATGATTTTCTCGAACGGGTCAACCCGGCCCACCTCGACTATCTCAGTTTCAGCCTTGACGGCCCCGACCCCGAGACCAACGACCCGATCAGAGGAGAAGGGGTCTTTAAGGTGTGTACGGCTAATCTCAGAAAAGCCGTAGAACGCGGCATCAGCACCTCCCTGATCTATACGGTGTCGAGCCGAAATATCGACGCTCTCGAGCGGATGGTCCCGCTGTTGGAGGACCTTGGCGTGCAGCGCTTTTTTATTCAGGTCATCGGCCTTCGGGGAAAATCCGCTGCTGAGGCATCAGCTAACGGCTCGAAGCTCCAGGTCGATCCCAAGCGCTGGCTCGAGACGATCCCCCGCGTTGCTGCAGCCGTTGCCGAAAAAGGCATAACGGTCATTTATCCAAAGGTCTATCTCGAAGCGGATGAGCTCTTTGAATGCGCCGGCAATGTGGCTGAGAATTTTTTTATCTTCCCCAACGGCAGGGTTTACCAGTGCCCGCTCTGTGAAGACCATCCGGTCCACTCCTATGAGATTAGAGATAACCGGCTGGTGCGTGTCGATGGTCTTACCGAAGAGCGCTTCTTCAAACTCGATATTCCCGAAGGCTGCGTCATGAATAAACTGCTGCAGCCCGACTCGATCGCCTACGATGGTGCAGGCCGACCGCTGCACCGGGTCTCCTGCTGCCTGCTTAAGAATCGTTTAAACTGATATTTTCTTTTTTCTTCTTTTTTTACCGAACAGAGCCGTCAGGAAAATACCGGCCTCGTAGAGACCGAAGAGCGGAAATGAGAGCAGGGCGGTGGCCATGAAGTCGCCGGCGCTGAGGAGAAAGGCGAGGACGATGATCGCCGCGTAGAAATAGAGGCGTTTGGTTCTGAAATATGCGGCCTGAACGATGCCGGCCTTGCCGGTCATGACCATCAGAAAGGGAATCTGAAACGACAGCCCGAAGGCGATCACCATGCGGATCACGAAAGTCAGATACTTGCCCAGCTTGGGCAGCGGCTCCAGCCCGGGGTGGGCGTAGCTCAGGAAGTAAACGAGCATCTTCGGCAGAACCGAAAAAAGTGCGAAGGCACCGCCTGAAAGAAACAGGGCCGTAGACCAGAAGACCACCGTGACGGCGAGCTTGCGTTCATGGTCGTGCAGTCCCGGAGAGATGAAACTCCAGACCTGGTAGAGCAGAAACGGAAAACTGACGGCCAGGCCGACGAGCAGGGCCAGCTTGATATAGGCCAGAAAAGCCTCGGGCAGATTGGTATAGACCATCCGGTATACCAACGGGCTGGCATCGAAAAGCGGTCTGATCACGAACTGGGCAATTTCTTCGGCAAAAAAATAGGCCCCGACGGAACAGAGGGCGATGGCGATAAAGCAGCGAATCAGCCGCTTTCGAAGTTCATCGTGGTGGGGTCTGAAAAACGCCAGGCTGCGCTCGAGGGTGGACATGGAAACCGTTTAGGCGGCGGCTGAGGAATCTTTGTTCTGGTTGTCCGGCGGAATAATCTCAGTATCTGCCTTTTCTTCTTCTGCAACCTCTTCAGCGGCCTGGGCAAGCTCTTCGGTAGCGGCTGCAGCGGCCTGGTCTGATTCGGTTTCCGCTTCAGGTTCCGAGTTCTCCGATACCGTTTTTATGATATCGTCGGTGCTGACCGGTATGACCGTGCCGTCGGTATCGATGACCTCCTGCAGGCCTTCTTCAAGATCCTTGACGATGCCTGAAAAGCCGTCCGGGGTCGCTTCACCCAGCTGTTTTTTGATCGAATCGGCCGCCTCTTCGAGTTCAGGTTTGACACTGTCGAACGGGTTCTCGTCAGCCAGGTCTTCCTTGAGCGTGGAAACCGTTTTTTTCAGCTCCATGACACCCTTGGCGACCGAGCGGGCCAGTTCGGGCAATTTGTCCGGCCCGACGACAATAAGCGCCAGGGCCAGGATAAGTATCATTTCGGGCAGGCCGATTCCAAACATAAGATCCTCTTAAAACCGTAAAACCGGGTAAAACCGTAAAACCGGGGACAGACCCCGTAATCCGGGGTCTGTCCCCATTTATGCCCGATTGATGCGACGGAGTGAAAATTTACCAGAACGGGCGTTAGAAATCCACGGCTATTTGATCTGGTTTTGAGGGGGATTTCAGCCGGACTTGGCATGGATCTCTAAGTGTTTGAATTTGCAGTTATTGTAATGCGGCATGGTCTGTTGACTTTCGCGAACAACTTGACTATAATTACCCGGTTCTACCTCAGGCTTACAATTCCGGTTTTGCGCCCCAGGTGCAAAACCTCAATTTTTTGGACATATAGAATCAGGAGCTATAGATGTCGAGCGTGGTCATTGTCGGCACCCAGTGGGGTGACGAGGGCAAAGGAAAAATCGTCGATCTGCTCACCCGGTCGGCCGACTACGTTGTCCGCTTTCAGGGCGGTAACAATGCCGGTCATACCCTGGTGGTAAACAAGCAGCAGTATATTTTCCATATCATCCCCTCCGGCATTCTCTATGAAGATAAAAAGTGCATGATCGGCAATGGGGTGATTATCGATCCCGCCATCCTGCTCGATGAAATCGCCGGCCTGGCTGAAAAGGGGCTGCCGGTGACGCCGGCCCGCCTGACGGTGAGCGAAAATGCCCATATGATCATGGAGTATCACCGGCGGCTGGATCAGGCCCAGGAAGCTGCGCTTTCAGTCGACAGGAAGATCGGCACCACCGGGCGCGGAATCGGTCCCTGTTATGTCGATAAAGTCGGTCGTGTCGGCATCAAGATCGGTGATCTGCTCGATGAACAGAGTCTGCGGGAAAAACTGGCCGTGGCGCTCGATGAGAAAAATTTCCTGCTGACCAAGAAGTACAACGAAGATCCGGTTTCCTACGAGGTGGTCCTGGCCAATCTTCTGGCCTATGGAGAGCAGCTTGCACCGTTTGTCGGCAATGTATCGGTGGAACTGGACGAAGCCAGAAAACGGGGTGAGAACATTTTGTTCGAAGGTGCCCAGGGAACCCAGCTCGATATCGATCACGGCACCTATCCGTTCGTTACCTCGTCCAATACCGTGGCTGGAAACGCCTGTAACGGCAGCGGTTTCGGCCCGACCCACATCGATTCGGTGATCGGCATCCTGAAGGCCTACACCACCAGAGTCGGGGAAGGCCCGTTTCCGACCGAACTCGAAGACGAGACCGGAGAAGCGCTGCAGCAGAAGGGTGGGGAGTTTGGCGCAACGACCGGCAGAAAGCGGCGCTGCGGCTGGCTCGACGGGGTTGTCGCCAATGATGCCGTGCGGCTCAACGGGCTTACCGGACTGGCGATTACCAAACTCGACGTGCTCAGCGGGCAGCCGACCCTGAAAATGGCAACGTCTTACAAACTTGGTGAACAGACCGTCAACTGCATGCCGGCAAACAGCAAAGACGCCGAGGCGGTGGTTCCTGTCTATGAAGAACTGGGCGGCTGGCAGTCGGAAATAAATGAAGTGACCGCCTACGAGGACCTGCCGACGGCGGCAAAGGACTACGTCAAGCGTATCGAGGACTTTACCGGGGTGGAGGCGGTGATCGTCTCGGTCGGGCCGGATAGGGATGAGACGCTGCTGCTCAAGGATCCTTTTGGTCGGTGAAATGGTCTTTTTACTCACACTCTTCGTTGTGTAAAAAATTTGAGTCCTCAGCGTATTACACATACGCTTTGGGGGTGCAATGGTCTTTTTGGTCACACTCTTCGTTGTGAGAATAAATTGAGTCCTCAGCGTATTTAACATACGCTTGCGGGTCAATTTTTTCACACGCCTCGATTGTGAGCAAAAATCCTCATTTCTGGCGATATGATAAGATAGTAAAGAATACATAATATATTTTAGATAAAACGAGGTACTGATGGCGCGTATTACTGTTGAAGACTGTTTAGAGGAAGTTGGTGATGACAACCGGTTCAATCTTATTCATCTGGCGGTCAAGCGTATCAAGCAGCATCGCCAGGGTGAGCCTTTTTTGGTCGAGGCGAAGAACAAAGAGGTGGTGATGACCCTGCGGGAAATTGCCGCCGGCGAGGTTTCGTTTGACAATGTCGATGAGCTGCCTGGTCTGAGTGAGCTCGATGAAGTCGCGCCGGCTCAGGAACCTGAAGAGGAAGTCGAAGCTTAGGTTTCTCACGTCATGCCAAGAGATTATTACGAAATACTGAGTGTCGAGCGCAACGCCGGAGGCGCCGAGATCAAGAAGGCGTACCGCAAGCTGGCCATGCAATATCATCCGGACCGAAATCCTGGCGATGTCGAAGCGGAGAATGCTTTCAAGGAATGCACCGAAGCGTACGAAGTGCTCAGTGATGACCAGAAACGGCAGATCTACGACACCTACGGGCATGAAGGACTGAAAAACAGCGGCTATCAGGGACCGGGAAATTTCGAGGATGTCTTCTCGAGTTTCGGCGATATTTTCGGCGACCTGTTCGGTTTCGGAGCAGGGCGCTCCCAGGGTATGAGAAATGGGCCGGTTCCCGGCAACGATCTGCGTTACGATATCCGCATCTCTTTTATGGAGGCGGTACACGGCACCAGCAAGGAAGTCGAGCTGAACAAACGGGAAACCTGCTGGACCTGCGAAGGATCCGGCTGCCGGCCGGGTCATCAGCGCCAGAGCTGTCCGTCTTGTAACGGCCGCGGTCAGGTCATCCGTTCCCAGGGGTTTTTCCAGGTCAGTTCGACCTGCCCGCAGTGTCACGGCGAGGGAGCGATCATTACCGATCCCTGCGAGGACTGCCGGGGCAGCGGGCTGGTGAATAAAAACAAGAAAGTTTCGATCCGTATCCCAGCCGGTGTCGATAGCGGTGCCCGGATGCGGCTCAAAAGCGAAGGTGAAGGCGGTCGTCGCGGGGGGCCTTCAGGTGATCTGTATGTGATCATCGAGGTCGAGCCCCATGAATTTTTCAATCGCGACGGCGACAATATATACTGCCGCCTGCCGGTGTCGATGGTCGATGCGGCGCTTGGCGCCAAGACCGAGGTGGTGACCGTGCACGGCACCAAAAAACTGACCATACCCGAGGGCAGCCAGTCCGGTGAGGTCTTTACCCTGCGGGGTGAAGGGGTGAAGAGTCTCCGGGGCCGGGGCCGGGGCGATATGTTTGTCGAACTTCATGTCCTGACGCCGACCAACCTGTGTGACGAGCAGAAGAAGGTACTGGAAGAATTCGATACGCTCTGTGATAAACACGGTCAAAATAAGGAGCACCAGGGTTTTTTCACTAAACTGGTCAATGAAGTGATGGGAAAAACCGGGTAGCGGCAGGAAGCCATGGCTGCAGACAACAATAACAGTCTGACCCACTTCGATGCGGACGGTAAGGCCGTCATGGTCGACGTGGGCGGCAAAAATCAAACTCAGCGAATTGCCGTTGCGGCCGGCAGCGTCTCCATGAGCCGCGAAGCGTTCGAGCTGGTGAAAAGCGGCTCGATGGCCAAAGGCGATGTGCTCGGTGTGGCCAGAATCGCCGGAATCATGGCGGCCAAGAAGGTTGATGCCCTGATTCCGCTCACCCACCCGCTGATGATTACCAAGGCCGAAGTTGACTTTATCCTCGATGATACGGCTGGTGTTGTCGAAATAGAGGCAACGGTGGGGGTCACCGGTCAGACCGGGGTGGAAATGGAAGCGCTGACAGCAGTATCGGTGGCGGCGCTGACGATTTACGATATGTGCAAGGCCGTCGATAAGAGAATGGAAATCAATAATATTCGTCTACTCAGAAAGACAGGAGGGAAAAGCGGCGATTTTTCCCGTTAGGCCGGGTTTTTTTGATGCGCCGATCAATTTCCTGTTCGCAGAATCAGAGGAGAATGTCTGGATGGATAAGAAGGCTTTAGAAAAATTTAAGCAGCAGCTCGAGGAAAAGCGGACGGAGATCCTCAGCGAGGCGGATAAGACGCTCGCCGAGATGACCGATCAGAATTCCAATGTTCCCGACCCCAACGACCGGGCCAGTATCGAGTCCGAGCGCAGTTTCGAGCTGCGTATCAGAGACCGTGAGCGCAAGCTGCTGTCGAAGATCGATGAGGCGCTGCTGCGCATCGAAGAGGGTGAGTACGGTATTTGCGAGGGGTGCGGCTGCGATATCAATGAAAAGCGGCTGGAAGCACGTCCGGTGACAACGCTTTGTATCGACTGCAAGACGCTTCAGGAAAAGAAGGAAAAATCGCAGGGCCAATAAGCGATGCCCGAACTGAGGAGAGACCCCGTTCTTGGGCGCTGGATCATCATTTCCCAGGAGCGCAGGAAGCGGCCGACCGATTTTGTCGTCGATACGCCGCAGGTTGTCGGGGGATTCTGTCCACTCTGTCCCGGCAACGAGTCGTTCACGCCTCCAGAAGTACTCGCCTATCGCAATTCTATTGCCACCAGCGGAGACGGTCCAGACTGGCAGGTTCGGGTCGTACCGAACAAGTACCCGGCCCTGAAGATCGAAGGCGATCTCGGTAAGGAAGGGGAGGGGCTCTATGACCGGATGAACGGGATCGGGGCCCACGAAGTAATCATCGAATGTCCCGGTCATCACGATATGTTCTGGGACCTGCCGGTCGAGCACCTGGCCCTGGTTTTCAAGTCGTACCGGGACCGGCTCAAAGACCTTGAGCGGGACCCCAGGTTTCGCTACGTGATGATTTTCAAAAACTTCGGCAAAGCTGCCGGTGCCTCGCTGGAGCACTCCCATTCACAATTGATCGCCCTGCCGGTCCTGCCGCGCATGCTCGTTTCGGAATTCGAGGGGAGCGAGTCCTATTACCGCTACAAGGATCGCTGCATTTTCTGTGATATAATTAGACAGGAGCTCCAGCAGAATGTCCGGGTTGTCTGTGATAACGAGCATTTTATCACGATTTCGCCCTTTGCACCGAGAACGCCGTTCGAAATGTGGATTTTGCCCAAGGAACACGGCTCGGGGTTTTGCACCCATACCCAGAGCCAGGAAATGCTCGAAGCCCTGTCCGCTATCTTTTCAGAAACCCTGAGGCGGCTGGAAAAATGTATTCCGAGTGTGCCCTACAACTATGTTCTGCATACCCAGCCGCTGCGTTCCGGGGATATGGAGCACTTCCACTGGCATTTCGAGATTGTCCCGAAATTAACCTCGATCGCCGGATTCGAGTGGGGTACGGGCTTTTATATCAACCCGATGCCGCCCGAGGAGGCGACCAGGTATTTACGCGAATCATTGACTGACTGAGGAGGTTGCGCATGAAAACCGTACTGCTCGTCGATGACGATGAATCCATTCAGCTGCTTTATCGTGAAGAGTTGAAAGAAGCCGGTTTTGAGGTCGTTTCAGTGTATGACGGCAGCGAAGCGCTCGCCGCGTTCAAAAAAATTTCCCCCGACCTCACCATTCTCGACATTCAAATGCCCGGCCTTAACGGTATAGAGGTTCTGCGCCAGATCAAGATGCTCGACCCGGCCACGCCGGTGATCCTCAACAGCGCCTACCAGGAGTTCAAACAGGATCTGGGCGCCTGGGCCTCCGATGAATATGTGGTAAAATCCTCCGATATCGGCGAGCTGCTCGACGCGGTTCGCCGGCTGATAGACTGATCGTGGTTAACCGGGCCGAGACAAAACGCTTTAACGCAGGACAGGGTGGTGCCGGGCGATGAAGGACATGCAGAGTCAGATCGATGATCGATGCATCGATATAAAAAAAGTCGGCGTTAAAACCATCACCTATCCGATTACGGTTCTCGACAAGGCGCAGTCGCGGCAGAAGACCATCGCGACCATCAACATGTACGTCAATCTGCCGCATCAGTTCAAGGGTACGCACATGAGCCGCTTCATCGAGATCCTGAACCGCTACCACGGCAAGATCGATATCAGGCAGTTTCATCTCATTCTCGAGGAAATGAAGGAGCGGCTGGAAGCCGAATCCGCTCATCTGGAAATGAACTTCCCGTTTTTCCTGAACCGCACTGATGAACAGGAGGCGATCCAGGTTCGTCAGTATGACTGTACCATGCACTGCCACCTGAATACCGTCAACGATATGCGCCTCGACATCAGTGTTCCCGTTGCCCATCCGTTCAACGGCGAGGAGCACAGTAACGGCGCCCTGGCCGTCGGGTTGTGGGGAAACGTTCTGGTCAGTGTCCGCTTCACCAGATTCATGTGGCTTGAGGATCTTATCGATGTGGTTGAATCGATCACCCGGTCGGAATCGTATTTCCGGGCCGAGAGTGACTCCACCAAACCGGTCGAATCCCTGCTGGCAAAACTTGAAGAGCGCTTTGCCGCTCTCGAGGAACTGGCCTGGTATCAGGTCACCGTCGAAAACGAAGCACAGGGATATTCGCTTTTTGCCACGAGCAGCAGTTCAGGGAACAGCGCCATCCAATTATAATCGAATACGTTACAAAGGATCACATGAGCGACTTACTTTTCGAGATCGGCAGCGAAGAATTACCGGCATCATTCGTCTTACCTGCCACAGCCCAGCTGGAACGATTGTTTACCGACAAAATGAACGACCTCGGACTGGGTTTTTCTGCGCTTGCCCGGTTTGGAACACCACGCCGACTGGCTCTGGTGGTCAACGGCATTGATGAGGCTCAGCAGGACAGCGAGGAAGTACTGCTGGGACCGTCGAAAAAAGCAGCCTACGACGGGGACGGCAAACCGACCCGGGCGGCTGAAGGCTTCGCCCGCTCCAGAGGCGTCAGCGTCGATGAGCTCGAACTGGTTCAGACGCCGAAGGGGGAATATCTGCAGCTGACCCGTAAAGTAATCGGTAAACAGACCAGTGAGATCTTACCCGGGTTACTGAAGGAGTTGATTCTCGGCCTGTCTTTTCCCAAATCGATGAGGTGGGGCGCCAATCAGCACGCATTTGCCCGCCCGATTCAATGGCTTGCAGCGCTCTATGGTGATGACGTGGTCGAGATCGAGCATGAAGGCATCGTTTCAGGCAGGCGAACACGGGGGCATCGCTTTATGGCTCCAGATTTCGTTGAAATCGATTTGGTTCAGAACTATGAAAAGATCCTCGAGTCAAGCTCGGTGGTCGGTGATTTTGAAGCCAGGAAGAAGGCGGTGCTGAGCGAAATTAAACAGGCGGTTTCTTCAGTAGATTTTAACACCGAAGCAGAGGTCGCTGTCGACGAAGGGCTGCTCGATACGGTCACCAACCTGGTTGAAAAACCGTTTGGCGTCTGCGGTCAGTTCGATGAGAAGTTTCTGCAGGTTCCCGATCAGGTGCTGATCACCTCGATGCGTGAGCACCAGAAGTATTTCCCGGTTATCTCGAAGAGCGGGCAACTGCTTCCCGGTTTCGTTGCCGTCAACAATACCCGGGTGCTGAAACCGGAGCTGACCAGAGACGGTCACGAGCGGGTCTTGAGAGCGCGGCTTGAGGACGCCTTTTTCTTTTTCGAGTCGGACAAGAAGCGGTGCCTTGAAGAGCGTGTCGACGATCTCGGCGGGGTCATATTTCAGGCAAAACTCGGTTCGGTAAAGGAAAAATCCGGGCGGATCGTCAAACTCGTTCGTTTGCTGGCAGAATCGTTGGCTCCCGAAAGTGCGGATGAGGCCTGCAGGGCCGCCCTGTTGTGCAAGGCCGACCTGACCACCGACATGGTGGGCGAGTTTCCGTCGCTGCAGGGAATCATGGGCAGCGCCTATGCCGCCCACGACGGCGAGAGCGATGCGGTTGTGACCGCCATCAGGGAACACTACATGCCGCTTCGCTCCGGTGCGGACCTGCCCGGGACAAAAGCCGGGGCGCTGGTGGCACTGGCCGATCGCATCGATACCATTGCCGGCTGCTTCGGCATCGGTTTGAGCGCCACTGGAACCGCCGATCCGTTCGGCCTGAGACGACTCTCGCTGGCCTTGATCCATCTGCTTGAGGATCGCTCCTATGAGCTCGATCTGGGGTCGATTTTCAGCAGAGCCCTGGCGCTTTACGGGGACCGGGTGGATGGCGGAGCTGAAACGGTGACCCAGATCGTTACCTTCATCAAAGGCCGCTTTGTCAACGACTGTGTAAAACGCGGTATGGAGCAGAGCGCGGTGGATGCGGTCGTCTCGGTCCAGTTCAATAATATAATAGACTGCCGCAAACGTATCGAGGCGTTCATTCAAACCAGGGACGATCAATCATTTGATCTGCTGGCCGGTTCCTTCAAGCGGATTAGAAACATTATTAAAGAAAACAGCGATGTGACCGTTAATCCGAAGTTATTTACTGAGGAAGCTGAGCGGGAACTTGATGCAGTCCGGGGTGAGTTGGAAGCATCGGCAGAGAAATATCTTGGGGTTGGAGATTACCGCGGTTTTCTCAGCGAAATGATGCGGCTGAAAGAACCGGTCGATCGTTTCTTCGACGATGTCATGGTCATGGCCGATGATCAGGCGGTGCGAACCAACCGACTCAACCTGCTGACGGCAATCAATCATCTGATCCTCGAGGTCGGTGATATCTCCAGGATGCACAGAGGCTAAGACCGGCCACACCGCTCGAAAAATTCAAAATAAAAAGGCCGCTCTCCAGTGGAGAGCGGCCTTTTTATTTACCGTGATACTGGTGAAGCAGTGTTATCAGCTCTTCGGATGGCAGGGCATACATTTGGAGAACTTCTCTGCCAGTTCCGGATTCTCTTCTGCGGCCTTATCGTGACAGTCCTTGCAGTTCACGTGTGCGGCGCCTTTGAAAGAATCGAGTTTTTTCGGCATGTCCGATCCTTTGTAGTGGCAATCTTCGCATTTCTGGATCTCCTGGCCCTCTACATAATCGATCTTTTTGCCATCCTTGGCGCTGTGATGACAGTCGCCGCAGGAAGCGATTTCCTGGTGCTTGGCATGCGGAAATACTGCAGGCTTCGGCTTCTTCGCCTTGTCTTTTTCGGCCTGAAGGACCATGTCGGCAGGGCCGTTATCGGCAATAACCACTCCGGCCAGACAAATAAAGAACGCGGCGATAATACAGATCAATACATTTTTGCTCATTACCCTTGCTCCTTGTTTTTATTAATCTCCAAGCAGACAACTACTGTCCTGCCAAACTGCAATTTACATCATGAATCTATACCGGGTTTACTGAAATCTGTCAACATCCACAAAGGCTGGAACAATGTAGTATATAGCTGAAAGCTAACGAAAAATCAGCTCGATCCGTAACTGTGCAGACCGGAGAGCAGAAAGTTCACCCCGTAGTAGGTAAAGATTACCGCCGCCAGGCCGATAAGCGACAGCCAGGCGATGGTTCTGCCGCTGATGCCTCTGGTATAGCGGGCATGCAGGGTAATGGCGTAGACGAACCAGGTGATCAGCGACCAGGTCTCCTTGGGATCCCAGCTCCAGTAAGTTCCCCAGGCTGAATTGGCCCAGACCGCTCCGGTGATGATCCCGGCACTGAGCCAGATAAAGCCGAAGATCATCGATTTATGGATGATATCATCGAGTGTTTTCAACGGCGGCAGCAGTGCACCTTCTTCTTTTGATTCGTCACCGAAATAGGATTTGACCAGATACATGATACCAAGCGCAGCGGCAATAGCAAAGGCGGCGTAACCGATGAAGCAGGTGATGACGTGAGCCAGCAGCCAGTTTGACTGCAGCGCCGGGACCAGCGGGCTGATGCCTTTGTTGATCGGTGCAAAGGAGCCGTAGGCCATGGCCAGAAAGGCCAGCGGCAGCGCAAAGGCGCCGATGGACCGGGTTTTGAATTTCCATTCGATGCCGAGGTATAAAATGACGATGGTCCAGGCGAAAAAGACCACCGACTCATACATATTGGTGAGCGGGGCGTGGCCGATTCCCATCTGGTACGATTCGACCCAGCGCAGGCCAAGGCCGACCGTTTGTACAAGCAGCGCCGCGGCCGTGAACCAGGTAGCAGCGACTCCGACCGTCCGGCTCTTGAACAGAAGCGCAGCGATGTAGAGAAACGATGCGAAGAGGTAGGTGAAGGTGGTGATACCTAAAAGCTGTGAACTATCCATGTGAAAAACCCCAATTCAAAAATGCAGAGACGTTCTGATGTGCACTGTACCCGTATCGACGAGCGGCTTATCAATCTTGTTTGTTTCCTTCCCGCAGCAGTTCGCCAAGATCCTCGAAGACACGCTCGAAACCAGCCCGGTTCTTGTTGGCTGAACCGCTCATGGTGATCTGCGTACCACTTTTCAGCGGCCTGAGCAGCAGCCAGATCCTTCGATGCGACATGAAAAATGCCACGTAGAGGCCAAAGAGCATCATCGTGAAACCGATATAGACCCACCAGACACCGGGATCTTTAGCCACCTGCAATCCGGTGGCATACATCTGCTTGGCAGATACGGTGTAGGTACCAAGCGGACGTTCGATAGTGATTTCAGCTCCGTCATCGATCCAGAGTGAGACTGGATCAGCCTCGCCGTCCGAGAACCACAATTTGGATGAGACGATCGACTGGCCCAGTACCTTGGCGTTGATGACGCCGAATGTGAGGTTCTCATCCTCCCAGGATTCCTGCTGCTGAAAGGGAACGATGAAGGTGCTTTCCGCACCTGAAGGGCTGGACACCGAGATAACGAAATCCTGATACGGCTCGTAGCTAGACTGGTAGAAGGTTATCCCCTTGTAGGTGAGCGGATCGTTGACCTCGATTATTTTGGTCAGTACCTCTTTACCGTCTTCGAGGACGGTGAGACTCGAGGTGTACTCTTTCGGCATCCCGTTGGGATAAAATTCGATCCTGAAATTATTGGCGCGAACGGCGAAGTCAAGTTCCTCCACCCCTTTGCCGCCAAACAGGAATACTTTGTCTCGTTCCATCGTCTCAGGAACCATGACACTGCCTTTGAAACCGCCGAGATAGCCGATGATCGCTCCGAGAAAAATAACCAGAATCGAGGCGTGGACGATATAGACGCCGGTGCGCGTCCAGTGTCCTTTCTGGGCGAAAATCAGGGTCTCGCCGCCCTCGTCCTTCAGGCCTGGCTTGAAGCCTTTGCTGCGCAGTTTTTCCGTAAGCCTGTCCCTGACAGCGGAAACGGCACCATCAGAGGTCCAGTTCAATCGGGTGGACATCTTCTCGACGCGCTGGGCCGGTACCGTGAGACCGTCACTGGTGACCTGTTTCCAGACGCCGGGGAAACGGTCAATGGAACAGATGACCAGGTTGAAACTGAGCAAAAACAGCAGCGCCAGGAACCACCAGGAATTGTACATGTCCGGGATATCGAGAATGGTGAAAATCTGGGCCATCTGGGGGCCGTAATTGTTCACATAGAAGTCGAAAGATTCTTTCTGGGGGATAATGGTCCCGATAATCGAAGTAACGGCGATAAGAAAGAGGGTAACCAGGGCCAGTTTGACCGAGGAGAAGAACTGCCAGAGGGAATTGTTATTTTGCATAATCCTGCTTCTTTGTTTCAGGCTGCGAGCAGCTTCGCGGCAACCGTTCGGTTCGGTTATGAATACGAGGCTACTTGCTACCATGTGGTGGTCGGCTCCGCAAGATAAATGATAATCGGAGACAGACAAACCGCCGCAAGTATAGCCGGTCTTGGTGATCTTTGAAAGTAATTTATTAAATAGGTGGGCTTCTTCTCAACGATACTTATAGTGGCAGGGGAGATTGCACGTGGGCCGTATCGATTTTCCAGGGAACAATGAGGGTACGAAATGGATTTTGTAAAAGCGGCGACGCTCGCCGAATTCAAGGATGCTTGTCACAAGGTGATTAAACTGATTGGCCGGCCGGTCGGTATTATCAAACGTGAAGATGGAACCTTTTTCGCAGTCGAGGCTTCATGCAAGCACCAGGGAGCCGATCTTCTGGCCGACTACCGGGGAGGGCGCATTGCCGTCTGTCCGCGGCATAAATGGGAATATGATCTGGAAACCGGTGCGTGCATCAATCACGATTCGCTGCCGCTGAAAAGATATCAGGTTAAAGTCGAAGGCGACGATATTCTCGTCTCGATGCTGCCCGCTGCAAAAGATCAGAAGGTCGATATCGATTTTGACCGGTTAAAGTAATTCCAGCACGGCAGAGCTCCGAATGTAACGGACACTCCCCAGCTGCCGGGCAGAATCGGCTGCATTGAAAATTAAGGGCTTGAAAACTGCTCTAAAAAGGATTAAAAGACTTTGTTCCGATACGCATAAGTGCAGTAAGCTAAAGAAATGCCCGGTCATCTCGACGGCGGCGGGGCTCAGGATAAGGAAATCAGGAGAAGAAAATGGCCAAAGTATGTCAGATTTGCGGAAAGGGACCCGTTACCGGGAACAATGTTTCCCATGCTCATAACAAGACAAGAAGGCGTTGGCTCCCCAACCTGAAGCGAGTACGCATGATTACCGATTCCGGCGGCGTCAAGAAAGCCCGGGTCTGTACCCGCTGCATCCGCTCAGGTGCGGTGGTCAAACCGGCCTGAACAAGAGTCAGCATCAGTTAGAAGAGCGTGGCGGGAAGGGGAGACCCTCTCGCCATTTGTTTTTATGAGGTATGCCATGTCCGATCAGGAAATCGAATTTCTACCCTACCAGAAAGCCCTCAAAATCGTCGCGGCGATTCAGGAAGAAGAAGACATTCACCAGAAAGACCGGCGCATTTTGACCGTCTATAACCATGAAGACCGCGAACTCTGCTGGTTCGACTTCAATGAAGTTATGGAAGCGGTCGGTGAAGTTCCAGCCGGTGAGCGCAAGGAAAGTGTCCAGAACTACATCCTCAACCGCATTCCCACCTGGGCACTGGATCTTTAAGACACCCTCAGGCACTTATCCTGGATTTACGACCGACTCTTCAGCCAGTTCTGCAGCCGCAGGGGCTCTATGGTTCCGTTGCTGCCGGGCGCACTGATCATCGTCACCAGTTCGGCGCCGTTTCGAATCACTGACACAGGGCGGTCCGCTGAAACGACAACGATGACCGTGTCGGGGTTGCGGGCGGTAAAACGCAGCGCTGAGTTGTAGCGTGCGCCGCGGGCGCGGTCTTCCTGCTTGATGGCCGGCCCGTCGAAGAGGCAGGCGAAGCGATGCAGCTTACGGTCCCGGCAGATCTGCAGAGCCCCGTCGACGCGGGCCAGGTCGCAGGTCAGGTCGAGCAGATTGGAGCGTTCGAGATCGAGCGGCTGCTGCAGGTTCTGGCCGGCGATCGGGGTGATCCGCCTGTTCAGATCGAGCACCACCGAGCAGCCGAAATGCTCCGTTTCTGCATAGTGGACGATTGAAGAGATGATATGGAACAGACTGCTTCGTACCGAACTGTTCAGGTCGTAGTCGAGCAGCGCCTCCTCGACCTGAAAGAGTTTGGCCTGATGGGTGGCTGAAGAATAGGTGCCGTCGGCGAAGCTGCAGACGGCCTGGTCATTGACGCGCAGAAAACCGTAGAGGCCTCGAAAATCGGCGCTGATCTGAAAATGATCGAGGCGGCCCCGGGCGATTCCGACGATCTGCTTGCCGTCTGAGATCAATCGGTTACGAAATTTCTGCACGGCCTGAAGCAGTTTCCTTACGTGTTTGTGATTATCCAGCCGCGGCTGCTCGTGTTTATCGAAACGGGCCATGAAATCGATCGAATCAACCTGTTCGGGAAGGATGAATGCCAGTTCTCCGTGGGGAGATTTGGATTCTTCCCGGGTTCTTGAAATACCTAAAATACCTCCCAGTATCGAATAGATCGAAAAATCATCCCGACGCTGATAGGGATGGTGGCGCTCCAGTTCCCGGGCAATGTGATCATGCACCGCGTGGGTGGCGAATTCTCTGAGAAAACGGCCGGAAATGCCGGAGTAGAGCTCCTTTTCGTTGGCCACATCATGGGAGAACCTCAGCGCAGCGTGTTCGAGCCAGCACTGGCTTGGACCGACCGAGAGAATTTCGGGGTGGTGTTCGGTGAACCACATCTGGTAAGGCACCGGGCCTGACTGCCCGCCGATCGATATGATGCCGTCGAGGTCGAGATCGTCGACCCGGTCAATCTCGGAGTAGGGTTTGTCCGAGAGATAGTGGTGGGCGTAGACGGGGGCGTCGCGCTCATCGAAAAAGGCTGCCTTGATCTTGGTTTCGTGGCCGCGGAGCAGGTCGGCCGGATCGTAAATATGGTAGTCGTCCTCGGTGCCAAGACGGTAGATGACAGCCACCCGGCTCGGACCTGAAAAGCGGGTCAGGCCGTCCTGAATGCCTGTCAGGATTTCATTGACGACCTGAGAGATAAAGCGGTTGTCGGGAAGACGCGTATTCATATCCTCAATTTTAGGATGAATTTCCGTCGTCGGGCAAGGCTGGATGCTGCCTGCCCCGGCTTTCTTATTATCTACCAGTCAAAACGAACACTGTTGTCGAGCGGTTCGACCTTGACCGGCCTGACCTTGACGATCGTTCCCGGTTCCGGCGCCGGCACCCTTCCGGCAGGCAGGTCGATATCCATCAGGATGTCGGTCAGCACCAGGTTGACCCGCTTCGGCCTGCTGTCGATGACCATCGCGTCAAGGTAATTGTTCTTGCGTTCCTCGAGCCATTTCAGCAGCCAGTATCGATGGCGCTGCTGTTTGACGTTGTTGGCCGTGGCCAGGGTGCGGCTGATAATCGAAGTGAAGTCCTTGCACATCTCAGGGGTGAAGCAGAGGCTCTTGCGCCGCACCAGCGTGTTGATCTGGTGCTGCATGACCAGGTCGAGGAGCCGGCGGATCGGTGAGGTTACCGTGGTGTAGAAGCTGACGCCGAGGCCGCTGTGCGGTTTGGCGTCGGTGGAAAGCTCACTGCGCGGCAGATTTTTGCGCTGCAGGCTGTTGAGGTAGAGGTCGTCATCATCGCCGTGCACCACCCGGCGGCTGATTTTGCCCTGGGAGCGGAACAGACCAGGCGCCATCCGGTCGGATACGAAACGGGCCGCCTCGGTGTTGGTAAGAATCATCATCTCGGAGACGATGGTTCGGGCCGGGGTGTCGGTTTTACCGAGCGCTACCGAAACCCGGCCGTTGTTGTCGATATGGACATTGACATCGGGAAAGGGCAGCAGCAGCGCCCCGGATTCGACCCGTCGCCGGCGCAGTTTTTTACGCATGGCGTTGAGAATTTTAAGTTCCGGATCCGAATCGATCATCCGGTCTGCGTCTTCATAGGTCAGCCGCCGGGCCACCCGGATGATGGAGGGCACAATCCTGACGCGCAGCACCTCGGCCTCTGGTGAAAGCAGGATCATATGGCTGTGGGCGGCTCTGATCTCGCCCTGAATCAGGCTGCACATGCCTTGAGATATATGGCGGGGCAGCATCGGCACCTGGCCTTCAGGGAAATAGACCGAGGTGGCCCGGTTCATCGCTTCCTGGAAGAGCGAATCTCCGGGACGCACGTAATGGGCGACATCGGAGATGTGGATACCGATCAGATAATTGCCTTCCTGCTCCTCTACCGTCAGGGCATCGTCGAAGTCAAGAGTCGTTGCGCCGTCGATGGTCAGCGGAGCAAGATGGGTCAGGTCCCTGCGGTCCGGGTCGTCGAACAGCGATGTGTTGCCGCACTGGAGGATGGCTTCAGCCCGGTGCCGGGCCTGGATGGAAAACGATACCGGCAGGTTGGCCCGCAGCAGCGGCAGATTTTCATTCTTACTCCAGACGCCGGCTTTAACCAGCAGATGGTAGGTATCGTGAGGACGGTTGAAGCCCGCTTCCTTCAGTACTTTGCGGGCGATATCGTGATCCCGTGCCTCCGAGCCGTGCAGGTAGTAGTCCTGCAGCGCACCGAGAACCTGCTGCTCCATTTCGGTGAAGCTGAGTGCGGCGCTGTTGGTCTCGGATTCGTCGATCTGCTTGAGCAGTGCCGCTCCGGTCGTTACCAGCTCTTCTTTGAGGGCCTCTTTTTCGAGTTGGAGGCGCAGCTGCTCGACTTTTTCCGGCGAGTGGACCTTGATCTTTCCTTCCCGGTATTTGAAGAACAGTTTGTCACAGAATACCGAGCGCAGAAATGCTGAAACGATATCGTCATCGGCCCGGCGCCCGAAGGTGAGTTCTGCCAGAAAATCCGGGTCGAAAGTATCGGTGTTTTCGATGCTGGCGAGCTCCCAGAGCATTTCGAGATCGACGCGCTCCATCAGCGACTGGCGTCGCTCGGTGGTGCTGCGCAGGAGGTTGATCAGTGAGTCGCGATCGGACTCGGCACTGTATCTGGAAACTGAGCAGTGAACGATGCGGGATACCGGCAGATTCAGTTCGCGGCCGTTTTGATTGACAAGACGTACCCTTTTGGGCTGGGAGTCTGTTACATAGCCGCAGATAAATTTACCGTTATCCAGATACTCGATGAGTTTACCTGAAGTAACGCTGTATAAAGACATGTAGATGACCGAAAGCCCGCGGGCTCGGGAAAATTCCTAAGATACTTCCATCTCCTCGGTAGAAACGATTGGAAACAGAACCTTTTTTTACCTAATGCTAAAAATATAGTGTATTTTCCACTTTTCTCCACACATATCTCGACTAATGAAAAAAAACTGACCAACGTGCATGTCGATGGACATCTCTGAGCCGACTATCATAAAATCGGGCGTCGTGGCTCTGGCCGGACCGCCAAATGCCGGGAAATCGACCTTGCTGAACAGCCTGCTCGGTCAGAAAATATCGATCGTCACGCCGAAGCCCCAAACCACCAGGAACCGTATCACCGGCGTGCTCAACGGCGACGGCTATCAGATCGTCTTTGTCGACACACCCGGGCTGCATGAGTCTTCGGTACCGCTCAACCGGGAAATGGTCGACGTCGCCCTGGGCTCGCTCCAGGGTGTCGATGGGGTGGTGTTCATGGTGGACGTCTCGGATACACGGTTTCTGAAAAAAGACGAAGCCCGGCGGCACCAATTCCTGTCCTACCTCGAAGAAGTCAGCTGTCCGGTTTTTCTGGTGCTCAACAAGATCGATCTGACAGCCCGGGACGAGCTTTTACCGATCATCGAGTATATGGCAGAGCTCTATCCCTTCAAAGCGGTGATCCCGCTGTCGGCGCTCAATAAAGACGGCCTCGATCGTCTCGTTGAAGAATTGCTGCCGATCATGCCTCAGGGGTTTGCCTACTTCCCCGACGATGTACCGACCGATGCGACCGAGAGGTTTTTAAGTGCAGAGATCATCAGGGAAAAGGTCTTTCTGCATACCGGGCAGGAAATTCCTTACTCGAGTGCGGTACTGATTGAATCCTTCAAGGAAGACGAGCGTCACAACCGGGTGGTGATCCATGCCACTATCTATCTGGAAAGAAAATCCCAGAAGGGTATCGTCATCGGCAAGGGGGGGAGCAAGCTCAAGCAGATCGGCACGGCCGCCAGAAAAGATATCGAGGAGATGCTCGCCAGCAAGGTTCACCTCAACCTCTGGGTCAAAATCCGCAAACACTGGTCCCGCGATGAACGTTTCCTGAAGGAGTTGGGATTCTGAGCAGGCAGGAACGAAGTGCTTATTTGTCTGCGGGGTCGGTCGAGGACCGGGCGCTGTTGATGCGTTCGACGATTTTTCGATAGTAGGCTTCGTCGTGTTCGATTGACGAGGTTTTCGAACGCATGGCGTCAACTTTCCTCATCAGTACGTCGAGTTTTTTCATCTGTTTGACCCGCTGATGGCTGTCCTCGGTCTTGATGATCAGGTCTTCGAGGTTCTGAATCTCTTTTCTGACCTCGATTTCCGGCGGAACATACCCACCGTTTTTTAGGATTTTATAGGCCATTTTCAGGTCTTCGGGAACGAATGAGTCGTTGTCCAGCGGCAGCGGCCGGTTCTTCCAGCCGTCCGTTTTCAGGGTACCGTCTTCGATGGCTTTAGCGATGCGTTGTTCAGCTATCTGATAGAGTGATGGAAGCATCCGAGGCTGGTCAGCGGGTCACTGATTTCATAGGTTCGCTGCTATATGCAGCATAGAGCGCCAGGCTGGTGAGGATATCAAAAGCGGCCTGGAGCTGATTGTCGCTGTCGAGCCGTTTTCGTACCTCATCACTCAACTCTTCTGGAGGTGCTGGTTCTTCGTCACGATCAAACTGGTGTGAAAAGTGATTTTCCAGATCGGCTTCCCTGGTTCGCTCATTGTCGGACTCTGCGGCGGCTGCCGGCGATTCATCGGGTTTGACCGTCACATCCGGCGTGATACCGGTCACCTGGATGGAGCGGCCCGACGGCGTATAGTAATAGGCGGTCGTCATTTTCAGGCCGGCCCCGTCACTCAGCGGGATGATCGATTGGACCGAGCCCTTGCCAAACGTTTTGGTGCCGACGATGACGCCCCGGCGATGGTCCTGAACGGCTCCGGCAACGATCTCAGATGCGCTTGCGGTGCCTTCGTTGACGAGCACGACGAGTGGAAAACGATCGAAGGTGTTGCCGCTGCCGGCCTCGAAGGTCATGTCCTGATCCTTGTTGCGGCCGCGGGTATAGACGATCAGGCCTTCCTCAAGAAACAGATCGGAGACGCTGACGGCCTGTTCGAGGAGGCCGCCCGGGTTGTTCCTGAGATCGAGAATCAGTCCCTGGAGCGGCTGCTCTTCAGCGAGTTCCTCGAGGTGATCTTTCATTTCGCTGGTGGTGTTGCGCTGGAAGTTGGAGATTCGCAGATAGCCGAAACCGGGCTTGATCAGCAGTGACTTGACCGAGATCAGCGGGATGTCGCTGCGCTCCAGGACAAAATCTCTGGGCGATTCCCAGCCTTCGCGGTAGACCGAGATCGTCACTTCGGTGCCCTTGGGACCGCGCAGAATCTCGATCGCGTCAAACGGTGTTTTACCTTTGGTCGGTATCCCGTCGATTTTGAGGATGGTATCGTTGGCCTTGATACCGGCCTTATCGGCGGGAGTGTCGGCGATCGGTGCAATGACGGTGATGACACCGTCGCGCAGGGTGATCTTGATGCCGATACCGGTAAACGAGCCGCGCGTATCATTGCGGAAATCTCGATAGTTTTCCGGTTTCAGATAGGCCGAGTGCGGATCGAGTGAGAGGAGCAGGCCGCTGATCGCCCCTTCGATGACGTCCTTGGTATCGATCTCTTCCACGTAATTGTCCTGCAGAATCGACAATACGTTGGCAAAGGTTTCCAGGTAACGATAGGTGATCTCTTCCTGGTGGGGATCGGTCTTGGTGTATCCGGAGGCCGGAAGCAGAGCGAGCCAGGCACCGAGCAGGACCAGCTTTGTAAGGCGCTGTCTCAAAGGTCGTCTTATCATCGGAGCATCTACTGCAGTCGGGTCGTATCGAGCCATTGCATCGGGTCGAGGGGGGTCGTGTCCTGGCGCAGCTCGAAATAGAGTCCCGGGGTTAACAGGGTTGCGGTATCACCCATGATACCGATATCGGTTTTTTCGTCCACCCGTTGGCCTTTCTCGACGAGCAGACGTTCCATCCTTGAGGTAATAGAGTAATACTGATGTCCGTGATTAACAATGACCGTGTTTCCGTATCCTCTTAAATAGCCTGAATACTGCACCTCGCCATCGCCGATGGAGCGGACCGTCGAACCGGACGGAGCATCGATGGCGATACCCTTTGAAACCGATGTGATGCCGAGCAGGTTGCTGGTCTCTTCGTTGAACCGGGCAATGACCTTCCCCGTCACCGGTGGTGAATGGTATCCCTTGTTGTAGAGAAATCCCTGTTCGAGCTTCTTTTCCCTTTGCTTCAGTCCCTTCAGAGAGGCGGTGAGCTTTTCGGCCGCTTCCTCCATTTCGGCGACCGCCTGTTCGTGCAGTTTGGCCTGGGTCCGGATGCGGTCGAGAAGCTGTTCCTTTTCGCCTTTCAGCTCATCGAGGTTCTGCAGTTCCTGTTCGTTCTCGGTGATAAGCTCCTCAAAAATCGTCTCCTGGAGCTTCAGTGATTCGATGGCTTGCTCGAGTTCGACTATGGTTGTCCGGTAGGTATCGATAACGTTTCGGTCATATTTGATCAGCGCCCTGAACGAATCCTGAAAGCGCAGCAGTTCCGGCAGCGTCTGGTCGGAGAAGGTGATGTGGATCAGACCCAATTCGCCCAGTTTATAGAAGGCCTGCATCCTTTTGGTGACGTGCTTCTGGGTCTTTTCCATCAGGCTGGACGCCTGGCTCATCTCAGATTTCTTCAGCGCCACCATGTCACGCTGCTGCTGCATGCGGGCGCCAAGCGTTTCGATCCTGCTGCTCTGCTCAGCCAGCCTGGTGTCGATATCCTGGAGCTCGGCGAGCAGGGTCAGCTCGTCTTTTCTGGTCTGCCTGATCTGGTCTTCCTGGAGCTTGATACCTTCCTGGAGGCGGCCGATGTTGATCGTCGCTTTCTTGATTCCCTGGTCGATCTTTTTCTTTTCCAGCTCGTGCGGATCCGCAGCAAAGGCACGGGTGCTGAATAGATCAGCTGTGCCCATCAAGAGGCTGAGCAGAAGCATAGCGACGGACAGCAACAGGCCGGGAGCCGTCTGTCTCAGAGTGGTTTTCTTGATCAGCATAGCCGCGAGTCGGAAAGATGGCTCATTTCTTCAGGTACTTTCTCATCGACGAGTAGCTGCCGATGGTGCAGAGCAGAATCGAAATCGCCGCGATCATGATGATCGCCGGCGGTTCGAAGAAGGAAAATTCGAATATGTTGAGAATGCCCGGACCGGAAAACTTTTTCTTGATCCAGTAGAATAAGCCGAAGAGGGCGGCCAGGCCGAGCGTCGAACCAAGGAGCCCGTGCAGGATACCCTCGATCAGGAAAGGGGTACGTATATAGTCATTGGTGGCCCCGACCAGCTTCAGCAGTTCCAGCTCCTCCCTGCGGCCGATAATCGTCAGCCTGATCTTGTAGGAGACCATGAACACAGAGGTCAGGATCAGCAGACCGGCGCTCAGGACGACGATGATCGACACCAGGCGGGTGAAATAGTAGAAGCGTTCGATCCAGTCCTGCCCGTACTGAACCTTGATGGTACCGGGCAGCTTGCTGAGGTATTCGGAGAAGAGCTTTACCTGGTTCAGGCTTCTGAGGTTTTTCAGCGGTACCACTTCAATCGAAGGCGGCAGGAAATCACGCGGCATGTCCTCGAGCACATCCCGGTCCTCTCCGAGCTGCTTTTCAAAGCGTTCGTAGGCTTCGGCCCGGGTAACGAAACGGATGTCCTCGACTTCGTCAAAAGCCAGGATTTTGCGGCGCAGCTGTTCCTGAAGTTCCTCGATCGGCTCTTCCTCGAGGTAGACGATCAGGCGCAGGTCGTAGCCGAGCTTGTCGCCGATGGTCAGCATGTTGTTGTAGACCAGGTAAAAGAAGGCAAAGATGAACACCGAAAGGCTGACGGTGAGCAGGGTCATGTACTGGGAGAGCCAGGTCTGGCGGAAGTTTCTGAAGACCTGGCGAAGAACGGCGAATATAAAACTCATTGCGCCACCCCGTCGCGAATCTGGTGCATTTCGCCCCCGCGCAGTTCGAGCAGTCGATGATCGACGCCCCGGTAGATGGTGTGATCGTGGGTTGCTATCAACACGGTGGCACCGGCCTCGTTGAGACTGTTGAGCATGTCCATGACCCGTATGGTGGTCGTCGAATCGAGATTGCCGGTCGGTTCATCGACCAGGATCAGTTTCGGCCTGTTGGCCACAGCCCGGGCAATGGCCACCCGCTGTTGTTCACCGCGCGACAGGTCTCCGGTCATGGAGCCGTGTTTGTCGCTCAGGTCGAGCTCTTCAAGCAGTGATCTGACCCGTTTTCTGATCAGATGCGGCTTGCGGTATGAAACCTCCATGGCGATGGCGATATTTTGGGCCACCGTCCGGTCGGGCAGCAGCTTGAAATCCTGATAGGCCACACCGATCTGCTGACGCAGCAAGGCCAGTCGCTTGCCGCGAATCCTGCCCAGGTCGTAGCCGTCGATTTCGACCAGCCCTTTGGACGGCGCTTCCATCTTGCACAGAAGTTTCAGAAATGTGGTTTTTCCGGCTCCGCTGCGACCGGTGAGAAAAACCATCTCCCCTGAATTGATCGAGATGGAGACATCGGAAAGTGCACGGATATTGGGACGGTACGTCTTGCTGACCTTGATCAGCTCGACAATCGCATGGTTGCCTTGTTCGGTCATAAAAACCTTCTGATTTCGTAGGGTACGCTCGGAATTTCCGGAAGCCAGCCAATAGTAATAAAGCCTGTACCAAGTGTCAATTTAAAGCATCCGCGCATCATCTTCACAAACTGTTGATGTGCTTACAAAACTGTGGTGTCGGTGAATGAGAGTGGGGCCAAGAATAGTCTTGTATCTTGACCCGTTGATGTTATTATTGTCTGTTTTGGTTGCGCCAACCCATCACCCTTTTGCCGGTCCGCTGTTTCGGGCCGGGAATCAGGCTGGTATATGATGTTAGATGAAATGCACGCGAAACTGAGCTTTCGCATATCGTATAAAAGGAGACTGTCATGGATTACAGGGCGACGCTGAACCTGCCCAAAACATCTTTTAAGATGAAGGCCAACCTGACCCAGAACGAGCCGCTGCTGCTCAAAAACTGGGAGAAGGTCGATCTTTATCATAAGATTCAACAGCACAGCGAAGGACGACCGCTGTTTGTCCTGCATGACGGGCCTCCCTATGCCAACGGCAATATTCACCTGGGCACCGCTTTCAACAAAATACTGAAAGACATTATCCTGCGCTCCAGACGAATGGCCGGTTTCAATGCCCCGTATATACCCGGCTGGGACTGCCACGGTCTGCCCATCGAACACAACGTCGACAAGGAGCTGGGCGAAAAGAAAAAGACGATACCAACGTTGTCGAAGCGGCGGGCCTGCCGAAAATATGCCGAAAAGTGGATCAAAACCCAGAAGAAGGAGTTCAAGCGGCTCGGTGTTCTCGGCGAGTGGGATAAACCCTACCTGACCATGACGTATGATTACGAGGCAACCATCGCCCGGGAATTCAACAAGTTTCTGCTCTCAGGCTCGGTGGTGCGCAGCAAGAAACCGGTCTACTGGTGCTCGACCTGTGAAACGGCTCTGGCCGAGGCTGAGGTGGAATACCATGATCACACTTCGCCGTCAATCTATGTAAAATTTCCGCTCAACAGCGACCTCAGCGATATCGATGAGGCGTTCGCTGCAGATGACATCAGCGTGGTCATCTGGACAACGACGCCGTGGACACTGCCGGCCAACCTGGCGATCGCCTTTCATCCCGATTTTACCTACGCCCTGATCGAAGCGGCGGGCGAGAAGCTGATCATGGCGAAGGAAATGGTCGAAACGGTGATGCAGGCCTGGGAGATCGACGATTACCGGGTGATCACCACCTTCGCCCCGGACAAGCTGGAGAACAGAACCTGCCGCCATCCGTTTCTCGAGCGTGATTCCCTGATGGTGCTGGCCGACTATGTCACCCTGGAAGCCGGAACCGGCTGCGTTCACACCGCCCCGGGGCACGGTGCCGATGACTACCAGACCGGGCTGCGCTATGGGCTCGACATCCTTTCGCCAGTCGATGATACCGGAACGTTCACCAAAGAGGCCGCCATATACGCCGGGAAAAAGATCCCGGGCGTCAACAGAGATATCTGTGCAGATCTGCTCGAATCAGGTGATCTGCTCAACCAGAACCAGATCAACCACTCCTATCCGCACTGCTGGCGCTGCAAGGAACCGGTCATCTACAGGGCCACACCGCAGTGGTTCATTTCGATGGAGGAAAACGGGCTGCGCGCCAAGTCGCTCGACAATATCAAAAAGGTCACCTGGACTCCGGGATGGGGGATGCAGCGCATTTACGCGATGATCGAACACCGCCCCGACTGGTGCCTGTCGAGGCAGCGCTCCTGGGGGGTGCCGATCACCGTGGTGAGCTGTAAATCGTGCGGCGAGATCGTCAAAAACGATGAGCTGATCGAAAATATCGATTCGCTCTTCAGAGAAGAAGGGGCGGACGCCTGGTTCAGCCACGAAATTGACGATTTTCTGCCGGCAGATCTTGCCTGCTCGAGCTGCGGCGCCGCTGATTTTAGCAGAGAAAACGACATCCTCGATGTCTGGTTCGATTCCGGTGTCAGTCATGCGGCGGTCTGTGAACAGCGCGAGGAACTGCGCTCCCCGGCCGATCTCTACCTGGAGGGCAGTGACCAGCACCGCGGCTGGTTCCACAGCGCCCTGCTCACCTCGGTCGGAACCCGGGGCAGGGCCCCGTATAAAGGCGTATTGACCCACGGCTATGTGGTTGACGGCAAGGGCAAGAAAATGTCCAAGTCGGTCGGCAACGTGGTCGCCCCCCAGGAAGTGATCGACAAATATGGCGCTGAAATCCTGCGCCTCTGGGTGGCGAGCGAAGACTATCGCGACGACGTCAAGGTCTCCGACGAGATCCTTGGTCAGGTCACCGATGCCTATCGCAAGATCAGAAATACGATCAGATATTTCCTCGGTAATTTGAGCGATTTCGACCCCGGTGTCGATGCCCTCGATTATGTCGAGCTCGAACCGCTCGACCGCTGGGCCCTGGCCCGCTTCGAGGAACTCAAGGAAAAAGTGGTCAATGCCTATGAGAAATATGAGTTCCACTCCATCTATCACGGTTTGAATTATTTCTGCACGATGACCATGAGTGCCTTTTACCTCGATATCATCAAGGATCGCCTCTACGTGTCGGGTACCGATTCACGCTTGAGACGTTCGGCCCAGACGGTGCTCCACGAGATCGCCGAAGGGCTGCTGCAGCTGATGGCGCCGATCCTCAGCTTCACCGCCGCAGAGGCCTGGGACGCGCTGAAGGGCCTGGAGAAGAACGGGGATCTGAACGGGTCCATTTTTTTTACCGATTTTCCCGAACCGAATAAAAGCCATCGCCTCGACAAGGAGACAGAAGAAAGCTGGTCGAAACTGGTCAAGATCCGCTCTGAAATAACCAGAGCGCTCGAGAAAGCCCGGGCCGACAAGGTGATCGGACATCCGCTCGAAGCGCAGCTGCTGCTCTGTGCTGAGGGGCCGCTGCTTGGTTTCATTAACGATAATGAGCAGATGCTCAAGGAATTATCGATCGTCTCCGAACTCAAAATTGTCGGCCGCGACCAGTTCGGCTCCATCGAGCCGCTTAAAAGTGAAGAGATCGACGGACTTTTTCTCGGGGTGAGACCGTCTCCAGGCGACAAATGCGAACGCTGCTGGATTCGTTCTGAAAGCGTTGGTACGATCGAAAATCATCCAACCATCTGCGGCCGCTGCTTCGAGGTCGTCGACTCATTGGCTCTCGACTCTTGAGTCAGCGGTAGCTGTGCGCCTCTACGTTTCGATCTTTCTGGTTCTGCTCGGTCTCGATCAACTGACCAAGCATCTGATCGTTTCATCGATGCAGATGTATGAGGCGCATCAGATCATTCCCGGTTTTTTCAACCTGGTATATGTGACCAATAAGGGCGCCGCCTTTTCGATGCTGGCCTCGGTCGAATCGCCGCTGCGCCACTATTTTTTTGTTACGGTCAACAGCGCGGCTTTTCTGGGACTGTCCATTGCAGCCTGGAAAATGAAAAGCCAGCATGTTCTCTATCGGGTCTCGTTTGCTCTCATCGCTGCCGGGGCCGTCGGCAACCTGATCGACCGTCTGCGCTTTGGCGCCGTCGTCGATTTTCTCGATTTCCATGTCGGCGATTACCACTGGCCGGCATTCAACGTCGCCGATTCTTCGATCTGTGTCGGTGTCGCCGTTTTATTCGTTTTGAATATCATTGAAATAGGCAAAGAAAAACGCAGGAGTAAGGAATGAAAATAGCGGTACTATTCCCCGGACAGGGGTCTCAATATATCGGCATGGGTAAAGAATTCATCGAAACCCAGCCCCTGTGTCGCGATATTATCGACAGCGCCGATGCGGTCTGCGATTTCGGGCTCAAAAAGATCATTGGCGAAGGCCCGATGGAGGAGTTGACCCGGGCAGCCGTCCTGCAGCCGGCGATCACCACTACCAATCTTATCTGTCTGCAGGCTTTGCAGGCGGCCTTACCTGAATCGATTTCGATCGATTGCTTTGCCGGACACAGCCTTGGTGAGTATGCTGCTTTGTGCGGGGCCGGGGTAATTTCGGTTGCCGATACGATTCGGCTGGTCGAGCGCCGCGGTTTTTACATGGAGCGCGAAGGGAAGCAAAATCCCGGCGGTATGCGCGCCGTACTCGGTCTGACGATCGACGAGATCGAGCAGATCGTCGATTCCTATGACGGAAACGGGGTCGTCACCGTAGCCAATTACAATACCGCCCAGCAGATCGTCCTCTCCGGTTCGCTCGACGGCCTCGACGGTGTCGCCCCGGCACTCGAGGAACATGGCGCAAAAATCATAGCGCTCAACGTCAGTGTCGCCAACCACTCGCCGCTCGTCGCCGGGGCGGTGGCCGATTTTGCCGAGGTAATCGGGGACGTCGATTTCAAAGTGCCCACCGTGCCTGTTTATTTCAACGTGACCGGTCGGCAGGAAAACGACACCACAGTCATCAAGGAAATGATGGCCCGTCAGATCGTCTCCCGGGTGCGCTGGTATGAAATCATTTCTGCGATGATCGATGACGGCGTCGACACCTTTATCGAGGTGGGCCCCAAAACCGTACTCAAGGGGATGATGAGAAAGATCGTGCCGAAAGGCTCCGACGTCGTATCCCTGCAATTCGATTCTCCTGAGACGCTGGCCGGCTGTTTGTCGAAACTAGGAATTGACTGAGCCGCCGGCCGCCGGATAGTTCAGGCGATATCGATTCCGCGTGTCTATAGTTATTCGATGTTCTATGTGAATCGGTAGGAGAGCCGGGGACAACGTATGGTATGATCATGACACTGCTTGAAAACGCTATTGCAGAAAATCCGCTCCGGTGCTGAACTGCATTTCAGTGAAGCCATTGAACTCGCTGCAGAGACCGAGCCGACCTTGCTTTATCAGGGAGCTGATCGGCTGCGCAGAGAAATACATGGGGATCATTTCGATCTCTGCTCCATCATCAACGCCCGCTCGGGTAAATGTTCCGAGAATTGTACCTTCTGCGCCCAGTCGTCGCGCTATCAGACCGAGATCGAAACCTATGATATGGTTTCCTACGAGGAACTCAGGCGTCAGGGCCTTGAAAACGAATCCCTCGGGGTGGCCCGCTACTCAATGGTGACCGCAGGCAGAGAGGTGTCGGCTGCCGATGTCGAGTCGTTTGCTTCGATGTATGGGCAGCTCGGTCATGAGAGCGATCTGTTCTTCTGCGCCTCAATGGGTTTTCTGACGCCTGAAAAAGCTGCAGCCCTTGCGGCCTCCGGAGTCAAACGCTACCACTGCAACCTGGAAACCTGCAGAAGCTTCTTTCCCCGGATCTGCACGACCCATACCTGGGAGGAGAAGGTCGCGACCATCGAGATCGCCCGGCAGGCCGGGATGGATATCTGCTCCGGCGGCATTATCGGCCTTGGTGAAACATTCGAACAGCGGCTTGAACTGGCATTTGAGCTGCGCGAGCTCGATGTTCTCTCGATACCGATCAATATCCTCACCCCGATTAGCGGCACCCCGCTCGGCGAGGTGGAGCCGCTGAGCTTGAGCGAGGTGCTGAAATGCATTGCCATGTTCCGCTTCATCAATCCGCGGGCGGTGGTCAGGCTCGCCGGCGGACGCGCCCTGCTCGGCGACGACCAGTATCGCTGTTTCGAGTCGGGAGCCAACGGGGCCATCGTCGGTAATTATCTGACCACGGCCGGCAACTCGATAAGAGAGGATCTGCAGATGATTAACTCACTTGGCTTTCAGCCGCTGCCGATCGATACGAAACAATGAAGCCGATCGCGTCGAAAGACCCTAAGCAGCGCCGCTGGCAGGAGGTTTTCGATTTTGATCGAGAGCACCTCTGGCACCCTTACACCTCGATGATCGACCCGCTGCCGGTGTTCGGGGTCGAATCAGCCGCCGGTGTCAGAATTAAGCTGGCCGATGGTTCAGAACTGATTGACGGCATGTCGTCCTGGTGGTCGGTCATCCACGGCTATAGCCATCCGCGTCTGGTAAAGGCACTGCAGGAACAGGCCGAAAAGCTCAGTCATGTAATGTTCGGCGGACTGACCCACCAGCCGGCGGCGGAGTTGGGCAAGCGTCTGGTTGAAATAACCCCGGCGGGACTCGAGAAGATATTTTTTTGTGATTCAGGCTCGGTCGCCGTCGAAGTAGCCATGAAAATGGCGCTGCAGTATTACCACGCCCGGAATAAGGCGCAGAAACATCAGTTTGTCACTATCCGTTCGGGGTATCACGGCGACACCTTCCACCCGATGTCGGTCTGCGACCCGGTAACCGGGATGCACCATATTTTTGCCGGTGTTCTGCCTCGCTACCACTTTGCCTCTGCCCCCCGGTGCCGTTTTGGAGAGGCGTTCGATCCTGAAGACATGGCTGAGATGCGATCACTTCTTGAGACGCATCATCAATCGCTCTGCGCATTGATTCTCGAGCCCATTGTCCAGGGGGCCGGCGGTATGCGCTTTTACCATCCCGACTATCTGCGTCAGGTGCGTTCTTTGTGCGATGAGTTCGATCTGCTGCTGATCGCCGATGAGATCGCCACCGGTTTCGGTCGCAGCGGAAAACTGTTCGGCTGCGAGCACAGCTCGATCAGTCCCGATATTCTCTGTGTCGGAAAAGCTTTGACCGGCGGCATGATGACGCTTGCCGCTACCCTGACCAGCGAGCCTGTGGCAGAGACGATATCAACCGGTGATCCCGGTGTTTTCATGCACGGACCGACCTTTATGGCCAACCCGCTGGCCTGCCGAGTCGGGTCCGAGTCGCTCGATCTGCTCATTGAAAGCGACTGGCAGAAGCAGGTCAGGGCAATCGAGAAGCAACTCGAGCGCGGCCTTGCCCCGTGTCGCGAATTTGAACACGTTGCCGATGTCCGCTGCCTCGGCGCCATCGGAGTGGTCGAACTTGAGCAGCCGGTAGAGATGGAGCGGATTCAGCAGCGCTTCGTCGAGCGCGGTGTCTGGGTGCGGCCCTTCGGCAGACTCGTCTATCTGATGCCGCCCTACATCATCGAACCTGAAGATCTGGACTATCTGTGCCGGGCCGTGGTCGATGTTGTCCGGCGCGAAGGGTGAGCTGAGATGGAGACGATCAGGGAGCAGCTGGATCAGTTAAAGCAGACCGGTATGGCCCGCCGTCTGCAGCCGCTCTCCGGCAGAAGCGGGGGATTGGTCGATTACCAGGGCAAAAGACTGCTCAACCTCAGCTCGAACGATTATCTCGGACTGGCCGGTGATGGTGATTTTCTCGATCAGTTCTATGCTGAGCGTACCCCCGTCAACACCACGGATCGTTACGGACTGGGCACCGCATCTTCGCGTCTGCTCACCGGGGATATCGACATCGCCCATGAGCTCGAAGAGCTGATTGAGCGGCTCTACAGCAGAGAGGCGGCGCTGCTTTTCAATTCCGGCTACCACGCCAATATCGGCATCATCCCGGCCCTGTTCGGCAAAAACGACCTGATTGTCTCGGACAAGCTCAATCACGCCTCGATTCATGACGGCCTGCAGATCTGCCGGGCACCGTTCAAACGGTTTCGCCACGGCGATTACGACCATCTGCAAACGCTGCTCGACAAACATCGGGATTCCTGCGAACGGCTGCTGATTGTCAGCGAATCGGTTTTCAGCATGGATGGCGACTGCGCCGATCTGAAGAAGCTGGTTGAGCTCAAAAAGAGATACAAGGCGATGCTCTACCTGGACGAGGCCCATGCCGTCGGTCTCTATGGGGACAAAGGCCTGGGGCTGGCCGAGCGAGACGGCTGTGTCGATGAAATCGATCTTCTCGTCGGCACCTTCGGCAAGGCCTGCGGCTCGGTCGGTGCATTTCTCGCCTGTTCTGCCGATATCCGCGACTACCTGATCAACCGCAGCCGCTCACTGATCTTCACCACGGCGCTGCCGCCGGTGGTCCTCTCCTGGAACTATTTCGTCATGAGCCGCATCGGTGCCATGGGGGACAAACGTCGGCATCTCAGCGGTCTTGCCGATCGGTTGAGGCAAAACCTCAAGGAACAGGGCCTGCAGACCGGGGGGACGACCAATATCGTTCCAGTCATCATTGGCGAGGCGCAAAAAACGGTGTCTGGTGCACTGATGCTCCAGGACAAGGGCTTTTATGTTCTGCCGGTGCGGCCGCCGACGGTGCCGGCCGGGACCTCGCGATTCCGGCTGTCATTGACTGCCGATCTGCGCTACGAGCAGCTTGCTCAACTGCCCGAATATATCCGCAGCTGGCTGGATCGGTCATGATCGCCCACTGGCTCGCTCAAAACAAGACACCGCACCTGATCATCTTCTGCAACGGCTGGGGGATGGACCAGCGTCCACTGGCATTGCTCGATACGAGCGGATACGACGTCGTTGTGCTCTCTGATTACCGCCATTTCGAAGCGCCCATTGACCTGCCGATGCTGGCCCGCACCTATGAAACCATGCACCTTCTGGGCTGGTCGTTCGGTGTCTGGGCGGCTCAGAACCTGTTTTCTCAATACCGTGATCACTTCAGCCGCTGCATCGCCATCAACGGAACGCTGCAGCCGATAGACGATCGCTACGGCATCCCGCATCAGTTTTTCAACGCGACCCGAGAACAGTTTTCAGACTCGGTGCTCAGCCGTTTCCATAAGCGCATGTGTCGGCCTCGACAGGTTCTTGAAATATTTCTCGAACACCGGCCGGACCGCACGCTAGCTGATCTGGGTGAGGAACTGGATGCACTGCAGCGGCTCGCAGGGTCTTGCGATCAGAGTAAATCTATTTTTGAGCTGGCCATTATCTCGACAAAAGATTTGATCATTCCGACCGGGCACCAGCTCTTATTCTGGAAGAATCGCTGCAGGATCATCGAAATTGAGGGTTCTCACTTTCCCTTCAGCGGTTGGTCTTCCTGGTCCGATATCATCGCCATGGCGGCAGCAGATGGCTGCTGAGCTGAGCGGAATTCAGAAGGACCGCGTCGCCCGCTCGTTTTTGCGGGGGCTTGCAACCTATGAGGGTGAGGCGGTCGTGCAGAAGCAGGCCAACGAGCGGCTCGTTGAGCTCATCGAAGGACTGGGCCCTGCGCATTACGAAAGCATTCTCGAGATCGGCAGCTGTACCGGTATGTTTTCGAGCCTGCTCAACGAACGCTTCAGGCCGAAGCTGTTTTACCTCAACGATCTGGTCCCTGAATTTTATCATAGTGTATTGAAGAAGCTGGAACGCAGCAGACCGGAACGGATTTATCCGCTGTTTGGCGATATAGAACACCTGGAACTGCCCGCAAATCTTGATCTGGTGGCTTCATCGTCCACCTTTCAATGGCTCGATGATCTGTCCCGGTTTTTTCCGAAGGTGAGCAGGGCGCTCAACGATGAGGCGCTCTTTGCTTTTTCGATGTTTGGCCGGGATACCTACTACGAAATCAAAGAGCTGACCGGAGCCGGGCTGAACTACCCGTCATTTACCCATGTCCTGGATCTGGTATCCAGAAATTTTCAGATTATCCACGCCGATGTCCACCGGGACCACCTCTATTTCGACCATCCCCGGGACGTCCTCAAGCATATCCGTTCAACCGGTGTCGGCGGCGTTGGCGGCTGCCGCTGGACGCCGAGACGCTATGAACGTTTTGTCGAAGAATTTATCGCTGGATTTTCCACCGACCGGGGCGTTATGTTGAGCTATGTGAGCTATCTGGTTATCGGACGCAAAAAAGGAGGGTGATGGTGGCCGGAAAAGGAAAAATTATCGTCATTTCAGGGATCGATACCGGCATCGGCAAGACCGTGGCCACCGGCCTGATGGCACGCTGGTTCAAGGACAGCGGAGTGCGGGCCGTGACCATGAAAATGGCCCAGACCGGCTGCAGCGGTCTCAGCGAGGATATCATCGAGCACCGCAGGCGAGCCGGACAGGAGATGATTGAAGAAGACGCCATGGGCATCACCTGTCCGTATGTCTTCGAGGTTCCCTGTTCTCCCCACCTGGCTGCCCGGCTCGACGGCCGGACGATCGATACCGAGGTGATCAGCGGTGCCGCCGAACAGCTGGCAGGGGATTATGAATACGTCCTGCTTGAAGGCGTTGGCGGGCTGTTTGTACCGCTTAACGATTCCGCCCTGGTCATCGATCTGATCGCCGAGAAAAACTGGCCGGTGATTCTGGTCACCGGGCCGCGCCTCGGCTCGATCAACCACACGCTCGGAGCGCTCGAAGCACTTGACAGAAGGAACATCGAACTGGCCGGCCTGGTCTATAATCTCGACGGCAGCAGGAGCACCGATCCGCGCATCGTCGATGATTCGCGCCTGCTGTTCGCTGAAAAAATCAGTGACTACGGGGCCGGGGAGAGAATCTGCGATATTCCCGATGTGTCGTGCACCGAGTCGTATTGTGTCGATTTTTCAATCCTTTTTAAATGATCTGGTGCATTGATATCGAGTGATTATGGCGAGAAGAACCTATGACAAAATCTGCTTGAGCTGCAAACACTTCAGGCCGGTTGACGCCGTCAGCGGAAAATGCAGGGTGGATCGCTCGACCACCGCTGCGTCCGTCTACCCGCTGATGGAGCACCGGGACAGCTGCGAATCCTGGCAGGACGCCGGACAGCAATACTATATCCGGGTGGGCTGGGTAAAGAACCTGAAAGAGTCTGAAGAAGACTGAGCGGCAGGGCGAAATATCCAGGGGCTTGTACATGCGGGTGCTCAGCGTATCAGATGTTGTCTCCCCCGATCTGCTTGGCGACAGCAGTCCGGTGGAGCCCGGCTCCATCTCCGTTGTTCTCGGCTGCGGAGATCTGCCCCCCGAATACCTGGCCCGCCTGAGAAGTTTCTATGACGTGCCGCTCTTTTTCGTGCTCGGTAACCACGATATCAGGCATGATCAAACCCCGGCCGGCTGCGTCAATGTGACCGGATCCGTGCTCACCCATGGGCCGTTTTCTTTCCTGGGATTTTCCGGATCCCGCTGGTATAACGGCAATCCGAATCAGTTTCGGGAGCGTCAGATGCGGGCTCAGATCAGGCGGCTCTGGTTTCCTCTGTGGCGCCTGAAAAGACTCGATCTGCTCCTGACCCATGCCCCGCCGCGCCATGTCCACGATGCCGAGGATCGCTGCCACCGCGGCTTTGTCTGTTACCGCGATTTCATCAACCGGTATGAACCGCGCTTTTTCGTTCACGGTCATATTCACCGACACTTTGAACGGCCCGGAGACCGGGTAACTACCGTTGGCCGGACCCAGGTGATTAACAGCTATGGTTACCATGTTTTCGAAATCTGATTTTCTGCGCAAACTTGCCCGGCTCTTCGGAGACCGGGGAAATGAGCGGACCGGGTCCCGATCTGCCAGTTTCGAGAAGATCAGAACCGACGAGCAGGCTTTCGAGTCGATTGACCGGGGCACGCAGACGATACCGATCAGCAAAATCGTCGGCAGCGTCGGCCGCTATCATGATTTCGATGCCCATTTCAAACCCCGCGGCTACGACAGTGACGAGCGGTTCCACGACATCATGAAAAAAATGCGGCAGGGACGGAGAATTCCGCCGATTTCACTCTACCAGATCAAGGACGGCTTTTATATTCTCGACGGCCATCACCGCTATGCTGCGGCCCGTGAACTTGGCCATCAGGAAATCGAGGCCTGCATCATCGAGCTGCTGCCCACAAAAGACACGATCGAGAATAAACTGTATCGAGAAGGTTCAGAGTTCCGAGACCGTTACCGTCTCACTCAGCAAATCGAATTGACCGAAATGGGGCAGTTCCCGGTGCTCGAAGAGCAGATCGAAGAACACCGTCGGTTTCTCGAAAACGAGCAGAATAGAAAGATTTCCGAGTCTGAGGCCGCGGCTGACTGGTTTAAAACCATCTATATGCCGCTGCGCTCGATCATCGAATCGAGCCGTCTTGCCCGCTCATTCAGGAATCGCAGCGTTGATGATCTCTACCTATATATATCGCTGCATCAGTGGAAAATGGGGAAGAACCGAAGGTACGGCAAGGGGATCGACAGCCTGATCCCCAAAAACATGGAGGAGTTCAGAGCAAAAATGGCCGAGCACAGCGATCAGAAATATCCGGAAATGCGCCGAGAGATAAACGTCTTCATCCTGATGAACGTCGAGGGGCGCCACGAAAACAAGATCATGGACAAACTCTGGGCCCTGGATGAAGTACGGGAAATTCACTCGGTGCACGGTGCCATTGACATCGTCATCCGGGTCAGGCTGATGCGCGACTTGCTCTCTTCGGACGCAGAACTGATCTCTCAGTTTCTGCATACCACGATCCGCCAGTGGCAGGGTGTCGTCAGCACCCAGACCCTGCTGCCCGGCTTATCTAGAGTGAAGGATCTGTAGAAATGAAAAAGGCTGCCGTTTGGAAAAACGGCAGCCCGTGGGAGCGGCTCAGGTCAGGCTCGGGTTAGGTGCTGCGCAAACTGCCTGAAAGTTTGTGATCGGCAAGGGCGTTTTCAACGCTGGCGGCAACGGCGAACTTGTTGCTCTCGAAATCATCGGCTTCGGCCGCTTTTTTAAAGATGGTCCGGGCCCAATCTTCAGCTGCGAACCTGCGCATCACGCTCTCGGCCAGGGCCGCGAGTTCCTTCGAACTGTTCAGCTTTTCTTCCGCTGTTGCGTATAGCTTTTTCAGTATTTCCGGAGCGCTGCCCTGCTGCTCGACATAATCGAAAAGAGACTCGAACTGGTAGAGGCTTGAACACTGTTCGGCAGCCTTGGCGTAGATTCCTGAAGCCCAGTTTTCATCACCGAGACTTTTCATGACCCGGCCGGCGATGGACATCAAACCAAAACGATCAGCGCATTTTGCCTCAGCTTCCTGGAGGAGTTTGCGGGTCCAGTCATCGTCGCCGAGCACATCTTTGACCGTTGCCGCCAGTTTGGCGTAATCCGTCGGTTTCTCGCAGGAAGATTCCATCCTGGCCAGATAGTCACTGGCCGCGGCTTTGTCGTTAAGATGCTTGACCGTCGCGGCGGCGATGTTCTTCCTGTCGATGTAGCGGTCGGCGGCTTCGAACTGCTCCTGGTAGATGCGTCCGGCCCAGTCTTTGTCCTCGAGGTCGGCGGCGATCAGATCAGCAAGTTTGAGGCGGTCATCGATGAATTTAAGCTTCTTCTCTGCATTGCTGAACAGCTTGCGGGCATAGGGTTTATCACCGGTTGCCTGCATTACTTCGTGGCCAAGATTCCAGAGTGCGGCCGGCTCTTCAGCTTCCTGTTCCCGGCGGATATACTCTTCGTAGAGCTTGGCATGCTGTTCACGCTTTTCCTTCTGTACGCCGATATCGTCTTTCCACTGCTGATCGGAGGCGTACTTGAGGACGGCGTCGGCCATGGTCTGAAATTCGCCGTTGGTTTTCACCGCATTTTCCACCTGGTGCAGAACCTCGACGGCACCCTCGGAATCACCTAACTCATCGGCCAGTTTCTCGACGATCTTGACCAGTTGAGGAGCTTCAGCTGCGTTGTCCGCCGCTTTTTTGTACATCGTCGCAGCCACCGCTTTGTCGTCGGTATCTTTGACCACGGCATCGCCCAGCTTCATGAATTCCTGGTAGCCGCTGTAGAAATCACCGGCTTTTTTATAGGCGGCCAGGACCAGCTCATTGCCTTCGAGCGACTCTTTGATCATGGCCCCGAGTTTTACCAGCTCGTCGCCGTTTTCAAGCATGTCGATCGCCTTGTTGAAGAGCTTGGTCCCATATTCCTTATCACCGAGTGTGGCGACCGCTTCCTTGGCAAGACCGCCCATGTCGAGGCCGGTCTTGATCTGCTGCTCGGCCGACTGGTACATGGTCGAACCCAGGTCGCTGTCCGGGAACAATTCACCGGCACTGGCGGCCAGGGCGGCAAAGTCGGGTCCGCTCTTACACGAACCGGTGGCCTGATTGAGCACCTCTTTAGCCTGTTCGGGATCATCGAAATCATTGACCAGCCCCGTGGCCAGCTCGATGAAATCGGCCGGCGTCTTGCACTGCTCCTTGGCCTTGGCGCTGATTTCACGGGCGAGATCCTTGTCGCCGAGTGCATCATTGATCTTTTTAGACAGGGTCAGATACTCTGCAGCCTTGGTCGCTTTTTCGGCGGCGGCCGCGAACATCTCCCTGGCGCCGTCCTGATCACCGCCTTCCGCTGCGGCAACGGCCAGGTCGGTCATTTCATCGGCATCGCGGCAGGCGCTTTTGGCCTGTTCAAAATACTCAGCAGCTTTTTCCGCATCACCTAAGATAACTTTGGCGCCGGTCGACAGAGCCAGAAAGTCCTGCGGGGCCGCAGCCCAATCAGCGCCTTCTTCGTACAGTTCGACGGCCCAGTCTTTATCATCGAGATCTTTAAAAGCCTCGAGGGCTACCGCCACGTAATCGGGGGTCTCCTGACAGTCATCATATTTTTCTTCGAGTTCTTCACGCGTCGCCATAGTTTTCTCTCCATGTTTCGGGTTGATAATCTGCTTTGAAACGAACAGGTACCGCTGAAAAAGCACGTCATATAATAACGATACAGTCTATCGTGCTTGGCCGAAAATCACTACTATTTATATGCATGAATAGAGATTTTTCCAACTCAGAGCATGTCCTCCAACTCCGTTGTCAGTAGTGCCGAATGAAAAACTGCACGTTATCCCCCGTTTCATGGAGAAACGATATGATTATAGTGACAAAGAGAGTCAGGTTGTAAGCTTTACCCGAGGCTGCCTCTATCATAGCCGTTCAATGGTAAACCCATACATAGAAGAGGAGGGAACATGAAGATATTTATTACCGGAAGTCTTGGTTTCGTCGGCAGTCATTTGACCCGGGCACTGCTCAATGACGGCCATGAGATAACCGGAGTGGGACGCCGCTCGAATCCGCCCAACCTGTTCACCCATCCTCAGTTCACCTACCTGGTCGCCGATACGACGATTTCAGGAGACTGGCAGGATGAAGTAGCCGCACACGATGCGGTGATCAACCTGGCCGGGAAATCCATATTTACGCTGTGGACCGACAAGGTCAAAAAGCAGCTCTACGAAAGTCGGATACTGACCACCCGCAATCTTGCCGAGAGCCTTCAGGAGGCTTCGAAAACGCTGTTTTTCAGCACCTCCGCGCTTGGTTACTACGGGGACAGGGGGAGGATATTCTGACCGAGTCGGAACCACCCGGTGACGATTTTCTGGCACATGTCTGTAAAGATTGGGAGGCGGCGGCGCTGGCGGCTGCGTCGGAGCAGGTGCGCGTCATTCTGACCCGCTTTGGCATCGTCATGCACCGGGACGGCGGGGCGATGGCCTCGATGCTGCCCGCTTTTAAATTTTTTGTCGGGGGAAAGCTGGGCAGCGGCCACCAGTGGTTCCCCTGGATTCATCTGCAGGATCTGATCAACGGCTACCGCTTTGCCCTGGCCCATGATGAGCTCTCAGGGCCGGTGAATTTCTGCTCCCCGGAGCCGGTTCGCAATAAGGAACTGACCCGTAAGGTGGCAGCCGCATTGAAGCGCCCGGCGATCTTTACAACACCGACCTTTCTGATCAAGACACTGCTCGGCGAGTTCGGCGAAGCATTGATCTGCAGTCAGCGCGGCCGGCCTCAGAAGCTGCTCGAAGCCGGATACAAATTCACCTACCCGGATCTTGATTCGGCACTGGCTGAAATTGTCGGAAAATAAATTGGTACAGAAAGGCTGGTCGATTCAGGGAAGGCGACTGCGTTTGACGTCGAAGCCACCCCAGGTCTGCTGAGATACGCCGACGACGACAAAGGCGTCAGGATCGATCCGGGAGATGATGAACTTGACGTCGTAAATCTTGGAGCGCAGAACGGTCAGGTAGAGCATCGTCCGCTTTTCACCCGAATAGCCGCCGGTAATTTCCCAGTGTGAAACGCCGCGCCGCAGCTGGTACATAATCGCATCTCGGAGCGGCTCCGGGTGCTTGGTGACAATGGTCAGCACCCGGGTATGGCTGGTGCCCTCGATGACGAAGTCGGAAAAAATTCCGACCAGAACCAGGGTTATCAGGGCCAGCAGAGAGGTCTCGAGCGAGATCAGCAGGCCGGCTCCGATAATGATGATCAGATCGGTGTACAGGTAGCACTGACTCATCGGCAGGCCGGTGCGGTCATTGATGATCCGCGCCAATATCGAGGTCCCGCCGACGGTGCCGCCGTAACGGTAAATGATTCCGGTACCGATGCCGACAAGAACACCGGCGTAGATCGAGGCCAGTAGAGAATCCTGCGTGATCGGATAGGGATCGAGGGCGGGAGCGATCTGCAACAGGACCTCGGCCGAGATTGAAAATATCAGAACAGCCAAACCGCTCGACCAGATGAAGCGCCAGTGCCCGAGAAAGTAGTAGCCCAGGATAAAAAGCGGGATATTACTGAGAAAAAAGAAATAACTGACCGGGAATCCGCTGACATGGTTGACGACGATTCCGAGTCCGGTGACACCGCCTGCGGCGATCTGATAGGGAACCTGGAACAATACGTAGCCCGCCGCCGCGAGTATCGCACCGATGATCATCATAGACTGCTGGGTGGCGACCCTGATGAACTGCTCACGGGTTGAAAGACTCAATTTTCTGCGCAAACTTTTCGATAACTGCATAAAGACCTCGTCAGCGCCTTTTATGGATGAGCGATGCGTTCTTGAGCGGCCGATCATAGGGGGATCGGCCTGCATTTTTACCAGTGCCCGTCTCCCTACCATAGATGAGTTTGGTTTGGCTATCTGAAAATTTGTGGTTTTGAGACTCATGAAAAAACAGCAGAAGCGCCGCGTTATCATGGCCCGGTTCAAAGAGAGAGAGGAATGCTTGAGCGGATAATGCGGGGTTTGTTTTTACCGGAAGAACCAAAGAGTTAATCCTTTATTTTGCAGTATTGCGGAGCCAGTCGTCAATCTCTGGGAAAAAATGAGCCAGTCCTTCGAGCACCCCTGCCGCGTAATTTCCATTGAGTGAGTGAAAAGTCCCGCGGGCCAGATAAAGCATATCTCCGCAACCTTTTTCATACATGGTTTGAAATGCTTCAGTTCGGACGTCAGGGTGGGAGTTGCCTACCAGAATTGCCGGTAAACCGCTGGTCAGACTGTCGAGATCGTTGCCGCTGTCACCGGCGAAAACGACCTGCTCCTCTCCAATTTCATCCTGCTTCATGACGAAGCGAATCGCCGATATCTTGTTGGCGGAGGCCGGCAAAATGTCGAGCAGTCCCCGGTTTTCGGCCTCATCGACGCTCCAGATCAGGTTGGTGTCGATCCCTTTATTAACTAATATTTCAGCTACCGAGTCGGTCAATGAGCGGCCGCTGTCACCGGGGTCAGTAAAGTAGCTGACTTTGCAGGGACCCTGTTTGGCTTCAGGCTGCAGTTGCAGGTCCTTCAAATCGTGAGCTCCGAGCAGGTCGACGATATCGGCATGCCGGTAGTCGTTCCAGTCGGAAGATATCTGCTTTACCCAGGAGTCGTCGTGCAGCCATGCTGTTTCCCGGAGCCGGTAGATGGAAGTTCCGACGTCACCGATGACAAGATCGGGGCGCGGAAGTTTGAACTCTGAGATCGCCTGACGAATGAGCTCCTTGTCGCGACCGCTGACATAGGCGATGCGAACCAGACCGCTTCCAGCCAGCTGCCTGAAAAGAGAGCGGGCTTTAGGAGTTTCGGGCTGGTCACCGTTGGGAATCAGGGTGCGGTCCAGGTCACTGAACAGGGTGATCATGACTATTTTATCGAAAATATTGGTTTGTTTTGCAGGCCGCTGTAGGCCATCAGGTAGGCAGATGCACTCCAGCACTGGCCGACATTGCCGCCCGGACTGAAATCTTTGCCGTTGATAAATTCGGCAAATCCCCAGGAACGCTCTCCCATCTCCATGCTGTTTGCTGCAGCAATGGCGTCGAGGTAACGTCTTGCGCTGTCGTGTTGACCTCTAAAGGCCAGGTCGGCGGCGTAGAAACCGGTGAGCATCGGCCACAGTCCGCCGTTGTGGAACTCATAGGGGCGGTTCTTGAAATCATAGGAAAAGGCGACCTTGAGCTGTTTCCAATCTTTGTCGTCCTGTTCGATAACCGGATGAAAGGCAGGGAGCAGACTCAGTTCAGCACCAATGGCATGGTCTTCAATATAGTCCTCGACCGCCGCTGTCTGATCTGCGTCCGCCACCCCCACTAGAGAGGCAAGGACATTGGCAAAGGCGTCGAATCGATAGCCATAGCCATGCGGGGAAAAGAACGGAAGCCAGTAACGCTGTATGCAGTTGTCGGCGGCATCACGGCCCTTCTTGAAGAGGATTTCGTGATAGACGTGATCCGGGACCGCGTCATCGGAACCGATCCAGAAGTTGGCTCTGATCATAGACTGAAGCATCGAAATTTTGTCTGCGATCGGGTGAGTTGAAATATCTTTGGCTTGAGAACTCAGATGCGCGAAAGATCGCAGCGCCTGCAGGTAAAGGAGCTGATCGTAGAGCACATAGCCGTTGTGGATATATTCATCGGCCCAGTCACCGGTCGCCGGAACGTAGAGAAAACCCCGGTTGTTGAATTCCCAGGCGCCCAGCAGAAAGATGATTTTCTCGAGGACGGGGAATATTTCATCCATGAAACCGTCATCGCCTGTTTTCTGCCAGTACTCGGCAGCACCGATCACGAACCAGAGGTTCGCATCGACCCGGCCTGCCGTGCCGCCATAGCTGACATCACCGTTGGCGATACCGACGTTGCTCGGCATCTCGCCGTGTGGGCCCTGGTATCGTGCCAGGGTTTTCAGGGTTTTTCCAAAGACGTCTATCAGCGTTTCATCCTCACTCATCAGCGCTGCGAGGCCGGTGATGACCCCATCGCGGCTCCAGATTCGGCGATAATTTTCCTGTTTTGTCGGACTGGCAAGAAAACCATCTTCGGTGGCGCATTCAAGCACCAGTTCTCTGGCTTTGGCGTAAGCTTCTTCAGCTGTCGGTTTCTCAGGTTCCATACGCTGCATGCTTTCTCGTTGTGATGGTGCTCAGCTTTTCTCGTTTCTTGTCCGGTTGCGCCTTAATCAACGCTAATCATTGAATGAAGCCGGCAACATCATGATCCCCTCCCGTGTTATCCATGCAAAACCGTTGCCATTACATCCTGTATTGAACAAAACTGCGGCCGGCAGATACCACAAACAGCTATCAAAACCTTTTCCTTTCAAACATAAACGTTTTCTAAAAATAATTCGGAACGTAATGATAGCGTGGACTGCGGCAATGCTGGCAGGTATCACGCCGGCCCCGGCTGGCCCGATCATTGCATTGCTGACATTACAGCAGCGGACAGCAAAAACCGCCAATACCGGAACAGAAAAATAACAGAGGAGGAGGTTATGAGGACTCCATTGAGCAGCATTGACTCGTTGAAAGGTTTTGAACTGAGCGCCCATGACGGTGCCATTGGTAAATGCACGGATTTTCTCTTCGATGACCAGACCTGGGTGATCCGCTATCTGGTCGCCGATACGCGTAAGTGGCTGCCCGGACGTAAGGTTCTTATCTCGCCGATCAGCATCGGTACGGTGGACCCCATCAGTCTGGCAATCAATATCGGGCTGAGCAAGGAACAGATAAAAAACGCGCCGCCCCTGGACTCGGACGCACCGGTGTCGAGGAAATACGAGATATTTTTCAACCAGTATTACGATTGGTCCGATTACTGGAGAGGGCCCCAGTTGTGGGGCGCCGAGACGTATCCCCGCGACTTGAGATCGAGAATAGCGTTAGCCGAGATAGAGGGGGAGGGTGACGATGAGCCCCGGTTGCGGTCCATCGATGAGGTCTCCGGCTACCGGGTGCATGCGCGCGATGATGACATTGGCCATGTCGAAGACGTGCTGGTCGAAGAAGATACCTGGCGGATCCGCTATCTGGTTATCGACACCGGCAACTGGCTGCCCGGCAGCAAGCGCGTCATCATCGATCCCAACTGGGTAGACAATGTCAACTGGAGCGATCGTTCAGTGGCCGTGAGAATGACCAGGGAGCAGATCGAAAGCAGTCCTGAATATGACCACCATAATCCGATTTTTCGAGACTACGAAAAGTCGGTCTTCGATCACTATAAATTTCCTTACTACTGGATATAACCGATTCCACCAATTTTAATACAGGTGAGATCATGAAACAGTAAAATCGTCTTGCACGTTATCTTGTCCTCTTTGGCGTTATGGCTTTCGGCGTCGCCTGGTCGCTTGCCTTTCCTCATATCGTGGAGTTTGACCACGGACCTGATTTCGACTGACACTGCAGCGACAGTGCCGCCGGTTTATCGAAGATCACGCATAGCTGTCCAGGCAGATTCGCTGATGAGGAGTTCCGCATGAAGACATTTATATCGCAGTGGCAGGAAGCCGCCCTGACCAGTATCGGTTTTTTCTGGATGGCTTTCTGGGCGTTTGCTCTGGGCTATTTGATTTCCAGTTTGATCCAGGTCCTGGTAACCAGGCGTCGGATGCAGAAAATGATGGGGGAGCGGGGGCCGAAAAGCATGGCGCTCGGCACCTTTTTCGGATTTATCTCGAGTTCATGCAGTTTCGCGGCGCTGTCCACCACCCGGGCACTATTTCAAAAAGGTGCCGGTCTGGCCCCGGCCATGGCATTTATGCTCGCCTCGACCAATCTCGTCATTGAGCTTGGTATCGTCATTGCCATCTTCTTGAGCTGGCAATTCGTCGTTGGCGAGTATATCGGCGGCCTTCTGCTGATCCTCTTTGCCTGGCTTTTTATCAGATTGTTTTATCCGAAAAAACTGGTCAGCGAGGCTAGAGACCGGTTGGCTGAAGCGCATGGGAGTGATGATGAAAAAAGCATGGACTGGAAGGGGAAAATCAGCACGCTGAGCGGCTGGGAAGAGATCGCCCAGACCTATGTGATGGAGTGGAACATGGTCTGGAAGGATGTGTTGATCGGCTTTACCGTTGCCGGAGTAATCTCAGCATTTGTCCCGGAATCATTTTTTGCGACGCTGTTTGTCGGTTCCGGTAGCGAATCTTCGCAAAATCCTGGTTTTGTTGCAGTAGTGAGCCAGACGCTGGTCGGTCCGGTGGCGGCTTTCTTCACGTTTATCGGGTCAATGGGGAACATTCCGCTGGCCGCACTTCTGTACGGGCATGGGGTGAGTTTTGCCGGGGTCATGGCCTTTATTTTTTCTGATCTCGTCGTTTTCCCGGTATTGCGGATCAATTCGATGTATTACGGCTGGAAGATGGCGTTTTATATTCTTGTCATGCTGCTCAGCGGTCTGGTAATCGTCTCGCTGCTCATGCACTATGGACTGGCGGCGCTGAATCTACTGCCGCCGGCCGGTCAGGGGGCAGTTCCTGCTGAGCAGGAGCTTTTCGCCATCGACTACGGGTTTTATCTCAACCTCGCCTTTCTTGGTGTGACGATACTCATGGGCTGGTTGTGGTACCGCTCACGGCAGAATGAAGACGAAGAGCACGACGGCCATTCGGGTCATCATCACCATGGAGATGGATCAGCTTCACTGACCACCGTCATTCTTAAAACATTTTCGATACTTGCAATGCTCTGGCTCGGCGGAGGCATTGTTGTCCCGTTGCTGCTCTAAGCAGCGGGAGCGGTGCAGGTCGGTGGTTATCGCAGCTGTTCAGGATGCACCATGACCCATCGCTGTTAAGCAGTAATGGAGCGGTTGAACTGTTATGAGGAACCAGGGGACGATGGCACAGAAGTCACAATTATCGATCATTTTATGGGAAGAGCGGCGCCTGCTGGCCTTTCTTGCCCTGTCCCTGGCCGTTCAGGCGCTCGTCGCCATGCTCCAGCCCTGGCCGCTGCAGGTGATTTTTGACCATATCATCCTCGCCAAACCCGTACCCGAAAGCGTACGTCAAATAGCCGGTTCCTCCTGGCAGCTGATAGCCGATCATCTTCTTGCGCTGATGATCAGCGCCCTTATCCTGGTTGCGCTGTTAAACGGGCTTGGTCTTTATCTGCAGAACATCACTTTGACCAGAGTCTGCCAGGTTGTTGTTCAGAAGCTGCGCATTCGGCTCTTCGCCCATGTTCTCGACCTGCCGGTGAGTCATTTTTTCAAGACCGAACCTGGTGAGGTGATCGAGCGGATCACCACTGACGCCGATGATACGCAGAAACTGGTCGAAGGCTACAATGTATTGATCTGGCGCTCTATTCCGACGTTTCTCGGTATCGGCTTCATCATGATCATTGTCGACTGGCGGCTGGCGCTGGTAACGCTCTGCATAGCTCCGATTCTGGTCTGGGCCACCTATTTTTTCGGCATCCGGATTAAGCGGGTGGCGCGTGAGCGGAGAAAGTACGAAGCCGATATTTCCTCTCTGACTGAGACGGCAACAAAAACCCACAAGTGGATCAAGCTGCTCGGACTCGAGGAAACCGAGATCGAGCGGATGGAGCAGGCCAGCCTGATGAGCCGCAGCGCAGCCGTGAAGACCGGCAGCTGGCAGGGATATTATACATCCCTGACCAATATCGTTCTGGCGGCGGGCAGCGCCATACTGGTTCTTGCAGGAGTTTTCTCCATACGCGCCGGCCATATCAGCCCTGGGGAACTGCTGGTATTCATGAGCTACCTGAAAAGCCTCTACAAGCCGGTGCGGGAGTTTACCAAATATTATATCAAAATTACCAAAGCGCATGCCTGCAACGAAAGAATCGAACAGATCATGGCGATCACGCCGTGTGATCTCGGCGTTTGCAATGATCCGGAGGCTCAGAGTTTTGTGGGGTTTGAAAAGCGTATCGAATTCGATTCGGTGTCCTTCGGCTACGAAGACGAACAGGTAATCGACAACGTGTCATGTGTTATTGAAAAGGGGCAGAAGGTTGGCCTGGTCGGCGCATCCGGTTCCGGTAAATCGACGCTTCTCAACCTGGTACCAAGATTTTTCGATGTGACAGGCGGCAGTATAAGAATCGACTCGGAAGATATAAAAAATTTCCGGATCGATACGCTGCGGCAGCATATCGTCATGGTGCCCCAGGAAGCAGTTCTTTTCCATACCACGGTGCGTGAAAACATCGGCCTGGGGCGCCCCGAAGATGATGTCTCCGACACCGAGATAGAAGATGCTGCCCGCCGCGCAAACGCTGATGGATTTATCAGAGAAATGGCTGAGGGGTATGATACGGTTCTGCGCTCGGGAACTACCCAGCTTTCAGGAGGCCAGATGAAGCGAATCCTGATTGCCCGGGCCTTTTTGCGGGACGCTGATATCGTCTTGCTCGACGAGCCTACCGGTGGTCTCGATGCGTCCTCGGAGAGCGAAGTGATGGAGGCATTCGACCGTCTCTCTGAAAACCGGACGATCATCGTCGCTTCGCATCAGCTCAAAACCATGGTCAATGCCGACATTATTCTCGTTCTTGATGACGGCCGCATCGCCGAGCAGGGAAAACACCAGGAGTTGCTCGATCATGGCGGTATCTATGGTGCTTTCTGGAGTAAGCAGACGCGTTCTTAAAGGTACTCCTTAAAAGCACTCAGTCAAAAAGAAAGTGCTGTCTGGCACAGGACTTGAAATATTTATTATGAAGCGGTACTGCTGAACAGAGTCGATACATAAAAGCCAGGGAGGAGACCATGTCAGAGAAAAAGACAACGGAAATACTGAAGCACACCTTCAACGAACTGAACAGGATCATCGAACTGGAACAGGAAAAGACAGGTTCTTCAAAAGCCAAAACTGAAAAAGAGAAGGTGATCCGCAAAAACGCACACCAATGGGAATCGGAGCTGGAATCAATCAATGAGTGAAGCCAACCCGAACCCGGTCAGTGCCAATCGAAACATGGGGGTACATGATCATGAAATCGATAAAAAACATATTGTGGCCCACCGATGCCACTGAATCCGCCCTTTATGCCCTGGACGCAGCCCTTGTCATGGCGGAAAAATTTGGGGCGACGATCCATGTTCTGCAGGTCGTTGAGCAGATCGCCCGGCCCGCCCATATGGGGTTTACGGGCGACCCGCTGACGGCTTTTGATTTTCCGCTCTACGAACAGCAGCTGGCTGAATCGGCCCGTAAAAATCTCGACGCGACCGTTGCCGCGAAAGTACCGCATTCCGTCAATACGACGGTCAACGTCGAAATGGGACTGCCCCGAGAAACGATCATCGCCTTTTGCGCTCACAACGATATCGACCTGATTGTCATGGCCACCCATGGCAGAGAAGGATTATCCCACTTCTGGCTTGGCTCGGTCGCTGAAGCAACGGTAAGGCGGTCAGCGGTTCCGGTCCTGGTTATTCCGCCTGAAGAAAAAGAAGATGGGGAGTAAACGATTGAAACAGGCCGGCACGATACTGCATCGTCCAGTCTGAAAGGACGCTGTCCGGTTTTGCTGGAACAATAATCCCTGTTGTCATACCGACCGAGATGAACCGTGGTCCACTCCTTTTCAACAGGGCCGAGAGCTGCATCTCAATGCTCACCGGCGGCAAGCGAGTCGCGGCAATCGGGGCAGATGGCCGGGGTCCGCTGCTTGCCGGTTTTCTTGAGGTAGGCGTCGATATCGAGCCAATTTTGAGTTTCTTCATAATAGAGCTTTTTACAGCAGGCGCAGAGGGGCAGCAGGTGCTGTAACTTGTCTATCATCTTCAAGGCACTGGCCAGATCCGAGAAGAGATCATCCTTTTCCAGAAGCCTGTGTTTACGTTCGACCGCGTAGAGGATCGATTTCTTGACCAGCAGGGGGGCCAGGTGAACCCTTTCGATATAGTCCTGAGCGCCGAAACGGACACATTTGATGGCCAGCTGGTCATCGCTGCGATGGTCGGAAACGACGATGATGGCAGCATCCGGAGCAGCAGTGATAAGCCGCCGAACGGATTCAAGTCCCGGTGCCATATTCAAATCCGGATCCAGGATAATGGCATCGAAGCTATGCTTGAGCAGCAGGCCCAGTGCATGGTCAAGGGAGTCGCTGATCTCGATGATACCGTACGCACCGTTCTGACTCTTCAACATTTCAATGAGATGGCGGGTATGATCATCGTGGCCGACCACGAGAACAGAGATTTTCTTCACCAATTGCCTCCTTGAATTATTCCCAAAAGTAGCGTGTTATAGCTATATTTAGCAATATCCGTACCGGTTGGAATAGATCATTAGTTCATAGGGTGTGCGGCGCTGCGGCCTGACCAAAAATAATGGTACATACCGGTTTTTGCCGATTATGAAAATATGGTAAAAAAAACAGACAGGAATCACCCTTGACGATTGATATATAAAGTGAAAACTGAATATATTTATCGAACTGATATTCAGAGGCGATTTTCATCGTTTAGATCGCCCGACCAGTGAATAATGCTCATGGACAATACGGATGATTTCCAGGCGATTTTAGTTATTGATCGTGATCAGCATGTCTCGGAAAAAATTGCGCTGGAGCTAACCTCCGGCGGGTTGCGGCTGGAATACGCGCATTCTGTGGGGCAGGCGATTTCTTTTCTGGAAGATACGGTATTCGAGGTCGTCCTCATCCGCGACGAGATAGACGGTGGTCTCAACAGCGAAACCATTGCCGCTTTTCAAACCGAAGAAGGCAGTCCGGAGTTGGTAGTTTTTACTGACGTTGGAGACCCGGAACAGGCAGAAAAGGCGATCAGACTCGGTGTCTGGGAGTATGTGGTCGATTCGGCCCCGGAAAACATCCTGCCCGATATCATCAAGCGTGTCCTGCGCTATCGGAAACACAAGACCACTGAGCCAACCGAGGAACGTGAGGAGATTCGTTCCGAACTTGAGAAAACCGGCATCATCGGGCGCAGTGATATCATGCAGATGTGCATCGACCAGGCTATTATCATCGGTCAGTCCGAGGCAAACGTGCTGGTATATGGCGAGTCGGGGACCGGTAAGGAACTCTTTGCGACGACCATCCATGAACTCAGTCCGCGGGCCGATCGCCCCCTGACCATCGTCGACTGTGCGGCTCTGCCGCCATCGCTAATCGAGAGCGTCCTGTTTGGTCATCTCAAAGGCTCGTTTACCGGTGCGGACAAGGCGCAGCAGGGATTGATCGAACAGGCTAACGGCGGTACACTGTTCCTCGATGAAATTGGGGAAATCCCTCCGGCCATGCAGAAAAAACTGCTCAGGGTGATCCAGGAACGCACCTATCTGCCGGTTGGTTCGACGACCGAACGGAGCAGCGATTTCAGGCTGATAGCTGCGACCAACCGCAACCTGCAGGAAATGGTGGATCAGGGTGAGTTTCGTGAAGATCTCTTCTATCGGCTGAAAACGTTTTATCTTGAACTGCCGCCGCTGCGTAAACGAATTCCGGATATAACCGAACTCGCCTATTACTACCGGGATCTGTTCTGCCGTCAGCAGAACCTGAAGCGCAAAAAGTTTTCCCCCGATTACCTGCTCCTGCTCTCCCAGTACGACTGGCCCGGCAATGTCAGGGAGCTGTTCCAGGCGATTGAACGCTCCATCTCCGAAGCGCAGGAAAGCGATACCCTTTATCCAATTCACCTGCCGCCCGGAATCAGGATTCATGCTCTGCAGCAGCGGCTGGCCGAAAATGCCCAGGAATCCGCTGGCAATGACCCCGGCAGTCTGCTTGAAGGAGTGTCGGCGGAGGACTTCCCAAGCCTCAAATCGGTGCGCGAGGAGGCGATTAGAGCTTCTGAAAAGCGCTACCTGGACAGGCTTCTGGTCCAGACCGGCGGTGACATAAAAAGGTGCTGCTCGATTGCCGGTCTCTCACGCTCTCGTTTCTACGATCTGCTGAAGAAATATAATCTGATCAAGAGATCTTAGAGAGCTAATCTCCCTGGTCTTCCAGCTTCTCCTTCTGAATCTGTTTTCCAACAGGTGGCATGTATCTTGCTTCTTTGAAAACGAACCCATAATTCAGACACCATGGGAGGCTAACGATGCGAGAAATCAATGCAAATGGAAAAACGATCATACTGGACGACGAAGGCTTTCTGATGGACCAGGACACGTGGGATCACGATGTTGCCAGAGAAATCGCCAAGCAGCTCGATATCCCCAATCTCGATGAGGAGCAGCTCAGTATTATCGAGTTTCTCAGAGGCTATTACCAGAAGTTTGATGCTTTCCCGATTCTCAACTATGTGTGCAAGCACACCAGGCAGCCGCGGGAATGCCTCAACGATAAATTCGTCGATCCGATGAAGGCCTGGAAAATTGCCGGATTACCCAGGCTCGACGGTATTCATTTCGTCAGCTTCGATGGAGAAAACTACCGGCTCGAGGAATGCTGCTGATCAGATTTGATTACGAAGACAGAACAGTCTATCTCGTCGGAGCGACTGGATATGAGTAATGTGTGACAGGGGAGGAGAACAATGGACTTCAGACAATCATATATCCGAGAGAGTAACGACAGGCTGGAGCGCTTGAGAAACGATATCGATCGGCTCAGCGATCTCTATGAAACCGAAAAAAATAAAGCTCGTGATGATGTGCATGATTCCATTCAATCATTAAGAGCCAAAGAGCAGTTGTTGCAATCTCGCCTCGATGAATTGAAAAACAGCAGCGAGGACAGTTGGGAACTTCTGAAAGAAGGAATTGAAACAGTCGGTCGGGAGCTTGAAGAAGCACTTGAGGATGGTGTTTCCGGGATTCCCGAAAAGCGTTGATGAAAAGTATGCCAGATGAGTATCTGCATGTAAGCATGAGCAGTTCATGTCATCGTTTGTTTAGATGATTTTAGCGGGTGGCGGTTCCTTGCAGGAACTGTTTCGCCCAAGGTAAAACGAAAACAAAAGGAGAAATGTATGCCTGAAAAACTGGAGATCTACAAATGTGAAGCCTGTGGAAATATCGTCGAAGTTGTCGAAGGCGGCGGAGCCGAACTGGTGTGCTGCGGCGAGGAGATGAAGCTGATGACTGAAAACACCGTCGATGCGGCCAAGGAAAAGCACGTTCCGGTGATCGAAAAATCCAACGGCACGGTAAAAGTAATCGTCGGCGACGTGCCGCATCCGATGGAGGAAAAGCACTATATTCAGTGGATTGAGCTTATCGCCGACGGTAAGGCCTATCGGCAGTTTCTCGAGCCGGACCAGAAACCAGAAGCCGTGTTCGAGATAACCGCTGACTCACTGACAGCCCGTGAATACTGTAACCTGCACGGGCTCTGGAAAGCTGAAGCCTAGAGGTTTTTCTGCATGGACGCAGCAAAGGGCCGTATTGGAATGGAGAAGTTCCGGTACGGCCCTTTTCGGATTTCCTTCCGCAGCGCCACTTACCCCCCTGCCTGCGACTCTCCAAATTTTTTTCGTGCATACTGCTGAAGAAAAACGACCAGCACCAGAAGCAAAAAAACCATCGACAGAGTAAGCGGGTTCATCTCGATAACGGCGGCCCCCGCCAGTACCAGCGGTATACTCATTGGAAACTGGGTTGACCAGTTGATCACCAGGTAACGTTTGAATCCGATATCTGACAGGGCCAGCAGAAAGCTCTTGGCCGCATACGGCAACCCTGGAATAAGCATGAAAATCAACAGGTGCCAGGTGTTCAACGTTCTTTTCGTCGTAAAAGATGACAGCTTGGTTCGTTTCAGAATCTTGATTATCCAGCTGCGCAGAAAGGAGTGAACGATGTAATAGGTGATGATCATGTGAAAGAACATCAGCACACCGGTCAGAAGAACACCCCAGAGGATGCCGAACTTGATCCCGACGAGCAGAAGAAAGATCGAAAGCGGCACACCCGCGATCGGCAGAATCAGCATCAGAAGAAGAAAAACAACGGGATTGACATTGTTTTGCAGATAATCGTGCAGCTTCAGAACCGCATCTCCCTGGTAGTAGACCAGCACCATGATCAGGAGAACGGCGAAGAGCACCAGACCCCCCAGTGTCAGTCGGCGGCCCCTGTTATTTTTCATCGATTGTATCTTCATATCGCTTTCATCAGGCTGCCAGCTCTGCAATCACCGGCAGGTGATCGGACGCCAGTCGACATTCCCAGTCATCGATCACTTCGACACGGACAGGTTTCAGCTGCTTTGAATGAAAGATGTGATCCAGTCTGAGCAGCGGCCATGAAGAGTAGAAGGTGGGAGCTGATGCTGTCTCCGGACGCAGGTTCTCAGCATCCCTCAGCCTGGAAGAGAGCAGCCGGTATACCGGTGAAGAGGGGCCGGCGTTGAGATCCCCGCAGAAGATAACTGACTCATCATCGGGGACTTCAGCCAGGGCGCTGTGCTCCAGGATATGACGTATCTGGGTCAGTCGTTCTTTTCTGTGCAGGCTCAGATGAGTGTTGAACAAATGTGTTCTGCCTGCCGGGGTTTCCGCGACTATGTGCATAATCCCGCGTTTCTCTGATGGTTTTCTGGCTGATAATTGCGGCAGTATAAAACCTTGGGCCCGGGCGATCGGGTAACGACTCAAAACAGCGAGACCGTATTCACCGTCGGCTCCGCTGAGAATTGGCCGGAACACATGCTTCATGTCAAGATGCTCGGCCAGCAGCCTTGCCTGGTCCTGCATCTTTGTCCGTTTTCTGGAGCGGTCGATTTCCTGCAGGGCGATGAAATCAGGATTCTGGCGTTTGATCACCCGGGCGATTCGCTCAGGGAAAAGCTTCCCGTCGGCACCGATGCAGCTGTGCACATTATAGGTCATGACCCGGATCAGGCCATGAGTTTTCCCAGCGCTTCCGTTATTTTCAACAGAAGCTTTGTTTTCCAGCGCCTGCAGGACAATCTCTCGCAGACTGGTCGGACGGTAATAGCTCCGCTTATTTGATCGCAGACTCTCCGGAATTATCACAAATCCTTTTGTCTCCTGGCTTCCGGGACCCCCGTGCGAGCCGTTTTCAAGAGCAAAGGTGAGTGGGCGATCATCGGGGCGCCAGCCGGAAATGATAAAGTCGCCGGCATGACGATGGCGGCAGAGGCGTTCCATGTCGGCTACAATCTCTTTTAGAAATGGGTGATTGGCACCGAATATGTCATCAGCTCGATATGACAACTCGGTGGTACCATGCTTTGATGCACACATGACCCGATCTTTTTCGAGATAGAAAACAAGCGGGATTTTCCCGCATTCGACGAGGCGTTTGCTGTAAACCAGCATCTCTTCAGGGTCGGGGCGGTCCGGCAGATAGATATGACCCAGCGGCCCCATTGCCGTGATGCGGATTTTATCTCCGTTCACTGGTGGATCCGCTTTTTTGCTACGTACTGCATGATTCGATTTTTTCAGGAAGGTCCTGCTCCGCCGATGCAGATTGTGACCAGGGGTATCGTCATCTCCGGCAGCATAATCACCTTTTTGCAGCGACCCATATTCAAGTGATGCAGCCACTGCCTCATGGATCGACATGGTGGTTGCGGACTGAAAATCGACGGTGTGCTCCTGGCCGTGGTCGGAAAAAATGATGATCTGATAGTCCCGCTGGTCCGAGCGCATGGCGCTGCGAACGATGTCTCGCACGACCGAATCGATACCTTTCAGGGTCCAGTGAGCAAAGGCCGAGTCGGGTCCCCGGCGATGAGAATGCTCGTCATAGCCGACAAAATTGGCATGGATGACCTTGAGACCCCTGATGATATCGATCTTGCAGCGGAGCCGGACAATTTCCCTGAGAACGATACAGGCACCGATGCGTGAGAAGATAAACTTGAGCTCTTTGAAAGGGTTCTTGCGGCTCATGATGCCTTTGAAAAAATCGACAACCGCCAGGCTGATTTCAACGAGCGACAGACCGATGATTCTGAGCAACTCGACAAGATGAAAAACAGGGAAGAAAATGATCTTTTTAAACCGCATTCCCCGATAGATCGACTTGAGCCGCATCGACTGAATACAAAACGGGGCCTCGTCGGCGCCACCGGCGAAAATGTTGGAGTAGGAACTGCCGCCGCGCAGCAGCTGGGTGTCGCTTCTGCGTTCGAGTTCGGCAGCAAGCTCGTCCACTGCGACAGAGTCGAACATGACCTTTTTCTGCTGTTTGTCACGGTCGAAATATGAAAAGGCCGGAACAGCTCCTTTGATGCCGTAAAAAAGTTCCGCCTGGACGGCAGGGGTGGCGGAGGGAAGGCCGGAGTAAAATGGCCTGAGAACGAAATGATCTTTTTGAATCAGCCGCTGAAGAAAGCGCAGACGCTTATTGTCGATGGCGCGCAACAATTCGCTGTAAGGCAATCCGTCAATCTGGAGGATGACAACGCCGGGTGAATTGACAGCGCCGCCGTTTCCGGAACTTTCACTTTTATAGAGCAAGCGTGCCGACCACTCGCTGCGGTCGAACAGACGGACCAGGCGGCGTCGTATAGTGCCAAGAGAGAAAAGCATTGACCGTTTCTCCGTCTCAGGTCTCAACGATTGACTTAAAAGCGGCTGCAGTGGTTTTCTGGAGCAGTTCCCACTCGGCCTTGATGGAGATCATGACCGAATCGAGCAGGTCCATTTCGGATCGGTAGGAAAGCCGTTCTTCATCGATAACCTTTTCATAAAGCTCAACCAGCCTCCTGCAGCTTGCCTGGCGAGAGAATTGTGCAGCTGTGCTGGTTGCTCCGGAGCGCAGTTTGTGCCGGAGTTTCTTATCCGTGATCAAGGAAATGATTGCTGAGCTGAACGTCTCTTCCGAACTCTCAGGAGCACGCCTGATACCGTTGTGCTGGTCGACCAGGACATCGTCGACGCCCGTTGCGTCGAGGGCAAGAACCGGAACCGCTGCGGCCATCGCCTCGGCGAGCACCAGTCCCTGGGTTTCTGAGCGGGAGGCGAAAATGAACAGGTCCATTGCCGCATAACAGTCAGCAAGATTACTGCCGCTCAAGCTGCCGGCCAGAACCAGATGGTCGCCAACCTGATATTGCTGAAAAATCTTCACCATTTCCTCGTTGAGTTCGCCCGCGCCGGCCACCACAAATTTCATCCCGGGCAGCTCCTTTACAGCCTGGGCTGCCGCGCGGGTGAGATAGGCAAGATTCTTTTCAGCGGCCAGTCTGCCGACATGGCCGATGACCGGGGCAGCGCTGTCGATGTCGTGTTGCTGCCGAAACCGGGAACCGCTGCCGGAACTGAAGCGTTTAATATCGATGCCTGTCGGCAGAACGGCGATATCGGAGCGCACACCTCGCTGGTGAATCAGCTCTTTGATGCCCTCGCTGGGAGCGATGACCTGGTTGCATATATTGGCGTATTCGCTGGCCAGATCGCTGACAAAACGTTTCAGAGTAGGGCTGTCAAGGGGTACGTAATGGGTGTATTGTTCATAGCGGGTATGGTGGGTGAAGATCAGCGGTACCCCGAGCAGGCGGCTCATGCGCACGGCTGAATCGCCGAGCAGAAATGGATGATGACTGTGGATGATATCCGGATCAAAACGTGAGATTTCTTCGCGGATATCACCGGCGAGCGGAATTCGAACCGAAAAATCACTGCCGTTGAAGTTCTGTATCGCCGGTACACGAATAATGTAATCAGCATCGTCTTCCTGCTGATCAGCAAATGTCGGGGCCACAACCTGGACCTCGTGGCCGGAACCGATCAGGTCCTCGACAAAGGTCGATACCGAGCGGGCGACGCCGCCGACATGCGGAAGGTAGGTGTTGGTGAACATGCTTATTTTCACGCGATTCCCTCCAGTACAACGGTGTATTCCGGAGCGCTGAGCTCACCTATCTGATAACCGGGGATTCTGACACTCACGCGGGCGGGCTTTTCTCGCCAGTCAGCCTGCACCGCTACTTTCAAAGACTCATGCTCGTGGTCGATCACGACCCGCACCCTGCCATACGGCGTCAGCGTCGGGCCAAACGACATCGGCTTTTTCATTGCCAGCCATTCGGGCAGAATGCCGCTGCCGATGATCAGCTCATCCGCTTCCTCCATCACGAACATGTTGCGAATCAGCATGATATATTCGGCCACGGCCCAGCCGTGCTGTCCGTCGCCCATGCAGCCGCCGTCAGTGTTGGGGTGAATAGCCTCGGGCCACTGACCGGTCGGTGAAGCCAGGGACACGACACCTCCGAGCAGCTCGCGAAAGCGCACATCACCGGCCCGTAAAAATACCTGGGCAAGTTCGAGCGTCATGTAGATATTGATGCCTGAGTGGATCATGTCCTGGAAAATGCAGCTTTTATGCAGACAGCTGTTAAACAGAAAGTCCGCCGTGGCCATGATACGTTTATCTCCGGGCTCGAACAGCTGCAGCGGATAGTCCGCAACAATCGAGCCGATCGCGGCAGAATCGAGGCGTCGGTTGGGAGAGGTCGGAATCGCCGGACTGTTGCGCTCGTCGGCGACGACAGCGATGCTTCGCAGCAGATCCTGCTCCATTTCAACGGCCAGTTCCCGTGAAGCGGTACCATCTTTGTTCCTGCCGCTGGCTTCAAGCATCTCAGCCGCTCCGAAGAGACCGGCGACCGACCAGAAATCATCCCAGTAGTAATGGTCGTTCGGGCCGAAATGCTCGGCACTGAATCCGGGCGGCAGCAAGCCTCTGAGTTTTGGATCATCTTCGTTCAACACCCGCTTCTCGGCAATCCACTTGCCGCCCTTGATGATCGATTTGAGCCACTGTTCAGGGACAGGGGAGCCGGAAAGCAGTCGATAGCGGTTTTTCAGCCAGAGCACCTGGCCGTTGGAATCCCACTCGCCATCCTGGGAGTGAAAGAAACCTTTGCCGGTCTGCCGCCTGGCAAACGTGTCCAGATGTCGCTTGCAGCGTTTGTCGAGTCCTGCGCTCAGCAGTGCATTAAGCATGATGCAGGCATCTCTGAACCAGAAGCGATTGTAGGTGTATGGTCCGGGAACCGTGTCGCCGGCGCTCAGATGGATAAGGGAACGCAGTGCGGTGTCATAGAGAAACTGGATATCTTTGTCCGGTACCTGCAGTTGAGCCGCGTCCTGCTCCGCTTCGGGCCAGGAGCGTGATGTCTTGTGGTCGGGAAAATCCGCTGAGAACGGCAGTTCGATCGAAAATCCATGCGTTGTCGATGATGAGTCGCCGCTGTGAATGCGGTGAAAGGCCGCCGATGTGACAAGGCCGATCGAGCATTGGCGCTCTGAGCCGTCGGCCGGTTCATCTAGTTTCAACGAAACATCACCGCTGCGATAATCGGAAAACAGCATTTTGTCAGCCCTGGTCGTTAAATTGACCGAAGTTTCACCGTTAACCAGCCAGCCACCACTATCGGGCAGCGACTCGGCCTTTTCGATGAACTGAATACCTTCGGGGTTGTATGGTCTCAGTGAGAAGATAAGCCATCCGTCCGCAGTCGTATCAACGGTGGTGGTATGGTTGAGCTGCATTTTTGCTGAATTCATGGTTACCACAGCTTCGCTGATAACCTGAACTTGTTCCGAATGAAATCTGGTGACGATCCGACGCTCGGCGTCGTCAATGAGCTTTTGTTCGACACTGGTCGACTGGGACGGGCAGAGCAGTTCTCCGTCGTCATCGAGAAACCAGCAGTCGATGGACCAGCCGTCCTGCAAAGGTGTTATCAGTCCGTGCGGATCGACAAGGGGGTAGACCGGAATATCAGGCTGCCCCAGTGCGGTCCAGTTACGATGGGTCAGGTTGATATGGGAAAATGAAAAAGCGCGGGGAATGAACGAGCGGTCCCGCGGATTGAACTGGCGTTCGACCCAGTAGGGCCAGACCCAGTCGAGATTGTGCTGGATTGCTTTGGTGTTGAGCAGTCCCCGGGCATGAAAAACGATCCCGGCCCTGAGCAGTTCGATCGGCTCCTGGACTTCAGAGGGCTGGGCAAAACCGCGGATGCGCGCCGCCACCGAGAGCGGATCGACAATATCGTAACGCCTGGCGGCTATTTTGAGCAGATACTTCCAGGGAAATAATTTGTTGAGCATAAAGATCGTTGTCCCTATTTTTTATTGAGCGACGAAACGCGGCTCTCTGTATAGATCATTTATCCCACATGTGTCCGATGAAACCGGATACAATCCTGAAGCAATGGACACCAGCAGCATTCCGGCAGTACGGTTGCATCACCTGAATCTCTCGTGCTTGCCGCTAAAACTGTTTATGCTCAATATTTTTCTTCAGCTGCGCAATATCAAGACCAAGGGCAACGCATTGTTTTCCTTCCATGCATTCTTTCGCTTCGGGTTTGTCCAGGAAATGCTTCAGTTCATGGTCGTCTTTTTTAAGATCGATAACCCAGGCGTTTTTAACTGAATCGAAGTCAACCGTTACATCGATCCCGCATGAACCGATATCCGGATAAAGCTCCGTTATCTTTCTGCACAGTTCGTCTTTATCGTACATTTTAGCCTCCTCTTGCTTGTTCGATCGGCCGGTGCGGTCAAGTCAAGTAAAGCGCTTAATCGTGCCGATCTTGCTTCAGGTAAGGATATTGCATCAACCATGCCATGACGCTGCGTTACTGGAGGCGTTCAACAAACGGCAAGCGCCTGAAAGATGTCAAATGAGATGATGAAGATCAGAAATATACTCCATACCGGTTTACACCGTTGCTACGATGAAAAGGGCGTTGAGATCGACTGTCGCGGTACCGGTCAGGATGCAGAAACAGGATCCGGCCTGAGATATTCTGGGAAGCGTTTTGTGGAGCGGTCGCGCTTTATCGTTGAAGACGAGCTGACCGGGTTGAGCTGGACAAAAAGCGGCAGTCTGTTCGAGTTTCCGGTCTCCTGGCAGGAAAGTCTGGCGCTGATAGAAAAAATGAACAGAGACCAGGAGTTCGGCAGAGAAGATTGGCGCCTGCCGAATCGGCGAGAACTCAGAAGTCTTGTCGATCATGAAATGAAAAAACCGGCGCTGGAGCCGGATCATCCGTTTGTCGATGTCAATCTGGGCTGGTACTGGAGTTCGACGACGGCTGCACGTAACAGCGCATACGCCTGGTATCTGCACTTCGAGGGAGGACGGATGTTTTACGGAAAGAAGACGGATTATTACTGGGCCTGGCCGGTGGCTGGAAGTAGTTCGGTTCTGCCTCGGACCGGAGAAATATTCTCTGAAGACAACACGCTCGCCGAGAACGTTTCGCCGACCGGGTCAGACGGCTGTGTCAGGTCAGGAAACCCGTGGCCTGAGAATCGTTTTCGAATAAGTCAAAACAGCGTTCGTGATGCTTTGACCGGGCTGGTCTGGTATCGCGGCAGCGATTTTACGGATCGACTCTTTACCTGGTCAGAAAGTTTTGCTGCCGTCAAAAAACTTGAAAAGAGCAGCGGCCGGCCGTGGCGAGTGCCGACCATCAACGAACTCGAAAGTCTCGTCGATGTATCGTGTTTTGGCCCGGCATTGCCGGTGGACATCCGTTTGCGGTCGATATGAATGGCTTCTGGTCATCGACCACCAGCGGGTATGAAAAAGACTGGTCGTTCGTCCTCTACATGGACAAAGGGGCCGTCGGTGTCGGTTACAAACAGAACCGGGATTTTTATCTGTGGCCGGTACATGCTCAAGTAGAAAATGAAGATTTTATTTAGCGTGATAAGCGTTTGATTCCTATCATAGTAAAGGGTTTCTTTCCCTGCTGGGACAGGAGCAGAAAGAAACAGATATCAGTCATTAAAATACCTTGAAAAGGAGAACATCATGGGCGTGGAGGTAGGCGGTATATTTGGTCTTATTATTCTGATAGCGGATATCTGGGCGATTGTCAGTACCGTCCAGAGCGGTGCATCGACCGGCAGCAAAGTGTTATGGATCGTCGTTATTCTCGTTCTGCCGCTGGTCGGTCTGATTCTCTATCTGCTTTTCGGTCCCCGGCGGGCATGATCTCATCGATGAGAAAAGACGCAGGCATGACAACCGCGAGAAGGGCAGGGTAGCACCATGTTGTCGATCATCTCGCTTCTCGTCGTCTTGACGCTGTCGATCCTGGTCACCCGGGTGGCCACGGTGGCCCTGACCTATACCGGGCTTTCGCGCGAATCCGCCCGCTTTCAGGCCCGCTCCGCTTTCACCGGAGTGGGCTTTACCACCAGTGAATCGGAGAATGTCGTCAACCACCCGCTGCGCAGAAAAATTCTGATGCTGCTGATGCTGCTCGGCAATGCCGGCGTGATCACGGCGATATCGTCGCTGATCGTCTCCTTCGTCAACGTCCAGGGGTCTTCCACCCTGTTCTGGCAGGTCGCTCTTATGGTCACCGGAATCGTCGGACTGTGGACGCTTGCCAACAGCTCATGGGTAGATCGCCACCTGTCGAATTTTATCTCCAGAGCATTAAAGTCTTTTACCAATATCAATATTCAGGACTATTCGAGTATGCTCCGCCTGTCGGGTGATTACCAGATCAGCGAAGTCCATGTCAGTGAAGACCACTGGCTCGAGGACAGAACCATCGGCAGCGCCGCGCTGCGCCGGGAGGGCATCACCATCCTCGGCATCGACCGGGCGGAAGGAAAATACCTGGGAGCGCCGGACGGCGAAACCAAGATCCACCGCGACGACATCCTTATCGTCTACGGGCGCGCTGCCATGATAAAAGATCTCTGCGAGCGTGATTCAGGCATGCAGGGAAACGATGATCACCAGCGCAATATCGTCGACGAACAGATCAGCCGCAATTTCCAGAAAAAGCAGGATGAGGCTGAACAGGCAGAGGGGCGGTAAACCGGAGAAAACGGGGTCTGACCCTATTCCGCCATTTCTCCTGGTTTCCGCGCTAGCTTCTCTAAAATCGTCTACCTGAAGGTGGCGCATATTTTGCATATATCAAACCAAACCGGTAATCAACGCAACATGGGAGGCACATATCAGATGAATAACGCTAGCCGTTGTCCGTTACCGTATGCTTGTCCAGAATTCTTGATAAAACTATTCAGCCGCCATGCCTTCCAGCGCCTCCTTTTGTAAGTTTCAGTCAGGGGAGGCGTCCGAAACTGGAGCGTGTTACCGAAGCCTTTTCTAAAAGGGGAAAAATCATGTCATTGAAGAAAATCAAGTCGGATTGAATCGACGGGGACCGGTTTCGCCCGATACCCTTGTTGACATAAATCATTAAAGACACACTGCCTTTGACTGAGGCGCGAAGGTGCAGATGCAATATGCTCGGAGGACGTTATGGAAGAAGCAAAATTACGCAGTACAAATTCATTAAAAGGCTATCAACTGGGAGCTCAAGATGGTGGGATTGGTGAGTGTAGTGACTTCCTGTTTGACGATGAATCATGGGTTGTTCGCTATCTTTTGGCTGATACCCGGAAATGGCTGCCTGGCCGCAAGGTTCTCATTTCACCGATATCAATCGGTGAAATAGAGGTAATTGGCCGGACCGTGAATGTTAGTTTGAGCAAGGACCAGATCAAGAACTCGCCACCGTTGGAGACGTCCGCTCCAGTATCACGCAAATACGAGATGTTTTTCAATAAACATTTCGGTTGGTCCGATTATTGGGATGGATCTGCTATTTGGGGTAACGATGCTTATCCCGGGTCGCTGAAATCAAGAAGCGAGATGCAGGAAATTGAACAGACAGCAGATCGTCGATCGAATATCAGATCTACAAGCGAGGTCGCCGGATATCGTATCCATGCTCAGGACGACGATGTAGGACTCGTCGAAGATTTTCTGGTAGAAGAGGAAACCTGGATTATTCGTTACTTGGTAATCGATACAAGCACCTGGATCCCGGGTAGCAAGCGGGTGATCGTGGAACCGAACTGGGTCGATCAGGTTCGCTGGGACGATCGATCCATTAGCCTGAGAATGACCAAGGAACAGATCGAAAACAGTCCCGAATATGATCCCCTGGTTCCCGTCTATCGGGACTACGAGAAATCGATTTTTGACCATTACGATTTTCCCTACTATTGGTAATTAGCACGGAGCCCTGCCAGGACAGAACAAAACTGAGATTGGTGAGATGTATGGCGATGAGCAGTTCCACCGCTGGAGCCGTGGCTATGAAGATCGGCGCCGCTGGCGCTGAAAGAAGACGATCCCTGTTCGCCGGTGTTTGATCAGCAGTAAGGCTATCTAGGTTCTGCGGATCTGCCGCTGAGCGAATCTTTGAAGGACACTCTGGAGTAGCTGATACCGTTCTGGCTGGAGAAAATCTGCGCCGATCTTATCGCAACAATCATCGCTGGCGTTTCGCATCGATAATACAGCTCAACAGGCAGATGCCGTTGACACCTTGGAACCAAATATTGCCGGCAGCGCATGGCTGTTTCAGCGCGCATTCCCGCCATTTTCGGTTTCACCCAAAGCGGACCAATACGACCCTATCCGCTTGCTCAGGCAGCTGGGTTTCTCAGCGTACAGATATGGTCCGAGCTGGCGCGCCTGTTCCCGCAGTCTTTCGCGCTGCTGATCGATGCAGTCGGCTACCCGGCGAATGTTTTTGGGGCGTCCGAAAGCAGCCGGCTCTTTCAAAAGCGACTGACGCAAAACCGCGAGATCATGTTCGTTGCCGAGCAGATCGCCGAGCTTGTCAGCGGCTTTGCGCTGCACCCTCATCTGTTCTGGCCAGACGTCGCTCAGCAGACGCAGGTGGTACCAGTGATATTTGACCCGTTTCCGCCAATCGTGGAACTGTTCGGTGGACGGGCTTTCATAGGCCCTCGTAAAGGCGTCCCGGCCGCGCCGGTATGTCTTTTCCAATCCTCCGGAGAAGCTTGAAAAACTGTTTCCGCCGATCTTCCAGCAATCGATGCGCTGATGCAGTTTCTTCAAGTCCTGCTTAAAACTTGCAATCCGCTCGGGCAGATCGGAGGTGTCGCTTTCGAGCTGAATTTTCCGGTTCTCGAACTCGGCCCGGATCGAGCCGATGTTTTCATCATCTGACACCAGGTCGAGAGCAAAGAAGGTGTCGACCGTATTGAGAACCGATTGCGCATCGCGGATAGCGGACAATCTTCGGGCTGCGTCACGAATTTTCCGGTTCTCTTTCTTGTAGTTCTCGAATTGCGGACGAACGAGACGGATCAGGCCACGCAGCTTCTTGCATCTTTTCCTGACCTGATGGACCGTGGTGTGAATGTCCATATCGGTGTCTTCGATTTCGGCCAAAGCTTTGCGGACCTGTTCGCGGGCGATCTTTCGCACCCTTTTCTGAGGGTTTTTGGCTGATCTTATCCTGTAGGGCATTGTTGTCTTCTCTGTTGAAATATTTGGCAGCAGGGGTCATGAGACGCTGGAACTGAATGTCGCCCATTCCTTTAATGATACGCCCTCGCCGACCAATGTGCCATGGGGTAAGACTAAGGTGTTGGTCTTATACTCCCCGTTGCGGTTTTTTAACCCAGGCCGCCGTTAAAAGAGTTGCTCGGACCCGGCTTCCAGCATGCCAAGGACGATGTTGATCAAGGCGTTGACAATCAGGCACAGGGCGCTATAAAAACAGAAGACCGGGAGCAGCGAAATCTGTTTTTTTCTCCGTTTACTCAGGTAATAGAGAAGGGCGTTGAATCCGGCCAGCACGATCCCTATGATCACGACCATGCCGACACCATAACCGATCTTCAGTCCGAATCTGGAGAATCCGAGCACCCGCAACCGCTCTTCCATGATATAGGGAAGCAGCAGATAGCCGAGTGCGAAATGGCCGAGCAGAATGAGCACAAGGGCCGCTACGTATGTGGTATTGCGTTGCTCAGGCATCATTTCAAATGACCTCTACCATCCTGGCCTCAAATCGCGGAGCTACATCTTCAAACCACTCTTTTTCGTAGCTGACCAGATTGCATTGCAGCAGACCCCTGGCCGGGGTAAGCATGATAAAAGCCGCCATGTTGATACCTCCTTATAGCATGTGTTGTTTCGGTTCCTGCCAGCGGGCGTTTCCTGGGACGATCAGCGCCCAGCGATGATTCATTGTCTTGCTTCGTCGGAGATTGTCCATTTTTCCCGGACTGCAACGATGGTAAAGGTATATCAGTCAACCGGTGACCGGGAATGATCCATGATCTGCTCGAGTTTCTTCATATAGCTGGTGTTTTCCGTCAGGGCCAGCCCGAGTATTTCTCTGAGCCGAAGGACCTTTCCGGCTTCCTCATGCTCAATCGCAACGGTCTGCATCGGTCTGTCCTCGATGAAAAGTTCGCCGTATTCCACCCGGCACAAATTAATCTCGAACAGAAACCGCTGTTTGCCAACCCGGGCGAGCCTGATGTCCGAACAAGACGGAATGATCTGCTCAACCAACATCCGCTTGTCGATCATCGTTCCCGCCTCGAGTTTCGCGGGATCGGCTGCCAGGGGTGCAAACACCTGACTTTTTATTATGCCTGGGCGGAGTGGTAATGCGAGTTTGAAGCGCGGCTTCCAGAGCTCGAGTGGTCCACGTGTTTCGAGCAGCGACTTCATTTCGAGCGTTTCGTCGCGTATTTTTACACTGTTTGAAACCTTTGTTTTCGTGACCAGATACATTTCGCTGCTCTTCTTGATTGCGGAGCAGGCAGCCAGTCGACCGATCCGCTCGGCGACATCGGCGAGGTCGCGATCGAAGGTTCGAAACTCATAGCGTGGGATGATTTCATCCTCGTTTGGTCTGGTGATCATGGCACAGCCGCTATTTATTGTTGACCTGTATAACACCGGTGGAAGAACCCCGATCGTAAATGTTCATAGCGAACGGCTAAAGTTGAGGCGGCAGGCTGCTCGACCGCCGAAACCATAGTCGACCATCGAACCGGCAGCCTCTTTATAACGTCTTTCCAGGTCCACGATTTTGACTTTGATTTCCATTTCTTCCTCTATGCTTTGTCCAGCAGTTGCTGCAACTAACAGCGCCATGGTTTAACCCGGGTCATTGAGACCGGAAGACCTACCGCTAGTAAAAGTACTTTCAAATAACATGCCATCTTGCTGACAATCGTCTGATCGGGCCGAGTTGAAAAAATGAAGCCAGTCGAATGCTGGTCTGCAATTTGCAGCCTTTCACAGTGAACCCTCTGGGCCGGTTCCCCGGACGGATGCTGGTCAGGGACGGAGCAAGCCAGCGCGTTCTGATCAGACAACTGGGAAATCTTTCGGAGAATGAAGCAGCCAGTCTGCAGATAACACGGTACGTAACGATGAAATTCACTTTTGATTACATGCTCCGGCTGAGAATCACGCATCACCTCGTCCCTATTACATTAAAGGCTACCTTGAAAAATTGTCTTTTTGCCTGAACTCTGCGTTGCACATGAAAAATTTAACCTCGGAATGTCAACTATATGCCTGCGGCCAAATTTTCATGTGCGCCTTGATTTTGAGCTAAAATCCTAATTTTGCAAGGCACCCTGAAGTATTGAAAAACATACCGTTTCGGCCAGCCGGCGCTACCGATGTGACAGCCATGAATATGGAGATATTCCAGAGTTTTCAGACCTATTTCCTAGCTATCCTGCTCGGTGCGCTGATGGGCATGGAGCGGGAGCGGAAAGAATTGCGTTCGGCCGGTTTGAGAACCTTTATCCTGGTTGTTCTGCTCGGCTCCATCTGCGGTACCATCTCCGAGGCGGGCGGCGGCGGCCTGATACTCCTCGCCGGAACCCTAGCCGTCGCAGCCCATTCCTGTCTCGGACAAATCCCGCGGATCCAGAACGACAGTAAAGCCGGCCTGACCACTTCGGTCGCTCTGCTCGTCGCTTTCGGTATAGGCGTCATGGTTGCTTTTGGGGAGCAGAAGATCGCCATCGCCTTGAGCATCGGGACGACTATCATTCTCTACTTCAAACCGCAGATGCACCGGTTCACCCATGCGATGAGCGAGAGGGATCTGCAGGCCATGTTCCAATTCGGTTTGCTCGCCTTCATCATCCTGCCGGTACTGCCGGATCAGAACTATGGCCCCTTTAATTCCATTAACCCGCACAATATTTGGTTGATGGTTGTGATGATCAGCGGCCTCAACCTGTTTGGATATGTCACCATTAAGCTGGTCAGCCAGCGCTGGGGAGGCCCTTTTCTCGGAGTTCTCGGCGGCATCGTCTCGAGCACGGCCACGACGCTTTCGATCAGCAGACATACCAGCAAAAGCCCCGAATTCTCTCTGACCGGTTCAGTCGTTGTGTCGCTCGCTTCAATCGTGGGACTCATCCGGGTGGGCGTGCTTGTCTGGATTATCTACCCCCGCCTGCTGGGAGAATTGATCTGGGTACTTGTGGCGATGCTCATCTGCGGCCTGGTCCCGGTTGTCTACCTCTGGCAGAAAAACAAGAACAGCGAAGTGCCCGTTCCGGAGACCAAAAATCCCGTCGAACTGAAGCAGGCTCTCCTGTTCGGCTTCCTTTACGCGGTCATACTTGTTGCAGTCTCAGCCGGTAAAACCATGCTCGGCGACAAGGGCGTCTATCTTATCTCGTTAGTCTCCGGCCTGACCGACGTCGATGCTATTACGCTCTCCAACTCCCGCCTGGCAGATACCGGAGTGCTCGATCTCAGCCAGGCGGGAAACGGCATCATCATTGCCTTTATCTCCAATCTGGCTTTCAAACTCGGTCTTATCGGTGCAATCGCGAACATGAAGATTTTTCGCATGACGCTGCTTTGCTTCGGCGGACTGGCATTCCCCGCCCTGGCAACGCTTCTCTACAGGCTGCTCTAGAGGCTGCCCCAGGCTTTGTTCACAGAGGTATTCAGTCTGAAAAGCCAATTTTACCAAGACACTTATCTGTCCCTGATAATAGACCGGAATCAGAAAAAAACGTTGTCATATCCTTCTCACGGCTAAGCTCGATCGATTCCTTCTATCTCCCAGGTGAGAATATAGACAGATCGCTAAAACTGGAGCAATGCCTGGCGAAAGACGAGAAATTAATCCCTACCGGCGACCGGTTCCGGTTCGACATGGTGAACGTTATAGCCACCGATGGAGGCGGTCGAAAGAACACCCATCGGTTTATTTTTCGTTTATTGCCTTGAGGCTCATTACAGATTTTTTTGTGCTGTTTCTTCTTGCACCGGATAGAGACCTGCTTCTATGAGTTGGCAATGATGTCTTCTGGATGAAAAGACTTATTCAGATATTGATCACTCCTCTTAAAATCGGTCTTTTTAGACAACACAGATATGACAACCAAATACAAACGGTTATTACGGCTTGAAGAACAGCTGATCGAAGAAGGCTTTGAGTTGACCGAAGAACAGGTCAAATTGCTGGAAAAATCTAATCCAGAGTTTGCCGAGCGACATGTTGAAAGCGACTATCCCGGCTATCTCCTTTGTCAGGATACCTTTTATGTGGGGCGTCTCAAAGGTGTGGGCCGGTTCTATCTACAAGCTGTAGTTGATACGTTCGGCAGTTACGCGTTTGCAAAACTTTACACCAGCAAGCGCCAGGAAACTGCTGCTGATATTCTCAACGACCAGGTCCTGCCGTTCTATCAGTCACACGATATGGTGATAGAAGCAATTCTCACAGACAACGGCACGGAATACAAGGGGCGGCCGATGATCCATCTGTACGAGATCTTTCTTGAGCTCAACGATATTGACCATCGGACAACGAAGATCGCCAGTCCCCGCACCAATGGCTTTGTTGAACGATTTAACCGCACGATTCTGGATGAGTTTTTCCGTACCGCCTTCAGGAAAAAACTCTACGAATCTGTAGACGCGCTGCAGGCTGATCTTGATGAGTGGTTAAACCACTACAATACTGAGAGACCTCACCGTGGATATCGCAACCAGGGGCGCAGACCCATCGAGACATTTGAGATGGGAAAAATACGTCGAAATGAAATGTTAAAAGAGGCTGCCTAAAGACAACTCATCTGAGAGGGCATACTGTTCGGAAGGTCTTTGACTTTTACAGTCAATTCTCCAGTTAAAGAAAAAAGCACTTACTGCGAGATTCAGTAAGTGCTTGAATTTATTTGGTGACCCCAAGGGGACTCGAACCCCTGTTCCCGGCGTGAGAGGCCGGTGTCCTAGGCCACTAGACGATGGGGCCGATTCAGACGCGCTACACTAATAGATACTTTTTTTCAAGTCAAGTCTAAAAGTATCTCAAAGTTGCGAGTCGTGGGCAATTCAGCGAATTGCTGCACTCCAGGCAGTGTATCTAAGGACCACCTCAGACGCGTGGCTGTTTTCCTCTCACCGCTCCGGCAACCAGCGATATGACCAGCAGCGCCAGGAAGAGGAAAAAGATAAACTTGGCGATCCCGGCTGCCGCCCCGGCGATTCCGGTGAAACCAAGAGCAGCTGCGATAAGAGCGATTATCAGAAAGATCAGTGTCCAGCTGAGCATAACGTCCTCTTTCGTTTCTATTATTGTGGTTTCTGGCGCTATTTAAAATTCATAGGTGAGATTAAATATCTCAGCTGCGCCATTGATTATGAGTTTTGCAAACGGTATGCCGGATAAGGAAAGTTGATGAGTTTACGTTCTCTTAGACAGATGTGGATCTGGTGTGTGTGTTCACGTCAGTCAAGCCAGCCGGGAAACGTCACCACCAGGCCGTCGACCATGAATTGTACGGCGATGGCGATCAGGATCATGCCGAATACGCGTGAAATCAGTTCGAGCGGCAGGATGCCGACCGTTCTTTTGATGAAGCCGCCGCTTAGAAGGGTAAGAAAAAGAAGGAAGAGCACGCCGCTGATTACAAGACTCATGAGTCCCATGGTCAGCGGCGAATCGCTCTGGTAGCCATAGATGATGACGGTTGTGATGGCGCCGGGGCCGGCGATTACCGGGACACCGATGGGAATGAAAATCTGCTGATATCTTTTCAGGACACGGTCGGTCAAATCTCCCGTCTTTTTTTCAGCAGAAGGGTCGAGGGAAATGGCAGTACCCTTCATCATGCTGAAGCCGAACTGGAGCAGGATGAGTCCGCCGCCGATTTTGAAGCTGGCCAGGCTGACCTGAATTGCTGAAAGCAGCTCTTGTCCGAACCAGAGAAAAAACAGCAGGATCAGGCCGCAGGTGGAAATGACGAGCGCCGCCAGGAACAGTTGAAATGATCGTTTTTCGTTGTCGGTTGCGGCGACCCAGAGAGGAATCTTCTCGACCGGGTTGACGACTGCCAGCATGGCAACCGTGAAGTTGAGAAGAACGCCGAGGTCGGTCATCGGGATTCACCTGTCAGTCGAGTTTCTGCCGCTGTTTTTTCGTGGACAGCCTTTTAAACCTGCATGCTTCAGTCGGTCAGCGTTTTGCAGCCAACAGCACTGCACGCCTGCATCGAGCCAAGGCTGTTTTCAACCTGGGTAAAGCCGTGTTTTTTCAGGATCGAGGCGGCAATGATGGCGCGCACGCCGCTGCCGCAGAAGGTGACCACCGGTCTGGTCCGGTCAAGTTCATCGACCCGGTTCTGCAGTTCGCCCAAAAATATATGAACGGCACCTTCGAGCCGACCGCTCTTGAACTCGGATCGTTTTCGGACATCGAGCAGGGTGAAATCATCATCATTTCTCAGGCGTTCGTCGATATCGGCGGCATGAACAGCTTCGATGCGTTGATACGGGCGGCCGCTCACATACCAGCTCCTGACGCCACCTTTGAGATAGCCGCGGATACGATCAAAGCCGATCCTGATCAGATGCCTGATTGCCGTTTCAACCTGCTCGAGATTATCAGGCACCAGCACGATGTCCTGATCGTAGTCGAGCAGATACCCCCCATAGGCGGGTATCATCTCCAACGGAATTGCCAGACTGTCAGGGATAAAAGCGCCGGCAAACGCTTCAGGGCTGCGGAGATCGAGCAGCAGGGCCCTGTTTTTGCGGGCGTCAGCCACGGCTTCGACATCCATCGGTCGCGGTCTGGGGAGTCCGTCGAGCGGCGGCGGTCCATGCTGATTGTACATTTCCATCTTTTTGAAATAGGGCGGCTTCTGGTGACGCTCCGAGAGCTTGAAATCGATGAATTCCTTGCGCCTGGTCCTGCTCAGAGCAGGGTTATGAAGCCGTTCTAAACCGATGGTTGAAAATTCGCGCGAGGCCATGTTGTCTCCACAGACCGACCCGGCCCCATGGGCAGGGTAGAGGATGGTCTGATCGCCGAGTTCGAGCAGCTTGTTGAAGATCGAGTGATACAGAGCTCCTGCAGCTTCTTCGGGCCGGTCGGGATAAAAATCGGTGCGCCCGACGTCGCCGATGAACAGTGCATCACCGCTGAAGACCCCGACCGGTGTGTCGCCGAAGTTCTTGTCGGTGACAACCAGTGAAATCGATTCGAACGTATGCCCCGGTGTTTCCAGAACACGTAAGATCAGATCTCCGAATGCAAAGGTGTCTCCTTCTGAAACGGTATTGCCGTAGGAGAAATCAAGAGCGCTGCCGTGATGGATCGAGGCTCCGGTTTTTGCGGCAAGGTCGATGGAACCGACGATGTAATCTTCATTTCGATGGGTCTCGAAAATATGGGTTATCTGCGTTTCATGCTGTTTTGCAACATCGATGTATACCTGGCAGTCCCGACGCGGATCAATGACCGCAGCCTCCTGCGCGTCTCCGATCATATAGGACAGGTGGGCGATACCTTCAGATTTGATTCGTTTCAGAAACATTGTTCCCCCCGTGCACTCGTGTTACAGTCTGCAAGCCGTCTGTCGGTTTACAATACCACTTTGGCGTGGCCTCCAGGCTCGGAGGCCGCTATCGGTCATATAGAATCTGAAGCAAGAATTGTTCCAACGAAGGACATCGTTCAGGAGCAATCCGCTACATCGGGAAACCCATGATTACCAATCTTCTCATTGCGCTTTCACCGCCCGTTGCTGCCTATCTGTGGACGCAGATTTTCCTTTATGCCGGTGGAACCGGCTTTGATAACTCCTTTTATCTCAGTATGGCGATTCTCAGTGCGATACTGATTCCTGTCGGGCTCTACTACGGCAGGTTTACGGTAATGCTGGGCGGGGTGGTCTGGCTGTTCGTTACCTGGAATGTCATCTATGAACCGTTTGCCGTCCTGTTTTAACGGACGAGGCTGTGCGGGAGGCGATTTAGACTCTGCCGAAAAGTCTGCACCAGTCTCGCAGCTTCTCAGATAATTCATCACTCAGATACTTCTGATGGCAGCGCCAGCGCCAGTTGCCTTCGGCGACGCCGGGCGTGTTCATTCGACAGTCTGTCCCGAAGCCGAGCAGATCCTGCAGGGGAATAACCGCCAGGGCGGCGATGGATGACAGGGCCAGGTAGATCAGGTCGTCGTGAATCGGGCTGGCGTCGTGCATCTCCCGATTGGCAATGCGTTTGATGTTTTTTCTTTGTTCGTCGTCGAGCTGATTGGAGAGAAACCAGCCGAGCGTGGTGTCGTTGTCGTGGGTGCCGGTGTAAACGACGCAGTTTGACGAGCTGTAATTATACGGCAGAAACGGGTTGGAGGGATTTTTGTCGAAACCGAACTGAAGCACCTTCATGCCGGGAAAGCCCAGCTTATCTCTGAGTTTGATAACGTCTGCTGAAATATCTCCGAGATCCTCGGCGATGATATTGAGTTGGCCGAGCCGGCGATAGATCTGTTCAAAAAAGGAAGCGCCGGGTCCGTTTAGCCAATTACCATTCAGTGCGGTCTCCTCGGTTGCGGGTACCGCCCAGTAGTCCTGGAATGCTCTGAAATGATCGACCCGGGCGACGTCGACCATCGAAAAGAGTGATTTGAACCGCTGCGTCCACCAGTCAAGCAACGATGATTCGACGGCCGGCTCGCCGCTGTTCCAGCGATAGAGCGGGTTGCCCCAGAGCTGACCGGTTTCGCTGAAATAGTCCGGCGGCACTCCTGAAACCCGGGTCGGCTCCAGGCTGTCTGCATCGATTTCAAATATCTGTCGATGGGCCCAGACATCGCAGCTGTCGAGGCCGACATAGATCGGAATATCACCGATGATGCCGATGCCCTTTTCCCGGGCGTAGCGTTTCAGTTCCCCCCACTGTTTGAAAAACAGGTACTGCTCGAACATGTAGTAGTCGATCGTTTCCCGGTAGCGATCCTCGGCAGCAGCGAGCGCGGCCGGTTCCCTGCGGGCCAGTCCTTCCGGCCAGGCCGACCAGGGTTTGTTCCCGTAGACATCCTTGAGACACATGAATAGAGCGTAGTCATTGATCCAGGCAGAGCGCTCTACGAAGCTGTCGAAGTCGCTGTTTCGGCCGGGCGAAAAAGAGCGAAAGCTTTTGTCGAGAAGCCGCCGTTTATATGTCTCGACCTGCTGATAGTCGGTTGTGTAAGGAGGGAACTTTTCAGCCCCATGCAGATCGCCTGGTTGGAGCAGATCCATCTGTACCAGAGAGTCAGGTGAGATCAGCAGCGCTGAGCCGGCGAAAGCTGAACTGCTCATATAAGGGGACGAGTCAAAAAACAGGCTGGTCGGCACAGTAGGGAGGATCTGCCAGTATTTCTGGCCTGCCTGGTGAAGAAAGTCGATAAAGTCGCGGGCGGACGAGCCGATATCACCGATACCGTAGGGGCCGGGAAGGGCGGAAACAGGTGCCAGAATGCCGCAGGATCGTTGATTGTTGAGAAATGACGACATGGAAAATCCTGATTGAAAATGAGATGGTGAGTAAAGCGCTATCCTACCGGTAAAAAAACGATTTGAGCATAAAAAAATTAGTGGCCGTAACTTGTATCTGCAAGGATCGATGCTATAATTAGGTGGTATTACCAAACTGTTCGAGACGCCGTATGAGGCTCGTCGAGCATTTTTTTTGGTTAATTTTTGAATAGTTAACGTGATGATTCTGTAAGGTTTGCGTTAATCCGGAAAATTTTGTAAAATTACATGTTCATCAAAATTTCTATACCATGCACCCGGTTTTCTTCCGCGTGCATGTTTTTATTTACGCTATCAGTCTAATCGACGCATGATCAGTTCAACTGCCGGTTTTTACGATAGTTCTGATTGATACAAAAACGCATCTCGAAGCCATTTTGTGAAAAGAGCGATGGAGACCCCCGCCAGTGTTTTCTGAACTAAAAGAAAATTTGCTAAAAGCCGGTAAGTCAGACGGTTGCATCAGTTTCGACGATCTCAACGACCTGCTGCCGGATGAAATAAAAGATCCCCGGGACATCGAGAAGATCTTCAACTTTCTGGGTGATCATAACATCGAGATCGTCACCGAAGAGAAATCGGGAGAACGGCGCACCCTGTCCGGAGAGAAATGGGAAAAGAAGAAATCGTCATCTTCCGATCAGGATGACGACGAGCCGGCATTGGGCTTTTCCGAAGAAGATGAGCACGATGCTGAAGAGACCACGACCACCTACCTGCGGGAGATGGGGCGTTTTGATCTGCTGACGCCTGAGGAAGAAGCAAAATACTCGAAAACCATCAGGCAGGGTTTTGAGGCGATCATTATCGCTATCCGGGAGGATACCTCCGCTGTTCCGGAAATAGATCTGCTCAGAGAACGTATCGACCTCTGGGAAAAGCGTGATCCGACCCTGAAGCCAAAGAAACAGCAGCTCAATTTCATGCGCTACAACGTCGCTGCAAGTGCCAAGAAGTACACGCACAAGCGCGAGCTTTTCGAGCTGCAGGCCAAGATGGAGGCGTACAGCCGCTCCATAGAGGTTGCCAAGGACACGATGATCCGGGCCAACCTGCGTCTCGTCGTCTCTATCGCCAAACGCTACATGCACCAGGGCCTGACCCTGGCCGACCTGATCCAGGAAGGCAACCTTGGCCTGATGCGGGCGGTATTTCGTTTCGACTACACCAAGGGCAACAAGTTCTCCACCTATGCGAGCTGGTGGATCCGCCAGGCCATTACCCGGGCGATTCTCGACAAGACGCGAACGATCCGACTGCCGGTCCATTTCCTCGAGTTGCGCAGTCAGTTTTTCAAGGCCTTTTACGCGCTCTATAAAGAACTGGGGCGCGAACCGACGCCGCTGGAGATTTCCAAGGCCACCAATCTGCCGATGGATAAGATCTTGTCCATCCTCGAGGCTTCCCGGGAGCCGATCTCCCTGGAAACGCCGGTTGGTGACGACGATTCAACCCTGGGTGATTTTCTCGAGAACCAGGAATCGCAGTCACCGTATGAAGCGGTGCAGACAAGGGAACTGGCGGGAAGGGTCAAAGAGATCCTCTCAACCCTGTCAGAGCGTGAAGAAAAGATCATCAGGCTGCGTTTCGGTATCGGGGAAAAAGCTGAATATACGCTTGAAGAAATCGGTAAACGATTCAACGTCTCGCGCGAACGTATCAGGCAGATCGAGAAAAAAGCGCTCAACCGCCTGCGACACTCCAGCCGAAGGGAAAAGCTCAAGTATTTTATCGACTGATTGTTTCTTTCCAAAAAAAAATCCACAACATCTATGAGATAAAAACCGGTGATCAAAAGCCGGTTTTTTTATTGGCGTGAAAGACTATATCGAAGCGGCCGGGCTCGGGGATATTTACCGAAAGGTCGCAGCCGGCGAGCGGTTGACGGTTGAAGACGGGCTCAGGTTATACCAGACGACGGATATTCTTGCCGTCGGCTGGCTTGCCAATCAGGTTCGTGAGCGAATCAACGGCAACAACGCCTACTTCATCTACAACCAGCATATCAACTATTCCAATATCTGTACCAATCTCTGTAAGTTCTGTGCGTTCGGCCGCAGGAAAGAGGATGATCTGGCTTACCAGATGAGCGTTGCAGAGGTACAGGAGAAAGTCCGCAGCCGGCTCGACGAGCCGATCGTCGAGATCCATATGGTCGGCGGTATTCACCCCGATCTGCCGTTTTCCTACTACCTTGAGCTTCTGCGCGGTATCAAGGAGGTGCGTCCCGATGTTCACATCCAGGCGTTCACCTGCGTGGAGATTGCCCATCTTGCCGAATTAAACGGGGCAAGTGTTGCATCAACGCTTGAAACACTGCGCGACGCCGGTCTCGACTCGATGCCCGGCGGCGGTGCGGAGGTGTTCAGCGGCCGGATACGGGAGCAGACCTGCGCCGAGAAACTGCCCGGCAGACAGTGGATCGAGGTGGCACAGACGGCGCACCGCCTCGGCTTTCGCAGCAACGCAACCATGCTCTACGGCCATATCGAAACCGTCGAGGAACGGCTCGAACACCTCGACGCACTGCGCCGGGCCCAGGATGAGACCGGCGGCTTCATGGCCTTTATACCGCTGGCATTTCACCCGAAGAACACGGAATTGTCCTCACTTTCTTCAACCAGTGGTATCGATGATTTAAGAAATATCGCCGTCGCCCGGCTTTTTCTGGATAATTTCGAGCATATCAAGGCCTACTGGGTGATGATCGGTCCGAAAATGGCCCAGATTGCTCTCTCTTTCGGGGCCGACGACCTTGACGGCACGGTGAAGGAAGAGGTGATAACCCACATGGCCGGGGCCGAAACCGACCAGGCCATCGGCTCGGACACCCTGGTAAGATTGATTCGGGAAGCTGGAAGAATTCCGATCGAGCGCACCACACTCTACGACACCATCCGTGTCCATGAGGTTGGTTCTGGTTCGCTCGGAGGTACCTGATGATAGCTTCTATCATCGAAAAGGTGATGGGCGGTACCCGGCTCGATGATGGTGAGTTTCTGGAACTGGCAGCCGGAGCAGATCTTTACCAGCTTGGTCTTCTGGCCGGTTCGGTACGCTGGAGAAAACATCCGGACAAAGTCGTTACCTATATCATCGATCGCAATGTCAACTACACTGATATCTGTGTTTCAGCCTGTAAATTCTGTGCCTTTTACGTCCGGCCTGAAAGCGGTTCGGGCTATCTGCTGAAAAAGGAAGAGCTGCAGCGTAAGATAGATGAAACCATTTCACTCGGCGGCACTCAGATCCTTCTTCAGGGCGGGCTTCACCCGGATCTGCCGCTGGATTACTATGAAGACCTGGTAACATTTATTAAAGGCTGCGGCATCAGTGTTCACGGCTTCTCACCGCCGGAAATTTTTCATTTCAGCACGGTTTCGGGCCTTCCCATCGATGTGGTTGTCGATCGGCTGATTGCGGCCGGGCTCGATTCGATCCCGGGCGGCGGTGCCGAGATTTTGAGTGATCGGGTCAGAAATCTGGTAGCCCCGGGCAAATGCTCGGCCGACCAGTGGCTCGAGGTGATGGAGACGGCTCATCGAAAGGGGTTGAGAACCACGGCAACGATGATGTTTGGCCATGTCGAGACAATTGAAGAGCGGCTCGAGCATCTTCGCAGACTGCGTGAACTTCAGGATCGAACAGGTCTATTTACCGCCTTTATTCCGTGGCCGTTTCAGCCGGGCAATACGGAACTTGTCGAGGAGAAGGAGTCGTTTAAGACCAGCGGCTGGGAGTATTTGAGGATGCTGGCGCTGTCCCGCATCTATCTCGATAATTTTGACAATATCCAGGCTTCCTGGGTCACCCAGGGGGCCAAGATCGCCCAGCTTTCCCTGCATTTTGGCGCCAACGATTTCGGTTCGACGATGATCGAGGAAAATGTCGTCGCCGCCGCCGGCGTCAGCTTCATGCTCTCGGAAAAAGAGATCTGCCGGCTGGTTACCGAGGCGGGCTTTATCCCCAGACAGCGTTTGATGGACTATACCGAGATCACATAGATTAATGGTTTCCGCTGTGAACGAGTCCGGACCAGCCGTCAGAATCGGTATGGTCAATTTCATCAATACCGCTCCAATTCATCAAATATGGAAGTCGCGGGAACACGATACGTCCTGGCAGATGGTCGAGCAGCACCCGGCGGCGCTGAATCGGATGCTGGCGGCAGGTGAGATCGATCTGGGTTTTGTCTCTTCTCACGAATACGGTATTCGACCTGAGAACTATGTCATTCTCGATGATCTCTCGATAAGCGCCAACGGACCGGTCGGCTCTGTGTTTCTGTTTTCCCGGATAAAACCGGAGATGCTCTCGGGGCTCACCGTGCTGCTCACCAATCAATCAAAGACCTCGGTCTGTCTCGTTAAAATTGCGCTGGAGAAATTTTTCAATGTCAAGCCGGTCTATGTCGAGGATGAGGTCAGGAATGCGCGCCGTGTCAATGCCGAGGGTATCCTGGCGATTGGTGACGACGCCCTGCGCCTGAATATTGAAGGAACCTATCAGTATTGCCTCGATCTTGGGGAGTTGTGGCGGCGTTTTACCGGCCTGCCGTTCGTTTTTGGCGTCTGTGCCGTGCGCCGAAGCTTCGTTCGCGATTTTCCCGATCTGGTCGGGGCGGTGCACCGGGAATTGATAAGCTGCCGCGATCTCGGACTGAAAGAGCTCGATTCGGTCTGTGCGCTGGCGGCGCCGCGCATTCCGATGGATGTCGAAGCCTGCCGTACCTATCTGAGCGGCATCGAATATAACCTGGGACCATTGAAGAAGAAAGCACTCGAGCAGTTTTACACCTACCTGTTCGATTTCGACGAGGCGAGAAGAACATGCCTGCCCTTGAAAATACTCAAAGCGGATGAATAGTGCTCCTGTAGAGACTATTCTCATCAGGTCCTGAATATAAGCGTGTGTGAAACGATATGAAAATACTCGTCGCGGTTACCGGCGCCACCGGTATGCTATTTGTCAAATCCTTTCTCGACCTCTGTCGGGACCAGGCTGAGCTCGAGGTACACGGAATCTGCTCAGACGCCGGCCGTGACGTTCTCAAAGCCGAGCTTGGTTTAGGTACCGATAAACTCAGCGGCGTTGAGCGCTGGTTTTCAGCCGATGATTTTTTTGCTCCTCCCGCGTCGGGTTCCAGCAATTACGACGCCATGGTTGTCCTGCCCTGTTCCATGGGTACGCTGGGCGCCATCAGCTCCGGTCTTTCCATCAACCTGATCCACCGGGCCGCCGATGTGCTGCTCAAGGAAAGAAAAAAGGTCGTGCTCGCGGTACGTGAAACACCACTGAACCGCAATCATCTCGAGAACATGCTCAGAGCCCACGATGCCGGCGCCATCATCTGTCCGCCACTGCCCAGCTTTTACTTCAGGCCTAAAACGCTTGAGGAGGCCGCCACCTCGTTTTGCTGGCGGGTCATGGACCAGATAGGCATCGATGTTGCCGGACGAAAGCGGTGGGGAACTGAATGAATCCGGTTCAGAAAATCTCGGTTCTGCTTGAGATGATAAAGTTCAAGCTGACCATTTTTGCCATGCCGTTTGCCTTTACCGGGGCCTTTCTTGCCGCCGGCGGTATGCCGGAGCCGCTTGTTTTTGTCTGGATCATCCTGGCCATGATTGGCGCCAGAACCTCTGCGATGGGGTTTAACCGGATCATCGACGCGAAGTTCGACGCCGCCAACCCGCGTACCGAAAAGAGGGCGATCCCTGCCGGTGAAGTAAACATGAGCGAAGCCTGGTTGATGGTCATTCTGGCCGGGCTGCTCTTTTTTTTCAGCTGCTTTATGCTCAACCGTCTGACCCTGCTGCTGGCTCCGCTGGCCCTGGGGTTGACCTTCTTCTATTCGCTGACCAAGCGCTTCACCTCGTTCTGCCATCTGGTGCTGGGCGTCGCATTGGCGCTGGCGCCGCTGGGCGGCTGGGCGGCAGTCCTGGGAACATTGAGCGGCTATCCGTGGGTGCTGTCTCTTGGCGTTTTGTTCTGGGTGGCCGGCTTTGATACGATCTACGGATGTCTTGACGTCGAATACGACAGAAAAGCAGGCCTCTACTCGCTGCCGTCGAAACTGGGCCGGAAAAATGCTTTTCGTCTGGCCGGGCTCTTTCATGTGCTGGCCTTTGTTCTTTTCACCGTCACCGGTTTACAGATGGGGCTCAACTATTTCTATTTCATCGGTATCGCTGTCACCGCTGCGGCGCTGTTTTACCAGCATGCCATTGTCAGCCCGACCGATCTGTCAAAAATCCATGCCTCATTTTTTCAGATGAACGGTTTGATCTCGATAACCATCTTCTGTGCCACCTGGCTGGCGCTGGCAACATCATGATCATGACTCTGCGTTCTCTGAAAGCGAGTTGGCTTGCTGTTGTTCTTCTTCTGGGTTTGAGCTGTGTTGGCCAGGCCGCCGATGAGGAAAAAAAGGACCTCCGGGCAGGCATCGACTTTGGCCGCATTGATCCAGGGTTGCTCGATACTATATATTCCGGAGGTGAACGATTTCGTTACGATGTATCCTATACCGGCGGTCTGAAACTCGGTGAACTGCACCTTTCAGTAAAGAAGACCGACGAAGTTGAAGACGGCTATATCATCCATGCCCGGATAACCACGGACAACGGCATGTTCTCCAGGATTTATCCGATCGAGGACGTACATGTCACCCGTGTTCAGGGAAGCGAGCGGCTCCCGTATCATTACGAAGTCTGGCAGCAGGAAGGCTATAATTACGAAGCGCACCGCGTGTTTCAATACCTTCAGGATGAAGGCCGGATCATCTATCAGCATAACGAAAAGCCCGAAGAGATCTTCGAGGTGAAAACCCCGATCCAGAATGAATTTTCCTCGTTTTTCGCCAGCAGGCTGATGGATTTTACACCGGGCAAACCATTTCTGGTGCCGACCTTTGCCGACGAGAAGCGCAATGAAGTGGTGGTCATGGTGCGCGGTACCGAAGAGCTGAAAAACACGATACTTGGTGACGTCGAGACGATGATCGTAGAGCCTATTATGGAGTTCAGCGGTCTTTACGATAAACGAGGCGATACCGTTATCTGGTACACTGACGATGAGTGCCGGGTGCCGGTTCAGGTCAACTCGAAGCTGGTGCTCGGCTCGTTGACCGCCAAGCTGGTCAGCTACAAGAATTCCGCCTGCCCCCAATACGACGGGGCCATGCTGAAGAAATACAGAGAAGAGACTCGAAGAAGTGGTAGACGAACGTTAATCATGAGAGGGGACGACAATGAGTGATGCGGTAATTGCAACTGAACTTTCCGGATTGAATCTGGTGCACCGGGGAAAAGTACGGGATATGTACGCCATACCGGGACATGACGATAAGCTGCTGATGGTTGCGACAGACAGGATATCAGCTTACGACGTGGTCATGGACGATCCGATTCCGGGTAAAGGCAAGGTGCTGACCGGGCTGTCGCTGTTCTGGTTCGATCTGCTTGGCGGCATCGTCGACAACCATCTGATCAGCGCCGATGTTAATGAATATCCGGAGTCGTGCCGACCGCACCGCGATGTTCTGGCCGGCCGCTCGATGCTGGTGCACAAGACCGCACCGCTGCCGGTGGAGTGCATTGTCAGGGGCTACATCTCGGGTTCGTTCTGGAGCGCCTACAAAAAGGATACGAACGTCTGCGGCTTCCAGCTGCCAGACGGTATGCAGGAGTCTGATCGTTTCCCGGAGATTCTCTTTACCCCGTCGACGAAAGCGGACATCGGCGATCATGACGAAAATATCTCGATCGAGCAGCTTCAGGAAACCATAGGCCGGGAGCGGGCCGATGAGATAGCCCGGATCAGTATCGAGCTGTATAAAACAGCGGCGGACTATGCCCGGGGAAAAGGGATCATTATCGCCGACACCAAGTTCGAACTCGGCGAGAAAGATGGCCGCCTGATTCTTATCGACGAGGTGCTGACTCCGGATTCGTCACGTTTCTGGCCGCTCGACGAATATATGCCGGGTAAAGGGCAGCCGAGTTTTGACAAGCAGTTCCTGCGCGACTACCTGGCGTCGCTCGACTGGGATAAAACGCCGCCGGCCCCGAAACTTCCCCAGGACATTATCGACAGAACGAAGGCGCGTTATGAAGAAGCGCTCGCTAAGATTACCGGCTGATCCCGCAGCACCAGCTCAGCCTTTTAGTAAATCCTGGCCGTCTCATTATGTGATGCAGGCGGCCAGGGCGTTTTCAAGATTGGCGAAACGGTGGACATAGCCGTTTCTCATCAGTACGCTGGGCAGCACCCGACAGCTCGATAATACCAGTTCTTCCCCCATCTGCCCGAAGACCGTGCGGGCGACAAAGGCGGGCATGTTCAGTATCGTCGGGCGTTTGACTACTCTGCCCAGGGTCCTGGTGAATTCACGGTTCGTCACGGCGGCCGGGGCCACCATGTTTATAGGGCCTTCAAGGTTTTCATGTTCGAGGCAATGCTCGATCATCTCGAGCAGATCTTCGATATGAACCCAGCTGACGTACTGTTTACCGCTGCCGACTACACCGGCGATGCCTAATTTGAAGGAGGGAAGCATGGTGGAGAGCGTTCCGCCTTTGGCGCTGAGCACCATGCCGATGCGACCGAACAGAACCCGCATGCCGGCTTCAGCTGCAGGCTCGGCAGCTCGTTCCCAGGCCTGGCAGACCTCTGCTACGAAATTGGCGCCGGCGCCCGATGTTTCATCGAGCGTCTCTTCGCCCCGATCCCCGTAATAACCGATCGCTGAAGCGCAGAAGAAGGTCGCCGGTGTTTTGTCGAGTTCTGCACAGAATTGGGCAAGCTGCCTGGTGCCCTCGACCCGGCTTGTCATGATATTTTCTTTCTTGCTCTCACTCCAGCGGCCGTTGGCGATATTTTCTCCAGCCAGATGAACCACCGCATCAAATCCTGACCCCTTTATTTCAGCAGGAATATGGTCGAACTGCCAGAATGTGCCTGACGGGTCTTTGCTGCGCTGCAGGCTGAATATGGTATGTCCCTGGGAGAACAGGTGCTGAACAAGGCTGCTGCCGACCAGGCCGGAGGCTCCGGTGATAAGAATGTTCATATGCTGTGGGTTTTGTTATCTGTTTTCTTCAGAACCTTGCGTGTCCGCAGCTGTCAGCGGCTTGCGCCGCTCATCGAGCAGGTGTGCAATGGCCAGGAAAGGATGGCGGAACAGCATTTTCGGTCCGCTGAAGCGCATCACTTTTTTTATCTGCTCACGCATGGATGGTTTATAACAGTGAACCGCGCAGTTGCCGCAGCTGGTTTTGTCTTCCTGAAACGGACAGGCGCTCAGCCTCCTCTGTGCGTATTCGTAAAGCTCCCGGCAGCTGCCGCAGAGGCCGTCGGTACTGGCGTGATGGGCACGGCAGTAGATCTCGATCATCGCCAGCACGGTCTTCAATTCGCGGGCCAACCGCGGCGGTGGGTTAATTTGCTTTGCTCGCTGGTGCTCAGGCTTTGACATTGTCTCGCGCCATAAGGAGTTGCAGCTGATCGTAGATATGATCGCAGACCTGGTCCTGACTCTTGTCGTTGCTGTCGACAATGATATCCGCATAGCGGGTGTAGAGTTCCAAACGCTCCTGAAAGAGATCCGCAAAGCTCTGGTCGGCCCGTTTGGCCAGTCCCCTCGTCTCGTAATTGTGGATCCTGTTGTTCAGCGTTTCGAGGCTGGCATCGAGAAAAATCACCACGCCGTTATTCTTGAGGTGTTCCATAGCCTTGCGGCTGTATGCCGCGCTGCCGCCGGTGGCAATCACATGGTTTTTACAGTCGATTCCGAGAAGAACCCGCTCCTCGATATCGCGAAGCACCATATATCCGTCGCTGTCGACAATATCCTGCAGCGAGCGCTTCTCCGTTAACTGAATCAGAATATCGCTGTCAAGATAGGGGCGTGTCAGCGCCTTTGCCAGAATGACGCCGACCGTACTTTTGCCGGAGCCCGGCATACCGATCAGGATCAGGTTGTTCTGCTTCATTTCAGCTTTTCTCATTGTTAACGTTGATCAATTGGCGAAACAGTAACACATCTGCTGGTGATTGCGAGCAGCGCTGAAGCTGGCCGGCGTCCACGTCATGATTGAATTTCCAGTTGTTCATGCAGGCGCAGCTGGGCGGGGATCAGCCAGACCAGCAGCAGCGAGAAAAAGCTGAGCAGGGCGCCGCTGAAAAACACATAGCGGTAATCGACCATCCAGAGCATGCCGCCCAGGGCCGGAAGGAAGACGGCGGCGACATGGTTGATGGTGAATCCCACAGCCATGCTCGGAGCGATATCCCCAGGATCGCCGATCTTCTGGAAAAAAGTCCTGATGCCGATGGAAAAATTAAAAAAGATATTGTCGGCGACATAGAGAAAAAGCGCCACGTATTTTGATTCCACCAGGCCGTAGCTGATGAAGATGACGATCAGGGCAATGTACTCGACGCTTAACACCCTGCATTCGCCGAAACGAACAATCCAACGGCCGATGTAAGGGCTGATGAAGAAGTTGACCATATTGTTGAGTAGAAAAAGCGCCGCAATTTCCGAGACTGAAAAAGAGAATTTCTTGACCAGCAGAAATACCGCAAAGGCGATGAAAATCTGGCGCCGGGCGCCTGACATGAACGTGAGGCTGTAAAACAGCCAGTAGCGTTTCCTGAAGACCATTTCTTTGCGCTGGGGGGGCAGGGTGGTGTCGGCTGGATTTCTGGTCAAAGCCCAGCCGGCAGCGCCGATGATGATCACCCCGAAGATGATGTAGAGCTGGTGGTAGTCGAGCAGTGGCGCCAGGATAATGATGACCAGCCCGCAGACCACATTGGTGGCGGCAGCAAAACTGCGTAATTTTCCAAAGACGACCGGAGCGGTCTGTTTGTCGAAATATTGCAGGGTGAGCGACTGATTGGTAGTTTCGAAATAGTGAAAGCCGAAACTCATGATCAGTGTCGTCAGGATCAGTCCGTAAAAGCTCGGCAGCATGCCGGTCAGCGCCACCCCGATGCCGAGGAGCAGAACCGAGAGTGCCGACAGGCGGTGTTCTTTGATAACCAGCAGAGCATAGACAACGAGCAGGGACAAGAAGCCGGGCAGTTCCCTGATCGACTGGATGAAGCCGATGTGCGAACCGTCAAGATGAACCACATTGACGGCGAAATTATCGAAAAGCGTGCGCCAGACGTGCAGCCCTGCGGTCGAGCAGATGGTCAGCAGCAGCAGGTAGGCAAACATCGGGCGTGCCCGGTAGGTTGGCCGGGCTGCAGCTTGCATCCGTCTTTTACTGAAAATCATGATAGCCGGTAACTATAGAGCATAATTAGTAATTGATTACAAAGTCGAGGCCATGATCATAGACCATATCAGTGCTATAATCATCTACAATATGGCCGCTTCTAAGCAGTGAGCTGCCGGAAGCGCCTTCCGGAGGAGTTGAGATCTTCTTCATCTAATGCTATGTTGCGGGCAGATTAGTTGTGATTACATATTGTTATTTGTTGTGAAACATTTTTTACCCATGCTATAATCCATCTTGACATACACAAACGAGAAACTCACCTCCGGAGGTTAGCTGCGCTATGAATGATTTTTTCGGTAAGATTATGAGTTTTATCGAGTCAACCAATCTGGTCGATCAGATTTCAGAAGTCGACTATGTCGGCCTCTTTACCAACCCCTGGTTCCTGATTCCTTTTATCGCTCTGGTTCTCTATCTGATCTGGAAGCAGCGTTGGCGCGATATGGCTTTTATCGTCATATTTCTCGGAGTCTGGTGGGTTTCCGGCACCGACTATATGCAGTCCCTTGTCGTCGGTGAAGAGCTCCAGGTCAACAAGGTGCTACCGGTTCTCTTTGGCGGTGCGGCGGTGCTCGGCATCGTTATTTACCTGTTGTTCGGACGCTCTGACTGAGACGCTACCCGATCGCACTCTGTAGGCGTCGAAAAAGAAGCTCGCAGCGTCTGCTCTCAATCGATGCTCCGGCGCACGTGAAAGGAAGATAATGGCAACCCATTTCAAAAATTCTATCTTCATCATAACCGAAGAAAACAGCTGCCCTTTCTACAATGCCAAGGAAGAATTCGAGGTCAGCGAAAACGCCTTGAAGATTCCTGCCGGTAAGCCGGTGTGCCTGATTCTCGCTCAGGATATCGTTTCTTTAACCTCCGAGGAGGCAATCCTCGAACGCCAGTCCAGAGGGCTTGGCGAACAGCCGGAATTCAAATGCGGCGGCTGCGGCGGGGTCATAAAATTCGAATACAAGAAGGCCAGGAATTATTCCACCCTGCAGATGAAACTGCTGGTTGCTTCCGAACGCAAGGAAAAGCTCAAAGAAGTGATCCGCTATGTCGATGACCTGAGGGAAATCGACCTGTTTACCTCGCTTTCCGATGACGACCTGCTCGATCTGGGCACCCTGCTCGAGTTTGAACATCACGACTGGGGCTACTTCGTTTCTCAGAAGGGGCAGGTCGGCAACAAACTCTATATCATCATCTCCGGACGGGTCGAGGTGCTCGACGATGAGGGTGTCATTCTCGCTGAGATGGGAGCCGGCGAAGTGTTCGGCGAGTTGAGCATGATATCTGGTGAAGTGATGACCACAACGATTCAGGCGGCTGAACCGTGTGTCATCGCGACGCTGAACAAGAAGAACTTCAGACACGTTCTGGTGCGCTTCCCGTCGCTGCAGGTATTTCTCTACAAACTCTTCGTCGAACGCATCACCAAACTCAACGAAAAACGCGCCGATGAGCTCACTACCGGTATGGCCGGCAAGCTATCAGATATCTCACCGGTGGAGATATCGCAGATGATCAACAGCAACCAGAAAAGCGGCCATCTGGAAATCGAATCGGACTATCTGAGCGGCACGATTCTGTTCAACGAAGGTGATGTTGTCAAAGTCGATCTCGGCTACACAAAAGGGATATCCGGCTTTTATGATTTCATTGCCCTGAACGAAGGCCGCTTCAAATTCGTCCAGGGCCTTTCGGCTTCCGAGAGAAGACTCAAGCCGATCGGCGGTTTCATGGCGATGCTGATGGAGGGCATGAAGCGGCTCGACGACCTCAGAGGATAATCTTAAACTGTATTGTGGAAACTTTCAGCAGCCTCGACCCGTGACTCATTCCCCTTTCTCCGCTTTCAGTTGCAATCGATGAATCGGTTAGAACTGAAACGACACATAATCCAGCTGCTGCAGCAGAATGATCTCGAAGAGATCAGGCGGCAGCTCCTTGAACTCCGGGAAAAAAATCTTCTCAATCCTCTTTTTTCCTGCCTCTGTCATGCTGACGAGCGGGTGCGCTGGCATGCGGTCAGTGGCTTCGGGTTTATCGTGCCAAGAACTGCTGAAAAAGACCTTGAGCAGGCCCGCACGGTGATGCGTCGGTTTCTGTGGATGCTCAACGACGAATCGGGCGGCATCGGCTGGGGAGTACCGGAAGCGATGGCGGAAGTGATGAGTCATTCCCGTCCGCTGGGCAAAGAATATCTGCACATGCTGGTCTCCTATACGATCGATGATGGTCCCGAACTTTTCCAGGACGGTAACTTCCTCGAACTGGACCTGATGCAGGAGGGCGTACTCTGGGGACTGTGTCGTGTTGCGCCGGGCTACAGGGACGAATTGTCACAGCTTGGTGTCAGCGGCGGTCTGAACGTTTATTTTCAATCTTCGAAGGCTCAAGTCAGAGGGCTTGCCTGCCGATTATCCGGGCTGCTGGGACTGCACGCATTCAGAGAACAACTGCTCGATCTTCTTGAAGACCCTGGAGCGGTGAGAATTTATCATCAAGGCCGTTTTGAAGACTATACGGTTGCTGAACTGGCACGATCCGCTGCGGATAAACTCTGATTTGAAGAGAGGACGATCTTTCACTGAAGAATTCCCGGCGGCATCGGAGCCACCGTTTCTGCGCCGCACAGATAGCCGCCGTCAAGAGGAATCACCGCGCCGCTCATATACAGCGCCTTTACCGCCAGAAAATAGACACACTCGGCTACCTCCTGCGGGGTCCCGGTTCTGCCTGCCAGGGTGTGATCGATCAGTTCCTGCTGCTTCTCTTCGCTTACCTCCGCCCAGCCCCTGGTTCCTGCACCATGCCTGCCGTCGATCAGACCCAGCATGATTTCGTTAACCCGTACCGAAGGCGCCATTTCCCGCGCCCATTGCCTGGTCAGGGCGGATATGGCCATATTCGCGGCGCTGTACCCGTCGCTGAACAGCAGCGCTGCCGGCCCGGTTCTGCCGACGAGAGCTGCAATAGAAGATATATTGATGATCGCCCCGTTGCCGGTGCTCCGCAGCAGTCGAGCTGCGCTGCGGTAGAGATTCCATTTAGCCTTCAGGGTCGTGTCGATCTCGAGCTGCCACTGCTCCCGGTTAACGTCGTGCTCGTATGAACCATGCACAATTGGCATGCCGCCGCGTTCAATATTGTTGATCAGATAGTGCAGAGCCCCGTAACGGCGGTCGATTTGTTCGAGCAGAGCCTTCGTCTGTTCGCTGTCTCTCAAGTCACAGGGAAGCATCAGGAAATCATAGCCTGCAGCGGTAAAAGCATTTTTCATCTGCTCGCTGGCGCCGGGCCAGTCCTCAATAGTCGGCAGCACCAGTGAAGCACCCCGGGCACCGAAGAGATCGGCAATGGCTCGGCCGACAGGGCGCCCCGCGCCGGGAATCAGGGCGACGAGGCCGCTGATTTCTTTCGTAGTATTCATGATTTATGACCGTCTTCTGATGTCGTTTCCGGTAAGCTCTGATTGAGCAGGGCGATATGCTTCTTTAACGTTTGTGCTTCGTCATCGATGCTGACAGCGCAGCAGAGGACAGTATCGCCAAAGCGTTGAGAAATAATCCGGGTTGTCTGTTTTCTGTCCAGCAGAAATTTTTCCAGGCCCCCCTGGCGTATCCAGTTCAGGTAGTTGCGGTAATGGTCTTTGCCGGCGAATCGTTCGATGATCGGAATGACGAAATTGGCGAGCAGATGTCCCTTTGTCCCCGCTGAATCGGTGCTGTAATCAGTGACAATCAGACTTCCGCCCTGCCTGATCAGTCTGCGGCTCTGCGAATAGATTATATCGCGCAGGCTTTCATGTTTTTCATGAAGCGAAAAAGAAATGATCCCGCAGTCAAATGAGCCGTCGGGAAATTCGATCTGCTCTGCATCGGCGAGGTGCAGAGCAACCGTATCGGAGCAGTTGCGGCGGGCACGGGCCAGCATGCTCACCGAGTTATCGACGCCGACCAGCACATCAGCGCCATGCTCAAGGAGTTTGAGCTGATCACCGGTTCCGCAGCAGATATCGATAATCTTCCGGTACCCCTTGTGATGAATATAGGTGCAGATGTCTGTTCTCAGCTCTTTGAGAAGCGGGGCCAGGCAACGATCGTAAAATGTTGCGGTGGATTGGTACTCGTCCATTGTCTATTCAGGATTACCGGTTCAGCGTTGCCTTCAATCTCTTGAAAAATGATTGCCTGCGACAGAAAAAAGAAATGGTCTCAAAACGATAGAGTATTTCTGATACGCAGAATTTCAGCTTGTCTTGCTCTTTGTCGGGTCGGATATAAGGTAACAGCATAATCCACAAGATAAAAATGAAACAGTAAAAATGAAACGCTCATTAATAACCGCACTCACCGTATTGACCCTGCTTTCTGCATCACTTTTCTCGGCACCAGCTTCAGCGGGGTCGGCAAGCTCGTCAGCCGATGATTGTTACTCGACTCTATGGCCTCATGAAACCAGTGACCTGGAGCCCGACCCGGATCTTTATTTCGGCAGGCTGGAAAACGGTTTTCGCTACGTGCTGATGAGAAACACTGAGCCGAAAGATCGGGTCGGTATGTACCTGAACATAGAAGCAGGTTCGCTGCATGAACGTGAACATGAACGGGGTCTCGCCCATTTTCTGGAACATATGCTGTTCAACGGTACCACCCATTTTCCACCCGGTGAACTGGTTGAATTTTTTCAATCCATCGGTATGGGTTTTGGTGCCGATGTCAATGCCTATACGACCTATACCGACACGGTCTACAAACTGCTTCTGCCTTCCGGCACTAAAGAGAGCCTGGATCAGGGAATGCTGGTCATGCGGGACTACGCTGACAGAGCGCTTCTGCTCGAAGAAGAAGTCGAACGTGAACGGGGCATTATCATGGCCGAAAAAGCGGCCCGCGATTCGGCAGCATACCGCAGCAGTGTGGCGCGCACCGAATTCATCTTCAAAAACACCGCGCTGCCTGAGAGGATGCCGATCGGAGATGAAGATGTTCTCGAGAACGCAGAGCGAGAAGATCTGCTTGGTTTTTATCAGCGCTGGTACCGACCGGACAATATGATTCTGGTCGCGGTTGGTGATTTCGATCGCCACGATGCCCAATCTCTGATTGTCAAACATTTCGGTTCGATGGGCAGCGCGCCGGAGGGGGAATGCCCGGATTACGGCGCTGTTGAATTCTCCGAAACCACTGCCTTTTATCACCACGACCCGGAACTCGGATCCACCGATGTGCTCATCGAAACCATAGAAAACAAGGCCCCGGAGCATGATTCTTTTGAGTTGCAGAAGGACCATATCCTTTCGATGCTGGCTTCGATGATGATCAATCAGCGCTTGAACAAACTGCGTGAAGCAGTCGATACGCCGTTTATCTCCGCCGGTTATTACGATTCACTGATGTTCGATCGTTTTCGCATCAGCGGGATCAAGGCCCAGACCGATAAGAAAAAGTGGCGTGAATCGTTAGCCCGGATTGATGAAGTGCTCAGGCAGGTTCTGCAGTACGGTTTTTATGAAGAGGAAGTCGAGCGGGTAAGAAAAGATCTGCTGGCCGATCTCAGGAATCGGGCTGCTGCAGCCGAGACCAGAAATTCACGACACCTGATCAGCCAGATATTAGCCCATATCGATGCGAACCGGGTCATGCAGTCTCCTGAACAGGAACTCAAGCTCTACGGGCCGTTCATTGAATTGATAGAGGTCGAAGATCTCAATCGAATCGTTAAAGAGCGCTGGTCAAACAAGCCGCGCATTGTCCAGCTGGTCGGGGACGCCCTGCTTGAAAGCAAAGGCAATCAGGGTAATAGCCAACTCGAACTTCTTGGTGCCTATGAAGCAATCAGCTCACGTCCCATTGAAGCACCGGAACAGATAGCGCAGGCTGCCTTTCCCTACCTGACAGTTGCTGGCACCGTTTCAGGCCCGGTGAAAACGACCAGCTATGACGAGATCGAAGTCAATAGAATGGAGTTCGCGAACGGCCTGATACTCAACACCAGGGTTACCGATTTCAAGAAAAATGAAGTACGGGCGGCGCTGCATTTTGGTGACGGCATCCGCTCTCTGCCCCAAAAAGGTCTCGATCAGCTGGCTTCGGCAATTGTCAACGGGTCCGGTACGGCCACGCTGGAAAAGTCTGAACTCAGCGCGGCCCTGGCCGGCACCTCGGTGAAACATTGGTTCAGCATCGGCCCCGAGTCATTTTCCATTGAAGCTCAGTCAGTGAAAGAAGATATCGAACTGCTTTTCCAGGTGCTCCACGCATTACTCAATGATCCCGGTTTCAGGCCGTCCGTTTATCAGGTGTCGATGAAAAATTTTGAGTCGCTGTATCAGCGCCTGTCCCAGAGTATCGAAGGCGGTGCTGCGCTGTCTCTGCCTCCGTTTTTTACTGGTGAGGCGCCTGGGGCCGGGCTGCCTCCCCATGATGAATTCATGTCCTTAAGACTTGAAGATGTCGTTTCCTGGCTGCACCCCTATTTTGAGAAAGCGCCGCTTGAACTGTCGCTGGTCGGTGATTTCGATGAGCAGCAGGTTGTGCGTCTTGCCTCAAAATATTTCGGGGCTCCGCAGGAGCGAGCATATACACCTGAGCATATCGTGCAGGCCGAATTCCCCCGAGGACAGCATAAAGAGTTCCGGGTCGATTCCTCAATAGACAAGACGCTGATCCGCTTTGGCTGGCTGACTGATGACTACAGTGATATCCAGCGAGCGAGACGGCTGCATGTGCTGGCGGCGGTGCTGGAGGATCGGCTGCGCCGAAAAGTGCGGGAGGATCTCGGCGCGACTTACTCCCCGTCGGCTTACAGCAGGCCCAGCAGGATTTACCCGGGATACGGTGTTTTGTATGCTGATGTAATCGTGGAGCGGAACCTGATCGATACTGCCCTTGAAGCTGTTCGTAAGATTGAAAGCTCGTTTATGGAGGAACCGGTGCGTGAAGATGAGCTGCAACGGGTAAAGGAACCGATCCTTACCTCGCTGAAAGATACCGTCAGGCGCAACGCTTACTGGCTGAACTCGGTGCTGACCCTGTCATCGAGAAATGAAGACCAGCTTGTCTGGCCGCTGCAGATGCTTGATGACTACCACTCGATCGATGAGGCGGAGATAAATGCTTTAGCCCGCCTGTACCTCACCGAAAAGCGCCGGGCGGCGGCGCTGGTTAAGGGTGAAGGAGCGGTTAAGGAATAGGTCGCTAATTAATCAGGGTGCGCACCGTACTGGGGTTCTTCCTGACGATAATGGTCGAGTAATAGTGCAGCGGTTCGCTGATCTGATCGAGCCGGGAAATGGTTCGTTCGCCGCTGGTGCCTGCTTTTTCGACCAGAACGGCGCGTTCGAGCAGGCCCGCGGAGGAAAGCACTTCGACCAGATGGTCGATGACCCGGTGAACTTTCATCAGGACGATGGTGTCGAAACGCTCGAGCACCTCTTTTAAGCGTTCATCAGAAAAGGTGGCCGGAACGACCGCCACCATCTCATCGCCGAGACAGATCGGGGTTGCAAGGGCTGCAGAGCAGCTGCTCATTGCGGCCACGCCGGGGACGAATTCAACCTTCACATCATCTCTTAAACCAGCGATCGTTTCATAAAGATAGTAACCGGTCGAATAGATGGCGGGGTCTCCTAAGGTCGGGAAGCAGACATCGAGGCCGTTTTCCAGATGGGTGAGAATCTGTTCGGCCGCATGACGCCAGGCCGCCAGTATTTCAGGAGCAGGTTCATGACCGGTTCTGATTTTTTTCATCGGAAAGTGCAGCTCGACAACTTTTTTCCGCTCACATGAGACCGCCTGGCTGATGATGGTAAGCGCTGTCGAGGTACCATTTTTGGAGCCCCGGGGAGCAAAGATCACCGAGCAGGATTCAACCACTTTGACTGCTTTGAGGGTGAGCAGATCAGGGTCGCCGGGGCCGGTGCCGATGATGTAGAGAGTTCCGTTCATGGAGACGTGACCAGTTGAGGTTGTTCAGGGTAGAGGTATCCCTGAATGGTGGTGATGCCCTGCAGCAGGCGGGTTGTGGGACGGGCCACCAGATGTTCGTCAATCAGGTGAATTCGACCCTCCCGTACCGCCTTGATCGCTTTGAAACCGGGTTCGTTTTTAATTTCCGCGATCGTTACCCGGTTCATTCTCCCGGACTGGGCCAGGAATACATCGATATCGCTTCCTTTGGCCAGAATACGCTCCTTGCTGTAGCCGGCGATATTGGTACCGCGCCGGGCGACAGCGTCTTCAGCGATATTTATTCCGCCGGCAGCGTCGAGACAGAAGATTGCGATTGAGTCGGGTGAAAAGGTCCGCATCCGTGCATGTATCGACTCGAAGTAGACCTGGGGGCGTGAGCCGGGTGGGATCATGCTCAGCCGTTGGCGGATCGCTTCAAGTTCGCTTTTAAACGAGGAGATCATGGTCTCAGCCCCGCCCGGGTTATCGGTGACAGCGCCCAGGGTGTGCCAGTATTCATACACCTCCGTGATAGAGGTCGGCTGCAGTGAAATCACTCGGATACCGTAATCGCGCAGCTTCTTGATCAGGTCCGGTTTGGCACGGGCGATCATCGGCCTGATCAGGATGCAGTCGGGGTCGGCTTCGATGAATTTTTCCAGTGAATCGTGATAGGAGAAGGTTTTCTTGTCGAGGATAGATTCGGGGTAGGTGTCCGAGGTGGAAATTCCAATCAGCTTGTCTGCCGCGCCGATCTCGACAAGATTTTCGGTATGGGCGGGATAGAGGGAAATAATCCTCTCGACGGGCTTGCTCAGCCGATGCAGAACGCCGTCGCTGTCGGTGAACTCAAGGTCCATCCCGGCAACCGGTGCTGCCGGAATGAAAAAAAGACAGAGCAGCAGATGATAAAAAAGAAATCTGTGGTGATGGATCGTTTTCATTACACGCTCACCGGTAGATAAACGACAGATGGCTTCTGCCGTCTCCGGTCTCTAAAATTTCAGCCGGCACCCGGTAGATATCGGCGACCATGGATGTATTGATAATCTCGGCCGCCGGTCCGCAGCTCTGCAGACTGCCGTCGCTGATGACCAGGACCCGGTCGCAGTAAGCCAATGCCATGTTCAGGTCGTGCAGGGCGGCAACGACGGTTTTGCCTTCTGCGGTCAGGTTTTTTACCGCCTGCATGATCGTGATCGCATGGCTGATATCAAGGTTGGCGGTGACCTCGTCAAGTAAAATAAAGTCGGTATCCTGAGCCAGTGCCCGACCAATCATGACCCGCTGCTTTTCACCGCCTGAAAGTTCTCTGACCGAGCGCTGAGCCAGGTCGTTAAGGTCGAGCAGGTTCAGCGCCTCATCGACTTTTGCATAATCATCGTGCTGGGGTGCTGAAAATCTGGGGATATGCGGGTGCCGCCCCATCATCACCGTATCGTAGACAGAGAAATCGAAGTTGAAGGTAAAAGACTGGGGTATCACCGTCAGCATGCGGGCGCGCTGGGTCGAACTGTAATCAGATAGTGCTTTTCCGTTCAAAAAGAGTGAGCCAGTGTCCGGTCTGAGGTAGCCGGAGAGAAGGTCGATAAGCGTCGATTTACCGCTGCCGTTCGGACCAATGAGGCCGTATAAAAGCCCGGTTTGAAGATCGATGGAAATATCATTGAGACACGAGCGCTGATCGTAGGCGAAGGTGAGCGAGTCCAGCCGCCAGCCCGGTGTGGAAAACGGTTGACTCATCCGCGCCACCGCTGGAGCTGGGATTTTCTGAAGATGTAACAGAACAGCGGTCCGCCGATCAGGGCGGTGAGCACACCGATCGGGATCTCGGTCGGCAGGTAGACCCTGGTCAGGGTGTCGGCGCCAAGCAGCAGAATACAGCCGCAGAGAAAACTGCAGGGCAGGAGCAGCCGGTTGGAGGGGCCGAGAATCATTCTGACGAAATGGGGAACGATCAGACCGACAAAGCCGATGATGCCGGAAACGGCTACACAGGCGGACGTCGACAGCGAGGCAATGATGAGTAAGAGTTTTCTGATTTTTCCTGTCTCGATGCCAAGTGCTTCAGAGGTTCGATCTCCAAAGGTCATGATGTCAAGTTCCCGCGCATAGGCGATCAGCAGCAGCGTACATGGTATAACCAGGATGGTGAGGAGAAAAACATCTGACCAGTCTTTGCCGATAAAACTACCCATCAGCCAGAAGATGATGGCGTTCACCTGTTCATCGGCCAGAAACTTGATCAGGCTGATACCGGCGGACAGAATTGCCGAAACTATGATTCCTGCCAGGATCAGGCTGTTGGACGACAGCCGCTCGCTCGGCGAGGCCAGAGAAAAAACGACAAACAGGGTGAACAGGGCGCCGCCGAAGGCCAGCAGTGGTATGAAGAACGCACCGGGCAGGGAAACACCGGCGATCAGCAGGAAGATAGCAATAGACGCGCCAAAGGCAGCGCCGGAAGAAATGCCGAGCGTGTACGGGTCGGCCAGCGGATTCTGCAGCAGTGACTGAAAGGTGCAGCCGGCGACGGCCAGGCCGCCGCCAACCAGGACCGCAGTCAGAATACGGGGCAGCCGCACCTCCAGGATCACGAACGGATAACCGGGGTCAAGACTGTCCGGCAGCGGTGACCCGAAGCGCGCTGAAATAATCTGCAGGATTTCAGTGGGGGATATGTCGATATAGCCAAGTCCGGCAGAAAAAATGATTGCACCGATGAGTACAGATGACAACAGAACCAGATACCAGAGTGGCTTCATACCTCTGCGAGATTTAAAGAGCGAAGAATTGTCCACGATTTCGGTCATTTCCGATATGGGTCAACAGGTTCTGTAAGGTGCCGCAACTGATGTGCCAAGAGAAAAATTCTGCCGCAAAAAAAATCCCCGGATCATTGCTGATCCGGGGACGCCCTTTTTTCTCCGTATCTTTTCTGTCAGCCGCACGTTGCCTCGAGCGGGACATTGCATCAGGCAGGTCTTCTGACTTCCGGTTCAGTCTACTTGCTGCGCCTTCCCAACCGATCGTGTCAGTGGCATAATGCAGCGTTCGTCCCGGTTACAGCGGCGGGCCCGTTTCCGAATTACACGGAATTCCCTTTTAAACCAGTACTGAAATTATCTGGTACCTGTCTGCTCAGGTTTACCGGCATCCCTGACATTTGTCAACTGTCAAGCTTACGGTCAGACTCATTGGAGCCGGGCGAGAACCGCAACAAAGTAGCATGATGCAGCGATAATAAGGCTGATGATGCGAAAGGACTGGTTGCAGATAATCAACTGCAGAGCCAGTCCGGGTTTGAAAATACCGGCGTAATAGGGGAGCTGATGCCTGAATGCCCGAATCGGCGATGAGAGGATATTGCCGATCAGAAGGGCGAAGACGACCTCGTTGTAGCTCATCACCCCTTCCTGCAGCAGCGCCCCGGCAGCGGCCAGCCCGGCGGTCAACTCGGCGGCCACGTTCAAAGCGATGATACCCATGGATTGCGGGGTCAGAAACGGAATGAAGTCGAGGTGCTCGGCCAGAAAAGACTCGACGGCATTAAAAAAAGCGAGCCGGTTCATAATGAAGATGACGATATAAATGGGCACCGTAAAGATGATGATTTTCTTCATTCGCCGCTTGAATCGTTTCCAGGTTTTTTTTAGGATTTCCGCCCAGGAATTTTTAACTGGATCAGGATCTTTGAGATCGACGGCTGCATCGGGTCTGGTCAGCAGAAAACGGCTGAAAAGCACGACGCTCAATGTGCGCAGCAGCGCTGCTCCGAGGGTAATGCCCACATAGATGAAGGCTGCGCCCTTGATCAGCGGCAGGGTGATGACGATGACGGTCGGCAGGTGCAGAAAGTAGGTTGGCAGGGAATTGAAGAGATTGGCCAGAATCAGCTCTTTTTTACTGATCTGTTCTTTGTCGTAGGCTTCGGCCAGCATGGTGTTTGCCGCCACGCCCGAGACGATGGCCATCGAGAACGCGGCTCCGACCTGCTCTGACAGATGCCCGAACCTGATCAGCGGGCGGGCAAGGACACTGATGCGTCTTGTCCAGTTCAGAGATTCGAGCAGGTTTGCAACGATCAGGCCGATCGAAATAAAAATCAACAGGCGGCACAGCGGCCAGATCAGTTTCTGCCACAGGTAAAGAGCGTCGATCGGTGCGCTTTCCATAAGAGCGAAGACCTGCCGTCAGGCTCGGTTGATAGTGCTCTGGGAGTTTAAATCAGAGCAGCGCAGGCTGATGAAAAAAAATCTGTATCGATGGTGCTACTCGGCACTTAAGGGCAGCCCTTCACGCTCCGTCATCGTGCCAAGCAGTCTTTGCCGCGCCATTTCACCCTGATTCTTCAGGTATTGCTCCTGGTTGGCGGATTGCTGACTGGCGAGTTTTTGCATATATTCCGATTGACGGGTGATCTTCTTCTGCCATTGGTCGAAATGACTGATCAGCAGGTCTTTGACCGAACCGGAGTCAATCCGTTCTTGCAGCTTCATGTTGATCGCGTCGAGGTGTTCATTAAGCGGTGAATCCCTGGCGATGGCCAGATGGAAATTCTCGACGGTGACCGGCGGGTCGAGGATTGTTATCGCGTCTTCTCCGCGCAGGAGATAGGTGTAAATCAGTGCCGTATAAAGATCGATAATCAGATAATCAGCTTCCCCCCGGTTCAGGTTTTTTATCGCCCGCTCCAGCGGATAATAGCTGACGTCGAGGTTTTCGGCGATGAACGCATCGAATTTCTGACCGTAGCTTTCTCCGATGCCGGAAACACCTTTTTTGCCTTTCAGTGCGCTCCAGCCGCTCAGGTGAAACTCTTTTCCCTTTTCTACGATAATGACGCTCTGCTGGGCAAGAAAGGGAATCGAAAAGTTCAGATAGGCGGCGCGCGCATCGTTCTCGTAGGCGGAGACGATCATATCGACCCTGCCTTCTTTCGCTGCCTGCTGGACGACTTCCCAGTCCCTGAATACCTTCACCGTGAAGGGAAGCGACAATTCGTCCATAATTCCTGTGGCAATATCCGGGGCTACGCCGCGAAGCATCTTGTTTTCTTCCCAGACAACAGGGGGAGCATAGGGGTTGCCTGAAATAGTGAAAACATCACTGGAAAATAGTGCTTCCGGATTAAGCGATAGCGTCGATATCAGAAAGAGTGCTGATATGAAATGTTTCATCATCTCTCAAGTCACCTGAGTTTATTGAATATAGTTGATCATACAGTGCGCATACATACCGTTTGGGTCAGGGAAAATCAAGAAACTTCGGGCGCTGTCGAACAGCGGTTCAAGCTGTGTCAGCAGCTCTGACCCGAGTGGTGTGGAGGACAATAATAAACGGAGCCTTGCACCGCTGCCCGGAAATAATCGTTCCCACCAGGTAGTGCTGGTCTGAATCGCTGTCACCCCGAAATCGGCAAGCCCGGCGCGTTCGGCCGCGGCACGGATTGCCTGCTCAAGAGTACCCAAGTTATCGACCAGGCCGAGCTCCTGGGCTTGCGCTCCTGCATAGACCCTGCCTTGAGCAAGCTGCTCGACACGGTCGCGGTCAAGATCGCGACCATCGGCCACGACAGAGATGAAACGATCGTAACCATTATGCAGCGTCGCCTCGATAGCACCCCGGACCTCCTCTGAGAGCGGTCTGCTGATATCGAGCCCGGATGAGAGATTGGTGGTTCCGACACCGTCCCGATGAATGCCGGCTTTGGTCATGACGTCTTCAAAAGTCGGTATTGCCATGAAGATACCGATTGAACCGGTCAAGGTCGTCGGTGACGCCCATATTTCGTCGGCGTCTGCTGCGATCCAGTAGCCCCCCGAAGCTGCATAGGTGCCCATCGAAACGACAAGCGGCTTATTGCTGTTCTTGAAATTGAGGATTTCCTGGCGGATGATTTCCGATGCGAAGGCAGAACCGCCGCCACTGTCGATTCTGAGCACGACTGCCTTGATGCGATCATCCTCGAGGGCATTGCGGAACTGCCGGCTGAGTGTCTCCGAACCGATGGTTCCCGGCTGGCTCTGGGAGGCGACGATGGTTCCCTGGGCGACGATCAAGCCAATCTGATCTGTTCCGCTGCCTCCCTGAAAAGACGGTTCCACCTGGCTCAGATACTGGTCAAAGGAGACCATGTTGACCTGACCCTGCTCATCGGACCCGGCTTGTAGTGCAAGAAAGGCCCTGACCTCGGCTCTGGTCATCAATGTATCGACCAGCTCGTATTGAAGTGCCAGTTTGGCCGTATCCCCGCCGACATTTTTGAGATTTTCCGGGATCGAATTGATGTAGGAATCTATATCGGCAGGCTTTATCGAGCGCTGGTCGGCAACGTCAGCGGTGTAATTGTTCCACAGAGTCGACAGCCACTCCCGCGACTGACTCCGGTCTTCAGCAGACATCGAGTTGCGGGTGATCGGCTCAAGAGCCGACTTGTAGGAACCGACCTGGAAAACATGGAAGTTGATCTTCAGCTTTTCAAGCGCGTCCTTGAAATAGAACCGGTAAAGACCGAGACCGTGCAGGTTGACGCCGCCCATCGGGTTGAGAAAAAGCGAGTCGGCATGGGCAGCCAGATAATACTGGCTCTGGTTGAGATAATCCTCTGCACAGATAACAGGCTTGCTGCTGGTCTTGAAATCCTCGAGAGCAGCACCAATGGTCTGCAGCTGGTTGAGACCGGCTGACTCCAGATATTTGAGATCGAGCAACAGGGCTGATATTCTGGAGTCATCACGTGCTTCGTGGATGACATCGACAATGTCCTGCAGAACCGTTTCCCTCGGTTTCTCGAAAACACCGAGCATACGACCGGCATAATCACCGATCAGATCTCTCTGACTGCGCTGTTCGACAATGGCACCTGAAATTGTCAACTGCAGGATCGAATCGTCTTTTATCAGCGCCGGCTCGGTGTCCAGAAAGGCGTAGAAAATGAATACCAGCAGACCGAGAAAAAGCAGGTTGAAAAACAGCACGCGTAAAAAAGAAATTGCGGACCAGGTTGTCTTCAAAAATCCGCCGATAAAACGAAATATTACTGCCATGCTGACCTCGTGTGTTATCAGTCACGTATAAATTGAGATACTCAGAAGCTACAGTCAGGATCAGACATTAGCAACGATCTGAGGTTCTGCAAACGGGCGGATGACGAACAAAGTCAAACATTTTGAGGATGGTTTTCAGGGAACTCAGAACGGCAGCATGAGTTGGCGGGGCCTTTTTTCTGCCTGATGAAGCAGGTTGGATGCCGAAACCCCAAGCAGCCGGATCGGCCGTGACCCCGCTTCGGTTTTGTCAAGCAGAGAGGGGATAAACGACAAGAACACATGCTTCTCAGCGATTGCGTCCCGGCAGGAGATCGAACGGGTAATGGTGACGAAGTCGTGGTATCTGATTTTCAGCGTGATTGTTTTGCAGCGTATGTGCCTGGCCTGCATCACCTCGGTAATCTTGTCCACCAGGGCCTCGAGAATATCGGCTATCTGGCCGGTATCGGTTATATCCTGCTTCAGCGTACGTTCACTGCCGATTGATTTTCGAATTCTCGAGGTACGCACGGGGCGCTCATCGATTCCGCGTACGATCTTGTAGAAAAAGCTGCCGTTTTTACCGAAATAGTCTGCCAGGTCGGTCTGAGAGCAGCGTCTCAGATCTTTACCTGTTCTGATGTTGAGCTGTTCCATTTTCTTTTCGGTGACTGCTCCGATACCGTGAAATTTGCGGATCGGCAGGCTGCCGAGAAAATCTTCCACCGCCTCGGGTTTAATCAAACTGATGCCGTTTGGCTTGTTCAGATCGGAGGCAACTTTGGCGACGAATTTATTGCATGAGATACCGGCAGAGGCTGTCAGCCCTGTTTTTTCATGAATCGTCCTGCATATCTCACGGGCCAGCAGGGTGGCGGAGGGCTGGTTCTTTTTGTTGGCGGTAACATCGAGATAGGCTTCATCAAGAGAAAGCGGCTCGACAATATCGGTATAATGTTTGAAAATATTCATGATCTGATCGGAAATTTCCCGGTAGCGAGCCATTCTCGGCCTTACAAATACCGCATCGGGGCAGCGCCGATAGGCATGGGAACAGGGCATCGCCGAACGGATGCCGAACCGGCGTGCTTCGTAGGAACAGGCGGCAACGACGCCTCGTGAATCGGGTCGTCCGCCGACGACCACCGGTTTTCCGGCCAGCTCAGGATTGTCGAGCTGTTCGACCGAGGCGTAGAACGCATCCATATCGATGTGGATAATTTTTCTATGATTTGTCATATTTAATGTTCTGTGTCCCTGTTCGGCGCAATCACGGCCCTGCTGGCGCGGCATGCTCGAGTTGACACCCTCTCGTCCGGAGCCGCTGCAGGACTACCCAACTATAATAAATTCGCCATACAATAGAGATGAAAAAAGAAGAAATCCTGGAGACAACGTCGTTGTTTGAGGGGCTCGACCCTGAAGAGCGAAGAGCGATCGCACCATTGATTTTTGAAAAAAACTATGCCCGTGGCGAAACGATTTTTTTCGAAGGTGATGATGCGGACGGTTTCTACCTGGTCAGCGATGGTCAGATAAAGGTTTTCAAGATGAACCCGATGGGCAAGGAGCATATTCTCCACATTTTCGGCCCGGGAGAACCGGTCGGCGAGGTCCCGGTATTCAGTAACCAGCCGTTTCCGGCCAGCGCTGAAGCCATTATCAAGAGCACGCTTTATTTTTTTCCCCGTAAGGCGTTTGTCGCCCTGATCGAAAATAACCCGTCGATTGCGCTGAATATGCTCGCCGTCCTGTCGAAAAGACTGCGTCAGTTCGCTGCCCAGATCGAAAATCTCTCACTCAAGGAGGTGCCGGCCCGGCTGGCCGGGTATCTGCTTTACACGGCGCAGGAGCAGGGGCAGAACGACGTGATTCACCTGCCGGTATCAAAAGGACAGCTGGCCAGTCTGCTGGGGACCATCCCCGAAACCCTGTCGAGGATATTTGCAAAGATGAGCGATGAAGGGTTGATACAGGTGGATGGACGGCAGATCACCATTGTTGACCGTGAGGGGTTGCAGGACAAGCAGTTCTGACTGAAAGCTACCTTGAATTTATCAGATGTTGCCTATCTGGTATCGATCTGAGTCAGATACGGCCGGTAGTCGTGACTGAACACATAACGGTTTTCGTGCACATCAACCCGAGGAGGGAGCCGGTAAGACTCGAACAGATCATAGCCTCGCTTCAGGTTTTTCCAGAATGAATACCAGGGTGATCTGCGCTGCTTGTTCAGGTTCTCCTGACTCATTCTGAACGGATAGATGTGGACCTGAAATTCCATTTGACCTCGGGCAAGAGCGGCATCCACCAGGGTATAGATCTCGTCCATATAATAATCGGTCATCGCAAAGCAACCCTCCGAGGTACAGCCGCCGTGGACCATCAGGGCAGAGCCGGTGCGGCCGAGGCTTTGATCGTAGAGGTTGGGATAACCGAGGTTGAATGAGAGGTGGTTGTTGCTCCACGGGTTCATCTGGCCCGGGCCGACCGAATAGAATCCTTCAGGTGCCTGCTTGTCGCCGGTCTGTACTTTAGGGCCGAGCTGCCCTGAAAAACGGCAGATGATATAACGTTTGAACAGCGAGAAGCGCTGATCAGGGCCGCGCAGCCAGACCTCGAGCTCACCTGGTTCCTTGAAAATCCTGATGAAGATTGGCGCGCCCCAGTCGAGCGCTTTTTGTCTCAGCATCTGCTGCAGCCGCTCTTCAGACCGGTAAAAGGCAGCAACCGAGTCGGCGCTGCCGGGCAGCGGTTCAGGGACTTCGGCACGAAGCAGGGATGCTGTCAGGCAGGCGCTGAGGAAAGCACTACAGAAACAGGCGATAAGGCGCATCATTGGAAATTCATGATTTGTGTTCACAGTGACTGAAAATCAGGCATACTCTAGCAGGTCAATCGAGGTTTTGTCCAGCGATCTGAGACGCTGCCTGTCAAGAGCCCATAATTATTTGTGATCCTTACAGCTTGATAAGACAAATGACGACGATTATGGTTAACGATCACGATGAGTAATACAAAGTCCATAGCACTGTTGCTCCATACTGGTTTGTGCGGCCGACGAATTTTGCAAGGCACCCTAGAGAGACATGATTGATCTACACCTGCATTCCACCTTCTCCGACGGGACGTTTACTCCCGCAGAGCTTGTTAAGATGGCCCGTGAGAGCGGAATCAGAGCTGTTTCGATTACCGATCATGATACGGTTGACGGCACTGCCGAGTCGATTGCAGCAGGGGCAGATCATGGTGTAAAGGTTATCTCCGGCGTGGAACTCAGCGTCTATCTCGATGATTTCCATTTTCATCTGCTGGGCTACTGTTTCGATCACCGGGATAACGAACTCCTGGAAAAGCTGGGTTTACTGCAGGAATCGCGGGAACAGCGCAATGGTGTAATTATTAAGAAGTTGTCTGATCTCGGTCTCGATGTCTCCGAAGAAGAACTGCATACGATCTCCTCGACCGGACAGACCGGCAGGCCGCACATTGCCCGTCTGCTGGTGGAGAAACACATCGTCAAAGATATCGACCAGGCCTTTGCGCTCTATCTGCGCAAAGGTAAGAAAGGCTATGCTCCGCGCTTCATTTACCAGGTGCAGGAAGCTATCGAGCTGATCCATCAGAGCGGCGGCAGCGCCGTTCTTGCTCACCCGGCCCAGATCAGCCGCTCGGTGCCGCTTCTTGATGAATTGTTCGAGCGTTTAAAAGTACTTGGCCTTGACGGGATCGAAACCTATTACCCGAACCAGCGCGGGTCCTTTTTGAACAAGCTGCATCGTCTGGCGGCCAAGCATGGACTCTTTGAAACAGGCGGAAGCGATTATCACGGTGATATCAGGCCGGATACGGCAATGGCCGGGAAAAACGGTAATCCGGTGCCGTACCATCTGCTCGAGCAACTCGAGATAAACCATCAACTGAGACGGGAAGTGATATAGCGATGATTCCAAGGCCTACCATACTGGTCGTCGATGACGAACCCAATTATCTGGTCGTTCTCTCCGAACTTCTTCGGGATGAAGGTTTTGAGGTCTACACCGCACCGGGTACCGACGAGGCGCTGGCAGTTGTCAAGGACGTCGATCTCGATCTGATCATAACCGATATGCAGATGCCCGGTAAGGACGGCTCTGTTCTAATGCAGGAAGCAATAGCCTATAACAGCGATTTACCGGTGATCATCATTACCGCCTATGCCGAGGTCGATAAAGCGGTTGCGGCGATGCAGGCCGGTGCCTTCTCCTATCTTGCCAAACCGTTCTCGAACGACGAACTGATCGCCACCATCAACCGCGCTGTCAGTCACTACAGCCTGATCAAAGAAAATATCAGACTGCGCGAAGAGATGAAGCAGCGTTCGGGTTTCGACACGATGATCGGCAAGAATCCTCAGATGATTCAGATCTATGAGCTGATCAAAAAGGTGGCCCCGACCCCTGCATCGGTCCTGATTACCGGTGAGAGCGGTACCGGCAAGGAACTGGTGGCCAAAGCCATTCACGTCAACAGTCCACGCGAGCCATATCCGTTTATCACCGTCAATTGTGCGGCGTTGACGGAAAATTTGCTGGAAAGTGAGCTTTTCGGACATGAAAAAGGAGCTTTCAGTGATGCAGCGGCGATGCGCAAGGGCCGTTTTGAAACCGCCAATAACGGGACCATATTTCTAGACGAGATCGGTGAGATTCCGCTGTCGCTGCAATCCAAGCTGCTGCGGCTGCTGCAGGAGAAAAATTTTGAACGGACCGGCGGTAATCAGACCATCGACGTGGATATTCGGATCATCAGTGCGACCAATAAAGATCTGAAGGAAGAGGTGCAGCAGGGACGTTTTCGCGAAGATCTTTTCTACCGCTTAAATGTTATCCATATGGCCTTGCCGGCACTGCGCGATCGCATGGATGATATTCCGCTTCTGGTCGAGCACTTTATCAAGAAGAGCGCTTCGAACCTGGGTAAAGAGGGCCTGGAGATTTCCCCCGAGGCGTTACGGCTGCTGGTCAACCTGCCCTGGGAAGGAAATGTCAGAGAGTTGGAAAACACCATCGAGCGTGCCGCCATTCTGTGCAACGATAACATCATCGATGCCGATGACGTGCAGCCTGAGTCGGTGTCTATTGACAAAAGCTCGGAGTGGAGCCGCGATGTCGACATTCTCGATTTCATTCCGGAATCGGTGGAACTCAATGATGTGCTCTACACCGTCGAGGAGCGTCTGTTGAAGCGCGCCCTGGATAAAACCGGTCATGTTCAGGCGCGGGCCGCGGAACAGCTGGGCATCACCAAGAGTCTGCTGCAGTATAAGATGAAGAAGTACGGAATAAAAAAGCAGAAATAGGTGGGGCTTATCTCAGCCGTATCCGCCCCACTTCAATTTGTTTCTGAGGATCGTGAAATAGTCGTTTTCCGTTGATATAATCAGATGCAGCGGGTGCTCCGCCTGGGCCACTTCGAGAATATCCCCCGGTTTCATCTCCCAGCCTTTCTGGCCGTCGATAATGATATCTGCCGCCGCATCGGGGTCGTTGGCAAGTAGTTCGGAACTGATCGTTTTGTCCGGCGGCAGGATAATCGGCCGGCTGCTGAGCATAAACGGACAGATCGGGGTGACCAGGGTCGTCTGCAGCCCGGGGTGAACAAGCGGGCCGCCGGCTGAAAGCGAGTAGGCGGTGGACCCGGTCGGGGTGGACAGGATCAGTCCATCCGCCTTGTATGTGGTAATGTAATCCCTATCTGCTTTGGTCGACAGGTAGAGCAGGCGGTCGGCGGCGTTTTTGCTGATCACCACATCGTTTAAGGCGTAGCGAAACTCCGATGTTTCTGAACCACTGACCAGCCGGGCCTTGAGCATCGAGCGCAGCTCCATGGTCACGGTTCCGCCGATGATCCGCCGCAGGGCCGGTTCGGTTTCTTTTTCGGTCAGTTCGGTTAAAAAACCAAGATTGCCGAGATTGATGCCGATCACCGGAATTTCGTGCCGGGCGGCTGTTTCGGCAACGTGCAGCAGGGTCCCGTCGCCGCCCAGGATTACCGCGATGTCGAGATCGGACGTCAGACTGTTCATGACGGTGCTGATTGACTGGCCTGCAAGCCAGGCCTGCAGACGTCCGCCATACTCGGCTGCGGCGTCGTTATCTTTTTTGGTGATAATACCGACCCGGCGAACCTGAAAATCGTCGATGGTTCGCGTAAATGAATCGACGTGACGCATCAGCTTTTTCCCCGTTCGGCTGCACAGCTTTGAGAATTCAGCAGGCCCGTGATGATCGTCTCTGCCATCTGGCCGCCGCCGATACAGCCGATTGATCTGCTCATGATTGATTTCCGCTGGATGATTTTCAGGACAATATCTATTAATTCTGCTATTCTATCATGTACCCTCGGGTTGGTCCATGACTTATACAACCAGAGCGGCCGCCGGTATCACTTTTGGCTGACAAAACTCTTGAGAGGTTGACAATGATAAATAAAGATCTGCTCGACATCCTGGCTTGCCCCAAATGCAAAGGGCCGATTTCCTTAACAGACGATGAGAACGGTCTGATCTGCGGCCAGTGCCGGCTGCTCTATGAAATTATCGATGATATCCCTGTCATGCTCATCGATAAGGCGAAAAAGCTTGAAGAGGGCGATCAGTTGTAGCCGTTTACCGGTTTCTCAGCGTGTTTAATTTTCAAGTGAAGATTCGGACAAAAGCTTTTCACGTTTACTTAAGGTTTGATCATGAAGGAGAACTATCTGGTAGAAGTCCTGCGCCAGAAGTATCTGGTGGAGAATGACCACAAAGCCAGCGACTATTTCGGCCTGATCCGTGAACTGCTGCGCTTGAAGCCCTCCGAACCGGAGGTGCAGCAGGTTATTGACGAGGTCTATGAGCTGGTCAAAGACGAAATCCTGACCACCCGGGGGAGGCCGAAAAACGAAATTACCTTCGGAACTTCAGGGTGGCGCGGGATTCTTGGTAAAGATGTCTACAGCGGGTCGGTCATCGCGGTTACCGAAGGGATCGTTGATCTCTACCGGATGGCGGATGCCAATCCCGCACTGCATGAACCGCTCGGGGTGTCATCGCTTGCAGAGGCGCGCGAGCGCGGCTGTCTGGTGGGCTGGGACAACCGCTTCGGAGCTGAGATCTTTGGTGATAGCGTGGCAGAGACACTGATAAAAAACGGCTTCAACGTCTATTTCTGCGGTGAGTCAACCACCGGCGTGTTATCCGCGGCGCTGCTCGAGCTGCAGGCGGCATTTTCAATCAACCTGACGCCGTCCCATAACCCGCTCGATTATTCAGGGTTCAAATATAATGCTGCCGACGGCGGGCCGGCAGCCTCAGAGCTGACCGCAATCATCACTGAAAACGCACGAAAGCGTGCGGCACTCGCACCCGGATCGATTGCCGAATCGGCGGAAGTGAAGGGCAGGCAGCTGCCAACCGATTCGCTGGCGCTCTGGCAGCAGCTGGTTGAGCGCAGCCAGGCGGTGCATCGAATCGATTATCGAGCTCTGCTCAAAGAGCTGGCAGATAATGATGGTATCGGTGTGGTGATCGATTCCGTACACGGGGCTTCCCGTATTCATCTGCAGCGTCTCTTCGGCCCGGCCTCGCACCGCCTGGAACTGCTGCGCGGGGAGACCGATCCGACCTTTGGCGGTATTGCGCCGGAGCCGTCGTCTGAAAACATGCGCCGGGTTATTGAGCGGCTTCAGGCCTCGGACAAAAAACTCAAGGTCGGCGCAATTATCGACCCCGATGCAGACCGGATTCGCTTCACCGACGGAGAAACCGAGATCAGTATGAATCAGTTTGGCGCGATGGCCTATCATTATCTGCATGAGCATAAGAAGCTGCGCGGCATGGTGGCCAAGACGGTGGCGACCTCCAATCTGGCCAACAGCGTCGCCGCCGTGTTAGGCGAGAAAGTTTTTGAAACCAGAGTCGGCTTCAAGGAATTCAAACCGGTGATCGGTGAGGCGCTGGTCTATTTCGAGGAGTCGGACGGGATATCAATCATCGGCCATACACCCGAAAAAGATGCCTATATCGGTCTGCTCCTTGCACTGGATATGGTGCTTGCCACCGGAACGAACCTTGGGGATATCAAACGGGAGATGGATAAAATATATGGTGCATTTTATCCCGATCGTGACGGGATCGAGGTCAGCCTCAAGGGGGATGCGCTGCTTGAGGCGCTTTCAGGGTTGGAAAAGTATCGAGTCGGGACAGCCCTCATGGTCGGCTCAGAAGAGAAGCATATCAAAGAGGTCATCAGCATCGACGGCAGAAAGATGATCTTTGAGGATGACTCCTGGCTTATGATACGGCCTTCGGGTACCGAACCGAAGGTGCGTTTCTATGTGGAGTCGCGAGACCCTGATGGAACCGAAGATCTGGTCGCCGCAGCGCGGGCGATGCTGGCGGAGATCGGGCTGCTGGACTGAGTACAGGTCTTGTCTGAAATATATAGAACGGAACTGCTTTCGACAGGGCCTCTGAAGGTTGCAAATCATCCGCCAGGTATTATTGTCAGATGGCATGATTATGGTAACCAACAACCAATAGACCAGGAGTAAACGCCATGTGGCTCTATACCGATACGGTAACCGAACATTTTCAGAATCCTCGTAATGTCGGAGAAGTAAAAGATGCGAACGGCACCGGAGATGTCGGTTCGCTGGCTTGTGGTGATGCGCTGAAGTTGACACTGAAAATCGAAGACGACCGCATTGTCGACGCCAAATTCAAAACCTTTGGCTGTGCCAGTGCGATCGCCTCCTCATCAGCTTTGACCGAAATGATCAAAGGCATGACGATCAGCGAGGCTGAAAAAATTACCAACGAGGACATCGCCGATTTTCTCGGGGGTCTGCCCAAAGAAAAAATGCACTGCTCGGTAATGGGCAGGGAAGCGCTCGAAGCAGCCATTGCCGATTATCGTGGTGAAACGCTGCCTTCGGCGGAAGGGGAGATCGTCTGCGAGTGTTTCGGCGTTACCGATATTGAAGTTAAGCGGGCGATCAGGGAATCGAATCTGCGCTCTGTCGAGGAAATCACCAACTTCACCAAAGCAGGGGGCGGTTGCGGCAAGTGTGAAGATAAGCTCGAAGATCTGCTGCGCGAGTCGATGACTGAAGGGCTGAAGATGGTCGAGATAGAGAAGAAGCCCAAACGGATGACCACGCTTCAGAAGATCAAGAAGATCGAAGATGTTCTGGAGCGGGAAGTCAGGCCCGGCCTCCGTCTTGACGGCGGTGATATCGAACTGATCGATGTTGACGGCGATTTCGTCATTGTTTCGATGCGCGGACAGTGTACCAGCTGTGCCAAATCTGAAACCACGATCAAGGAACTTGTCGAGAAGAAACTGCGGGAACAGGTTCTGGAAACTCTGATAGTTGAGGAAGAGAAGTGATGGCTGCCAACAAGGTTGTCTACCTGGATAACAATGCAACCACCATGGTTGCCCCTGAAGTTTTTGAAGCCATGACTCCCTATTTCACCGAGCTCTACGGCAACCCCTCGAGCATGCATACCTTCGGGGGGCAGGTCGGCTCAGCCGTCGATAAAGCCCGCCGGCAGGTTGCCGAGCTGCTCGGCTGCGAGTCCTCGGAGCTGGTCTTTACCAGCTGCGGAACCGAGAGTGATTCCACCGCGATTCTTTCAGCCCTGCGCGCCAACCCCGATAAACGGCACGTAGTGACGACCCGGGTTGAACACCCGGCGGTTAAAAACCTGTGTGAAAACCTGAGCTCGATGACCGGCAGCAAATACCGGGTGACGATGCTCAAGGTTTCCGAAGAAGGGCTTGTCGATTTCGACGAATACCTCGATGCGCTGAGCGAAGATACCGCCATCGCCAGTGTCATGTGGGCAAACAATGAGACCGGCGTGATTCTGCCGATTCCGGAGATGGCCCGGGCCGCCAGGGACCGGGGAATCCTGTTTCACACCGATGCTGTTCAGGCGGTCGGCAAGATTCCGATCGATCTTCAGCAGCTCGATATCGATTACCTGTCGCTTTCAGGTCACAAACTTCACGCCCCGAAAGGAGTCGGCGTCCTCTATGTGAAGCGCGGAACGGCTTTTGCCCCGTTCATGTCAGGAGGGCACCAGGAGCACGGCAGAAGAGCGGGTACTGAAAATGTGGCCTCGATTATCGGCCTCGGTGCTGCCTGTGAGCTTGCTCAGCAGAAGATGGACGAAGAAAACACCAGGGTCAAGCAGTTGCGCGATAAACTCGAAGAAGGCCTGCTGAACACGGTTCCCCGGTCGCTTCTCAATGGCAACAAAGAGCAGCGTCTGCCGAATACGACCAACATCAGTTTCGAATATGTCGAAGGCGAGGCCATCCTGCTGCATATGAACAGGCATAATATCTGTGCCTCATCGGGGTCGGCATGTACATCCGGTTCTCTTGAGCCTTCCCACGTCCTGCGTGCCATGGGGGTGCCGTTCACCGCTGCACATGGGTCGATCCGTTTCTCACTGAGCGTCTACAACACTGAAGAAGAGATCGATTTCGTGCTCGAGAAAATGCCGGCTATTATTGCCGAACTCCGGGAGATGTCCCCGTTCTGGCCCGGGGAGCAGTAGCTGTCAGCAGACGATGCCGGCGGAAACCTCTGTCGCGATTGCCCGCCGGCACCGTTTAGGCCTTATTGCTCCAATCGCAGCGACGCGACGAATACCACACCTTTTCTCCTATCTGTTTGAAGGAGTCTGCCCGCCGAAAGCATTTCTCTCGATTACGAAGCTTTTATTTCAGCAGTTTGTCCAAGAAAGGTGAGAAAACCGGTGAATTTGCTGTTGAGTCCATTTTATTTGTGTTATCATCGCTACTTTACATGGTAGTCCGAACCGTTATAGGGTTCACCTGTAGGCCGTTATTCTAGGCAGTCCACCACACTAAACTCTGCGACGAAAGGGAGGTTTTCAATGGCTCTGGATCCGACAAAACATGCTGATTGGGAAATTGCACAGGACGCTGAAAAAACGATGCTATCGATTTATGAGGTCGGAGAAAAACTTGGCTTGACCAAGGAAGAACTCCTGCCCCATGGTCATTCAATTGGAAAAATCGATTTCCGTAAAGTTCTCGACAGGCTGAAGGACAGACCCAACGGCAAGTACATAGACGTGACCGCAATTTCGCCAACCCCCCTGGGAGAAGGTAAGTCCACGTCCTCGATGGGGCTGGTCCAGGGCCTTGGAAAAATCGGCAAAAACGTCTGCGCCGCTATTCGTCAGCCATCCGGCGGACCGACCATGAATATCAAGGGCTCCGCCGCCGGAGGCGGCCTGGCCCAGTGCATACCGCTGACCCCGTTTTCTCTTGGTTTCACCGGTGATATCAACGCCATTATGAACGCGCACAACCTGGCGATGGTCGCGCTGACGTCGCGGTTACAGCATGAGAGAAATTATACCGATGAGCAGCTCGAAAGACTCTCGGGTATGAAGAGGATTGACATCGACCCGACCAATGTTGAAATGGGCTGGATCATGGACTTCTGCTGTCAGGCGCTGCGCAATATCATCATAGGTATCGATGGGGTGAACGGCAAGTCGGACGGCTTCATGATGCGCTCCAAATTCGGTATCGCTGTATCTTCCGAGGTCATGGCTATTCTCTCGGTAGCCCGGGATCTCAAGGACATGCGTGAACGCATGGGTAAGATAGTTGTCGCTTACACCAAGAAGGGCAAGCCGGTCACCACCGAGGATCTGCAGGTCGCCGGCGCCATGACCGCCTGGATGGTCGATGCGCTCAATCCATCATTGATGCAGACGCTCGAAGGTCAGCCGGTTATCGTCCATGCCGGTCCGTTTGCCAATATCGCCATCGGCCAGAGCTCGATCATCGCCGATCGGGTCGGCCTGAAACTTGCGGACTACCATGTTACCGAATCCGGTTTCGGTGCCGACATCGGCTTTGAGAAATTCTGGAACCTCAAATGCCGTTATTCCGGCCTCGTACCTGACTGTGCGGTGGTCGTTGCCACCATTCGCGCGCTCAAGTGTCACGGCGGAGCTCCGGTACCCGTTCCCGGTAAGCCGATGCCGGAAGAATACAGCCAGGAGAATGTCGAATGGGTAGCCAAGGGTTGCGACAATCTGATCCATCACATCCGTACAGTACGCAAAGCTGGAATTTCCCCGGTTGTCTGCATCAACGCTTTCTACACCGATACCGACTCCGAGATCGCAAAAGTACGTGAACTCTGTGAGGCTGAAGGTGCGCGCGTGGCCCTTTCCCGGCATTGGGAGAAAGGCGGGGACGGGGCGATCGAATTCGCCGAAACCGTTGTCGAAGCCTGCGAGGACAAGACCGAGTTCAAGTTCCTCTACGAGCTGGATATGCCGATCAAAGAGAGAATCGAACTCATCGCCAAAGAAGTATACGGTGCCGACGGCGTTGACTATTCAAACGAGGCTAACCGTGCCATCGACAGGATTCAGGCGGATCCCGAACTGGCCAAAATGGGAATGTGCATGGTCAAGACCCATTTGTCGCTCTCGGACAACCCGGCCCTCAAGGGTGTACCGAAAGGCTGGAGACTTTCTATTCGCGAGGTTCTCACCTACGGCGGTGCAGGCTTTATCGTACCGGTTGCGGGAGCAATCAGCCTCATGCCGGGTACCGGCTCAAACCCGGCCTTCAAACGTGTTGATGTCGATGTCGAGACCGGTAAAGTTGAAGGAGTTTTTTAAGATCGATTATTAGTATTTTTCGTAAGAAAGGTGTAATATAGATAAGTTAGAGTCTGCTTATTGATATTACACCTTTTTTTTTGCAGGGAATTATGGCCACTTCCGGAAATGTTGCACGACAACGGCGTTCGTCGATCAAGAAAACAGTTAAGGACCAGTCCGGTGCCGGGCGGGTAAAAATTGGAGAATTGTTGAGTAAAGCCGGGTATATAACGGCTACTCAATTTGAAACCGCCAAGAAAGAGGTGCAGAAGAATAAAACACGGATGAGCGCCGTGCTGCGCCAGTTCGAATTTATCGACGAAGATACCGTCTTCAATTTTCTCAGCAGGCATCACAACTACATTCCGGCGGTGATTAAAAATGAGCCGCCGAGTCCTGATGCCATCAAGCTAATGCCGTATGAACTGGCCAAGGAGTACATGGCCTTTCCGCTGCGAATGGCCGGCAACACCCTGCAGGTTACCATGGCCGAGCCTTCCGACGCGGCGGCTGTCGAAGAGCTGCAGGATGAACTCAACAAGGAGTTGTCCGTCTGTGTGTCGACCGAAAAAGATATCGTCGAAGCCTATAAAAAATATTACGGGATCGACGAGGAAGAAGCCCAGTCTTTCTTTTCCAGAGGCGAGGAGATGGACGATGAGCTCTCCATCACCGAAGTAGACGACTTTGGCGCCATCGTCGCAGAAGCAGCCGATGATTTCGAAATAGACAGCGGCGTCCAGGATGACAACTTCGACCAGTTCGCCGCTTCGGACGCACCGATCATCAAGCTGGTGAACGGTATTCTGGTCAAGGCGGTTCAGGATCAGGTCTCCGATATTCACATCGAACCGTATGAACGTTCGATGCAGGTTCGGTATCGCAAGGACGGCTCATTGTTTAAATCGATGAACCTGCCGCTGACCATCAAAAATGCGATGATCGCCCGGGTCAAGATCCTGGCGGGCCTCGACATCACCGAGCGCCGCGTTCCGCAGGACGGTCGTATCAAGATGAGGATGGGCAAGAACCGGGCTGTCGACTTTCGCGTCTCTTCACTGCCGACCCTTTTTGGCGAGTCGGTTGTTCTGCGTATCCTCGACAAGAGTGCGTTGAATGTGGATTTGACCCAGCTTGGCTTCGAAGCGGAGACCTTCGAGATGCTCAAGCGCTGTCTGGCAAGACCGCAGGGGATGCTGCTGGTCACCGGCCCAACCGGATCCGGTAAAACGGTAACGCTTTATTCGTCGCTGAACTCTCTCAATAACGAGGATATAAAAATTCTGACCGCTGAAGATCCGGTCGAGTTCAGTTTCAAAGGCATCAACCAGGTCAATGTCAACCAGGAAGTCGGCATGACTTTCGCTGCCGCTCTCAAAGCTTTCTTACGCCAGGATCCCGACATCATCATGGTTGGTGAGATACGCGACTACGAAACGGCTGAGATCGGCATCAAAGCAGCCATGACCGGCCATCTCGTTTTCTCGACCCTGCATACCAACGACAGTGCCGCAACTATTGGCCGTCTGGTCGACATCGGAGTACCGCCCTACATGATCGCCTCATCGGTGACGATGGTGCTTTCCCAGCGACTGGGGCGCCGTCTCTGCCAACACTGCAAGAAAAAGATGCGCTACTCCGAGGAGGAACTGCTGCAGGTCGGATTCCATGAAGACGAACTCGATGATCTGGTTATCTACGGCCCCGTCGGTTGTCCCGAATGCAACGGGCTTGGTTACCGCGGCAGGGTTGGTTTTTTCGAATTGATGGAGGTCACCGACGAGGTTGCCAAGGCGATCAGTGCTGAAGTCCCTGAAGACCAACTGCGTAAGATCGCCATTCTAGAGGGTATGACGCCCCTTCGAGAGGCGGCGCTGCAGAAAGTGCGGCAGGGGGTCACCAGTATAGATGAAGCCATGCGGCGCACCGTCGCTCATGAAGAGAGTATGCCTGCTTATCTGATTAATCCGGATGAAGAGGTGTATGAAGACGGTGATATGATTATCCGCGAGGGCAATACCGATATTGATTTCTACATACTTGTCAGGGGCTCGTTGACCATCGTCAAGGGGGGCAAAAAGATCGCCGAATTGACCGAACCAGGAGAATATTTCGGTGAAATGGCTGCGATATCGGGAGACTCGAGATCTGCGTCGGTAATTTCCAAGGGCCGTTCTACGGTCAAACGTTTTCCAGGCGATAAGCTCCATGAAATCATCAATAAATATCCGGAAATTTCCGCCCAGTTGTTTTCGACCATGACCTCACGTTTGAAAAAATCCAACCAGATAACGGTCAAGCTTGCCGGCGGCAACGTCAGAAAACCCGGTCAGCCGCCACCGCGCTAAACAATTTTCAACAGTTCAGGAGACTTTCGGATACCTTGTAAAATCAGGATTTTTGCTCGAAATAAAGGCGCACATGTACATTGTATCGCAGGCATATGGCTGATATTTTGAGGATACAATATTATTGTGCAACGCAGAGTTCGGGCGAAAAGAAAAATTTTCAAGGTAGCTTTTATATCTATCGGCTGTCAAACAGATCGTGAAGGCATTCTTATTCAGCGACGGCCGCCCCGGCCATGAGAAGCAGTCATGGGGCATCATCCAGGCTTTGCAGCGCTATATCGATGTGTCAGTGCAGGAAGTGCTTGTCGCCCGCCGTCACGGCCTGGCCGAGTTCGGCTCGCATCTCCGATATGTGTTTAACCTGGGGCACTCCAGAATCGGTAATATCGATTCCGACACAGATCTGATCATCGGTACCGGCAGCAGAACACATATACCGATGCTTGCCGCGGCAAAAAACAACAGGGCGAAGGTCATAACCTGCATGACTCCTCCCGCCCATCTTCTGGGCCGGTTCGATGTCTGTTTTATCCCGTACCATGACCGTCCCCGCAGCACCGGCAATATTTTTGTCACCGTTGGGCCGCCCAATGTGTCAAACAGATCTGATGAGCATGATCCTTCCCGGCGTCTCATCCTGGTGGGGGGTGAAGATAATCAGTCACATCTCTGGGATGGTGCTGGAGTCACTGCTGATATTTTACGGCTGGTCAAGCAGGACCATATGTGTCAATGGATGGTATCGAGCTCTCCCCGGACGCCTCCGCACACGGAGAATTTGCTGGAAAGCATATCGGCTGAATTCGATCAGGTGACTTTTCTGCCGTTTTCGGCGACAGCGTCGGGATGGCTGGAAGGACAATACCGCACCAATGGCTGGACCTGGGTGACCGCTGACTCGATCTCGATGGTGTATGAAGCACTCTCGGCCGGTTGCCGGGTTGGGTTTATACCCGTTGCCTGGAAGAAAGCAACAAACAAGTTTCAGAGAAGCCTTGATTATCTGCAGGACAAAAAATTGGTCATTTCACTCGAGCGCTATCTGCAGGGAGGTATTGAACCAGACAGCTTCGAAGCGCTTGATGAAGCTGACCGCTGTGCAAAAGAAATTTTGAGAAGATGGTGGCCGAAAAACTTACCATAGTACAGATTGTCCCTGAAATGGACGAGGGCGGTGTAGAGGGCGAAACCTGTGATTTCGCCATATACCTGTCCCGAATGGGGCATCGATCGATTGTCATTTCCGCTGGGGGGCGTCTCGTCGCCAATCTGGATAATAACGGAGTCGAGCATGTCACCTGGAAAGATGTCGGCTCAAAGAATACCCGCTGTCTGAAATACATTCCCAAGCTGCGTGAATTTATCATCACCGAGCAGGTACATATTCTCCATCTTCGTTCCCGGCTCCCGGCCTGGATCGGTTTTCTGGCCTGGAAAACCCTGGCCGAGTCCGTGCAACCGGCACTGATTACAAGTTTTCACGGCTTTTACTCGGTGAACAGCTACTCGACCATCATGACAAAGGGTGAGCGGGTTATTGCAGTCTCCGGAGTCATCAGGGACCATATCCTCGACAACTATACGGTCGAGGAGGAGAAAATCAGCCTGATACACGGCGGCTACGACGAAACTGCATTCAACCCCGAGAACGTAGAACCTCATCGTCTTGAGAAACTGAGACATTCCTGGGGACTCGACGAAGACGGCCGGCCGATCATAATGCTGCCCGGGCGGTTGACCATGTGGAAGGGTCAGGATGTCTTTATCGAAGCCCTTATCAGAATAAAGGACCTCGATTTTCTTGCTGTCTGCGTCGGCCATACCGAGGAGAATTCATCGTACACCCGCAAGCTCAGAGAACAAATATCCGCCAACGGGCTTGACGAAAGGGTGAAACTCGTCGGACATTGTACTGATATGCCGGCTGCTCTGCTGCTTGCCGATCTGGTCGTCTCGGCCTCCTCAAGCCAGCCTGAAGCCTTTGGCAAAGTGGCCATCGAGGCGATGGCTATGGCGCGGCCTATCATTGCAACCAGGCACGGCGGCAGCCTCGAGACAGTGAAGGACAAGGAGACCGGCTGGCTGGTGGATCCGGGTGATCCGGGAGCTATGGCCAAGGCGCTCAGGGAGGTTCTCAGCGCCAGAGCTCAGTTGCCTGTTATCGGTCAAAACGGCCGAACCTGGGTCGAGCAGCAGTTTACCGCCACCCGGATGTGTGAAAGGACGTTCGAGCTCTATCAGCAGCTCTTAGATGAGAAAGAGCGGCGAACCACGGGCGAAAGACTGACCGTCGTGCAGATGCTGCCGGAACTGGAGAGCGGCGGGGTAGAGCGCGGTACGCTTGAGATTGGCCGGTATCTGGCGGAGAATAACCATCATTCCATCGTTATTTCGGGCGGCGGGCGCATGGTTGATCAGCTCAAAGCAGAGGGCAGCCGCCATATAGACTGGAAAGTCGGATCGAAGAGTCCGCTGGTCATCAAATATTTTTTGCCGCTCAGGAGGCTGCTGAAGAAAGAAAAAGTCGATGTGCTCCACCTGCGCTCCAGAATGCCCGCCTGGGTTGGCTATATGGTTTGGAAATCACTGCCTGAAAAGCATCGTCCTGTGCTGGTCACCACCTTCCACGGTTTTTATTCGGTCAACAGTTACAGTGCGATCATGACCAAAGGTATGGGGATCATCGCCATTTCGCGAAGCATCGAGGAACATATCAAAAAAGCGTATGGGGTGGAAAAAGATATCGAGCTTATTTTTCGGGGTGTAGACAAGGAAAAGTTTGACCCGTCAAAAGTTGATACCAGAAGCGTGCAAGCATATCGTGATGCATGGCAGATACGTGCTGAGCGGCCGGTCATTATGCTGCCGGGACGGCTGACCAGACTCAAGGGGCAGGATTTATTCATCCAGGCGCTGGGACTATTGAAACATCACGACTTTCAGGCACTCATTGTTGGTGATTTCGAAGATAATCCCGGTTTCACGGGGGAACTGAAGCAATTGATCAGTACAATGGATTTGACTGCAAAGGTACGGCTCGTCGGGCATTGCGACGACATGCCTGCAGCGCTGATGCTCGCTGATATTGTAGTCTCAGCTTCATCAAATGAACCCGAGGCATTTGGTCGAACGACTATAGAGGCGATGGCCATGGGCAAACCGGTGGTCGCTACTGCCCATGGAGGCAGCCTGGAAACAGTGGTCCCCGGTAAAACAGGCTGGCTCGTGCAGCCGGGAATGGTCGAAGAACTTGCATCAGCCCTTGATGAGGCGCTGAGCTCTCCTGACAAGATGGCAGCCTTTGGGGCAGCCGGTCAAGCAGCGGTCAACTCGACCTATACGATGAACACCATGTGCGAGCGGACCCTGGCCTTCTACCGGGAGCTTCTCAGCAGGAAAAACCGTTTCACTGCCCGGCAGGTCGCCTGATTGAATTCCGGAAACTGAGCGCCAACTGCCGACAAAGCTGCCGGCTCAACTCCTGTCGGCCAGAAGGGCAGCACTCATGAACAGATAGAAGTGGCCCTGCTGGGAATCGAAGAGCAGCGAGTTCATCAGGCTGCCCGCCAGCATGGACAGCAAAACCCCCTGGAGGATGTGGCGATCGATTCTGCTGATATTCTTCGATTCCTGCAGCTGCAGGCAAAATATCAGCAGAAAGAGTGTCAGCCCGCTGACACCCAGCTGCACCGCAATGAAAATAAATTCGTTATGCGGGTTGTCCGTCGCTTTTATTGTGGTTCCGTTTGTCGCTCGTCGGTGAATCGTCGCATAAGAACCGATGCCATGGCCGAAAATCGGCTTTTCCTTGAATATTTCTATACCGCTGGTCCACCAGTCGAAGCGCTGCCCGATAGATGTGCGCGATTGCCCCTTGTTATAATGAATCATTTCACTGAAGGCTTCATCAACCCTGCCGGAAAAATTCTCGGAGGTCAGGTAGGTGCCCGCCAGCAGTAGCACAAATACGATAATTCCGATGAACCATTTGGTCAGACTCAGGCGCTGGTAGAGAAAAAGAAGCACCAGGCAGCAGAAGATGAACATGCCGGTTCTACCCGGCGCCACATAGAAAAGGTTGATGACGGCCGCCAGACAGATCATTGCCGATAACAGCCGGTATCGGTATTTACCGGGAGCGGCAGCCCGGTGCAGCGTCCAGAAGCCGAGAATCGCCATGAAAAAGCTGTGGGTTATGTGAAAAACCAGCGAGTGACCGTAGCGCTCTTCGGAGAGGAATTCAAAGAAAATCAAATAGGATATGACCATCAGAACCACCGATCCCGCCAGAAAACTGTTCTTGGCGGCGGTTCGGAATTTTTCTGCATGGGCAAACAGCGAGAAAACTATCGGCAACATCAGCAACTCCCGATATTTTCTCAAAACCGCAAAACCGTCCATCGTCGAGACCGGTGTGTAGCTCAGAGACGCCGCCATCAGCAGGAAAAGTAGAAGAGCGGCCAGAGTTGACGGGTTCGCCTTGAAAACTCGGGGCAGATCCAGCAGGCCGCCGGACAACAGCCAGGCAATGGCAGCCAGCGCCGAAAATATACCCAGCAGTGAAGTGGAGAGGGGAGTGAAAAAGCAGGCCAGGCAGAGACAGACGGTGCCGGCCGTCTGAACCTTCTGAGTGCCGTTGTTATTCGCTGCCGGGCTCACGGTTGGTGATATCCTTTTTCTCCTGGTGCGGAAGGCTCCGGTGGCTAGTCCGAGCATTTCACGTGTTGAGACGGCCTGCAAGGCAAGGAGACTTGTGGAAGGCTATATAGATAATATGCCTTCCACAAAAGCGACGCGGTATTGCAGGCTGTATCGACACGCCCGAAGGGTGGAAATTCTGCTCTTCTACTGTTGATTTTACATGGTACAAATTGCAACAGTGATTTTACCTTCAAAGAACCCAATAAATTGCTGTTTTTGCTTAATATTTATACTTTAGTTTTGTTTTTTCATGAAATATTCGGGCTAGTGATACTGCATCTGGTAGAGCTGTTCGTATTCACCCTGGAGTGCCAGCAATTCAGCGTGGGTCCCGTCCTCAACGATGCGTCCCGCCTTTACCACGATAATTCGGTCGGCATTCTTGATCGTCGACAACCGGTGGGCGATCACAAACGTCGTCCTGTTTTTCATCAGGTTTTCGAGAGCCTGCTGAACTTCTCTTTCCGACTCGGTGTCCAGGGCCGAGGTAGCTTCGTCGAGAATCAGGATAGGAGCATTTTTCAGAAGCGCACGGGCAATCGATATGCGCTGCCGTTCGCCTCCTGACAGTCGGGCTCCGCCCTCGCCGATTATCGTATCGAATCCCCGGGGCAGCTCGGAAATGAATTTCAACGCATGGGCCGCTTCCGCTGCACTTTTCAGCTCTTCGTCTGTGCAGTCGAAACTGCCGTAGGAAATGTTGCCCCGCACCGTATCGTTGAACAGAATCGTCTGCTGGGTGACCATCGCAATCTGGTCCCGCAGGGAGTGCATGGTGACGTTTCGGATATCATGACCATCGATGCTGATGGCGCCGTCATGAATTTCAAGAAAGCGCGGTATCAGATTGGTCAGGGTCGTTTTACCGCCGCCGCTGTGACCGACAATGGCCAGGGTCTGGCCGGCCGGCACACTGAGACTGATATCTTTGAGGGCTCTGGTACCGTCTTCATAGTTGAAATTAACGCCGCTGAAGTCAATCGACTTTTTAAACGGCGGCAGCACACCTGCTCCCGGCGCATCAGAAATAAGCGGCTTAATATCGATGATGGCAAACACCCTGGTTGCCGCGGCAATGCCCTGCTGGACGGTGGAGTTCACCTTGCCAATGCGCTTGACGGGGTCATAGGCGACGATCAGAGAGGTCATCAGGGCGAAAAATTCGCCCGGCGTCATCGCTTCACTGATTACCAGTTTACCGCCGAACCAGATGAAAAGAGCGATGGCGATACCGCCGATGAACTCCATCAGCGGATGCTGGAGACAGCGAAATTTCGCGTCCTGTACGGTTATGTTGAAAAGCGCTGATAACTGCTTGTTGTAGCGTTTGTTTTCATGCTCCTCCATATTGAAGGCTTTGACGATTCTATTACCGGTGATGGTCTCGTACAGCATGTTCGAGACCTGAGCCGTCTCCTCCTGGGCTCTGGTGCTTAAGCGGCGAAAGATCTTGGAGAATTTGACGATGGGAAAAGCCGCCACCGGCAGGATGAGGAAACAGAAAAGCGCCAGTTTCCAGTTCAGATAGAAAACCACGCCCATCAGCACGATGATGGAAAAAAAATCCCTGAGTACGCCGACCAGGGCGCTGGAAACGGCCTGCTGCATCAGGGTGACGTCCGAGACAACCCGGGATATGAGGGTTCCGGTCGGGTAAGAGTGAAAAAAGGAAAGCGGCTGGATATGGATATGCTGGAAAATTTTGGACCGATAATCCCTGATAACGGCCAGGCCGACATTTTCGAGCAGAAAATGATAGGTGTAATAAAAGATGCCCTTGATGCAAAATATAAAGACGATGATGATGGTCAGCGAATAGAGGTAGAATTCGTTCTTGTCTATGAAAATCTTATCGAGCAGATCTTTGACCATGTATGTTTGAGCGCCGGTGCAGAGGGCGACACCCATCATTGCAAACATGGAGACGATCAGTTTCGATCGGTAGGGCCGCAAGGCCTGATAGATTCGCGACAGGATTTCTTTGGTTGTCATATCAGAGTGATGAGCCGTGCTCTAATGAATTTTCTTCTGCCGTGTACAAGAACGCTCGTTGTTCTACCCCAGCATAAGATAAATGACAAAACCTTAATCTGAAAGTGCGAATATATCTTCAAGTGAGCGCGCTATTTTTCGGGGGTAGCCCTGTTTCTTCCAGAGTCTGTGGAAGAGGCTGAACCATTGATCGGGGTAGGAGGCGATGGTTTTTTCGTAATGCTGAATGCTCAGGTTGCTTATTTCCTGAATGTTGCTGTCATTGATTTCTTCGTATCGTGGCAGGTCTACCCGTTCAAAATCGATGTGCAGTCTGTCATTCTTCATATAATAGACGCTGGTCAGAACCGGGGCCCCTGTTTTGAGGTGGAGCAGGCCGGTTCCCCGGGCACAGGTAAAGTCCCGGTCGAACAGGGTAACGATCGTGCCGTTATCGGTGTAGTTCTGATCGAGACTGATAATCAAAATGTTACCCTGGGCGAGAGCATCACTGTAAACCTGCAGTTTCTCCAGACTGTGCAGATGTTCGAGATTGCCCCCGTAGCGCTGCCGCTGTCTGACGAAAAAATCATCGCAGAGCGGGTTGCTCTGCTGCTGGTAAATCAGGGTAGTCGGCCGGGGGCCTCGGCTGAACCAGGCAAAATAAGCTTCGAACCAGCAGCCGTGGTAGGTGGTCAGGATGACACCTTTATTCTCCGAGAGCGCCTGGTCGAGCAGGTCGAGGCCGCCGATCTGAGCGTTTTTGATCGTTGAGGCAATTTTTTTGCGATGAATGACCAGGATAAGTCCGGCGGCATGGAAAAACTGGCGATACGCCTTTTTGATTATGCGCAGCTTATGCCGATGGTTCATCGACGGGAACACAGTGCTGATATTAAAATAGGCCACCGGAAGACGAAAGGGGAAAACAACCCAGATCAGCCAGCCAAGAGCAGATGTCAGCCAGTTGATGAAGACCAGCGGCAGGAGATTGACAACGAAGACGACAAACCTCAAAGCCGCATATTCAAGTCGGTATTTCAACATCAAGATGTTCTGTTCAGTATGTACATATCATTATCAGTGTTTAGAACGCAGCAGTGCAACGGCACTATAGCAGAATGCCAAGGACCGCTACCACCTTTGGCTACTGAGTTCAAGAAGAAAGCAGGAAGACTGCTGATATGAACCAGTGAATTTTTGCCAGATTGCTATGTTCAGAGGGCGGGGAAAAGAAAAAGTGCCTCGATGTTGAAAAACAGCCGGCCTGGTAGTATAGTCAACGGGTTTCAAATGCATAAGCTAATCATTGGCTTAAAGTGCCTATCGGGATATGTACTGCAGGCTTATGAACGCGATGCGTTCAAAAATATCGGTCGGCTGACCAGTTGCAGCTTGTTTCTATATTCTATTCCGCCTGGCTTAGAGTAACCTCTGGATGATTTATTAAAGCATGGATAAAGTAATAGTAATATTTTGTTTTTTTATTCTTTTCTATCTGCCTGGCGACGGTCGAGTCAGCAGACCAGGAAATCGAACCCGATATCGATGTCGTCTGGTCCTCATCTGCTGGATCGAAGATGGAGGTTTTTTATGCCCAACGAAAAGACGGGGTATGGCTTGATCCGGTTCAGATCAGCGATGACTATTACGACAATATGTATCCGGTGATCGACCGGGACAGCAGCGGTCGACGCTGGATTTTCTGGACAGCTTACGATAACGATACAATGGAGTTGCACTTTACCGCCGGCCTGGAAGGAGACTGGCAGCCACGTGAAACTCTGGAGACCGGCAGGCAGACCAATATCAGTCCGTCAGTTGTTGTCGACCCTGAAGATCGCGTCTGGTTGACGTGGTCGGCAAATGACGGCGGCCTCGACGATATCATGTACGCTTATTACAAAGATGGAAGCTGGTCAGACCCGGCCCTTGTCCATGAGGAAAATGAAGTTGCCGACCTGCTGCCGGTCATCGATATCGATCAGGCTGGATCACCAGTTGTAACCTGGCGCGTATTGGAAGATGGGGAAACGTTAACGGTTAAAAGCCGCTGGACGGAAGGTGAATTCTCAGAACCGGAAATTCTGAAAGCTGAAAAAGAGGACGAAGAAGATGAGACAGACCTGCTCGAGTTGCCGTCTTATGTCAAGAACAGTTCGATGATTTTTATACGAAGATATTGATCGGATAACGATCCGAGGCACTACGCGTGCCTTTTTTAAAAAAAGAGAAAGTCAGATGATAAGATCGACGAAACTAGCTTTTTTGCTTCTGCTCCTTTTCGCACCGCTCAGTTTTGGCGAAGATGAAGCGTCCCCTAAAATCCGAATCGTTGCTTTTGGTGATTCAATCACCGCCGGTTTTGGTGCGACTCCATATTCAGTTTTCCTGCAGCAGCAGCTCGACGCCAATGGCTGCAATTCGGTCGTTATCAACGAGGGTTTTTCAGGTGAAGAATCTTTTGAAGGGGCGGCCCGGATAGAATCTGTACTTGCCAGGCACAATCCTAATTATATCCTTATCATGGAAGGAGCCAACGACGTGATAAGCGGCGTTTCGGCGCAGATAACGGCGGCTTCAATTGCGACCATGATTGACAAATCGATTGCTGCGGGTGCTACCCCGATCGTCTCATCGATTACCCCCAACACCCAGTCAGGCACTGAGAATCCGGTTATTCCCCAGGTCTATAATCCTGCCATTCAGCAAGTTGTAGCCCAGCGCTCGGTCCGCTTTGTAGACAACTATTCCGCTCTGCAGGGGCCGAACTGGGGGCTGTACAACTTCGATGGTCTGCATATGACTGACCAGGGGCAGAGTGTCCTGGCGCAGCAGTTTTTCAATGCCATTCCCTGTGGAAGCGCCGGCGGTGACGGGGGCGGGGGAGGCGGCTGCTTTATTGCCACGGCAGCGTACGGCTCCATCATGGAACCGCATGTCGTGCTGCTCAGGCAGTTTCGTGATTCCTACCTGCTGACAAACCCGGCCGGGCAGAAATTCGTCGAGTTATACTATAGCTATTCACCGCCGGTCGCTGCCATTATCAAACAATCAGAGCTGCTCAAAACGGTCGTCAGAATCGCTTTATGGCCGCTGGTTGCTGCAGCTTACCTGATGGTGAACGGCCTCTGGTATGTTCTTCTGCTGCCGCTAATGGGGCTTTGTATGATTGTCATGCGGCGCAGAAACGAACGGGCTGAACCGGTGCATTAACAGAGCCGGGGATAGATGATTTATCTGAAAACCGGTCTGTTTAGGCCGGTTTTTTCATTGGTAGACGAGCAATTATGTGCGGAATTTGTGGAATAAACTGGCGAGACGAAGAGCTTCTTCGCTCGATGGCCGAGACCCTCGCCCACCGCGGGCCTGATCAGGACGGATTCTTCAGCTGCGATCAGGTGTCGCTTGCCCATAGACGGCTGTCGATTATCGACCTGAGTGAAAACGGCCGGCAGCCGATGTTTAACGAGGACGGCTCGGTCGTCATCGTCTTCAACGGTGAAATCTATAATTTTGCCGAACTCCGGGAAGAACTGAAAGCAAAGGGTCACACATTCTCGAGCCGGGCCGATACCGAGGTCATCATTCACGCCTATGAGGAGTGGGGCCTGGACAGCATTGACAGATTGCGCGGCATGTTCGCCTATGCCCTCTACGATCTCAACCGGAAGCGCCTGCTGCTGGTGCGAGACCGGATCGGTATCAAACCGCTTTACTATTATCATCAGAACGGCCGTTTTCTCTTCGGCTCGGAAATCAAGGCGATCCTCGAGGATCCGGGCGTTGAGCGCAGGGTCAATTACCAGGCGCTTTATGATTACCTCGGATTTGAATTCGTTCCCGCGCCGCAGACCATGTTCGAGAACATTTACAAACTGCCGGCGGGACATTACCTGCTTTTCGAAGATGATACGGTGAGGGTCAAACAATATTGGGACCTGTCGCTCAAGCAGGATCACTCCATCTCAAGTTTCGACGAAGCAGTCGAGAAGATGCGCGAGCATCTTGATTATGCGGTCAAATCCCATCTGGTCAGCGATGTACCGCTGGGTGTCTTTCTCTCCGGCGGGCTTGATTCGAGCTGCATCGTTGCCCTGATGAGAAAACATATCAGCGGGTCGTTAAAGACGTTCACCATCGGCTACGAGGATAAATCCTTCAGTGAACTTGATTACGCCGACATTGTCGCCAGACACTGTCAGACCGAACATCAGGTCCTGATGCTCGACAGTCTGCGTCCCGAATATGTGGAGCAGACCCTCTATCACCTCGACGAGCCGATGACCGATCTCTCCACGGTACCGCTCTATCTGCTCTGCAGGCAGGCCAGAGAACACGTGACGGTCTGCCTCTCCGGGGAAGGTGCGGACGAGAGTTTTGCCGGCTACGACCGGTTCAAGGCGAGCAGGCTGAACCGCTGGTTTTCAATCTTGCCGAAAGTGCTGCGCCGAGACGTTATCGGAAGGATGGTAAACCTGCTGCCGGATCAGCCTCAGAAGAAAGGCGCAATCAATATGCTCAAGCGCTTTATCGAAGGCTCGAATCTCGAGGAAAGCGGCGAACACCTGCGCTGGCAGTACTTTCTGAACAAGCAGCTTGAAGGCAATCTGTTTGCACCTCCATTTTCTTCCGGAATCGAGATGGATCCGTTTCGCCAGGTCAGAGCCTACAGCGAACGCTGTGATGCCGGTAACGACGCCCTGAACCGGGAAATATATCTCGATATGCGCTTTATGATGACCGACTCGGTGCTGATGAAGGTTGACCGGATGTCGATGGCAAGTTCTCTCGAAATCCGGGTGCCGCTGCTCGACCATGTGCTGGTGGAATACATGGCTTCATTGCCGGGAGACTGGAAGCTCAAGGGCTTGACGACCAAGTATATTTTCAGATCCGCACTGGAAGGACTGCTTCCCGACAAGGTCGTAAACCGGGGAAAACAGGGCTACAGTCTGCCGGTCAAGCACCTGTTGAGAGGCGATCTGCATGATTATATGGTAGAGTTACTGCATGACTCTGAATTGATCAGAGAGAACATGGACAGCGATTATGTCGATACGCTGATCGAAGAGCATTGCTCCATGAAGCAGAACCACAACCACGTTCTCTGGGCCCTGATCAACGTTGCTATCTGGCACAATCGTTTTTTTCACTGATTTCGGCAGCACCACTTTTTCAGACGAATATGGAAAAAACACACAAAGCCGTAACCGGCAAGGGCTCGGCGCTGAAAAAATATCGGCGGATCATCGTCGGCAGTGACTCCTTTGCTGCGTTTCTCTACTATGAATGGTGCCAGCTCCTGAGCTTTTTCCCCGGCGCCGTTGGGATGGCTCTTAGAAAAATATTCTGGCCGAAGATGTTTAAAAGCTGCGGCAAGGGGACGGTCTTCGGATTCGGGGTCGTGATCAGACAGCCGGGCAGGATTGAGCTTGGCGCAGCGTTAGTCATCAGTGAGTACTGCATTTTAGACGGCAGAACATCGGAAAATGACTGCTCCATAAGGGTGGGCGACCGGACGATTCTGTCCAATAACGTCATGCTTTCCAGCAAGGACGGCTCGATCAGCCATCGGCCGAGACGTTGGCATAAACGCCCAGACCATCATTCAGTCGACCACCGGCAATGGGGTCGAGATCGGCGATGACTGCGTTATCGGCCAGCGCTGTCTGATTATCGGCGGCGGCAACTATGATATCAGCGATCCGGATCGTTTGCTGCGGATCAGTCCAATCAGCGAAGATGGCGGTGTCATTATCGAAGAAAATGTCTGGCTTGGCGCCAATGTCAGCGTTCTTGGCGGCGTTACCGTCGGCCGGGGCAGCGTCGCCGGAGCCGGCGCGCTGCTGAGCCGCTCCGTGCCTCCCTATTCGGTCTGCATGGGCGTTCCTGCAGACGTTGTCAGAAAAAGAATCTGAGATGCGCAGATATCTGCTGGTTCTCTTTAAGCTTGCGGTCAGCATCTCGCTGATTTTCTTTTTATACAGGAAAACACCGCTCGAGCAGATCACTGGCCTGCTGTTGCAGATCGATGTTCGTTACCTGCTGCCGATAGCGCTGCTGTTTTTTATCAATACACTGATCAGCGCCAGAAAATGGCAGCTCTTTCTGCAGGCTGACGATATCCGTCTGCCGCTCTGGGGGCTGACGGTTTCATATATGAGCGGCACGTTCTGCAACCTCTTCTTACCGACCAATATCGGCGGTGACAGTTATCGGATCTACGATATCGCGCGTCAGAGCCGCCAGACCGCCCGCTCGGCGGTTTCGGTGTTCGCCGACCGGTTGTCGGGATTTGTGGCGCTGGTTATTCTCAGCTTTATCTCCTCACTGTTTGTCGCGAGCGCTTTTGATTCCCTCAATTTTCTGATTATTCCATCTCTGTTGATGGCCTCATTTCTTATTATGGTCGCTGCGCTGATAAAACAGAAACCGGTCATGGCGATGCTGAGCATTACCGGGCTGACTCGATTTTCCGCGGTTACGCATTTGAGCGATACATTTTTTGCTTCGGTAAATCGCTATCAGGCTGATAAGGGGTTGTTCACGAAGGTAATGCTGCTCTCATTCCTGTTCCAGTTTTCCGTGATCCTGGTGGTTTATCTGATGTCAAAAGCACTTGGGGCCGATATCCCGTTCTATTATTTCAGTGCTTTTGTGCCGATCATCACCCTGATGGAAGCGCTGCCGATATCAATTTACGGGATCGGGGTCAGGGATTACGGGTATGTCTATTTCTTCTCTCAGGTTGGGATGGGAGAGTTACAGACCCGGTCGCTGGCGCTGTTTTTCATGGCGGCGGCTGTCTGTTATTCCTTGATTGGCGGTCTGTTTTTCCTGTATAACCTGTGGTCGAAGAAAAAGAGTGTTGAATTACAGGAAGATACTGAATCTGCCGGTTGATGAGAGGTTTTATTATTCCGGTAAGGAGGCTGTGTGAATATATCTGTCGTCATTCCAATATACAACGAGGAAGAAAACGTCACTCTGCTCCATGATGAATTGAGCGGTGTGATGAAATCGCTTGGTTGTGATTACGAGATTCTTTTTATCGATGATGGAAGCAGTGATTCGACTTTGTCGATTCTGAAATCCATTCAGGATGGTGACAGCAGCGTTGTTGTGGTGCAGTTCCGAAAGAACTTTGGTCAGACGGCCGCCATGTCCGCCGGTTTTGACTACGCCCGAGGCGACGTGATCATCACCATGGATGGCGATCTGCAGAACGATCCGCATGACATCCCGCGCTTTATTGATAAGATAAATGAAGGCTTCGATGTGGTGACCGGCTGGCGCTATGACCGTAAGGACGCTTTTGTCAGCCGCAGGCTGCCGTCGATAATAGCCAATAAAATCATCTCCTGGACCACCGGTGTGGCGCTGCACGATTATGGCTGTACGCTCAAGGCTTTTCGCAAGGAGGTGATCAAGAATATTCATCTCTATGGAGAGATGCATCGCTTTATTCCGGCGATCGCCAGCGGTATGGGAATTTCGTTTACCGAAATCAAGGTCAATCATCGGGCCCGGCGATTCGGTACATCGAAATATGGTATTTCCAGAACGATTCGGGTGGTGCTTGACCTGATCACCGTCAAGTTCCTGCTCAGTTATGCGACCCGGCCGATCCAGATATTCGGCTTGCTCGGCATCATCTCGGGGACGGTCGGTTTTTTGATTGCGCTGATCATGACCGTTCAGCGGCAATTCTTCGGTGTGCCGCTCTCTGATCGTCCGCTGCTGCTGCTTGCAATTGTATTGATCTTTATTGGTATCCAGTTTATTTCGATCGGCCTGATAGCGGAACTGCAGGCCCGAACCTATCACGAAACCCAGAAGAAACCGGTTTATTTCGTCAAGGATGTTTTTGGCGGCGCCGGTCAATCCGATCCTAGCAGATGAGCGATGATTCGCTGACAGGAATCGATATCGTCATCCCCAACTGGAACGGCAGGGATATGCTGGAGACCTGTCTTTCATCCCTGCAGGCTCAGAGTTGTCAGGAGTTTAACGTTATTGTCGTCGATAACGGCTCCACTGACGGCTCGGCTGCTTTTATCCGTGAGCGTTTTCCCGCTGTGCAGATTATTGAACTGGAGGAGAATGTCGGCTTCAGCGGTGCGGTCAATCGAGGCATACATGGAGGCCGGCAAGCGTGGGTTCTGCTGCTCAACAACGACATCGAAGTGGAGCCCACCTGCATCGAGAATCTGCTCCGTGGTGTCGCCGCAGAACCCGAGACGAAAATGTTCGCCTTGAAAATGATCTCATTTCACGACCGCAGCAGGCTTGACGGGGCAGGGGACGGCGTCCTGCGCGGCGGTGTCGGCTATCGCCTGGGGACCATGGAACGTGATTCCCCGCAGTACCAGTTGAAACGGACCGTCTTTGGTGCCTGCGCCGGAGCCGCACTCTACCATCGGACGCTTTTCGAGCAGATCGGCTCGTTCGATGAAGATTTTTTTGCCTACCTCGAAGATGTCGATTTCAATATGCGCGCGGTCAGGGCCGGGTACAGCTGCAGTTATCTGCCTGACTCCGTGGTTTATCACATCGGCAGTGCCACCTCCGGTTCGAAGATCAATGCAACGACGGTCCGCCTGACGACCAGAAATAATATGTTCGTTATCACTAAGAACTACACCTTTTCGATGCTGCTGAGATTTTTTCCCGCAATCTGTATCTATCAACTTTTCTGGCTGGCCTTTGTTGTCAAAAAAAGGCAATTTTCTGCATATATAAAAGGTTTGTCAGAATCAGTTTCGAGGATTCCTTGCATGAGCAGAAAGCGGCTTGATACTGTTGAGAACCAGTTGAGCGTCTCAATGTTTTCCAGGAAGATAATCGAGTCTGAAAAAAAGGTGATTGGGTCGATCATGTCCAGGAGAAGTGAAGAGGGAAAAAACAACGCACTGCTGCGTCTGTATCTTCGTATTTTCTGCTGATTAACGGTATTGCACATGAGCAGTAAAATAAGCCTGATCATCGTCACCCATAACTCCGAGCGGTTTATGCGCCGCTGTCTTGCGTCGATCGACTCTCAAACCGTGGCCGTTGAGCAGGTGATGATCGTCGACAGCGGCTCTGATGATCCGTCCTATCTCGATGAATTTCAGAGCAGACCACGCACTTCTATCCACTTCAAAGAAAATATCGGTTTTGCTGCCGGCAACAATTTCGGGGTGCAGTGTGTCACTAATGACCCTCATTACATCGTCTTCATGAATCCCGATATTATTCTTCAAGCCGATGCTATCGAGCAATCTATGGAAACGCTCAGCCAGAATCAGACGGCGGCGATCGTTTCCGGTAAACTCAAAGGCTATGATCTCAGCAGCGGCAGCGGTACCGGGCTGCTCGATTCGACCGGCATTTTCAGGACCTGGTATGGGCGCTGGTATGATCGTGCTCAAGGATGTATCGATAACCTGTCCTTTGACAAATTGCAGGAAGTTCCCGCACTATGCGGAGCCTATATGTTCTGCCGGACCGCGGCTTTGTCAGATGAGGGGCCCGAGATTTTTGACGAGACATTTTTCATGTACAAAGAAGATATCGACCTTTGTCTGAGGCTCAGAAAAAAAGGCTGGAAAATGCTCTATCAGCCAGCGGTCCTCGCCTTTCATGGCCGGGGCTGGTCTTCTGACAGGGGTGAGGTTGATTATCGGACACGATGTATGGCCTCGAGAAATGAGGTTGCTTTGAACCGCAAACACCGCTCGCCCTACATCGTCTGGGCGGTGCTCAAATACCTCCTGGTGCGGCTGTTTCATGTCTGATCGGAAGACCAGTGATACGGCTGTCAGCCATGCTGATACCGACAAAAAGATGAGCCTGTCAGTCATCATTCCAACCCGCAACGGCGGGGATGGCTTTCGTGAACTGCTCGCTTCGCTCACCATTCAATCGCTGCAGCCCGATGAAATAGTGGTTGTCGATTCGGACTCGAAAGACGCAACAGTTGAAATAGCCCGGCAATACGGAGCCACCCTTCAGCACATAGCGCTGGATGAATTCGACCACGGGGCCACCAGAACAAAAGCTGCCAGGCTTGCCGTCGGAGATATTCTTGTTTTTCTTACCCAGGACGTCCTGCCCGCATCGCCGGATATGCTGGAGACGCTGGTTCAGCCGATTATAGAGAACCCTCGCGTAGATCTGAGCTATGCGCGACAGCTGCCGGCTTTTAATGCTACCAGAGTCGCCGCTCACCTCAGGTCATTCAACTATCCTAAAACAGCAGAGTTGAGAACCTTTGAAGATCGCCGGCAGTCAGGTTTCAGAACGGTTTTCGTCTCCAATTCCTGCGCGGCCTATCGTAGGTCGAGCCTCGCCGGTATCGGCTATTTCAAAGAAAGACTGATTTTCGGTGAAGACAGCTGGTGCGCCGGTAAGCTGCTGGAGCGGGGAGGAACGATATCGTATACCCCGACTGCGGCCGTGTATCATTCCCATAATTATAGATGGGGTGAAGATTTTCGCCGCTACTTCGATATCGGCGTCTTTCACGCTCAGGGCGGCTGGCTTATCGATACCTTTGGGGGTAGCGGCGGACGGGGGCTGGAATATATCCGCTCAGGGCTTGCAGATCTCTGGTCGAGCCGAAGTTATAGTATGATTGGAGATTTTATGGTAAGGGTTGGGATGAAATTTTGTGGATATCGTCTGGGAAGAATGCATCGCCTGCTGCCTCGAAGCGCAGCGCGCCTGATGAGCATGAATCAGCGCTGGTGGGATAAGAAAAATACAGGCAATTCTGATAATTAAGGCTAAGGTTTTGCCGACAAGCTGATACTGACGCATGCTTTCAACTAATCTTCGCGAACAGAGTTCGCTGATGGCCAGGCTCCTGCATCTGGTCGACTGCCTCCTCGTCGTCGGTTACCTGTCCGCCCTGGTCTACTGGTATCGTGTGCCCTGGAGCGAACACTATACCCGGCTGGTCATTATCACCTTTGTGCTTTGCCTGATCACCTTTCAGTCTTTTCAGCTCTACCGTTCCTGGCGGGGCTGGAAGTTTTACAAGGAATTCTACGTTATTATCAGGGCCTGGGCGACCATCGTCGGGCTGCTGCTCTTCTATTTCTTCATTTTTAAAATATCGGCCGCTTATTCCAGAGTGGTCTTCATGATCTGGTCCACCACCACCCCGATCCTTGTTTTCCTGCTCCACATGACGGCCCGCAAGATTCTCCGGTTCTATCGGCGCCGGGGAAAAAACATTCGGCGGGCGGTGATCGCCGGGGCCGGCGATCTCGGCTTGAGCCTGGTTCGTGAACTGGAGACGATTCCGTGGGCAGGTATCGAAGTCATGGGCTTTTTCGATGACAAGGTTTCCGACGACCCCCATCTGACCAGGATCGGCAAGCCGGTTCTTGGGGATATCTCCATGCTGCCGGATTATCTGACTGCCAATGATATCGATTATGTCTACATCGCCCTGCCGATGCGGGCTGAGCGTAAAATTTTCTCGATCCTGCGCGAATGCCGGTCGCTTGGCTCGCGAATCTACCTGGTACCGGACCTCTATCTTTTCGGTCTGCACCATGCCGAGGTACAGTCCCTCGGGAAAATGCTGATCCTCAATTTCAATCCCCATACCGAGTGGAAACGGGGATTCGACATACTCTTTTCGCTCTGCGTTCTTACACTCTGCTCACCGGTGATGCTCTTCATCAGCCTGCTTGTCAAGCTAGAGGATGGTGGCCCGATTATTTATCGACATAAGCGGATTACTGCTGCGGGTAAGGAGTTCGACTGCCTCAAGTTTCGTACGATGCGGGTCGGAGCAGAAAATGAGCTGCAGGATCTGCTCAAAAACAACCCGCGTCTCAAAGATGAGTGGGAGCATACTTTCAAGCTCAAAAATGACCCGCGCATCACCAGAATTGGCAGACTTCTTCGGAAAACCAGCCTTGATGAATTTCCCCAATTCATTAATGTCTTGAAAGGCGATATGAGCGTTGTTGGCGCCCGGCCGATCGTCGGTGGGGAACTGACCACCTTCTATCGGGAAAGTGCCGGTCGATATTGTTCGATGAAGCCGGGCATTACCGGCCCGTGGCAGGTCAGTAAACGCTCTGATATCGACGACTACCAGGAACGGGTCGATCTCGACGACTGGTATATCCTCAACTATTCGCTGTGGACCGATATAAAGATAATTTTACGAACCGTCTATATTATGTTCAAACGAGACGGAGCTTATTGAAAAAAACAAATTCATGGAGATTGATATGCAAAGCCAGACACAGACCATAACCGCCACTCAGGCCAAACAGGATGCGGCCTCCATTTTCCTTGCCAAAGTTTTCAACTGGATGGCAGTAGGGCTGGGCATCACCGGTGTCGTAGCCTATGTCGACTGCAAAAACCGGACTGGCTGCCCGGATCATTAATTCACCGTTTTTTCTGATTATCGCCCTGGGCACCCTGGGAATGGTGTTTTTTCTCTCGGCACGTATCGATAAAATTCAGGCATCGACGGCATCGGCGCTTTTTGTTGCCTATTCAGTGCTCAACGGCCTTTTCTTTTCGACGATTTTTCTGCGCTATACCGATACTTCCATCGCCGGCACGTTTGTTATCACCGCTTCGATGTTCGGAGCCATGGCCGTCTACGGCCTGGTGACAAAGCGTGATCTCTCCGGCTGGGGTTCATTTTTATTCATGGGACTGATCGGGCTGATCATCGCCTCGATCGTCAATATTTTCCTGAAAAGCCCGGGAGTCTACTGGGTAACCTCGATGATCGGCGTTCTTATCTTTACCGGTCTGACCGCCTATGATGTCCAGAAGATCAAGCGCATGGGAGAAGAGGGAATCATGGCGCAGGGCAGAGAGGCGATCACCAAAGGTTCGATCATGGGAGCCCTGGCCCTCTATCTCGATTTCATCAACCTCTTTCTGATGCTGCTCAGATTTTTCGGCGGCAGCCGGAACTAGACATTCGTTCAACTGCTGACTGCTGAACATGTCGATCTCATGTGCGGGGAAACGCATCGTCGTTGGTGTCACCGGTTCCATTGCCGCCTTCAAGGTTGCCGGCTGGGTCAGTGCGCTGGCCAAAGACGAGGCGCTGGTCGATGTGGTGCTGAGTGAATCTGCGGCAAAATTCGTTTCCGCACTCACCTTTACCTCGCTGTCCGGCCGTCCCGTCTATACCGACATGTTTGCCGCCGAGCTGGAGGGGACGATTTCCCACATCGGCCTGGCCCGCTCGGCCGACTGCATCCTGATTGCCCCGGCCACGGCCCAGACCATTGCCAGACTGGCTCACGGTCTGGCCGATGATCTACTCTCTACGACGGTACTTGCCGCTGATGTGCCGGTTATCGTCTGTCCGGCGATGAATGCTCATATGTACAACCACCCGGCGACAACCAGAAATATCGAAACCTTGAAGAGCTACGGCTATCTGGTGATCGACCCCGACAGCGGTCTGATGGCCTGCGGGGAGGAGGGCAGCGGTCGGCTGCCCGAATGGGAACAGGTGGCCGATTACGTCCTGCGCCAGACAACGGAGCCCGACCTCGCCGGCCAGAAGGTTCTGGTGACCGCCGGGCCGACCCGAGAGCCATACGATCCTGCCCGTTTCATCAGCAATCGGTCTTCCGGGAAGATGGGGTATGCCCTGGCCAGAACCGCTTTTATTCGGGGTGGTGACGTTACCCTGATCAGCGGGCCGACCTCGCTGACCCCGCCCCCTGGTATCGAGTTCATCTCCATAGCGACCGCCCGGGAGATGTATGACGCAGTCATGGCTCATTACCAGGATAAATCGATCATCGTCAAGGCCGCCGCCGTTGCAGATTTCAGGTGTGCTGAGCAATCCGAAGAAAAAATAAAAAAGGATCGATCACCCGCGCTTATTCATCTGGAGCAGAACCCCGATATACTCAAACGTCTCGGCGCTGTGCGTGACCCTGAGAAACAGCTTCTGATCGGCTTTGCCGCCGAAAGTTCAGACATCGAAGAAGAAGGCCGGAAGAAATTTCTGAGCAAAAAGCTTGATCTCATTGGGGTCAATGATATCACCGCTGAGCATGCCGGATTCGAAGTCGATACCAACCAGGTCACGCTGATCGACGCAAACAGAACGGTGAAACTGCTGCATACGTCCAAAATGAAAACTGCCGATCTGATCTGGGACCATGTGGTTGACAATAATATGTTGAGACCACTTGGCTGAACTCGTTTTTTTACTCTTTACAACCTCACCCCCTTGAAACCGGCGACTGATCGTTGCCGGGTGTCCCCGCTATGACCGATAACAATGTGCTGCTCGTCGAGCCCTACTACGGCGGTTCCCATAAACGATTTGTCGACGGCCTGGTTACCTGTGTCGATGCGAATTTCAGTCTGCTGAGTCTGCCGCCGCGTAAGTGGAAAATGCGGATGCAGCTTTCTGCTCCTCATTTCATCAACGAATTGAGAAAGATACCGACAGATGAGCGGTGTTTCGATACCGTTCTCTTTTCCACTTTTGTCGATGCGGCGGTTTTTCGCGCTTTGACGGCCTGCGTCGATGGCTGGAACGATCGCTGCCGCTACCTGACCTACTTTCATGAGAATCAGTTCTGCTATCCGGGTTATCTTGGCAAACGCACCAATCATCAATTTACCGCGATAAATTTCAGCTCATCACTGGTGTCCGATGAGATCGGCTTCAACTCCGCCTTTAATCGCAGCTCGTTTCTTTCAGAGTGCCGCACCTATCTCGGCAAAGCCGCCGATATGGATATCGCCGGCTGCCTTGAAGAAGTTGAGAAAAAGAGCAGTGTTCTCCACCCGGGTATCGATTTCAGCGGTATCGATGAGGCCCGTAGCGACCATGGAGCGGATAGAGCCAATCTGATTATCTGGAATCATCGCTGGGAACATGATAAAAATCCTGAAGAATTCTTTGAAACGCTCTACCGGTTGGTTGATGACGGTGTAGACTTCAGCCTCTGTGTCATGGGGGAAACTTTTAAAAACCGACCCGCATGTTTTGCTCAGGCTCGGGAGCGCCTGCATGAACGTATTGTCCACTGGGGCTATATCGAAGATCGGACAGAGTATTACTTTTGGCTGGCTGCAGGCGACATTGTCGTTTCGACAGCACTTCATGAATTTTTCGGCATGTCGGTGATAGAGGCGGTCAGGGCCGGTTGCCGACCGGTGCTGCCGAAACGGTTGTCCTACCCGGAACTGTTTGGTAATGAGTTTTTATACGATGAAGGGGATCTGTGGCAACAATTGAAAGCGCTGCTTACTGGCGGCACGAACTTCAAACGTGAACAGGGCCTGGTCATGACCGAGCCCTATAGCTGGGAGTCCCGTCAGGCTGATTTCAGCAGGTGGCTCAGCTCAACAGATTGTCTGGAAAATCCATGAATGAAAATATTGTCTTGATTGGCTTTATGGCTGTGGGCAAGGGCAGGACCGCCCGGGCACTATCGAAACTGACCGGCAGGTTCTGTGTCGATACCGACGACCTGATCGAATCGCTGGTAAAAATGAAAATAAAAAGAATCTTTGAAGCCTGGGGTGAGCCGCGCTTTCGTGAACTGGAAAAACAGACAGGACAGTGGCTGGCAAACAATGTTCGCAGCACGGTGATCTCAACAGGGGGAGGTTTCTTCACCGTTGAAAACCTTCATGATATCGGAACGGTCGTCTACCTGCACAACGATTTCGAGTTGATTCTCGAGCGTGTTTATCAGCACCCCGGTGCAGCCGGAAAAATAAAGAAACGGCCGTTGCTCCAGGACCGTGACAAGGCCAGGCTCCTCTATGATCAGCGACTACCGCAATATCGTGAGGTGGCGGATCTGGAAGTCTCTGTAGGGGACAAGAGCGCCGTGCAGACGGCAGCAAAGATAGCCGAAAAGCTGGGGATATAGGTTCTCTTCAGTTTTTCAGCCGACGGGCAAAATCGAGCATGCGCTGGATTGGCACCCTGGCTCGTTTGGCAAGATCTTCAGATACTTCGATTTCGTTGGTACCGTGCTTGAGCGTTTCCAGCAAGCTCTGTAATGAGTTCATGCTCATCCACGGGCAGCGGGCACAACTCTGGCAGGTCGCCCCTTCACCTTCGGTCGGAGCTTCCATCACCACTTTGTCTGGGGCCAGCTTTCTCATCTTGTTGAAAATACCCGTGTCGGTTGCAACGATAAACGACTGCTCCGGGCGCTGCACCACGGCATTGATAAGAGCCGTCGTCGAGCCGACCACGTCGGCCTGCTCGATCACCGATTCAGGTGATTCAGGGTGGACCAGAACGGCTGCATCAGGATGCAGCTTACGCATGCGGCTCAGCGCAACTGAGCGAAATTCCTCGTGGACGATACAGGAACCGGGCCAGAAGATCATCTCGGCATCGGTTTCCCGCTGCACGTATTTACCCAGGTGTTTGTCGGGCCCCCAGATGATCTTTTCCCCCAACTCCGACAGGTGTTTGACGATCGGCAGGGCGATACCTGATGTGACCACCCAGTCTGAGCGAGCTTTGACCTCGGCGCTTGTATTGGCGTAGACAACGACCGTGTGGTCAGGATATAGATCGCAGAAGCGGGAAAATTCAGCAGCCGGACAACCTTCATCCAGTGAACAGGTGGCTTCCAGATCAGGCATCAGAACCCGTTTCTCGTTGTTAAGAATCTTGGCGGTTTCCCCCATGAATTTAACCCCGGCAACAACCAGGGTTCGGGCTGGATGTTCAGTGCCGAAACGCGCCATCTCGAGCGAGTCGGCTACGCAGCCTCCTGTCTCTTCGGCCAGATCCTGCAGTTTGGCGTCCGTGTAGTAGTGAGCTACCAGAACGCCGTTTTGAGTACGCAATAAACCCTTTATTTCAGTCTTTATTTCCTCTTCTTCCTGGTCCGACAGAGGAGACTCGTCGGTGTGCCGGGGGATGGAAATCGCGGGGATTGAAACCGGGGCCAGGGATGCCCTGGGTCCGTTGCTGCTCATCTGCTGTCCTCTGGTAATGTTCTCGGTGACGGTAATTATCTGAAATGGCCGGGTAACAGCCCGGTCAACACTACTAATCAATTATAACCATTCATGCAAGTGGTACCAGCGGCAGAAGCCCCAAGAGTAGAGCGCCGCATACTTTTTGCTTGCACTATCAGCAACCATTTTCTAGGTTAAAATCTTTCGTGTCAGTCCGGACTTACTACTCTCGAACAGTTCAGGTAAACTCCGTTACAACCGTCACAACCATGTAGATCGATCCATTGGCCCAGTTGAATGGGTTGAATTTAAAAAAACAGACAGAAGAGGAGCGTCCATGAAACGAGCATTGATGATAGGTGCAGCACTACTCATGTTTGTCAGCCTTCAGGCAACGGCGGCAGAACCGGTAAAAATTGGCATGATCACCACCCTGTCGACGACAGCGGCCTACCTCGGAGAGGATATCCGTGACGGTTTTCAACTGGCGGTTGAGCAGGAAGGCGGGAAACTTGGCGGCATCGCGGTTGAGGTACTGGTGGAAGATGACGGTAGAAAGCCCGAAAAAGCCAAGCAGATCGCTGAAAGGTTCATGAAAAAAGACGATGTCTCGATCATGACCGGCATTGTTTTCTCAAATGTTGCCATAGCCGTGGTCCCCAAGGCAGTGAGAGAAGGAGTCGTCTATCTGAGCGCCAATGCCGGGCCATCTCTACTGGCCGGTAAAGGCTGCAACGAGAACTACTTCAGTGTCTCTTACCAGAATGACAATATCGACGAGGTCGTCGGTCAATACGTCAATGACTCAGAACATCAGAGTGTCTATCTCATTGCCCCCAATTACCCGGCCGGAAAAGACCATCTGGCCGGCTTCAAGCGCTACTTCAAGAAGGAAATCGCCGCTGAAGTCTACACCAAGCTCGGTCAGTCCGACTATGCCGCTGAGATCGCAGCGATCAGGGCTGCCCAGCCCGATGCCGTTTTCTTTTTTCTGCCCGGCGGCATGGGGGTCAGCTTTTTGAAGCAGTATGCCCAGTCCGGCCTGAGTGAAGTGATTCCGGTCTACGGCCCGGCCTTTTCCTTTGATGAGCGTTTACTCAAAGCGGTCGGTCCGGTTGCCCTGGGCGTTAAAAACGGTTCCCAGTGGACCCATGATCTCGACAATGATGCCAACAGGCAGTTTGTCGCAGCCTACCAGGAGAAATACGGTCGTATGCCGACGCTTTATGCCAGCCAGGGCTATGACACAGCGCGGCTGATCGGCAGTGGTTTAAAAGCGGTTAACGGCAATATCGAAGATCTTGGCGCCTTCAAACAGGCACTGAAAAAAGCCGAATTTGAATCCGTACGAGGAAAATTCTCTTTTGGTAATAATCAGCACCCGATACAAGACCTTTACATCCGCGAGGTCGTGAAAACCGATGATGGCGGTTTTACCAACAAAACGATCAAGAAAGTATTTGAAGACCACGTCGATGCCTATGCATCCGAGTGTTCAATGTAAAGCTTGATGCTCCGGGTCCGGCGGGTGAGAAACTCTGTGATTCTGATCCGCCGGACCATCTGCCATGATACTTTTCATCGAACAGATCCTCAACGGACTGCAATTGGGAATCACCCTGTTTCTGATGTCTGCCGGCCTGACCCTGGTCTTTGGCATCATGCAGGTGATCAACCTGGCGCACGGCTCGTTCTACATGATCGGCGCCTATGTTGGAGCAACTGTTACAGCCGTATCAGGTTCGTTTCTACTTGGTGTTCTGGCAGCACTTGGTGCCGCAGGGCTGAGCGGTATGGCGGTAGAGATGCTCGTTTTAAGGAAGCTCTACAAGCGGGAACATCTCGATCAGGTCCTGGCAACCTTTGGTCTGATCTTCTTTTTTAACGAAATGACCAGGATTATCTGGGGCAAACAGCCGCTGTTCATGGACATCCCAACCTGGCTCAGGGGCACTGTCGAGTTGCTGCCGGGGCTGATCTACCCGATCTATCGTCTGGCCGTTATCCTGGTCGGCATACTGGTTGCCTTTGGGCTCTGGTATCTTTTTTCCCGAACCAGACTCGGCATGCAGATCAGGGCAGGGGCCTCGAACCGGGATATGGTCGCAGCACTGGGAATCAATATCAAACTGCTCTATACGCTGGTCTTCGGTCTCGGCACCCTGCTCGCCGGACTGGCCGGTGTCATGGCCGGGCCGATACTGGCGGTTGAATCGGGAATGGGTGAGTCTATCCTGATTCTTACCTTTGTCGTCATTGTCATCGGCGGCATCGGTTCGGTCAGGGGGGCCGTGGTCGGTGCCCTGCTGGTTGGCCTGGTCGATACCCTGGGCCGTGCATTTCTGCCAACGATATTCAGACTGTTTCTCTCATCCTCCTATGCCGACAGCATCTCAGCCTCACTGGCTTCAATGTCCATCTATATCCTCATGGCCGCGGTTCTGGTCTGGAAACCGCGGGGACTGCTCCCCATATCCAACTGATCGATGGCACCACTTTTGTCACCCAAAGCAATCGTTGTTTCAGTGGCCGCACTGTTTTTTGTCCTGCTGCCGGCAGCCGCCGGCTATTTAGGGGAACCTTACCTGATCTCTTTGTTCTCGCGTATTCTGATCTATGCGCTGGCCGCCGTCAGCCTCGATCTGCTGATCGGGTATGGCGGCCTGGTAAGTCTGGGGCATGCTGCCTTTATCGGTATCGGCGGCTATGTAACGGCGATTTTCTATCATCATTCATTTGAAGAGTATGCTCTTTTCGGATTTATTCCCGGCAGCGACAATGGTCTGCTGGTCTGGCCGCTTGCCGTTGTGATTGCAGCCTTGTTTGCAGCGCTGATCGGCAGCCTGAGCCTGAGAACGAGCGGCATGCATTTTATCATGATCACGCTCGCCTTTGCCCAGATGCTCTACTATTTCGGTGTCGGTCTGGAAATGTACGGCGGAGACGACGGAATTTCACTTTTTTCAAGAAACAGGATCGGCAGTCTGGACCTGGCCGATGACCTCCAGTTCTACTATGTCTGTCTGCTTTGTCTCGGCCTCTTTCTGCTGCTTGGTGATCGGCTGGTCCGCTCACGCTTTGGCCTGGTTCTTCGCGGGGCGGCCTCGAACAGCCGGCGAATAAAGGCCCTTGGCATCCCCGGTAAGCGTTATCAGCTGGTCTGCTTTATCATTGGGGGCGCCGGTGCCGGGCTGGCCGGTGCACTGCTTGCCAATCAGGCTGAATATGTCAGCCCCGGCATGCTGCACTGGACCCTGTCGGGCGAATTGCTGGTCATGGTGCTGCTCGGCGGCCTCGGTACCCTGTATGGCCCGGTGCTCGGCGCTGCAGCCTTCCTACTGCTCGAGGAAACGCTGGGTATGTACACCGAACACTGGATGGTCTATCTCGGACCGATCCTGATTATCGCTGTTCTCTATGCCAGGCGGGGTCTTCTGGGCCTGTTGACCGGCAGGCAATAACAATGGCAGATACTATTCTTCAGGTAGAAAAACTGTGCAAATCGTTTGGTGCCGTAGAGGCCAGCCGGGATTTGAGCTTTGCGATAGAGCGGGGCCATATCCATGCTCTCATCGGGCCAAATGGCGCCGGTAAGACAACGGTTGTCAATCTGCTCTGCGGTGAACTGCAGGCTGATTCCGGTACTATCTTCTTCAACGGCACAAACATTACCAGGCTGCCGGTATACAAAAGGATTCGAGCGGGCCTGGGCAGGTCGTTTCAGATCACCTCGATCTTTGAACATCTGAGCGTCGCCGAAAATATGGGACTGGCCCTGCTGGCCGGAGACGGCCACAATTTCAAATTTATCAAAAACGCGTTTTCAACGGCGACCGTTCGCACTAATCTTGATAATTCCCTGGCCCGGGTCGACCTGCTGGATAAAGCAGAACGTCCGGCTGCCCATTTATCGCATGGAGAAAAACGGCAGCTCGAGGTCGGTATGGCCCTGGTCGGTAACCCGCAGCTGCTGATGCTTGACGAACCGATGGCCGGCCAGGGGGCCGGCGGAACGGTGGAGCTTAAAAAACTGATCTCCGGACTCAGAGGTGCAACGACCATCCTTCTGGTGGAACATGACATGGACGTCGTCTTTTCTCTGGCGGACAGGATCAGCGTAATCGTTTACGGCCACTGCATCGCCAGCGGCAGCCCCGACGAAATCAGAAACAACCGCGATGTCCAGCAGGCTTACCTGGGTGAAAGCTGATGTTACATCTGAGTGAAATTAACGCTTTCTACGGTTCCAGCCAGGCCCTGTTCGGCGCCACCCTCGAAGTTCGGCGGGACCAGGTGGTCACGCTGCTGGGTAGAAACGGCATGGGCAAAAGCACCACCGTCAAGGCGATCATGGGGCTTGTTGAGGTCGGCTCGGGAGCCATCACCTTCGACGATACCCCTATTCAGCATCGTCCGAGCTATGAAATAGCCAGGTTAGGCATCGGCCTGGTACCTGAAGGCCGCCAGATCTTTCCGAACCTGACGGTCAGGGAAAACCTGGTGGCCACTGCGGCCAACTATCGAAACATCGCCGAACCCTATCATCTTGATGATATCATGATTATTTTTCCGCGTCTCAAGGAGCGTCTCAAGCATTTCGGCAATCAGCTCTCGGGTGGTGAACAGCAGATGCTGGCGGTGGGCAGGGCTCTGATGATCAACCCGCAGTTGCTGATACTTGACGAGGCGACCGAAGGATTGGCGCCCCTGATAAGAGAGGAAATCTGGAAGGGACTTGGTATACTGAAAGCGAAAGGATTGGCAATCCTGGTCATCGACAAGAACCTGGAGTCACTCTTTGATATCGCTGATCATCACTACATCATGGAGAAAGGCAGCATCGTCTGGTCAGGCGAGACATCGATGCTGCGAGACAACCAAGCGTTGAAACGCAGTTATCTCGGTGTCTGAGCACCATATTTTCAGCAGAAACTATTTATGCAGGTGAGGCCTAGATGAGCGATCAGGCGCGCGCCTATATGTTGGCGATGATCTCGGTACTGCTCTGGTCGACCGTAGCCTCGGTCTTCAAGATCAGTTTGCGTTACCTGACGCCGGTGGAACTGCTCTTTTATGCTGCCTGTTTCTCCTGCTGCGTTCTCTTCGCTGCCCTTGCTGTTCAGCAAAAGCTTCACCTGCTTCGCAGTCCGGGGCTGCGGGTCTGGAAAACCTCGATTTTTTTCGGCTTGCTCTCGCCCTTTGGTTATTATCTGGTATTGCTGAAGGCTTACGATCTATTGCCGGCTCAGCAGGCTCAACCGCTCAACTATACCTGGGCGATTACCCTGTCGCTGCTTTCCGTGCCGCTGCTCGGTCATCGCTTGAAAGTACTGGAGATCGTTGCGATACTGATCAGTTACTTTGGGGTACTGGTCATTTCGACCCAGGGAGACGTTTTATCTCTGAAATTCGAGAATCCTCTCGGTGTCTCCCTCGCCCTCGGTTCAACAATTATCTGGGCACTCTACTGGATCGCCAATACCCGGGACGACCGCGACCCGGTTGCCGGGCTGTTTCTCAATTTTCTCTGCTCGCTGCCGTTTATCGGAGTATATCTCCTCGTTACAGAAGGATTCAGGAAAATAGATATGGCCGGTATCCTGGGAGCGGCGTATATCGGAACATTCGAAATGGGCATTGCCTTTATATGCTGGCTGATGGCCATGAAGCTGACCCGCTCAACGGCCAAAATAGCCAACCTGATCTTCTTAGCACCGTTCCTGTCACTGTTTCTGATTCACTTCCTGGTTGGTGAAACGGTTATGGCCTCTTCGGTGGTCGGTCTGCTTTTTATTATCGCCGGGCTGATCATACAGACCCTGGCGGGCAAGGAAAAGTTGTCCTGAAAACGCCATCTCGACAGCAGCCACCCTCTCAACCATATCTTCCGGGGAAATTTTTCTGTAACAATTTTGTCTCCATTCAGTTTACAATTGCGGTCAATGGATTGAAACTACGCGGAAGTTTTGTGTCATGAGCTTGGGGTTGTGCAACTGAAGATGGTGAAAAGGGCGATCAGAAAGGTGATGAAATGAAAGAGCTGTCCAAGTCCCAAAAGGCCAGATCCGCCATTGCTGCATTCAAAACCATAGCTGATGCCATGATTCTCAGAGGTTCGTATCACCCTTCTGGAACCACGGGGTCAAAGCTCGAGAATGCGCTGCGCCTGTTCGAACCGGAAATTTACGGATCAATGGCCGACGAACGGATCGTAGAACTCAAAGGACTCGAATATGTCATCGATCGTTTGCCCCGCGGTATCGAGGCCTGTAATAAGATTATCATGACGGCGCAGGAGGATCTGGATGCCACCTCATTTGAGGCGATTATTCCACGTAAGAGACGCCGGCTTTCATACGCTGTTTCAGAAAAGGAAATGTGTTTTGTGGTAACGCGGGGCACCTCTGAAATTTACGATATTCTGACCCACCTGACCTTTCTCAACATCGAAGCGAAAAAGATTTCCAGGCAGGCGTGTTTCGACAAACAGTTCACTGGTGAGTGGCGGGCTCTGGGCACTGCAGTGGCAAACGGCGGATCGCCTCAGGGGGAAAAGCTCGACAAAGCCCTATGGAACCTTTCCATCATCCTGGGACGGACCTATAAGGAGACCAAGGCAACCTACGAATATCTTGAAACGAATCGAGCTTCGGGATTCAACAATGGCCTGCTCAATATCGTCCATGCGCTGGGGCAGCGAGTCCTGGATGAGCAGCAGGGTGATGATGATCCGTTGGCTATTTCGTTTACACCCTCGCTGCAGGATATCCTCGGGCATCACCAGTATGCCGCGGCCTGGGCAAGATCGTTGAGTAAGCGGCTGCTGCAACAAGGACTCGAGAAACGGCCGATTCATGTGATCAGCGCCAATCTGCACTCGATCAAAAACATTCTCTACGGCCGCGGCGCACTGGAAAAAGCAGAATTGCCGGTACCGGGTGACCTCTACGAAATGGTTCATCATATACGGGAGCAGCAGATCGATTCGGGCAGTTACGGGTCCCGGTTCGGATTTGTTGAGCACAAGGATACGTCCGGCTCCAATATTGATGTGCAGATCATCGATACCGCCCAGCTTGAAGCAGCATGCTTTCATCCCGGACTTGCAATCGATATGGCGACGGTAAAGAAGCGGAAACCGGTCATTCTGGTGATCGATTATGCCTTTGGAACGCAGGCTTACGAAATCATGGATGAACTGCTCAGCCCGGTTGAAATCGACGGCTGCAAAATATCTCTACGGGTCGAATCGATCTCCATCATGGGAAAGGCCGGTATTTTACCCGGGCAAAAAGGAGACATCATGCTGGCGACCGCTCATGTGATGGAAGGTACTCCTCATAACTACATCCTCAGCAACGATCTGACCCCGGCGGACTTTGGCGGCCAGACAAAAGTCTACTGCGGACCGATGCTGACGGTCATGGGAACCTCCCTGCAGAACCGGGACGTACTCAAGCGCTTTTCCGATTCCTCATGGAAGGTGATCGGGCTGGAGATGGAAGGCGGGCACTACCAGCGAGCCATTAACGCTGCTATTATCCAGGGATATATTCCCCGGAACATGAAGGTACGCTACGCCTACTATGCCTCAGATAACCCTCTGGTCAGCGGCCACACCCTGGCCTCCGGACCGATGGGCCCGGAGGGGGTGGCGCCGACCTATCTTATCTCTAGGATAATACTGGAAAAAATATTGGCTGGCGATGAAAGCTGATAGCAGTGGCGTGCAGAGCCGTTCTTTATTTTTCTTTTCCCCCCTGATTTTTCTGGCGGCCTGCGCACTGCTCGCCGTAATCATCGGCGTCTTTGCGGTAAATAATTATCAACGTGAAAAACAGTTGATGGAGCTGGCTCTTAAGCAGGAAGCTTCGGCCATCCTCAACCTGGTTGCGGCCGGGTCGCGCAGTACCATGCGCAGAGGCATGATGCAGAAAGAGATCAGCACCGAGGAGCTGATTGAAACCGTTGCCGAGTACATCGACAGCGGTTCGGAGCATCCCACTCTGCAGGCCCTGTTTCTGGTTGACGCCAAAGGTTTCGTGCGTTCCCACTCTGATAAAAATCAAATCGGAAAACGCGTCAACGAGGGGACGCAAGCACTGTTAGATAAACTCAATGAGCACAACCTGCGAAAAACCAGCGCCATCGTAGTGGGCAGCTCGGGAGAACAGAAGGTATTCTCGATGGCCATGTATTATTTCCCGGCCGCCATCATGGGCTCATCAGCGCCGCCTGGCCGCGGCTGGATGGGAAGGGGGCGGGCGGATGTAACGGGACCGCCCGAGCGGGGAGACAGGTTTACCGGGTTGATCGATACATCCTATATCCTCGTTGCCGAGCTGAGTCTCGAACAGTATCAGCAGGCTGTCAGAGCACAGATCCTGCAGCTCGTCATTCTTTCTCTCGTGCTGCTCCTGGTAGGTATTGGCGGTCTTCTCTCACTGAGTCTTCTGCAAACATACCGTGGTTCGCAGACACGGCTCAAGCGGATAAGCAGTCTCACCGATATGTTGATCGCTTCACTGCCTTTGGGGCTTTTAGCCACTGACCCTGACGGCCGGGTTCGGGCCTGCAATCCGAGCGCTGTGCGCATGCTTGACCTGGATGGCAAAGAATGCATCGGTACACCCATCGAAGAGCTGCTAGACCAAAAGGTGATCGATTGGCTGAAAAGTCACGATGGTAAGAAAAGCCGCCACGATGAAATGAACTTTGCTGCTGAAGGCGGCAATGAAAAGCGACTGCACTTTACCAAACAGGCAATCGAGGACGAGGGTCAACACGGTTACGGTTTGATGCTGCTTGTTCAGGATCTCAGTCAGTTGCGGCGGCTCGAGCATCAGCTCGAGAGGGCAGAGCGCGAAGCTGTGGTCGGCAGAATGGCCGCCGGGGTGGCGCATGAACTGCGTAACCCGCTGAGTTCGATCAAGGGGCTGGTCCTGCTCCTCAAATCAAGACTCAGCGGTGACGATCAGGCTGAACAGACTGCCGAATTGATGATCGAACAGGTAGAGCGGCTCAACCGATCGATTTCCGAGCTGCTCGATTATGCCAGACCGGTGATGTTGAATAAGGAGAAATTTGGTATCGATGATCTGGTTGCCAAAGGAGTCATGCTGATCAGAAGCGATGCAGAATCTAGCGGTATTTCGATTGTCGAGAATTATCGCTGCGGGGGACTTCTGGTTGAAGGAGATCAGGACAAGATTGCTCAGGTCATTCTCAATATCTGCCTGAACGCGATTCAGGCAATGGAGCATGGCGGAGAACTTCAGGTTTCAACGTCCTGCTCGGACCGGGAGGCGGTGGTCGTAATCCGTGACAACGGGTGCGGGATTTCCGCCGATATCAGAGAAAAAATCTTTGAACCGTATTTTACCACAAAGCATGACGGAACCGGTCTGGGCCTTGCCATGTCAGCCAGGATTGCCGCAGATCACAACGGTTCAATTTCAATCAGCGCCAACGAGCAACGCGGAACCAGCGTCTCCCTGCATTTACCCGTACCCTGAAAAATGTTGCTTCGGGCCGGATATGGCAGCAGGGTCGTTATTTTGAAGCTCAGGGATCTTCACGAAGCTGGCGGTTGAGAAATTCGCAATCAGCCGGTGAGAGGTCGAATTTGAGCTGAACTTTCTCCAGGAGTTTCAGACGGCTCTCTTCGGGGTGCAACTCGATCAGTTCGGAAAAGTGCCGCACGGCTCTTTTTAATTTGTCTCCGCCGATGGGAGATTTCGCAGTCATGTCAATTCCTTTTCTTGCTGTGGTTGAAAGATAATTCCTGCCAGGGGCGGAACGCTGGTGATACCGTGGTGAGGCGCCCGGGCAAATCGTTCATCAATCGCTTGAAGCCGGGGCGGTACCGTGGCTGCACTGCCGCCGAAAGCGTCGGCGTCAGAGTTGAACACCAGTTCGTACGGGCGCATTTCGGGCAGCCCGATGCGGTAATGGTTAATGGTCTGCGGGGTGAAATTGAGCAGACAGATCAGATGGTCTTCGGGATTTTTAGCGCGCCGTTCAAAGGAGATGATGGAATTGCTCTGGTCACCAATATCGAGCCAGGTGAAACCGTCCTGTTCGTAGTCGAGCTGCCAGAGCGGCGGCCGGGAAACGTAGAAATGGTTGAGCTGGCGAACGAACTCCATGGTCTGGCGGTGATGACTGCCGGCTTCGAGAAGATGCCAGTCGAGGCTCCGTTTACAATACCACTCGGAGCGCTGGCCGAACTCGCCGCCCATGAAGAGCAGTTTTTTTCCTGGGTGCAGGTAAAGAAAGAGAAGCAGCAGCCGGAGATTGGCAAATTTCTGCCAGTCATCGCCGGCCATTTTTTCAAGCAGGGATTTCTTGCCGTGTACGACCTCGTCGTGGGAAAGCGGCAAAATGAAGTTTTCCGATAGAAAATACATCATCGAAAAGGTCAGGGCGTTGTGGTGATATTTTCGATATAACGGGTCTTTGGCGAAATAACCGAGAATATCGTTCATCCAGCCCATATTCCATTTGAAGCCGAAACCGAGCCCTCCCTGGTCGGCCGGTTTTGAGACACCGTAAAAACTGGTCGATTCCTCGGCGATCATCAGAGTTTCCGGCAGGCGATCGTAGATTACCGAATTCATATGCTTAATGAACTCTATTGCCTCGAGGTTTTCTCGCCCGCCATACCTGTTGGGAAGCCATTCACCTTCTTTGCGCGCGTAGTCGAGATAGAGCATCGAAGCGACGGCATCGACGCGCAGGCCGTCGATATGATATTTCTCGAGCCAGAACAGGCCACTGGCGATAAGGAAATTGCTGACTTCTTTACGACCGTAATTGTATATCAGGGTTCCCCACTCCGGGTGGGCGCCGAGGCGCGGGTCCTCATGCTCGTAAAGAGCCGTTCCGTCGAAACGGGCAAGACCGTGCATGTCTCGGGGAAAATGGGCGGGTACCCAGTCGAGAATAACGCCGATTTCATTCTGATGGCAGATATCGACGAAATACATGAAGTCGTCGGGCACGCCATAGCGGCTGCTGAGGCTGAATGTCCCGGTGACCTGATAGCCCCACGATTCGTCCAGCGGATGCTCCATGACCGGCATGAGTTCGATGTGGGTAAAACCCATATCCTTGACATAGGCAACGAGCTGGTCGGCAAGCTCCCGAAAGGTTAAGAATCGCTCAGGATCACCAGGGTCCCGGCGCCACGATCCCGGGTGTACCTCGTAGATGGAGAGCGGCTGCCGATAGGGCGAACCGGTCTTCTTTTTCGCCTGCCACGCCTGGTCGTTCCATGCATAGCGATTCAGGTCGCGCACGACCGAGGCGGTGCGGGGGCGCGTTTCGGCGTAAAACTGGAACGGGTCTGATTTCTCCAGAATAGTTCCGGCCGCGGTCTTAATGGAGAAACGGTAGAGTTCATCTTCGACCAGGCCGGGTACGAATATCTCCCATATACCTGAACTCCCGAGCACCCGCATCTGGTGCACTCGCCGGTCCCAGCCGTTGAAGTGACCGATAACCGAAACCGAAGCTGCGTTCGGGGCCCAGACCCTGAACAGGGTGCCGTGAACTCTATGGTGCAGTCCGAGCTGGGCGCCGAGCAGGTTGTAAAGTGAATAGTTGGTTCCGTTATTGAACAGGTAGCGATCAGTCTCCTCAAGCAGGACTGGAAAGCGATACGGGTCGTTGAGCAGGTGTATCTCGCCTGATCGATAGACGACACGGTATTGGAAATCGTAAGGATCGAGATCGGGGTGGGCGAGCTCAGCTTTGCTTAAGTAACATTCAAAGAGGCCGTCCGGGTGGGTTTTTTCCATATCCCAAACCGTGCCGCCACAAACGAATGAAACCTCTGAGGCATGCGGTTGGAGCGTACGGATAATGACTTGTTGCGGGTTTGTGTCATGACGATGAACACCGAGAAATTTGCATGGGTCATGATAACTGCCGGCAAGGACTCTGGAGCTGATGCTGTTCATAAATTCAGATGGCGGCTCTGGGCTTGATGTTCGAGAATCTCATTTCTCAGAATAGGGTATCGGCGTGTAAAAGTCATTGCTAAAAATTTCATCTCATATACCACCATAGGGATTGTCTTGACGGTTTCAATTTCAACCTGATATCCTTAAGGTATCAGATGAGGGTAAACGAGAATTCCGGGGAATTTCATATGACTGATACGCAGACACCGGTTATCGACACGCTAACCGGATCTTTTCTTATTTCAACCCCGCAGATGCCGGATCCACGGTTCGCGGAGCAGGTCATTCTGATCTGCGCCCATGGTGAAGACGGTGCGATGGGTGTTGCGGTCAATAAGCCAAACCCCTACTTCAGCCTCGAAGAAATCCTCAGGAGCGCGGAACTGCCGGTTCCCGACGAAGCACTGCCGTCGGTCTATATCGGCGGGCCCGTCGAGCTCGAGTCGGCGTTTGTGCTTTACCGTTCGAGTTATCGTGTCGAACATCAGCTCGAGATCGGTGCCGGTCTCTGCCTGTCGCGTGAATCAAAAATTTTGGAAGACATCAGCACGGGCAGGGGGCCCGAGAACTATCTTTTCCTGCTCGGCTATGCCGGCTGGGGACCGGGGCAGCTCGAATCCGAGCTGCTGGCCGACGGCTGGCTGAGCCTGCCGGCAAGCGAGTCGATAATTTTCGATATCGCTGATGAAAATAAATGGCGCACGGCGGCAGGCCTCTACGGCATCGATATTTCTACCCTGGAAGACAGGGCCGGTACCGCCTGACCCGGTTTTCTGTTCATTGTCGGTTCCTTATCGGATGATTTTCAAAAGAACTTGTAAACCTCCATCTCTCATGGTAAGCGACACTTTTTATCCTTAAAACCATGAGCATGAGTCAACTTTCAGACATATTTTCCTGCACGCAGTGCGGCTTCTGCTGCCATGGCGAGACAACCGTCTCGCTTGACCCGGACGATCAGGAGCGAATGATGGCAGTCCTTGGACTCGACCGGAAAAGGATCTCTTCCGCCTATTGGCAGGTGAGCGGTTCCGTGGTTCAGATGAAAACGATACAGGGGCACTGTATTTTTTACGAGGACGGCTGTACGGTCTATCATGGCCGGCCCTGGCGCTGCAGGCAATGGCCACTTGTGCCGGCGCTAATGGATGATGAAACAAATTTTATGATTATCCGCGACTCCTGTCCGGGAATAAACCAGGAGATCAGCTATCACCGTTTCAGGGAAATACTTGCCCGCCTGATTGCTGATAAAAAGGTCAGCACCAGCAAAGAATGAAAATCGAGATCCTGCTGCTCGGCAAGACGAAAAGCTCGTATCTGCAGCAGGGAATCGATGATTATCGACAACGGCTCAGCCGCTTCACCACGGTTGAACTGGTCGATATCAAGGTCAAGAAACCCGCTGCCAGAAGTGAGTCAGAGATCAAGGCGGATGAAAGCCGCCTGCTCGACCGGAAGATATCTGATTCAGCTTACCGGGTTGCTCTGGACAGCCGCGGTATACAGCTCAGTTCTGAGGGTTTTACCCTTCTGCTCGAAGGTCTCGAGCAGCGCTCGATCCAAAGGCTCAGTTTCATCATCGGCGGCCCGCTTGGCCTGGCGGAAGAGCAGCTCGAAAAGGCTGATCAGGTTCTGTCTCTCTCCATGATGACCTACACCCATGACATGGTGCGTCTGCTCTTGCTGGAACAGCTCTATCGGGCGTATACGATCAAAGCAGGTACCAGATATCACAAATAGGGTAGTAAAAGTCGCTCATGCTCAAGTCAGATAAACGTCGTAACGACAGCTTTTGGCGGAAATTGAAAATGCTGGATCCAGGCCGCCTAGCGGTTCTGCTTTGAGCGGCCGTTTAACACTTACCCGTTTTCCGGCATGGACGAGAGTTTCATTCAGCAGTTGCGCTGCGTCCGGATCGCTTCCGACCAGCTCCTTGAGGAGCCGCATTCTTTTTTTGTTCAAAGCAGAGCCTGAGCGAGGCGGGAAGATCGGGTCGAGATAAATGGTCTCAAAAGCCGGGCCGACCCGCTTGATATATTGGAGGCTGTCGCCTCGAATGAGCTGTAGTTTATTTTTAATGACCCGGCCTACACTTTTATTTTCGGCGGCGCGGCGAAGGCCGTCATCGAGCAGGGCCCAGATCACCGGTGAACGCTCGATCATCGTAACACTGCAGCCCAGCGAGCTCAGAACGAAAGCGTCTTCGCCAAAGCCCGCGGTGGCATCGAGGACGCGGGGCCGGTGCCCGGCTTTGATGCCGACCGCTTTGGCAAGGGGCTGGTTTATGCGTCGATCATTGACGAATCGGTAGTAACAGGGACCGGAGAGAAAATCGACGAACAACGGTTTGCTACCAGGATCACGGACATTGAACAAGCCAAGTCGATCTTCAACGAAATTAAGGGTAAAACAGTATTTGCCAGGTGTCCCGGTGAAGCACTCAAACTCCGGAGTGTGCGCCAGTTTTTTGAGAAATGCAGATTGATCAGGGTCTGCATGATCGAGGCACACGCCGATCCGGGGTTTGATATCCATCAGAAAATGATATAAAAATGAAGCGGAGTGAATGGGCGTTTCCGATTAACAGCCAGCATACCTGCAGGACCGATTATAACAATGAAAAACGATGAACTCCAGGTCATAGCAATTATCCCCGCTCGCTATAAATCAAATCGATTTCCCGGTAAACCCCTTGCCCTGATCAGCGGCAAGCCGATGATCCAGCATGTGGTGGAGCGCGCTGAAAAGATAGAGCTGCTCTCCCGGGTGGTGGTGGCCACCGATGATGAGCGTATCGCCCGGTGTGTGCGTTCGTTTGGCGGCGAATTCGTGATGACCGGGGATAACCATGTGTCGGGAACCGATCGCCTGGCCGAAGCCGCAGAAGCACTTGGTGTTTCCGAGCATGATATCGTCGTCAATATCCAGGGGGACCAGCCGATCTTTCCTCCGGAGATTATCGAACAGGTCACCCGGCCGCTGCTCGATGACCCAGCCCTGCCGATGTCTACGCTGATCTACAAGATTGTTCGTAATGAGGAAATCCACGATCCCAACCACGTCAAAACGGTATTTGACCGGAATCACCATGCTCTTTATTTTTCCCGTGCCGCGGTTCCTTTCCAGAGAAACCCTGAAGGGGACAACCCGACCTACTATAAACACCTCGGAGTCTACGCCTATCGTAAAGGTTTTCTTCTTACCTTCGTGGCTCTGCCTGAAGGAGAATGGGAGCGATTTGAAAAGCTTGAACAACTGCGGGCGCTCGAGTTCGGTTACCGGATAAAGGTGGTGCTGACCGAGCATGATTCCGTGGAGGTTGATACCGCTGAAGAAATCGAGCGGGTTGAACAGCTGCTGAAAAATCAGAGCTAACCCGAAAATTTCATGGAAAAACAAAAGAAATATTTAAATATCAAAGAAAAAAAGCCTGTTATTGGGTCTTTTCAAGGTAAAATCAGTGTTACAATCTGTACCGTGTAAAATCAACAGTGAAATAAAGAAATTCCACCCTTCGGGCGTGTCGATAGAGCCTGCAATGGTGCGTCGCTTATGGGAAAGGCAGGAAAGGCATATAATATATATGGTCTTCCCCAGGTCTTTTTGCCTTGCAGGCTGACTCAACACGATAAATATTCGAGCTAAACAAGCCGGCCATGACAAGTTCAAGACTGTCTGAAAAAGATCACCAGTTGCTGGCTGCGCTGGCGCATCGAAATATCTCGCCGTTCGATTTGCTGCCTCATCGTGATATGAAGGAGAAGCTGGTTGATCTCGTCTTAAACGGTATACCTGCATCGATAACAAGGGACGCAGCTCCGCTTTTTACAGAACTGCGGGAGCGTCTTCTCGCCGCAGAAACCGCTGATGTCCGGGTCGTTGTCTTTGGCGGCGGCACCGGTCTGTCAAATATCATCGGCGGGGACAGCCGCCAGAAAAACTGGTTGGAAAAACCATTTGAGGGGTTGAAGAAGGTTTTTCCGAAAACCAGAGCGGTTGTCTGCGTGACCGATGACGGCGGCTCGACCGGTGAGTTGCTCAAAGATTTGCCCATTATTGGAATTGGCGATATCCGGCATGTCATGCTTTCCTCGATACAAGGTGGTCTGCTCGAGAAAAAATACGCTATCCCCGCCGCTCAGACAGCTGCCGTAGTCAGAGATATTTCGCGGGTATTTAACTACCGTTTCAGTGATGCGCCGGCATCGACTCAGGAACTGCTGCAGCGCTGTGTCGAGGACTCTGCATCATTGCCGGAAGCTATGCAGCGCAGTTTTGCTGAATTGATCGATTTCTGCATGACGGACGAGCATTGTTCGCGAACGCTCGGCCGTCCGCACTGTCTGGGTAATCTGCTGATTGCGGCGGCAATCAGAAAGGTGGTCGGCAAGGAGATGATCGTCGATGACTGCTTTGTTATCGATGACGAGACCGCAGCACAGGTTTATCGGGCGGTATCAGACGTCGGAGAGCTGATCGGAACCGGCCCGGATGCGGTGCTGCCCTGCACGCTTGTTCCGGCCCAGCTTCGTTTTCGCTACGGAGACGGGGTCGAGGTTACCGGAGAAAATAAATCCAGTGTGGCCGAGCGCGGCAGTGCGGTTGCGCGGGTGACCGTCGATTTCAGCGGTCGGCCCCAGGTCGTACCGACGCTGCTTGAACTGATTCGCTGCGCCGACATCTTGATCATGGCACCGGGCAGCCTGTACAGCTCCATCATACCGGTTATGCAGGTCCCCGGCATCGCCGAGGCGGTTCGGGAAAATAAGCAGGCGCTGAAGTTGCTGATCGCTAACCTCTGGGTTCAGCAGGGTGAAACAGACAAGGCCATGAGCGACCCTGATCGCAAATTTCATGTCTCGGACATGATCCGTGCCTATGAACAGAATTTGCCGGGCGGGGTTGCCGGCCTGTTCGATCAGATTCTCTGTATGTCGATGCAGGACTTGCCGGCCTCGGTGATTCAGAATTACGCGGTTGAAGGCAAAAATCCCATTTATCTGGATCGGGAACTGCTCAAGAAAAGAGGCTTCGAAGCGGTTGAATGCGGCTTTTTTTCAAGATCTTCGCTGCTCGAGCGAGGAGTGATTCAACATGATCCCGAGGTTGTGGCGCAGACGGTAAAAACTCTGCTGGTCTGTAAAGAATTTGGTGATCGGCTGCTGCCTGCTGCCAAACAAAGTATGGCTGATGGGCAGAAAGAACCTCGTAACCAGCCACGCCTGGTTCCGGTTCCGTCAACGAAATGCTCGCGAGTGGCTGAGCGGCTGAACCAGATTGTTATCGACCTCGAGTTCTGCGATGCAACCAGGATAAGCGGCGCTGAGGTGACGTCGATTCTCAATGAGATTATCTGGACTCATCAGGATATTCCGCTGTCGCATCTCGATTTTTTTGACGGTATCGCCTTTGTCAGTGAGCCTAAATGGCGCAGGGATCAGCGCTGGGATAACGTCTTCTCCTTTTTTGATCCTGACGACCGGGTGATCAAAATCAGAGAGGATCGGCTATGGACGCGCAGCAGTCTCGAAGTATCGTTTCTGATTGCCCTGGGCCAGGCCTTGCTTGGTGATTACGCGGCGACCAAAATCATCACCCCGCTGCTGTATGAAAACAGAGAAATCGGCGCTGTCTATCATTTGTCGTTGAGAGAGGGGGCGGGCCGAACCTGTTACTTCGATGATGATGAACTGCGCCGCTATCTGAGGCTGTCGAGGATGGTGGAGCAGTCGGCGACGCATTTTACCAGAACAATCAATGGCAACGAGGGTTTTACGCCGCCGGGACTGCTGATGGGACTGCTCTACGCGTGGTATCTGGACAACCGCTTTGCCAGCCATATCGAGTACAAGATGTCGATTATGAAAATACGACCGACCGAGCTGATCCCCGAACAGAAAAAAATGAGAAGCAGGCGGGAGGAGCTGATAGACTTTTTCAGAGATGTGGTATTCGGTAAAGAAGCCGTACTGCTCGATCTTCCTTAAAACCCTGCGGCCTCAGCTCTTTTTATACATCATCAACAGAAAACCGCAGACAAAAGCGGGCAACCCGATTAGCCATCTGTTCTGATAAAGTAGACTGATTCCCGTCAGACAGAGAATAACTCCTGCTGCAACTGAAAATTTCCTCATCATCAATCGATCGGCCTGCGCTCAGCAGCCGGCGCTGAAATCTTTCCAGGCGAGCCTGATTTTCTTCTCCGAAACAGGGATGACCGTTTTGATCTCCGGAGAAAAGAGGGAAATACGAAACTCGTTGAGCATTGCCTTAAATGCAGTAAACCGTTTTCTGCATTCGGGTGAGAGATCTGCCTCACGGGCCTGATAGCGCTCGACGTTTTTCTGATACGGGGTTATGGTCGTGCGTTTCTGCATATCTTTTTGAGGGTTATGGTAAGCCCGTTCGCAGCGAATTGACAGACTTTTCAGGTAGCGGCTGCTGTTATCCAGATTCTCGACATTAAATCTCAACAGAAAATCAGCCGGCAACAGCTCTGCCAGCTGTTGCCTGAGATCGTCATACAATTCCTGGTTGCGGCTTCCGCTCTTTTTAGATAATTGCTCGAATCTGTTTATCATTTCCAAGATTTCGGAGCGCTGCCTGAGAAGCGCCAGAAGCGTATCGATAATGTTTCGTCCGAACTCGTAGAGGTTCTGGTTTTTCATCAGATCGACATGCGATGTAAATGTCTCTTCATTCTGGATTGGACTGAACGTGTCTCCAACAGCAGCTCTGACGACGAAATCAAGAACCGCCTCGCGCAGTGCTGACTGAGAACCGTAGGCAGACAAAAGCCACTGGGCGGAGGGTGCTGAAAAAGAGAGCTTTGCGTACTTGAGCAGTTCTTTGAATTGAGATTTGAACTGCAGCCTGAGCAGGTAGGCGAAACCTGAAGAACTTCTGCGTTCAGCCTCATCTTTGCCCTCGCAGTAGCTGATTTTGACCGCCTGACGCTGTAAAACTGGTTCGATCGCCCTGAATCGGTACCCACCGATCCTGCCATTTTTTAAATAAACCGGGATGCGCTCGGGGTAGTTGGTAAAGTCCAAGCCGTCAAAGTATGTATTCTCAAGCCGGTCGAGCAGGGCCTGGTCTTCAGAGCTTATACGTGCTGCCCCATCTGGAGTTCCGCTGGTTCGTTTTAAAAGAGCCTGGAAATTTCCGCTTGTGAGCAGCTCTTTACCGGCTCGATCGACGACCGCGTAATGCATTCTCAGGTGGTTGGGGAGATCCTCAGGCCAGTCTTCACGTCGAATCGTTACCCGGAATCGCTTGAATATTTCAGCTGACAACTGATGCAGATAGTTGCCCTTGTACATATCGAGCGAATCGAGGATCAATGCTGCCGTATCATTGATCGGGATGAGCAGTTTTCGGAGCCGTTTCGGCAGCCCCTTGAACAGGTAGGTGGTTTTTTCTAAGACCAGGCCGGGAACCAGCCAGTCGAAGAGCTCGGGGTCTACGGTTTCGAGATACTGTTCGGGTATCCGGGCGGTGACCCCGTCGTTTTTGCTGCCGGGGTCGAAGCTATAACTCAGTATGACGGAGCCGTCTGTTTTGGGGAGAACGGGTGGAAAGTCAAGCAGATCTTTTTCACCGGGAAGCTTGAGCAGGATATCTTTCTCACTCAGGAACAGGGAGCGATCATTCGATTTTTTGATATGGGTGATGAGCGTCGAGCGGTCATAGACGTCAGCGGGAAGATATCGATCGTAAAATGCAAAAAGGGCTTCGCCATCGATGACGATATCGCGCCGGCGCAGTTTATCTTCGCTTTCCTGCCACTTCTGCAGCAGGGCACGGTTGTGGGTATGAAAATCGAAGCGGCCCGACAATTGATCATCGACCAGTGCCGAGCGAATGAATATTTCCCGGGCCGGGGGGATGTTGTTCTTATTGCGCAGCGGGTAATTGACCAGACGGGCGCTGGCGATGATCAGCCCATGGAGGGCCACGGTTTCATCGGCCATGATCCTGCCGGTTTTCTTCTGGTACCTGATATTGGACCAGGAGTAGGAGCAGAACTTGCGGGCGCTTTTCTCAAGCCAGTCTGCCTCAATCGTGGCTGCCGAGAGGATGAACAACTGCGTTGTTTCAATAAATGTTCCGCCGATAATCCAATCGCCGCTGCGACCTGCCTGGTAGCTCCCTGGAAATATCCGCAACTCCCGATTGCCAAGGCCCTGATAAAGGCTTCCTTTTTTTCTGCGGGCACACTGTCTGAAAAGACCTGCTAGCAGTGATCGATGAATCGCTTCATAGGAAGCCGGTTCGCTGTTGAAGTTGAAGCGTTTCTGACGCCTGACCAGACGGCGAAGCTGTTCTTCGAGATCGAGCCATTCGCGCATCCGCTGAAATGAGAGGTAATGGTTTTTACAGAACTTCTTCAGAGCTGACCAGGAAAATCCGGGATTTTCATTATGGTACGTATTCCAGATGTTGAGCAGGGCGATGAAGTCTGAGTTCGGATCACTGAAGCGCTGGTGAGACTCGTCGGCCTGCTGTTGCTTTTCGGCAGGTCGCACTCTGGGGTCCTGAATAGCGAGGGCTGCGGCGATGATAACGATCTCGGTCAAACAATCAAAACTCCTGGCCTCGATGATAATGCGCGAAATGATTGGGTCAATCGGCAACCGGGCCATGATTTTCCCATAGCCGGTCAAGCGCCGGTCCTCGTTGATCGCTCCAAGTTCCTTGAGGGTTCTGAAACCTTCCGTAATGGATGCACGTCTGGGCGGGTCGAGAAAAGGAAAATCACCAGGATCGCCAAGATCAAGAGCGATCATCTGTAAAATAACTTCGGCGAGATTGGAGCGCTGGATTTCCGGAAGGCTGAATTCGGACCGATCGAGATAATCTTCTTCGCTGTAGAGTCTGATACAATGACCGGGTCCGACCCGGCCGCTGCGGCCGGAACGCTGGTTGCAGCTGGCGCGGGAAACCCGTTCGATCGGCAGACGCATCGTTCGTGAACGCGGGTGGTAGGTTCCGATGCGGGCCAGGCCTGAATCGATCACGTAGCGGATACCGGGAACGGTCACCGAGGTCTCGGCAACATTGGTTGCCACAACGATCTTTGGTTTTTGGTATATAGTAAATATGCGCTGCTGGTCCCTGGCCTGCAGCCTGCCAAAGAGCGGCAGTATCGTGCGGCTTTTCAGTCTGCCGTTGAGCACTTCGCAGCATGATCTGATATCTTTTTCCGTCGGCAGAAAGACCAGCATGTCGCCCGGAGGTCTGGTTGCGCAGGTCGAGGCGATTGTCTCGATGCAGTGCTCCAGATAGGATCCCTGGTCGTCATCCTCGGAGAGCGGTTCGTAGGTAATCTCGACCGGATAGGTCCTCCCTTCGATGGTAATCACCGGGGCCTGGTCGAAATGATCGGAAAATGCTCGGGTATCTATGGTTGCAGAGGTGACGATCAGTTTGAGATCAGCTCTTTTCCGGACAAGGGTATAGAGGTAACCGAGGAGGAAGTCGATATTGAGGTTTCGTTCATGGGCTTCGTCGACAATAATGACCTGATACTGATTGAGCAGAGGATCGTTTCTGGTTTCGGCCAGCAGAACACCGTCGGTCATGAACTTGATCCGTGTCGCCGCATCCGTCCGATCCTGAAAACGAATCTTGGAGCCGACGATCCCGTGATCAGCTTCCATCTCTTCAGCCACCCGTGCGGCAACGCTGGTAGCTGCGATTCGGCGCGGCTGGGTGCAGCCGATCAGGCCTGGTTTCTCGGCGAAAATTTCGAGGCAGATTTTTGGTAACTGCGTCGTTTTCCCGGAACCGGTCTCACCGGCGACAATAACGACCTGATGCTCGGAAATAAGTGATTTGAGCCGATCGAGACAACCACTGATCGGCAGTGATGGGGGATAAAAAAATTGCATGAAAAAGTGGCTGGACAGAACGTTTTGTGGTAACTCTCAAGCACGACTGAGTGATCGTTTATACCATAGAATTGACCTTTTCAACATTGCAAATATCGGGGTAGATTATGAACATACGGAAGGCGGTAATTCCAGTTGCCGGGCTCGGTACGAGGTTCCTGCCGGCAACCAAGGCCATCCCAAAAGAGATGCTTACCATCGTCGACAGGCCGACTATCCAGTATATCGTCGAGGAAGTCGTCGCTTCAGGGATTGAGCAGGTCATTTTTGTCACCAGCGAAGGCAAATCGGCCATCGAAAATCACTTCGATTACAATTACGAACTTGATCATGTCCTGAAGGAGAAGAAAAAAACCCTGCTCGGTAAAGAACTTGACATGATATCGAACCTGATCGATATCGTTTCAGTCAGGCAGAAAAAACCGCTCGGCCTCGGGCACGCTATCTGGACAGCGCGCCACATCGTCGGCGATGAACCCTTTATGGTCTGTCTTGGCGATGATCTGGTTTCCAGTGAAGTACCATGCGCCTGGCAGATGCTCGAACTGTTCAAAGACGTCGGCGAATCGATCGTCGCCGTTCAGCGTGTTCCTGCCGATCAGACTTACCAGTACGGCATCGTCGAAGGGGATGAAAACGGCAGAGAGCGGACCTATAAGGTCAGAAGAATGGTGGAAAAACCGGCACCCGGAACCACCGAATCCGACCTCGCCATTATCGGGCGCTACATCCTGATGCCTGAAATCTTCGACCTGCTGAGCAAGACAACCCCCGGTCACGGCGGAGAGATTCAGCTCACCGATGCGCTGCTGGCGCTTTCCAAGAAACGGGAGATGTATGCCTACGAATTTGACGGCATCCGCTACGACGCCGGAGACAAGTTCGGTTATCTGCAGGCGATCGTTGCCTATGCGCTGCGCCACGACGAACTGGGTGAGCCGTTCAAAAAGCATCTCAAGGATGTTGCCGATCATTTATGATTCACCTGGAGGTGGCGGTATGTGCCCCCGTGAGGCAGACCTTCACCTATGCAGCCGGCAGTGCTGAAGCATCCGATCTCAGCCTTTCTGATTTTTGCGGACGAAGAGTACTGATCCCCTTTGGCCGCAGACCGGTGACCGGATACGTCGTAGGTGAAAATTGTGCTGACAGCACTGCCTTCAAGATCAAGCCGATCCTGCGCAGAATCGATGAGCAGCCGCTTTTTCACGCTTCGATGGTGCCCTTCTTCAGGTGGGTCGCCGACTACTATCACTATCCGATCGGCCTGGTGATCAAAGCCGCGCTGCCGGCCGGCCTCGCCACAAAACCGAAAAAGAAAGTTGTCCTTGTCGACTCTCATTGCGATATCGCTTCTCGAAAGATTTCTGCAGAAATAACCGGAACAGCCTGGTTTCAAAAACTTCTCAACGTTGGTGAACTCACCCTTTCAGAGTCCAGGGAACTGCTGTCAAACAACGGTGAGAACGAAACTCTGGCAACACTGGCAGACCAGAAGATCATTACAATCAGTGCAGAGCTGGACCGGGACCGGATCAGGGCGAAGCGGGAACTCTGTTATCAGCTATCTCCGCAACTGATAAGATTTTTTAAGGGATCGACCACGGATTCAGTGGCCGCTGACAAAGAACTCGGAATCGCTGCCGGCCGCAGCCTGACTCATGCAGAAATAAAAAGCATCAAGCTGCTCAAAGAGCTGCAGGAAACGACGTCTCCCGTTCCGCGCAAAGAGCTCGCTGCCCGCTATGGTTATGGTGAAAAACTGCTGAAAGGGCTGGCAGAAGAAGGGATCGTTGAGCGCTGCAGAAAAAGAATCTTTCGCAGTCCTTATGGCGATCTGCTCCCCTATTATCCGCGGCCCGACAATTTGAGCAGCGACCAGAAGGCTGTTCTTGAGCCGATCGAAGCTGCGCTGAAATCAAGACAATACGCGCCGTTTCTTATTCGTGGGGTGACCGGCAGCGGAAAAACCGAAGTGTACCTGCGGGCTGCCGAAAAGGTTGTCGCCGAACACCGAAGTGTCCTCGTACTGGTTCCTGAAATCGCCCTGGCGACCCAGGTCGAAGCTCATTTCGTTTCCCGTTTTGGTGAATTGGTCGCCCTGCTCCATTCGGGCCTCTCCCAGGGCGAGCGCTTTGATGAGTGGTGGAGGATTCAGACGGCTCGGGCGCGTGTTGTCATCGGGGCACGATCGGCGGTTTTTGCACCGCTTCAGGACATCGGTCTGATCATCGTCGATGAGGAACACGACTCCAGCTATAAACAGGAAGACGGACTGCGTTACAACGGCAGGGATCTGGCCCTGGTCCGGGGGAAGCTGGCCGGCAGTGTGGTCATCCTTGGCTCGGCCACGCCGGCAATTACCAGCCATCACCACAGCACCACTTCCAAATATCAGCTTCTGGAGATGAATCACCGCATCGGGGAGCGCAAGCTTCCGGAACCATTGGTGGTCGATCTCAAAGAGTCAGCCGACCGAAAAGGATTCAAGCTTTTTCACCCTGATCTGCAAGGTGCTCTGCAGAAAACGTTTACAGATAACAATCAATCCATTCTTCTCTTAAACAGGCGCGGTTTTTCGACCTCGGTCATCTGCCGCAACTGCGGCACCGTCGTTGAGTGCAGTCACTGTAAAGTCAGCTTGAATCACCATCGGCAGAAGAATCTGCTGCTCTGTCACTATTGCGGCTACAGTGTAGCGAGCAAACGGAGTTGCTCGGTCTGCGGCTCTGACAACCTTCAGCCGATGGGTTTTGGCACTGAGCGGGTGGAAGAAGAGGCGGCCAGGCTGCTGCCAGAAGCTCGCATTGCCCGTCTTGACTCCGATGTCGCCTCGGATAGAAAACGCTTTCTCGCCATTCTGCAGGCCATGTCCCGGCGAGAAATCGATGTTCTGGTCGGCACCCAGATCGTTGCCAAAGGACTGCATTTTCCTCATGTTGCCCTTGTCGGTATCGTCATGGCCGACAGCGGTCTTGGCTTTCCTGATTTCAGAGCCGCTGAGAAAACCTACCAGCTGATCACCCAGGTAACCGGACGGGCCGGGCGGGGAGATGCCGAGGGAACGGTCATCATTCAGACCATGCAGCCCGAGCATTACGCGATAGCAATGGCGGCAGGAAATCGTTATGCAGAACTGGTGGAGAAGGAGTTGGCCATTCGTCAGAGTGTCGGCTTTCCTCCATACTGCCGGCTGGTATTCATCATTGTCGAGCATCCTGATGACTCCGGGGCCAGAAAGTCAGGTACGGAGATTGCCGCGCTGCTGCGCTCCTGGTCTAGACAGTACGATTCCCAGCAGCAGGTAACAGTGCTGGGTCCTGCGCCCGCCCCGCTGGAGCGGCTCAAAGATCGGTATCGCTGGCAGATTCTGATCAAGTCAAACAACCTGGAAATGCTGCATGGAGTGACGGAGTGGATATCGTCGCAGTACAAGGCCAGTGGCCAGACCCGGGTCACCATAGACATAGACCCGGAGAATATGCTCTGAGGTCCCTGTTACGGTTTATGCGCTGGTGGAAAGGGGATCGGCCTTCTCGGCAAGAGTGGACATATAGGAGCGCAGCGAACCGAAATCTTTCTGCTGGTAGATCGTCTTTCTTATCTGGGAGCTGCCGGGAATACCTTTGAAATATTTGCCGAGATGATTCTTTATCGAGCCCAGTCCTTTCCCGGACTGTTCGCTGTGACGCTGAATAAGGTCGAGATGACGCTCGACCACGGTAACGATCGAACCGAGGCTGGCGGGACGTCCGCGGGGACTGAAAATCCATGGATTCCCGATAGCTCCGCGGCCAACGTAGACACCGTCGCAGCCTGTCTCGCGCATACGTATCTCTGCCTGATCGTAAGCAGTGATATCGCCGTTTCCAAAGACCGGGATCGAGATCACTTGCTTGACCGCTTTGATAATCTGCCAGTCGGCGCTGCCGGAGAACCCCTGTTTCCAGGTTCTGCCGTGGACACAGAGTGCGGCGATTCCGTTTGCTTCAGCCATTTTTCCGAATTCGACGGCAGAAATGGACTGGCTGTCAACCCCGGAGCGGATTTTCAGAGTGACCGGGCAGCTGCTGTTGGACACAACTGCTTTGACGACAGCCTCGGCCTGGTTGATATCTCTCATCAGCGCGGCCCCGGCTCCTCGTTTGGTGACTTTTTTAACCGGGCAGCCCATGTTGATGTCGATCAGGTCGGGGCCGGCCGAGTCCAGCAGTGCCGCAGCTTCACCCATAACGACAGGGTCGGCGCCAAAAAGCTGGAAGGAAACCGGGCGTTCCCGCTCGCTGCTGGCAAGCATTGCAAGCGTCTTTTCCTGGCGGTAGCTCAGGCCGTGACAGCTGATCATCTCCGAGACACAGAGGTCAGCACCGAACTCACGGCACAACAGACGAAACGGCAGATCGCTGTAGCCAGCCAGAGGGGCTAGTACGAGGGGTCCGGTAAGGGCGACGGAGCCGATTGATAACATCTGATTACGACAGGTTTGCGATAGAAAAGCCGGCTCCCTGGCGAGAACCGGCTTGAGGATGACAGAGGGCGGTTAGAGTTTGGCTATTTCAACCAGGGCTCGCTGGTAGATCCGCTGCGACATGTCCTCGATGATCTTCTTCAGTGCTGCGTCGGCGTTGTCACGGGTCTGAGCTGCATCCCCGGTAACCCGGTAGCTTTCAGTCCAGGTCTCTGATGCTCTTTCAAACAGAACCTGGTCAGTGGCCAGATCCTTGAAGATATAACGGACCGTGAGCCGTAATCTTACATCAGACGCACTATTTCCGGCATTATAAGCCAGGCTGGGGATATCGATAGAGACGATTTCTCCGGCCAGAATGAAGTCCGAACCTTCTTTGGCTTTGGTGATGCTCAGCGATCTCGACTTCTGAAACCATCTGAGCAGTTCCTGGTAGATCTGGGCACTGAGCTGCAGGTTGCTGGTTCTGTTGTTCCAGGTTGTTGCGTAGATGTCTTTTTCCGGTCCCGAATAAACATAGGGGTTACGATAACCGCAGGCCGACAGAAAAAATATCGTCACAACACTGAAGACAATACAGCGAATATGCAGTTTCAAAGCGTAGCTCCTTCTCTGAGTTTTAATGCTGTACGCGTGGGCGGTCGCGCAATACAGGTTGCGTATGCCGACACCTGAGCCAGATTAGTATCAAACGACTATATTAACAAGTTTCTTCTTCACGACAATAACCTTTTTAACCGTTTTGCCTTCCATGAAGCGCGCTACTTTGTCATCATCGAGCGCTTGTTTCCGGAGGTCTTCGTCCTCAGTCTCTGCCGGTACCTGAAGTCGTGAGCGGACCTTACCGTTGACCTGGAGGACGATGGTTATTTCTTCTTCGCGGGCTTTCTCCTCATCGAACTCGGGCCACGACTGTGCTTCAGGGGTATCCTGAAAGTCCATGATCTGCCAGAGCTCGGAACTGAAATGAGGGACCATCGGGTAGAGTAAGAGCAGCATATTTCTGGTGGCAGCGTTTATCGTGCTCAGCTTTGCACCGGCTGCGTCAGTTGCCGGGATACTCGAGCTCAGCGTGTTGAACAGTTCCATAACGGCGCTGATAGCAGTGTTGAAATGGAAATCGTCCTCAATGTCGTAACTGACCTTTTTGATTGTCTGGTGCAGCTTTCTCTGAAGAAGTTTATCTGCCTCATCATCTGTTTCAACCTCACTGAGATCAGCCCGGCGGAGATCGGTTACCAGCCGGTATACCCTGTTTAAAAATCTGCTGGCTCCCTCGACTCCCTGGCTGTTCCACTCCAGATCGCGCTCAGGCGGGGCGGCAAAAAGTGAAAACAAACGGACCGTGTCGGCACCGTACTGATCGATGAGCCGGTCCGGATCGACGACGTTGCCTTTGGATTTGGACATTTTGGCACCATCCTTGATAACCATTCCCTGGGTCAGTAGATTGGTGAACGGTTCGGAGATGGAAAGGTAACCGAGATCGCGCAGAACCTTGGTGAAAAAACGGCTGTAAAGCAGATGCAGGATGGCGTGTTCGACCCCGCCGATATACTGGTCAACCGGAAGCCAGTAGGCTGCCTGTTTCCGGTTGAGTGGTGCGCTTTCTTCATCGGGGCAGGCAAACCGGGCAAAATACCATGACGACTCGACGAAGGTGTCCATCGTGTCGGTTTCGCGCCGTGCGGCGCTGCCGCAGTCGGGGCAGGTCGTCTCGAAGAATTCCGGCCGCTGGTTCAAGGGACGACATTCGTCGCTGGCCGTGTCTGCGTCTTCAGGCAGGCGTACCGGCAGTTCTGAAAACGGAACGGGGACGATGCCGCAGTCGCTGCAGTGAATCATCGGAATTGGTGCTCCCCAGTAGCGCTGGCGTGAAATTCCCCAATCCCGCAGACGGTAGGTGGTGTGTGCTGATCCGAAACCGATCTGGGCTGCATGTTCAATGATGTCTGCCTGGGCCTTGAGCGAGTCGCGGCCCGAGAACGGTCCTGAATCGACCAGTATGCCGGGACCGGTCGAAGCTTCTTCCATTTCACCGGGGTAGAGCGCCGGGCCTTCGGGGATGACGACCGGCTTGATTGGCAGGTCATAGGCACGGGCGAACTCGAAATCCCGCTGGTCATGAGCCGGAACCGCCATTACCGCTCCGGTGCCGTATTCCATCAGAACGAAATTGGCGACATAGATCGGGATCACGTCGCCGTTGAACGGGTTGATGCAGGAACAGCCGGTAAAGATCCCTTTTTTCTCCGGCTCATCCTGAAGACTGCGGCGCTGCTTTTCCCGTATGGTCTGATCGATAAACGCTCTGACTTCTTTTTCCCGGTCGTTGTCGCGCAGGAGATGCTCCAGGGTCGGATGCTCAGGGGCGAGAGACATGAATGTTACCCCGAAAATCGTGTCGGGCCTGGTGGTGAAAATGGAGATCGCCTGGTCACTGTCAACCACCCTGAAATCGCAGACCAGTCCGGTTGACTTGCCAATCCAGTTATTCTGCATGGTGGCAACTTTATCAGGCCAGCCGGACAAGCGGTTCAAATCTTCGAGCAGTTCTTCGGTGTAAACGGTAATTTTGAAAAACCAGCCGTTCATATTGCGGGCTTCGACCATTTCGTCACAGCGCCAGCAGGCACCGTCGATGACCTGCTCATTGGCCAGTACGGTCTGACAGGTATCGCACCAGTTGACTGTTGTCACCCGCTGGTAGACAAGCCCCTTGTTGTACATTTCTATGAACAGCTTCTGTTCCCAGCGGTAATAACCGGGGTGGCAGGTCGCCAGTTCCCGTTTCCAGTCATAAGACAATCCCAGTTTTTTGAGCTGGGAACGCATGTAATCTATATTCTCATAAGTCCACCGGGCGGGGTGGGTATTATTCTTCTGGGCCGCGTTTTCCGCCGGCAATCCAAAGGCGTCCCAGCCCATGGGGTGAAGCACGTTGTAGCCTTTCATCCTTTTGTAGCGGGCGACAACGTCTCCGATAGAGTAGTTGCGCACATGGCCCATATGAATACGGCCCGAGGGATAGGGGAACATCTCCAGCACATAATATTTTGGACGAGACGGATCTTCCGTAACCCGATAGGTGCTGTGCTGCTCCCAGTACTCCTGCCATGTTTCTTCGACGTATTTGAAATCGTAATGGGTTGGTGAGCTTTGATTATCGCTCATGTGGTTCCTCGGTAGTTGTGATAATTTTCAGGTCAGGAAAGTGAAATTACTCAGTCCCTGGAAGATAAGGATCATCATAGTGACTGAGATTCTCGAACAGGGTGAACTCTTTCTTGAAATGAAGTCGGGTAACCCCGGTTGGCCCGTTTCGCTGTTTACCAATGATCAGCTCTGCAATTCCTCTATCCGGATTATCCTCACTTTTATCGTAGACTTCGTCGCGGTAAATAAAGCAGATCACATCGGCATCCTGCTCGATGGCGCCTGATTCGCGCAGATCAGACATCATGGGTCGTTTGTCTTGCCGGGATTCGAGTCCCCGATTCAACTGCGACAGTGCCAGTACCGGAACATCGTGCTCCTTGGCAAGCGCTTTGAGTGAGCGGGAAATGTCACTGATTTCCTGGGTGCGGTTTTCTGATGAGCGGCCCCGCATCAGCTGCAGGTAGTCGACCAGGATCAGACCAATATCATTTTTCGATGCCAGCCGCCGTATCTTTGAGCGCATTTCTGGTATCGACAGGGCAGGGGTGTCGTCGATATACATCGGTGCTTCCGAGAGCATCCCGGCCGCCCTGCTGAGGTCGGGCCAGTCCTTGTCGTGCAGTCTGCCGGTTCTGATCTTTTGCGAGTCAATCCGGCCAACCGAACTGAGCAGTCGCATGGCGAGCTGATCCTTGGACATCTCGAGGCTGAATATGGCCACCCCGGTTTTGTCGATCAGGGCGGCATGCTGAGCGATGTTCAGAGCCAGCGCCGTCTTGCCCATCGACGGCCTGCCGGCCAGAATTATCAGATCGGAAGGCTGGAATCCGGCCGTCATTTTGTCGAGTTCTGTATAACCGGTTGGGACGCCGGTAATCAGCTCTTTTCTTTCGAAAAGCTTTTCAACGTTGTTGAAACTTTCCGGGATGATGGTCCTCAGCGAAGCAAATTCAGAACTGCTTTTGCTGCCGGCAATTTCAAAAATTGACTGCTCGGCTTCATCGACCAGTTGCTCTATATCGTCCTGCTCCTCGAAACAGCGGTTGGCAATATCACTGGTGGTGCTGATCAGGCTTCTCAATATAGACTTCTGTCTGATGATCCGGGCATAAGACTCTATATTTGCGGTAACCGGAACAATCGAAGTCAGGGTTGCCAGGTAAGAAGCTCCACCAATCGCTTCGATCTGCTTGGTGTCGCTCAGGTAGCTGGTCAGGGTCACCAGATCGTGGGGTTCGCTGCGATCGAACAACTCGGACATTGCCGTGAATATCGTTTTATGGGAATCACGGTAAAAATCTTTTGCCGAAATGAACTCGTTAACCCTCAAAAATCCCTCGTTTTTAATGAGGATGGAGCCGAGAACAGATTGTTCGGCTTCGATATTGTGGGGTGGTATTCTTTTGCCCGGTGATCGTTCCGCCGGCTCGGATGGTGGAATAAAATCGTTCATGGGCAGGTACGAAGTCTTATCCATGGGTGAGTCTTTTAAATGCCTGTAATCAGATAACAAATAGTTGATATTGGGTTGGGTATCGTAATCAGATCAGGCTAATATAATGACCATCATGTGTCAAAACAAAAACACACCTGGCGGCTATCCTCCAGGTGTGTTTTTGTTTTACTTGGTCGATACAGCGTTGTGACAAGTTTTAGCCAGCCACAGCGGTCGATAAGAACAGGTCAGTAGGTAATGCCGATCGCCTAGTCCTCCTGGGCCAGCGGCAGGACATTGATGGTGATTTCCGCTTCCATGTCGAAACCGACTTTGACCGTGATTTTTTTCTCACCAAGCGTCTTAATTGGTTCGGGCAGAAAAATGTTGCGCTTTTCCACCTCGATGTTCAGAGCCAGTAGTTTTTCGTAGATGTCGTTGGCACTAACCGAACCGAAAAGCTTGTCATCCTCTCCTGCCAATTCTTCATATTCGAGGGTAATATCGGCCAGTTTCTTGAACAGGGCTTCGGCTTTTTTGTGTTCGGCATCGAGGCGAGCCTGGATTTCGGCTTTGTTCTGCTCCAGAGCGGCAATATTTTCTCTGGTAGCCTGTACGGCTTTTCCCTGGGGCAGCAGATAATTCCTGGCGTAACCGGGTTTTACCTTGACCACGTCGCCCTCTCTGCCAAGGGAATCTATTGTTTCTTTGAGTATGAGTTCCATCGTTGACTCCTCATGTATTGTGCCCGTTCGGGGCTTATTGATCAGAATTATTTTCTAAGTCTTTTGGTATTTTCTTTAATCGTCTGAGATCGAACCAGACTTCTGAAATGCCGGCAATCAGAAGCAGCAGTGTGCCGAATGACTGAAAGAGCATCATGGCATAGATTACGTATCTCAAAAACTTTGGAACCTGCCATTTGTGCAAGAAGAAACTGAGCACGCTGAACCCCTGAAACAGGTAGATCAGACTCAAACAGATCAGCAGGTTACTGCCGACCACCCGAATTGATGCGACCGGCAGCAGGGTAATGAGGGCCGCACCGATAAACAGCCAGATCAGCCGGTCCGGCAGAACCCAGCGCTGATGATCGGGCCAGGGCCGGTAACCGGCAAATTTCAGTACCAGTCGATTGCCAAGAATCATGGTTGACCAGACAATGATCAGGGCCAGGCTGATCATCAGGGAAATCATGATTTTCGGCAGCACCGTTTTCATCTGGAAAAAAGATTCTTCCAGTATTGCCAACGTTTCAGGCGCAACGCTGGCACTCTGGCGATAATACTCGAGGGTCCGGGCTATATCCTGATCGAGGGTGGAAATAAATTCACTGATCGGGTTTATACCGGTCAGCAGGGTTTCCAGGCTAAAAAACAGGAGCCAGCAGCAGAGCAGTACGATGCTGCCCTTGAAACCGGATCGGGCTGGAGATTCACTGCCAAAACCTGATTGGGCGAGACTGTAGCCGGCCGGAATGAGAGCGGCGCCAAACAGAACCACTTCGAGCGAAGAGATGAATAGGGAACCAGCGGCTGCCAGAAAGAGTCCGCCTAAAACAAAACTGAGGCCATGACGCCAGCGGTACAGGTAAAAAAGCACCAGTGCCGGTACCATGAAATAAAACCAGCCGAACAAGCCTATATGGACGCTTGGTACCAACAGGACAAGCGCACATAAAAGGGTACTTATTGCAGCCGTGCTGCTGGTGGTTTGTCCGTTTGCGTCTGGGGACACGATTACCTCAGCCGGTTGATTCATTCAGCTCTGGGTATTGCCGGAATAGGGCAGTAAAGCAATCTGCCGGGCTTTTTTAATCGCCGAGCAGAGCTGCCTTTGATGGGTAGCGCAGGTTCCGAGTATGCGGCGGGGGATGATCTTGCCCCGCTCGGTTACGAAATTACGTAGAGTTTTCTGATCCTTGTAGTCGATGCCGAGTTCTTTATCTACGCAGAACCTGCAGACCTTTTTTCTTGAAAACAGTCGTTTCTGTTGTCGTGGTGCCATTATATTACTCCATCCTGAAAGTTGTTGAACGATGTTGTCGTATCGACTTTATTGAGCGCTCTCTTCTGAAGGCTCTTCAGCGGCCTCGTCTTCTTTCTTACTCTTTTCACCGCTATCGTCTTTGGGGGTGGTTTCTGCGGTGGCAGGTGGCGCTGAGCCACCTTTTTCTTCTGCTTTTGGTTCCGCACTCTCTTCGGGTTCAGGAGCGATTGCTTTTTCTTCGGCCTCGCTCTTGGCGGCTTCTATCTCTTCGCTGCTGATTTCGTCTGCAAGTTTGATGGTGAGATATTTCAGAACGGAATCGTCGATCCTGAATTTGCGCTCGATTTCGGAGACAATTTCCGGAGAGGCAGCAAAATCACAAAGGACATAGTAGCCCTGGGCTTCTTTTTTGATTGGATAGGCCAGCTTGCGCATGCCCCATTTGCTGAGGAAGATGACGCAACCGCCGTCCTGCTCGATCAACTGAGCACTGTTTTCGATGATTTTAGTGATTTCATCTTCGCTCAGGGATGGGCGAAGAATAATGACTTGTTCGTATCTTCTCATAAGTTCCTCCTTGTGGACTTATCGGTGCGGTTGATTCCGCGATACGGCCCTCGCCGGTTTCAGCTGAGAGCAAAGAGGTATGTGGGCGAATTCATCGCTGCGATGAATCGCAATGTAACCTTATATTTATACTGGCGACAACGGTTTGGGTCAAGAATTTTATGGCTCTTTTTTTTCAGACGCCTTTATGCGCGCCCATTGCTGTCTCAGTTCCGCTTCGCTGAGCTGTTCGTTTTTCTCGAACACATGGGGGTGTCTGCGAATGAGTTTTTCGTTGATAGATGAAATAATTCGGCTGATATCAAAATGCCCCTGATCGTTGTTTATCTCGCCGAGCATCAGTATAAGGTAAAGAAAATCACCTAATTCTTCACTCAGATTTTCCTGGTCCTGGTTGTCCAGAGCGATGAGAATTTCGCCGAACTCTTCAACCAGGTATTTTCTCAGCGATGTTGTCGTCTGTTTGCTGTCCCACGGGCAACCGTTTTTACTGCGTAGTCTTTTGATGGTGTCAACCAACTGACTGAACCCGTATCGGTCCTCTAAGTTTGTTGAAATCATATGCTGATCTATTGTTTCAGTGTTATGGAGATAAAGATAGAGATGGTGCTGACAAAAAATTAACAAAAAAATGATTGTTTCTTCAAAATAACTTGACTTTGACCACCTGACCAACTATGTAGTTAACGCCAACAGGTGCCACAATGAAGTAGAAACGGCTGTCGGCAACACACGGCATTGACTGTCGGCGGTTAAAAATTATAATAAACTTAAGAAGTAAACCATTATCATTAAAGAGGCAATACAGGTGATTGATCAGGACAAGAAACAGAAGCTGTTATTGGAAAAGCACAAAGATATAGCACGTATCGACCAGGAATCAAAGCGAACGCATGGCTGGTATGTGCGTGTTCGTTTTAAGGGGAAAACCCATTCCAAGTTTTTTTCCGACCGGAAATGCGGAGGTCGCTACTCAAGTCTGCTGTCGGCAATTTCGTGGCGCGATCAAACCGAGCGTAAGCTTGGCAAGGCCAGGACCAATAAACACATGGTGACGGTAAGCAACTCCGGGACCGGCGTGGTTGGGGTTCGGCTTAACGAGAAGCTCAATCGTTTTGAGGTAAGCTGGGTGACGCCGCACGGCAAGCAGGGAAAAACTTCTGTATCAATAAAAAAACACGGCAAAAAAGGTGCCTTTGAACGCGCTTGCAAAATCCGTAAAGATAGAGAAACTGCACGGCTCGCCGTTTGAGTTGACCCGGCCGCAGAGCCGGTATAAAGACCGGCGTCCGGCGTGGTGATCATTCGGTATCGGATCGATCGAGGGATTGTCTGAACCCTTGATGAAGTGCTTGACATCGATGCGGTGTTTGCTGTAAGTTTGTCTGTTGCTGATTTAAGGCTACTTTTAACGAATAATTATTTGCAGAGGTTTTTCATAATGTACGCGATTATCAAAACAGGCGGAAAGCAGTATCAGGTCTCCGCCGGTGACCAACTGATGGTTGAAAAGCTCGACGGCAACGTCGGCGATCAGGTCGAGTTCGACCAGGTTCTGCTCGTTTCCGGTGATGATACCGTCACTGTCGGCAAACCCACTGTCGACGGTGCAGTCGTCTCTGCCACCATCGTTGAACAGGGTAAGCATCGCAAGATCAAGGTTTTCAAAAAGAAGCGAAGAAAAGGGTATAGGCTGATGAAGGGACATCGTCAGCACTATACCGCCTTGAAAATCGCAGATATAAACGTGTGACCATCGGTTTCACAATAAATTCTTAGGTATAAAAGGGAGTTTGAGATGGCTCATAAGAAAGCGGGAGGCAGCTCCAGGAACGGACGTGACTCCATTGGCCAGCGCCGCGGAATCAAAAAATTCGGCGGGGAGAATGTCAGCGCGGGCAGTATCATCGTCAGACAGCTTGGCACCAGAATTCATCCGGGTACCAACGTCGGCTGCGGCAGAGATTACACCCTGTTTGCAAAGGTTGATGGCGTTGTCACTTTTGAAGAGTTTGGTAAGGACAAAAAAAGGGTAAGCGTCTATCCGGCTGTATAGCCGGATTTAATAGAAACTGTCTTTTAGACGGGTTCGGCACGTTGACTCGGTCATCACCAACAGGTGGTGGCCGAGTTTTTTTTTAGGTGATTTTACCTCATCGTGATCATATGTCTTTTGTCGACGAAGCAAAATTTTACGTCAAGGCCGGCGACGGGGGCAACGGCTGCATCAGTTTCCGGCGGGAGAAATATGTTCCCAAAGGCGGGCCGAACGGAGGCGATGGCGGCAAAGGGGGCTCGGTTATCATTAAAGCGACGGAGCGGCTGCAGTCGCTGATCGATTTCAAGTTTCGTTCTCACTTCAAGGCCGGCCGCGGCAGGCATGGACAGGGTAAGGACAAGCATGGCGCCAAGGGTGACGATCTCATTGTAGAGGTACCGACAGGATCGGTCATAAAAGACGCTGACAGCCTCACTGTACTGGTCGATCTGGTTGATGACGGGCAGGAGTTCCTTGCCGCCCGGGGCGGCAAAGGCGGTCTTGGTAATGCCCATTTCGCCAGCGGGGCAAACCGCACGCCGCGTATTGCCACCGACGGTAAAGCCGGTCAGGAGCGCTGGCTGCGTATCGAGCTGAAGCTGATCGCCGATATCGGCCTGGTCGGCCTGCCCAATGCTGGAAAATCGAGCCTGCTTGCTTCTCTTTCAGCGGCCAATCCGAAGGTTGGTGACTACCCGTTTACCACCCTTGAACCGCAGCTTGGAGTGTTGCAGGGAACCTATACCAGGCCATACATCATTGCTGATATTCCCGGTCTGATAGAAGGAGCCCATCACGGGGTTGGACTTGGAGACGCGTTTTTAAAACATATCGAGAGAACCTCGATCATTCTTCATGTCGTCGATGTCTCAGACGACAACCATCGATCTCATTTTCAGGTCATCGAAAAAGAGCTTTACCATTACAACGAAGAGCTGGTCGAACGAATCAAAATAGTCGTCTTAAATAAAACCGATATGGTCGATCCGGAGATGGTTGACGAATTCGTCTGCCAGTATCGAGGTGACGGAGTCATACCGGTTGCTGTATCGGCCCTGACTGGAGACGGCGTCGACAGATTAAAAGATGTACTGTTTGATTTAATGGAAAAATTTGATCGGCGAACATTGACAATCGAGCAGCTGGAACAGGAGCAGAGTGACGATGATTGATGACGTCTCTCACCAGGACGGGCTCTATCTGCGCCAGGCATTGTTCGACAAGGCAAAACGAATTGTCGTCAAAGTGGGAAGTGCAGTGTTGACCGATGAGCAGGGTATTTCTCTGCAAGTAATTGAAAACATCAGCCGCGAGATTTCATTTCTGCATGACAGCGGCCGCGAGGTTATTCTGGTGAGTTCCGGAGCTGTCTCTGCCGGCCGCAGCCGGATCAACTTCAAAAACGGCAGCGCCGGTCTCGGAATCAAGGAGAAGCAGGCGATTGCCGCCATCGGTCAGTCTCGACTGATGCAGATATATGACAAGACCTTTTCAGCCCAGAACCAGACAGTCGCCCAGGTATTGCTGACTCATAACGATCTCGCCGTAAGGCAGCGCTACCTCAACGCCAGAAATACCCTGTTTACCCTGTTCAAGTTCGGAGCGATTCCAATCATCAATGAGAACGATACGGTCTCAATCGAGGAGTTACGTTTCGGCGACAATGACATGCTGGGAGCCCATATATGCAATCTCATCGAGGCCGATATGTTTGTCTGCCTGACCGATGTTGCCGGCCTCTACACCGCCAACCCGACAGCTGATCCTGGTGCGCGACCGATCTACACCATTGATGAAATAACACCAGAAGTCATGCAGATGGCTTCCCATAGCGGCGGTAAGCTGGGAACAGGAGGCATGCGCTCCAAGCTGCGTGCAGCAAAAATAGTCTCCGCCGGCGGCGGCAGCTCGTTCATCGGACCCGGGCGCGAGCCGGATATCCTGCGCAAGCTTTTCAGCGGAGAAATGATCGGTACCTTTTTTCTTCCTCACAAAGAGCGTATCAGCGGCAGGAAACGCTGGATTGCCTCGGTATTGAAGCCCAGAGGCAGCCTCCTGCTCGACGATGGAGCAGTCCGTGCTTTAACCGAGAACAACAAAAGTCTGCTGCCCTCGGGCATTGTCGGTATTAGCGGTGAATTCGGAGTCGGAGATGCCGTCCACTGCCAGAATCAGCAGGGTCAAAAAATCGCTGTTGGTTTGATAAATTACAGCTCCATTGATATTCAGAAGATTCGCGGGTATCATTCCCGGGAAATAGAAAAAATCCTTGGTTACTGCGACACTGAAGAAGTAATTCACCGTGACAATATCGTGCTGTTATAGCTTGTGAAATCAATCTATCGGAAAGGATAATCTGATGGAGCAGAAAATTAAGGCGATGGCTGAAAAGGCCCGGGCCGGCTCGCGCCAGTTGGCGACCCTGCCCACCTCGGTCAAAAACAGAATTCTCCTGGATATCGCTGAGCTGCTGAGAGAAAACAAAGAGCAGATTCAAGAGCAGAACAGCAAAGACCTCGAAGCCGGCAGAGAAAACGGCTTGTCCGGGGCGATGCTCGACCGTCTGGCCCTTACCGATGCGGTTTTCGACAGCATGGTAACGGGTATTCACGAGGTCATAGCCCTGCCGGACCCGGTTGGCCGGGTGGAGCAGATGGCCCGTCGTCCCAGCGGTATTTCTGTGGGGAGAATGCGAGTCCCGCTCGGTGTGGTGGCGATGATCTATGAATCGAGACCCAATGTGACAATCGATGCTGCGGTGCTCTGTTTAAAAGCCGGAAACGGTGTCGTGCTCAGGGGCGGTTCTGAGGCTATCCACTCAAATATTGCTTTGACCGCAATACTGAGGCAGGCGCTTGAACGCAACAGCATCAGTCCCGACGGTGTCCAGGTGGTCGAGACGACCGACAGGCGCGCAATTACCCATGTTATTCAGCAGGAAGACTCTATTGACCTGATCATTCCCCGGGGCGGTGAAGGGTTGATCCGTTTCGTTGCCCAGAATTCAAGGATACCTGTACTGAAGCACTACAAAGGCGTGTGTCATATCTATGTCGATCGTGATGCAGATCTGAGTAAGGCCACGCCGATTATACTCAACAGCAAAACCCAGCGCCCCGGTGTTTGTAATGCGCTTGAGGGTCTGCTGATTCATCGCCATATCGCCCCGTCTTATCTGCCGATTCTCACAGAGGAACTCGAAAAGGCCGGGGTCTCGGTTGTCGGCTGTCCTGAAACCAGGGCAATATATCCGGCGGCCGAAGAGGCCACTGAGAAAGACTGGGGTACCGAGTGGCTGGCGCTCAGGTTGTGCGTTAAAATTGTCGGCTCGCTCGATGAAGCAAAAACCTATATAGCCCGCTATGGATCGAACCACACTGAGTCGATCATTACCGAAAATTACACCACGGCTCAGGATTTTTTAAGCAGTGTCGATGCTTCCGCCGTCATGGTCAATGCTTCGACACGCTTCAATGACGGCGGTCAGCTCGGCCTGGGTACCGAGATTGGAATCAGTACCACAAAACTGCATTCCTATGGTCCCATGGGGCTCGAGGAACTGACCACAAGAAAATTCATCGTCTACGGGACCGGCCAGGTGCGGGATTGATGGCACCGGTCGGACTTCTTGGTGGAACCTTCGATCCGGTTCATAACGGCCATATTCAGCTCGCCTCACTCGTCGCTGAGAACTACTCGTTTAAAACGATTCTCTTTATTCCGGCAGCGCTCCCACCGCACAAAGACGAGCATCAGGTCAGCGCTATCGATCACCGCCTGAGTATGCTCAGGCTTGCCGTGAGCGGAGATGAGCGATTTGTTATTTCCGATATAGAGACTGCCCGCAACTCGGTTTCCTATACCATCGACACCATAGAGGAGTTACGTCGAAGAACGGACGATGATACCGTCTACTATTTTATCATCGGCTTTGATGCCCTGGCAGAAATCGAAACCTGGCATCGCTGGCAGGAGTTGCTTTACGGAGTAAATTTTATCGTTGCCGTCAGGCCTGGTATTTCCGTAAAAGATGTGGAACAATTACTCGGACGAAACGGTTTTTCTGCCGATCAGGTCAACAATAACCGGTGGGTCTGTTCAAACTCCGGCAATGAGGTGTTGTTCCTCGAAGAAGATATTGATGACATCTCATCGACAGACATACGCAGACGTATTGCAGAAGGTGATTCCTGGCGTTCTCTGGTAGCGCCGGAAGTTGCTGACTATATAACCAGAAACAGTCTTTATTCCAGCTGACAATGCAGACCGGCACCCCATTGTCTTGGAGCTGATATCAATCGGTAATGGAAGCAAATACGCTTAACTACTCCGCCGACAGGCGTATAAGGGTTCTGCTGGTCGACGATTCGGAACTTTTCAGAAGATTTATCGCCGAACTTCTTGGAGACAGCACGGCACTGGCGATTGTCGGTGAAGCCGGGAACGGTTCTCAGGCCCTCGATCTGATTGAAAACATGAAACCGGATGTGGTTCTGCTTGATATGGAGATGCCCGGATTGGACGGCATGGAAACCCTGAGCCGATTCAAGCAGCAATCAGCGGTTCCGGTCATTATGGTATCGAGCTTATCCAGAGAAGGGTCAGCCCGCAGTTTTGACTGCCTGAAACATGGCGCCGTCGATTTTATCGGAAAAGATTCACTCCATCCCAAAAAAGGGGCAGAGAGATTGAAGAGTGAACTGCTCTACCGAATCGTTTGCGCTTCCCGGGTTCAACCGCCCTCAGCTGAGCTCATATCCGTCACATCAGGCATGAGCGAAGCCGACCAGCAGGCGCAGCAGCGTGTTATTTTCTGTGAGGATTGCGGGGCTCGCAACGTGGTGGTTTCCGAAAACGGACAAGAATCCAACGGGGAACACTATTGCAGTCAATGCGGTGATCAGCTCAATGCTGTTGTCATAACCACCTATCGCCGGCTCTCTTCGATCGGCGTCGTCGGGGCGGGACGAGGTGCTGTGTCCAACCTGCTCAGGATTATTCCCCGGCTGCCGGCTCAGGCCGGTGCGGCGGTGGTGATAACGCTGCAGGAAAGCAGGGTTTACACCCAGTCGCTGGTCCGCTACCTCAATGCCGTCAGTTCGATCAGGGTTGTCGGCCTCGAAGACGGCATGAACATTGAGGGAGGTCATTGTTATATCTGTTCCAGCCAGGACTGTTTTTCAATGGTCTCGCATTCAACCAATTTCACGATACGATCAAGTAATCCTCCGGCCGGCCAGGGGGCGCTGGATCTGATGCTTTTTTCCATCGCGCCGATCATGAAGAATCGTACCCTGGCAATTTTTCTCAGCGGTAACCAGCCGGACGGCAACAAGGGTGTGCAGGAGCTGAAGAAATCCCAGGGGCTTGTCGCCGTGCTCAATGGCGCAGCCTGCCTCTGTAAAGAGCTGGGAGAAAATATCTTGCGCAAGAGCGGTGCTGACCGTATCGTCTCCGAGCAGGAATGCATAACCCTTCTGGCCGGTTATCAGGACACGCAGAGCATGGACAGGAGCTGATTGCAACAAAACATTGATTAAAAATTTTCATGTGCAACGCAGAGTTTGAGCGAAAAGACAATTTTTCAAGGTAGGCTGGTGTTTCGATGCTGTGGGAAGAGCAGGTAGAACTGCTGAGAAAGGGGCGGCACAAGGAACTGGTGGCCAAAGCTTACAAAGAGGCCTCCCGGGGGCAGAAGGTGTACCCGCTTCGCCAGCATGTTTTCGATGCAATGCGCATCACCGCATTCGCTCAGGTCCGGGTCGTGATTATCGGCCAGGATCCCTACATCAACGAGCATCCCGTTCTTGGCCCCGAGGCGCATGGCCTCTGTTTCTCAGTCAAGGAAGGAGTTCCAGCGCCGCCTTCGCTGAAGAATATCTTCCTGGAGATTGACAACAGTCTCTATAATGGCGTGCGCCGCTCAGTCAGCACCGATCTCAGCCGCTGGGCTGAACAGGGGGTTCTGCTGCTCAACGCATCTCTGACGGTACTGGCCGGAAAATCCAACTCCCATGCTCATCTTGGCTGGCACGAAATTACCGACAACATCATTGAAACGATCTCTGCACACCGGAATCACGTGGTTTTTATGCTCTGGGGGGCGTTTGCCCAGAAAAAGGCAGGTCTAATCGATTGCCGCAGACATCTGCTTCTGAAAACCAGCCATCCGTCACCGCTATCGGCCCATCGAGGCTTTCTCGGCTCAGGCGTCTTCGTCTCCTGCAACCGCTACCTGGAGGAGCACGGATTCGACCCGATCGACTGGTGAATCGGCCTACACAATCGTGCGAATAATGTCTTTTTTGCCGACGATGCCGATCATTTTATCGGCCTCATCGACAACCGGCAGCGAGTGAATTTTCTTATCGGTCATCAGCGAGGCGATTTCATCCAGCGGCGTCTCGGGTGTGATCGTAATCGCCGGTGACGAGTAAATATCCTCAACCGTTGCCGCCGCGATTTTTCTCAGTTCTTTCTCCATTTTTTCCGGAGAATCAAGAAAGATAAAAGAATCGAGAATCGGCAGAACGGCCGGTACTTTGAGTCGCTTGGAGTGAAAGATGAGATCGCTTTCAGTGGCGATGCCGATTACTTTTTTGTCCTGGTCGACAACCGGAACACCGCTGATATCGTTGTTGAGAAATATCTTTGCCAGTTCGCGAAGCGAGGTGGCTGGTTCTACGGTTATCACCGTCCGGGTCATCAGGTCCTGTGCTGTTTTCATCTCGTTTCCTTGGTCAGTCGTTGCAGACCATTGCTCAGATCGTCAGCCAGATCGGCGGCGCTGAAGCCGACTCCTGTTTTTTCCTGCAGGCGATCCCCGCAGAAGCCGTGCAGAAATGCACCAAAACCGGCCGCGGCTGAACATGAGAGTCCCTGGCAGACAAGAGACCCGATCAGGCCGCTGAGTACATCACCCATGCCGCCTGAGGCCATTGCCGGATTGCCGGTACGGTTCAGCCAGGTAGTCGAGCCGTCGGTAATCAGTGTGCCGCTGCCTTTCAATACAATAAGCAGTTCCGCTTCAGATGTCTTGAACTGATGGTAACATGTGCTCAGCGCATTAAAACGATCGGCCTGAACAGCGGCGGAACTGAGGCCGATCAGACGGGCCATCTCCCCGGGGTGAGGAGTTAAAATACGGGGACCGGGGGGCGGCTGCAGTTGTTTTCGGTGAGTTGCCAGAATAGTGAGTGCGTCGGCATCGATAACCATGGGCTCCTTAACACTGTTGTACAGTGCAACCACCAGTTCCGCGGTTTGCTGCTGCAGGCCTATGCCGGGACCCAACACGACGCAGCCTTTGCCCCGGAGATGGTCGTCGATTGCCGGCAGGTCATCGATCGACAGATGATCCGGTGAGTCGAGCACGATGCTCATCGGCTCGGTCAGCGCAATTTCATAGATCGAGTTGAGGCGGGCCGGTGCACAGACGCTGATTAGTCCGCAGCCGCTTTTCAGCGCTCCCCGGGCAGCGAGGATCGCAGCGCCGGTTTTTCCCGGCGAGCCGGCTATGACAAGAAGGTGACCGGATGTTCCCTTGTGGCATCCGCTATCTCGTCGTAGCGGATCGGTAAATGAACGGCAGTCACCGCGGTCTATAGCAGCAGTATTTACCGAAACGTGGTTCAGTACATCTGCAGGCAGGCCGATATCGATCAGCTGCAGCTCTCCGGTATATGGTGCGCTCCCCGGTAACGCCTGGCCGATCTTGAGGTAACCAAAAGTCGCGGTAAGTGAAGCACGAACAGCGATCTTGTAGATCGTTCCATTGTCGGAACTCAAGCCCGAGGGGGTATCAACCGCAACGATCGGTATCTTCCGGACTGAACCAGTGCTGTTGATCAGCTTGACGGCAGCGCCGAAATGGTCCTCGATATCACGATCAAGGCCAGTTCCAAATATCGAATCAACAAGAGCAGCGACTGGTCCATACCTGTTTTCGAGCTGCTGAATCAAACCAGGCAGGCCGTCAACAGCAGATTCACTGGTGCAGACAGTATACTCAATGCCGAGCTGCTCAACGATTTTCTGGTTGATCCCGCTGTCACCTTTTAATCGGTGCGGATCTACCAGGTAGACAAGAAACGGCAGCGCATTTCTTTGCAGAAGGTGTCGACCAATGACGAGACCGTCACCGCCGTTATTCCCGGGTCCGACGAATATCGGAATGAGTTTTTGATTCAGTGAGCCGAGGTGTCGCTCCATCACCTGAACGGTTCCCAGACCGGCGTTTTCCATAAGGACGATACCGGGGATCTGAAAGCGAGAGATGGCGCATTGGTCGATTTCTCTCATTTGCGCAGCATTGACCAGTATCATCGATAGGTTCCTCGTCAGCTAAAACCTCAATCTTTGGCTCGTTCCTGCTTCTGTTTCTCAACAAATATGGTTCTGCAGAAAAAACAGGGATCGAAGCCGGCATTGGTAGCCACCGTACTGTCCTTGAATTCGACGGAGCAATCCTGGCTGTAATAATAGTCGCATTCCGGGAAGTGAAAAATTCGTGTCCTGGTATTGCCGCGCAGAATTTTAACCAGATCGGCCTCGCTGTCGCCGGGTACATCGACAGCTTTTTTTTCAGCAGGCCGGATAAGAGCCGCGATTCTGGAGACCAGCTCAACCAGTGCAGCGACGAATTTTTCGAGCAGCGTTTGGATATAGTGGGGAACCAGCGATTTCTCATGGGCTACCCGGTTGATAAAAACAAGTACCAGAATGAAAAACAGAAAGTTCGGTACCCACATGGTTATCGAAACCGGCAAAGTGCTGGAAACAGAAAGGTTCCGCGACATCGTAAACATAATGTAGTAAGCGATATAGAGCGTCAGGCCGAAAGGCACGCCGATTGCGCGCCTGCCCGGTCCGGCCTGGAGCCCGAGCGGCATGCCGAGCAGCGAAAGAACGAAACAGCCGACCGGGAGCACCAGTCGTTTGTGCCATTCGGTATGGTAGGAGCGGCCGTCCGGGCTGTTGAGGCCGACCTCCCTGGCGCGCTCCATCAGTTCTGTCATGTTCATGGTTCCCCGTTTCTTGAAATTTGGGGCGCGGGCCGGCAGTTTCAATGGAATTTTGATGACGTAACGGTCAAAGGTGACCGTCTGAGCCTTGTCCTTTTCAGGTATCTGCATGGTGCCGTTCTGAAGAATCAGGGTGACCACCAGCGTTTCCAGGTCCGTATCCATTCTGCCGTAACGGGACATGGTAATAGATGGAGTTGTCCGGTTGCGCATGTCGGATACCCAGACGTTGTTCCAGATGCCGCTTTCCGGATCAATTGAATCGACATGAACGACCAGATCGCCGAGTGCTTCGGTAAATGTTCTCTCCTGGATTCCCTTGTCGATTTTTTCCTTGGCGAGTTGATACATCATGTGCTGCATGGCCGTATCGCCTGCCGGAATGAGCTTGATCGAGAAAAAACTGGTTATCAGGGCAATGATCATCGAGATGAGGACCAGCGGCGGCAAAGCCTGATAGATACCGATGCCGCTGGCCTTGAAAGCGAGAATCTCGCTGTCGTTGGCAAGCCGGGAAAAACCGATGGTGATCCCAAGCATCGCTGCCATTGGAATCGAATAGAGGAACATGTTTGGAAATAAATAGGAAAACAGCCTGATAAAGTCGGCGAAACTGATGTTGAGCTCTAAAACCAGGTTCAAAAACGGGATCAGCTTGACCAGGAAAAATACACCGTTCATGATCAGAAAACTGGCAAAAAAAGGAGCCAGCATCTCTGTTGCCAGATACGAGTAAAAAAGCAGCGGCAATCTTTTTTTTCTGCTGACCTGTGCTGTGGGAGGAGTCAGCGAGTTTGTGAATCCGGTCGACACCTGGTACTCAGTTTGTCTCAAAGATGAATGATATTGTCGTTCTATTGGAAGCGTGACTCTGTCAACGGGTCTTCGATGGTGACATCGATCCAGTGCTGATCCCACCATTCCTTGGGGTTGACAAAGACGCCGTTGACCAGCATCGAGAAATGCAGATGATCGCCTCCGGCCATACCGGTGGTGCCGGTTAAACCGATAATCGTTTCCTGGTCCACCTCATCGGTCGGGGCGACGTTTATCTGGCTCAGGTGGGAGTAAAGACTGAACACACCCTGGCCGTGATCAAGCATAACCATGTTGCCGTATATTCCAAGATAATCAGCATAAATGACGACTCCTTTCTGAGCCGCTTTGACTTCCGCCTTTCTGGTCGAGGCAAGATCGATGCCGAGATGCACCTGTTTGTCGATTGGCTGATCCTGATAATAATAGGTTCGATGATCGGCAAAACCGGCTCGGGCACTGCCGGCCATGCGGTTGAATTTTCCGTCCCAGAGTCTTTTGTAGTGCGGCGAGGCGCAGAGCTGAGCGATATAAGCGTTGTTCTGGAGTCTGACTTCGTTGTTGGTGTACAGGTATTTATCGACCATAGCTCCCGACATCTGTGGATAATACTGCATGAATTCGGGGATCTTCTGGTCGAGAAAGCCATCAGATACGTTGATTCGGTCCTGGGCAAAGCGGGTATCCTTGAAAACCGTGGAAAAAGACACCTGTGTCGTGTTGCCGGCGGAATCAGACGCAGAGACATAAGACGTCTCGATAGCGCCGGTTGAGTAGGGCAGGGCTATGAAGGCGATATAGGTATCGTCGCGTCCATCTCCAACGAGAAAGCCCGGATGGAACTGTTCATTGAGCTGTACGCCGCTGCTGATGTCCGGGTCAGGGGATCGGTAGATGACAATGCCACTGCCGCCGGGGTTGATATACTGCTCGCTGTGCAGAATAGAGACCTTCGGAGGTGTCGTGTCGATGATCAGATCGTGAACAATCGTGGTCTGGTTTCCTTTGAGGAAATTTCTCAAGGAATAGTCGAAGGCCTCTACGACCAGTTGGGCGTCACCGTCTTTGAAGCCGGATTCCTTCGGGTTGAAAGCGATTTTTACTGATTTTTCGGCACTGCCGATCATGCCGGTCAGGCCGGTCTTGGGAAACTCCTCGAGGTAGAGTTCTTTGACCAGATCCCCCTGGGAAATTCGGGCCCGTAATTGCCTCAGGCCGCTTTTCTGATCGGCTGCGTCTACAGCAATCATGCTCTTCTTGCCGAGATAATTCTGCGGTGAAACGAGCTTGAGTTCCGGTTTCACTCCTTCGAAAAAGAGGAAAAATGCAGCTCCGCCGGCTCCGGCGCACAGCATAAATAAAATAACAAAAAAAGTTGTTTTGGATCCTGATCTGGATCGTCTGAATCTCGACATGGTGGATTGTCCTGGGTCCGGCTGTTAGTTTTGCCAGATTATTTCATATTTCTCGATGTGAAGATCTTTTGCCGGAGCAACGATCAAACGTTTTCTGATATCATTTTCCAGTTGATTGACGGTCATTTCTTCTTCCTTGAGCAGCATGTCGGCAATACGTGGATTGACCCTGACGGTGACCGCTGATCCGTCAGCGCGGTCGGAATTGCGGCTGACTTTTCTGAAAATCTCGTAGCAGATGGTGCGCCGCGATTTGAGAATACCTTCTCCGGCACAATAGTGGCACGGCTCGCACATCATCTGGTTGAGGTTTTCGCTGTGTCGTTTTCTGGTCATCTGCACCAGGCCGAATTCGGAAAGCTTGAGGATATTGATGCGGCTCTTGTCTTTTTTGACCGCTTCCTTGAAGGTGTTGAAGAGCTCGTCGCGATGCAGTTCGTCGTCCATATCGATGAAATCGATAATGATAATGCCGCCAATGTCGCGCAGCCGGAGCTGGTAAGCTATCTCTTTGGCGGCTTCCATGTTGGTTTTGAAGATAGTCTCGTTGAGGTCGTTTTTACCGACAAACCGGCCGGTATTGACGTCGATAACGGTCAGGGCCTCGGTGTTTTCGATAATCAGGTAGCCTCCTGATCGCAGCCAGACCTTTTTCTCCAGCGCTTTGCTGATCTCGACATCGATTCCATAGGCTTCGAAAAGGGGCAGCTCACCACGATAGAGAGAAATTTTGTTCTTCAATTTAGGGGTGAAGGTGTTGACGAAATGCATCAGTGCGTCGTAGGACTTTTCATTGTCGATGATTAAATAATCGACGTCGCTGGTAAACAGGTCGCGCACCGAACGCAGGGTGATATCCAGGTCCTCGTAAATCAAAGATGGCACCTTTGCTGTGGCGGCGCGGCCCCTGATTTCGTCCCAGAGCAGCATCAGAAATTCCATATCCGCTTCTATATCGTCCTGAGGAGCGTTTTCGGCTACTGTCCTGACGATAAACCCGACATCGTCGGGCCGCAACGAATCAATCAGCGAACGTAATGAACTTCTGGTCTCTTCGTCTTCGATTTTACGTGATATGCCGATATGGTCAGTCTGCGGAATAAAAACCAGGTTCCTGCCCGGCAGGGTGATCTGACAGGTCAACCGGGCTCCTTTGGTACCGATTGGGTCCTTGCTGATCTGGACCATGATTTCCTGCCCTTCACTGAGCAGATCTTCGATCCTGAAACCATGTCCGCCCGGCCTGTCGTCATGTATGTCGGCGAGCGGGGTACTGCCGTTTTCAGAGAATATGCGGGAGTCATTCGGGGGGCGGTTCACCTGGGAGGGTGGAACGTAAATGTCGTCCACGTAGAGAAAACCGGTTCGTTCAAGCCCAATATCGACGAAGGCTGCCTGCATTCCGGGCAAAACCCTGACCACCCTGCCCAGATAAACATTTCCCATCAAGCCTTTCTCGGTGGGCCGCTGGAGGTGGAACTCCGTTAGGTTTCCATTTTCGACAAGAGCTATACGGACTTCATATCTCCTTGAGTTTATTAATATTTCAGTTGTCATTGTACAAATAAGTATCAGTTCAGGTAAAAACGATATTTCGACACCCGACAGCGTCGGAAGCAGAAACCGGTTTGCTGGAAATCAGGCCGGCCTCCATACTCATCAGTTCATCTGTCGGGTGCTAAATATTGATCAGGTGATTATAGTCGAGTAAGTCTGTCACTATACCTCAGATAACCCCTGGAATGCCACCTTTCCCTTACGGGTGGTCCAATTTTCACATACAATCGATAGAGTGGTTGAAATTTCGGTAATTATCCCGACTTACAACCGGGTGAAGCTTCTAAAAAGAGCATTGGAATCGGTGCGGTGCCAACATTTGTCTCCGTTGGAAATCATCGTTGTCGACGACGGTTCCACCGATACGACAAGCGATTTCATGGCTGATTTCATTACCCGGAGCAACATCGAAACAGTCTACCTTCAGCAACCCAATCGAGGCCCTGCAGCGGCTCGCAACCGCGGCCTCGAGGCTGCGAAAGGCTTATTTCTCGCCTTTCTGGATTCCGACGATCAGTGGCACGAGGATAAACTGGCGCTGCAAAGCCGCGCCATGCTGGCCGCCCCGAAATATCTGATTTCCCATACCAGGGAGCGTTGGCTTAGAAACAACCGGCATCTCAATCAAAAAAAACATCATATTCCTGCCCACGGTTATATTTTTCAACAGTCATTACGCCTCTGCTGTGTCGGTATGTCGACCGTTATGGCGCGTCGTGAGCTTTTTAGCCGGTACGGGAAATTCGACGAGACCTTATGTTGCTGCGAAGATTACGATCTCTGGCTTCGGGTATCTTTGTTGGAACCGTTTTTGCTGGTAGATAAAGCGATGACGATCAAACATGGCGGCAGACCGGATCAGGTGTCGACTCATTTCCGGCAGGGTATGGACCGGTTCAGGATTCAGGCTCTGGCAAAGCTGCTCCGTACTTCCTCTATTTCGGCCGGGCATGCAGATGATGCCCAGGCAGAGATGCTCAGGCGCTGCACAATTTACGGCAACGGCTGCCTGAAACATGGCAAGCAGGTTGAAGCTGCCTATTATTTTGAACTGGCAAAAAAATATTCGAGCCGGACAGGAACGACGCCTGGAACTGCAAATCGAAAAAATAGGCATATAAAGAGCACATGAGCACAAACGGCAGGACACAGAACTGGGCCGATCCGTCGATTCATCTGCGCACGATCTACGTAGACAAAAGCTGCGCAGACGATCCCTACGCAATGGACATAGTCGAGCGTGCCGGAATAGACAGCACCGTCGTCTCGGCAGGGGATATCGATTCATTGATTGACGGAGAGTATCCGGCCAATCTCGGTGAGGGCAAAAAAACGCTCCTGCTCTGTCGGAACCATGGGGAATTTTTAAAGAATTGTCCTGGAACAAAAGTCTATCGCTGCTGTGATTACCGGGTGATCAATGTTGGTCTCGGCTGCCCGATGGACTGTGTCTACTGTATTCTCCAGGCTTACCTGAATAATCCGTATCTCAGCTTTTTTGTAAATGTCGAGGATTTGTTTTCAGAGTTACAGCAGAAACTCGATAGTTTCGGCGGCAGCGTCATGCGTATCGGCACTGGTGAATTCACCGACTCCATGGCGCTCGATCGGATTACCGGTCTGAGCAGGAAACTGGTGGAATTTTTCTCCAGGCAGAAAAAAGGGGTGCTTGAACTGAAGACAAAAAGCGCTTTTGTCGAAAATCTCAAAGGGCTCGATCACAACAAGAGAACCGTCGTGGCCTGGTCTTTGAACAGTGCTGAAATCGTCAGGTCCCAGGAGATTCGTGCGGCCACGATCGAACAGCGTTTAGAGGCCGCCGGGCAATGTGTGGAGTGGGGCTACGATTGCGCCTTTCATTTCGATCCGATCATTGCTTATCCCGGCTGGGAAAATGGTTATCGTAAAACTATTTCAAATCTGTTTGAAAAAATACCGGCAGAGCGAATACGATGGATATCGCTGGGAGGATTTCGATACCTGCCGGCCTTGAAAAAAATCGGCAGCGAACGCTTTCCTCATTCAGCTATTTTTCATCATGAATTTGTTGAGGGAATGGATGATAAATTGCGATATTTCAGGTTTTTCAGGGTAGAACTTTACAAACTGATTTATAATGAGATCCGGCGCCGCTGTGATCCCGGGACCTGTGTCTATTTCTGTATGGAGAGCGATGAAGTGTGGCGCGATGTGATGGGCTATACCCCGGAGGAGAAGGGTGGTATTGCTGCGATGCTCGATAAAACAGCACTGATGAAATGAGATTGTCATGACGGTGGAGTATAAAAGTATAGTGAGGCGGCGGTATGCGTATATTGGGGCTTGTTCTTTGATCGATGTATCGTATAGTCATAACCATTCATGTGCAGTAGGAATTATCGTACAACGAGCTTAATCACCACTTCTCGGGAGAAGAGACCATGATCAACAAAGCAATAATCGTTGGCAGGCTGGGGGGCGACCCGGAAATCCGTTCTACCCAGGCAGGTACAACCGTAGCTACATTCACGGTTGCTACCAATGAAAAGTGGAAGGACCAGAGCGGTATGCTCCAGGAATCGACGGAATGGCACCGCGTCGTTGCTTTTGGTAAGCTCGGCGAGATCTGCGGCAACCTGCTCAGCAAGGGGGCGCAGGTCTACATCGAAGGGAAAATTCAAACCAGGAAATGGCAGGACCAGAGCGGCAATGATCGGTACACCACCGAGATCGTCGCCAGAGAGATGAAGATCCTCGGCAGCAAAAGAGACAGCGACGGCGGTGGTATGGGCGGCGGCTATGACCAGGGAGGATATGGCGATTCATTCTCATCCAACTCCGGTTCCACCGGAGAGGACGTGCCGTTCTAGGGTCACTGACCCTGGTTTCAATGATCTATTTCCTGACTCTGTTGAGCGGGAAAACATCTGCGACACCGGTTTGATCCTGCGCTGGTCAGACCGGTGTTTTTTTGAGCCATTTGCAAAACGATCTTTTCGCCCAAACTCTGCGTTATGCTAAAAATTTTATCCTCGGAATATCAATTATATGCCTGTGGTAAAATTTTTCACATGCCTTGATTTTGAACGAAAATCTTAGTTTTGCAAAAGGCTCTTTTTGTTCATTGAAAATACGTTTTTGCCGTATTCTGAATATGTTTCATATTCTTGACTGAGAAGCTTTCAGTTCCTATTGTGCTGCCATGTTCAGGAATCATGTTGTTCCGTTATTAAACTGTTACAGCGCTGTTAATGCACCATGGATTATTACAAAACTCTCGGTGTCTCTAAAGAGGCCAAAAGCGATGAGATCAAGAAGGCTTATCGTAAGCTGGCCCTGAAGTATCATCCGGACAAGAATAACGGAAACAAGGAATACGAGGCCAAATTCAAGGAAATCAGTGAAGCCTACGCCGTACTTTCCGATCCGGAAAAGCGGCAACAGTACGACACCTACGGTTCAACCGGGTTCCATCAACGGTATTCCCGAGAAGATATTTTCAAGGGATTCGATCTCAATGAAATCCTGCGGCAGTTCGGCTTCGGCACTTCGGGCTTTTCGACCAACTCTTTCGGAAACGGCAGGGGCGGCGGCTCTGCTCACCAGAATTTCAATTCATTTTTTACCCATAACTCTGCAGCTGCAGGAGGTTGCGGCGGCAGCTGCGCTGAACAGGTAAAAGGGCAGGATTTGACCTATCAGTTGACGGTATCGCTCGAAGATGTTCTCAGCGGGGCCGACCGGCAACTGACACTGAGCAAAAACGGCAAAACCGAAAACGTCTCAGTGAAGATTCCAATGGGCATCGAGCAGGGTAAAAAACTGCGGCTCAAAGGCAAGGGCGGCGCAGCGCCGATGGGCGGTATTCCCGGAGACCTTTATCTGAAAGTTCAACTGCAGCCTCATGAATTCTACGAAAGAAGCGGGGATGATCTGATCCTGAAGAAACGTATTCAGTACAGTGAGGCCTGCCTTGGCGGAAAAGTTGAGGTGGAGTCACTCGATGGTAAAAAATTTATGCTCACGGTACCGTCCGGAACAAACGGAGATTCGCGTTTACGGATTAAGGGACAGGGGTTACCGAGCGGACCGATCGGCGACCGGGGTGATCTCTATGTGAAAATCGGCGTCCAGGTACCTAAAAGCCTCACCGACGAGCAGCGTCAGCTGATCGAATCATTGAGAGATGCCGGTTTGTAGTCCGTCTCTTGAAAGCGAGTTTTACCCAGGGGTGTCTGATCGGGGCACCCCTTTTTTATTTTACCGGATGTTGAAACAGTGGAGATGGGTATGCAGATGAAAATGAGAATAAACTCAGATCTTACAATCAGCCTGGTTCTCTGTATCCTGCTCTTTTTTGTCTCAACTGACTCCCTGGCGGAGCACGGGCTTGCCATTGACGGAAATCTCAAATACCCGTCTGATTTTAAACAATTCGATTACACTTCCGAGCGGGCTGAAAAGGGTGGAGACCTGGTCCTGCATGCCATAGGCAGTTTCGACAAAATGAACCCCTTCACCACAAAGGGAACACCACCGGAGGGTATCCAGCAACTGGTGTTCGAAAGTCTTACCGAGGCATCGCTGGATGAACCATTTTCCCAGTATGGACTGCTGGCAGAAGAGATTGAAGTTGCCGAAGACGGACTGTCGGTCACCTTTTACCTGAATCGGATTGCACGTTTTTCAGACAACACGCCGATAACCGCAGAAGATGTGGCGTTCAGTGTGGAAATGCTGAAGAGCGACAAGGTTCATCCGCTGTATCCGTTTTATTATGCAGATATTGATGATGTCGAAATAATTGACACCCATACAGTTCGATTGAATTTCAAAAACAGGAACAGGGAATTGCCGCTGATAGCCGGCCAGATACCGGTGCTGTCGAAACAATATTACGAAAAGCATGGTTTCGACAGCCGGGAGATCATCGCTCCGGTTGGCTCCGGTCCATACCGGGTAGCATCCTTTAAACAGGGAAGCTACATAACCTACGAAAGAAATCCGGATTACTGGGCGGCTGAGCATCCGGTCCGCAGGAACATGTTCAATTTCGACACGATTACCTTCAAGTATTACAAGGATCAATCGGTTGCCGTAGAGGCTTTCAAGGCAGAAGAGTTCGATCTGATGCCGATCAATATTGCCAAGCAGTGGGAGCGGGATATCACCGGTCCGAAGGTTGATTCTTCCCAGATCATCAAGACCAAATTTCCCCATAAAAACAATGCGGGTATGCAGGGGTTTGTGATGAACACCAGGCGGGATGTGTTCAAGGACCGTACCGTTCGTCGGGCCGTCGGTATGGCCTTTGATTTCGAGTGGACGAACAAAACGCTGTTCTACAATCAGTATTCCCGGTCTCATTCATTTTTCAGCAACTCCTACCTGGCAGCAATCGGATTGCCCGATAAAGCGGAACTGGAACTCTTGACTCCGCTGAAAAAATTTATCCCTGAGGAACTTTTTACCACTGAACTGCAGGCGCCTACGACAAATCCGCCCGGCAGCCTTCGTCACAACCTCAGAGACGCCCAGAAACTCCTGCGTGACAGCGGCTATCAATTGCAGGACGGCGTCATGCAGAATGATGAAGGCGTAAAACTCAGTTTTGAAATCATTCTGGTGTCGCCATCTTTTGAACGGGTAATGGCTTCCTTCACCGACAATTTGAAAAAAATCGGCATTCAGGCAAGCTATCGGACCATCGACCCAGCCCTGTACACCGATAAAATCAATAATTTTGATTTTGACATGTGCGTATACGTGTTTGCCCAATCCCAGTCGCCAGGCAATGAGCAGAAAAATTTCTGGCATTCCGAGGCCGCTGAGCGAAAGGGTTCCAGAAATATCGCCGGAGTTCGAAATGAAGCTGTTGATGCGCTGGTCGACAAGATCATCTATGCGGACAGCAGAGAGCAGCTGACTGCGGCTGCCCGGGCACTGGACCGGGTGCTCTGGTACGGCCACTACCTGGTGCCCAACTGGCACATGGATGGACACAGGATCGCCTACCACAACAAGTTCAAGATACCAGAAAACATTCCAACCTATTACGATTACTTATCTTTTTTAATGACCTGGTGGCATCGACAATAGGCTCAAGGGTAAACGAAAACAGTACAGCCAGGTGTCAGGCCTGCCTGAAAAAGCTGCTCGTGAAATCTAACTTGAAGGTGCTAACTTGTTGTTCTGAGGTGTAAAATTTTTATTTTTTTCTTGACGCCAAAAAAACCTGCTGATACATTAAAATGGGATGCTCCTGTTATCTGTGAGCATCAGTAATTTCAAGGGGCTGGAGCCCCCTGTTTGACCTGACGGGAATAATCCGTCACTATGTCGGGAGGAGATCAGTATGTCGGAACGTGTGCAGGGAAAGGTGAAGTGGTTCAACGCCAGTAAAGGTTATGGATTTCTCGAAAGACCGGATGGAGAAGCAGATGTTTTCGTCCACTTCAGTGCCATCCAGGGAGAGGGGTTTCGCACCCTCGAAGAAGGAGAGCCGGTGGAGTTTTCGGTTGCCCAGACTGACAAGGGACTCCAGGCGGAAAACGTCGTCAAGTCCGGCTAAGCGCAAAAAAAGTTGTTTAAAACCCCAAGCCGCCTCCGGCGTCTTGGGGTTTTTTTATTCCTGCCAATCGTGCCAATGACTCCAGCCTCCAAACCGGTCAACGAGTATACCCTGAATTCAATTGCGGCTACCGCCCATTTTGGCACCTTGCTGGGATCACTCTGCAAAGCAGGCGATGTCATTTGTCTCGGCGGCGATCTGGGAGCCGGAAAAACCACGCTGGCGCAAGCGCTGGCAAAAGGTATCGGTATTGATCAGAAAGAGCGGGTGAACAGCCCGAGCTTTGCACTTCTGCACGAGTACCGCGGCACCATCACGATCTACCATATGGATTTCTACCGACTCTGGTCAAGCGATGATGTCGTTGAACTCGGTCTTGATGAGTATCTCTACGCCAACGGTATCGTCATGATCGAGTGGTTCGAGCGGGCCCCGGAGCTTATCCCGCCAGACGCGCTGTACATCACACTGACACCGCTTTCCGAGACAGCAAGAAAGGTGGCTCTGAAGAGCAGCGCTGCGGACTGGAAGATGCGTCTGCACCAGTTGGAGAAGCATCAGTACCAAGGCTGATATGTGCTGCCGGCGTGCTTGTCTAAATCTCAATAGACATTAGATTGACATCGTTGCAGCGCTGCTGATTCCACGGCAGCTTCACCCCTAGCCTGATTTCCATCTAATGTGATGTTGCAAACCAATAATACCAGGACGTTCAATGAGAAAGCATACGATTACCTTTGCTGAGTGCCCCAAGACTTTCACCCGTGATCAGGACAAGGCTCGCACGCCGGAGCAGACCATCGAAAATTTTTATCGGAAAATCGATGATTTCGATATAAAGATTCTGAGCGAAGTCAAGAGAATCGACAACGGCAGGCTCGATATTCCCGTCTATTTCAGTGTCTGTACCGACGAAGCCCGGAGCATGACCGGTACGAAAAAACAGATGGGCAAAGGCGCATCACCAATTCAGTCTAAGGCGTCCGCCTGTATGGAGCTGGCCGAGCGTTTCTCTTTCTTCGCTTTCAAGGCCAATGAAGAAAATTTTATCCGGGGAGACTATGCCTCTCTCAGGGAACAGGGCTACCCGCTGCTCGACAGTGGCTACCTGCTTAAATCTGTCGACGACGATCAGTTGAATAAAGAAGATCTCGAACTACTGCTCGAGGATATTCCGCTGCAGTGGACATGGGCCACCAATGTCGGTACCGGTGAAGACGTGCTGATCCCGTTTTCCTGGTTCTATGCGATCAACGAGTTCAATGGACCGTCTGCAGGCAATACGTTAGAAGAAGCTGCCCTGCAGGGAATCAGCGAGATTGTCGAGCGCCATGTCTGCTCGCTGATCAACCAGTACAAGCTCGAGACGCCGGCGATCGATACCGGCAGCATCCACGACCCGGTCGCCCGGGAGCTGCTTGATAAGTTCAGTGCCCACGATATCGACCTCTATCTCAATGATTTCAGTCTCGATACCGGTTTGTGTACCGTTGGTGCCTTGGCCATAGACCGTTCTACTTTTCCCGAAATGAGCGAAATAGTTTTAACCGCCGGCACGACACCGGGGCCGGACAAGGCCATTATCCGTGCAGTCACCGAAGTCGCACAGCTGGCCGGCGATTTCAACAGCGGTTCAAACTATGTTGCCTCGGGTTTACCCAAACCGCTGAGCATGGCTGAAGTAAGCTACCTGACCGATGTCGATAAACGAATCACGGTTCAGGAAATGAATGATCTTTCAGATATTGACATGAAAGTCGAACTGGACCGATCCATCGAAAAACTCGCAGATAGAGGAATGCAGGTTTTCATGATCGATGTTACCCACCCGCAGCTGGAAATACCGGCGCTCTATACCATTATTCCCGGGGCTCACTTTCGGGAACGTTCAAGGCGTCGGGATGCCGGTTTGTTTGCAGCCAAGCTGCTCAACGAACTGGTTGATGACCCGTATCTTTTCCGGGCCAAGGTGGAGGAGTTCGAGCACGTCCTTCCCGAGTCCTACTATCTGTCCTTCTATCTCGGCATCAGCGCCTACAACAGTGGTGACCCGACCCGGGCGCTGGAGGATTTCGATCGTTCTCTGAGCCAGGATCCGGAACAGGAAGATCTGCCCTACATCTATTCATTCAAGGGCAGCTGCCTGAAGGACCTGCAGCGCTATGACGATGCAATTGATACCCTGAAACTGGGCCTCGAAGAAGATGAGGAGCGGGAAGACCTGCATAATCTTCTCGGCTTCTGTTATTTCAAGAAAGAAGATTTTCAAACGGCGATCACTCATTTCGAACGTGCGATTCAGCTCAACCCCGCCTCTGCCATGGATTATGCAAACCTTGGGGTTAATCACAACCGGCTGGGCAACAGCGAAGAGGCTATTCGTTACTTTACCGTGGCCCTGACACTTGATCCGACTATCGACTTCGCCCGAACACAGCTCGACCAGCTGCGTGCTCAAAAATAGCGGCTTCACGGCTCGATGAAAAAGACCGCAATACTGGCAACGACCCAGAAAGGCAGGGAGCTAGCAAAGCGCATCGAAGCGCGTCTCGACGACTCGGAAATCTACCCCTATTCGCACGGGGTCAGAAAGGCGCTCGAGGATGGTTGGCAGCGCTATGATCACATTGTCTGTGTGATGGCCGCCGGCATCGTGGTTCGCTGTATCGCTCCGCTGTGCAGAAACAAATTTGAAGACCCCGGTGTCGTGGTTGTCGATGAGGCCGGGTCTCATGTCATCAGCCTGCTTGGCGGGCATGCTGGTGGTGCAAACAGGCTGGCTGAGAGGATCGCTTCCGTCTGCGGTGCAGTGCCGGTCATCACTACCGCTTCAGACGTTTCCGGACACACCGCAATCGATCTCTGGGCTATTGATCATAATCTGGCTTTTCGCAATCCGGAAAAGATAGCTTCAGCGGCAGCCCGTCTGCTCGATAACGGCTCGATCGATGTCTATCAGCAGCAGGATTATGTGAAAAGCCTTCCCGATGATTTCAGGGCTTGTAATAATCCGCTCGATGCTGATATAGTCATTGCCCTGAACGGGAGGGAAGATGACCGGCTGGTACTCGTTCCCCGGATCAATTATCTTGGACTTGGGTGCAGACGCGGGGTAAGTATCGAAGAATTCAGCACCGCACTGGCTGATCTCCAGCACCGGTACGAACTTGATCTGAACAGCGTTGCCGGCGTTGCCAGCATCGATCTCAAAAAAGATGAAACGGCTCTTTTACGCATTGCCGAGATGAACAACTGGCCGGTTCGTTTTTTTGACAAAGAGCAGATCGGCTCGGTTCCGGTACCAAGCCGATCGGAAGCGGTTCATAGAAATGTTGGAGTTTATGGGGTTTGCGAGGCAGCAGCGATTCTGGCCGCAGCAACCGGGCCGACACCCGGGAATCTGGTTATCAGGAAGGTAAAATGGGAGAGAATAACAGCGGCGGTGGCACAACGGGTGTTTTAAGCGTAGTCGGCACCGGGCCGGGAGCGCTCGATTATCTTACCCCGGCAGCTCGAAACGAACTCGAGCAGGCCGATGTGATCGTCGGCTACAAAACCTACCTCTCACTTATTGAATCCCTGATTAAAGATAAGACTATTGTTGCTTCGGCGATGATGCAGGAAGTTGACCGGGTAAAGCAGGCCCTGGAACTGGCCGGGCAGGGCAGGCGGGTAGCGCTCGTCTCGGGCGGCGATCCCGGCATCTACGCGATGGCAGGCCTCGTCTATGAGGTAGCAGAGCTGATGAAGAGTCGGGCCGAGATTCGGGTCATTGCCGGAATCGCCGCCCTGAACAGTTGTGCTGAGCGGCTGGGAGCTCCGCTGATGCACGATTTTGCCGCCGTCAGCCTGTCTGATCTGCTGACCCCGTGGGATCTCATCGAAAAGCGCATCAATGCAGCTGCCGAAGCCGACTTTGTCCTGGTTATTTACAATCCGCGCTCTAAGAAACGAGACTGGCAGCTAGCCAGAGCTCTTCAAATCGTCGCCTCAGTTCGCCGGGCAGAGACGCCGGTAGGTATGGTGCGGGGGGCGACCAGATCAAATGAAAAAGTTGTGGTCGCCACGCTGGCTACGTTTAACCCCGAAGATGCCGATATGCAGTCAACGCTGATAATCGGCAACTCAAAAAGTCGCATCACTAACGGAAAAATTGTGACGCCCCGCGGTTACGGCGAAAAGTATCAGCTTTCCTGATCCGGTGCATATCTATCTGCTCAGGCATGGTGTCACCACACACCCCGGCACTTATAGCGGCTGCAGTGATGTCTCCCTTTCTGACGAAGGTAGAGACCAGATCCGCTCCTTGAGATCATTTTTCAGCAAACTGGTGTTCGATCAGTGCTATTGCAGCCCGCTGTCCCGCTGTCGTGAGACGTATGAGCTCCTCGATATTGATCTGCCCTGTACTATTGATGACGAGTTGCGGGAAATTGATTTCGGCCGCTGGGAAGGACTGAGTTTTGACCAGATAGAAGAACGCTTTCCCGACCAGCTCGAACAATGGGTTGAACAGCAGGATAATTTTCAATTCCCCGGCGGTGATCTAATAACCGCTTTCAACGCCAGGATTTGTGGCTGGTTCGACAAGCTGCTGACAAAAGAACACGAACATGTTTTTATCGTATCCCATGGCGGTGTTTTGAGAATCGGCCTCTGTCATATGCTTGGCTTCGATCCGGCCCGGGCCTTTGCCTTTCATATTAAAGAAGGACGTGTCTGCAGTCTGACGATGAAGGATGGCTATGGTCGGCTCGATCAATTCAACTGCTGGAGCCGGGAGCCTTGGCATGGGTGATATCATTGTTGTTGTGGGTGGCACAAGAAGCGGTAAAAGCGCATTTGCCCTGCGCCGCGCTGACGAATTCAGCGGCAGCCGCTGTTTTGTCGCCACCTGTCCGGTTACCGATGCCGAGATGGCCGACAGGATCGAGAGGCACCAGCGGGAACGGGACGCAGCATTATGGTCGACTATCGAGGAGCCGCTTGAAATCGCTCAGTTTCTGCGGTGTGATAGCTACGATGTTTACCTGATTGACTGCCTGACCCTGTGGGTCAGCAATCAGATGATGCGTTGCGACGGCAGCGGGGTGAGCTGCGATGAAGCATTTATCGAAGCTGAGATGCGGGTCTTGACCGAAGCCGCTGCAGCCATTGAGGCAACGGTACTTCTTGTAACCGGTGAGGTAGGGCTCGGGATCGTTCCCGACAATAGACTTGCCAGGCGCTACCGGGACCTGGTCGGCATCTGCAACAGACTCGCGGCGGAAGCTGCCGGCGAAGTCGTACTGGTCAGTTGTGGTTTGCCTTTATATCTGAAGAAATAAAAAAACAATACAGGACGTCTAATGAGCCTCTTGGAACAGACCCAAAAAAAAATATTCCCCCAGGACAGCGAGTCTCGAGACAAGGCGCAGGCCCGGCTCGAGCAGCTCACCATGCCGCACTGGGCCCTGGGAGACCTGATGGACCTTGGGCTTGATCTGGCCGGAATGACCAGGAATACGAAGCCTCGCTTTGATAAAAAAGTCGTTGTCACCATGGCGGCTGATCATGGAGTCGTCGCCGAGGGAGTCAGCAAGTTTCCTCAGGAAGTGACGCCGCAGATGGTTTACAACATTGTCGCCGGCGGAGCCGGAATCAACGCACTGGCAGCTCAGGCGGGTGCTGATGTGGTGGTAGTCGACCTTGGCGTCAATGCCGATTTTCCAGACCTGGCGGGTGCGCAAAATTTTTTGAACAGAAAAATAGCCTACGGTACCAACAATATTTGTACCGGTAAGGCAATGAGTATTGCCAATGCCAGAAAAGCCGTAGAAACCGGCATCGAGATCGCCTTCGAGCTGGGGGTCAGCTACGATTTGTTCGGAACCGGTGAGATGGGAATCGGCAATACAACGCCCAGCACCGCTATCGCAGCGGTCATAACCGGTAAACCCGTCGAGATGCTCACCGGCAGGGGCACGGGACTTGACGATGAGCAGCTTGAAGCAAAAATAAACATCATCAAAAAGATTCTCACAGTCAATAAACCCGATCCGGGCAATGGCCTCGATATCCTGGCCGCGGTCGGGGGCTATGAAATTGGCGGAATCGCCGGCCTGATAATTGGTGCTGCGGCCCAGAATAAACCGGTCATGGTCGATGGCTTCATTTCCACGGCCGCTGCGCTGATCGCCTACAAAATTGAACCCTTTGTCCGGGATTATATCATCTGTTCCCATCGCTCCGTCGAGCCGGGACATGTCTCAATGCAGGAAGTCCTCGGCTGCTCGCGTCCGCTCCTTGATCTTAATTTCAGGCTTGGTGAAGGAACGGGAGCCGCGCTGGCGATGAATATTGTCGATGCCGCCTGCAGGGTACTGAGCGATGTCGCCACATTCGAAGAAGCGGCAGTTGCCCAGGCTGAGTAATGACGGCTATCGATGAGATCGACCTCCTCCATGAGTGACCTGCACACAGCGATTCACCAACCGCTGCGCTCATTTTTTGCAGCCTTAGGGTTTCTGACCATTGTCCCTGCCGCTCTTTTCAAGCAGGATGCTCAACCTCCATTCGGTGCGGCGCTCTACTACTTTCCCGTTGTCGGTCTCTTCATCGGTCTTATCGTCGCAGCAGCAGGTGTTGTTCTGCAACTTGGCGTCAGTCCGCTGGTCAGTGCGGTCATTCTGACGCTGCTGCTTTCCGGACTGTCCGGTTTTTTGCATATGGATGGATTGGCCGATACGGCTGACGGTTTTTTGAGTGCGCGGGGGCGCGAGCGTTGTCTGGAGATCATGAAAGACAGCCGAATCGGTGTTATGGGTGCGGTTGCTCTTGGTTCAGTGTTGTTGCTGAAAACAGCGGCTCTCTACGCTGTCGCCCCGAATCTTCTGGCGAGTGCGGTTATCGGGGCCGCCGTGGCCGGCAGAACTGCGCTGGTCGTGACCATCTATTTCCTCCCCTATGCGCGGCCCGAAGGCGGCCTCGGCCTGTTGTTTTATCATGATAGATATGGGATCTATGCGGTATCGATGTCAGTGCTCATGTTCGTGGCCCTGATCTTTTTACTGCTGCCGACAAAACTGGTCACGATCATGTGCATGTTGGTTCTGCTGCTGATCCTCTTTTCGGTATGGTGCCATAAAAAAATCGGCGGTTACACCGGTGATACGCTCGGCTGCCTCTGCGAACTGACCGAGACAACACTGCTCCTCGGGGCCGGGATGACGTGGTCATGAACTGAGCGGATACAGACATATAATGGTACACATCAAGACAACAGATATCGGTGCCTTCGAGCATGGGGGGAATATCCATCGTTTCCTGGCGGAAGACGATCGGCAGAGTCCGCCGCTGCTCGATTTCAGCGCCAATATTAATCCGCTTGGTCCGCCCGCCTGGCTTCGGTCGCTGATTAACCGTGAACTGCATCTCTGCAGTCACTATCCCGAACCGACCGGTGCATCTGTTGCAGCCGCAGTATCAGCGCATTACGGCGTCGATGAACGGCTGATCGTCCCGGCCAATGGTACCACTGAGCTGCTTTACCTGCTGCCCCGGATAACCGCAGCGAAACGTGTCATCATTCCGGTGCCCTGCTATGTCGATTACCTCAAGGTTTTTGAAAGCCTCGACGTTGAAGTGGTTACCGTGCCCCTGTCTTCTGAGGACCTGTTCAAAATCGATACAGAACGGTTAGGAGCATTGCTCGGCGGTGGTGAAACGGTGATTTTCGGAAATCCGGCCAATCCGACCGGAACGCTGCTCGACGATGCGGAAATCATTGGTTGCGCCTCGGCGCATCCGGACACGCTCTTTGTTATTGACGAGGCCTTTCGTGATTTCAGTACGCCGTGCACAACCATAGGCGGGCGGCTTGAAAATATCATAACCCTCAACTCGCTGACTAAATTTTACGCGATTCCAGGTCTTCGCGCCGGTTTCGGTATTTTCCCCGAGCCCTATCGCGCCGCAATTAAGAGATTCATTCCTCCCTGGTCGATGAATGTGCTGTCTCAAAAAGTTGCTGTAGAGGCCCTTTCAGACAGTGCCTACCAGGAGCGCAGCGTCGTCTTGTGCAACAAGCTGCGCTCCAAACTGCAACTGGAGTTGAGCGGTTTTGATCAACTCAAGACCTACGATTCGAAGGCCAATTATCTGCTCATCGAACTGGTTCGCGGTCATTCGGCGGAAGATATATACCGGAAGCTTCTGGATAAACGGATTCTGATCCGGCGCTGCGGCAACTACCCGGGACTGGGGGACCGTTTTATCAGGGTCGCGGTAAAAGACAAGGAGGAGAATCGCCGGTTAATCGATTCACTGAGCGCTGTCCTTTCATCGAGGCCAGTTCAGAACAGGAAAGAGCTGCTGCAGGCCCGCAGTATCATGTTCCAGGGCACCTCTTCGAATGCCGGCAAATCGGTTCTGGCCGCAGCCATGTGCCGGATTCTGCTCCAGGACGGCTATCGTGTCTGTCCGTTCAAAGCACAGAACATGTCGCTCAACTCCCACGTGACGCTCGACGGCGGAGAAATGGGACGGGCCCAGGTGGTCCAGGCCCAGGCGGCAAAGATCGAACCGGACTGGAGAATGAACCCGGTGCTGTTAAAACCGAACAGCGATACGGGCAGCCAGGTCATTGTCAACGGCCGGCCGGTCAAAAATATGAATGTCCGCCAGTATCATGCCTACAAGGAACAGGCCTGGGAAGCGGCTGCAGCTGCCTATGATGAACTGAGCTCGGTTTATGACGTGATGGTGCTTGAAGGCGCAGGTTCGCCCGGGGAGGTGAATCTCAAACGCCACGATTTCGTCAATATGAAAATGGCCCGTCACGCCCAGGCCCCGGTTTTGCTGGTCGGCGACATCGATCGCGGCGGGGTGTATGCCTCCTTCGCCGGTATCATGGACGTCCTTGAAGAGTGGGAGCGAAACCTGATCGGCGGTTTCATCGTCAACAAATTCAGGGGTGATCAGTCGCTGCTCGATGACGCTCATCGCTTCATCAAAGACCATACCGGCAGGGATGTGTACGGTGTGGTTCCCTATATCACCGATATGTCCATTCCCCAGGAAGACTCGGTGGCGTTACGGGACGGTTTTTACCGTCAGCGCGCAACCGGAGACGGCCAGGTTGAAATCGTTGTAATCGATCTTCCCCATATCGCCAATTTTACCGATATCGACCCGCTCTATCACGAGCAGGATGTAAACATTCGCTTTATTTCCAGCGCTGCGGAAATAGGACGACCGGCGGCGTTGATCATTCCCGGCTCAAAAAATGTCGCCGGGGATATGCGCTACCTGCGCGAACGCGGCATGGATAATGCTATCATCGATTATGCCGGAACCGGCGGCCTGGTTGTCGGCATATGCGGCGGCTATCAGATGCTCGGCAAGCTGCTCCACGATCCGCATTGCATTGAAACCGACAGCGGCACGATCAGCGGGCTCGGACTCATCGATATCGAAACGGAGCTGGCACCGGAGAAAACACTGGTCAGGCGGGAGGGAACCCATATAGAGTCAGGGTCAACGGTGGTCGGTTATGAAATTCATCACGGTCTGACCAGCGGCAGGTTGCGGCCGATATTTCGGTTCAGCGACGAACAGCTGTGCGGCAGTTCCAGTTCGGATAATCGTATCTGGGGAGCCTATTTGCACGGCCTGTTCGATGAAGACGGCTTCAGGCGGTGGTTCGTAGATCAGCTTCGTTCTGAAAACGATATGCCACCGCTGGGTAATGAAGGCGTCACTTATAGCGTTGATCGCAGCCTCGATGAGCTGGCCGATCTTGTCCGTTCCAGTCTCGATCTTGAAAAAATCTATTTACTGATGAACCTTGGCTCCTGAGCTTTCTTTTTACCTGTGCCTGCTGCTGGTTCTTGCCGCAGACCTGGTGCTGGGCGATCCTCGCTGGAGGATTCATCCGGTACGCGGTATCGGCAGGCTCTGCGAGCTTTATGAGTCATGGACCCGGCGGCGCCTGTCATGGTTGAGCGTGCAGATACAGGGGGCCTGTTCGTTTCTGCTGGTGCTTTCAACCACCGTGCTGGCAGCGGCCGGGAGCCTCTGGCTGTTGAGCCGGCTGGACCACTCGGCAGTCATCATCGGTGCTGTCGTCTTCGTTTTTTTCGGTATTGCAGCGGGCGATCTGCTCAAACACAGTAAACAGGTCCGGCACCTGCTCGAGCAAAACGACACGGCCGGCGCCCGTGGTGCAGTCGCTATGATGGTCGGCAGGGATACCGACGGACTCGATGCGGCCGAAATCAGCCGGGCCTGCATCGAATCGGTCAGTGAAAACATTGTTGACGGCGTTACCGCTCCGCTGTTCTGGACCTTCGTAGTTTCCCTGCTCGGCAGCGGTTTTTTTGCCGAGCCGCTGATCGGGGGCGCCATCGGTATCGCCGCTTACAAGTCAGTCAACACGATGGACTCGATGTATGGGTATAAAAACGAGCGCTACGCTGAGTTCGGCTGGGCGGCAGCCCGATTCGATGATATCTGCAATTTTATCCCGGCCCGGCTGACCGGGATCTGCCTGGTCGGAGCCGCCTTTCTGCCCGGGTTCGATGGTTTCGGTGCGGCCCGCGTATTTGCCTCCGATCGGTTGAAGAGCAGCAGCCCCAACAGCGGTCACTCAGAGGCCGCAGCGGCAGGTGCGCTTGGGGTGCAACTGGGCGGAGAGTCAGTTTACTTCGGGCAGTCGACCAGCAAACCGATCATCGGCAAAGGTTTGGCTGTTGCCGGCGCTGAAGACATCGTCCGGGCGAATCGGCTGGCCATCTGCGGCACCCTGATGTTTTTCGGACTCTGTTGTCTGGCTCATTTTTTTGCCTCACGGATATGGTGATATGACAAAACAGCCCTCTTTTATCATTGCAGCTGCCAAAAGCGGCAGCGGTAAAACCACGTTGACGCTCGGTATCGTTGCCGCCCTGATCCAGCGCGGCCTCGATGTCCGGTGCTATAAATGCGGCCCCGATTTCATCGATCCAACCCTGCATCAGCTGATTACCTCAAAACCTTCCTACAACCTCGACCTGAACATGATGGGAGTCGACTGCTGCAGCGAAACGTTTGCGTTCAAATCGGCAGGCGGCGATGTCTGTGTGGTTGAAGGGGTCATGGGACTCTTTGACGGGGGCATGGCCAGCACCGCCGCCCTTGCAAAAGTACTGGGGCTCCCGGTGCTGTTGATCATCGATGCGGGTTCGATGGCTGAAAGTGCAGCAGCGCTGCTCAACGGATTCATCGGTTTTGACCATGAACTCGCTATCGCCGGCGTCATTTTCAATCGGCTGGGTTCTCCCCGCCATCGCCAGCTTATCGAGGATGCGACCAATCAGCACTGCTTGATCGACTATTGCGGTTTCTTCAGCCGAGACCAGAAATTCCAGATACCTGAGCGCCATCTCGGCCTGCACATGGGCAGTGAAAATCCGCTTGGTCGGGAAGGAAAAGATGAGCTGATTAAAGCGATTGAATCCCAGCTCAACCTTGATTCACTGCTTATGGCAATGAGCTCCAAAGAAAAGGCGAAAACTCCCCCCGTTCATCTGAAAGCTCCGGCGCCCCCAGCTCAACGGCTGAAAAAACATCGACTCGGTGTTGCCGTAGATGAGGCGTTCTGTTTCTACTATCCGCAGAATCTCGAGTTGTTCGAGGAGCGCGGTTTCGAGATTGTCCGCTTCAGTCCTCTTCATGACCATCAGCTTCCAGTCGATATCGACATGCTCTATTTCGGCGGCGGCTACCCGGAAAACCATGCGGCCCAATTGAGTGCGAATGAGTCAATGCGGCGCAGCATCCTCGATCATCACCGCCGTTCAATCCCCATCTATGGAGAATGCGGCGGATTCATGTATCTGTGCCGCAGTCTTACCGATATGAACGGCGTATCTCATAAAATGGTCGGTATCTTTTCCTGTGATACCATGATGAACACACGTCTGAGAAGACTCGGCTACCGGCGTGCGACCCTGCAGCTTGACTGCATTCTCGGTTCAAAAGGGGAGACCTTGTACGGGCATGAGTTCCATTATTCCGACATCGTTGAGCAGGCAGGCGAAGAGGCGTCAGGGCGAGAAAATAGATCACTCTACGAACTTGATAATAATTCTTACGAAGGCTATAGTTCGGGCGCCGCACTGGGCAGCTACGTACATCTGCACTTCGGCCGGAGCGTTTCGGTAATCGACCGTATATACGATCGACTCAGGTACGATCGACTCAGCTATGATAAACAAGAGCTATGACCACGATTAAGCAGGTTGCTCCCACAGACATTGAAAGTCGGAGTTTTGCGATAATAGAACGTGAATTTCATCAGAGAACCGGGATCGCGCCTGAAGAGATCGAATCCCGACGGTTTCAGGTCATCCGCCGGGTCATTCATGCCACCGGCGATTTTGGCTTTGCCGAAAATCTGCTTTTTGACGATGCCGGCATTGACTCGGGGATCGCTGCGATTAAGGCTGGAAAGGACGTCTATATCGATGTGTCGATGGGAGCGTCCGGTATCAGCAAATCGCTTTTGGCCCGTTTCGGCGGCACGGTGCAGTGTCACATCAATGATCGAGATGTGGCTGAGCGAGCTCAGCGGGAAGGAAAAACCAGGTCTGAAACTGCTCTTGAAAAGATAGCCGCATCGAATGTCGGGATCATCGCCGTAGGTAATGCACCGACCGCACTCATTGCGGCGATGAAACTGATCGACTCCGGCCAGATCAGCCCGGCTCTGGTCGTCGGCGTTCCGGTCGGTTTCGTCAATGCGGAAGAGTCCAAAGAAATCCTCGCCACAAAATCGTATCCGTTCATAACCAACAAAGGACGAAAGGGGGGTACCCCGGTGGCGGTGGCTATCATCAATGCCCTGCTGAGGCTGGCCCTGTAGAGCCACACCCTGAGTTGAGCGGTGCGGCCGCCTGTCTTGACAAAGCTGTGATTCGGTGATACTGGTTTTCAGCCGATCGTGCTGATTATAATTCTAACATAGGTGTGTCAATGGAAAGAACATTTGCAATCATCAAGCCGGATGCCTTCGCAGCCGGAAATGCGGGTAAAATTCTGGCCCGTATCTATGCCGAAGGTTTCAAGGTAGCCGGTCTTAAAAAACTCTATCTCAGTAAAGTTGAAGCGGAAGGCTTTTATTATGTCCACCGGGAGCGTCCGTTTTTTGGCGAACTGACCGACTTCATGAGCAGCGGCCCCTGTATCGTCATGGTGCTGGAGGCTGAAGGCGCTATCTTGAAATGGCGAGAACTGATGGGTGCGACTGACCCCAAGGAAGCGGCTGAGGGAACACTGCGTAAAGAATTCGGCACCTTTGTCGGTGAAAATGCAACCCACGGCTCTGACGCCCCGGAAACCGCCGAGTTCGAAATTTCCTATTTCTTCTCAGGCCTGGAGCTGCTGTAGGCCGAGAGCGCTGATTCGGTTCGCCAGCATAAACCCGTCTCAAGAATTATTGGTACCGGTGCGACTGAGATTCTCGGCTCTGCCGGTGGTTAAATCATTATTGCTTTACCGGGAGGCCGGTCATGGGTCAACTCGCGCTGGTTTCGGATAACGATTGGGATAATGACGAATTTCTTCAGAAACTCGGAATTCCCGTGGGTTACATGGGAGATTTCTCGGTACTTGGAATCGTTGTCGATAATTACCAGGAATCAATCAGCAGACTCGAAGACACAGGCTTCTCGATCAGACGCATCGGCCGTGGATCTCTTGTCAGGATAGACGATCCGGCTTCGGTTCAGGAAATAGTGCGGGTGCTTGCTGCTGAAGGTATCGGATTCGAGTATCTCGATATCGCCAATCGGTTTTATCAGGCCTGATGAACAACGGCCGCCTGTATGGCGGCCGCAACGCTGCTAGTGGCGTTTCCTCACGACCCGGCAGTCAAGTTCGCCGCGGTGCAGTCGAATTTCCAGTTCATCGTCTTTTTCCACCTGATCGATACTGGTGATTATCCGTTTTGTCAGCTCACCGTCTATAGGTGCGGAAACAATACTATACCCCCGGGCCAGCGTCTTCAAAGGACTCAATGTATCGAGACGGTCGACACAGCGGCTGAGTTCACTGTTTTTCGCGTTAAGAAATTGTTTCGTTCGATCGAGAAATGTGGCGCTTAAGAATTCGAGCCTGTTCCGGTAGAGATGAACGGTGTTTTCCGGAGATAAGCGGTGCAACCGTGATTTCAGCTCACGAAAATGTGAATGGTGCTTTTCCACACGAAGCGCCATTGCCCCGCAGCTTCTGGAAAACAGGCTGTCGACGGTGATGGTGTGGCGGCTGAAGGCTTTATCAAAGCTTGACAGCAGGTCTGCCGCATGCCTCAGACGGGACGTATAGTCGTTGAGCTGATAGGTCAGGGACCTGCGCAACCGATCGTTGATGTAGTTGAGCCGCCGTCGGTAGCCGTCCGGATCGATGGTTACCATCTGCGCAGCAGCCGTGGGCGTCTGACAACGCAGATCGGCACAGAAGTCGGCGATGGTAAAATCAGTTTCATGACCGATTCCGGTGACAATCGGGATGGTTGACCGACAAATCGTACGGGCTACACGCTCCTCGTTGAAGGACCAGAGATCTTCTATAGAGCCGCCTCCCCGGCAGAGAACGATGACATCGGGGGACAACTCCCCGGCTGTAAGTATCGCCGAGCAGATCTGCTCGGCTGCCGCCCGCCCCTGAACCCGGACCGGCAGTATCTGTATGAGGACATCGGCCCTGCGCTTGCGGCACACGGAGAGAAAGTCATGAACAGCGGCGCCGGAAGGAGAGGTGATCAGAACAATCTTGTGGATCTCTGCGGGCAGCGGCAGCTTTGAATCATCATCGAAGAGCCCCTCGCTGCGCAATTTCTGCTTGAGTTGCTCGAACAGTATACGCAACTGCCCGGTTCCGTCGAAATCGATCGAATCGACGATCAGCTGATACTGTCCCCGCGGTTCATAGACACTGATGCGGCCGTCACAGATGACCTGCTGGCCATCGGCCAGCGGCTGGGACAGCCAGCGCTGCTGGTTCTTGAAAAGGACTGCGCTGAGCTGGGATTTTTCGTCTTTGAGCACAAAATAGGTGTGTCCGGAGAAGGGCTGCCGAATCGTCGAAATTTCTCCCCTGACCCGAACAAAGCGAAAAGAATTATCCAGCAGCTGCCGTATCTCACCATTTATTTCAGTAACCGATTGTATCGGGCGGCCAACAAAATCATTCATGGGTTCGACAATGTATCTTCGTATCGTTTAGGTTGAAGGGAACGGTTTACGGATAGACACCGTAACGCTTTTGTACTATATATGACTGGCTGTGTTGATAACAATATAAATTGAGATTCCATGCAGGAGATCAGGAATGGCCAAGCACGAAGTATTCGACAAGGAATGGGTCGACGAACGAGATAAAAACAGCCTCGAAGGGCTGCTCGAGCAGCTCAATCTGCCGCCGGCCGTCATCAAATTCGTCAGAGAGAATAAGCGTCTGGTCCAGATAACGATTGGTGCACTTATCCTGATCGTCGTTGCCTGGTCGCTCTATGGAGCATATCGGGACAATCGTATCCAGAATAGTTCGGAAGCCCTTGCCGTCGCACTGGAACAGGACGGCCAGTCTAAGCTGGATCAGCTGGCTCAGGTCGCCGCTGAATTTGACGGAACCGATGCAGCCCTCTGGGCCCGTATCAACCGTGCCCAAACGCTGCTTGACGCTGCTGATATGTCAGAAGCCCGCCAGGAGTTTTCTTCGATAAGAGGAGATATCAAGAAATCATCGCTTCTTTATCCCCTGGTAACCATCGGCGTTGCTCAATCGGCCGAGGCCACCGGCGATTATGATGCAGCTGCGCGCGAGTATCAAGCCCTTGTTGATGTTGAAGGTTACAGCGCCATCGGCTCCCTCGGTGCAGCCCGCGTGTATGAGATGCAGGGCAACCGTGACAAAGCTCTTGAACTCTATGAGAACTACCTGGCCGATATTGATCCCGGTGCTGCCCTGGAGAAGGTTATGGTTGAAGAAAAGATAGCCAGATTGAAAGCAACGCCGTGATCGTAGCACGCTCCATAAAAGAAGTCCGTCAGGTTGTAGGAGATTGGAAAAAAAAGGGTAACAGTGTCGGACTCGTGCCGACCATGGGGTATCTGCACGCTGGTCACCGGGCCTTGATGGACTGCTCGGTTCGCCGCACCGACAAGACAGTCGTATCGCTCTTCGTCAATCCGGCCCAGTTCGGTCCCGGTGAGGATCTCGCTGTCTACCCGCGGGACTTTCAAGGAGACGCCGAGAAATCACGGCAAGCCGGGGTCGATCTTCTCTTTTGTCCTGCTGCAGAGGAAATATACCGTTCCGATCATCAGACTGAGATAGCGGTACGTAACCTGAGCAGCGGTCTGTGCGGCCGGGATCGGCCCGGTCATTTTGGCGGGGTTGCGACCGTGGTTACCAAACTGTTCAATATCGTCAAGCCGGATCAGGCATTTTTCGGGGAGAAGGATTTTCAGCAGCTGCGTGTCATCGAACAGCTCGTTGAAGACCTGAATTTAGAAACGGTGATTCAGGGTGTTCCGATCGTCCGGGAAGCCGACGGTCTGGCAATGAGTTCCAGGAATGCCTATCTGAGTGAAGAAGAACGTATTGAAGCGCTCGCGCTGTACAAATCTCTGAGCTTGATCAAAGAACTCGTTTTCTCAGGTGGAGGGGCTGAGAAGAGTGATGTTCTCATCCAGCAGGCGGCTGAGCTTATCAACTCCAGTCCTGTCTGCAGCATCGAGTATCTGTCGATTGTCGATGAGCAATCACTTGAACCGCAACCGGCTGTTGTTGGCCGCTGCAGAGCTGTTGGCGCAATTCGAATCAACGAACGGATAAGACTGATCGACAACCTGGCTCTTTATCGCTAAGATAGCCGTTTGCCGCCATGATTATCAGCATTACTCATTGAGCAGGAGGATGTGACATGCCTGGATTTGAAATATTTGGAGATGAGGAAAAACAGCAGGTTCTCGAGGTACTCGACACCGGTGTCCTGTTCCGCTATGAATTCGGTGATCAGCGTCGGGGCGTCTACAAGGTTAAAGAGTTCGAGGAAAAATTTGCCGCCTACAATAGAGCCGGCTGCGCCCAGGCGGTTACTTCCGGGACGGCCGCCTTGAAAGTGGCCTTAAAAGCGCTCGGTGTCGGCCCTGGCGATGAGGTGATCACCCAGGGTTTTACCTTCGTCGCAACCTGGGAGGCTATTTTTGAGGTCGGGGCCATTCCTGTCTTTACCGAGATCGATGAGACCCTGGCAATGTCGCCGGACGATCTAAAGAAAAAAATCACCGACAAGACGGCTTGTATCATTCCGGTACATATGATGGGAGCGGCCGCCAGGATACATGAGATTGTTTCGATAGCCGACCAGGCCGGGATTCCGGTACTTGAAGACACTGCCCAGGCTGCCGGAGCGCATATCGGCGGAAAATACCTCGGAACTTTTGGGAAATGCGGAGCATTTTCTTTTGACTCGGTCAAGACCATGACCACTGGAGAAGGTGGAATGATTATTACCGATGATCAGGATTTTTATCGCTCCATGTCCGAATACCAGGACCACGGGCACGATCATGTTGTCAATCCGGGCGGCAGAGGCGGTGAGGGACGCTCGTTCATCGGCTTTAACTATCGGATGATGGAAGTTCAGGGTGCAATCGGCTTGGCCCAGCTTGCCAAGCTCGACTCAATGATTGCCGCCCAGAAGAAAAATAAGAACCGGCTCAAGGAAACCATTGCTCAGATCCCCGGTGTATCGTTTCGGGAGCAGATCGACCCGCTCGGCGACAGTGCGACATTTCTCGCATTCTTTCTCGACAGCAGGGAGCATCGCCAGAAAGTCGGCACGGTTTTGCAGGAGCATGGTGCCGGGGCCATATGCTGGGCGGAGAACAGCTGGCATTTCTATCCCAAATGGGAACATCTGCTCGGCGAAGCGACCCAGGCGTCTAGCGGCTGGCCCTTTTGTGAACCAGGAGGGAGAAGAAGGGTGGTGTACAACCCCGAAGCCCTGCCACTGTCCGCTGAACTGCTCGACCGAACCCTTGTCTACCCGATTGCTATCAGAATGTCTCAGACACAGCTGACGGATATGGAGGAAGCACTCAGAAAAGCGGCCGCCTGCTGATCAGGCCCGCATTGATAGAAAAAAGCCGGCAGGGGACTGTGTGCCCCGCAGATTATTGACGATAGAATTTGTGGGATCCGTATTGGGCTACGTAGGTGTATCCTGAAGCCCAGTACGGAGTGATCGAGTCGAGGTGGTAATGAGTCGCCCCGTCAGTGAAGTCCGGCGTCTGCAGGGCCAGGTATACCGCGTGCAGACATTCGAGGAATGAGTCCGGATCGTCGGGAAGATATGAATCTTTTTGAAAGGTCCAACTGAACTGGTAGGGCTGGTTGACGACTTCTTTCACCGGCAGCTGCTTTTCAAAGGCCCTGTTCAGGGTAACATGGGCAACGGCTACCTGGCCGATCTGTGGTTCCGACCTGGCCTCGTGATAGACATTGAGGGTCAGCCACAGTAAACCTTCTAATAGTGTCATAGTGTATTATACTTTCCCGATGTATCGAAAAAATCCTGCTGTTGTGTTGCGGTTGGTAGAGCTCAGTTGCGGATCAGATGACTATATAAAAACGAAATTGTGCTGAACCAATTATGTTATTGAATTTAAAAGATAATGTTGACAACATGAAAGGCTGCTGCAGCGTCTGGTTAGGGACAACTATAAAGGCCTTTGAACAATAGTCAAGAGCCAAAATCGCACCCGATATCCCTCATGTTTGAAATCGGATTATATCTCCAGATGTTACGCTTCCTAACCAGAGAATGATTTTTTTTGCTCTGCTCTGCAGTGATACAAAGCAGTGCTGACGAACTTGAATTTGATTGTATCTGCCCACGTTCTTTTGCTACTATGAAAGAGATGATCCAAGCTTTAATGGGGGAAGGCGTATGCAGGTAATCGAGCAGTTTATGGGAAGGGCTGTAACCTTTTTTATGACCAATTGGATAGCGGCAGCCATACTTGGCCTGATCATTATCGTCGCTGCGCTGAAAAAACCGAAGGAGCTGTTTAAGGTTACCGCTCTGATCACCTTTCTGGTCGGCGTTCTTTACGTTATGATATTCCTGGAAAAATCGATGTTCTCTGGAGTATCATCAAGTCAGAAATCGTATGACGAGGAGTTGCGTACGGGTGGTAAAATGGAGTGAGGATCAGTCGCTCAGCACATCATCGAGCATTGCCTGCCGCCAGTCTGATTGCGTCAGTTTCCAATCCTCCGACTCTTTTGTCAACTCAATTTCAAACCAGTAGAGGTCGGTGTTGATCCGCGACAGCAGCGTGCGTTCTGAAACGGGCCGTGCTGCAAATGCGGCAAGAACCGTGGCCTGCACCTGGTCATCACCGTGAAATCGAGCTGATTCAAGATCAGTGAACAGATAAATCGATCGTGAGCCCATGATATAAGCGGAGCCGATGGCCAGGATCTCATTCGTATCTCGATTCCGCGTATCGAAGTATTGCTCTGAAATTAGATTTCGCAAAGCTCGCGGGCTGCGCTTCTCAAATGCCTCTTCCGCCGTTTCAAGAAAAGCGGAAGCGATAATTTCCGGATCGGATTCGGCACTGCAGCCGGAGAAGAGAAAAACAGCAGTGACAATAAGGAGCCCTCTACAGGCCATTTCCGGCAAACGTTTCACGGCGGGATAGCCTAAATTTAAAAAATTAAAAAGGCAGCGCGGCAAACAGCCGCAGACTAAAATCGGTGTTTTTACCGGTTCTTGATTAATCGCCGTTCAGCTCGGTGTTGAGCCTGAGCAGGCGGCGTTGTATCTCGAGACAGCAGCCGATAATCCGATCTCTGTCCTCGTCGGATAGACCCTGAAAATGAAAGGCAACATCCCACTGGTTTCTTCCAGACTTTACTACTCTGACTGTTTTCGCCACCGCGGTTATGGTTTCCTGATGGTCGACGGGAAGTGAAAGTTCCAGCCGCACCAGTTCGTCGGTTGGCGGCTGTTCGGTAAAACAGGCAAGCAAACCGTTGCCGCTGATATCAATGGTAGTTCCCGCCATTGTCCATGATTTCCCCGAGCTGCTGAAAAATTCCGATTGAAACGACTTCGAAATAACATCGGTGACCGTATCAACCCGGAAGAATTCACGCATCTGGTCGTGGCTGATGAGTTTTTCAGCCCTGCAACTCAGAACTTGTTCAGAAGCAGAGATGATGGTGCTGCCCATCGACAGCGAGGGTCCGCCAAAATCGACATTGACCAGGCAGTTTTCGTTTGTGTCCAGGTCCTTAAGCGGCAATGCTCCCGGCTTGAAACGCAGTTCAAACAGCGGTGGTGAAATCGATGCGTAGACGGCCTGGGTCCGGTAGCGCTGGTTTATATCTTTAATTGGCAGGTAGACCCGCACCGGCTTGCGATCGGGGATCGCGCTCAGCTCCGGTGACCCTAAAGAAGAATGGATGTTTGCATCAGCCATTTTATATAAAAACGAACTGTGAAGAGAATTTAACTGTACGGTATGTCATAACCTTTTATATAGCACGGACATGCGGTGATATCAAGCACACCAGGTAGTGCTGTTCCTGTCCCTGTCAGGAGTTTTAAGAGTTCGAAACGTTTGGGGTCGGCACAGTTCTTCAGACTTGTATCTCTGATTGCAGCAGCTTTTTCCAGAAGAACTGCACGGAACCTTTCGGGCTTCTTGCGGCTGCTATGGAAGATATATGACCAGCCAGGCTGGCAAACGCCTGGGAGGTGTCCGACTGCGGATAGAACTCGACCATAACCTGCTGCTTCCTGATCGACTCTGCCATCAGCCTGTTGAAGGGAATGGAGCCGAAATAATCGATTGAAATATCGAGGTAACGGTTGGCGACGATGCTCAGTTTACGGTAAACTTCAAGCGCTTCATCTTCGTCCTTGACCATGTTCACGACCAGATTGAAGTGCTTTTCATGGTATCTGGTAAACAGCAGTTTCATCAGCGCGTACACATCGGTAATAGCCGTCGGGTCAGGGGTCGTCACCAACAGTATTTCCTGAGCTGCGGTACTGAAGTAGGTGACATTCTCGGAGATTCCAGCTTCGGTATCAATCAGGACGAAATCGAATTCAATATCAAGCGAATCAAGGCCATCGAGCAATTTGAGTTTCAACTCACTGTCAAGATGAATAAATGACTGCAAGCCGGAGCCGGCAGGAAGAATCCTGACACCGTGGGGGCCCTGGACCATAATCGAGCCGAGATCCTTTTCTCCGGAGAAAAAATGATTCAGATTATATGGAGGAGTCAGGCCGAAAACGACATCGATGTTTGCAAGCCCCAGGTCTGCATCAAGGATAAGGACCTTGCTGCCTCTTTTGGCGAGGCTGACGCCGATATTGGCTACAACGGCCGTTTTACCTACACCGCCTTTGCCGCTGGAAACCGAAACAACTCTTGTCGGATTAGTTGAAGGAGGCGGCTCGGTCATATTCTGGCAGTCATACCAATAGTATACCAACAATTATGGCAATGTTTAAATTCAGTTTAAGCATAGTACCCAAATAATTGAGGTCAACCAAGTTTTTCGATGCGATCGGCGGCACTGATCACATCCGTCAGTTTTATACCATACCGGTCGCCGACTTTCACCGCTTTGCCGCGGGCGATCAACCGTGAGTTCACATACAGTTCAAGCGGTTCGCTGGCCATCTTGTCCAGCTCGATCACATGGCCGACCCCCATTTTAAGCAGATCTTTAAGTAGAATTCTGCATCTTCCGACTTCAACCGAGACTTGCAACGGTACGTCATAGAGAAATTCAAGGCCACGGGATCGTATCTGTTCAGGTGCTTCCCCCTTGTGTTTAGTTTCTGATAGTGGGTCCGGGTCGAATCCGTTTTCGAGCAGCTCCTTTAATTCTTCCGCGGCTGGACGGGGATTTTTATCAGCTGAATCGGTCGATTCCATCATAAATAAGCTCCTTGCGCTACAGTTGAAGTGATTCGGATATTTCGTTTCTGATTGTGCTGTTCAACCGCACCTGAAAATTTCGCCACACCCTCGACAAGGATATCGACTTCGATGCCTGGTTCCCGATCTGCAAAAAACAGGTCTCCGCTTTTTAACTCGATCAATTGTTTGACGCTGAGATCGAGGATCTCGGTGCGAGCCATCACGGTTACTAGCGTCTCATCGAGGCCTTCTGTAATCGATTCGACCCAGCGCCGCTGATCCAGATTGTTTTGCTGTATTACCGTTGTCAGTGATTCCCGATACGGTTCAAACGTCTTGACGGGAAACAGAAGATCCATCCGGCCGCGGCACGAATCAATCGCCATGTTCATGGAGAAGACTGCCATCTGGGTTGTCGGCTCAATGTGGGAAATGCTGCTGCAGGCGGCCACGGTTCGGACAGGAGAGCAGGTAAGCGGTATCACGGGCTGAAAAACCCGTTCAAGTGCAGTGCAGAGCTGAGACACTACTTTTTGCAAAATGTGCAGCTCCAGTTTCGTTCGAGTCCGGCCGCGGGTTAAGTCAGTCGGGGCTGTACCTCCCAGCATGAACTCAAGCAGCACAGAATACAAATCATCAGCGCAGCAGACGATGCCCGGAAATTTAAGGGGTGTCAGATCGATCACCGTGGCTGCACTCTGTGAACGCTCCTCTGACAGATAGGCTGAAAATGGTATAAAAGCAGATTCGCTCGACTCAATTACAACGCACCGCTGCAGGTAGTGAGACAATACGCTGCTGAAAGCGGTTTGGAATCTGTTGATAATAATTTCCAGATTATCGATCGGCGGCTCCTCCTCATGCGTCACCCCCAGATCGAACAGGCTTATTTCGCGGTGCGGTGATGGGTGGCTGTCGACCCCGGCAAACGCTGACTCGGCTCCTTCATTCCCCCGGTCATCTCGGATGGAGGTGAGCAGTTCTGCAATTTCCTGTTTCGAAAGAATCGGTTCCACGATGATTACAGTAGTTCAGCTTTACTTACTGGACGACAAATTCTGTAAAATAGATCGCCGCCGCACCCTCGCTGGAGAGAAGAGCATTGATTTCCAGCAGCAGCTCGGCTTTGAGCTGTTTTTTGCCGTGCATGTCATAGAGTTCTTCAAACGTTTTATTGCTTGTCAGCATCAAGACCGCATCACGTATCTGCGGCATTCTCTGTCTCAACTCCTCGGCACGTTTCGAGTCTGATGCTTCTATGGTTATCGACGCTTTGAGATAGTGAGTTGCCTCTTCACTGATGATATTAACGATGAATTCACCAATATTGACCAGCGGGACCTCGTAGGCGGACCTCTCCTCTGTATTGACAGACCCGGTCTGCGTGGCCGAGTTGGATATCGGACCATATTCAATAAAAAAATAAACGGTACCGGCGACTGCTGAGACCAGTAGCAGAACCACAATGAGTGGGCCAAAAACAATACCGCTCAGAGACTTGATTGCTGCACGTGTCCCGGTGTCATTTTTATTGTCTTGTTCCATTTTTTGATCCTGTTATCACGACCAACAGGTGTCAAAATATTTACAGAGGAAACCTGGGTGCGGGTTTCTTTGCAGGAGTTGTGCCCGATGCGAACTCAGCGCGAAGAAGGATATCGACACGCCGGTTCAGACGGCGATTTGCTTCATCACTGTTTTTCACCACCGGCCGACCGGCGCCGTAGCCGACTGCTGAGAGCCGCTCAATGGGGATCATGCGCTGCTTTACGAAGTGGCGCAGAACGCTGACAGCGCGTGATGTCGACAGCTCCCAGCTGTTGGCTGCATCCTCTTTAGTTTTCTCGACTGCATCGGTATGCCCTTCAATCCGAACATCAATGGGGTATGATTTCACTGATTGGCCGATTTTTTCAAGAATTAGAGCAGCGGCCGGCAGCAATGTGTCGCTGTTTTGACTGAACAGAAGTGTTTCCTCCAGCCGGACAACAAGCGTGACAGCATCGGGCTGTATGGTACGTAAGCCGTCTTCGACGCCGAAGGCGCTGTCCAGTTCATTTCTCAAATTTTCCAGGACACTGCTGAGTGATTCATTCTTGGGGGATGTTTTTCTTATGGCCGGGGACGATGGAAAAACCGGGACGATTACTCGGCTGTCAGTAAGATCGGGCTTCAGACCAAGGGCTCCTTTGAGTGAATTGGAGGCTTCATTGAAGCGCTTCGGGTCGAGATCAGCCATGGACAGCAACAGGATAAAAAATGTCAACAGCAGGGTTATCAGATCGGAGTAGGTTATCAGCCATGGTGGAAGGCGCACCGTTCTTCTGGCAATAGCGGAATCTTCCGGGCCGCTTTTGATCTGTTCACCATTTCTCATGATCTTAGATGATTTCACCGCTGAAAGGTCGTCGTTCGCAGTTTCGGAGCAACATAGGCATGCAGTTTCTGTTCGATAATACGAGGATTTTCGCCGGAGAGAATCGATTGCATACCTTCGGTAATCAATGTTTTGGCTAAAATCTCCGAATCGGATCTGTTTCGCAGTTTACCGGCAATCGGCAGGCAGATAACGTTGGCGATCACGGCACCGTAGAACGTCGTCAGTAAAGCTACCGCCATGGCCGGACCGATCTTCGTGGGATCATTGAGATTCTGCAGCATCTGCACGAGGCCGATCAGTGTTCCTACCATGCCCATGGCAGGAGCGTAGGTTCCGATGGAGATAAATATGTCAGCCCCTTTGATGTGTCGCTGCCGAATAAAATCGATTTCGGTGTTCAGCATCGAGCGCAAGGTATGGGGTTCCTGGCCGTCGACCGCCATCTGCACGCTTCTGGTAAAGAACTCATCATCGAGCCTTTCGATTTCGCTCTGCAGCCCGAGAATCCCTTCTTTTCGAGCTTTGTTGGCCAGTTCCATCAAAGCGGAGATATATTCTTTTACCGGAGCCTCACGGTGAAAAACCGCTTTTCGTGCGACCAGGAGCGCTTCGAGAAGATCCCTGAACGGATAGTGAATAAAAGCAACACCGGTGGTTCCTCCAAGGACGATCAGCAGGGCTGGGACATTGAAGAAGATGATCAGCGGGCTGCCGTACAGAATTGCCATCAGCATCAGGCTGAAGGCAGCGATTATTCCGACAATTGTCGATAGATCCAAATTATACCTCTTGCAAGGCTCTTGAGCGAGCGCTGATCGAATCTGATTTTATGATGAGATATTAACTGTTTCTATCATAGTTTATAGAAAATTTAAACTCAAGGTAGCCTCAAGCTTTAATCCAGTTACATGTAAGCGTCGGAACTATTGTGCCTGGCTGACGGTGGGACCATGAATATACAGAACAATGCGCAGGTGACTGAAAGGATAGAGGCCATTAAACGAGGATAAATCACTCTTCAGTCGGGACGGTTGATGAGCTGGCGGGTGATTTCTGAAGCCCTGTCTGCGCTGAAGCCGTTGATAATTTTGGCAGCTGAGCGAGGACTCATGGCAGCCAGGATCTTTGCAGCGGTCTCTACATCGAGTTTACTCAGGGCCCGGGCAGCCTGAACTGGAATCATATTCTCATAGACTTTACCCAGGTTTTTGAGACGGAGCTGTTCAGCTTCATCTTTTTTTGACAGCAACGCCTGAAGAATCCGTTTGTTTTCCTCGAGTTCATCAAGCTTTTTGTCAATCTCCTCGAGTTTACGGTCAATATCAGCTTCAAGGGTTTTCAGGGTCTGTTCCTTGAGCAGCAACTCTTTCTTCTGGTTTATCAAAGAATCATGTTCTTCGATTATTTTAACGTGCAGTCGCCGTTCCTCAACCGTTGAAAACTGCTGCTCTTCCATAGTTTCAGGTTCACCCTGAACGAGAGGTATAAAAATAACGCCGGCGCCATAAAGCAGCATGGCAAAAATACCAGCAGAGATCAGCTTATGAAAACGCATGGGAATTGTCGTCAGACGATCTGTTCTGGTTTTCTTCTTTCAGTTTGATTGCCCTTCGCATGATCGACTGCTGGGTGGCCTCAATTTCGCTTGCTGACAGTGCCCCAAGGTTTTCGAGGTCTTCTTTGATCATTTCCGCAGCACGAGATGAAATAGAGGCGTAGATTCGATCTTTCAGACGTTCCGATGTGTTTTTCAGAGCGACCGTCAGTGAGTCATTGCTGACTTCACGAAGAAGCATATGCAGAATATCATCCTCGAGGTCTGCCAAACTCTCGAAGGTAAACAATTTAGCGCGCATCGTTTTTGCTAAATCCTGATCGCTCTGGTCGATTCGGTCGAGAATTGCACTGTTGAGATCATGCTTCATTCTGCTCAGCACCTGAACAGCTTGTCCCAAGCCGTCAATTTCTTTTTGTTTATCGGCCATCGTTGTACTGAATTCTTCTTCGAGCAGCGTTTCGAGACCGGTAACCACCTCTGCTGATACGTGCTCAATACCGGCCATCCGTCTGATAATCTCTGCCTGCATGTCCTCAGGCATGCAGGTGACTATGTCGGAAGCATGCTCGGCTTCCTGGGTCGATAAAATGAGGGCAATGGCCTGAGGATGCTCCTTGATGAGAAAGTCGGCAACCAATCGCGGCTTCATGGTCGATATAAAATAAAATGGTTGCGACTCGATATCTGAAATATGCTGGTTGAGCAGCGATTCGGTTCGATCTCCAGCAGCCGTTGCCCTGATCGACCTGCGGGCAAAGTCGGAACCTTTGACAAAAATCCCGGCCAGCTTCTGCTGATCATCGAGATAGTTCTGCAGAATCCTGTTTTTTATCGAGGCGGGGATATGATCGATAGCGCTCATCGACCGTGCTATCCGCTGAATCTCGCCATCCGACAGCTCCTTGAATACCTGAGCAGCAGCCTCTTCACCAAGGCTCATCAAGAAAATTGCAGCTTTGTCCGGGCCTGAAAGATTATCAAGTTTCATCAATCAGGCCTCCTTTATCCATTTTCTGACCACATGGACAGCAGTACTGGGATTTGCAAGAATGTCCGCTCTGACGTTGGGGAGCAGATCTTCATTTTCTTTGCGTGGTTCTCTTTCAGGCTGTGGTTCCTGTATGCTTTCCGCCTCGTCCAAGCCCTTTTTTTCCTGTTGAAGTATCGATATAATGGGGCGAACCAGCAGTATATAGGCAAGCAAAAATAAAATTGAAAACAGGAGTATTCGAAATAGCGGCAGGTACGTAAGCATATCTATTCCGGTAAAATCCTTCGAAGCAGCCGAGATGATTTCACTGTCGACGACTGGTATACTGCTTAGATGGAGCACGTCTCCCCGTTCAGGTTTAAGAGCCAGCGCAGTGGAAACCGCTGCTTCGATTGTTTCGAATTCAACAGAGCTCAGCGGCAGATAGGAAACACCATCTTCTGATTGTTGAAGCTTCTTTTCAGGTATCAGTATGGTTACGCTGAGCCGGTCAACAGCACCCAGCGGTCTTACGGTTTTACTGGTCGTTTTATTGATTTCATATTCAAGTTTGGAATCGCTGCTGACAGCACCGGAATAAGCGTCCTGATAACTGGATTGAGTGTCTGCTTCAGAAGCAGTGCCGTCTGAAATCTGCTGGCTGCTTTCTTCTTTTCTGATTACCGGATTTTCCGGGTCATAACGTTCTTCGGTCGTTTCAGAAACGGCAAAATCGATATCGGCAGCAACTGTTACATGGGCAGGGCCACTGCCGATCAACATCTCTATAATCCCGAGGGCACGTGTCTCGAGCATCTGCTCCAGACTTCTCTGGTAGGCGAGAGCATCGGATGCGTTGAGGTGGTCATTCGATAATGCATAATTGTCGAGCAGGACGGTTCCATTCGAGTTGATTATTCTGATCCTGCCCGGCGCCAACCCTGCAACAGCTCCTGAAACCAGCCGGTTCATAGCCTGCAGTTGTTCGTCAAGCGCTCTTTTTCCGGGTTCGAGACTGAGTACGATTGTGGCGCTCTGCATTTTGTCTGCTGCGGCTCCACGGTGGTAAGCACTGAGGTAAACCTGGGCGGAACGTACATGATCAAAAGCTCCAATAGTTCGTGCCAATTCCCGCTGCAGGGCCATGGTATAGGAGTTTTCAGCCGCTGCGCCAAGTGGTGCAAACCCCGATTTGTCAAGCAGTTCATGTCCGGTATGCGGGTATTGCACATAGTCCTGTTCAGCCAGTTTCGCCCTTATTGTATGAGCCCTGTCAGAAGGTACGTACAGATCACCGGTTTCATAATTTTCGCGATAGCCTATATGGTTGCTGTCGAGCCAGCGGCTGATCGCGGTCATTTCTTCGGGTTTGAGGCTTCCATACAGAAGCTGATAATCCGAGGCTCGATATAATTGTATCAGGAGAACGAAAGCTATAAGAGTTACGCAGAGAACGAGCCCGAGGCTGACTTTCTTTTTTACCGGCCAGTTTCGGATGATATCGAGGTAGGACCCCGGTGGACTGGAATTACGCTGCCTATTTTCCATTTGATATCGTTATCTCAGTTTATCTGAACCGGCCGTTGCCGTTCAAAACATGTGCTCGAGCTTCTCGAACCTTTGCTGCTGGGCAAACAGTCGGTGCCAGTAACCTGTATCTTTATCGGTTTCAAATTGCGTGTCTATATCTCTTGTAAGGTTTTCGTTCCGGTTCTTCTCAAAAATCTGGGCCAGCCTGTAGTTCGACAGGTCTGTATAGACGTCATCCTTGATGAGTTCTTCATAGAGCTCTATGCATCTGTTATCCCGGCCATTAAAAAACAGGCTCTCAGCAAGAATTAAATGATAATTGACAGAAAGCTCAGAAAATTGAGTGAGCGGCAGCAACAGCTGAACAACGGTCTGGTGATCGTCGGCAAAAAAATGTATCGATGCCGCGAGAAGCCGGTAATCTCTGCCCTCGGGTACTGGCACCGGCAGCAGTTCAAGAGCCCGGTCGATATGCCCTGCGCTGAGCGTCGAATCGATCAGATAATATGTTACCTCCTGCCAGTGTTCCCCGTCTGGAAATTGAAGAAGATAGGAACTGGAAAAATCTTCCACCAGGCGGTGATCACCAAGAGCGTGCGAAACGCGGGTCAGGGCATGAAGAAGTCCTTCATCTCGTTCAAAGTCAGGAAATCTTTTGAGGTAAAGAAAGAGGCTGAGCGCATCATGGCTGAGTGACAGCTTTTCAAGCGCCAGGCCAAGTCTGAACATCAAGGCATGGTCGATCCAGTCGTTGACAAACAGAAATCTGTTTCTCTGGGCCAGGCTGAGCGCATCGATGAACTGGTTCCGTTCCAGCATCTCAGACAATACCCTCGGGAGTGTGTCGATAAGCAATGCCACGGCCTCGTTCCGCAGTCCGCCGCTCTGGTAATTTCTGAGCAGGGCCTCAAGTTGCAGAACCGCTTGATGATCATCACCTGAGAGGCGGTGGAGCAAAGCGGTCTTAAAATGCGCTTCCTGGGCGATATCTCGTGAAGTTGACAGCTCTGCAATTTTCCGATACTCCTCCAGGGGTTCTGCACTGCAGTCGGAGTGCTGGAGGTAACATAGATCGGCCCGTTTGATTTCAGCGCGCAGCGCTGCCCGGCTCTCAGGATAACGCTTGATAATACTATCAAACAGGTCGTGGGCCGCACTGTCCTGTCCAGATTGAATTTGGCTCAGCGCCGCAAGATAAAGGGCTTCTGCCTGAGTCTCAGGGTCACTGAATCCGGTCTTCAAGCTTTGATAGCAGCGGCCGCTTTCCCCGAATCGTTGCTGCCGGTAAAGCATCGTGCAGTAGTTATTCAGGCTGTAGTTATCAATGCTGTAGTTATCAATGTTGTAAAGCTGCGACGTTCGTTGACTCAGCCCTGCATAGCGGCCCATGATGGCACCAGCCTCCTGAAAACGTTTGGTTGCGAAATAGAGGTCGCCCCTGCGAATGTCCCTTCTTCTTGCTGCCTGCTCAGGCAACAGTCCAGAGTTTTCAATGTAAGGCAGGGCTTTTTGGTATTGGCGGGTTGCCAGGAAACATTCCGCCAGGGCCAGCCGAATATACGGGGTAAGCGGGCTATTCTGTTTTTCCTGTTCCAGGGCTCGCTCTAATAGTATTTGAGATTTATAAAAATGGTCATGCTGTCCTTCGATGACGATCCGGGCGAAATTCGCAAGTCTGCCGATATCAGTATCTTTATATTGCTTCTTCAGCAGGCCGAACTGCTCGCTGGCTGCACTGCGGTTGCCGAGTCGATAGAGAAGATCGGCATACATCAGAGCGAGGTATTGCCGCTCCTGCTCACCGGTTCTCTCTGTCAATCGTTTTTGAACGTCATTGAGGGCGTCGAACCAGTCTGGTCCGTTGAGTTCATCCGAGCTGAAAGGGAGGGCCAGCAGAGGAAATTCATGCTCCCACGAAAGGATGGCGGTCAGCGGGAAGGGCGGAAAGTAAAGGCTGGGCGTCAATTGGATAAACGAATAACCGTGATAATTCATGAATAATGATCGCCAGTCGCCTCCATATGGTGAAAACGTCAACGGTGAGATGGTGGTTTTCGGCTCCTGCTGCACCCCCCTGATCGGGCCGAGTCCGGTCAGCAATTGCCGGTAGGTATTGGTAAACCTGTTGCCGGGAACCAGCGTCACCACAATGGAGTTCGCCGGACCTGGATCGACTTTCAAATGCTGGGGCGCGTATCTGAAGAAAATAGTGATCAGGGTTGTTTCCTGGTCCTCCTGCAGCTGTGTTCTGATAATAACATCATCAGGCTTCGGTGTGACGACAGCGGGCCCGACGAGCGTAGCAGACATGGTCATATCGAGTCTTGTGGAGCTGAACTGCGTATCATAGACGGGAACATCGTCGAAGAAGAGCAGCAACTGGAAGGATTCGACGTTTTGAACCCGTGAAATACCGGTGAGCACGGAGGCGCCGCTCACACCAGTGAAAAAGAAGATTATGAAAAAAAATGTTGTTGTGATTTTAGGCATTATCTGTGCTTAATCCTGACATAATCCTGAACATGGTACGATTTATGCAAATGCCGTTCCAGAGTTGTGCTGCTGGAAGTGACCTTATTACAGTATGTTAGTAAGATACCTCGTTTTAATGATAGAAATAATTGTCAAAATGCTGACACGATGTATCACCATGGCGACGAAACGCAGAAAGCACTTCAGAAATGCTTCCATCACGACTATTGCTGAAAGCGTTTGGGCGCTGCCTCGCGTGACAAGCAGATAACGATGGTGGACCAGAAGCATGCGCCTAGTATATCATTTTTTATCATTCACTATAGTATGTTTCATCTTCCGGGCTACCAGAAACAGTAAATCGTTTTAGCCATGCAAAGCAAAATAGAAACAATCAGCCTGGACGCCCTGCATGAAGTGCAGGGTGCGCTCAGCGCCCTTATCGGCAGCGATATCTGCTTATCAATCTTGACTGCTCAATTACAGAAGAAAGATATGGTTCTTGAGCAGCAGCACGGTAACAATGTTTACATCGGGCTCGAGCTTAAAGGGACGTACCAGGGAGAAGGCTGCCTGATCATTTCCACAACCAGCGCAATCAAGCTGAGTGGAAAAATGCTGATGCAGCCTCCGGCTGATATCAATCTTGCTTTATCGGAAGGTGATTTCGAGGAGGAAACCGAATTTGTCTTTGAAGAGGTCACCCGGGCGATTATCACGTCCTATATAAAAACATTCCAAAGCTCCGGAACCTTGCTTTCGTCAATCGTCTATAAAAAAAGGAAGGTACTCAGCGGGGTTCCCGAAGGCGGTGACCTCGACATTCTCAAAGACGACCAGACCTACTACCGGGTTTCGGCAGACGTCAGTATGGACGGATTGAGTATCGGAACGTTGTCGCTGCTGCTGCCGGCTTTCATGCTGCTCTACAGCTCATACTTTCAAAACGGCGCAGGCGAATGTGCAGACTTTTCCGATCAAGCTGGCACCAGAGTTGATAACGATGATGAAGAAATACGAGAAGTATCTCGTATGGATGAGGAAAACTCAGGCTTTGAATTTCTACCTTTCCAGGCCAAAGACTCTGAAGCTGATATGCTGTTTGCACCGCCGTTGCTGGACGCTGCTCGGGAACTTTCAAACCTGCTTGAGGTCTTCGTCTCAATTGTTGATACGAACCGGGGATTTGTCGACGGGGAAAGCGTCTATCGGGCGCTGCAAACGAGGCCCCATCTGATGACACGGTTTACCGTGAACGGCGGGCTTGAAGAAGATCTGATGATCGTCGTCAAACCCGAACACGGAGTGTGGCTGGGCGCACTTCTTTCAGAAGGTGTTCACGGTGCTGTACTTGCCCGTTTGCAGGAGGCCTCGCTGAACGGCGACCGCCAGGACGGTTTCGTAGAGATTTGTACTATCTTTATCGATTTTCTGATTAAATCAATCCGCTCAGAATTACAAAAAGATATAGAAATCACCCAAAAACGAATTGTTGATTACGCTTCTGAAGACAGCAGCAGATCAGCTTTGCTGAAGTTTGCCGAGCGAGACTATTACCTGTCTATTTTCAGGCTGAGTGCCGGCCCTCTGGGCAGTGCCGATATGCACCTGCTCATTCCGGTAGCCTTAATCGAGCCGCTGTTGCCGAAGGATGACAAGGGGCATGCTTCGGCTGCAATGAAAGCGGCTCTATCGCCAACCGTAGCCGTCCAGGATGTCGAGCAGGAGGTGGACGGTCCAATGCAGCCGGATCTTCACATCGAAACAAGCGTTCTTGTCATTGATGCAGGCAGCGATGACGGCAGGGTGATCCAGTCGCAACTGGCTGAAGCCGGTGTTACATGCACTTTGATCAGCTCAACTGCTGAGATTGAACGGAGCTTGCTCGAATCCTTCAGTGCCATAATCCTGGCGGTAAAAAGTCTCAATGAGACTGCTCTTGGTATTGCGATCAAGGTCAATGCCATCAGTTCGGTTCCGCTCATTGTTGCAGCCTCCCGATGGACCCAGTCTGATGTGTTCAAGGCGGTGCGATACGGGGTCGTCGAAATACTCGTGACCCCGACCACGCCCGGTGAAGTGGTTGAGAAACTCAGAGATGTCGCAGAAAGAGTCTGAGCGCTGCAGCAAAAGCGCTCAATCTTCCCAGCGCCCGTCGATACTTTTTTTCTTGATTTTCTCAAGCAGCGTCGTGCGTTTCAGGCCAAGCATCCGCGATGCTTCCTTTTTGTTACCGGCAGTGAATTTAAGCGCTTCGATAATCAGCTCGGTTTCAAATTCGTTGATCAATTCGTTGAAACTGATCGGGCCGCTGTCAAAAGTCACCGAAGGGGTTGGTAGTTTCGACAAAGAAAAAAGGTCTGCCCTTTCGGCGCTTATGTCGTTGACAGAGCGTTGATGGCTATCGGAGCCACTCTGTTTCGGCAGAGAAGGAGCAGCCCTTGAAGAAACAGTGAATTTAGGCGGTAAATGGTGAGGGTGAATCCGTTTCCCACTGTAAAGAATCGACATGTGCTGGACGACATTTTCCAGTTCCCGGACATTGCCGTGCCAGTGATGATTGATCAGTACATCGACGGCTTCGGGAGAAAAGGTGATTTTGTCTCTTCCCCTCCGAATGGTGTACTGGTCGATGAATTTATCGAGCAGCAGCGGAATGTCTGAGGGTCGTTCACGAAGCGGTGGGATTTCAAGAGGGATCACGCTGAGGCGGTAATAAAGATCTTCTCTGAAACTGCCTTCGCTGACCAGCTGTTCGAGGTCACAATGCGTGGCTGCAACAATCCTGGTATTCACCGGTGTGGCCTTCAGTGAACCGACAGGTTCAAACTCACGCTCCTGTAGGACGCGCAGAAGTTTGGCCTGGAGATTTGGTTTCATATCGCCGATCTCGTCGAGAAAGAGCGTACCGTTGTCTGCATACTGGATTCGACCGGTTTTGTTTTGTCCTGCTCCGGTAAACGATCCCTTAAGGTGGCCGAACAGTTCACTTTCCAGCAACTCGTCAGGTATGGCAGCACAGTTAACCGGTACAAAATTATGTTTTCGACGGCTGCTTTTGGTATGAATCGCCTTGGCCACCAGCTCTTTGCCGGTTCCGGATTCGCCCCGGATCAGGACGGTGGAAAAATCGTCTTCGGCGACACGGCCGATAATATCGAACAATTCGCGCATCGGCGGACTTTTACCGATAAAACCGGAAATCGAAGCCGATCTATTGCCGCCCCTCTGTTTTTCAACGCGTCGACGGTGGCTGAACAGCGTCTGACAATGGTTGACGCAAAACATTACTTCTGCAGGTTCGATCGGGCTGGTGAGAAAAAAGAAGGGCGTATTTCCGAGGCGCGCATGCACTTCCAGAGAGTTATGATCCTCGACGATCATGATAATGATGAGGTCTGGAAATTCTGACTCGATTTTTTTCAACAACTGGGTAACCGTGTAGCTTGATGGATATCTGCTGTCCAGAAAAAGAATCGAGTAAGGCCGCTTGCGGAGTTCGTCGAGCAGGTCAGCACTCTCGGCCTGGACCTGCAGAGTAGCCGGGAAACTACTACCGATCGGGTCCATCAGCAGGCGTGGGTCGATATGCTCCGAGAGGGCGTGCAGTATAGAGAGGGTCTGGCTCATAACGGGCGATGAGTGAAAATGGTTGCACAATTCAGCTGCCTGCAATCTGTCAAAAAACAGACACCTGATCTTTTGGAGCCGACTATATCACATAAAGATGGAGCTGAACAGGTAAATTGCGGCAATCCTGTGAAAAAGCAATGGCACCGTGATATGGCTTCATACATGGGCAACGCTTGAGGGCCAATGATATCAAAAATATGACACTGTTGTGGGATCTATGATCGACATTTTGATCAACAAAACAAAACGCTGCGGGAGGTGCCCGGCGAACTTCGCTTCTGTCCTGCTGTGCTTGAGTCTCGCCTTTGTCATGATGGCCGTGCTGGTCTCCAGCGGCCGTTGTGATGCATTGGTGCAGGGTCGGGTAGCGCACATCATCGATGGCGATTCTCTGCGTGTTGAGGTTGGTGGCAGCGACATTGAGGTAAGGCTCTGGGGCATCGATTCCCCCGAATATGATCAACCCGAAGCAGAACAATCGAAAGGCGCGTTAAGCAATTTAGCTTCTGGTCGCACGGTGGATCTCAAGATCATGTATCTAGATCGCTTTGGAAGAACGGTGGCGGAGTTGTTCATCGCAGGAGACAGTATTAACGAACAGATGGTGAGCTTCGGGTACAGCTGGGTTCATCCCTATTTCTGCAGAGAACCTGTCTGCAGACGATGGACGATGCTCGAGGCGGCAGCGCGGCGGCAGCAGCTTGGAATATGGAACTCAGACAATCCGGTACCGCCCTGGGAGTGGAAAAAGCGGGGCTGATATCGTGCTTTGAAGATCGATGCGGATCTGGTATAAATCAAGCCGTTTCAGGCTAAAAAATAAAAATGTATTGCGAGGTTTGAAAAAACACCATGTCGATTAAGCACTTTTTAACCGGTTGTACTGCTGTTGCAGCGATCGCTCTGCTCAGCGTCAATGCCTCATCCCAGGAAGTCGATCCGCTCATCCAGCAAAACATCGATACACTCATTCGTCTGAATGCATGCCCTGGCTGCGATCTGAAAGGCGCGGATCTGAACCGCATGAACCTGAGTGGTGCAGACCTCAGCGGGGCGGATTTGAGTGGTGCCAGTTTTTTCCTGGCCGATCTTTCCGATGCCGATTTACGGGGTGCAGTTATCAGTGGAACTAAATTTGGCGGCACCGATCTTGCCAACACCAATTTCAGCGGAGTAGATCTGACGGGCGCCATGCTCGACGGAGCCTATACCGCGGGCATGATTACCGATGGCGATGCTATCCTGACCGAACAAACGGTCGACAAAGCAGCGGGCGAAATCGCCACCGAAACAGACAGTAAGGATCCTCAAGAGCCTGGAACTGTTTCAGATCAGAAGAAAGCCGCCGTAGACGACCAGAAACCGCTCCCTCAGGCTCCAGAAGTTAAGGAGGTCGAACCGCTGAAACCGGCCGACGTCGAGATCAAAGAGGTAGAACCGATTACACCTGCTGCCGTCGAGGTAGAAGAAAACGTTGAGGATGCTGCCGGAGATGAGATGGCTCTGGCAGATGGTGAAAAAGTCATAAATGAGGAAGCCATCCAGGAAGAAGTCATTAAAGAGGAAGTCATCCAGGAAGAAGTCATCCAGGAAGAAGTCATTAAAGAAGAAACTATGGAGCCATCTATTGCAGAAAATCCCGCTGAATCTGCAGATGAAGAAATGGCTGAAGCGATAACGGAAGCTGCTCTTCTCAGTCCTGCCGCTGAACGTATCGAGAAATTGCTGGACACCAAACGATGCTACAGATGTGATCTCAGCGGCGCTGACCTGCGGGGTGAAAACCTGGACAAAGCCGACCTGGAAGGTGCCGATTTAAGCGCTGCGCTGCTCAGCGGCGCCGACCTTGGCGGGGCTAACCTCAAAGGAGCATCATTGACTGGGGCCCGTCTCGATGATGCGGACCTGCGGGGCGCCGATCTTTACAAAGCGGACCTCAGCAACAGCGATCTGACCGGCGCCGACCTGCGCGGCGCCGATATCGATGAGGCGGATTTCACCGGTGCCACAGGATACCAGCCTCCGCTGATGCTTCAATAGAAGACCGACTCTTGACAGAGATGCCGCTGCAGTTAAAGCCGAATCAATCGCAGCCGGTTTTATCGTTCGATCGGTCGATATCGATAACCGTCAACTCAAAGGTCAGGTGGTGGCCGGCAAGCGGGTGGTTGTAATCGAGAACCACCTTATCGTCTTTTATCTCGATGACGGTCACCGGTACCTGATGTTCGGCACCGTCTTTTTCGATGGTCTGTGAGAGAACCATTCCCGGCGTGGGAGCGATTCGGTCGCCGAACGTTGCCAGGGGTACCTCGTGAAGCAGATCTTTCATCCGGGGGCCGTAGCCTTCATCCGGAGATACCCTGATCTTCTTCGTCTCACCTTTCTGCATGCCGATGATTGCCATCTCTACGGTTGGCGGTAGTTCACTCTGACCAATCGTTACCTGCATCGGTTCTGATGCCGGGTGCTCAGCGAAAACAGCGCCGTTATCGAGTTTACCGGAAAAGGTGATGGTTATCTGGTCATGGTCTTTTACACTGTTCATAGTGCTTCTGTATGCCTCGATGGTCTGAAACGTGGAAATTGACTGCTGCGATATGGGTGTGTCCTGAGTAACCACGATTGAAATTTTTCACCACAATAGCGACTGGCGGGCGATGTGTCAATTGGCGGTGAACCATTGCGCTTCTTGACAAACGATACGCATGATCATAATGTAGGGGCCCTCTGTGCATGACTGATTCTACGGGATCTTCGGGTCCCTTTAACTTTCAATGATTTACGTGAAAAAATGGTGACACTTGATTTTGAAAAATCCGCCGACGGCTTGATACCGGCGATCGCCCAGGACCATCAAAGCGGTACTGTTCTGATGCTGGCATATATAAACAAAAAAGCCTGGCAAAAAACTGTGGAGACCGGTACGGCTCACTACTGGAGCCGATCTCGCCAAAAAATCTGGCAGAAGGGTGAAAGTTCCGGTAACACCCAGCGCATAAAGGAAATCCTGGTCGATTGTGACCGTGACTGTGTGGTTTTTCGGGTGGAACAGGTCGGGGGAGCCGCCTGCCATCGTGGTTTTCCATCCTGCTTTTACCGGCAGCTCGATGGTGACGAATTGGTAGAGGTCGAAAAACGGGTGTTCGACCCGGAGGAGATTTACGGATCGAAACCGTAAACTGGAGAGCGATATGAGTGTGTTGAAACTCGGTTTACCGAAGGGTAGCCTTGAAAAGGCGACCATAGAATTGTTCGAAAAGAGCGGCTGGGTAATTAAACCGGCAGCCAGGAACTATTTCCCGAAAATTGATGATCCGGAGCTGGATTGTTCGATCTGTCGCCCCCAGGAGATGTCACGCTACATCGAGAGCGGTATGCTCGACGCGGGAATTACCGGCAAGGACTGGATCCTTGAAAATGAATCTGATGCTATTATCGTCGCCGATCTGGTCTACTCGAAAGTCAGTAGAAAGCCGACCAGGTGGGTCGTTGCCGTGGCAGGGGATTCAGAGATCAGAACGATCGAGGATCTGCACGGTAAGAAGGTTGCCACAGAGTTGGTCAACGTGACCCGCCGCTTTTTTGCGGATCGTAATATCGAGGTTGATATTGAGTTTTCCTGGGGAGCCACCGAAGCAAAAGTGGTGTCGGGGCTGGCCGATGCCGTTGTCGAAGTTACCGAAACCGAGAGTACCATCCGGGCCCACGGTTTGCGGATTATTCATGAACTGATGGAATCAAACACCCAGCTCATCGCTAACCGGCGGGCCTGGGAAGATCCGTGGAAAAAGAGAAAGATCGAAAATATCTCTCTGCTGCTGCAGGGTGCCCTGCGGGCGAACAGGATCGTCGGTCTAAAAATGAATGTTGAAAATCATGATCTCGATCGGGTGGTAAAAATTCTGCCGAGCCTCAATGCGCCGACGATTGCCAACTTGTATCAGTCAGACTGGTTTTCCGTCGAAACAGTGGTCTCCGAAGATGTGGTCCGCGATCTTATTCCACGTCTGATCGAGAAGGGAGCCCAGGGCATCATCGAGTATCCGCTCAATAAAGTGATTTGAGACTTGGTGGATGGATATGACCATGAACCTCAATGAAGCCGAATTTCAAATAAGTGTTCACAGCTTGAAGCAGCTTCCGTCAGAACCATTGCCGGAGGCAGCCTTTGCCGGACGTTCAAACGTCGGTAAGTCGAGCCTGCTCAACACCCTGTTCAACCGGAAGAATTTCGTCAAAGTCAGTTCCCGTCCCGGCAAGACTCAGGGACTCAATTTTTTCCTGATCCCCGGCTGCTGCAATTTTGTTGATCTGCCCGGCTACGGTTATGCCAAGGTTTCCAAACAGCTTCAGGCTCAGTGGGGCCGGCTGATCAGCGCTTATCTGGAAACCAGGGAGCAGCTGCGGCTGGTTGTGGTGATCGTCGATATCAGGCATGAGGCAAAGGTCCAGGACCGGGAACTGCTTAACTGGCTGAGGCAGAACAAGATCCATTATCTGGTCGTTTACACGAAAGCCGACAAACTCTCCGGCAACAAGCGGGCTGCACGAGCGGTGCAGCTCGACGCCGGCCACGGACTCAAGCCCGACGAACGGCTCATTTTCTCGGCCGCAAACGGACTTGGCAGAAATGAGCTGATTGAGCGTCTCTACGCCCGCCTTTCTGTTCCCCGCGACATATAATACCTGGATAGGTTTCTGCTCCAAATAAGTGATGTGATTTCAGTTTCTTGTTGTCCTTGCTTTTTATGGTGCGTTTTTCCTGGTAAAAGGTGCTTGCCAGCGCCTGAGCGATACATTAGAATCGCTCTTTCGTAGAATAAATTTTACCGGAGTGCGTTATGTCCCCTTATGCTGATCTGCCGTGCTGGGTCATTATTAATTGCGCCCAGGACAAGAAATGTCCTGCAAAAGAAAATCCTCATAAAAACTGCTGGGAGATATTCAGCGAAGTCGACATGAAAGCCTTTCACATCTGCCAGGACTGTATCGTCTATCTCTCGCGCCAGAAAATGTCCGTGCTGAGCAGCCAGGAAATGAAACAGATCATGATCAGCAAAGGCATCGAGGTCAGCGAAACAGCGGCTGCGACAGAAGCGGGTGAGCGCTGACTGACCAGGTTTTTTTTTTAGTTCCAGTGTTTCGTTTTAATCCACGTCTCTTTTCAAGACAGCAAGAAAGGCATTCTGGGGAATGTCCACATTACCAACCGTTTTCATCCGTTTCTTTCCAGCCTTCTGTTTTTCCAGAAGCTTTCTTTTTCTTGTGATATCGCCACCGTAGCATTTCGCCGTCACGTCTTTTCGGAGGGCCGAAATATTGGTTCTGGCGATAATCGTATTGGAGACGGCAGCCTGAATGGCAATTTTGAACATCTGCCGTGGAATTTCTTCTTTCAGCCGCTCACAGGCGCTCAGACCGCGTGCCCTGGCATTTGAGCGGTGAACAAGCTGGGAGAGGGCGTCCACCACCTCTCCGTTGACCAGGATATCGAGCTTGACCAGATCGCTGGTCCGGTAGTCGAGCATCTCGTAATCGAATGAACCGTACCCCTGGGTAATCGATTTCAGCCGATCGTAAAAATCATAGATCGCTTCGGCCAGCGGTAATTCGCAGGTCAGCTCGATTCGTCCCGGGGTAGGGTAGTTATAGTTGGTTTTTTCCGCTCTGCGTTCCATGCACAGAGTCATGACCACGCCCATGTATCGCTCCGGAATCAGGATAGAAGCGCGGATATAAGGCTCCTCGATATTTTTGATCTTGGAAGGGTCCGGGAAATGGGCCGGGTTGTCCACCATCAGTTCGGTCTCGTCACTGAGAATAAACCGATATCTGACCGAGGGAACCGTCAGAATCAGAGAAATATCGAATTCTCTTTCAAGGCGTTCCTGAACCACCTCGAGATGCAGGAGTCCAAGGAAACCGCAGCGGAAACCAAAGCCAAGGGCGGCAGAAGAATCTTTCTGAAAGGAAAGCGCAGCATCGTTGAGCTGCAGCTTTTCGAGCGCAGCTCCAAGGTCTTCGTAGTCGTCTGAAGATATCGGGTAGATGGAGGAGAATACCACCGGCATGACTTCCCTGAATCCGGGAAGCGCTTTTATACACGGCGCTTCGGTGAGCGTTATCGTATCACCCGGTTTGGCGTCGAAAACCGACTTGATCCCGGCCAGAATATAACCGACCTCTCCGGCCTGAAGACTTTTGCGCGCTTCTTTTTTGACGCGGAATATGCCAACTTCCTCGACCCGGTAGGAGGCGCCGGTCGACATGAAGGTGATGCGCTGGCCGGTTCTGATGGTGCCGTTGATAACCCGGCAGCTGACAATCGTTCCACGATACGGGTCATAGCTGGCATCGAAGATAAGAATCTGGAGCGGGGCCGCAGGGTCGCCTTCAGGAGGCGGGAGGTAGTTGATAATAGCCTCGAAGATGGCCTCGACCCCCTGACCTGTTTTTGCAGAACAGAGCTGGATCATATTGCTGTCCAGACCAAGATCTTCTTCGATCTGAAGACTGACCGTTTCGGGTTCTGCAGAGGGAAGATCGATCTTGTTTACAACCGGAATAACATCGAGATCATTTTCCATGGCCAGATACAGGTTGGCCAGGGTTTGAGCCTCGACTCCCTGAGCAGCGTCGACGATCAGAATTGCTCCTTCGCAGGCCGCAAGAGCGCGGGAAACCTCATAGCTGAAATCGACGTGACCGGGCGTATCCACCAGGTTGAGTGCATATGTGCCTCCGTCTTTTGCCCGGTAGGGCAGACAGATGGTCTGGCTCTTGATGGTAATACCACGCTCGCGCTCGATGTCCATAGTGTCGAGAAGCTGATCCTTGAATTCTCGTTCGGAAATGAGACCGCACATCTGGATCATCCGGTCGGCGAGCGTTGACTTTCCATGATCTATGTGCGCTATGATACTGAAATTACGTATATGTTTCATTTCCGTGTCGAGATGTGAGAACGTTGAGTCCTGCGCTTGCACGCAGTCAGGAGGATCGGTCTTCTAGCATAAAATGAAAAAAATAGAAATAAAATATCGTGTTGATGGTTCAGTATGGTAAAATTAAACGTGGTGAAATGCCCCGGTATTCAGGTGAAAAGCACATTATAATTGCACTTTCCTTTCATTACGGTAGTATTCTTAAATATTTGGCCTTTTACACTGGTGAAGTACAGCCGTTTTTAGAGATGACTATAGATGAGCAAAAAGAATAATTCAACAAGTCCTGCAGTCGAGAAGCATGAAAACCCGCTTGTTGCGATCTCCGACGATGATAACCTGCCGGTTCTCAGCAATCCTGCTCTGCATCGATATTTACAGGAGATAAGCCAATACGAGCTCCTCTCTCGCGAGGAAACCGAAGAACTGGCCATTCAGTTCAAGGAATCCGGAGACCCCAACGCTGCATATCGGCTGGTATCTTCCAATCTGCGTCTCGTCGTTAAAGTGGCCATGGATTTCCAGAAATACTGGATGCAGAATTTCATGGACCTGATTCAGGAAGGTAATGTCGGCCTGGTACAGGCCACCAAGAAATTCGATCCCTATCGCGGTGTAAAATTTTCCTACTATGCAGCCTACTGGATCAGGGCTTATGTCCTGAAGTTCATCATGGACAACTGGCGACTGGTCAAAATCGGCACCACCCAGGCTCAGCGCAAACTCTTCTTCAGTTTGAACAAAGAGAAGAAGCTGCTGGAGGCTCAGGGCTTCAAACCCGAACCCAAACTGTTGGCCGAGCGCCTCAACGTCAAGGAAAAAGAAGTCGTCGAGATGAGCCAGCGCATGGACAGCTGGGACGTTTCGCTGGAGAGTCCGGTAAAGAACGACTCTGATGATGAACAGAAGAGTTTTATTCCAAGCGACGACCCCAGTATCGAATCGCGCATTGCCGGCAAAGAGATGAAACTGCGGCTCGCCGAACTGCTCGACCAACTCAAGGATCATCTCAATGACAAGGAACGCATGATTCTTGAAGATCGGCTGCTGACAGATGAGCCGATGACGCTGCAGAATATTGCCGATAAATTTGACATCTCCCGGGAGCGGGTTCGCCAGATCGAGGTCAATCTTCTGGCTAAGATGAAAAAGTATCTTGAAGCTGAAATGCCCGACATCGTCGATTTCTTCGACGGTGAAAAGATCATCGTCAATGCCTCGGATTAACGCGCCACCAGCTATCAACCGCCAATCACCGCAGCATTACTACAATAACGACACTTTCATGAACGTACCTTTGCTCGATCTCGGCCCGACTCTTACGGAACAGAAACAGGAAATTATTGATAAAGTGACTGAAGTCATTGGTTCCACCCGGTATATCGGCGGACCCGAGGTTGAGGGGCTGGAGGATGAGATCGCCTCTTACTGCGGCGTAAAAGGTGCTGTAGGAGTTTCCAGCGGGACCGATGCGCTGCTCGTATCTCTGATGGCGCTGGACGTCGGCCAGGGCGATCTGGTGATCACCTCTCCCTATTCATTCTTTGCAACGATGGGAGTAATCCTCCGTCTTGGAGCCGTTCCGCTATTCGTCGATATCGATCCAGTCAGCTACGCTATGGACCCGGAGCTTCTGGCGGAGACAATCGCTGAGTATGGTTCTGAGAAAATCAAAGCGATCATACCGGTGCATCTCTATGGGCAATGCGCTGATATGAACCGTATCATGGCCATCGCCGGAGATCATGATATTCCGGTTGTCGAGGACGCAGCCCAGGCCATCGGCGCTCAGTATCCCGCTACCGTGGACGGTGGGATGGTCTGGCATAAAGCCGGCGCCATCGGTCGTACCGGCTGCTTTTCTTTTTTCCCCAGCAAAAATCTGGGAGGAATTGGGGACGGCGGTATGGTTATCAGTACTGATGCCGAATTGATCAGGAAGATCCAGTTGCTGAGAAATCATGGCGGCGAGCCCAAATATTACCATTCGATGGTTGGCGGCAATTTCAGACTGGACCCGATTCAGGCTGCTGTTTTGAGAATAAAGCTTAAAAACCTCGAGCAGTGGCATCGGCAGCGCCGCGTCAACGCCGAACGCTATAACGACTTGATTGAGGAACTGAAAGGCTCCTTCGATCTGCCCATCACCACTCCTTCAGCAGTTTATAAAGACCAGGCGGATCAGAGCAGAACTGCATGCAACTACCACATATACAATCAGTATGTTGTCAGAGTAGACAAGCGTGATGAGCTGCGCAGCTGGCTGCAGGAGAAACAGGTGGCCACGGAGGTCTACTATCCCGTTGGCCTGCATCAGCAGAAGTGCTTCAGCGACCGTTTTTCCTCACCCCCGATGCAGCAGACTGAACAGGCTGCGCGTGAAACCCTGGCGCTGCCGATCTATCCGGGTCTAACCCCGGATATGCAGGAATATGTTGTAAAATCTCTAGCAGACTTTTATAGATAAGGCTGTACACGAGAGTTTTGCAGCCACGTATAATACAGATGGCTGTTGAGAGCGCTTTGGCACCAGCTTAATAACTTCCAGCCTGTATGGCTCCATGAGAAATGCTGTCTCTATATTTTTTCTGCAGCATCTGATTCTGACTACCGTATTGTTCGTTACGCTGCTGTTTCCCTTCAATCAAACTTCATCATCTGCAAGCGAGCAGAAAATCACCATTTTCAATCAGGAGCAAAGCGACCCGCCCTGGAAGCAGCGCTGGGACAAAGCGCGTGAATTGTCACAGCAAAGGGAATTTGCTTCAGCCATTGAGCAGTATCGAAAAGTTGTCGAGGAAAAACCCCATATCGAAGAAGTCAGGTGGGAACTCGCCAGAACTTATATTGCCGCTCGTTCGTACCCCGAAGCTCTCATGCTCATCGAAGAGCTTGTCGAAGCAGCCCCCAACCAGACTGACTACCTTGTCAGCGGGGGAGAGGTGGCCCTTGCTCTTGGAAAAGCAGATCAGGCCGGACAGTTTTTCGGTCGGGCGCTGGCTCTCGAGCCGGACGGAGACCGTTCGGTGAAAGCGCTTACCGGCATGATCGATTCATTAACGGCCCGGGACAAAGACGACCTGGCTATCCCGCTGATGGAGCAACTCTATCTTCTCGGAAAGCGCAGCCAGAATCTGCTCACTGAGCTTGCTCGTTTTTATGATTTTTCAGGTAAGCCTCTTCGTTCGGCTTATTTCTATCAGGAGCTGCTGACAAAATTCAGTGTCCAATCCGAGATGATGCTCGAGGCTGCAGCAGTTTTCGATAAGTCCGAACGCTATGCAGAAGCTGCAGAACTGAGGGAGAATGCACTTATAATCGACCCGCTACAGTTTGAAGCCAGAGTCAAACTTGCAGACTATTATCAGGGGCGCGGGGAAGACGCAAAAGCCTTACCTCATCTGCTTGAACTTTTAGAACAGGGGTACCGGCGTGATCGCATTTTGCTCGAGGTTGCCGGAATCTATTATCACAGTCTGAACCGTTCTGATCGAGCGCTTTATTATTACGAGCAGTATCGGACGGAGTATCCCAACGGAATAGACGTTTCCGCAGACATTTCAGCCCTGCAGCTGCTGGTTGCGATGGACCTGATGGCTATCGTCGAAAACGATGGTGTTTCGATGCTCTGGCGTGACCTGGGCCTGGTTACAGACGATCGTACCTCCATTTTTCTGGCAATTGCTGACAAACTTGAAGAGAAGGGGCGCAGCAAAAAGCGTGAGCTCCTCGAAGTACTCAAGGTTATCAATGAGCATAATCCGGGTGATTTGTCGATCGTCAAAAGAATTGCTCATCTTTATCTGCAGAATAAAGACTATGTTGACTGTCTGACATTTCTTGACGAGTCAGATGCGTCGATATCCGACCAGGCCGCATTACTGCTTCTGCGCATGCGTTGCGAGGCTTCAGCAGGCCAGGAACTGAACGAACTCCAGAGCTATATCTCTTACCTTCAGATCAGGCCCGACGATTTCCAGATTCGCCTTCAGGGCCTTGAGCTCGCCGGAGCATTGGGCCTGGTCGATGAAATCAGGGACCTCTATGCAAATCGAGCCGACAATACGGTTTCACCAACAGGGGCAGTCGAAGAAGCATTTCTGCATGGTCTGCTGCTCAGCGGCCTGAGCAGCGAGGCACATCAATTTTTAAAGATGATTACTGCAAAGGGGGTGAGTCCCCGTATAGAACTGCGCAGCTACCAGGAACTTGCCGATTTATACCTTACGCAGAACCGGCTTTTCAAAGCCGAACAGTTATTGAGAAAAGCGGTTTTCCGTTATCCGAGCTCTCCTGAAGCTTATCTGGCGCTTGTTGAACATTTTATTGACAGAAAAGATGTGTCAAACGCGAAACGTTGGCTGGAACGGCTGGGCAGTGATCGGTATGAACTGACAGAACAGACCCCTGCCGAGAAAAGCGAATTGTTCTACCTGCAACTGCGGCTTGATGATCTTTCAGGTAGAAAAGGAGGATTGCAGCGGGCCCTGGATTATCTGGACAGTCGTCTTGACGACGGCCACACCAACGCCGCTGATGTCGAAGTAGTTCTGTATGCGGCGAGAAGCCTGCTGCGCAACAATCGGGTGGACGAATGCAACGAATTACTGAAAAACTTTCGACCAAGATTCGAGGATGAAGAACGCATCGATAGCCTGCAGCTTATCTGCTCCCATATACAGAATAACAACAAAAACATAGACAGCTTCCTAATTGAAGAGCTGTCAGTCAGCGACGGCTTCGGCGTTGTCGATCAGCTTCTGGAACTGGAACGTTTTGAAGAGGCACACCAGCTATCTACTGAACTTGCTGCACGGCTGCCGGCTTCAACGCGCGGTGCAGTTCTGCTTGCGCAAACAGGATTTCTCACTTCTCGTTTTCAGGAGGCCGGCCGGAAATACCTGGAGCTGGCACAGACATACCCTGAGGAAAACTGGTTCGAAGAGCAGCTTTTACGAGGCGAAATTTTTATGGGTGAGCCCGAATCGATTTTTACCACGTTTTCAGTAGCTGCCGATGAAACCGGGAGGAAAAACAGAATCATCAGCCATCTCGATTCAATGAATTATCCACAGGCAAAACTGATGTGGGCCCGGACACTGTGGGCAGAAGACCGCTGGGAAGATGCGCTCGATGTCTATGGATTGCTTGATACGGAGTTGAAAAGGGAGATGGATCAGCTCATTTCCGTGATTCAAAATCAGCCTGAGCTGCTCAGCGGGGTTTCTCAGGGGACTCCTGAGAAAGATATCGTTGAGACGATCATGTCCACAGAGTTTTTCGCCGAGAATCCTTCCGACAAAATTAATGAGATCAGCGTTGACTACTATGATACCTACCGATGGAGCAGTATCGTCGAGAAAGAAGTAGCCGCCAAATCTGCGCTCAAAGGCCGTGAATTTTATCAGGCTGAAATAGAATACCAGGAACTTTTCGAAGAAGACCGGGCAATGGTCGAAGAGAATTACCCTGATCTGGCAACTGTCTATGGCCGGCTTGGCCGACTCAAGGAAGAATCCGCATTGATCGAGACGATTCAGGAACGCTCCATTTTCTATCCTGGCCTCTCCGAGGTTTCTGAAAAATCCATCCGCCGCCAGCGTCCTCACCTGTCGATTGACGGGGGGTATCGCCAGGAGGAGGGTAGAGACGGATTTAAAGACATCACCGAAAAGTATGCCGGTCTTTCCATCCAGATCAAACCGACTCTTTACCAGGAGATAGGGCTGAGCGCGGGCCGCAGTGAATATGGTAATAATTCGGCCTCTACCCTGGAGAAGAGTAATCGACTAGGCAGTAACTATGCCATTGAACTGAGTGATAATTTTCAGGGCGAATTCTTCCTGGGCTTTGAGGATTTTGATACTGACGGGAAGAGTTTCCTGCTCTATGATGCAACACTGTTCGCCACCCTGGAGCAGAAAGTCGAATTCTACGCGACGATTAAACAGAATCCGGTCGATGATACGATCACCGCTCTTCAGGAAGGTCTCTACCGAAGGGACAAGGAGTTCGGTATTACCCTGGACTACCTGTTCGGTATGTTCTTTGGAGTCGATTTGGGCTTTTATGACTACAACGATGACAATGAGGGACAAAAATACCACCTGTGGAGTTCATATCGATGGTTTGGTGAGCGAAGTTCTTTTGATTTCAGTTACCGCTACCTGAAACTTCAAAACGAAATCGCCAATACAACGCTATCTGGTTCTGCGGCTGAGGATATGCAATCCCGGCCGCCATATTGGAGTCCTGCTGATTATTGGCAGCACCTGGTCTCCGCTGAGTACAAGCTCGAACTGTGGCCCACCGGCAGGCTGCAGAGCGGCACGAGCTGGCTGTCTGCCCGGTATGGTCTCGGCTACGAAAAGAATGACAACCTGGTTCAGGAGCTCGAAGCGAATATTTTCCTTGAAATTGGCCGGCCATTTTTAGTAAAAGGTACCTTCTCAACTGTTATTTCAGACGACTATGACAGTTTTGAAGGTTATATCTCGCTAGCCTACCGCTGGTAACCGTATCGTTCAAATACCTGCAATGCAGTGGCTGCACTGCTGCAGGATTTTTTTTTGCAGGAGAACCCATGGTAACTCGTATCCCAATGTCCCGGAACGGTCACAAAAAGTTAAAAGAAGAACTGAGCCGGCTGGAACGAAAAGATAGAATCGAAGTGATGAAGGCCATAGAAGTTGCCCGCGGCCATGGAGATTTGAAAGAAAATGCCGAATATCACGCTGCCAAAGACAGGCAGGGCTACATCGAAGGGCGTATTCTCGAACTCAAGGACAAGCTGAGCAGAGCGGAGGTCATCGACTGCACAAAGGTAAGTAATGAGCGGGTCGTGTTCGGAACCGTGGTGTCGCTGCTCGACCTCGATACCGACGAGGAGATAACCTATCAGCTGCTGGGGCCCGAAGAAGCCGAGGTTAAAAATGGTTCTATTTCTGTACTTTCACCGCTTGGTAAAAGCCTGATCGGAAAAGAGGTAGGTGATGAGGTGCTGGCCCAGACTCCAGGAGGAAAAAGAGAATTTGAAGTGATGGATATCAAAGCTTCGGAGATTGCCTGATCACGCCCCCTTCGATTGGTACTCGTTCTCTCTGCGAACCCTGTTTTAACATGCCTCTGAGAAAGAGGAAAATGATCTGCTCTGCAGTTTCTTCTACTGAATAACGGACGTTGCCTGGTGTGGTCCAGATTCTGGTGACTTCATCGAGCGCACCGAAGAAAGCACGCTTGGCAATATCGGGCAGGATGTCTAAGCGATAGACCCCCTGTTCCTGACCGTGCTCGATGATTCGCGAAATCACATCGATGTACTGCTTGAACGATGTGTTCCGGTATTCTTTGATCAGCCGGTCGCTCTGGCGCAATTCTATATGAATGACTTCAGCCAGGTTTTTGTTCTGCTTCATGGCTGTTAAATGCTTTTCAATGAAAATCGTAAGCATTTTTTCGGGGTCCGTCTCATCTTCAATCGCGTTTTCGATCTGCTCGATAATCTTTCCAATTTCCTCTTCCAGCACAGAAATCAGAATATCGAACTTGTTGTTGAAATAAAGGTAGATGGTGCCATCGGCGACTTTGGCTTCCTTGGCAATGTCGGAGATTCTGGCGTTGAAGAATCCCTTTTTGGCAAAGACTTTGGTGGCGGCGAGTATAATCTTGTTATGCTTGTCAACCGATTTCATATCTGGTTATCCGGGACTGGAGACAAGTGAATGACTATTCATTCATTTACTCGCTGGGCCATGTTTTGTCAATTGCTAACTGGTCAAAATCAAATGACTACAGACCAATTTAGACTGACTATTTCGGCTAAACCTATTACATTGATATCATACGTTTCAGCATCGAAAGGTTACATCGTTTTTTTTGTCCATCTGCTACTGAGTTTCTAGCATCAACAATAATATCCTGCACAGAGGGGGAGATATGAAGGTACTGGTCGTTGGTTCCGGCGGACGTGAACATGCCCTGGTATGGAAGATACTGCAGAGTAAAAAGGTCGAAAAAGTCTATTGTGCACCGGGAAATGCCGGTCTGCGCAAACTGGCCGAGTGTATTGACCTTTCAGTCACCGACGTGAAAGGACTGGCCGATTTCGCGGTCAAGGAAGAAATCGGCCTGACAGTCGTTGGACCGGAGGCGTCACTGGTCGAGGGTATTGTCGATGTTTTTGAAAAGCAGGGGCTGCGCATATTCGGTCCCAGCAAAAAAGCGGCAATCCTCGAGGGAAGCAAGGTGTTCACCAAGGAGTTTCTTGAAAAATATGACATACCGTCGGCATCGTTCAAGGTTTTCAAGGACGCCAAAAAGGCCAAGAAACATATCGACAAATGCGGGGCGCCGATTGTAGTCAAGGCCGACGGGCTTGCTGCAGGTAAAGGCGTTATTGTTGCCGCCACGGTAAAAGAGGCTAAAGACGCCGTCGATCAGATCATGCTCGACAAAGTCTTCGGCGATGCCGGTAATAGGGTTGTAATCGAAGAATGCCTGCGCGGTGAAGAGGCTTCGTTTATCGCCTTTACCGATGGTAAAAGTGTGTTGCCGCTGCCCACCTCCCAAGATCATAAACCGATATTTGACAATGACGAGGGACCGAATACCGGTGGCATGGGAGCCTACAGTCCGGCTCCGGTGGTCACCGACGAAATTTATCAGTTCGCCATGGAAAAGGTGATGCTTCAGACCATCCGCGGAATGGCTGCCGAGGGCAGACCTTACAAGGGGATGTTGTACGCCGGTTTGATGATCAGCAGGGACAAGGTCAACGTTCTCGAGTTTAACTGCCGCTTCGGCGATCCCGAGGCCCAGCCGCTGCTGATGCGCCTGAAGAGTGACATTGTCGATATCTTCGAGGCCGCTATCGACGGCAATCTGGATTTGATCGATATAAAAATCGACCCGCGGCCGACCGTCTGCGTGGTCATGTCCTCGGGCGGTTATCCCGGTTCATATGAGGTCGGCAAGCAGATTCGTGGAATGGCCAAGGCTTCAGCAATACCAGGGGTTGAGGTGTTCCATGCCGGAACGGCGCATAAAAATCGTCGGCTGGTAACGGCCGGCGGACGTGTGCTGGGAGTGACCGCTATCGGCAAGGACCTGCAGACTGCCATATCGCGAGCCTATCAATCGGTTGCTGAAATTTCCTGGGCCGGCTCTTTTTTCCGATCCGATATCGGTGCAAAGGCCCTGAAGCGCAAGAAGCAAGATGAAGAAGCGCCGCGCGTCGGTATTCTCATGGGCAGCGATTCCGACCTTCCGGTAATGCGGGCTGCTGCGGACATACTCAAGGAGATGGGGGTTGGCTGTGAAATGACGGTCGCCTCCGCTCATCGAACGCCGGCTAAAGTCATGGAGTATACCGGCAGCGCCAAAGAACGGGGTTTGAAAATCATCATAGCCGGGGCCGGCATGGCAGCACACCTGGCAGGCGTTATCGCATCTCATACCGATCTCCCGGTGATCGGGGTACCGCTGGATGCTTCTCCTCTGGGAGGCATGGATGCGCTGCTGGCAACCGTGCAGATGCCGCCGGGCATTCCGGTCGCGACGATGGGAATCGGCAAGGCCGGGGCAAAGAATGCTGCAGTTCTGGCCTGCCGCATTTTAGCCCTTGAAGATCCGGATGTGGCCGAAAAACTCGTCTTATTCAGGGAAAAAATGGTTCAGGAAGTCCATGAAAAGGCGAGAAACATCTCGTATTAATCCGCGGCAGAGCACGGCCGAACCTGGTCCCGCCGGCCCGGATGACGCTGATAAAAGCGCAGCAGTCATCCGGGCCGGCGGGATTGTCGCCATACCGACGGAAACGTCATACGGGCTGGCTGTTGACCCGTTCAATGAAGCGGCCCTCGAGCGCTTGTTCAGACTGAAAGAGCGACCTCTCTCAAAACCGGTTCTGGTCATCATCGACCAGATGGAGCGGTTGCAGGAACTGGTAACTGAAATCCCCGAGGTTTACGAGCCGCTCATGGACAATTTCTGGCCGGGACCGCTGACTCTGATTTTCCCCGCACTGCCAAGCCTTCCCCGACTTCTGACTGCCGGAACCGCTACGATCGGCGTCAGGATTTCATCTAACCGGATGGCGACAAAAGTCTGCCGGTTTGCAGGCGGGGCCGTTACCGCCACCAGTGCCAACCTCAGCGCCAGGATAGCGGCCCGCGATGTTTATGAAATTAAAAAGATGTTCGGCGACCGGATCGATTTGATCGTTGACGGCGGTAAGCTCGATCAAATGCCGCCGTCAACGGTCCTTTCCCAGCAAAACGGCAAGCTCTATCTGATCAGAGCCGGCGGGGTGCCGTTTTCTTCTCTTGAAAAGGCTGCCGGATAGTTCTTATCTGGTCAGGTGCCGGTATTTAATGCGCTGGGGCTGATCGGCAGCGGCGCCGAACCGTTTTTTGCGATCCTTTTCATAGTCGGAATAGTTGCCTTCGAACCAGACCGTCCGGGAGTCACCTTCAAAGGCGAGGATATGGGTCGCAATCCGATCCAGAAACCAGCGGTCATGGCTGATCACCACAACGCATCCCAGGTAGTTATCAAGAGCCTCCTCGAGGGCACGCAGAGTGTTGACATCGAGATCATTGGTCGGCTCGTCGAGCAGTAACACGTTGCCTCCTTCTTTGAGCATTTTGGCAAGGTGAACACGGTTTCTCTGACCGCCTGAAATCTGGGAAATTTTTTGCTGCTGGTCTGAGCCGGAGAAATTGAAGCGGCCCACATAAGCCCTTGCGTTTACCTCTTTGGTGCCGAGCCAGATGGTATCCTGCCCCTCCGAGACAGCCTCGAAAATGGTCTGCTTCGGGTCAAGTGTATCCCTGTTCTGATCGACATAGGACAGTTTGACCGATTCACCCAGTGAAATGCTGCCTTCATCAGGAGTCTGCTGTCCGGTAATCATGTTGAACAGGGTCGACTTGCCGGCGCCGTTGGGGCCGATGACGCCGACTATTCCGCCGGCGGGCAGGGTGAACTGCATATCTTCGAAGAGTACCCGGTCACCAAAACATTTCTTCAAACCATCGGCTTCAATGACCTTCTTGCCGAGTCTCGGTCCCGGCGGGATGTAAATCTCCAGTTCCTTGACTTTCTCGCTGGTACCTGAATCGAGCAGTTCCTGGTACGAATTGATCCGGGCTTTAGATTTTGAGCGCTTGCCTTTGGGTGACATACGGATCCATTCAAGTTCGCGCTGCAGTGTCTTCTGCCGCTCGCTCTGCTGTTTTTCCTCGACGCTGAGCCGTTTCTGCTTCTGTTCGAGCCAGGACGAGTAATTGCCTTTCCATGGTATTCCGGCACCGCGGTCGAGTTCAAGTATCCAGCCGGCGACATTGTCGAGGAAATAGCGGTCATGGGTGACGGCGATCACCGTGCCGCTGTAATCCTGAAGGTGGCGCTCGAGCCAGGCAACGGTTTCGGCGTCGAGGTGATTGGTCGGCTCATCGAGCAGCAGGATATCTGGTTTTTTCAGCAGAATACGGCACAGCGCAACCCGTCTTTTTTCTCCTCCTGAAAGTATCCCGCAGAGGCTGTCCGAGGCAGGGCAGCGCAGCGCGTCCATGGCCATTTCAAGTCTGCTGTCCAGGTCCCAGGCCGATAACGCATCAAGTTTTTCCTGCACCTCTGCCTGCTTTTCGATCAGGGCCTGCATCTCATCATCGCTCATCGGCTCGGCGAATTTTTCGTTGATCCGGTCGAATTCCTCGATCAGTTTCAAGGTGTCGCTGACCCCTTCTTCGACGATCTCCTTAACCGTCTTGTCTGGATCGAGCTGCGGCTCCTGTTCGAGGTATTCGACGCTGAAGCCTTCGGCAATAACGGTATTTCCTTCAAATTCAGTATCGAGCCCCGCCAGAATTCGCAAAAGAGACGATTTTCCGGAGCCGTTGAGACCGAGAACCCCGATTTTCGCACCGTAGAAGTAGGAAAGGGATATGTTTTTCAGAATAGGGCGGTTGTTGTAGGACTTGCTGACTTTGATCATCGAGTAGATGATTTTCTGACTGTCATCGCTCATGTTGTTTTCCTGCTCTTATAGTATTAACGGTTATTGGTGAAATGGGCGGCAAGTCTACACGGGATCAAAAAAAAAGGGAACAGCCGGTAGATCCGGCTGTTCCCTTGATTTGGCTGAGTGAGTAAGAGCTAACTTTGTTTAGCCGGAATGATGATCGGACAATCACACTCCGCATCTGATATGTCAAGGAGAAGGAATTTGACATCAAAGCCGTTCTCGATCAGTTCCCGGTAAGCGAGATCTGCCCGGGCGCCTGTGGAGCAATGGACGAGGATCTGCTTGTCTTTGGGCAACTCATCCATTCGCTTGGGTATCTCGTCCAGGGGAATGTTAACGGTATTGGTGAAGATTCCAAGATCCGCCACTTCTTCCGGGGTTCGGGCGTCGATGACGAAGGTGTCAGGAAGTTCTCCCATCACTGCCTTGCGGAAATCATCAACGGAAACCTCGCCCTCGCCGAGTACTCTGACCCAGCTGATCTCGTTGGAGAAAATAGGACCTGATTCGATCTCTCCGCCGGAGGCCAGCCAGCCCTGGTAGTTGCCCTTGACCATGGCGACCGTCTTGAAGCCCTCATATTTGAGATCTTCATAAGCATCGGTCACATCTTCATAGTTATCGCTGTAAAGGATGACAGGGGCGTTTCGGGGAATATCGTCGATTCGATTTTCCAGTTCTTCATAGGCAACCTGCACTGAACCGGGGATGCGTCCTTTGACCGGTGCATCACCTTCACGCAGATCGAGAATAACGACATTGCCTGTGGCCACATATTCATTGGATGCATAGACCGGATGACCCGCCTCGCTCCAGGCCGGTTCGCCGCCTAGATAGGCGCGTACGTTAGTAAAGCCAAGTTGCTTCGCCAGACCGGCGTTTGTACTTGTCATGCCTCAGGTGTAGCCCCCGCAATAAAAGACGAGAAGTTTGTCTTTGTCATTAGGCAGTACGGCTTCTTTCTGCTCTTTGAGCAGCGGCACCGGAATAGACACGGCGCCGGGCAGATGTCCCTGATTAAATCGTATGACAGGACGGGCATCAGCGAGGACCATGGGAACATGATCCTGCAGCATTTTATAGAGTTCGTCGGTCTTAATTTCAGTGACGCCCTTAGGAAGCTTGGCTAGTTTAGGTTCGACAACTGTGGCGAACTTGTCTTCGCCGCGCTGTTCCCATTTGATGATTGCCGCTTCGCCTTTTTTCGCAAAATCGAGACCTTCGGTCTCGTCATCGAACCTGACCATCATGGTCTTGGCAGCGTCGCCCTGGCCAACGGTGATGGAGATGGTCTTGGCTTTGTTTGAGCGTCCGACGATCGGTCCTTTGTAGACGTTGGGGTCTTCCTGCATCGGCAGCAGCCTTTTCAGGTGCCGGGGCGGTGGCGGTGGAATCTGTCTGCTTGGCGCAGCCGGATGCCAGAAACGCCAGCATGAAAGCAACCGGGATGAATTTCATCAGCATTTTCGGTTTCATCTCTGTTCTCCTTGGATGTTGATAGCGATTGTAAAGCTCAGTTGTTCTACTCTGAGGGCCGATTGTTAATTGATAAACTAAATAGTTAATCAAAGAACTACTATATATAAATAAGTGTTGTTTTTTCAATCAAAATGTCAATGGCGTATAAAAAAAAAGCCCGCGCCTTTCGGCGCGGGCCCAGATACTGCTAATTAAATCGATGATCTAGCGCCAGACCCACTCGGTCTTGAGATCGATTTTCTTTTCGTCCTCATAAAAGGCGACTTCATTGCCGTCGAATTCACCAAACGGCAAGTACCAGAGGACGACTTCGACCGTCAGTTCGTCTTCGATGAGTTCGCGTCTGGTCTCGCCGTCTTTCTCCTTGTCTTCGAATGGATAGACAATCTCAAAGGTTTCGTGCTGGGTCTTACCGGGCGCTAAACTCGTCTCCCGCAGCAGTCCGCTCTTCTCGTAGGGTCCTCTACCCATTTCTTTTCCTCTTCCCAACCTGCCGGGGAAGGGCATGTAAATACGTTGATCGTTGTAAACTACCTCATCCTCACCATTCGTCGCGGTCACATCCAGGACCAGCCGGTTTGGAGTCGGTCAGCCGTCCGGTATGACATGGCCGGCCTTGTTGTACATCGAGACGTCGATAATACCGATCGGGACGACGCCGTCTTCCTTGTTCTTACGCCAGAACATCGAGCGGCTCTCAACCTTGACGTCAAGGGCCATATCGATCATCTCCTGGCTGCGGTATGACTTGCATATCATGGCCCAGCCCGGACTCTTCCATGTGGCAATTCTGGCATGCTTTACTGCCGCCGTGGGCCACGTAGGAGAAAAGGTGGCTGCCATAGATCGTTGCGCACTGAGACGGGTGATCGAACTCGAGATTCGGACCCAGTCCGTGGCACTGGCCGCAGAAGATAGACTCACCAAGAGCCGGCGCAACTGCTACTTTGTCAAACACCTCGTCTTCATGATCGTCTTCATAAGAACCGTAAATCGTGTCCGGCTGAGGATAACCGTCAGACCATTTATGGATCAGCGCTATTTTATTGTGGCAGACCATGCAGCTGATATTGAGACTGGCGATGGTTGCCTCGAGTTCATCGACTGTATCATAATCCTGGTCACGATAAGCCTGCTGCCAACCTCTGATTGTCGCCACCAGTTCACGGGCCACATCATCGGTTGCTTCATCGAGTTGAGGCAGGTGGCACTTGGCACAGATCATCAGGTGTTCGACGGTTATATCCTCGTCACTCTTCACCCCGGAATAGGGAAAGAGCTTCATGCCTTTTTCGATGGCGGTAATGATGGTCGGCGCGGTACGCGGCGTACCGAGCACCGAGCGGGCGTGCAACGAATTTTCCCATTCGTCATAGATCTCTTCGTGGCAATCGGCGCATCTGCTCGAATCGTAGCGCTCAACCAGTTCCTCTATGGTTGTCGCCTTTGGCGGAGGCTCCTGTTTCGGTCCACCTTCGCTGTAAGCATTGAAAGCTGCAAATGTGCAGCCGACAATGCAGACCAGCCCAACAATCAAAGCCTTTTTCATAGTTCCTCCTCAGTTATTGATTTTGATTGAACAACCAGCTACCCAACCAGTAAAAAAGGACCTCAAAATGAGAAATATCCTCATTACGTCGAATCATGTTTCAGGTTCGGTACAGGTACACCTGAAGAAGCATTTAACAGACGACTGAGTACCGACTATATTTCCAAGATTTCAGCCTATTTGCTACAGCAAGAGCAGCGGGAAGTCAATTGCTACAATGTATCACCTAAACAGTTATCTGATTGTAATGTATGGAAATGTGTCACGATTAAAAAAATGACAGGCAGCCCGCTCCAGAAAGAGAGGGTCATGGGAACCGGTAACTTCCCTGACGGAATGCATCGCCCAGGTGGGAACACCGACATCGACGCCGTCGATGCCCAGTTCTGCAGTTGTCAGTGGTCCAATGGTGGAACCGCAGGCCATATCGCTGCGCATGACGAAATCCTGAACATCCACGCCTACTTCTGCGCACAGCAGCCTGAAGATGGCACCACTGACAGCGCTGGAGCAGTAGCGCTGGGAACTGTTGATCTTCAGAACCGGACCGGTGTTGAGCAACACCTTGTGGTCGGGATCGGTCTTGTCGGGGAAGTTGGGGTGGCTTGCATGGGCGTTGTCAAGCGACAACAGGAATGAGTTTTTGGCACACATGCCTCGTCTTTGATCGTCTCCGCAGATCCGGGCAAGAACGGAAGCGGCGAAATTACTCAGGGCGCCGCTGCTGGTGGCCGAGCCCACCTCTTCATGATTGGTGAAAAGAAGCATGCAGTTGGCGCGTCCTGTCCGCTGCAGCAATGCCTGCAAGCCGATATGGCAGCTCAACAGGTTGTCGAGCCGGGGACCGCTGATAAAGTCGTTGCCCAGCCCGAAATATCCTGGCGAAGCAGGGTCGTAGCAGAACAGGTCGCTGCCGAGAATGGAGCGGGCCCCAAGTTCCGGGTTCTGCAGGTTCACCTTTTCCAGGAGGAGCGCTTCCCATTGGGTCGTGCCGGAGATGTTCTGGGCTAAAACCGGGCTGATATCTTTCTGGGCATTGATTTCAACACCCGCATTGGCCTCTCGGTTAAAATGAATTGCCAGGCTTGGAATGTACAGCACCGGATCCTTGAAGTCGATAAGACACGAGCATGGCCGGCCGTTTTCTGAGAGTACAGTGACTCTGCCGGCCAGCGAAAGCTCACGGTCGAACCAGGTGGACAGCAGCGCCCCTCCGTATTTTTCGACACCGAACTGCAGATAGCCTGAGGAAGATGATTTCGGTTTCGGCTTCAATTGCAGACTCGGGCTGTCGGTATGGGCGCCGATCATTCTGAAACCCTGTCCGGCTGAAGCCGGGTCGTCGAGGCGAAAAGCGATCAGTGAACCGTTGCGGACAACAACGTAGCGGCCGTCCGGCTGCAGATCCCACACCTCATCTTCTTTCAGAGTGGTGAATCCGCACTGTTCAAGAGCTAGAAGCATGGTCCGGACTGCGTGAAATGCGGTCGGGCTTTGGGCAATAAAGTCGAAGAGTGAATCAGACATTACATAGAAGGCCTCGGGAGCTATTGATAGGCTACTTTCAAGTCGTACAGATTGTCCAGATAGGTCTCGCGCAGCTGTAGATCGATGCGGCTCGATTCGATTTCTACGATGAGGTTGTCGATAGCATCTCTGATATCGATTCCATAGGCATTTCTGGCGGCACGGTTGGCCTCTTCGATAATTAAAATAGCATAATAGTTGACCACCATGCGAGACATCGAATCACGCCGGAACAGGTAAAGACGGCCGCCCATCGTATTGAGAAAAAAGGCGGCATAGTTGTAGAGTGAATCCTGATAGATATTCAGGTTAAACCGTCTCTGAAGACACTCAGGCTGCTTGGTGAGCTGATAAAAATCCGCCAGAACGGTTTCAAACGTCTCGCGTTCACGATCTAAAATTCCTTTTAGAACAATGATGTTCTTCTTACCGATAATTCGAAAGAAATGGGCCGTGTTCTGGAGAATCGTAAAAAGATCATCGGTTTCTCCACTGACGATCGGTGGATTATCGATCAGCTTTTGAATGAGGCGGGGGAAATATTCAACGCTTGGAGCATCGAGTTTGAATTCCTGGATATAGGCTCTTGTATCAAGCGTATTAAAAAATGTTTCGATACGATCTGCTCTTTCATCGCAGGAGGCATCATCGGTAACCAGAGGGCCGGTCCTTTCCAGAACGTCTTCACTGCCGGTAGTTTCAGTCTCGGTATCGTCTGCACCGACTACCCGGGCGGCAGAGTCCTCACCGTTCCGGGCAGCCTCTGTAGATGCGCTGGTGTCATTTTCAGTTTGTTCCTTTACCTGTTCCTGACCGGTGGACAGACCTGCTGCAGAACGCAGATCGCTGACCGTTTCGGGGCTGAAGAAAAAGACAAACAGCAAAATAGCCAGAACAAGAACAAGCAATGCGATAATAATATAGGGAACGACGGTGCCGGAGCGACGCCGCGGCTCCAGATTTTCGAACTGGTGATTAGGCATACCGTTTACGAGAATAAGTTGTATAAATTAAAAGGATTCTGTTCATTATTACTATAACGGGTCAACCATTTAAAGTCACCCAGGAAATATATCTGTCTGGCCGTCCCAAAAGCTGTCAGTTCGACATGGTTTAGGCATCAAAAAGCAAGTATATAGGCAATAATAGTGAATCGTGGTTCACTTCCTTTTCTTCTTGACGTGGACCCTTGAAAACACTATTTTAAGCGACTACTTTTTGCCCGGTGATGTCTTCTTCTCAGACATGCGCTGATGCCTTTAACGAACTCATTAATTATCGGAGGATTTACCATGACTGTATGTGTAGTTGGCCACTCAAGCCCGGACACCGATTCTGTCACGTCTGCCATTGCTTACGCAACCCTGCTCAAAGCCCAGGGTACCGACGCCGTTGCCTGTATGCAGAGCCAGGCGGAGGCACTCAATCCCGAATCAAAGCTGGTCCTTGACCGCTTTGGCCTGGCCGTACCGGAAGCCATCAGCGACGCCGGCGGGAAACAGATTGCTCTGGTGGATTTCAGTGATATCGCTCAGGGCCCTGAGAATCTTGGAAGCGCCGAAGTTGTCGCCATTGTCGATCATCATAAAATCGGTGACGTGACCACCAACAGTCCTATTTTATTCCGGGCAGAGCCGGTTGGCTGCACCGGTACCGTTCTCAATAAAATGTACAAGGAAGCCGGGGTTGCGATCCCTAAAGATGTGGCGGGCGGTATGCTGTGCGCCATTCTCAGCGATACCGTCAACTTCAAATCGCCTACCTGTACCGACGACGACAAAGCCGCTGTTGCAGAACTGAAAAAGATCGCCGGTATCGAAGATACCGATGAGCTGTTCATGGATATGCTCAAAGCCAAATCGGCTGTTGACGGCGTACCGGCTAAAGACCTGCTGTTCCGCGATTACAAAGACTTCGACATGAAAGGCAATAAAGTAGGTGTCGGTCAGCTCGAACTGGCAACGCTTGATCAGGTCAAAAACGTTCGCGAAGAGCTGGTCAAGGCGATGGAGGAAGTCAAGGCGGATGGTCGTCACACGGTTCTGCTGATGCTGACCGATGTAGTCAAAGAGGGAACCGACCTTGTTGTCCTGTCTGACGATGCCGCACTGATCGAGAAAGCCTTCGACGGAAAACTTGAAAACGGCTCGATGTGGATTGACGGCATGATGAGCCGCAAAAAGCAGACTGTACCGAACCTGCAGGAGGCTTTCGGCTGCTAATCTGAAGGCCCGCAACCCATTCATTAAATAAAAAGGCTCGTTCCTCGGCTCGTTCCTTTACTGGAGCGGGTTGGAGCGGGCCTTTTTATTTTCCTGCTGCTCGTATCTGTCTCTTCGCCTGATCGATAATATAGCCGACCTGGGCATCGGATCTGCCGGTCTGTTCCATTTTCAGAAAATCAACGCGATAGGTGCTGAATCGGTTATCGCCGGCAGCGGATAGTTCGGCCTCTTTTTGTGCCTGCTGAGCCCGGTTCAAAGACGGACGCCAGGGTCCGCCCTGATAGATAATCGTCAAGGCCCCGAGATACTGGCCCCGGTTGGCGGTCTGCACAATGATAGCCTTTCCTGCAGCCTCCGGTCCGAAATTGCCCTTGGTCTTGTCGGCCGATATGCCGATTCGTATCCCCGGGAATTTTTCGAGGATATCCGCTGTTGCCTGCACAGGCAGGGAAGAGAGCAGAACAATAAGATCGAACTCAGCTTCAAGTGCAGGGATGAGCAGGCCGAGCGCTTCAACTGGTTCTGCGATGTGATAATCCGCTGCGACCGGAGTCCGCGGCCCGGTGATGCCGGTGATCGCGATCTTGAGCGAACCTAATGTGCGTTCCAGATACGGCATGAAGATAAGGTTTCCCTGCTGATCATGAAGATTGGCAGAGACGAGAGGCAAACCGCTGTCACTGGCCCCAAGAAGGAAGCCAAGCCCGGCGGCTAGATCGTCAGCGCCAACGGCGACAGCATCGTAGTCAAACATGGTGTAGACCGAGGCAACCGCAGCGGCCTGAATGGCTTCAGGTGAGCCCTCGGCATAACGGCCGTCTCTTTTGAAAAAGAGATTGCCGCTGTCGACTTTTAAAACGCGGCCAGCGCTGTTTTTCGATATATGCCTGAGTTTGAAGCCTTTCTCGGGCAGACCGCCCAAGCGTTGCGCTCCTCAGCCGCAGGCTTCCATTTCTCCTTTGACGTTGGCTGAAAATAGAATAGTTACAGATTCGGCTGCTGCGGCGTTGGCAGAGGAACCATTCAGGAAAACAAGAGCAATGCCCAGCACCATTGAGGTAAGGATTTTGTTCATTTCTTTTTATTTTGCAGAATGTGACGCCATTTCGTCAGCCGTTCGCGGACGACCGCTTCATAGCCTCGGTTTTGGGGATGATAGAATCGCTTGCCACTGATTTCATCGGGCAGATGCTCCTGCTCAACTAAGGCATTCTCTTCATCATGGGCGTATGTATAACCAGAGCCGTAGCCCAGCTCTTTCATCAGTTTCGTCGGTGCATTTCTGATATGCATGGGAACCGGCAGCGAGCCGGTTTTCCTGATCACGGTTTGAACTTCTTTGGAAGCGCGATAAACACTGTTGCTTTTTGGTGCAGTCGCCAGGTAGACAACCACCTGGGCCAGCGCCAGCTCACCCTCGGGGGTACCGAGCATATGATAGGTCGTGCGGCCGGCAACCGCCTGGACCAGCGCCTGAGGATCGGCGATGCCGATATCTTCCGAAGCGAAGCGCACCATTCTCCTGGCAATGTAAAGCGGGTCTTCTCCGGCTTCGATCATCCGGTAGAACCAGTACAAAGAGCCGTCGGGGTCGGAATCCCTGAGGCTTTTGTGCAGGGCGGAAATCAGGTTGTAGTGTTCTTCTCCGCTTTTGTCATAGCGCAGTGTCTTTCTCTGGCTTGCCTCTTCAATGTCTGCAGACGTAATCGTTACCGCAGTTGATTCGTTCCCGCTGCGATGAGCTGCAAGGTTTGCTGAGAGTTCAAGGATGTTGAGCAGATTACGGGCATCACCGTCTGCGGTTTCGACAAGAAGCTCCATAACCTTATCTTCGACAACAAAGGCTGATTTTCCAAGACCGTTTTCCTGGTCTGTCAGGGCTCTGTCGGCAATGGCTTTCAATGATTCTACAGACAATGGTTCGAGCACCAGAACGCGGCAGCGGGAGAGCAGGGGAGCTATGACCTGGAACGAGGGATTTTCGGTGGTGGCGCCGATCAGGGTGAGGAGACCGCTTTCGACGTGAGGCAGAAAACCATCCTGCTGGCTTTTGTTGAAGCGGTGTATCTCATCGACGAAAAGAACGGTTCTGCTCTCTTCCAGCCGCCTTTGCCGGGCCGACTCGACGATTTTCCTGATTTCTTTTACCCCTGACAGAACAGCAGAAAAAAAGACGAACTCTGCGTCGACAACCTTTGAGATAATCCTGGCCAGGCTTGTCTTCCCGGAGCCGGGCGGACCCCACAGTATCATCGAGGGAACCCGCTTCTGGTCGAGCAGCTGCTTGAGAATTCGTCCCTGGCCCACCAGTTTTTCCTGGCCGAAAAAACTATTCAGAGAATCGGGCCGCATGCGCTCCGCCAGCGGGGTATTGAGATCGATCATAAGTCTATGGTACAGGAAAATTACACCAACTTTTTAATGGCTGATCTGCGTTTTTACATGATTTGTCGCGAACAGCAGTATACCCTGCAGTCATGAAAGAAAAAGATTTTTTAAACCAATACGGTTATGACTCTGATCCGATCAGGCTCAGAATTCTTTACGAGCAATACGTGTCTCCCGAATCAGCCAGGATGCTCGTCGAAGAATCTGCTGATGTTCGCCTCTATGATACCATCGTGGAACTCACGGTTCTCTTCGCCGATATTTCCAATTTCACCCAGCTTGTTCAAAAGGTCGGCCTGCACATCATTGCTGATTTTCTGAAGGAGTTTTTTGAGCTTTTCACCGTCACCATTTACCAAAATCGGGGGACACTTGATAAATTCATGGGAGATGGAGCGCTGGCCATTTTCGGTGCTCCAGTCGCTCTTGACAATCAGGCCGACAGCTCGCTTGAAAGCGGTAGAGCATTGTTGAGGCAGTTTCAGCTGCTCCGACGAAAGTATCAAGACGATTTTTCTGTCTTCAGCAATATCAGCCTTGGTGTCGGCATCAGCAGCAGCGAAATGTTCATCGGTAACCTCGGCTCACACAGAAGGTTCGACTATACCGTCATCGGAGCAGGCGTCAACAGAGCTCAGCGTCTGGCATCTCATTGCAGCAGTGATGCCATTTTATTGACCGATGATGTTTTTGAGCGGGTGACAACAGATATTGAAATAAGCAGGACCGAGGAACTCGAGCTCAAAGGATTCGACGCGCCGTTTGTCGTTCATCGCATCTGCTGAGCTGCCTCCATGGAGAATGCTTGATTGCCTGCACACGAACTACCGGCAGATATAGTTTACGCCTTGATATGAGATCTGATCATCAACGCTGAGCTGCCTGCCCCTCCTGCGCTCGACCATACCGTTGACATTGACCTGACCGTTGGCGATCTCTATTTTTGCTTCGACACCGTCCTGAACGGCGGCGGCCAGTTTAAGAAACTGGCCGAGTCGTATCGGATAGACCTCAACCTGAATAATTTTCTCCTCCATGATGCGATCCCAGGCTACCTTGAAAAATTGTCTTTTCGCCCAAATTTTGCGTTGCACATGAAAATCTTATCCTCGGAATATCGTCTATATGCCTGCGGTAAAATTCTCATGCGCGCCTTAATTTTGAGCTTAAATCCTACTTTTGCAAGGTACCCTTCATTGGTTTTCTAACAGATATTTGCGAAAGGGAAGGTACTCACATTTTAATGCAGCTCATAGTTGTCCAAACCATAATAATATAGTACACTGTCGCCCACATTAAATTGTTATAAAATTCAAGCTAGTTAGGCTTACAGAAACGCAAAATAATCAAAGGTTCCAGGAGGAATACCATGAGTGTCCCGATGCTGAAAAAAATTTCCGTTTATCTCTTCGCAGGAGTTTTTCTGCTGATCCTGTCCGGTTGTGCTTCCCAAAACAGACCGCTCGATACAACCGGCAGTGTCGGACCGCTCCCCAGTCCGGTGGCCAACTATGACGATATAAAAGTACCGCCCGAAATGAAGCTTGATACAAAGAAGACCTTGACGATCAACACCGAGTCTTTTCACGGCGGCGTGCTGATATTTTCCGGCTACGTTGAAGTTCAGTCGCTCAAAGATTACATGACCAAATCGATGAAAAACGACGGCTGGCGGCACGTCGGGGAAGCATCTTATGACAATGTGCTGCTGGCCTTTACCAAGCCGCACAAGACCGCCATTATCGTCCTTCACGGCGGAGGCATCGGAAAATTCGGGAAAACTAAAATGGAATTGTATGTCACCGTTGACGCTGCCGCCAGCAAGCAGCTCAATCCGTTTGGAGAACCGGTCAACAATTGATTTGATCTCTCCTCTTGTCTACGGGGCGTTTCCGGTTTTCCGGGAACGCCTCTTTTTTTAGCTGCCCAGACGCTGCCTGATTTTCAACAAAATATCACGGACCTCTTTTAAGCCGAACAGGTTGAGCAGAACCAGGTAGACCAGAGCCGAAGCGCTGATCAGAATGAAGAGCGCCACGACCTGATGGCCAATCGTCTGCTGAAGCTGCCCGGCCAGCAATCGGTAAGTGGTGCCAAGAAAAGCAGTCATTGCAGCTGTTGCGCCAAAGATTCTGAAGAGTCCTGAGAAAAGCTGCCGGATCGAAAATCCGCCAATCTTGCGATACAGAACAGTCACCAGAAAAAGAAAATTTATGATCATCACTGCGGAGGTCGAAAGGGCGATCGCCCGGTGCTGGAAATGATCGATCGTGTTGATGATGATCAGAATATTGAAGCCGATGGCCATGAAACTGGCGATCACCGGATACCTGGGGGCGTTGATCGCATAATAGACCGGGACGATCACTTTATTGGCCGAATAGGCAAAAAGGCCGATACCATACAGAGACAGGGCGATTGCCGTGGCCCTGGTATCGGCGGCAGTGAATGCGCCGTGCTCGAATATGACCCTGATAATCGGTTCGGAAAGCAGCAGCAACCCCACGGTCGCCGGGATAGTCAGGCAGAATACCATGGTCAGAGAGGAGACGAACGTCTGCCGCATATCATCCAGATTATGCGTCGATGCCTGCCTGGCAAGAAGCGGCAGCGCAGCAATTGAAATAGCAACGCCAAACAGACCGATCGGCAGCTGAACGAACCTGAACGCGTAGTTCAGCCAGGAAACCGAGCCTTCGACACAAGAAGAGGCGAAATTGGTGTTAATGAAGATATTGATCTGGGTCGCCGAGAGCCCTATCGTTGCCGGTACCATCAGCTTCAGGACCCGCTTCAGGCCGGGGTCGGAAAGGTTGAGAGTAAAGCTGAATCTGAAACCCACCTGTTTAAGTACCGGTATCTGCACAGCAAGCTGCAAAAATCCGCCAACCAGGGTGCCGAAGGCCATCCCGACAATGGCCGGCTGGCCGAACCGGGGAAGAATCAAGGCCAGACTCGTGCCGCCGATGATCGAGCCGAGGTTGAAGAAACTCGAAGCCAGCGAGGGAATGAAGAACCGGTTTTTGGTATTGAGAATTCCCATCACCACCGCGGCCAGCGAAATAAAGAGCAGAAACGGCATCATGATGACGGTCATCGCCGCGGTCAGCTCGGCTTTTCCGGAGATGTCACTGAAGCGGGGCGCCAGGACCGAGACGATCTGATCGGCAAAGAGCATACCGAGCAGGGTAATGAAGGATACGGCTACCAGAAAAAAGCAGAGTACATTCGAGGCCAGCTGCCAGGTCTGTTCCCGGCTCCGGTTGGCGTCATAATCGGAGAAGACCGAGACAAAGGCTGCCGACAGGGCGCCTTCTGCAAACAGATCGCGGAGCAGGTTGGGTATTCTGAAGGCGACGACAAAGGCATCATAGGCGTAGCCGGCACCGAAAAGCCCGGCGAACACCTGTTCGCGGACAAGACCGAGCACGCGGCTGCACATGACCGCAATGGAGACGGTCGCCGCAGATCGGGCCAGCCCGGCTGATGACTTATCTGAACCGCTCACCGTAAGAAGGAATCCTCGAAATTTTTAACCGCTGTTCTGGCGCGAATGTACCATCATATCTTATTAGAATCATCAAATGAAATCATTAACCTGGCCAAAATCCTGTTTAAATGGGGGCCGGCAATGATGAAGCTTGACTTTCTTCCTGATGAATTGAATATATGGGGTGGTTAAATTGTCGAGGCCCCGTTCAATTATAGAGTGAGATGTGATTGAATAGCAGATCTATTTTTTGGTTCGAGGAGAAAAGATGCAGGATACAGCAATGGTCAGAAATATAGCGGTACTTGGACATGGAAACGGCGGTAAAACCACTCTTGTTGAGGCCATGCTTTACACTGCAGGAAAGATCAAGCGGCTCGGCAAGGTCGATGACGGCAACACCTCGATGGATTACGATGATGAAGAAATAAAGCGCCAGATTTCGATCAGTTCATCTTTCTCCAATTACACCTGGAAAAAGCATGAAATCTATCTCGTCGATACTCCCGGCGATGATTCCTTTTTTAACGAAACCCTGACGGCCGCTCACGTTTGTGACGGAGCCGTTTTCGTTATCGGTGCCGTCCTCGGGGTCAAGGGACAGACTAAAAAATTCGCCGATCTGATTGCCGACAACAATGTGCCATCAGCAATTGTCATTACCAAGATGGATCGCGAACGGGCCGACTTTTTCAAAACCTTCGACCAGATCAAGGATTCGCTGCCGCTGTCACCGGCCATTGTCCACTTGCCGATCGGTAAGGAAGATTCGTTCAGCGGCATCGTCGATCTGGTCGCCAACAAAGCATACCAGTTCGAGGATGGGGCCAAGGGCGTCCTCAAGGAGATCGACATCCCGGCCGACATGGCCGATGAGGTTGCCGCCTATCGTGAATCCTTGATGGAAAGCGTTGCAGAAACCGATGAAGAGCTGATCGATACTTTCCTCGAAGAGGGTGAACTGAGCACTGAAGATCTTGCAGCCGGCCTCAGAAAAGCGGTGGCCGCCGGTGAGGTCGTACCGGTGAGTGTAACCTGTGCGCTGCAGAACAACGGAACCAGCGCGGTTCTCGACCTCATCAATGACTTTCTTCCATCTCCTGCCGACATCGCTCCGAGAAAAGGTGTTGTCCCTAACAGTGAAGACGAGGTTGCATGTCTGCCCCAGGCTGATCAGCCGTTTGTCGGCTATGTGTTTAAAACCATGGCAGACCCCTACGCCGGCCGCCTGAATATTTTCCGGGTTTACTCCGGTACGCTTTCCGGCGAGTCGTTTTTCAATGCCAACAAGAAGACCAGTGAGCGTTTCGGCAACCTTTTCGTTATCGAAGGAAAGGAACAACGACACGTTGACAGTGCAGGACCGGGCATGATCGTCGCTGTCGCCAAACTCAAAGAAACTACCACCGGAGACACCCTGTGCACTCAGGACAAAGCGGTCATTCTCGAAGCGGTCGAACCGCTGTCACCGGTTATCACCTACGCCGTTTCCGCCCAGAAAGGTGATGAAGAAAAACTATTCTCGTCGCTGAGCCGAATGCTCGATGAGGATTTAAGTCTCAGGTTATCCAGAGAGCAGCAGACCGGGCAAACCCTGGTCTCCGGAATGAGTCAGGTACATCTCGAGGTCGTCGGCAATATCATCAAACGCAAGTTCGGTGTTGAAATGGAGCTGAACCTGCCGAAAATCCCTTACATGGAAACTATTCGCTCAACCGCCAAAGCTCAGGGGCGGCACAAGAAACAGAGCGGCGGCCGCGGCCAGTTCGGTGATTGCTGGATCGAAATATCGCCGATTCCAGGAGAAAGCTACGAATTCGTCGACAAGATTGTCGGCGGCGTTATTCCCCAGCAATACCGCCCTGCAGTCGACAAGGGAATTCAGGAAGCCATGGAGAGAGGAGTATTGGCCGGCTACCCGGTGACCGATGTCAAGGTCACGCTTTACGACGGCTCCTATCACACTGTCGACAGCTCCGAGATGGCCTTTAAGATTGCCGGTTCGCTGGCTTTCAAACTGGCTGCGCCTCAGGCGGGCCTGGTGCTGCTTGAACCGATCATGGAAATGGTCGTCACTGTCGGGAAAGACAGTGTCGGCGACATCATGGGTGACCTGAACTCACGGCGGGGCAGGGTGCTCGGTATGGACTCAGGGCCCAAGGGTGAGATCGTTACCGCCCAGGTACCGATGGCGGAAATCCAGACCTACGCCAACGAATTGACATCGATGACCGGCGGACTTGGATCCTTTACGGTGAAATTCTCACACTACGAAGAGGTTCCGGCACAGATCACCGAAAAAATCGTCGCTGCGCGTACGGCGGATAACTAGCCGCTCGCTGTCATTTCCGATGGCTGAATTCAGCTTCGCAGTAATCACCATGAGCGACAGCGGTGCTCGCGGGCAGCGAGAAGATACCAGCGGCGCCGCACTTCAGAAGCTGTTTGTCGAGCGCGGCTTCCGACTCTGCTGCTACACCATCGTCCCCGACGAGATTGAGGCGATTGTTGAAGCCGTTACAGGAGCCATCGACAAAGAAGGGGCGGACCTGGTTCTGACCACCGGCGGAACAGGGGTATCGCCAACCGACGTGACCCCTGAAGCCATGGATCAGGTCATCGAAAAAGAAATTCCGGGCATGGCTGAGGCAATGCGTGCGGCCAGTCTGGCGATTACGCCAAAAGCTGTTATTTCGCGGGGCAGGGCTGGGATCAGGGGTAAAAGTCTGATTATCAATCTGCCCGGCAGCAAGAAAGCGGCGCTTGAAAATATCGAGGTGCTGCTTCCGGCTCTGGACCATGCTATCGAAAAAATTCAGGGAAGCACCAGAGATTGTGCCGAATTCTGACATTGTCTGACCCGCATTCAAGCAAAAAAAGAGGGCGTCCGGTATAATCTGACGCCCTCTTTTTCGTTACAGCAGAATGTGGCGGCAGGCTAGGCGAACTCCACCTTCGGCCCGGCTTCAGAGTCGGCCAGAACTTCTCCTATCAGGTAGGGTGTTTCGCCCAGCGCACTGAATTGCAGCATGATGTCGTTGACATCCTTTTCCTCGACGATAGCCATAAAGCCAATGCCCATGTTGAAGGTCCGGTACATCTCAGCTTCGTGAACCTGACCGTTATGTGCCAGAAAACCAAATACGGCCGGTACCGGGAACGAATTTCTTTCTATCCTGACCCGACAGCCGTTGGGTAGAACCCGCGGGATATTGTCATAGAAACCACCGCCGGTGTTGTGGACCATACCGTTTATCTTGTAACTCTTGAGGACATTGAGAAGCGGCTGGACATAGATCCTGGTCGGTTTGAGCAGTTCCTCTCCCAGCGTCGTACCCAGTTCCTCGATATGATCATGCACCGATAAGCCGAGGTCACTGAAACATATTTTTCTGACCAGTGAATAACCGTTGGCATGCAGCCCGTTGGAAGCCAGCCCGATGATCTTGTTGCCGACCCGGATATCGGAACCGTCGATTATATCGTCCCGATCTACAATACCGGTGACAAAACCGGCTATGTCGTAATCACCGTTGCGATAAAGACCGGGCATCTCTGCCGTTTCCCCACCGACGAGCGAACAGCCCGCCTGTTTACAGCCTTTGGCGATTCCGCTGACAATCTGACCGGCGACCTCGATTTCCAGCTTGCCTACCGCAAGATAGTCAAGGAAAAACAGTGGTTTGGCTCCGCTGACAACGACATCGTTGACACACATTGCCACCAGGTCGATTCCGATCGTATCATGCTTTTCGCATAATTTTGCCACCGCCAGTTTGGTGCCGACCCCATCGGTGGCCGATACCAGAACCGGACTTTCGTATTTATCCTTGTCTATCGAAAAAAGACTCGAAAATCCGCCTATCGGGTTTAGTACGCCGCGTTGATGGGTGTCGGCTATGACGGATTTGATATTTTCGACGAAGGCGTTTCCTTTATCGATATCGACGCCGGCTTCCTGATATCTGGAACGGATTGACTCAGTCATGCAATATGGTTAATTGAAGATTGCTAAAAGATTGGAGCCGCGATACTGTGTAGCTCAGTGACGAAATACCATGCACAGTCCTCGCTTTTTTACGACAAGCGGGATGAACAATCAATTACCTTGTTTAGCTGATTTTGTAAACATAATAACAGTTTCGTCAACCCCGGTTAAGCACTGTGGACGACGTCTTTAAACGACATGAAATTACTGATTCTCGTTTTCGCCATGGTTCTGATCGTTGAGGGCCTTCCTTACGCGGCTGCACCCGAGAAGATGCAGGAATGGCTGGCAAAGCTCAGTGAAACTGAACCGGCCACCCTGCGCACGATCGGGCTGCTTTCTCTCTGTACCGGGCTGCTGATCTGCTGGGTTGTGCAGAGAAGCGGTTTCTTTGCCTGACGCCCTGTTTTTGTCAGCTTTTCAGAAGCACATAGATGCATCCTTTGATCCAGGCGTCACGCTCTTTTCTTAAATCGACAATACGTTCGTCCGCAAACACCCAGCCACATCTCTGAGCCATGTTTTCGACATAAACGCGGCTGTGGGAAAAACGGCCGCTTTCCTGGAGCTGCGGATGTTCGGAATCCGCAGCATCGTGCTCCACCGAGAATAGGTAATAACCTCCCGGGCGGGCGCAGCGAGATGCACCGCTGAGGACGGGGGCGAGATCACCGATATACGGAAATACGTCAGCGCTGATGATCAGGTCGTAATCCTGAGAAACAATTTCTTCTAAGAACGATACGATTTCATTCACATGAAGCGAGGTATAGATCTGTTTGCGTCGTGCTGCCGCAACCATGTTAGCGGATATGTCGACGCCGGTTATGGAGCAGCACAGCAGCTGAAAGCACTCGCCGACCAGGCCGGTACCGCAACCCAGGTCGAGCAGGTGGCCGATGCTGTTTTTTTTGGCAAGCGACCGATAAAAGTCATAAAGCTGTGATGGCAGGCGATACTCAAGATTGTCCGTCAGGCTAATATCATAATGATCAGCAAACTGATCGAAGACATCCCTGACATATGCTGCAGGAGCATGTCCCCGTTCAGCCCCCGACAGTGCTGCCAGCATATGGTCTGCCGCCGGATTTTCCGGGTCTATCTGAAGGACACGCTGATAAAGTTCCCGGGCACGCTCGTGCTCGCCGTTTTTATGAAGCAGGTAGGCCGCATTTTTAAGCGAAGAGACGTGGTTCGGATCAAAATCCAGAGTGTCGAGGTAGGTGATCAGCGCATCTCGTTCCCGCCCCTGAGCCCGGTAGCAGCCGGCCAGGTTATAACGGCAGTCAAGATCATCCGGGTCAAGAAGAAGAGCTTTCTCATATGAATCGATTGCCTCGTCAAAACGCCCTAACTCCTTGAAACAGATAGCGCTGTTGTAGAGCAGGTCAATACTGCCATGGTTCACAGCGCAACCGTCGAGATAGCAGGTGAGTGCTTCTTCGAAACGGCGCTGATCAAAAAGCAGCATTCCCAGATTGAAATAGAGTTGCCAGATTGCGGGCTGTGATGCTATCAGTTCCCGGTAGCCTCTTTCAGCGGCTTCATAATCTCCAGACTCGTGGTCGTTTTGTACAACGCTCAACCGATTGAAAAATGCTGCATCGATCGGTGCCCTGGTTTCATGCTTCTGATTAAGCGACATGGTATCGGTACGAGAAAAATGACGTGCAATAATGATGGTTTCTAATATAAATGAGGTGCGTTACTATACTGTCAAGTCAGACTACTGAAAAGTACCGCAAATTGAATACCAGGAACCGGTTATGGCACGAACTGAAAGCGGAAAACGTGAAATGATAGGCAGCGAGGGGATGGTTCTGCTCGATATGGTCAGACGCCTGAACCGCCGCAGTGCCACCGGACACCTGCTCAAACTCATCCAGAAAACACATCCTGCCGACATGGCCTGGGTGTTCAGGCACCTGGCCGAAGAAGAGCGTTCAACTATTTTCGGTATCCTGGCCCAGACAGAAGTCGTTGGTGAATTTTTAAGTGAGATTGATGATGCACTGCTGGTCGATCTGGTCCAGAAACTGACACCGCAGTTTCTGGCCTCGATTCTGGCCGCGATCCCCTCCGATGATGCCGTCGACATTCTCGAGACGATCCCCGAAGATCTGGCTGCCCAGATAAGCGAGCACATGGGCAAGGAGGATCGCGAAGAAGTCGAAGGGCTGCTCCAGTACCATCCGGAGACCGCCGGCGGTCTGATGTCGCCGGACTTCATGTGTCTTGAAGAAGAGGTGACCGTTGGCGAAGCCATCTCGATCATCCAGCAGAAGAGTGAAGAGATGGAAATGGTTTTCTATCTCTATATCAGCTATGCGGACGGAAAACTGGCCGGGGTCATCTCCCTGCGCGAACTGCTGATGAATGCTCCCGGCAGGAAGCTCAAGGATATCATGAATACCAAGGTTATCTCGGTGAACACCGATACCAGCCAGAGCGAGGTTGCCCATGTCGTTTCCCAGTACAATATCCTGGCGGTTCCGGTCGTCGATTCGTCCTACAACCTGGTCGGTATCGTCACCGTAGACGATATCATCGATGTCATCCGGGAAGAGGCAACCGAGGATTTTTTACAGATGGCAGGGGCTGGTAAAGATCGGGAGATTCTGCTCAAACCGGCCTTTGAAAACGCGATGCTCAGAGCACCCTGGCTTTTTGCCTCCTGGATCGGCGGCATTATGGCCATGATCATTATCGGTTCATTCGAACGGGAACTCGCAGAAGTTATCGCACTTGCCTCATTTATTCCTATCGTCATGGGTATGGGCGGCAATATCGCCACCCAGTCTTCCACCATCATCGTCCGCGGCATCGCCACCGGCCGGGTAAATATGCATGAACTCTTCCGGGTGATTTTCAAGGAGTTTCGGGTCGGTATCATGCTCGGTTTCGTCTACGGTATATTCCTGGGTGTTGTGACTTATTTTCTGCATCATGATCCGGTCGGGTTGGGCATTGTCGTCGGTTTATCGATTTTTTTCATCATGGCGATGTCTGCAACTCTGGGAACGATTATTCCACTGGTGCTGAAGCGCTTCGGCTTCGATGCGGCAATCGCCACGGGTCCGTTCGTCACCACCGCCATCGACATCATCGGGGTCATGATGTACTTTTATACGGCGAAGCTCGTTCTTGGTCTTTAGCCGCTAACACCTTGTCTTATGGCACTTCCTCCGCATCGCTCAGACAGGTTCAAACTGATAATTCTGCTGCTGGTCGTTTTCGGCATGCTCTGGTACCTGTTTGGCGGTCAGGGCTGGAATCGGCTCGATCGTAACGCTGTACCGCGAGCGGTCACAGCCCGCGGCGATCTGGCTGAAGACGAGCAGAACACCATTGATATATTCAAGGAAAGTGCGCCGTCGGTGGTCTTTATCACTTCTCTTACCCTGAGGAGGCATTTCTTTTCTTTAAACGCCGTCGAAATTCCGCAGGGCAACGGGTCCGGTTTCATCTGGGACCGCGAAGGCAGAATCGTTACCAATTACCATGTCATCTCCGATGCCGGACAGGTCAGGGTAACACTGTCTGATCAATCCGAACACAAAGCCTTACTGGTCGGCGCCGCTCCTGACAAAGACCTTGCCGTACTGCAGATCAGTGCACCTGCCTCGAAACTCAAGCCGCTGGCCGTCGGTGAGGCAAAAAATCTGCAAGTTGGTCAGAAGGTCTTTGCCATCGGCAACCCGTTTGGTCTGGATCATTCCATGACCTCCGGAATCATCTCGGCTTTGGACCGGGAAATTACCGCGCTCACCGGCAGGGTTATCCGAGGGGTTATCCAGACCGATGCGGCTATCAACCCGGGCAACTCCGGCGGACCCCTGCTGGACAGCGCCGGTCGTCTGATCGGTGTCAACACAGCCATTTACAGCCCTTCGGGCGCCTATGCAGGGATCGGTTTTGCGGTCCCGGTCGAAGAGGTAAACCGGGTCGTCCCTGAATTGATCAGACACGGCAGGATGATAAAGCCGGGTATCGGCGTCAGTCTGGTTGATGAGCGCTATGCCGCCCGTTACGGGGTTAAAGACGGAGTTCTCATCGGCGATGTTGAAGAGGGGGGGCCGGCCGATGCGGCTGGGCTCAAACCGGCCCAATTGTTTCGCAACGGATCGATCAGCGGTGATATCATAATCGAGATTGCCGGTACGCTGATCACCTCGGTAGAAGATATGCGCACGATTCTCGAGCAGCACCGGGTCGGAGATGAAGTGGTTGTCGGCTTTCTCAGAAACGGTGAAGAACGAAGCGTCAAGGTCCGTCTTGAACCGGTCAATTAATAAGCTTTTATTGGTTACTCGGCGTGAATTCTCGTTGTTTCCCGGCGGGCCAGTTCGCGCATGTCCCTGGTTCGATCGGATTCATCTATTATCTCTTCCCCAACGATTTCTTCGAGCACGTCTTCCATCGAGATAATGCCGGTCACCGAACCGTATTCATCGACGACGACAAATAAATGCTGTCGTTTTTCAAAAAAATCGATGAGCACCAGGTTCAGCGGCATGGTCTCCGGAACAAAGTGGGCCGGAACCTTGATTTTTCCGAGGGTGCTGGTCATTTTCTGCTGGGCGGCGGCGAGCAGGACATCTTTTCGCATGACGATCCCGGTCACATTGTCCGGTTCCCGGTCATAGACCGGAACTCTGCTGTGGCTTGCGAGTCGCGAAATCTCACTCATGGCGTCTTCAACGGATTTGTTTTCATCAAGCGAGAATGTGACGGTGCGCGGCGTCATTACCTCCCGGACCGTCTTCTGCTTGAGATCGATGATATTTGAAATCACTTTCTCCTGAACTTCTTCGAGCTGGCCCGACTGACGGGAGAGTGCAGCGATGGTCTGCAGCTCCTCGGCGGAGATGGAGCCTTCACCTTTATCCTGGGGAATCAGACGGGTAATCAATCTGCAGAGTTTGACAATCGGCTTGAGACTGATCACCATGAAACGAATCGGCCAGGCAATGTAGGGAGCGAGGCGATAGGAAAACGATACGCCGACCGTTTTGGGGATGATTTCGGAGAAAATAAGAATCGCCATGGTGAAGGCAGCGGAGAACAGGAAAACGTTTTTGTCGCCGTAAAGATGAGCCGCGGCCGCGCCGGCAATGGCGGCACCTATCGTGTTGGCAATCGTGTTGAGCGTCAGGATTGCGGTAATCGGTTCATCGATATCGCTTCTCAACTGGTGCAGGACCTCGCCGGCCTTCACACCGGATCGGCGGATCATTTCCACCTGGGAGGTCGTCAGGGAGTAGAGTACGGCTTCGCATATCGAGCACAGGGCTGAAACGACGATTGCCAGTGAAACGGATACGATCAATGTCTGAAGCATGAATGGGTCCCCGTGTCGTTGTAATTAAATAGTCTGTGTATAATAGTAGTATGGTGATGTTTTTTCTAGATAATTACGGACGTTTTCAGGCCATAGGAATAATCAACAGCTGACAAAGGTTTAACAATGAAACGATGCGGGCTGGGGTTAACCCAAAAACCACTTACGAAATATGATGGCGCACTGCTTGTCTTCCTTGTCGGTGCTCAACAGAAAAAGTCACCGCTTTGCGATGAGGTGATCAAACCGGTGGTGAAAAAACTGGTTGCCCTGGGCGACTTCAGCGGTAAAGCCGATGAGACTATAACACTCTATCCGGGAAAGTCAGATGAATTGAGCGATTTTTCCTGTAAACGTATTCTCCTGGTCGGTGTTGGCGATCTGAAAAAGAGTGAGAATGCAAATACACTCAAAGAAAATTTCAGAAAAACGGGCGGCAATATCAGTGCTGCCGCCCAGAAGGTAAAAGCTGCAGAGCTTCTGCTGGTCATCCCGGAATTCGTCAAGGAGGATAAAGATATTTGTGGTTCCGGTCTCACTGAAGGTACCCTGCTCGGCAACTATCGATTTGAAAAATACAAAAAGCCCAAGGACAAGAATCCTTATCAGGGTTTAAAGAGCATCAGAATTTTCGCCCGGGGAAACGGTCTTCGCCCGGTGATCAAGGCGGCGGCAATCGGCGCCTATGCGGCGATGCGTGCCAGAGATATGGCCAACGAACCGGCCAACCACTGGACACCTCAGGAGTTCAGTGGTTTTGGCCGGGAGCTGGCCAGGAACAGTGAACTCAAATGTACGGTCTTTGGCAAAGCCCAATTGAAGAAAATGGGTATGAACGGAATTCTGGCGGTCAACCAGGGCTCTTCGGTTGAACCCAAAATGGTGGTGCTCGAACATCTGCCAAAGAAATTCAGCCGGACCATCCTTCTGGTCGGCAAGGGCATCACTTTCGATTCGGGCGGTGTCAGTCTGAAGCCTGCTGCCGGCATGGAAGACATGAAATATGACATGTGCGGCGGTGCAGCCGTTATCTCGGCCATGCAGGGAGTGGCTGAGGAACAGCCCAAAACCAGAGTTATCGCGATCGTGCCGACGACCGATAATATGCCAGGCAGCTCTGCAGTCAAACCTGGTGATGTGATTACCCACTATAACGGTATTACCTCGGAAATCATCAACACCGATGCCGAGGGACGACTCATTCTGGCAGATGCCCTCGCTTACGGCATCAAAAAATATAAACCCGACTGTGTTGTCGATCTTGCCACCCTTACCGGTGCGGTTATCATCGGCCTCGGACATCATCGAACAGGACTGATGAGCAACAATGATACATTGGCGGATGCACTTTATCAGGTAGGTGAAGAGACCGGAGAAAAAGTCTGGAGACTGCCGCTCGACCCGGAATACAGTGAACAGATCGACTCGGAGGTGGCTGATATAAAAAACATCGGCGGCAAAGGGGCAGGGTCTATCACCGCGGCAGCCTATCTGCAGAAATTCGTCGGCGACACTCCCTGGGCCCATCTCGATATTGCCGGAACCGCCTGGGAGTACTCAAAAAAGAGCTATGTTCCCAAGGGACCCTCAGGGATTGGCGTACGACTGCTGCTCGGTTTCATAAAGAGCAGCACCAAGCTGAAATTTTGAGGCTAGCCTTAAACTGTAAACAGCCAAGGCTAAAGCAGGGCCAAAGTAAAGGGGTTTTAACGATGAAAACCCCTTTACGCATTACATCAAAAAACTGTCGTAATCTGACAGGCTACAATCGTTCCACTTTGTCGGCAGCAGGTCCTTTCGGCCCTTCCACGATCTCGAATTTTACCCGACTCCCTTCATCGAGCGATTTGAAACCATCACCCTGGATTGCTGAGTAGTGGACGAAAACGTCGGAATCTCCCTCTCGTTGAATGAACCCAAATCCTTTCGCATCATTGAACCACTTAACCGTACCTTCTACCATGCTCCTACTCCTTTTTGTTTCAGCCTCATGAAAAGGCTTTTTAAAACCTCCGTTCCCACAAAACGGTCCGAAGGGGTTACTGCGGTGGAATTGATTTTCAACTGAGAAAGATTCTCATTGCATTGATGAAAAGATTAATCATTCCACTACTTAAACAAGGATTCACATAGCATATCGTTTTTATTATGGCAATCTTTTTGTTATGTTGAATTAAAACTATTTAAGATATTTATGGTATTGCTGTCTTTGTTGGGGATAAAGGTGATAATGCTTGATTATACAGGACGTTCGATTAGGTTAACGCAGCAACGTGCAGCAATGATTCAGCAGACTGGTTGTCGATTTTGATTTTCGAATACGATTTTCCCTCTCATTACCTGACGCTTCCTGCGGGGCGTCTCCATTATCTCGATGAGGGCAGTGGTCCCACCATCCTGCTTGTACACGGAAATCCTACCTGGTCTTACTATTACCGCAATTTAGTTAGTACTTTAGCAAAACAGTACAGAGTAATCGTTCCTGATCATCTGGGCTGCGGATTATCCGACAAGCCGGCCGATTTTCACTACAAACTGGAAAATCATATCGCCAACCTCGGCAGCCTGCTCGAACATCTCGGAGTCCAGCGTGTATCGATGGTCGTTCACGACTGGGGAGGAGCCATTGGCCTCGGTGTCGTCGAGCAGTGCAGCATCGATCTCGTAAAACTGGTCCTGCTCAATACGGCCGCCTATCGTTCAACCCGCATCCCGCTGCGTATCAGCATGTGCCGCTGGCCACTGCTCGGCAGAATACTCGTTCAGGGAGGTAATGCTTTTGCCGGCGCAGCGGTACATATGGCGGTCAGCTCGAAGATGGACAGAAAAATTGCTGCAGCTTATCTGAAACCATATGACAATTGGGCAAATCGCCGGGCTGTCTTCGAATTCGTTAAAGATATACCTTTACAGAAAAGTCATCGCTCCTACCAGAAACTGCTCGCCATAGAGAACAGCCTGAAGGCTATCCGAGAAAAACAGACTCCGGTAGCGCTCTTCTGGGGAGGAAAGGATTTCTGTTTCAATGATCACTTCTATAACGAATGGCGCCGGAGACTGCCCGAAGCGGAAGCACGCTATTTCGATGATTGGGGACACTACGTGCTTGAGGACGGTCGTGGTGAAATCGAACCGCTCATTGCAGATTTCCTCAACAGGTAGCATCCCATGTCTGACAACATAGCCTGGACATTAACCGACACAGCAAAAAAACAGGGTACCCATATCGCCCTGCTCGAGGCTGCCAGCGGACGCAGCTGCACCTTTGAGGAACTTGACCGCTGCACCGGGAGCTATGCCGGTTATCTCAAAGAGCAGGGGGTAAAATCCGGGGAGCGAGTTATCCTGATGGTTCGCCCCTCCATCGATTTCATTGCTCTGACCTTTTCTCTTTTCAGAATAGGCGCCCCGGTCATTCTGATCGACCCGGGTATGGGGTATAAAAATCTGCTTCGCTGCATCGAAAATGTCAGACCCGACTACCTGATCACCATCCCGGCAGGGGTTGGCTTGAGTTATATCTATCGCAAAAGATTCAGAACCGTTAAAAAGAGGTTCTGCTGCGGTTCATTCTTCGGCATTGATCGTTTCGATATCAGAAAACATGCCAGCCGGCCGGATCCATCTGAAGATCTGTTTAAACCTGAGAAGCAATCTCTGGCAGCGATCATATTCACTACCGGTTCGACCGGGCCGCCCAAGGGGGTCCGCTTCGAACATCAGATTTTCTCTGCCCAGCTCCAGAAAATCCGTTCCTACTACAAGATAGGGGCCGGTGACGTCGATCAGCCCGGTTTCCCACTCTTTGCGCTTTTTTCAACAGCTCTTGGGGCAACCGCCGTTATCCCGGACATGGACCCGACAAAACCGGCTCAGGTCGATCCCGCAAAATTCGTTTCCACACTGCTGAAACACCGGGTGACCTATTCGTTTGGTTCTCCAGCCATCTGGAATGTGGTGAGCAGCTATTGCAGTGAGCATTCGATAAGCTGCCCCGATCTCAAGACAGTATTGATGGCCGGGGCTCCGGTCAGCGGTGATTTGATTGAACGGGTATATGCGATGCTTGGAGATGATGCCCGGGTTCACATTCCGTACGGAGCCACCGAAAGTCTGCCGATCGTCTCAATTGAAGGACGCGAGGTTCTCGGACAGACCTGGCCGGAAACCAGAAACGGCAGGGGCACCTGTGTCGGCAGGCCGCTGCCGGGCATCGACTTGAAGATTGTAGAAGCTGTCGATCATGGCTTTGCTGACATCACTGAAACTCGCGAATGCGCTGTTGGTGAAATCGGTGAAATCATCGTCAAAGGAGATGTGGTGACCCGCGCTTATGAAAACAATGACCGGGAAAATCGATTCAGCAAGATACCGTCCGGTGAGGGGTTCTGGCATCGAATTGGAGATGTCGGTTACATGGATGAGAAGCAGCGGCTCTGGTTTTGCGGAAGAAAAGCGCATCGTGTTCACAGCCAAACAGGGATGATGTATACCATCTGCTGCGAGGCAATCGCCAACAATCATCCGGACGTCTGTCGCGCAGCTCTCGTGGGGATTGGCGCATCCAGCAGGAGCAGGATACCGGTGATGGTCATAGAACTGCTGCAGCCGGGAAAGCGGCCGGATGAAGAAATAATATCCGAGGTTGAACGCTTGTGTGCCGAGCACAGCCTGACCCGATCTATTGAACATGTTCTGATCCATCCTTCGTTTCCTGTCGATATCAGGCATAATGCCAAAATTTTCAGGGAAAAGCTGGCAGTCTGGGCCGAGACGCAGATCGGTGAGGACAGATGAACAGGGTTCTGGTAATCGGCGGCGGTGGTTTTCTCGGTTCGACAATCGTTCGGCAACTGGTCGACAGGGGTTGTACGGTAACGGTAGCCGGCAGACATCAATACCCGTATATCGACGCACTGGGGGTGAAATGCCACGTTGGTGACATTTCCGATGCCCTTTTCTGTGATCGAATCTGCACCACTGTCGATACGGTTATTCATACGGCCGCCAAGGCCGGTATCTGGGGGGCCTGGCGGGAATACAAACGGGCCAATATCGATGGAACAGTCAATGTGGTTAACAGTTGCAGGAAAGCAGCGGTACCGGTTCTGGTCTACACCTCAACCCCGTCCGTTGTTTTCAGGGGAAAAAGCATTCACAACGGCACCGAGGCACTGCCGTATGCCGAACAGTTTCTGTGCAATTATGCACGTTCAAAAGTTGCCGCCGAGCGATTTGTCTTGAACAGCCACGCCGATGGACTGCGCGTCTGTGCTGTTCGCCCCCATCTGATCTGGGGGCCGGAGGATCCGCACCTGATACCGCGCCTGATTGAGCGCGGCCGGAAAAATCAACTGAAAATTGTCGGTCCCGGGACCAATAAGGTCGATATCACCTATGTTGACAACGCTGCTCAAGCTCATATTCAGGCCGCTGAAAAGCTGCACGAGAGTAGCAAAATATCAGGTAACGCTTATTTTATAGGGCAGGAAAATCCGGTACACCTCTGGGACTGGGTAAATGATTTATACCAGGAACTGGGGATAGATCGGTTGCAGAAAAAAGTACCGCTCCCGGCAGCATATCTTGCCGGCATGCTGCTCGAGCTGGTACATCGGCTGCCCGGAGTGCAGAGTGAACCTAAAATGACCAGATTTCTTGCCCTTCAGCTCGGTTGTTCACACTATTTTTCCCACGCCGCGGCACAGCGTGATCTCGGCTACCAGCCGGCAATATCCATCGATGAAGGTACAAAGATGCTGATTAATTGGCTGACTCGATAACAATGATGTATCAACTGAAAAAAATTCTCTGCTCCATTTTGATTGCAGCGATTACGCTAAGCGGATGTCATTCTGCGGCGTTTGGTTTTACCGTCGGGGAGGAGAAGCAGGTCGGCGAAAAACTGCTTTATGCGGTACGTTCCAGCTTTCCGATCATCGATGATCCAGATCTGCACCGCTATATCAGAGACATCGGTGAGGAAGTCCTCGAGGTCGCCGGCATTCAGTATTTCGACTACCGCTTCTTTATTGTCGAGAGTAATCAATTCAACGCTTTCGCGGCGCCTTCCGGCCTTATTTTCTTCTATACCAAGCTGATCGAATCGATGAACAGCGAAGACGAGCTGATATCGGTTATGGCGCATGAAATTGGACACGTGGTTCGGCGGCACCTCGCTTCGCGGATGTCCAAAGGTAAGATAATCAATATTGCCTCCCTTGGCGCCGCTCTTGCGGCCATTGCCCTTGGCGGCGGTGCTGCGGCCCAGGGGTTGCTGGCCGGTTCCTTGGCTGCCGGAACGAGTGCCCAACTGCATTTCAGCAGAGAGGATGAGATCGAAGCGGATCTGCTGGCTTATCAATGGATGCAGGAACTGGGCCGCGATACGGAAGGCCAGAAACAGATGCTGCAGACCATGCGGCGCATTACCCGGTACCGAACCGAGCAGATCCCCCAGTATCTGCTTACTCATCCCAACCCGGAAGCTCGGCTCGATTACGTCGAGTCTTTGATAGCCGCCGACAAGGATTATGCGGTTGACAGCGACGAAACACGGGACTTCTCCTTCCTGAGATTCAAATACCGCCTCCTGTCGATGACCGAACGATCATCGACGGCACGGGCATATCTGGCGAGCAAGCTGGGCGATGCCCGTTCTTCCGATTTCGACAAGATCATGGCAACGTATGGCTTGTCCCAGGTGGAATTGAAAAGCAACAATTTCGACCAGGCGCTGGCCCGGCTTGAAAAAGTTATCGACGCATTTCCCGACGAAACGCTGCTGACGATCGACAAGGCTGTTATACTTGCCGCCAGCGGTGACCTGCCTCAGGCCCGGCTGCTGCTTGAACAGGCACTTCGCAAAGATCCCGGCAATACCTATGGACAATATCAGCTGGCCAAGGTGCTCAGCAAAACCGGAGACCTTGAGCAGGCCCTGACATTGTATGAAAATGTGGCCTTCGACACACCGGATTTTTCTGAAGTCTATTTCGACATCGGACAAATATTGTCTGCTCAGGGTAAACCGGTCGAGGCGCGCTACTACCTCGGCAGGTACTATCTGTTTGAAGGCAAGTTGGACCTGGCGGAATCCAATTTCAAGGAAGTTCAGAAAAAAGCTCCGCAAGGAGGCGAATTCGAGGAGAAAAGCGGGGAGATGCTCGCTCTGATCGAGCGAATCAAGAAGAAATAGCCCCTTATGACGAGGACGTCAGGTAGAGCAGGTATTCCTGATTTCCCTTGGTACCCCGAATCGGCGACTCGGTATAGCCCCTGCTGCCAAGTCCGTGCTCTTCAGCAAAGGCTATGATTTTATCGACCGCCTCCAGCCGAGCTTCTTCGCTCTCCACGATTCCGCCGCGGCCAATCTTGTGACGGGGCAGTTCAAACTGCGGCTTCACCAGCGCCAGAATCCTCATTTCAGCGACGCCAAACAGTGTAATGGTGACCGGTATGATGCTGGTCAGAGAAATAAACGAGGTGTCGATGACACAAAAATCGATCTGCTCCTGTATGTCATCCCTTCTCAGGTTACGACCATTGGTGCGCTCCATGGTGACAACCCGACTGTCGGACCTGATTTTCCAGTCCAGAATTCCATAGGCCACATCAACCGCATAAACCCGCTTTGCTCCGGCCTGCAGCAGACAATCGGTGAAGCCTCCGGTCGATGCGCCGATATCGATACAGACCCAGCCTTCAGGGTCGATATCGAAATAATTGAGGCCGCCCTGCAGCTTGAGTCCGGCGCGGGACACAAACGGCAGCCGCTCTTTTATGCGAAGTTCTGTGTCGGGGGAAACGAGAGAGCCGGGTTTGTCAATGACCGTCTCATCGATAAGAACACTGCCGGTCATGATCAGACCGGCAGCATCTTTCGTGTTGGAGCAGTGGCCGCGTTCAACCAGAAGCTGATCGAGTCTGATCATTGCAGAGCAGCAAGCGCCTCACCACTGACCAATCAGTTGATTTTCTCCTGAGCCTGCTGGGCCTCGGGGGAATCCTTATAGGTGGCGACCAGTTTTTTATAAAGAATTTTGGCCGTATCGTTGTCGTTGAGTTTCTCAAAAGCCATGGCCTGCTTGAACATGGCGGCCGGAGCTTTGGCACTCGATGGGTGGTTTGTTATAATTGCCTGGTAGTCAAGAATCGCCTGATCATATTCCTGCAGCGCAAAGAGCGATTCTCCCATCATATATTTTGCCTCGATCGTCTCAGCACCGGAACCGGTCATGGCCACATTTTCAAACTGTTGATAGGCTTCCCTGAACTTACCCTGGTCAAAGAGGCTTTTGCCCCGGGCCAAATTGTCGCCGCCGGTCGGAGCCGCTGCCGGCTCAGGTGCTGGTTTTGCCGGGGTGGCGACGGTGGCGGCAGGAGTGGTCGCGGGCTCCGGGGCTGGAGCTGCTGAGACCGACCCTGACGAAATCAGCTTCTTGCGCCTGTCGGCACGAATCCTGGTAAGTGAAGAACCGCTCACCGCGCTGTCTGCGGCGTCCGCTTTGCGCCTTGCTGCCTCTGCCGCTCGAGCCGCAGCAGCGGCCTTTCTCTTGGCTTCTTCGACTCTGGCCTGCTGAATGGCCTGAAGGTTCTCCTGCTGTGTTTTGAGCTGCTCTGAGAACTGATCAAGCTGCTGGTCTTTCTGAGCTATTTCCTTCTCGAGCCGTTGCACCTCCAGCAGCCGTTTTTCTTCTTCCTGTTTGGCGTAACGCTGAAAGGTGGTCTCCAGTTCCTTGCTCTGCTCCTTGAGACGCCGGTTCAGGTGGCCGGTTTCTTCGAGACCGCCGCGCAAGGCCATCAACTCCTGGTCCAGCTGGTCGATCTGGGCGGTGTTGGAAGCTTGTCGCTTGCGCAGTTCTTCGACGGTTCCTGTTTCGAGCTCGGTAAGCTTCTTGTCCATATTGCGCAATTGGGCGTGAATAAGATTCAGATCGTCCTGAGAGGCGCATTGCATAAGAAATGGAGCGACGATAAGGGCACAGAGAAGAGATTTAGCTGGTTTTTTCATGTCAACGTCTGATGTGATAATGATTAGTAAGGTTTAACCGCCCAGCGTGGGTATGTCTGGCTGCCCGGCAACGAAAAGAGATTGCGCTGGAATAAGCCGTTCTTCATTATTCCATACACCTTATGACCTTTTCCATCTCTTTTTGCAAAGATGATCTGATTACCGTCCGGCGACCAGGATGGTGATTCATGATGGGTCTGGTCACTGGTTATCTGCGTGGACGAGCCCGCCTTGAACGGGTCGATGGTGGCCAGTTGATAGATGCCACCGCGCAGGCTCGAATAGACCACCAGATTTTCGCTGGGTGACCAGCACGGTTCCGCATTTTCCACCCCTTCAAAGGTGAGCCGCTGGGTATTGCCGGTGGCCAGTTCCATCAGATAAAGCTGCGGCTTGCCGCTACGGTCCGAGACAAAGACGATGTGGCGGCCGTCGGGCGAGAAGGTCGGGGAAACATTGATCCCCGCCCGCTGGGTCAGCTGCTTTATGATCTCGCCGCGCTGGTTGATCAGGTAGAGATCGGGATTGCCCTGATGGGACAGCGTAATGACCATTGTATCGCCGCTGGGCGACCAGGCCGGGGCCAGATTCATGCCTTTTCTTCTGGAGATTACTCTGGTGGTCTTATCCTGGCGCAGGTCTGTTACATAGAGATTCTGATTACCGCTGTGGTAGGATGTATAGGCCAGGAAATTTCCGTCTGGAGAGAAGCGGGGGGAGACGACCAGATTCCGGTGCCTGGTAATCTGCCGGATCTCCCTGCCGAGGATGTCGGTGATAAAGAGCTCGCGTTCACTGCGGTCCTTGGATTGACTGACAAAGGCAATCTGAGTCGTGGCCAGACCGGGTTGGCCGGTCAGGTGCTCAATAACCGCATCGGTGAACTTGAAAACCATTTCGTCGCGTTCGGAGACAGGTCCCCGGTACGCCTTGCCCATGACCATGTTATCCTCAGCGGCATCAAAAAGGCGCAGTTCCATATTGATCTGATCATTGGCGCTCGAGTACTGGCCGATTACTCCGTAATCGGCTCCCATTCCTGCCCAGTCTGAAGGGCTGCTGCCGACCACGCGCTGGCTCGGGATAACGTCGATGATGCCGTGGAAGACTAGAGCTCGAGAGAGCGTGTCCGCCAGCTTACGGTCGAACTCGGTACCCCCCCCACTGGAGTTCTGAAACCAGGGGATGGCGAAGATAATCTTTCTTGCTTCGGCTGAAGTGATGTCTATAGAAATTCTTTTAGAAAATGCTTCTGTAGCAATAAATGAAATTGCTATGAAAACTATAGACAGCAGTGCGATTATCTTTTTGGTCATACGTTTATCCGTTTATTGAATATTATCAGGGCTGAAGGTTAAATGAAAATCATAATCTTTACTGTTCAGGGCCGGCGGCATAGGAGGAAATGGGCTGGCCTGCTTAATGGCCTTTTTAACAAACTGATCAAAAGTCGGGTCGTTTGATTTCTCTTCGAAGTATTGATTAATGACTGTTCCATCTTGAGCTAACTTGATGATTATTATAGCTTTAAGCGATTTGTCGCCAAGTTTGAATTGTGGCAATGACCAGACTTCCATTAATTTCATCCGAAGTCCATTCGCATATTGCGACTCAATAGCATTGGCCACATTTTGACTCGGTTGCCTTCCGGGACGTGCTGAAGATGGAGTACGAACCTGATTTCTGATCTGGCTCACCTGAGCCTCCATCAGCCGCTGCTGCCGTTCGGCTTCCTCAGCGGCAATGCGTGCCTGCTCGGCAGCGAGCTGCTCGGCCCTGACCGCCTCCGCCAGCCGCTGGCGCTTGATGCGCTCGAGTTCTCTGGATCTGTCAGGCTCCGGCTCGGCGATTTTCTTTTTAACCTTACGCTTGACCGGTTTCAGCGAGACCGGTTCGACAACCTCGGGTTCCGGCGCCGGCGCTTTCACCGGTTCTGAAATCGAAACCGCTTTTTCAGGCACTTCGGGCGGCGGCTGAACAGTCGCTTCAGGTTCAGGGGCAGCCGGCGCACTCTGCTCGATAACCGGTTCGGCCAGATTTACCAGATCAACGGTGTAGATGTCTTCGAACTTGGGTCTGGAATTGAAGATTCCGGGTAACAGCAGAATCCCGAAGGCAATAATCAGGTGAAAACCAACAGCGAGATTGAGCGGTAAAACCCAGTTGTCGTAATCACCGTATGTCACGCGAAACTGTTCTGACACCTTATAATTGTTCTTCTTCGGGCTGGGTGATCATGCCCAGCTTTTCAAATCCGGCCTTCTTGATATCGGCCATAATTTTTACGACCACCCCATAAGCGACCGCTTTGTCTGCTTTCAGGTAGATAGGTTTATCCCGCTGGAAATCGTCAAACCCTGATAATTCCTGGTAGAGCACCTTCCTGCTGACAGGAGCTTTATTGAGATAGATTTCACCGTCTTTGTCAATGGTAACAACAATCGGATTTTCTTCCTGTCGCAGTGATTTCGTCGTGGTTTCCGGCAGGTCGACGTCGAGTCCCTGGGTCATCATCGGCGCGGTGACCATAAATATGATCAGCAGCACCAGCATCACATCGACGAGCGGTGTGACGTTGATATCTGAGACGAGCCGTTTTCTGCCGTTGCCGTTAAGCGGTCCCATAACTCGCTGATAAACCTCTTAGACCCTGCTGAGCAGATCCCGCTCGACGAGATTGAGAAAATCGCTGGAAAAGCTCTGGGTGGTATACTGAATGCCGGTCAGCCGGTTCGAAAAATAGTTGTAAAAAATAACCGCAGGAATTGCAGCTGCCAGACCGGCTGCGGTGGCTACCAGCGCCTCTGATATGCCGGGTGCGACGACGGCCAGAGAAGCTGAGCCGCGCTGGCCGATATCGTGGAAAGACACCATGATTCCCCAGACGGTGCCGAACAGACCGATAAACGGGGTGGCGCTGCCGGTGGTTGCAAGAAATGGCAGGCGGCTCCCGAATTTATTGATCTCTTCGTCTTCCGCCTTGCGCAGGGCCCGTTTGAGGTTATCCATCGTGGCCAGCTGCATATCCAGGGTTTCCGGTGCGGAGTCGGCCCCTTTCGCTCTTATTTTATTGATCTTCTTCAGTTCGTTGAAACCGGCGGTAAAGACCGCCGCTTCGGGGCTGTAGGTGAATTCCTCGGCGGCTTGACTGGCCTCATTGAGATTCCCGGAACTCCAGAAGGTCTCGAGAAAATCTTCTGAATCGAGGCGCACCTTTTTAAAGAGCCGGAATTTCATAAAGATGATGGACCAGGAAGCGACCGAGAAAAAAAGCAGCAGCAGCATGACCAGCTGACCAACCGGGCCGGCATGCAGGATCATCTGGGTTATTGAAAGTTGCACGATATGGCGTCCTTACAAAAAAGAGCTGAAATCGATCGAATCGATTGAAAACAGTGACGACGAACAGCGGTAAAGCAAGCCTATATTACCTTTTTTGAGGGAAAGGTCAACCGCTCAGTTGGCTTCAAAAACAACCGTTATCGTAGCTACTTATTCAGCTGAAAAAGTCCGTTTCAGGGTTCGGTGAGGGCGCAGCAGAACTCGGTCTTGACAGCGACCTCAGACCCGACCCGGGCAGTGCCTTTCAAGATAGAGACCGAGGAAACGGTATCGATCAGCTTTACTTCGATCGAGATGGTTTCTCCCGGTAAAACACGGCGCTTGAACCTGGTACTGTTGATTCTGGTAAGAACCGGAATTTTTTCAATCTGCTCTTCGTCGAATGCTTGGGCGAGCAGCAGGGCGCCGCTCTGGAAGATCGCCTCACAGAGCAGCACTCCCGGCATCAGCGGACTTCCCGGGTAGTGACCTTTGAACAGCTCAAGATCTTCGTCGATATCTTTTTCGGTCTGAATGATCGTCTCGGACATACTGACAATCCGGTCTACCCAGAGAAAGGGCGGCCGATGCGGAATCAGTCCGGTGATTCTGTTGTCACTCATTAAAGACCGCCGTTAACGTCCAGCGTTGATCCGCTAATATAAGAAGCTTTTTCCGAAGCCAGAAAAAGAACCGCTTCGACGACCTCGTCGACGGTGCCAAAACGGCGCATCGGTACCATTTTTTTGTAGGCTGAAAGCTGTTCGGCTGAGAGGTCATCGAGAAGCTCGGTTTTGATAAAACCAGGAGATACGCAGTTCACCGTAATTTTCTTGCGGGCCACTTCTTTGGCCAGAGTTCGGGTGAAGCCAATTTGACCGGCTTTGGAAGCGCCGTAATTGGCCTGGCCCTGGATTCCCATATACGACGATGGCGAGGTTATATTGACGATGCGCCCGTATTTCCGTTTCATCATCAACGGCACGGCGAACTTGCTCATGTTGAAAGTGCCGGATAGATTGATATCGAGTACCTGCTGCCACTGCTCGGAATCCATCAGCGCAACAATTGCATCCCGGCGGATACCGGCATTGTTGATCAGGATATCGAGGCTGTCGTAGCGGCTTTCCAGCTCTGCATAGAGCGCTTTTACCTGATCGTAGTCGGCAACCGAGCAGCAATGCAGCTGCAGCTGCATGTCATCCCAATTGTCCTGGAAACGCTTTGCTTCGTCATGATTGGCTCCATAGAGTCCGATGACAGTGCTGCCGCGATTCAGCAGTGCCTCGGCTATGGCCCGGCCGATGCCTCTGGTCGCGCCGGTGACGATGGCGATTTTTTTATTGAACTCGTTCATTGGCAGGTTGGTTAATGTGAGCGCAGGTAAGAGTCCACATCGTTGGCGACAATCACCCCGTAGTTAATGGCACCGAGCCAGCCGGACATGATGATGCCGACCGATCCGACATGGAAGAGTCCTCCGATTTCCTTGAATATCGTTCTGGAAATGTCGAGACCTTCGAACTTTGTGCCGAACGATGTTCCCCTGGTGTGCAGCGTGTATCGATTAAACGTCAGCGGTGTCGCAGCCTCGACCCAGTCTATTTTGGAGCGCACACCGGGAATATAGCGTTCAAGATCAGTCAGGGTCCGCTCGGTCATGGACTCTTTGGCCTTATTGTAGTGCTCGCTGTCGAGTGCGGCCCAGTCGTCGTAGTTGCTGTTCATCGAGGCGACAATGGTATAACGGTCATGCCCCGGTCTGGTCTTGGGGTAATAGACCGAAAAAGTTTTTGAACAGGTGTTGATGTCGAGCAGCTCGGACGAATCGAACTCAGGAGACAGGGACGTGAAGAGCAGGTCGCCGATGGGCTCGATGCGCTCGTTTTCCCTGATACCGATGTAGACCTGGCTGCTTGAATTGTTTACCCTGATGTTGTTGGCTTTTTCCAGGAATTCCTCAGAAAAGTCTCTGCTGTCGGAGAGGTTGTAAATCGTGTTGGTTATGCCGCTGTTGGAGACCACTGCGCCGGCTGCCTTGAACACACCGTTGATTTCAACCCCTATGGTTTTGCGGTTTTTGGTGACGATCTTGTCGACCTTTGCCCGGGTACAGATCGTTACCCCGTTCTTTTCCAGCTCCGTGGCCATCAAATTTATCAGTGAATCGGTGCCGCCTTCGAAGGTGAAAACGCCCTTGCTCATGAAGTTGGAGAAAACGATGCCGTAGGTGATTGCCGGGTCATCGAGGGTCGAACCGTTGGCATAGGTAATCGGCTCCATGAGCAGCCGGTGCACGTCGGAGCGATCAGGGAAGAACTCCTCGAACAGTTCTTTGGTGGTCATCGCCTGGTCGTCGTAGAAGTTCATGCTGTCAACGCGACCAAAAAAACGTTCGACCTGCCGGCGCTCAACCCCGAACGTGCGCTCCAGAATCGAGATGAAATCCTCCTTGTCGAAGGTCGTGCGCAGGGAAAACTGCGGGTTGTCAAAAACGATATCCTCGAGCTGGACGATGGAATTCATGATTTCACGGTTCCAGTATTTCTTGCAGGTCTTTATCATGCCGTGCGGAAAACCGTGAAGGGAGATATCGAAAATATGCTTTTTGCGTTTGAACCAGGTGGCTAGGCCGCCGAGTCGGTGATGGTGTTCGAGCAGCAATACCGAGTGACCCGCTTTGGCGAGCCTGTTGGCCGCGGTCAGGCCGCCGAGACCTGAGCCGACGACAATAACGTCATAGGCGTCTTTGGTCTGCTTTAATTGTACTGCCATGATGAACGGGTAGAACGAATATGGCTAAAGTTTAGAGAGGATATGCTGGTTGACCATCGAGACGCCGCTCAGCATGGATCCGACAATACCGAGAAATCCCTGATCTGTTCCGGCAAGCACCAGGTTGTCATACCCCATACTGCCGTCGCTGATTTTTTTCGGACTGCCGTAGATGGCTCCCTGGTGTTTACCGGTATAGCGCTCAACGGTGAGCGGAGTAAAACAGTCGGAAAAGATGATATCGGCAGAGAAGCTGCCGACAATCGTCTCCACCTGACGGCAGGACTCCTGGTTGTGGCTGCTTTTCATCGAGTCGTACTGTTCAGAATCAGATGCAGCATCAAGCCAGCACTGATAGTTGGCCAGTTGAGTGGTCCGTACTTCGATGGAGTTTTTTCGATCATGTAAATCTCTGAAATTAAACGGCAGGCTGATAACACCGCTCTGATAGCTGACCGGAACCGATGGCTGCTCGAACCTGAAATCATTCTGTTTGCTGTAGAAGATGCAGGTCCGGTCGCCGGGAAGGTTTTCGCGGGCCTTTCCGTCAAGCTGAAAAATCGACTCGATAAACGAGAGACGCCGGTCATGCTTGTTTTTAACTCCACCGCCAAGAAGGTGTTTGGTTTCGTCGAGCCCGATTGTACTGACCAGATGTTTGCACAAAATTCGCTCGCCGTTCTCCAGGACCACACCGATAATTTTTTCACCCTGGGAGATAATGCTTCGCACCCCGGTTCCCAGTTTCAAAGTACCGCCATACTGGTTGAGTTTGCCGACCAGAAGATCGAGCAGATTTTTGATCGTGCCGGCCGGTCTGAAGAGACCTTCCTTGTAGAGCGAGCGAAACATGATGACAAACTGCTTGAAGTCTATGTCGTTTTCCCAGCTCGACCCGTAATAGAGAATAGGGCAGAGCAGCATGTCGATCAACAGCGGATCGGTGATACAGGTGCTTAAAACGGAGCGCGCGGATCGATACGGCTGTTCGGAAAACGGGTTGGCCTCATCGACAATCTGAACGAGCTTTGCGAAATTGTCGGATTGGGTCGGGAATCTGGCGCTGATCTCATCTTTCAGTTCATCAAAATTATTAGAGAACAGTAATGAGGTTTCGGGAAAATGAATCTCGCTGCTGATCTGCTGGTGGAAACCGATTTCATCACGGCTTATTTTGAGTTGCCGCAGCAGCTTGTTGAGCGGAGCGTGGCGAGCAGCCTTGTCTGCGTAATTGGTTATCGCATGAAGGCCGGTTTCGAAAAGACGATTGTTGCGATAGTAGTAAGAATTCAGCCCTCCGACCCGGGAATGCCGTTCTAGGACCAGTACATTTTCGTTGTATCTGGCCAAACGAATGGCGGCGGCCAGACCAGAGAGTCCGCCCCCGATGACGACAAAGCTGGCTTGCACGAATCAGGCTTCTTTCAGTAGTGGTTCCAAATAGTTGGTGCAGCTGTTAAGGGTTGCGAGCTGCGGGTAGTCTTGTTCGGGAATCTGTAGTTTGTGACGCTTTCTGAGTTCCATGACGATGTCGAGAAAGTCCATCGAGTCCAGATCAAGCTGATCGCGCAGGGGCTGATCCGGATCGAGACCTTCGAACTCGGCTTCATCATCAATGTCTTCAATTATTTCCAGAATAAGATCTTGTATATCGTTACGAGTCATGAACTTCTCCGTTAAATACGGGCACAGTTGGTTCAGATTAGCAGTGAATATCGTTGTGGCGATTTGCCTGTATTTTTGCAAACTACGTTATATACCATATATGGCAAACTTTTTAACTGATTTTTTCGGCATTAGTTGTCTCAGCACGGGTATTTGCGAATTATCACCGTCGAGTTTATGCCAACCATGCCGAATGAGTTATTCAGGATCGTACTAATATTGTCGCCTTTGACCGGTTTGTCCAGTACCAGATTGTCAAGGTGGCACTCGGGGTCGAGTTCGGTGACATTGATGGTAGGGTGGATGAGATTGTCGCTGAACGATCCGAGATTGCCGGCCAGTTCGAGTACGCCTGCAGCCCCCATTGCATGGCCGATGATACTCTTGGTATTGTTGATATAGGTATCGGGACACGATCCGAAAAGCGAGCGAATAGCCTTGCATTCCTCGGTATCACCCTGTTTCGTTCCGGTTGCATGGGTTGATATAATATCTATTTCCCCGGCTGAGAGCCCCGCCCGCTGCAGCGCCAGCGCCATGCATTGGGCCTGGCGCTTGCCGTAGGGCAGGACCAGATCCCGGGCATCTGAATTCATTGCATAGCCGACGATTTCCCCATAAATTGGCACGTGCCTCTTTTTGGCATTTTCGAGTGTTTCGAGCGTATAGAGGCAGCCTCCTTCAGAGACGACAATACCGTTTCTGTTGATATCAAAAGGCCGGCAGGCAGTGCGCGGATCATCCGACTCAGCCAGGGCACCCTGAGCCTTGAAGCTGGCAAAAATCCCGAATGAACCGGTCGATTCCGAGATCCCGCCGGCGATGGCCATATCGACTTCACCCAGACGAAGCATCTGCGCTCCCTGGATCAGGGAAGCGTTACCGGCAGCGCAGGCGGCGCCGATCGAGTAGTGCGGACCGGTGATGCCGAGACTCATGGTGATTTCACCGGCCGGATTGTTCAGTACGGTGCGCGGATTATGGTGATGTGTCCAGTAGGAGACGTCGTAGTCGTAGCCCTTGATATTGTAGATCTCGTTTTCGGTTTCCACGGTACCGTGCTCAGTCAGGCCAATATAGACACCGATTCTGTCCCTGCCGTAGGAGTCAGGCTGCAGGCCCGCATCAAGCAGAGCCTCATGGGCGCAGTAGACACCAATGCAGCCAGCCCGCGTACCTTTTTTGTTTTCCTTCTTTTTCCGATATCTCGTTTCTTCAAATGCGCAGATTCCCGCAGGGGCAGGACCGAAGTAGCGTAAATCGATCTGTTCTATTTCACTCTGTCCGGCAAGCAGTTTCTGACGATACTCGGCAAGGTTTGAGGCGTTGGGAGAGACCAGACCGACGCCGGTTATTACAATTCTCTGTTGATCGCTGTATATCATCTTTTCTTGTGGTAATCTATCGTTTGAGCCTTCAGCGACAGTCCATGCACGCCCCTGACCGGCTTTATTTCGAGAAGGTCTCTCTTAACACTTTTTTATTGATTTTGCCCACACTTGTTTTGTCAATCGATTCCACGAAACTCACCTCGAGAAGAAGAGCAAGCTTGCTCACCAAGCCCTTGTCAATATAGGCTTTGACATGAGCAACCAGTTGCTTTGCGGTGACGGCCTCAGCTTCTTTAGGGATGACGAGTGCAAGCGGCTTTTCTCCCCATTTATCGTCAGCTATGCCGATGATCGCCACCTCGGAGACACCAGGGTGAAGGTTGATGATATCTTCCAGTTCCAGGGATGAAAGCCACTCTCCGCCGATTTTGATCACATCCTTCATCCTGTCGGTGATGGCGACGTAACGCTCTTTGATCGTTGCCACATCGCCGGTGTGAAGATAGCCGTCCTTCCAGAGATTTTCGGAGTTGCGGCTGTCTTTCAGATATCCCTGGGTAAGCCACGGGCTGCGGACTACGATTTCTCCGACGGCTGAGCCGTCGGCTGCAATGTCATGCATCTCTTCATCGACCACCCGAAGCTGAACCAGCGGCAATGGGCGTCCGGTTTTGCAGCGTATTTCTATTTCCTCTTCGGTTCCAAGCCTGTCGTCATCCACTTGGGCGAGGGTCAAAACCGGGCAGGTTTCCGACATGCCGTAACCGGAGAAGATATCGATGCCTTTCTCCCGGGCAGTTTTGCACATCTGCTGCGGCAGTGCCGCTCCGCCGATGACCACCTTCCAATTTGATAGATCAGTGCTTGCAAATTCGGGGCTGGCCATCAGCATGTGCAGGATCGTCGGTACGCAGTGAGAGAAGGTGACGTTTTCATCTTCGATCAGCTTGAGGAGTAGATTTGGTATGTAGCGGCCGGGGTAGACCTGTTTGACGCCGGCCGCAGTGGCAATGTAGGGAAATCCCCAGGCATGGACGTGGAACATCGGCGTGATCGGCATATAGACGTCTTTCTGATGGAAACGCCCCTGGATCGAAGCAGAAGCAAGGGCCGCCAGAGCGCTGAGGGTATGCAGGACGAGTTGCCGATGGCTGAAATAGACGCCCTTGGGCATGCCGGTGGTCCCGGTTGTATAAAACGTTGTCGCCCGGGTATTCTCATCAAAATCCAGGAACTCAAACGAATCGTCCGCCCCGGCCAGTATGGTTTCGTACTCGCCGCTGATCTCGATACTGCTCGGCGGCGACTCACCCCCCTCGTCCTCAAGCAGGATGAATTTCTTTACCGTATCGATCCGCCCCTTGATCTGATCGATCAACGGTAAAAACTCCTGATTTATCAAAATATAGTCATCTTCAGCATGATTGATGGTGTAGAGGACCTGCTCTGGAGAAAGTCTGACATTAACCGTGTGCAGCACTGCGCCGAGCATGGGCACCGCGTAAAAACATTCGAGATAGCGATGACTGTCCCAGTCCATGACCGCAACGGTGTCGCCGGGTTTCACACCAATACCGGTCAATGCATTGGCGAGTTTGTGGACCCGACTTTTGAACTGACGATAGGTGAAGCGCTGGGCGTCTCGGTAGATGATCTCTTGATCGGGGTTGTCGATTACAGGGGCCAGAAACAGATTTTTTATGATAAGTGGATAGGTATAAGCTGATTTAGTTCTGCTGATAAGATTCTCCCACATCATGTCATACTCCATTGCGTTGAGGCAGCATTGATTAAATCAACAGGCTACCTTGAAAAATTGTCTTTTGCCCGAGTTCTGCGTTGCACATGAAAATCTTATCCTTGGAACATCAGCCATATGCCTGCGGCAAGATTTTCATGTGCGCCTTGATTTTGAGCTAAGATTCTAATTTTGCAAGGCACCAAATACTCTACCATAATCTTTCGTTTCCCAGAACTTATGAGTTGCTGGTGTCGCAAATGATTTTACTGCCAATTTCAGGAGATAGATAATTGATATGAATTGATCGGCCTGGTTTGTTTTCATTAGGATCGATATCGATTTAAATAGATGTTTGAAAATAAATGATATCAATATTCAATAAAATTCTCCTTGCATTTCATAAATATTTGATGCCAAATATTATATGGAATACACTATTTCTCATAAGCACAATCCTTTCCCCGACTGCCCGGCAGCCACGAAAATACTGTCGTTCAGCGACCGAATAGTACGGTATCATCGATTCATTGCGATGATTTGTACTCCTCAAAACGTATTGCCTGCAGTCACGTTTATATGATCGATAGAAGAGCGTTGTATTTTTATTAATCTCTTACATTTTGGAGAGAAAAATGGCAGAAAAAAAGGTTAGATTTGGTATTTCGTTTAAACTATCACTGATGCTTCTGGTTGTGGCCCTGGTGCCGCTCCTGACCATATGGTTCTTCAGCTATCAGAGCATCACAAAATTGACTGCGGAAAAAGCCAATCTTGGCTTGAATGCGACCAACAACAAGCTGGTCACCTATGTCGATGCCTGGATCGACATGAACGAACGAATGTTGATCCAGAACGCGTCACTTGTAGCGATGCGGTCCATGCAGCAATACCAGCAGGAGCCTGTCCTGAAAACGATCACCAAGTATTATGACTGGGCGTATCTGGCTTTTACGGTTGATCTTCAGGGCGACAACATCGCTCGCAGCGACGGCAATGAAATGAAATACTACGGTGATCGTTCATATTTCAAGCAGGTATTGAACGGCCAGCAGATCGGCAGACAGGTACTCATCGGTAAAACCTCAGGTAAACCGGCAATGGTTTTATCCACCGGGATATTTGACACCAGTGGAAACCTGAGCGGTGTTCTCGCCCAGGCGATGACCCTGGCAGAACTGTCGGAAAAGATTGTAAACACCAGGATCGGTACGACGGGTTTTACCTTTCTCGTTGATGAAAACGGCCTGGTAATCGCCCATCCCGAAGAGGAGATGACCGCATCCCGAGTCGATTTGAGTAACCATCCGGCGATTACAGCCCTTGGAAACGGTCAGTCAGAGCTCATTTTCACCGATGAAAATCAGGAGAAAATAGTAGCGGTGGCTCAGAAGACGGTCCATGGCTACACGGTAGTGAGTCAGCAGAATTTTGCAGAGACCTACCAGGCTATTCAGGCTGAAAACAAAAAAGCCATTATCCTCCTGGTCGCGACGCTTGCCATGATCATGCTGAGTGCATTGCTGGTTTCACGCTGGCTGAGCGCCCCCATTCGCAATCTGACCGATGTGGCGAACAAATACAGCCAGGGACAGCTCGATCTGAAAATCAGCGGCCTCGACAGAAGTGATGAGATCGGCCAACTCAGCCAGGCAATTGAAAGAATGGGAACGAGCATTCGGCTGGCTATGAACCGTCTGAAGAAAAAGAAGACCTGATTGTTTCAGGTTGGGTGAGTTGACATGACCCGGCAAAGCCGGGTCTGAAATAAAAAAGAGGCAGCGGGCAAAATCGCCCACTGCCTCTTTTTTATTGGAGAAGGAGGTGAGGGGTTATTCGTCGCTTTTCACTTTAGCGAGCATGTGCTCGAGCCTGGCCAGCATTTTAACCTGGTCGCATTTCTGGGCCTGGGCAACACCGAGGTAGAATTTTTGAAACCTGAAAACATGATAATGATTGCCGCCGCCCCGGAAAAAACTGATAAATCTGATAAAGCTGGCGCCGGCCCCTGACTGGATTTCTTCCGCGTACTGCATACTCAGAATCAGCAGGGTTGAGTATTCGTCCGGAAACTTGTGGGTGCGGGCAAGTATCGTACCGTCTGCCCGGATAAGGAGGCAGCCGGCGACACCCTCGACCATTTTGATCCGGTTGATAAAATCTTTTGCTGATGCCATGTTGTTTCTCCTCGATTCACAGGATGGGTTGTACCATGCTTCGATATACCCTCGCCTTATCATCATCCCCGATTTCTTCGCTGATGAGCTGAACCAGTGCGGGCAGGGAATCTTTTGAACCCCCGCCCTGGGCCTTCCAGTCATCGAACGCCTCATCGAAAATCAGGGCCGCCATCGGGCCTAATACCTCAGCGAGCGAATCCTGCATCTTTGCTATAATCGGCTCGACTTCAGCCGTTGTCGCAGCCGCGGCCGGACTACCTGTCTGGGAAGCTGGAGACGCTGCAGATGGTGCTGAAGATAGTTCCGCGACCAGATCTTTTCCTTTCAGTTCCTGTTGGATTATATTGAGTGACATGGTCACCAGGTTCTGGTTGCAGTCCGGGTCGAGAATTGCAAATACGATGATTCCCTCGGCCAGTTTTCGCAGCAGCAGGGTTGTCTCGTCATAGCGGATCGAAAGATCGGTCAGGTCGCTGAAGTTCATTTGACCGGCGGTATGGATCCTGGTCAGGACTTTGCCTATTTCGCTGATGGTTGCAGCACCATATAACGACGGCAGGTTGGACTGCAGCACTCCTTCCTGGCTGTGGTACAGGCAGGCTCCGTAAACACCGGGGACATTTTGCAATTCATCGAGAAATCCAGCCATTTACATTTCCTCCAATGGCGAAATTAATAAAGTAGAAAACGCTCAATGGTTCGACATCACCTTTTCTATGAGTTTCAGATATTCGGCTCCAAGCAGCTGTGGGCGAGCCCCCCTGATCAGTCGTATCAGCAGGCTGCATCCGCTCAATTTGAAAAATAGATAATGACTGCGGCTGGCAACGGTGAAATTCATCCATTTCAGTTCGCCGAATTCATAGAGTTGTTCCAACTGGCCGGTTAGAAACAGGAAGATTGCGGGATCGAATTCCACCTGCGTACATTGCTTCCTGGTGTTGATGTCTTCCAGGATGTTCTGGTGATTGAACAGGCAGCACTCTTCAGTGGACCTGTGGTTCGAGACCTGCGAGACGATACTTTCCCTGATCTGATCCGGGACGTCCTCTTCAATCTCATTAATGGCCGGTTCATCTTCGAACGGTTCTTCAAAATAATCGCCTCCGGCAGGGGCGTCGGGAGCGTCTTCATCGATCTTTGTTATGATATCTTCTTCAGACTGGTCTCCATCCAGCGTATCAAATATTGAAGAGATGTCCACGCCCTGCTCATCTTTTACCTGGTGTACCTCAAGCAGTATCGATTCGATTCCAGCGAGGATCTTCACATCATCGCTTCTGCAGACGTGATCCATCTCGATTTCAGTGTTTTCCCAGCCAAGTATCTCGGTCGCCGCCGCCATGCCGTCACTATCTTCGTAATCGGCATTAATCAACTCACCGTTTTGGAGGTAAAGGTTTCCGGAGCGCTCCTCCGAGCGAATAATTAATGTGCAGCTCTTTTTTTCAAAACTCATGAGCTGCAGAAACGTCGACAACGAAACTCCATGAATATTGCTGACCGTATTGTCCGCCAGGGCCGTTCTAATTATTTCTCGCACCATGGCAAAATCCAGCGGCTTTTCCAGGCACCTGAAAGTATTATATTGCTCCAGCTTGGACTCCAGATCCGCATCGCCGAAGGCGGTCATCACAATAACGGGCAGACCGGGGCGATGCGTACTGACCCAGGCCAGCAATTCATAGCCGTCCATAACCGGCATACGCAGATCGGTTATGAGCAGGTCGATCTGCTCATTCTCCATCTGCTCGATTGCCTGCTCGCCATGTTCTGCGGAAAAAATCCGGTACGTTCCTCCGTCACCTCCCAGGCCTTCCTTGAGTGATACCAGAAAAGACTTTTCGTCGTCAGTAATCAGAATATTTTTCATAATGGTTCTATCACCCTAAGCCTATGCCGAAACCATGCGTGCCTGCTCGACAGAGCACCTGTCGAATTGCCAAGATGAGTCTAAAAATACAATGATGTTGAGGACTTAGTAAAGGGTAACTGCAGCGTCGGGATCATTCCTGCGGCGAATCCGCGCCAGTCAGTTCAAATAAAATCACTCAATCTCCAATTGACTAGCTAAACCTTATCACAACAAACAACTGTGTTACAAGACAACTCAATGGATTTAGGACAGAAATCATCCTTTTATTGAAAATTGACCAACCTCGTTTCATTATCAGTGCGAGGTTAACGTTCTTTCAATTGATAGGCTTGATCCGCTCACTCATCAGCCGCTAACCTGAATACTTCATGAAAACCAGCAGAAGAGAAAAAACAAATTAAAATATGAATCCTTCAGATGGACTCCATTCGTTAGATTTTCGAGTTAACCCGATTATTTCACGTGTTGAGACGGCCTGCGAGGCAAGGAGACTTGTGGAAGGTTAAATAGGTACGGCCTTCCACAAAAGCGACGCGGTCTTGCAGGCTGTATCGACACGCCCGAAGGGTGGTAATGCTGCTCTTCCACTGTTGATTTTACATGGTACAAATTGTAACAGTGATTTAACCTTCAAAGTACCAAATAAAATTCTTTTTTTATGTGATATTTTTACTTTTCTTTTGTTTTTCCATGTAATATTCGGGTTAACTGGCTGTTCTTCTGAATGGAGAAAGATAAGATCATTGGCCGTTGATTTGTGATGGACTACTCAGGGGCAATTCAGGCCCGATGCCCGGGATCGGCAATTTTACGAGGATTCGACGAGCGAAGGAAAATGCGAATATTGGTGAAAATGATTGGCGAGTAAACCCGCACCAGGCAATCAATGCAGGCGATCAATAATCCATTCGTCAAGATCGTGATGGGGGAGCATTTTCAGGAGCGGAACATAGAAGGGGAGGGGGCTGTTGTGCAGCAATTCAGTTAGTTTGATCATATCCTTTTCAGTTGTCAGAAATCCGGATGCCCCGCCGTGCTCGCCGAGGAGGTTGAGATCTTTAATATCAGCAGTTGTGTATCGGTGATGATCACGAAAAATTTTCCTGCCCGACAGATCGATTCCTGTATCCTCAGCCATCTGGTAAAATCGGTCCGGCAGGGCTATGCCTGAAAAACCAAATAGCTTTTCTGGTAAATCTTCAAAAGCAACTTCTGCTTTTTCGATGGAATCCCCGGAATTGCGGTACTTACTGAAGCCGCTGTATGCTGGTGTGGTGAAAAACACCGTTTTGTCGGGGAAACGCTGATGCAGCAGGTCACGACATTTCTCGGCCCTGTCCCGGTAATTGTCAAGTACACCGGTGATAACAAAGGCACTGCAGCGGTTGAGTGCTGAAATCGGTTCCCGCAGGTCACCGCCCGGAAAGACCCTGCTGTTGCCGGCGAAATGGCTGACATCGAATAACACAAGGTCAATGTCGCGTTTGAGGCTGAGGTGCTGGAAACCGTCGTCGAGAATTATTGCATCGCACGGATAGTTGTCGAGCACTTCACGGCAGACCCGTGCACGTTTTTTCCCGGTTGCAACGACCACATCGTCAAGTCTTCGGGCAATCATCAGCGGTTCATCTCCTGCCGTGTCGGCTTCCATTAAAAGCATCTTGCCGTTGGAGACGATGTTAATCGGGCTTCTGGAGGTGCCGTGATATCCCCGACTCACAACAGCAGGTTTTAACCGGTGTCTTTTGAGCAGCTCTGCAAGGTAAATAACCAGCGGCGTTTTACCGCTGCCTCCCATGGTCAGATTACCGATGGAAATTACCGGAACATCGAGGCTGAACGTTTTGAGTAGGCCGTAACGGTAAAACAGGGCCCGATATTTCATGGCCATGCCATAGAGCGGACTCAGCGGACGTCCAAAGGTGAAAAGAGCGCTATGATGTCTGACTTTCATGGTGCACCAAATATGGTGGTCCGTTAGCGTAGTGGAGAAGCCATGATTTATACTGTTTCGTCAGGTTTAAATCAAATTATAACCAGCTGAAACGCCAATTGGCAAAATTGACAACAACTCAGAGTTTCTTTCCTTTTGCAAAATCATCAGGAAATGGCTAATATCGTCTGGTGCTGGATTAACTCCAACAGCAGTGTTTCAATCGTTCATGCGTATGAAAGAAGTATAAAATCCATGATTATCAAGGAGGAATTCATGAAATTGAGTTTGAGCAAGAAGTTGATAGCCGCGGCCGCCGGTCTGATGATGGCTGCCGCCGTTCCGGCAGCAGGTCTGGCAGAAGATACCATTAAACTTGGCGTTGTCGGCCCGCACAGCGGCGATCTGGCCTCTTATGGGCTGCCCAGTGTCAATGCTGCCAAGATACTGGTTGAACAAATCAATGCTTCTGGCGGGATCAACGGTAAAATGGTCGAATTACTGGTTGAAGACACCGTCTGTGATGCGAAAACTGCAACCGACGTTGCCACAAAACTGGTTTCCGACGGAGCCCAGATCGTTCTTGGCGGCATCTGTTCCGGTTCCACCAAAGCCGCGCTGCCGATTTATCTCGATGCCGGCATTCTGGTCATGTCTCCTTCCGCCACCAACCCGGCATTGACCCAGAGCGGTGATTACCCGAACTTCTTCAGAACAATCGCTCCTGACGATTCCCAGGCTAAAGTAGATGTCGATTTCGCCACCGATAAACTCGGTTACACCAAGTTCGCCGTGGTTCATGATAAAGGTGACTATGGCAAAGGATTTGCCGAGTTCGCCAAGAAGTTCATCGAAGAGTCCGGCAAGGCCGAAGTCGTTCTCTTTGAAGGTGTAACTCCTGGAGCCGTTGATTACTCCGCAATCGTTCAGAAAATAAAGAAATCCGGTGCCGAAGCGGTTATATTTGGCGGCTACCATCCCGAAGCTTCAAAAATCATCACGATGATGAAAAAGAAACGTCTGGATACCACCTTTATTTCCGATGACGGCGTAAAGGATATCACCTTTATCAAAGTGGCCGGGGAATTCGCTGAAGGAGCCTATGCTTCCGGTCCGATGGATACCTCAACCAATCCGCTCTCCAAAGCCGCGGTTGCCGCACACAAAGCTGAGTTCGATGCTGATCCGGGCGCTTTCTACGAGAATGCCTATTCAGCGGTTCTGGCCATGGCCAATGCCGTCAAGGCTGCCGGGTCGACCGATCTCGAAGCCCTGAAAAAAGCGCTTCAGACCGAAAAAGTCGACACTCCGGTTGGCTCCATATCTTTTGATGAGAGAGGTGATGCCATCGGCGTCGGCTTCTCAGTCTACCAGGTACAGGATGGTCAGTTCGTCGAAATGAAGTAGACGTACCCAAACTGTTTCTGCATACACCTGAGATGAATCGCGCCCCGGTTCATCTCAGGTTCTTTTTTTGGATATCCAATGGATTATTTCATCGAACTTCTCTTCAGCGGTTTATCACGCGGAGCCATTTACGCGCTGATCGCGCTGGGCTACACGATGGTGTACGGAATTATCGGCCTGATCAACTTCGCCCATGGCGAAATCTATATGATCGGTGCCTTCACTTCGTTTATCATAGCCACCATCCTGACGATTCTCGGTTTTCCGGCGCTGGCCATCATTATACTCGCCGGCCTGGCAGCGGTAATCTGGTCGGCATCTTATGGCTTTACCATCGAAAAAGTCGCCTATAAGCCGCTTCGCCACGCCCCCCGTCTTTCCGCATTGATCAGCGCCATCGGCATGTCGATGTTTCTGCAGAATTACGTGCTGCTGGCGCAGACCTCAGATTTTCTGCCGTTTCCGCAGCTGATTCCCGACTTTGCCTTTATGGAGCCGATAGCCCATATTGTCGGTTCCTCTGATCTGGTGATTCTGCTGACCACGGCCTTCATCATGATCTGTCTGACCCTGCTGATCAAGTATACCAAGATCGGCAAGGCCATGCGCGCGACCTCGCAGGACCGCACCATGGCAATGCTGGTCGGCATCAATGTCGATCGGATCATTTCGGTGACCTTTATCATCGGCTCTTCGCTTGCCGCCATTGGCGGCATGCTGATCGCCTCGCATATCGGCCAGATCAATTTCTATATTGGTTTTATCGCCGGTATCAAGGCGTTTACCGCTGCAGTCCTCGGCGGCATCGGCTCGATTCCCGGGGCCGTGCTGGGCAGTGTCGTTCTCGGCTTGACGGAGAGCTTCGCCACCGGTTACGTGTCGAGCGACTACGAGGATGTCTTCGCTTTTTCCCTGCTGGTACTGATCCTTATTTTCAAGCCCTCGGGTATTCTTGGTAAAGTAGATACACAAAAAGTGTGATTTGGCTATGTTCAGTTTCGAAGAGTTAAAACGCTCCACGATTACCGCCGTATGGTTTGTCTTTCTGACCTTTCCGATCATGGTCATCAAGGTCGATTCGATCGAAAAGACCGTACAATGGCGCTGGATGAACGTGCTTTACGTGGCGGTCGGTGCTTTTGTTCTCTCCTACGTGTTTCGCTACATGCTCAAGCGCAAGGAGATAAAATCAGACGATGATGAAACGCAGGACGACAAATCGGGCCAGAGCTTTCTGCATCGCTGGCTGGCAGATCCCCGTTACCGCACCATTATTTTTGCCTCTCTGCTCGTTTTTGCAACGGTGTTTCCGCACCTGTTTTCAACCTATCAGACCAGTATCATGACCACTGCTCTGATGTATGTGATTCTGGGCCTTGGCCTCAACATCGTGGTCGGCCTCGCCGGGCTGCTCGATCTCGGCTACGTTGCCTTTTATGCGGTTGGCGCCTACACTTACGCGCTGCTGCACTATAATTTCGGTATCGGCTTCTGGATCGCGCTGCCGATCGGCGGTTTGATGGCGGCCCTGTTCGGCATTCTGCTGGGTTTTCCCGTTCTCCGTCTGAGAGGGGATTACCTGGCCATCGTCACCCTTGGATTCGGTGAAATCATCAGGCTCGTCATGGAAAACTGGGGCGAATTTTCCCAGGGTCCCAGCGGTATATCCAATATTTCCCGGCCCGGGTTTTTCGGGATGGATATGTCACTTGAGACCGCGCTGATCTATACCTATTACGTCACCCTTATTTTCGTTATGATCACCATCTTCTTTGTCAACCGACTCCAGGATTCACGGCTCGGCCGTGCCTGGATTGCGTTGCGCGAAGATGAAATCGCCTGTCAGGCGATGGGTATCGACAAGATGAAGACCAAACTGGTCGCCTTCTCCCTCGGAGCCTTCTGGGCGGGAATCGTCGGGGTTATTTTTGCGGCGAAAACGACGTTTATCAGTCCCCGGAGTTTTACCTTCATCGAATCGGCGATCATTTTGGCCATTGTGGTTTTGGGCGGTATGGGGTCGATCATCGGCGTTATCATCGGCGCCCTGGTCCTGATCCTGCTGCCCGAGTATCTGCGCGCTCTTTCCGAATACAGGATGCTGGCATTCGGCGCCATTCTCGTCTGTATGATGGTCTTCAGGCCGCAGGGGATCATCGCCAGCGTGCGCCGCACCTATACCTACAACAAATCGAAAAAGACCATGGGAGAGGTGAGTTGAGATGAGCACTCCGATTCTTCAGGTATCCGGCCTGACCATGGATTTTGGCGGTATCCGGGCGCTCAACAATCTCGATCTCGACGTTAACGAGGGTGAAATCGTCGCTCTGATAGGCCCCAACGGCGCCGGCAAGACCACCTTCTTCAACTGTGTTACCGGCATCTATCGGCCCACTAAAGGCAAAATCAATCTCTATCAGAAAAAACACGACAGGACAATCAGCCTGGTCGGTATGAAGCCCAACCAGGTCACCGAGAAAGGCCTGGCCAGGACATTCCAGAATATCCGTCTTTTTTCGCAGATGACTGTGCTTGAAAATGTGATGATTGGCCGTCATTGCCGAACACATGCCTTCATCCTCGGTGCACTTATACGTGACAAAAGAACCATGCGCGAAGAGGAGGAGATCATCCAGACCAGCTATGAAATACTGGAAAAGATCGGCCTCGCTTCCTATGTCAACGAATTTGCCAAAAACCTGCCGTACGGCGCCCAGCGCAGATTGGAAATCGCCCGGGCCCTGGCCACCGAGCCGGCACTGCTCCTGCTCGATGAGCCGGCAGCCGGCATGAACCCGCAGGAAACCATAGAGCTGGTAAACCTGATCCAGGAAATTGCCGACGAAGGCCAGTCGATCCTGCTGATCGAGCATGACATGAAGCTGGTCATGAGCCTCTCAGAACGCATTTTCGTGATGGATTACGGAAAGAAAATCGCCCAGGGGACTCCGGCTGAAATCCGGAACAACCCTGCTGTTATTAAAGCCTATCTCGGTGAAGAAGTAGATGCTTAAGCTCGAAAATGTTCAATCCGGATATGGAAATATCATGGCTGTGAAAGGGATCAGCCTCGAGGTTAACAAGGGCGAAATTATCACCCTGATCGGCGCCAACGGGGCCGGCAAAAGCACGACGCTTCTGACCGTGTCCGGAATCGTAGCCTGCCGCGCTGGTAAAATCACCCTGGAAGATGAGGACATTCACACCCTGAACTCCGATGAGATTGTCAAGCGCGGAGTCTGTCAGGTACCGGAAGGACGGCACATATTTCCACAGCTCTCGGTGCAGGAAAATCTTGATATGGGTGCTTTTCTGCGAAACGATACAAAATTGATAAAAGAGGATCGAGATTACGTCTATTCTCTCTTCCCGATTCTCGCTGAGCGCAGGAACCAGGATGGGGGGACCTTGAGCGGCGGCGAACAGCAGATGCTGGCCATGTCCCGGGCCCTGATGGCCCGCCCCAAACTGATGTTACTCGATGAGCCATCCATGGGGCTGGCACCGCTGATCATCAAGCAGATCTTCGAGATTATTCACAAGATCAACGAGGAAAGCGGTACGACCATTTTTCTGGTCGAGCAGAACGCCAACCAGGCGCTGCAGATTGCCAACCGGGGATACGTGCTTGAAAACGGTAAAATCACCTTAACGGGATCAGCCGACAGTCTGTTAAAAAATCCGGAAGTTCAGAAGGCTTATCTGGGACTCTGATAGAGGTGCATCCGTGGGGGCAGGCCAAAGCATAAAAGCTGGTGTAATCGGGGTCGGTTATCTCGGCCGTTTTCACGCCCAGAAATACCGCGATATCGAGGCTGTCGAACTTGTCGGCGTAGCCGATTGTGATCGTTCAAGAGCTGAGACAATTGGTGCAGAATGCGGCTGCAAAAGCTTTACTGACTATCGCGAACTGCTCGAACATGTCGATGCGGTATCCATCGTTGTACCCACCAGCCTGCATCACCAGGTAGCCGCCGAAACACTCAGCCGCGGTGTCGACGTTCTACTTGAAAAACCAATGACCGTGACCCTTGAAGAGGCTGATCAACTCATCGAACTGGCTGAAAAACATGAGCTGATTCTCCAGGTCGGCCACCTCGAACGCTTCAATCCCGCCGTTCTGGCGATGCAGCCGTTTCTGACCACGCCGGTATTTATCGAAAGCAATCGAATATCGACCTTTAAGCGCCGCGGTGTCGATGTCGATGTGGTCCTTGATCTGATGATTCACGATATTGACATCATCCTGACAATCATCGACTCACCGCTGAAAACCATCCATACCGTCGGGGCCCCCGTGGTCACCGATACCACCGACATCGCCAATGCCCGGCTTATTTTTGAAAACGGGGCGACCGCCAATATCACCGTTTCCAGGGTGTCCCTGACCAATGTTCGGAAGATGCGTATTTTCCAGCCGGGCTTTTATATCAACGTCGATTTCGCCAACAAAAAAATCATGACCATCGAGCTTACCAACGAACAGCTGACCAGCGGTATGGCTCGTTCTGAAAGGGTGGTGAAGTCATTTGCTGAAGAGGACGCCCTGCTCAACGAGATCAATCACTTCGTAACCCATGTCAGAAACCGAACCCGTCCAGATGTAACCGGTGTAGAGGGAAGGAGGGCACTGGAGGTGGTCATGCAGGTGATGGACCAGATAAAAGAGCACCAGGGGTTGGAACTCTTCAGTCAAATTCAAGCTGCCGCCGCAAAATGAACTCCGAGGTGATGATCGTCGCCGGAGAAGCCTCCGGTGATCTTCACGGTTCAGGTCTTGTTGCAGCGATGCTCGCCGCTAATCCTCAACTTCACTTCAGCGGTATTGGCGGAAGGGAGCTTGAGCGGACCGGGATAGAACTGCTCTACGATGTCTCCAAGATCTCAGTTGTCGGAGCCTTCGAGGTGTTCTCCCATCTTCCTCATATTTTCAAAGCTCAGCAGGTACTGCGCCGGAGGATGATTCAAGCCCGGCCGCAGCTGCTTATCCTGATAGATTTCCCCGATTTCAATCTGCTGCTTGCCCGCAAAGCCAAACGTCTCGGTATTCCCGTATTTTACTATATCAGCCCTCAGGTCTGGGCCTGGCGCTCAGGCCGGGTAAAGACGCTTGGCCGTCTCACCGACGGTATCGGCGTTATTCTGCCCTTCGAGGAGCAGTTTTACAGGGAGCGGGGCGTCGATAAGGCGACCTATGTCGGCCATCCGCTGCTCGATACGGTTGCAACGTCGATGAACCGGGAGGTTTTTTGCACAACCTACAAAATTGACCAGGCAAAGACGCTGATCGGCATCGTTCCGGGAAGCAGAACCAAAGAGATAGATCAGCTCCTGCCGGTTTTTTTAAACGCAGCCGAAAAATTTCAGCGCCACTGTCCGGAAAAGCCGATCTTTCTTGTACCGAGAGCATCCACCGTCAGTGAAGACACGCTGCTCAGCGCCGGAATTACGCACTACCGTAAACGTCTCGATATCAGGATCATCGATGAACAGCGCTACGACCTGATGGCCGCCTGCGATGCGATTATGGCCGCCTCAGGTACGGTTACTCTTGAAATTCTTCTGCTGGAAACACCCATGGTCGTTGCCTACAAAGTGTCGCCGCTGAGTTATCGCCTTGGCCGGATGCTGGTAAAAATCAATTTTTTCTGCCTGGCGAATCTTATCGCCGGCGAAGAAATCGTTCGCGAACTGCTTCAGGATGAGGCCAATCCGGACGCGATAGCAGATGAGCTCTACCGGCTGGTCTTCGATGAAACGAGAAAAGAGGAGCTGCTCAAAGGTTATGCGACGGTAAAGGAGCAGCTCGGCTCAAGCGGTGCGTCAACCAGAGCGGCAGCACGTGCCCTGACTCTTCTGCAAGACAATGGATGAACATTTCGACGAAGATTTCGAAGTAATCCTCGAAATCAACGGTGTGCTCGACCTTCACCAGTTTTCACCCAAAGATGTAAAGACCCTGGTGCCTGATTATCTGGACGAGTGTTTGAAGATAGACATCACCGAAGTCCGCATCATTCACGGCAAAGGGAAGGGAGTGCTGAGGCGCACCGTACATGCAATCCTCGATCGGCTTCCGGCGGTACAGAGCTACCGGCTCGACGACAAACAGATCGGCAACTGGGGTGCGACGGTCGTCTGCTTGAATAAACCGGTTAAGTAAATATTCGGGCTAAAGCGCGCCGTCGCTCTGGTTCGGCGGCAGAATGTTTTTGACATCGAAAAGCACCGAGCAGGATTTGCCGAACGCCCGAATCTGGTCAACGGACAGATCGGTAAATTGACGATGGCCGACAGCCAGCACGATCCCGTCGTAAGAGCCGGGCTCAGGCTCGGTAATCATTTCAAGGCCGTATTCTTTTTTAGCCTCATCACCATCGACCCAGGGATCATAGACATCGACGGCCAATTCGTAATCGCGAAATTCCTCTATGATATCGATGACCTTGGTATTTCTCAAGTCAGGACAGTTCTCCTTGAAGGATAAGCCCATTATCAGGATTCGCCCCCGAGAGACTTCAATACCTTTTTTCAGCATCAGCTTGATGACCCGGTCGGCCACATATTTGCCCATCTCGTCATTTACCCGCCGGCCGGCCAGGATCATGGCCGGGTGGTAGCCGACTTCCTGGGCCTTGTGGGTCAGGTAATAGGGGTCGACGCCGATGCAATGGCCGCCGACAAGACCCGGAGTAAACGGCAGGAAGTTCCATTTGGTGGCGGCTGCGTCGAGAACTTCTCTGGTCTTGACCCCAAGCCGCTCGAAGATAAGCGAAAGCTCGTTTATCAAGGCGATATTGACATCACGCTGGGTGTTTTCAATCACCTTTGCCGCTTCGGCCACCTTGATGGAACTGGCCGGAAAGGTTCCGGCCCTGATAATTGATTTATAGAGACGATCGATATACTCAGCGGCCGCGGGCGTCGATCCGGACGTTATTTTGACGATATCGGGCAGCCGGTGCGAGCGGTCGCCGGGGTTGATGCGCTCGGGGCTGTAGCCGCAGAAAAAATCCTTATTAAAACGCAAGCCGGAAACCCGTTCGAGAATCGGCACACATACTTCTTCGGTGGCTCCCGGATAAACGGTCGATTCGTAGATTACGATATCGCCCCGCTTCAGATTTTCACCAGCGGTCCGGGACGCGGAGCAGAGCGGCCCCAGGTCGGGGCGCTTGGCGGAGTCTATCGGGGTCGGCACGGTGACGATAAAGCAGGTGCGGTCAGCAAGATCGGCGCTGTTGAGCGTGCAGCTGAGAAGTGTCGCCCCGCTCAATTCATCGGCCTCAACCTCGCGGGTCGTGTCGATACCCCGGTTTAGCTCACTGATGCGTTTCTCGTTGAGATCGTAGCCGATGGTCGGGTATTTAGCGCCGAATTCCACAGCCAGCGGAAGTCCTACATAACCAAGCCCGATGACGCCGATTTTCGTCGTTTCCAGAGACAGTGTCATGATTGGCTATCAGCTCTTCTTATTCGGGCCGTAGTAGGTCAGGCCGGATGTGTCGGTTTCGAAAACGGTTACTGAAAAGACCTGGTAGCGCTCATGGTTGAGCGGTTCTTCCAGCTGGTCGAAAATAAATTTGGCAATATGTTCCGAAGACGGGTTAATTTCGGCAAACGCCTCCATTTCGTTGAGGTTTCGATGATCGAGTTCATCGATGACCTGGTTGACCTGTTTCTTCAGTTCTTTAAAGTCGATGCCCATACCGAGCTTATCGAGTTCAGACGCCCTGACGGTGACCGTTACCTTCCAGTTGTGACCGTGCGGCAGTTCGCAGCTGCCTGGATAGTCCCGCAGATGGTGGCCGCTCGAGAAATGGGTCTTGACAAAAATATCATACATCGCAGTTACCTTGGGTAGTACCCGGTTTTTATTCGTGGTAAGGTGTTTTTCTTGCAGTAAAGATCGGATTGAACGGTGACTTCAACAGCTTTCCGAAGCTATCGGCACATTAATAATCATCTCTATAACTTACAAGTACGCACTATGGCAACTATTAAAGCCTTTAAGGGTATCCGCTTTGGGCCGGCTGCCGGACGCCTCGAGGATTTGACCACGCCGCCCTACGATGTGATCGGGAAAAATGCTGAAGCGGCATATACGGCCCGCAGCGCATTCAACATCATCCGCCTCGATATCACCAAGGAGCCGGGACTGATCGCCGACAAGGATCCGGAGCGCTATACCCGGCCGGCGCAACTGCTCCGCACCTGGCTCGACAAGGGGGTACTGGTCAGAGATCGAGACGACGGCGTATATCCCTATGATATAAGCTACAGACTGGCTGACAACACCAGCCTGGTCAGAAAAGGTTTCATCTGCCTGGTTAAGCTCGAGGAGTTCGAGGCCGGCGTTATCAAGCCCCACGAGCAGACATTCGGCACTGTGGCAGCGGACCGGCTCGAGCTGATGAGGGCCTGCCGGGCTCAGTTCAGCCAGGTTTTTTCCTGTTATTCCGATCCGGACAACAAGGTGATCGATCTGCTTTCCCAACACCGGGGTGAACCGATTTCCACAACCACCGACAGCGACAATTGTGTCCATTCACTTTATCAGGTCTGCGCTGAAGATGCGCTGGCCGCGATAGGTCAGGAGTTTGTCAGCAAGTCTCTCTATATTGCAGACGGACACCACAGATATCGAACGGCCCTGGCTTATCGAAAGGAGGTGCTGGCCGGCAAAAACGGTGCTGACGTGCCGGAAGGATATATCATGATGTACCTCTGCCCGATGGAGGATGAAGGTTTGTCGATACTGGCGCCGCATCGACTTCTCAGGGTCCCCGGGGTGATGAACTGCAGAGACGTTCTGAGCCTTCTGCAGCACTTTTTTGAAATCGAGGAAATAGGCGGAGCCAGCCGCGAGCTGCTGCTCGCAGAGCTGTTGTCCCATATGAGAGAAGAGCGCGACAGGAGCAGAAAAACAAACGTTTTCGGCTGTTACCATCCCGGTGAGGACCGCAGTTTTCTGCTCACCCTCAAAGAAGGCGGCCCCAGACAGATCGAAATTCAGAGCGACAGTTTACGAGAGCTTGACGTGGTCGTTTTGTCACACTTGCTGATAAAAAAATCCCTTCAACTGAAAGCTGATGATATCGAAGACGGCAACCTGCTGACCTATCACAGCGATGTCCATGAGGCTCTTGACATATCGGTAAAAATCAGCGCCGAAGGCGGGGACTCGACCCCGCTGCTGTTTCTGATCAATCCGACCACCATCGACCAGGTGCGGCGCGTCTCCGACGAGGGACTTTTCATGCCCCATAAATCCACCTATTTCTACCCGAAAATCGTTTCCGGTATGGTCATGAATGTGTTTGACGAAACCAGCTGATCCATAATGACCGGCGAGCCGAACAGCAAATCTTCCGAAAAGAGAGAAATACAGGAAGATTCACTTTTTGACGGCGGCCTGGTCTGTCGCCAGTACAAAGAAGGATATCGGTTCTCGATCGATTCGGTCCTGCTTGCTCACTATCCGGCAGTTAAAAAAGATGAACGGATCCTCGACCTTGGAGCCGGGACCGGCATCCTTGGCCTGATACTTTGTTATCGCTGCAACCACTTGAATATCTCCGTAACCGGTATCGAATTACAAAAAGACCTGGCGGGGCTGGCTCGGGAGAATATTGAGCTCAATGCCTTCAGTAGATGCTTCTCCATCATCGAAGCTGATATTGGCACGATCCGCTCGCTTCTTGCACCCGAAAGCTGTTCACTGGTTATCTCGAATCCGCCGTTTTACTCAGCCGGCAGCGGCCGACGAAACTTCCATCCCGAAGCGCTGACGGCAAGGCATCAAGCCGCTTCCGGCCTCACTCCTTTTGTCGATGCCGCTTCATTTACCTTGCAGAATCGGGGCAGGGCGGTCTTTATCTACCCGGCCGATAAGGTTGTCCAACTGCTCACCAGTCTGACCGAAAAAAGATTAAATCCCAAAGCCATTCAATTCATCTATTCCTACCCTGAGGCCGATTCGGCCACTCTGGCGATTATCCAAGCCGTAAAAAACGGGGGCAGAGGCACGAAAATCGAGCAGCCCCTGATTATTTTTCAGCGCCGGGGTGGAGACTACACCGAAGCGGTCAGCTCAATGTTTGCCAATCGCTGAACAGCGCCGGGTGCCCATGCTGATAAAAATTGCCAGTGCCGCCCTGCACGGAATCGACGGGATTCCCATTTCGGTGGAAGTAGATATCAGTCGGGGCCTGCCGGGTTTCACCACGGTCGGCCTGCCGGACAGTTCGGTAAGGGAGAGCAAGGACCGCGTCAAGGCGGCGATCAAAAACTGCGGCTATGAATTTCCGGTCCAGAAAATAACCGTCAACCTCGCTCCGGCCGATATCAAAAAAGAAGGCCCGTCATTCGACCTGCCCATCGCTCTTGGCCTTCTGGCAGCTTCAAACATCGTTCCCCCGGAGAAGTTGAAGCCCTACCTGATGGTCGGTGAGCTCTCGCTCGACGGTACGCTTCTGCCGGTTTCCGGCGTGCTTTCCATCGCCCTCTGTGCCGCGCGGGAAGGTTTTTACGGCGTTGTCGTACCGCGTCAAAACGGCGAGGAAGCCCAGCTTGTCGAGGGTATCGAAGTGGCGGCCGTCGACAACCTCTATCAGGTCGTTGAAATATTCAACGGATTACGGGAGATACCAGCCATTGATCCGACCCAGGTGGACCCTTCCGAAGCGCACACCTCAATCTGTCTCGAGGATGTCAGGGGTCAGCAGGGAGCCAAGCGCGCACTCGAAGTGGCGGCGGCCGGCATGCATAACATACTGTTCGAAGGGGCGCCCGGCACCGGCAAGACGATGCTGGCCAAATGCATCCCTTCGATCATGGCTGACTGGAGCTTTGCTGAACGTCTGGAAACGACGCGAATCTATTCCGTGCTGAACCGCGGCAAGAAAAACGGCCTGGTGCTGCACCGGCCGTTTCGCTCGCCGCACCATACGGTATCGGACGCCGGACTGATCGGCGGCGGCACCAATCCAAGGCCGGGCGAGGTGTCTCTGGCCCACAACGGTGTTCTGTTTCTGGACGAACTGCCTGAATTCAGAAAACAGGTCCTCGAGGTTCTTCGACAGCCGCTCGAGGACGGCGAAGTGACGATTTCACGAGCCCAGACGAGTGTCCGCTATCCGTCCCGATTCATGCTTGCTGCTGCGATGAATCCCTGTCCCTGCGGTTTTTGGGGTGATGAAAAGAACCGCTGTAACTGCAGTGAGACGCAGATCAAACGATACACTTCGAAACTCTCGGGTCCGCTGCTCGACAGGATTGATTTGCATGTTACAGTTGGTAACATCGACTTTGACAAAGTAGAGAAAAAATCGGATACTGTGACATCTGCTCAGGTGCGGGAACGGGTTTTCCGCGCTCACCAGATCCAGGCCAGACGTTTTGGCCGCGCCTCAACATTCTACGCAAATGCACACATGGGGGTAAGGGAGATCGAAAAATTCTGTATCCTGAACAAAGAGTCCAGAGAATTACTGGGCAAAAGCGTCGATCGGCTTGGCCTGTCCATCAGGGCCTGTCATAAAATCATGAAATGCGCCCGAACCATTGCCGATCTAGCCGATGAGGTTCAGATTACAACCGCCCACCTGGCAGAAGCCATTCAATATCGCCGTATCTGACCCAGTCAGCTCCGCGAGTTACCGATTCAAGATAATATCATGAAACAGGCAATCATCGTCGTCCCCCTTTTTTTCCTGCTGCTGGCCATCATCTATCTTTTCACTCCGGTTTTTCCCGAGAAACTCACCCATGAAACATTCATACGCGGTGACGCGCCGATTGTTCTTACCCAGTATGAATTAAACGAACGGGTAGAAGAACTGAAAAGCTCGCCGCTTGGCCAGAATATTTCCCAGCTCAACTATGATCGAATAGCTGCCGAACTCGGGTTCTCTGATGCCGATGTGAGTGAGTGGCGAAGGCTCGTGGCTGAAGTGATCGACGCATATCAGAATCCGATTACACAGGCGCTCATCGGTACCGAGTTCAGCCTGGCGATGTGGCCGTTTACCCTGGACCCTGCAGGCAACGTCGGCGTCCAGATTCAGAACCACCTGCTGCTCGTCTCCCGCCCAGGCAAAGACCCGCGCCTGCTGGACCTCGCCGCCTGGACAGGTATCGGTGGTAACAGCACCAGCAAGATAAACTACGGAAAGCATACGATCATCCGGATCAATCTTGAAAACGATCAGCGTCTCAGCGTGGTGCGGGTAAAAAATCATATCGTCATGAGCCTCAACGAACAAGTCCTGCGCAGCAGTCTCGACCTTTACGACAACAAGCAGGGCGGCCTTCTCGACAACAAAACGTATCAGACCAATATCGGCCGCTTTAGCGGAGCATCCTTTATTGGTTATATCGACTTCGCCTATCTTTTTAATTCGATCAATCAGGCTTCTCGAGTGATCGTCCAGGACGAAGATTATGCGCTGATTGACGAGGATCAAGTGCAGCACTACCGAAGCGGCCTGTTTGGAGCCTGGCGTGATGAGTCTGGAATTGTTGACAAGGCGGTTATCAGTTTTGACCCGGATCAGATCGATCAGCGAACCAAAACGCTGTTGGAAAGAGAACTCAGTACACCCTCGGATTACAAGAAATTAAGCCGTGATACGATCATCTATCACTGGACCAACCAGTTTGATGCCGGCGTCCTGCTTGATTATCTCGACGAATCCGCTCAGCAGCAAGACGGCACGGAACAACAGCAGCTGATTGATCAGATCGCAGAAGTGAGTGGTCTGTCCTTGGAGCAGATCATCGATCTTTTCGGCAATGATTTAACCCTGGCGGTCAGAGCACTGGACGACCAGCAGCTTGTTCCTCTGCCCCGTTTTCTCCTCTCTGTCAAAAGTTCCGATGCAGCTCGCCTGAAAAAGGTTGCCGATACATTGATCGATTACTTTGCAATACCGGTTCAGCGCAAAATGATGGGCCAAACCGAATTAATCACATGGGGTGGAGTTGCGGGGATCGGTGCGGTTCTGCCGAGCTTGCTGTTCGGCCCGGAATCGGTCATTATTTCCAGCAACCGACAGCAGATAAGACGCTTTCTCGGTTCCGAACGAAAGCAGGGTTTGAGCGAGACTGAAAAGTTCAAGTTAATGAGCCCGCACATTATGCTGCCTTCTCATGCCGTTACCTTTCTGGATTTTGCCAGGACGACGCGGATGCTGCAGGAGATGATCAGCTGGGGCGGCACGATGCTGGCCCTTAAAGACAGAGAATTGGCCGGAAAATCAAAAATTCTGATTGACGAGTTGATACATCCGCTGCTGGATGGGCTGGCCATGTACTCGGCTATCGGTTCAAGAAAGTATATTGACGGCGCCACTATCGTCTACGAATCGCGGACACTGATAGAACATGGAAACAAATAATCTCGAAAAACTCGTCGAAGAACTCAGGGAAGTCGTACCCTTCAAGCAGTCGACCGATGTTGGAGATCTGGTCCTCATCGCATCAGAGGAGCCCCGACTGATGCTCTATGCGGTCGTAACTTCCATTGATCGCGATTCAGCTAAACGGGATGAATGGTGGCACATCGGCCTGACCTTTCTGACGGTTCCTTTACAGAATGTGATCTGGACACTTCGAAGCGCCCAGATGACCGGACAGGAGATTTTTACGATGGGTGGCGAAAAACGCTTTTTTATGGCCGTCTCAGTAGAAATCGGCAGCGGCCCGGCACAAGACAGTGGAAAGTCGGGCGCCAAAAAAGGTTCTTTAAAACGGATAAAGTAACGGTTGTATGCCTACAAACTGGTCGGAACTTGCCCTGATAGAGATGCTCGCCGAGAAGGCCCGGGCTGGATCAAATGACGGGTTGATTAAAGGAATAGGCGACGATTGTGCCGTTTTCTGCAACCGCGACGGCCGGCACTGGCTGGTAACCACCGACATGCTGGTTGATTCGGTTCATTTCGATCTTGACTGGCATCCTCCCCACCTGCTCGGCCGCAAGGCTGTCGCGGTCAATCTCAGCGATATCGCTGCAATGGGAGGTACCCCTCACCATGCTCTTGTTTCAATCGCGATACCAGACCATACGGACCAGGATTTTCTTCAGGATCTGGCCGCAGGCAGCGCCGAGATTCTGGCGGAGCACAACTGTTCCATGATCGGCGGTGACACCACCCGCGGTCCCGTCTTAACACTGAACATCGTCATCCTGGGGAGCTGTGCTGCCGGCCAGGCGGTTCTGCGCAGCGGAGCAGCTCCTGGCGATCTCATCTATGTCAGCGGTGCTCTGGGGTCAGCCGCAGTCGGACTGGAAATAAGCAGACAGCGCCAACGCTTGAAAGATGTTTCTGAGAGTGAACTGAACCCCCTGATTGAAAAACATCTGAACCCTGTTCCCCGAGTTCTGCTGGGACAGCTGCTGGCTGAGCATTCTCTTGTATCTGCCATGCAGGACCTCTCTGACGGGCTGGCCACCGACCTGGCCCATATCTGCCAAAAAAGCGCTGTCGGCGCTGAAATACAGGCTGAGCTGCTGCCGGAACAGCCGCTGCTCGAATCGGTCTGCCGGATGCTTGATCTTGATCCAACCGCTGTCAAAGTGTCGGGCGGAGACGATTATGAACTGCTCTTTACGGTCAGGCCCGACAAGCAGGAGGCTCTGCTGCTGCACCTCCAGGATGCAGGACTGAAAAACGTTCAGCGCATCGGAGAAATCGTCGCCGGCAGCGGCGTCACCATTGTCGAAGACGGCGGCCGGAGGGACATCTCATTCAGCGGCTATGAGCATGGTGCTCACCTTGACTGACGCTGATCAATCCCCTATGGCAAAATTAAGCGTTACGGTTGTTTTTTTCGGCACAAACTGTCGATACCTGATATGCGCCGCCAGATCCAGCATCCGCTTCGAGGCCCGCACCTGATCCGTATCCTGATATTTGTCTGAGAGATAGACGATCTCACTGATACCCGACTGGATAATCACCTTCGTACATTCGTTGCAGGGGAAGAGGCCGACATAAATCCTGCAGCCGCGCAGATCGGTTGAAATGGCGTTGAGTACCGCATTCAGTTCCGCATGACAGACATACGGATACTTGGTTGCCAGGAAGTCACCCTGACGATTCCAGGGGAGTTCATCATCGGAGCAACCGATCGGAAAGCCGTTATATCCGACTCCGACAATTTTGTTCTGGTCGTTGGCGATGCAGGCCCCAACCTGAGTGCTGGGATCCTTGCTCCGTTCTGCGGAGAGCAGGGCGACGGCCATGAAATACTCGTCCCAGCTCAGATAGCCCGATCGTTTCGATATCTTATCCATGAGACTTACCGGTTGAGGTAGGGGATCCAGTAGGAAATTTCTTCCTTCAGGACTCCTTCGCGATCGATGGTGTCGACAAACTGGTTGACCCGGCTGAGAAGTTCAGCGTCATTTTTTCTGACAGCCCAGCCGAGATACTCCTCGGTAGCCATGGTTAAAATGGGTACGAGCTTGTCCTGCTGGTGCCGGGCAGCGTAATAGCAAACAATCGGCGCATCGTAGATAAACGCATCAATTTCATTTCTGATGAGCGCATCCACCGCTTCCTGGGAGGCATCAAAGACTACTTCGTTGGCCTGGTTGATCGTCGCGGTGACGAACAGATCACTGACGGTATCGGCCACCGTACCAATCCGGTAGTTGGTGTTCATAAGGCTCTCGACGCCGGTGGCAAAGCGCTGCCTATCTTCAAGCCGGACGAGCATGATTTGCCCGGAGCGAAGATAGGGTTTGGAGAAGTCCACCAGAAAGCTGCGCTGTTTGGTGATGGTCATCCCGGACATGATGATGTCGGTTTTACCGTCATTGAGATAATCGATCTGCTTATCCCATGGAACCTCGATCAATTCGATTTTCTTGCCCAGGTATTCGCCGAGCCGCAGCGCCAGCGCAGGCTCAAGTCCGGTGATCCTGCCGCCCTGGCGAAAAGCAAAGGGCGGGGCATTTGCAGAAACGCCGACCCGCAGCACCGGCTCCTCCTCGATAACAGGCGGTGACTGGGCACAGCCCCCTGAAAGAATCAGGAGCGCTATGAAAAACAGCGGGGCGTGGACGAGTTGAGAAAATCTCATCATTTATTCTCCTGACTTCTGAACTTTTTCCGCCGCTGCCTCCAGGTGTTTCTGTCGGTAACGGTGTCGGTGAAGCTCTTGATCGTTTCAAAATAGGTCGAGCCCCCGCGGGAAAAAAGGGCGTTATGATCAGCACCCGGAACAATAAACAGCTGTTTGGTCTTGGCTGCGCTCTCAGCCTGGAGTTTTACCGCTTCGGGCAGCGGTATGAGCTGATCGTCGGCACCGTGCAGCAGAAGCGTCGGAATCTCGATTTCGGTTATCTTGGCCAGATTGTTGAAACAGTCTTCCTCCGTGAGCCCCGACCCTGCGACATCGTATCCGAGCCGCATCGCCAGTGGCAGCGTATAGGCGAAGCCGCTGTCGATAATAATACCTTTTAATTTGTCGGGACTGGTGTAGCCGAGATCGATGCTGAATGCCGAGCCCAATGAGCGGCCCATTACGAAAATATCTGAACAGAGACCGTTGTCCCTGCAGTAATCGATAAAAAAATCGAGTGCGACCGCGCTGTCATGATAGAGTGCCGAGACACTCGGACTGCCGCCGCTCCAGCCGTAACCCCGATAACCGACGATACAGACATTGAGACCGGCCTCGAGAAAAAGCGGTCCGATCTCATCATAGTCCCCAACCGTTTCGCCATTACCGTGAAAGTAGAGGATATTGGCAGCAGCGGCCGAGTTCTCAAAGAAACGGCAGCCGAGCAGGACATCATCGCCGACGGGAATTTCAATCTCCCGGCAGGAAGGCGGTGTTTGATTTTTCTGCTCGCGGCGAGGGTGAAAAAGGGCGGCTCGAATTTCAGGATGATCAAGTTTGGAAGGTTCGTGACGGTTCATGAGAATCGATGTGCCGGTTACGGGTTAAAAAAGAAAAGCTCCCGAGCTGGAACAGCGGGGGAGCTTGCGTTTAATGGGGTGAGTGAGGGGACTTGAACCCCCGACCTTCTGGGCCACAACCAGACGCTCTAACCAACTGAGCTACACCCACCACATGTCCTGCATTGATTGTGATGATCTTTTGAGAAACCGCATTTTATACTCGTAGAGTCCCACTTTTTCAAGCAAAAAAAAGATTACAACTCTTTGCCGCAGTGCATGCAGACCGAGGCCTTCTGCTTGATCAATTCGGCGCAATAGGGACACTCTTTTTTGAAATTGGCCTTGAGAAGCTGGGCCAGCGCCATGGTGCACTCAGACTCCACCGAGGTGTCTCTGAAACGGTGATTTCTGATTGGATCGATGCAGGACAGATCATTGATGGCGACCAGTTTGGATATTGCCTCTTTACGTCCTGCCACCGCAGCCGCTTCATCGAGGATCAGGTACAGGGCCGGTTCAAGGTTTTTGTCTTCGACAGCGGTTTCGAGTGCCTTGAGTGCCTCTTTTTCTTTTTTGAAACGCGCGTTCTGAGATTCAACAACGTCGAGATCAATGATGCTGCCCTTGAAAGCATCTTCTGAACCGACCATCATAACGTTAGCTTCAGTACTTCCAGGCAGCTGCATATACCGGTAGGAAGAGTTGTGTCCATATTTTTCTTCGATCTGGGCCCAGCCGTTGACAAACAGTTTGCATTCATCGTTAAGACAAATATAGAGAACTTCAGAACCCCAGCCGAGGCCGTCACCGATATGTATCGGCGGAGCTTCACAACAGGATAGTTCTTTGTCACAGTGCGGGCAGACAGGAATGTCTTCAAAATAACGTCGGTAGTCATTAATCATAGGTAAGCTCTAGTCCTTGGTTCTTGTTATTGTCAGTGTTCAGCTAAACTATTTTTCACTCACCCTTGAAACCGATGTCGCTGAGAACAGCGTCAACGGCCTGGGCCTGGCTCATTTTTGCTTTGACGAAATCAGCCGGCATGGCTCCACGATTACGTTCTATTATTTCAGCAAGTTTTTCGATCAATCGCTGCTCGGCAAGAGCCGAAATTTTTTCCAGATTGGCGCTGAAACTGGCGACGATTTTTTTACCTTCGCCGCTGGTTGCCATGATCTCCGCATAGGTTCTCGGGTTCTGGCTGTGAGTTCTGGCCATGGCCAGTATCCCGTAGAGCGAGGTCAGGGTGGAGTGGGAATCGATATCTTCATAGTCGATATCATGCTCAGCAAGGGTCATCGCCAGGGCGACCGATATCGTTGTCGGCAGTTTCTGGCTGACTCCCATCATCAGATCATGTTTTGCCGCAGAATCCTGATATATTTCGGCGCCGTATTTGTAGAGAAACGATTCGAATTCGTTGCAGAAGCTGCCGCTGCGCCTGCTTTTTACCACCGCGACATTTTTGTCTTTCATGGTCACCACCTGGGGACCCCAGAGGTTGTGCACCAGCATCACCTCAACCCCTTCACCGGTGACTTCAAGGGCGGCATCAAGCGGCTTCTCCGATTCACCTGCCAGGATAATCAGGGCCTGGCCGTCTCTGAGCAGCGGACCATACGTTCTGATTGTTTCGGTGGTGGCCGATATCGGTACGCAGACCATGACCACATCGACCTGCCCGATCATCTGCTCCGGTCTCAGTTCAGTCGAGCGCCCCGTTATAAGCGTGTCGTAGCCCTCACTCTGCAGCTGTTCGGAGAACCAGCGGCTCATCGACCCTGAACCGATAAAGCCAAAAGAGCTGATATGTTTAACCCGCATATCGACCCGCGGAAAGGAGCCAAGTATCTTCAAACAATTGGGTTCCTGGATTATCCTGCGCTCAATATCGCTGAGTGCCTCGGCCAGGAGCGGGTCTTCCCGGTGCCCTTCGATTTCCAGATAGATCTGCAGTTTCTGGGTTTCGATATCGTTTCTGGAGCGCAGATCGACGATGTTGATCCCGCGCCGGGTAAATTCGTTGAGGGTGTCGACCAGCAGACCGACACGGTCTGCCAGCGGCCTGGTAATGATCGAAGTGGCGTCGTAACCCGACTGCGGCCGGGGGGCGCGACCGATAATTGCGAACCGGGTCCGGTTGTGGGCGGCCAGCTCCCGATCGACCAGCAGCAGGTCGTTGGAGGTGATAACTTCCTCGGTATCGATCAGGACAGAATTCTCGCCTAAATCAGCTTTCATTTCCTCAACCGCCTGGCTGATATCATAGACCGAGACGCGTGTTGCCTGAGGCATATTGCGGCTTATGTAGTTTTCACACTGATTCAAAACGCTGGATCGACCATAGATGTAAGCGATCTGATCAAAGGTCAGGCCCCGGTCGATGCCGCCCATGGAAAGATGAATCGGCAGCACGACATTGTCGACCCAGAAATTCCGGCCGAGTTCGTCCATTACCCGGAAATACTCTTTGATTTCACCTTCGCGGGTATTATAAACAGGGATGAGCGCGAAGTCGGACTGTCCCGTTTCAGCACAAGTCAGTACATCATCAATGTGGTTGAAAAGAATCAGTTTCGCTCCAGGATCGTACTGAAGTGCAGCCTGGCATGCATCAGAGCCATGCGGCCCAAGTGTCGATATCGTACTCATACGGCGTTGGCGGTTCCTGCTTGAATCAGTAAAAACCATTTAGTTAAAAGCGTTTGCACGGTTTCACAAAACATACAGCAGAAGACAATAAGGTACCAGCCTCATTTAAGCAATACCCTTACCGCAGGCTTGCTGACTTCCCATTCAAAACAGTGTGAATAAAAGCGACATCAAAGACTATATCAAGGCGCTTGCAGCATCGCCCAAGTTCGGCAGTCAGATTGTCTGTCACAAGGTTATCGAGCCGTGCAGGCCATCCTTTAAAAAGCTCGGCACAGCGCTTTCCGGCCGCCTGCTTCTGGCGCTCGAAAGCAAACATATCACCGATCTTTACACCCATCAGGCCGAAGCTATTGAACTGATATCTGAAGACCGGGACCTGGTGGTTGCCACCCCGACCGCCTCAGGCAAGAGCCTCATCTATAATATTCCGGTACTGCAGCACTGTTTTTCAGAACCTGATTCCCATGCTCTGTATCTTTTTCCGCTCAAGGCTCTGGCACAGGACCAGAAGAGAATCCTCTCCGAGCTTCATGGGCGCGCGTTTGAAAACCCGGAACAGAACTGTAAACCGTTCTGCGCGGTATATGACGGTGACACAAAACCATCCGAGCGCGCCAGGCTGAGGAAAAAGACGCCGCCGGTCATCATAACCAATCCGGACATGGTCCACCTCTCACTGCTGGCTTACCACGACAGTTGGAGCGCATTTTTCAGCAATCTGCGCTACGTGGTCATTGACGAAGTTCACACCTACCGGGGACTGTTCGGCTCCCATATGGCCTGGGTCCTGCGGCGGCTCATCCGTATCGCCGCTTATTACGGCTCGGCTCCCCGGTTCATTATGCTGTCGGCCACCATTGGCAACCCTGCTCAGCTTGGCGAAAAACTGATCGGCAGGCAGGTAGAGGTGATTACCAGAAGCGGTGCTCCGACAGGCAGGAAACATATGCTCTTCCTGAATCCCTGGGACAGCGCCGCGCATACTGCTGCGCAGCTGCTCGAAGCCGCGGTCAAGCGCGGATTGAGGACCATCGTTTATACGAAATCGAGGAAGATGACCGAGCTGATAACCATGTGGACAAAGCCACGAATCGGTCACCTGGCACATCGGCTGCGTTCATACCGGGCAGGTTTTCTGCCCGAGGAGCGGCGGGATATTGAGCGCAGCCTGGCAACGGGCGAGCTGCTGGGAGTCATATCGACCTCGGCCCTTGAACTCGGCATCGATATCGGTGATCTCGATCTCTGTATCCTGGTCGGCTATCCCGGTTCGGTGATGGCTACCTGGCAGCGCGGCGGCCGCGTCGGCAGGCGTGCAAAGGAGTCGGCCGTGATCATGGTGGGAGGCGAGGATGCCCTCGACCAGCATTTCATGAGAACTCCCGAGGATTTTTTTAATAGAAAGCCTGAACATGCCGCGCTAAATCCTCATAACCAGAGAATTTCCAGGCAACACCTCCATTGCGCTGCGGCCGAGTCGCCGCTGGATGTCGAAGAACCGCTCTTAAGAGAATCTCCCGAACTTGTCTCAACGCTTGAATCTCTTACCGATGATTCTGTACTGTACCGGGACGCAAGCAGGATCGTCTGGTATGCCAGCCGGAAAAAACCGCAAAACCTTGTCGGCCTCAGGGGAGGCGGGGTGCAGATGTCGATTATCGATCGGCAGAGCGGTGAAGTCATAGGCGAAATCGATGCCGGCCGGGCCCTGAAAGAAACCCACCCCGGCGCCGTCTACCTTCATTCATCAACCATACTGGAGGTCCAGCGGCTCGACCTGCAGGGCCGGGAAATCATTGTTCAAGAAACGAAATCAAACTGGCACACAAGGACCAGAATCCATAAAGAAACAGAAATACTCGAGCGGCTGAAAACCAAGCTGGTGTTCGGCAGTCGGCTCTCGTGGGGGCGCCTCAAGGTCACCGAACAGGTTCTGGGTTATTCCAAGATCAACAATTTTACCCATAAAGTTATTTCCACCCACCCGCTGGAGCTCCCGGAACAGATCATTGAAACAGAAGGGCTGTGGCTCGATCTGCAGGATCATCAGCGGCATCGGCTTGAAGACAAAAAGATGCATTTCATGGGAGCGATTCATGCCATTGAACATGCCATGATTGCGATGTTTCCGCTGCTGATTCTCTGCGACAGAAACGATATCGGCGGCATCTCCTGTCCGCATCACCAGCAGACCGACCGCGCTTCAATATTCATCTACGACGGATATGATGGCGGCGCAGGGCTCAGCGAAGAAGCATACGGACGATTCGAAGAGCTGCTGGTCCAGACCCTTGAAACGGTCAGTTCATGCGGCTGCGAACTCGGCTGCCCGTCCTGCGTTCACTCGCCCAAATGCGGTTCCGGCAACCGCCCCATAGACAAAAGTGCGTGCCTGTATTTGCTTGAAAACATCGTTCATTCAAAAAAGAGCGGTACTGAAACCGATGATTCCGCTACCCGGAAATCCTTAGCTTTACTCCCGAAGCCAGAGAAAAAAACCCCAGTCCCCGCTCCAGTCGGCCTCGATTGCCTGCCTGATAACTATTGCGTTTTCGATCTGGAAACCAGGCGTTCGGCTGAAGAAGTTGGGGGCTGGAACAAAGCGGAAAAGATGGGGATGTCGGTTGGCGTCGTCTATGACGCCCGACTCGACGGTTTCGTCACCTATCTCGAAGATGAGGTCAACGACCTGGTTGATCACCTGTGCCGGTGCGATCTGGTGGTCGGTTTCAACAACCGCAGGTTCGATTACCGGGTTTTATCCGCTTACACGAAACAAAATCTGGCTGCACTGCCGACTCTTGATCTGCTTGAAGAAATTCATAACCAGCTCGGTTATCGGCTGAGCTTGAACCGTTTGGCCAAGGAAACGCTGGGAGCAAAAAAAACAGGTGACGGGCTGCAGGCGCTGGCCTGGTTCAAAGAAGGGAAATTAAAAGAGATTGCCGACTATTGCAGAGCAGATGTGGCGCTGACCAGGAACCTCTTTCTTCACGCACTGGAACATTCATTCCTGCTGTTCAGAAACAAGGCCGGAAAAACTGTCAGGCTGCCGCTCAACCTGGCTTCGCGGATAACTCAGCTCACCAGTCTCAACAGGTAATGACCTGTGCGGATTAAGGCCAGAGCAGGGGCTTGTATATCCAGCCGACCAGTCCGGTGGCGTGCTCAAGCTTGAGCCAGTTGCCCTGAGTTTCAAGCCTGGTCATAACCACACCCCGGTCGACGGTGGCGATTATCGTACTGTCAGTGCTTGGTTCGGCTCTCATATTGACGTTCTTGTTACCATTGACAATGACGGTATTGCCGTCGGTAACGAGCGACTGGTGAATCCACCCGGAATCGTTTTCAAAATCGACAATTTTCAGCCACTCACCCTGGGTCTCGAGCACTCTCAGCGGGTAACCCTCGAACAGCTCCATCGACACTTCATAATCAGTGCCGGCTCCGGTTCTGACGTTGACGTTATCGCCGGTGACGCTGACATATTCAGCGGCGGATGCGGAAGAAAAGCAGATCAGTGCCAGCATTGCGGCTGAGGCCAACAGCATTGAAAATCGTCTCATTGTCCCAAACATTAAGTAATAACCCGTAGTTGAAGTTTGATAATGATCAGTTGATTAAGCAATATTTATACAATTATCACCAGCGTTCGTCAATCACCTTGTTTATCGGCGCTGAAGTCTAGCCGGCCCTCCCGGTTGTCCATCCGGCACTGGGCCCCCAGTGGCAGCGTCAGGTTTCGCCGAGTATGGCCGACCGGGAAATTTCCCCAGATCGGTATCGATGTACCGGAGGTCAGTTCAGCGACCCGGTTCCAGACGAATTCATTACGGCGCAGACACTCCATGGCCTCAGTATCATCATCGCTGAATTGACCGAGGATGATGCCTTTGAGCGAATCGACGGCACCGCTCAACCAGAGCTGGGTCAAAAGACGATCCAGCCGGTAGAGAGGTTCGTTGATATCTTCGAGCACGAGAACGGCGCCGCGCAGATCCGGGAACCAGCGGGTACCGAGCAGCGTATTGAGGCTTGCCAGATTCCCGCCAAGCAGCGTACCGGTGACCGGGTCTCCGCCTCTGATCACCTCGATATTTTCCACCAGGCTGCGGTGCCACTCACCCCGCAAACAGTGATAGAGCCGTTCCCGGCTGAGCTGATCAGATATTGATAGTGAAGCCAGTCCGGGACCATGCAGACTGACAATGCCGGCCTCGTTGCAGAAAACCGCATGCAAAACGGTAACGTCTGAGAAACCGACAAAAAGCTTGGGCTGTTTGCCGATCAGTGAGAGGTCAAGTGAGCGGAGCAGTCGAAGACACCCGAAGCCGCCGCGCAGCGCCATGACTGCCTTGATTTCCGGGTTGGCCCATAAGCGGTGCAATTCCGCGACCCGGGCCTGGTCATTATCGGCCAGATAGCCATACCCTGGCCAGCGCTTTTCCGGTTCAGCCAAGGTAAAACCCATCTCCTCGATGATGACCCGCCCCTGATGAAATCGTTCATGCTGCTCGAGGTAGCCGGCGGGGGCGGCAACACCGATGAGGTCCCCGGGATTGAGCGGCTCAGGGAAACGTTTCATCTGCGCTCCCGGAAATGACGATAGATAATTTCCAGACCGGTCAGGGTCAGGTTGGGTTCGACCCGCTCGATTGACGGCGCGTACTCGACCAGCAGCGATGCCATACCGCCGGTTGCAAACACAACAGGATCGTTCAGTCCGGAGCGAGCCATTTCGTCTCTGACTTTTTCGATAAGGCCCTCGATCATCGCACCATAGCCGAAGAGGACACCACTCTTCATGGCCGACACGGTGCTGGTACCGATAACGTTTTGGGGCGGCTGACGCAGGTCGATCTGCGGCAGTTTGGCCGCTTTGCTGCTCAGGGCCCCCAGGGAAACGTGCAGGCCGGGGAGGATCAGGCCTCCGAGGTATTCACGGTTTTGAGAAATGCAGTCAAACGTTATAGCCGTGCCAAAATCGATGACGATCGCGTTGGCGCGGCAGAGATGGCAGGCGGCGATGCCGTTGACCAGGCGATCTGCTCCTATTTCTGACGGATTGGTCAGCTTCACGTCGATAATATCTGCGACATTTTCGGCGCAGACATTGATCATCTCGACACCTGAAGGGAGGCTGAAAAGCTGAGAGCAGGACTGATAATAAGCGGATTCGAGCTGCGGCACAACACTTGACAAAACGATACCGCACACAGCCGAGGCGTCGATGCCGGCCATGTAGAACAGGTTGCTGTATTGAATTGCAAGTTCATCGGCGGTCATGGCCGGGTCGGTCTTGATGCGCCACTGGCGGCTGATCCGTTCTTTCTCGATTATTCCGGCAACGGTATGGGTGTTGCCGACGTCAATGACAAACAGCATGGCGGCTCCGTCTCTGTAATGAGTATCGTGATGGGTGAGAAATATGGCTCGGGATTGTACCATATTTCGTCTTGTCCCGGCCGGTTAAAAATGTAAAATGGTGGGAAAAAGGTTTCTATCTCTATTCGCCAATTCTCAAACCTCTCATGGAGGCATCATGCAGCAGGATATCCAACCGATTGTGGTATACACGAGTTGCGACGATAAGAGCATCTGCGAAAAGATCGCCAGGCTGGCACTGGAGAAACGGCTGGCGGCCTGTGCTCAAATCATGGCTCCGATGACCAGCTTCTACTGGTGGAAAGATGAGATTGCCCGGGATGACGAATATCTGCTCGCCATCAAAAGTCACCGGCATCTGTTCGACCAGCTGGCCGCGGCTATTCGCTCTATTCACACCTACGAAGTCCCGGAGATCATCGCCACTGAAATCATCGAAATAGACCGCGGCTATCGCAGTTGGATGCGCGAAGAGCTGAGCCATGGCTGAAAAGAAGAGAATAGGATATCGACGGCGGAGGCTGGGTGACTATGTCTGCAGCTGCTGCCGTGACAAGAAACCGTTCTGCTGGAACTGCCCGTGCGGCTTTCAGATCTGCCCCGATTGTTTTGAGGAAAACAAGTGGGGCATCAGCAACGGTCCGACCTGGATCTGTCCCGACTGTGAGCGGGTTATGAGAATCTAACGATGAGACGGTTTTTTTTTGGCACATCAGCTCTATTGCGTAATGACCGCAAATAAAATATTATGCCGCCAGTTTCATCAGATTAAACTCATCGACCGCCTGCGCCATGCTCAAACCCGAAGAAATTTATGATGAAAGCAAGATAAAAACCCTGAGCTCGCTCGAGCATATCAGGAAGCGCCCCGGCATGTATATCGGCCGTCTCGGTGACGGTTCCCACCAGGATGACGGCATCTATATTCTGCTCAAGGAAGTTATCGACAATGCGGTTGATGAATTCATCATGGGAGCCGGCAAACGCATCAACGTCGAGATCGAAGAAAACGGCCTGACCAGGGTCCGCGATTTCGGCAGGGGGATTCCGCTCGGCAAAATCATCGAGTGCGTCTCGGTGATCAATACCGGCGCCAAGTACAATACCGATGTATTTCAGTTCTCGGTAGGGCTCAACGGCGTCGGCACCAAGGCTGTCAACGCGCTGTCCGACTATTTCAAGGTTACCGCTTTCAGGGAAGGGGAATTCGCCTCGGCCCACTTCAGCAGGGGCGTTTTGAAAGGCAAGCAAAGCGGGGCGACAGAGGAAAAAGACGGCACCCTGATCGAATTTCTGCCCGACCCCGAGTTGTTTGGCGACTATCAGTACGATGAATCGTTTCTGGATCAGCGCCTCTGGCGCTATGTCTATCTCAACGCCGGTCTGAAATTATACTGTAACAAAAAGCTGTATCATTCGACCAACGGACTGTTCGACCTGCTGGCCAACGAGATAAACGGGAACAATCTCTACGAACCGATTTACCACAAGGACGCGACTCTTGAATTCGCCTTTACCCATACCGATTCCTACGGCGATTCCTATTATTCCTTCGTCAACGGCACTTTTACCAGCGAGGGGGGGACGCATCTCTCGGCGTTTCGCGAAGGCATCCTGAAAGGAATCAACGAATTCTCTCCAAAGAAATTCGTCAACAAGGATGTACGGGACGGGATCGTCGGCACCCTGTCAGTGAAAATCAAGGAGCCGGTATTCGAATCGCAGACCAAGAACAAACTCGGCAACACCGAAGTGCGCTCCTGGATCGTCAATACGGTTAAAGAGGCAGTCTCCAGCGAGCTCTACAAAAACAGCGAGCGCGCCGAAATTCTGATCTCCAAAATCCTCAGAAACGAAAAGATCAGGAAGGAACTCCAGTCAGTTCGCAAAGAAGCCCGTGCCAAAGCTAAAAAAGTAGCGCTGAAGATTCCCCAGCTCAAAGATTGCAAATATCATCCTACCCGCGATAAGCCGTCCAAACCCGACCGGGAGAATATGATCTTCATCACCGAAGGTCAATCCGCCGCCGGCTCTATTGTCTCATCGCGCGACCCGATGACTCAGGCGGTCTTCTCGTTGAAGGGAAAACCGATGAACGTCCTGGGGCAAAAGCTCAATCTGCTCTATAAAAACGACGAGATGTACTCGCTGATGCAGGCGCTCAACATCGAAGACTCAATCTCAGACCTGCGCTACGACAAAGTCATTATCGCCACCGACGCCGACGTCGACGGCCTGCATATCCGCAACCTGCTGCTGACCTTTTTCCTTCACTATTTCGAACCGCTGGTCAAGCTCGGCCACATCCATATTCTGGAGACCCCGATATTTCGGGTCAGGAATAAGCAGGAGACCATTTACTGCTATTCGGACCGGGAAAAAGAGGCGGCGACCAAAAAACTGCAGGGCAGGGGAAAACAGAAACGCGGGGTCGAAACAACGCGGTTCAAGGGCTTGGGAGAAATCAGCCCGAAGGAATTCAAACAGTTCATAGCCGGCGACATCAGATTGAAAAACGTGACCATCGACAGCGTCAGCCAGGTATCGAAAGTCCTCTCATTTTATATGGGCAAAAACACGCCTGAACGCAAACAGTACATCATTGAGCATCTGATATAGCAGAAAATGCAAGGGAACCTGATTCCACATGACAGACCAGACCGGCAGATTACATAAACTTTTCGAATATAATTTTCTCGAATATACCTCCTATGTCATCAAGGAACGGGCCATTCCCGCCATTGAAGACGGTCTGAAACCGGTCCAGCGCCGCCTGCTGCAGACTTTGCACAATATGGATGACGGCCGTTTTCACAAGGTCGCCAACGTCGTCGGCGAGACAATGAAGCTGCACCCGCACGGCGATGCTTCGATATTCGCCGCGCTGGTCAATCTTGCCAACAAGGGGTATCTGATTGACCGTCAGGGAAACTTCGGCAACGTCTTCACCGGAGATCAGGCCTCTGCGGCCCGCTATATCGAGTGCCGCCTTTCTCCGCTGGCCCGGGAAGTGCTTTTCAACAAGGACCTGACCGAGTATACCGAATCCTACGACGGCAGAGCCCGGGAACCGGTTTCACTGCCGGCGAAAATCCCGCTGCTGCTGCTCCAGGGAGCTGATGGTATTGCCGTCGGCATGGCAACCCGCATTCTGCCGCATAATTTCAGGGAACTGCTCGAAGCTCAGATCGCCATTCTCGAAGAAAGAGATTTTGAAATCTACCCGGACTTTCTTCAGAAAGGACTGGTCGATGTTAGCGATTACGACAAAGGCCACGGCAAGATCCGCTGCCGGGCTCGAATGGTCGAGAAAAATGAAAAGACCATCACCATCACTGAAATCCCTTACGGCACCACCACTTCATCGCTGATCGATTCCATTGAAAAAGCGGCAAAAAGCGGCAAGATCAAGATTTTATCGATTAACGACTACACCGCTGAAGAAGTGGAGATCGAAATCAAACTGCCGCGAAACATCTACGCAAAAGATACGATCAAGGCGCTCTATGCCTTTACCGATTGTGAGATGTCTCTGCACACCAATTTAACCTTGATTCGCGGCAATATGCCGGAAACGACCACGGTTAATGAAGTGTTGCGCTTTAACACCGAAAAGCTGGTTAACGACCTGACCCGGGAGCTCGAAATCGAGCTGGCACGGCTCAAACAGAAACTGCACGGCCGCTTGCTCGAGCAAATCTTTATTGAGGAGCGCCTCTACAAAGAGATCGAGGAAGTACCAACGTATGAAAAAGTCATCGCCACGGTCGATGGCTCACTGAAACCGTTTATCAAAATTCTTGAGCAGCCGGTTACCCGTGAGGATATCGAGCGGCTGCTGGAAATCAAGATCAGGCGTATCTCCCGCTATGATATCGATCGACAGGCTAAGGAAATCAAAGGTCTGCGTAAGGATATCAAAGAGGTGAACACGCATCTCGAAGACACCGTCGGTTACACCATCAGCTATATCGACAGCCTCCTGAAAAACTACGCGGATGAACACCCGCGGCTCTCAGAGATCACGCACTTTTCCGAGGTCGAAGCAAGAAAGGTGGCGCTTTTAAATCTCACCGTCGGTTACCACCGGGAGAGCGGTTTTCTCGGCCATGCAATCAAGACTGAAAACGACGAGCAGGACATCACTTTTTCCTGTTCAGAATACGACCGCCTGCTGCTGATATCTGCCGACGGTACTTACAAGGTCGTACCGGTACCTGAAAAACTCTTTGTCGGAGAAGAGATCGAATACGCCGCCGTCTTCAATAAAGGGGTTATTTTCAATATCGTTTACCGTGACGGCAAGGAAAACCTTGCCTACGTGAAGCGCTTCAAATCACCCAAATTTATCCTTGAAAAAGAATACCGCCTGTTTCCCCGCCATAAACGTTCGCGTATTCTGCTGCTGCTGATCGGGGAAAACAAGCACGCCCGGGTCAGCCTGGTACCGTCCCGGCGGGCGAAGAGCAATGTCGTCGAGATCGACTTTGATCAGTTTCTGGTCAAGGGGGCCGGCGCCAAAGGCAAACGGGTGTCGCCGCGAGTGGCCCGCCGGGTCGTCGAATCGACGGAACGTGTCCTCAAAGAACGCGGTTCCTCGAGCCTGCCAGGACTTGATCCAGGTGCTGAAGAACCGGCCGTTTCTGAAGAAAGCACTGAAGAAGCGGCGGGTGGAGAAGGGGAGGAGTAGCCGGGTCAGGAATGTTGCCTGATGACGCCTTTGAGTGAATGTGCTCCGGCAAAGGTGACCTCGACACTGACAAAGTCTCCTGCCGACAGCGTCACCGGTGCCTCTTCAACATGGACGATATGGTTTGTGTCGGTCCTGCCCATCAGTTTCCCACCACCGTTCTGCTCGACAAGTATGGTTCTGCTCGTACCTCGGTATTCACGGTTGCGTTCAAGACTGATTTCATCCTGACGCTTTTGAAATATCTGCAGGCGCCGCCCCTTTTCCTCTTCGCTCAGCTTACCGTCAAGAGCCGCAGCGCGTGTCTCCGGCCGATCTGAGTACTTGAACGAGAATGAACCGTGATATCTGATCGTTTCGAGAAGATCGACGGTGGCCAGGAAATCTTCTTCCGTTTCGCCCGGGAAACCGACAATGATATCGGTGGTAATCGCTATATCGGGGCGGACCGCTTTTAACCGATTGATCTTTTCGAGGTAGTCGGCGATACGATATTTGCGGTTCATCAGCTTCAAGACCCTGTCTGATCCTGACTGGACGGGCAGGTGAATCTGCGGGCAGAGGTTCTTGATTGTCTCAAAACAGTTGATCAGCCGGCCTGACAGGTCCTTTGGGTGGGAGGTAGTAAAACGGAGTCTCTTGAGGCCGTCGATTTCTGAGATGTCTTCAAGCAGGTCGGCGAAACTGTATGATGAGCCGCCGTCGATAACGGGATTGGTGGAGCCGTAGGAGTTCACATTCTGGCCGAGCAGGGTGACCTCGACAACACCGGCTCGAACCAGGGTCTCAACCTCAGCTATGATGTCGGCAGCTTTTCTCGAGACTTCTCTGCCTCTGGTATAGGGAACGACGCAATAGGTGCAGAAATTATTGCACCCCTGCATAATGGTAACAAAGCGCGAAAACTGAAAAACATCATTGAGATTGTGAGCGGAAGCTGTATCAGCTGGTTGGTCGATCACAGGGATGAAACGTGGAATTTCGTATGTATCGGAGAGATTGACCGCGGTTTTATCATCAGGGAGGGCGCCGAGCAGTTGCGGCAGGTTGTATATCTGCTGGGTACCGACGACAAGATCCACATGTTCCATCCTGTCGATGATGCGCTGACCTTCCTGCTGAGCCACACAGCCGGCAACACAGATTTTCAACTCAGGCTTGGCTTTTTTCGTTTTTCTCAATGATCCCAGCAAGCTGAACACCTTTTGCTCGGCTTTGCCCCGTACCGAGCAGGTGTTCAACAGAATCAGACCGGCATCATCAATCGAGCCGGCCTCAATATAGCCGGCCTCCGATAATTTCTGGGCCATGATTTCGCTGTCCCTGATATTCATCTGACAGCCGAATGTTTTTATAAAAAAAGACTTATTATTCATAAGATAGAAAATATAACGAAGAAATAAGATTACCAGATGGGGCGCTTAATTGACCCGGCAATGTCTGCTACCACGGCCAGTAACTCGGGTAGACTTTCTCGACTGCATTTAAGGCGCACCACGCCGCTGGGACTCGATACTGAAGATACCACGGCCAGGTTGTCATAACCTTCGACAATAAACTTGAGATAATGAAAACGCTCGGGTGCAATTATATAATAGGTGTCCACCAGCACCTGTTTGCAATTGTTCATCGATGTATAACTCGCTAGACGTTGAGTGAGGCGTCAAGCGGCTGGAAATGATCTTTGTTCTCAGCAAGCAGCGGGAAAACAATCTCATTGAGAAATTCTTCCGTCTGTTGGACGGCTCGGCCGGTGAACTGCACCAGGTCATCGGTCATGGCCAGAAGTTCATCGTAAGTAAACGGTATCTTTTCGTCTTCAGCCAGGCGGAGGAACAGATCATTTTCCAGGGCCTGATTTTTAACAACCTGGCCGGCCGCAACGGAATGAACTTTAATAATCTCATGAATATCCTGGCGAGAGGCTCCTTTTTCGACCGCCTCCATGAGGATTTTTTCGGTGGCCATAAAGGGTAATTCAGCCCTCAAGAGCTTATTTATTTGCTCCGGATATACAACCATATCAGAGGTTATGTTGATAAATAACTTCAATATCGCATCGGTAAGCAGAAAGGCCTGAGGAATATCCATCCGTCGAATCGCTGAATCATCGAGCGTTCGCTCAAACCACTGATTGGCATACGTGGCGGAAAAGTCGGCAGTCAATCCCATCAGCTTTCGAGCCAGGCCGGTCATTCGCTCTGATCGCATCGGATTGCGTTTATAGGCCATGGCGGATGAACCGGTTTGATTTTTTGCAAACGGTTCCTCCTGAACTTTGAGATTGGAAAGCAGGCGCAGATCGACCGCAAACTTATGAGCTGTAGCTCCAATTCCAGCCAGAACTTCCGCCAACTTCATATCGAGTTTGCGGCTGTAGGTCTGGCCGGTCACCGGAATCGCATCGCTGAAGCCCAGCTTTCGAGCTACCAACGTATCGAGTTGCCGTACTTTTTCATGGTTTCCTTTAAACAACTCGAGAAATGTAGCCTGGGTGCCGACGGTACCTTTAGCCCCCCGTGCCGCCATCTGCGAAACAAACTGATCAAGAGATAGAAGATCCAGCAATATGTCATTGATATAGAGTGTATTTCTTTTACCTACCGTAGTCGGCTGAGCCGGTTGATAATGGGTGAATCCGAGGGTCGGAAGCGCTTTGTGACGGCCACAAAAGTCAGCAAGCTGGGCTATGACATTGATTAAGCCGTTCCTGACCAGCCTAAATGCCTCTTTCTGGATAATCAGATCGGTATTACAGACGACGAACTGAGATGTCGCTCCCAGATGTATGATCGGTTCGGCAGCAGGGCACTTTGTACCGAACTCAAAGACATGAGCCATGACGTCATGTCTGATCTCCTTTTCTTTTCTCCGGGCAAGGTCGTAATCGATGCTGGTCACGTTGGCCTTCATCTGATCGATCATTTCGGTACTGATCAAATCCGTGAGTCCAAGTTCATATTGCGCCTCGGCCAGAGCTACCCAACAGCGACGCCAGGTAGAAAACTTCATCTCATCGGAAAACAGGTACTGCATTTCCGTGCTGGTATAGCGGCTCACCAGCGGTTCGCTGTATGAATCAGAGGCCATGGCCGATCTCTCCCTTATTGTTCATGATTTCTTTCTATATAACTATATCTAGGTAGTTTTACTGGTGTTGAAACAGAAGCGTTTTCATACAGAAGCTTTAACCAATTACCGTAAGCATCTAAGTGCGTTTGACCATGTTCGGGCAGATTTCTCTCACCACGTCAATGTCGCATAATGTATATTATGTTAAATCGCAGGATGCACATTAATACTACGCTGCTTATAACCAAATACTGATATGCCCTTTTCTGGCAGTGCCCCGATGGGTAGTATTTTCCAGATTAAAGAAGCCACGCCCATCACTGACTGATATCCTTTATCATGATCTGCCACCTTGTTGCGCCATTGTAGGTTTCGAGGCTGTGGTAATAAACGACTCGGCATGGCCGCTGCGGATCGATTGCCCTGGCTTTGTCGGCCAGGTTAAAACCGAGTACAGCTATATTATCATAGGTTCCGCGAACAACACCTTTTAGGTGGGCCATATTTTTACCAAATGATCTGTGCGAAACAAAACGAGCATGGCTGTCGACGAACAGCGGCTTGGGATTAGCCTCTCCAGTCGGCTCCAGACTGTGTAGATTATCAAGCAGGGTTGTATTTAACGCATCAGAAAGGCTTAATTCAATTAAAAAATTCTCTACCTCTTTGTTATCACATAGAATATCTTTTGATTTCACGGATGCTAAAGATTCGATTTTTTGCTTGAAAGGTAAAAAGTTGTCTGCCCGGAGCGAAAACCCGGCTGCCAGTTCGTGTCCCCCGAAGCTGTTTAAATGTTCAGAGCTTCCCTCGATCAGGCGATAAAGATCCCAGCCGGCAGGCGCCCTTCCCGAGCCCTTGATCATCGTATGGTTGTCGGACTGATAACAGCAGACAAGCACCGGTATGTGCTGCCGCTCTATCAGTCTCGAAGCCACAATCCCCAGCACACCCTCATGAAAATCACCAATGACCACCAAACAATAAACACCTCTTATTATGTCTTTACGGGATATACGTAAGGCGTTTTCAAAGCATGTTTCGGTGATTTTTTTTCGACGATTGTTGTACTGGACCAGACGGGAGGACAACTCCTGAGCCTCCCGTTTGTTTTCAGAAGTCAATAATCTCAGCGGCATGTCGGCCTGACCGAGTCGCCCGGCCGCATTGATAGTCGGTGCCACTTTAAAAGCTATCGAGTCGCCGGTGATGTGCTTCGGCCCAATGTCGAGTGTGTTCAGCAGTGTCGTGAGCCCCTTGAGCGTGTCGCTTTCACCTTCGCCAATTGCCTCGAATCCGGCCTTGACAAGAAGTCTATTTACCGAGGTAAGCGGCATGATATCAGCAACTGTCCCCACCGCCACCAGAGCAAGGAACGACTTAAGATTAGGAGCTGATATACCCGACAAAAGGTTGCTTTTGCTCATCCTTGACCTGACAGCGGCAGCCAGGTAGAAGGCTACGCCGACACCTGCGAGATCAGTGAACGGGAAGGAACAGTCAGGACGCTGCGGATTTATCGTTGCGTCTGCATGGAGCTGCTCCGAGGCGACCTGATGATGGTCGGTGACAATGGTTTTGAAGCCGTACTGCCGTGCCAGGAGCAGCTCTTCACCATTGCTGATGCCGCAATCCACGGTAATAAGCAGTTTAGCGGGCTTCATCGAACGTGCATAATCACGCAGTACAGTGTCGTTTAAGCCGTAACCGTCAGTCAATCTGTTGGGAATATGGCAGCTAACCGAGATACCGATCTGTTTAAAAAAAAGATAGAGAAGCGAAGCTCCGGAAATACCATCGACGTCGTAATCGCCCCAGATAAGAATATCATCCTGGTTATCGATCGCTTTTATTACCAGGTCGACGGCGCGATCCATCGAGGCGAATAGAAACGGTGACGGCAGATCCTTGAGTTTCGGATGAAAAAACGCTTCGATTTCTGACTCGCTGCACAACTGCTGGTTGTTCAGATGAGCCAGGATTGCCGGGTGGATTGGTGTCGCTGACGCCATATGTATAGTCACAGAGGGCTCTGCTTGAGCATTGCTTCGATATGGGTCACGACGCCCGAGCTGTTTTCACGGTCAAACCAGCTGATCGATGGATCTTTTTTGAACCAGGTGTACTGGCGTTTGGCGTAACGCCGCGTATCTCTGGCGAGAAGCTCCAGGCAACGCTGCAAACTCCAGTTTCCGGCAATATAGTGCATCATGTGCCGATAGCCAATCGATTGCATACTCTTCAAACTCGGAGAGTAGCCGCGTTTGAGCAGACTTCTGACTTCATGCTCAAGACCGTATTCAAACAGCAGTGCAGTGCGCTGGTTGATCCGGCGATACAACTCCTCTCTTTCACAACTGATTCCAGTCGATATAAACTGGGAAAACTGCACAGTACTGCCCTTTTCTTTCTGGTTTTGGAGCAACTCTGTTTGCGTTCTGCCGGTGCACAGATAGACTTCAAGGGCCCGGACAATGCGACTCCGGTCATGGGGGTGAACACGTTTGGCTGACTCGGGATCGAATTCGCTCAATTCATCATGCAGCGCTTGACTCCCCTCTTCTGCAATACGCTTCTGCAAGCCCTCTCGAATCTGCTGATCGGTTTTAGGAACATCGAACAGTCCACGTCTCAGGGAATGAATGTAAAGCCCTGTTCCACCAGTCAAAAGCGGTAGTGCGCCCCGCCGATGTATGGCCTCGATTGCCTCAAGACAATCGGCAACAAAGCGAGCGGCATGATAGTCCTCATCAGGGTCGATGATATCGATGAGGTGGTGGCGAACCAGCTGTTGTTCCTCTTTCGTCACCTTGGCGGTGCCGATATCCATGTAACGGTAGACCTGCATGGAATCGACACTGATGACCTCACACCCGAATGTTTGCGCAATCCTGATCGAAAGATCGGTCTTGCCAACGGCGGTGGGCCCGATCAGTGCAATGACCGGTTTCTCAATTATGGTGGGAGCAGGTTCAGTCAAAGCTCAGATAACCTTTGAATTGTTCCGCCCGTCGCGACCCGATCCCGTTAACCTTGACGAGATCCTCCGGCGCCTGGAATCGGCCGGTGCTCTGACGCTGCGCCAGTATTCTGCGGGCCAGTTCAGGTCCGATCCCGGGTACTGTCATCAGCAGCTGCTGGCCGGCGCTGTTGACCGGGACTGCTTTGAGTGTAAAAACTTCCATTAAGCCGGCAACATGTTCACCGCCGCTGTCGACGATCATCAGATTTTTTAGGTCCCAGTTTTCCTCGACTGCAGGGTTATTTCTGACGTTTTGATGGTAAGCGTCTGCAGCGAAGAAAAACAACAGCCATACGCTGGGGATCAGCAACAGTATGTGAGTTCTATAATCCTTATCTTCAGACATGATTGTCAAGCAATATCGATTTGTTAAGCGTATCTAATCAATCTTTGCCGTATTTTCATTAGAAAATCAGCCCCAGCTCTATCGTCAAATAAAGTTGAGATCAGCCGGCCAAGCAAGTATAAAGCAAGTCCTGAAACACCAACACCACATGCAGCCAGTATAATGCCAAACTTTAACATAGTTCTCGTCGAGCCGGAGATTCCACCCAATACCGGTTCGGTTGCCCGCTTGTGCGGGGCCACCAACAATACGCTTCATCTTGTCCATCCGCTCGGATTTTCTACCGAGGACAAACATTTGAAGCGGGCCGGCCTCGATTACTGGCGCCACGTGGACATCGTCCACTGGGATAACCTGGAGCAGTTGCTGGCGGACTGCAGTGAAACACAGCTGAAGTTTTTTACCACTAAAACATCGAGGTCTTACACCGAGGCATGTTACAGACCGGGTGACTTTCTGATCTTTGGTAAAGAGACAAAAGGGTTATCCGAAGAGGTACGCTCCCTCTATCATGAACTGTGCTTTACCCTGCCGATGGAAAATAGAAATATCAGGAGCCTCAACCTTGCAATGACTGCGGGAATTGTTTTATATGAGGCGATCAGACAACAAGATTCCTCAATAAATATTTGAAATTAAATATAAATTAACCACCAACAGCGTGCCTGAATCAAGGAGAAAATGAGATGAACCGGGTTCAAAATTTCAGTGCCGGACCGGCCACCCTGCCCTACGAAGTCTTAACGAAGACCGCTGAGGATATTATCGATTTTCAAGGCAGTGGTATCGGTTTGATGGAGATCAGCCATCGCTCACCGGAATTCCAGTCGGTTATCGATTCAGCAGAAGAATTACTTCGAAAACTCATGGGGATACCTGAAGGATATAAGGTGCTGTTTCTCCAGGGCGGCGCATCATCACAATTTTTTATGGTACCGATGAACCTGCTCGCTGCCGGCCAGAAAGCCACCTATCTCAACACCGGGACCTGGGCCAAAAAGGCGATCAAGGAAGCTCGGCTTTTCGGCGATATCGACGTGCCCTTTTCCAGCGAGGAGCGAAAGTTCGATCGTGTTCCCGCGCAGGAAGAGTATCAATTCGCCGAGGACTCTGAATATCTTTACCTGGTCTCGAACAACACCATTTTCGGCACCCAGTTCCAGACCTTTCCGGAAACGGATACCATGCTGGTCTGCGACATGTCCTCAGACATATTGTCGCGCCCGATCGATGTCTCCAGGTTCGGTCTGATTTTTGCCGGAGCCCAGAAAAATCTCGGGCCGGCCGGGGTCACCGTGGTGATTATCAGAGAAGATCTGCTCTCCCGAGTGCCGGACACGATCCCGACCATGCTTCAGTACCGTACCCATGCAGAAAAAGGTTCGATGTTCAACACGCCTCCCTGTATCGCAATTTATGTCGTGTATCGAGTCCTCCAATGGCTCGAAGCCTTAGGCGGGGTCGAAGAAATCCAGAAAATCAACGAGAAGAAGGCGGCACTGCTCTACGAAATCATGGATCAGAACGCTTATTACCGGGGACACGCTGAAAAGCAGTCGCGCTCTCGAATGAATGTGGCGTTCAACCTGCCGACCGCAGAACTCGAGGCAAAATTCATCATTGACGCTGCGGCCCAGGGTCTCAAAGGTCTGAAGGGGCATCGTTCGATCGGGGGCTGCAGGGCCTCGATCTACAATGCATTCAGCCTCGAAGGGGTCGAAAAACTGGCTGATTTCATGCACAGATTTGCCCTGGAGAATCCCGCCTGACTAGATTGGCGCGCCCTCAGGCTCCGCCGACAGTCATTGATATGATCAGACAACTTAATCTGAGCAGGTTTCAACGGAGCACCCGCAGACCCTGTGCAGTATGAAAACAGATTGTAAAAATCTCGATCAGAAAGGTCTCGAATCCTTCGCCGAGTCTCTCGGACAGCCGCCGTTTCGCGGCAGGCAGATCATGGCCTGGCTGTATCGGCCCGGGATAACCGATTTCGCCCAGATGACGGATCTGGCTAAATCCTTTCGAGCGCTTCTGCCCGAACATGCCAGGATTTCCAATCTCAGTGATCCTATCACCGAGCTATCGAAGGACGGTTCGATCAAGTTCGGATTCTCTCTTCAAGACGGCCACATCATCGAATCGGTCAACATACCCGAACCGGACCGCAACACGCTCTGCATCTCATCACAGGTCGGCTGCGCGATGGACTGCAGCTTCTGCCGGACCGGGTCGATGGGGTTCACCAGGAACCTTACTCCGGCGGAGATGATCAACCAGGTCTGTGCAGTCAGGGACTTTCTCAGCGCTCGTGCGGGTGATGAATCATCCGGTCGGTTCCCGATCACCAACCTGGTTTTCATGGGTATGGGCGAGCCCCTGAACAATATGGAGAACCTGCTCACCGCCATTTCGATTCTGACCGATCAGAAAGGGCTCGATCTGGCCAGCCGGCGCATCACCGTCTCCACCTGCGGAATCGTGCCGAACATGCACCAGCTCGGGCAAAAGACCAGCGTCAACCTGGCCGTTTCCCTGCACGCCGTAGACAATGAAACCAGAAACCGGCTGATGCCTATCAACAAGCGCTATCCGATCGAACAGCTTCTGCAGGCCTGCCGGGATTATCCGATCCAGAAACGCAAAAGGATCATGATCGAATATATCATGCTCAAAGGAATTAATGATTCCGACGCGGAGGCACATCGGCTTGCTTCGCTGCTGCGGCAGATACCGTGCAAGATAAATCTGCTGGCCTACAATGAATGCGACACAACAGCATACCAGCCTTCAACGAGGGAACGTATTCTCGCTTTCCAGGACATTTTAAGAAAAGCTCACTACTCGGTATTCATCAGAAGCAGCCGGGGCAGTGATATCGGCGCAGCCTGCGGCCAGCTGGCCGGGAAAGCTGCGACCCAGCCTTTATAGACTGCTCACACGCCGACAAGAAAAAGCAGATTTGCGCAGCCGATCAGAAAACCGAGCAGGGCCCCGAACAGGTTGATGTACTTGAACTGCTCCGCCATGATAGAGAGCAGCAGCTGTTCCAGCCGCAGCAGGTCGTATGAATCGATTTTGTCTGAGACCATGTCCTTGATTCGTATCAGAGCAACGACTGATGGTACTTCAGCGACAAGAATCCGGGTTGCCATCTCCTGAAGCGAACGGCAGACCCCTTCGATGACGCCGGACGGCACCAGATGATCAAGCCTGCCGATCGGTTTTACCAGCAGGCTGCCGCCGAACTCATCAACGATATGATCGATAAGGCCGAGACCTTCAGGCGACCGCAGCACCTCTACCGCGGCCTTTCTGATCCGGGAGCGGCCTCTGTCAACAAGCGCTGGACCGACGCTCATTTCAAGCAGCGCACCGATATCGCCGCCATGTTCATCGAGGGTGCGCTCAAGAGAAGATTGCAGGAGCTCAGCCAGAACATCTTTTGTCTCCCCTTTTCTCAACAGATGCGAGATCAGACCGGCCAGATCTCTTGCCAGGGTCGGCACCGTTTCATTTGCGGCGGTTAGTCCCAGGTCAGCCAGCGGTGTTGCCAGCAGTGAACCGACTCGTTCGCCCAGCGCAGCCCGGACCCGGATAACGACGGCCTCATCATGGAAGAGCGCATCGATGTCACCTTCTTTGTCTTCGAGGTAGGCTCTGATCTTATCTTCCACCATGTCGAGATCGAGGAACCCGCGCGCCATCGTTGACATCGGGCCGAGCGTGTCAATAAATTCGTCGACTGCTTTTTTTACCGCTTCGACGATTTTATCCTGAATATCGGGGTCTTTCATCAGGCCGGCAGCCTGATCGAGGACATGCGGCGTCTGGTTGCGGACAACCTCGATGATACCATTGCTGAGCTGCTCGGGCAGAATATCGACAGTCGATTTACCTGACTGCAGCAGCCCCTCAATTTCAGCTTCGAAAAAAACTGCGAGCCGCTCCTCGAGCTGCCCCTGCTCAACCACCGAGACCAGGATATCAGCGATGGAATCACCAATACGCTGACGATCGCCGGCGCTGAAGATTTCTTTCAGCGGCGTTGCAAGAATCCGATCGATGAATGTATCGATCACCGTTTCTAACCTACTTTCAGTATCATCAGATCCTGTCTGCACACGGATACTTTCTTTAATGCGATATATTACTGTTCTGTAGGCGATATAGAGATACGATGCATACTTTTCCGGGACAATCGACCTGATCGAGCCAAACTCTTTTTTGGTAAACGATGCTGCCAGGGCTTCGATCAGCAGGCGCAGGTGCTCCTGGAAATCATCTTTTTGCAGAGCCCGGTTTATTTCATCCCCGGTTACCAGGTGTTCGCCGACCATTTCGCCGATGTTCACCGCCAGTTCATGCCGCTTTGACGGAATAACGCCCGGTGTCATCGGAATCTTAAGCGGTCCCAGATACCACCCTTTCAACGGCCGAAACAGCATCCGAATAGCGACCCTGTTGGTCAGGTAGCCGATAAATGCACCTACCAGCGGCGGCGCCATGTAGAGAAGATACGGGTGGGTATCAGCGATCGTTGAAAACATAGGCTGTCAATTCTTCAGGTTTGTTGATAATGAAATCGGCCCCGGCGCGCTCGAGTTCAAGCCGCTCCCTGAATCCCCAGGTAACGCCGATGCAGGTCATACCGGCAGCTTTGCCGGTGAGGATGTCCACCGAAGTGTCTCCGACGAAAAGGCAGGAAGACGGCTCGGAGCCGAAATAGTGTGCAATCTCGAGCGCTCCGGTTGGGTCAGGCTTCTTCGGTACCTGCTCCCGGTTACCGAAAACCCGGCCAAAGGTGACGCCAGGAAACAGCGTAGTGACAAATATCTGGGTGAAGTCATCGGGCTTGTTGGAGAGCACCGCCAGGTTGATGCCATTTTCGGCCAGTTGCCTGAGCATCTTCTCTATACCCCTGTAGGGGCGCGATGTCCGATTCCAGATCCTTTTGTACTGAGTCTTGAATTCAGCTGCGATCTGGTGGACGGACTTTTCGTCGATAGCCTCAGGCCCAATTCTCCTGGCAAGCGTCATCAGTCCATCCCCGACAAAATAGCGGTAACGATCAACCGGGTGAAGCGGATACCCCATGCGCCGCAGAGCACTGTTCGCCGCTTCGGCAATATCGACGAGCGAATCGACCAGGGTGCCGTCAAGATCAAAAATTATCGTCGTCAACCGCGGCTGTCTCTTCATCTGTTTTTTTTCTGCATCTGCACTCATCAGATCTTGGATTAATTCGCCTGAAGACGGCTATCAATGGATTTTATAAGTGTTTGAAAAAGAAACCTTTTCTTTTCCGTCCTAATCGATAAAAATGTTATTTTCCAATATTTCTATCAATTATGCATAGAGGTGCACGATCATGTGGTTAGTTTCTTTTCTCAAGACGTCAATCGGCAAAAAACTGGTGATGGCGACCTCAGGCCTTCTGCTCTTGTCGTTTCTTGCGATCCATGCTTTCGGCAACGCTGCAATATACATGGGAAGTAAATATTTTCAAATTTATGCCGATGCCCTGCATGGTTTTCCCGTTCTCGTGCTTCTCTTTGGCCTCGGACTTCTAGTCGTTGTTTTTGCTCATATCGGTGTCGGCCTGCTGCTCTTTTTCGAAAAAAGAAAAAGCGCCTCACGCTATCATGTCCAGACGCGCGTCGTCGAGAACACCTTTGCCTCCCGCACCATGCCGTATACCGGCCTGATCATCTTCATTTTTCTCATCATTCATGTATTCGGGTTCAATATCGCCAAACCCGAGGACGTCAAGATAAGCATCCTGGTGCAGCAGTACATGAGCGGATTTTTCTACAGCCTGTTCTATATCCTCTCTTTTATTGCTCTGGCCATTCATCTGAACCACGGTTTCTGGAGTATGCTGCAGACCTTCGGCGTCAATCACCCACGCTATAACTGTCTGATTTCACTATTGACCATTGCGGTACCGCTTCTCTTCCTGGCCGTTTTCGGCGGGATCCCGATCTATTTTATGATCGGCGGCGCCTCCTATTAATCGAAATTTCACAACGAGCCCCAGGCTTGGAAGTCAACATAGAAAAGGTTTAAAAATGGAACTGAATTCACGCATACCGTCAGGTCCGCTCGATCAGAAGTGGGACAACCATCGTTTCCAGTCCAAACTGGTCAATCCGGCAAACCGGCGTAAATTCCGGGTCATCGTTGTCGGCACCGGACTGGCAGGCGCCTCAGCGGCTGCAACACTTGCCGAACTCGGATATCACGTCGATGCCTTCTGCCTGCATGACAGCCCGCGCCGGGCCCATTCCATCGCGGCCCAGGGCGGCATCAACGCAGCGAAGAATTACCAGAATGACGGCGACTCGATCTTCAGGCTCTTCTATGACACCATCAAGGGCGGTGATTTCAGGGCGCGTGAGGCCAACGTCTATCGCCTCGCCCAGGTCTCTACCGAAATCATCGACCAGTGTGTGGCCCAGGGTGTCCCGTTTGCCCGCGAGTACGGCGGTACGCTGGCCAACCGCTCCTTCGGCGGCGCGCAGGTATCGAGAACCTTCTATGCCCGCGGCCAGACCGGCCAGCAGCTTCTGCTCGGAGCCTACTCCGCCCTTTCCCGGCAGATTCAAAAGGGCGGGGTCACCATGTACAACCGGCGGGAAATGATGGATGTCGTGCTGGTTGACGGCAGAGCACGGGGAATCGTGGTCAGAAATATGCTCACCGGCAAAACCGAATCATATGCTGCCGATGCGGTTCTGCTCTGCACGGGCGGTTACGGCAACGCCTATTTCCTCTCGACCAACGCAATGGCCTCCAATGTGACCGCTGCCTGGCGCGCCTGTAAACGAGGCGCCGGTTTTGCAAACCCGAGTTTTGTCCAGATTCATCCGACCTGCATTCCGGTCCATGGCGATTATCAGTCCAAGCTGACCTTGATGAGCGAAAGTCTGCGCAACGACGGCCGGGTCTGGGTACCGAAGAACAAGGAAGACAAAAGGCCTCCGGCTCAGATTCCTGAAGCTGACCGGGACTATTATCTGGAAAACAAATATCCCAGCTTCGGCAACCTGGTACCGCGCGATGTCGCTTCCAGAAACGCCAAGGAGCAGTGTGATCTGGGCAAAGGCGTCGGTTCCACCGGCCTTGCCGTCTATCTCGACTTCGCCGACGCGATAAAACGTGACGGGGCTGATGTTATCTTGAGAAAATACGGCAACCTCTTCCAGATGTATGAAAAGATCACCGATGCCGACCCGATGACCGAACCGATGATGATCTACCCTGCCGTTCACTACACGATGGGCGGGCTCTGGGTCGATTATGATCTGATGACGACGATCCCGGGACTCTTTGCGCTTGGCGAGTGTAACTTCTCCGATCACGGCGCCAATCGACTGGGCGCCAGTGCACTGATGCAGGGGTTGGCGGACGGCTACTTTGTCATCAGCACGTCGGTCGCCAATTATTTCAGCTCCGACCCCCTCGGCTCGGTCGACACCGCTCACCAGGCCTTCAAAGATGTCGAAAACGAAGTGAATGAGCGCATTACCAAACTGCTTAAACACAGCTCCGACGGTCCAACCGGGAAAGTAACCGTCGACGATATCCATAAAGAACTGGGTCGGCTGCTCTGGGATAACTGCGGTATGGCCAGAAATGGTCAGGACTTGAAGACGGCTCTCGAGGAGCTGCCGAAAATCAGGGAAAAATTCTGGCAATCGGTTTATGTCCCCGGAACTGCCGATGACATCAACCAGTCACTCGAGCGTGCCGGCCGTGTCGCCGACTTTCTTGAATTCGGCGAATTCATGATCAGAGATGCACTGGCCCGTGAAGAATCCTGCGGCTGTCACCTCAGGGAAGAGAGTCAGACAGATGAGAACGAGGCGTTAAGAGACGACGAGAACTACTCCTACGTTTCCGTCTGGGAGTACAAAGGCGAAGATCAGCCTCCGGCAATGCACCAGGAATCCCTGAGTTTTGAAAACGTCACACCGTCTCAGCGAAGCTATAAATAATCGATCACGAACAATCTCAGCAACGAGAGAGATGATGAGTACCATAGACCTTAGTGTAAAAATCTGGCGCCAGAAAAACAGCGATTCCCTTGGGGATTTCGAAACCTATGCCTTACGAGGCATCTCCACCGATATGTCTTTTCTGGAGATGATCGATGTACTCAATGAACAGCTCACCCGCGAGGGCACTGAGCCGGTCGCTTTCGACCATGACTGCCGGGAAGGAATCTGCGGCATGTGCGGGGCCGTGGTAGACGGCGTAGCCCATGGGCCGGACCGGGAAACCACCCTGTGCCAGCTGCACATGCGCAAATTCAGCAGCGGCGACACGATTGTTATCGAACCGTTTCGATCGATAGCCTTCCCGATCAAAAAGGATCTGATGGTCGATCGCTCCGCGCTTGACCGCATCATCCAGGCCGGCGGCTATGTTTCGGTGAATACCGGTGGTACCGTCGACGGCAACACCATCCCGATCGGTACCGAAACTGCTGAGCTGGCCATGGATGCCGCTGCCTGTATCGGTTGCGGTGCCTGTGTTGCCAGCTGCCCCAACGGAGCCGCAATGCTCTTCACCGGCGCAAAGATCTCCCAGCTCAGCCTGCTTCCGCAAGGACATCCGGAGCGCAAGGAACGGGCCAGGTCAATGGTATCTCAGATGGACAAGGAAGGCTTCGGCTACTGCTCCAACGAGAAAGAGTGCGAGGCCGTCTGCCCCAAGGCAATCTCGATCAGAAACATTGCCCGGATGAATCGAGAATTCATGAAGAGTTTGGTGCTTGGCGAATAACTTTTTTTACCATACCCCTGTCATTGGCCTGATCTTCCACGACTTTTCGGGATGGAAGATCAGGCTTTTTTGTTTTTGGCAGGTGATCAGGAGGGTGTAGACTGGGATGAAATATGATGCAGTCATCGTCGGCGGCGGACCCGGCGGGCTTCATTGTGCAAAAATTCTGGCGCAAAACGGTGTTAGAACGGCCGTTCTCGAGCGCAATCCGAGGCTCGGCACTAAGGTTTGTGCCGGCGGTATAACCTGGAGCGGGTTACTGAACGAGATCCCTGAGCACCTCATCCAGAACGTCTTCAGCGCGCTGACTATTCGCACGCCGTTACAGAAAAATGTTCTGCACAGCCCTGATCCGATGATCGCCACCGTAGATCGTCTTGAACTGGGAGCATTTATGGCTCAACAGGCGCAGGCGGCCGGCGCCGACATCTACACCGGCGCCCTGGTCGAACATATCGACACAGACGCCGTCTATTTTCGCGACAATGAACAATCCAGCTCCCTGCAGTATGACTACCTCATCGGTGCCGACGGTTCACACTCCAAAGTACGCTCGTATCTCGGTATCGACGCCGGCCCGCCGCTGATGGGGGTCGCCATGCATTATCTGGTTGAGCAGAGCAGCGACGAAATGGTCTGGAACTTCAATCCGTGGTCTTTTGGCAGCGGCTACAGCTGGATGTTCCCCCACCGAAATCATCTTTCCGTGGGAGCCTATCTGGGCGACGGCAGGATATCACCGCTGAGTCTGAAAAAGAACCTCGACAACTGGCTGGCTCAGCGAGAGATCGACACCGGGAAGCAAAAATTTGAAGCTGCACGAATCCACATCGGCTTCAGCGGCTGGTCGTTTGGCAACTGCTTTCTGGTCGGCGACGCAGCTGGTCTGGCATCTCCGCTGACTGGAGAAGGCATCAACCCGGCGACGCTGTCCGGTGAAGCGGCTGCGTTCACGATTCTGGATCAATCATACCCAGCCTCAGAACTCGAGCAACTGATAGAGCGGCACCGTAAGCATTGGTTTATGGTTAAAACGGCGGGCTGCAATCGGATTGTATCGCTTTTCTTGTCCGAGCTCTGTTCTGTCCTGCTGCGCTGCAGGGCGATCAGTTTTAAGAAATTTGAGATGGCCTGAACCTGGAAACCGCGCTATATGCAATTATGAAAAATCGATCCTCTAAAAAAAGAACGCTGATCAACCTCGCCTTTATCTGCGTCTGTGCCGCTCTGTTACTTGTTCTCTACCTCGCTCCGGAAGAGACGACGACGCCGCTGCCCGAAGATGACGTTCATAGCGAGTTCCATAAGATCGAGAGTAAGAAAGAGGCCGACGCGCTCTGTTTCGACTGTCACAGCCAGGAAGGCGGCATGCCGCTGCCCGACGAACACCCCGACCCTTACCGCTGCCTGTTCTGCCATAAACGTTGAATACCGGTGCCAACCTCCATTACTGTCCCGCCAGCCCCTTGCTGACGATTTCATAGACATCACGCGACAGATTTTTAGTGGAACGAATCCGGGTGAGACACTGGATCATCATTTCTTTTCTGCGCGGCTCGTATCTGCGGTAGGAAATGAGCGGGCCGGCCATGCGGGCGGCCACCTGCGGGTTGATCCCGTCCAGCTGTAAAACAATATCGACCAGGAATTCATATCCTCTTCCGCTGATATGATGAAACTGGGCATGATTCTGACAGAAAGCGCCGATCAGCGCTCGAACCTTGTTTGGATTCTGTATTGAAAATGACGGATGCTCGAGCAGCTCTAATACTCTGGTAAAGGTGTCGTCAGCCGCAGAGAGTGCCTGCAGGGTGAACCATTTATCCATCACCAGCGGGTTGGTCTGCCACTTTTGCTCAAAATCGTCAAAGACTTCCTTTCGCAGATCATTGTCCAGATGGGCAATTGCCGCCAAGACGCCAATCTGGTCGGTCATATTGGTGGAACGATAATATTGATCGCCCGCCAATCTAAGCGTTTCAGCATCGACACTGCAACCACCGAGCAGATAGTCGAGGCAGGTATTCTTCAGGCTTCTGGCGCCTATTGCCTGCGGTTCGATCGAATAATCACCTTGATCCTGATGACGATGATAGCAGGCAAGAAATGCATCGTGAAGCGTATCGACAAGCTCCTGCTTGACGAATTGGCGGGCGTTGTGCAGGTGGTCCGGATCAACCGTATCCATTGAAAGCGCAAGATAAGCCTCTTCCGGCAACTGCAAAGCCAGCGCAGTTAAAGCATTATCACCTGTTTCGACTGCCAGAAGCTCCCGGGTCGCCGCAATGATCCGCCCGGGTGAATGCAGAGCCGACCCGTTGGCGATATCGGCGGCTATCGCGGTTATGATTGTTGTCGACAGCCGATAGGCGTTGTCCCAGCGATTGAACAGATCACTGTCAAAGGCTGTCAGCAGTGCAACATCGTCGAGCCCCTGGGAGGCCTTGATTTTCACCGGAGCGGAGAACGAGCGCAGCAGAGATAGGACCGGTCTGGAGGCAACTTTTGTGAACGTAAATGTCTGTTCCGCCTCTTTCAGTTCTAGAAGCAGGGAGTCGCCCCGTTTCTCACAGGGACTTTCGATAAAATCAACCATGCTTTTACCACTGGGGTCAAGCAGCCCTGCGAGGATCGGCATGTGGAATGGTTTTTTTTCTGACTGACCTGGTGTCGGCGGGGTTTGCTGACGCAGGGTGAGCTCATAGGTTTCGGAGGCCTCATCCCAACGATCCGTGCAACTGAGCACCGGTGTCCCGGCTTGCGCATACCAGCGCTTGAACTGATCGAAGTTGCGTCCTGATGCATCGGCCATCGCCTCGACAAAATCATCACAGGTAACCGCCTGGCCGTCGAAACGCTCGAAATAGAGATCCATTCCCTTTCTAAACGCATCTGCGCCGATCAGGGTGTGAATCATCCTGACTACTTCGGCGCCTTTGTTGTAGACGGTCACCGTGTAAAAGTTATTGATTTCGATATAGGTTTCCGGTCTAACCGGATGGGCCATCGGGCCTTCATCTTCCCGGAACTGGTACTGCCTGAGTATGCGTACGTCCTTGATCCGCTGCACCGGTCTCGAGTTCATATCCGCTGAGAACTGCTGGTCCCTGAAGACGGTCAATCCTTCTTTGAGGCTGAGCTGGAACCAGTCGCGGCAGGTCACCCGATTGCCGGTCCAGTTATGGAAATATTCATGGGCTATAACACCCTGGATATTGAGATAGTCCTGATCGGTTGCTGTCGCAGGTGAAGCAAGAACATACTTGGAATTGAAGATGTTGAGGCCCTTGTTCTCCATGGCTCCCATGTTGAAATCATCGACGGCAACGATCATATAGCGGTCAAGATCATACTCGAGACCGTAGACCTCTTCATCCCAGCGCATCGATTGTTTGAGCGATTTCATCGCGTGGGCGCAGGTACCGCGGTTTCTGGCCTCGGTGTAGATGTAGAGATCCACCAGTTTTCCAGATGCGGTGGTAAAGGTGTCATGCTCATGGATCAGATCACCCCCGACAAGCGCAAACAGGTAACTGGGCTTGGGAAAGGGATCCTCCCAGCTGCTGTAATGGCGCCCGCCTTCAAGATCACCCTGGCCGATCAGATTACCATTTGACAACAGTACCGGATACTTGTCGCGGTCCGCTTCAATCCTGGTGGTAAATCGCGCCAGTACATCGGGTCGGTCCGGGTAATAGGTAATTCTCCTGAATCCCTGGGCTTCGCACTGGGTACAGAAAATAGACGAAGCATGATAGAGGCCGCTGAGGCTGGTATTTGTTTCGGGGTTTATGGTGGTGGTTATCTCCAGGATAAAACGATCGGGTACCTCGAATATCTGCAGATCACGCTCGGTGAGCAGCATTCTGTTGCTGCCGACCTCCGTACCATCAATCAGGACCTGATCCAATACGATTTTTTCTCCATGGAGCGTTAACGGCGTATCCGCTTGAGCGGCCCGACAATCTCTGCGGATCTGCGATGTCGCCTTTACCACCGTATTCTGTTCATCAAGCTGAAATACCAGATCGATAGAGTCTACCAGAAACTCAGGAGGGCGATAGTCGCTGCGCTGAATAGTTTTGAAGTCCGTTTTGTTCACGATTTCTCCACAGGATGAGAAGGTGCAGCCGTTGCGGCTATGTAACTACGGTTGTCTAGTTGACAACACCGGGGTTTTCATTATACTTGTCTTCCTTCCAGATGATCTGCTGAGCAATACGCTCATATCTGTAATCATCATCATGGAATTTTCGAGTAAGCGGTTAATCTGCACCTTCATACTCCTCCAACAAGGGTTCAACATGATAACGGTCAACGAACATTACAGCAAACTTCAGGCCTCCTATCTATTTTCAGATATCGCCAAAAGAGTTTCACGCTACCAGGAAGAGAATCCGGACAAATCGATTATCAAGCTCGGTATCGGTGATGTCACCAAACCGCTGCCGCCTGCCTGCATCAAAGCTTTTCACCAGGCTGTTGATGAAATGGCGGTTGAAGAAGGTTTTCGCGGCTATGGGCCTGAACAGGGCTACGATTTTCTGCGCAAGGCCATTTCTGAAAACGATTTCAAAGCGCGCGGAGCAGATATAGCTGCGGATGAAATATTCGTTTCAGACGGCGCCAAATGCGACACCGGGAATTTCCAGGAACTGTTCGCTATTGACACCGTCGTTGCCCTGCCGGACCCGGTCTACCCGGTCTACCTCGATACCAATGTCATGACGGGTCGAACCGGATCATTTATCGACGGCCGCTACCAGGGTGTCGTCTATCTCGATTCGACCAGCGAAAACAATTTCGTACCAGCGCTGCCGCAGGAAAAGGTCGATCTGATCTATCTCTGCTTTCCAAACAACCCGACCGGTTCGACCATCAGCAAATCGGAATTGAAGAGTTGGGTCGATTATGCTCGGCAGAACAACGCCATTATCTTGTTCGATGCAGCATATGAGGCTTTTATCAGAGACGATTCGCTGCCCAGGACGATTTATGAGATCGAAGGTGCCGAGGAGGTGGCGGTTGAATTCAGGAGTTTTTCCAAAAGCGGCGGTTTCACCGGCACCCGCTGCGCCTATACGGTTGTTCCAAAAGCGTGTAAGGTTTATACCAGAGACGGAACTGAAACCTCGCTGCACGCCATGTGGAACCGGCGTCACTGCACCAAATTCAACGGCGTATCATATCCGGTTCAGCGGGCGGCGGAGGCACTCTACAGCCCTGAGGGAAAGCGTCAGTCCAAAGAACTCGTCGATTACTACATGAAAAACGCTGAGCATATCAGGTCGGCGATGAGTGATCTTGGCTTCACCTGTGTCGGCGGTGACCATTCGCCCTACATCTGGATTGAAGGGAAGATGAATTCCTGGGAATTCTTTGATCTGCTGCTCAATAAAGGTGGCGTCGTCTGTACGCCGGGTGCTGGTTTTGGCAAATGCGGTGAAGGCTATATCCGGCTTTCCGCTTTCAACTCGTATGAAAACGTCAGTCTTGCCATGGAGCGCATTAAATCAGCACTGACATGACTATCTATCCAAGCCGGCAGGTCATTGCGACCGATGAAAGCCTGCCGGCTTGAAGCTGATCCGCTCTTCCTTGCCGTCAATTTGGCTCACCTCGACCACGTCGGCGTGTTCTTCAAGCCACTCCAGAACTCCATCAACCAACCGTTCCGGTGCTGATGCACCGGCGGTGATGCCGACAGCGTTTACGCCGTCCAGCCAGGCTGGATTGATATCATCGCGATCATCGATCAGGTAGCTCCTGCCGCCGGATTTCTCAGCCGCGTCCCGCAACCGGTTTGAATTCGAGCTGTTTTTAGAGCCAACCACGAGAATCAAATCGCAGGTGCCGGCCAGGCTGGTCACCGCATTCTGGCGATTCTGGGTGGCGTAGCAGATATTTGATCTCAACGGACCTTTTATTGTCGGAAAACGTTCAATGAGGATCTTTTTGATTGATTCCACATCGTCCTGGCTCAGCGTTGTTTGGGTCACGTAGGCGATTTTTTCCGGGTCAGCGACTGCGACCTCACGGGCCTCTTTTTCATTTGCAACGACATGAACGCCGCAGGAAACCCTGCCTGCGGTGCCGACCACTTCCGGGTGGCCGTGATGGCCGATGATGATGACATCATAGCCCTGCTGATGGTAGCGCTCGACCATCTGGTGGATACTGGTAACCAGCGGACATGTCGCATCGATGGTTCTCAACCCCAGTTCCTGTGCCCGCTCCTGGGTTTGGGCCGAAACGCCGTGGGCGGAAAAGATACAAATCTCACCGGCTGGAATCTCAGAGAGGTCTTTGACAAACCTCGCTCCCCGACTCTCCAGTTCCGAGATCACATGTTTGTTGTGGACTATCTCATGAAGAACGTATACCGGAGTCCCTTCGGTACGCAGGGTCAGGTTGACCGTCTCGATGGCGCGAACTACGCCTGCACAGAAACCGCGCGGCGAGGCCAGTACGACCGTTATGGATTGTGTTGCTGCCAAATGCCGAGAAACGTGGTTAAAGCTGATGTCGACAGGAAACGGCCGCTAGTCTGAAACATTGGGGACCATCAACACCGGAATAGTGGAATGACGAGATACCCGGCGCGTTGACGACCCTGAGACATCGCTGCCGAATACGGAACGGGTGGATTTACCCATGACGATGATATCGGCCTTGTGCTTCCTTGCCGTATTGAGGATTTCCTCGCTGGTCCTGCCGCTGACGACGAGTATATCTTTTACCAGCCCCTGAAGTAATTCAGGAGACTCGAACCCCTCGTCGCAAAACTTTTCCAATCGGCTCTTCATCTCGCTGAGAACCGATTTCATGCCGTCCTGGTAAACTTTCTTTGCCTCACCTGCCGGCAGGTAGGTGTCCACAACGGCCTGCATGGCGCTGGTCATCGGTTCGACGACGTGCAGCATGATGATCTTTGCATCATATGCTTTGGCGAGGCTTAATGCAGTTCTGAAAACGGGCCGCGTATTTTCACCCAGATCGGTGGTGTAAAGTATGGTAGTAATGACTGGCAGCTTATTCATGATGATACTCCGATTGATTGTTCTCTTTTATTACCACGACACAACAATAAGTCCGCCGTAATCGATTGCCAAAACTATTATCGGCCAGGTCAGAAAACAAACGTGTTGAAATCGGCAGACCGATTTATTTCAGTTCATTCCAATGAACACAGCACTGGTGTAATAACGAGGGTTTCACCTGGCTGAAATGAGGGGAACGATAATGGCTGAAAAGACGATGGGGGAAAGCAGGCTTTCAGATCGCTTGCAGAAGAGCGGAGCGATCTGAAAGCCTGGGCTGAACAGGGTTGAACTATTGAGTGACGATCTCAGGCCCCATGATGCTGTAGGGCAGCCAGGTGGATATCCACGGTACATACGTGACGATGATCAAAAAGAGGAAAAGGACCATCACGAACGGCAGCGCGGCACGCACCACCTTTGCCAGGCTCATGCCGGTAATACCTGATGTGACGAACAGGTTGAGGCCGATCGGCGGTGTGATCATGCCGATCTCCATGTTGACGACCATGATGATACCGAGATGAATCGGATCAATCCCCAGTTCCATCGCAATCGGGAAGACGACAGGAGCAACGATGACCAGCAGGCCTGAAGGCTCCATGAACTGGCCGCCGATGAGCAGCAGGATATTGACGATAATAAGGAAGGTGAACCAGTTAAAACCGACGCTCAACATCCACTCGGTGACTTCCTGGGGTATCCTTTCCGCTGAGAGTGTGTGAGCAAAGAGCAGCGCATTGGCAATGATGAACATCAGCATTACCGTCGTTTTGGTTCCGTCTAACACGACTCTTCTGGTTTCCGAACCGAACAGGGCGGGCAGGAACAGTTTGGTCAGCAGCCAGAGATTACGTCGCCAGACACTCAAGCCTGAGAGGAAACAGTTGAGCATGGTTATATGCTGCTCCCGGCTTTGCTGAAAATAACTGACACCTATAATGATCAATGAAATGATCCCGCCGACGGCTGCCCGGTCCGAGGCGGTGATCGTTTCAGAATTCGCGGTGGCGAAAAATGAGACAATCATCCAGAAAAGGAAAAACGAAACACCGTAGACCGAGCCGTTAAAGCCGGCCCGCGCTTCTGCTGAATCGGAATCGAGAACCCATGGCGTCTCTTTCAGTGGCCCCATGTCGCGATAGACGAACAGGGCGACGAATATGGAGTAGACGGCGGCTACGACAGCCGCTTCTGTGGGGGTAAAAACGCCTCCATAGATTCCGCCCATGATGATGACGATGAGAAACAAGCCCCAGCTGGCTTCCTTGGCTCCGTTGAACAATGCCTGAAATCCCTTCCACTCTTCGGCAGGCAGGTTCTTGATCTTGGCTACGGTATAAATTGCCAGCATCAGCATGCCGCCGGCAAGAAATCCCGGAACGACACCGGCCAGAAACATGCGTCCTACCGACACATCGGTGGCAGCGGCATAGACGACCATGACGATCGAGGGAGGAATGAGGATGCCGAGCGTACCGGCGTTGGCGATGATTCCTGCAGCGAATTCCTTCGAGTAGCCAACCTGGCGCATACCGGCAATGGCAATCGTTCCGATGGCAACAACCGTTGCCGGTGAAGATCCTGACAGCGCTGCGAACATCATACAGGAGAGCACCGAGGCCATGGCCAGGCCGCCCTGAAAATGTCCTACACTGGCAATCGCAAAGGTGATAAGCCTTTTAGCAACACCGCCGGTCGACATGAAACAGGACGCCAGGACAAAAAATGGAATCGCCAGCAAAGTGTAGTGCTGGCCGGCTCCAAAAAGCGAGATTGCCACTGATGACAGTGAATCATGGGAAAACAGGGTAATAAAAAGGATCGATGACAGTCCCAGCGAGATACCAACCGGTAAGCCAAGGAACAGTAGACTAAGTACCAGTACAAATAAAATTAACGCTTCCATATGCTCCCTTTCTCCGTACCTAGTCTTTGAGGACGTTCAGGTTCTCTTCCACGAGGTCTTTGGCTTCGTGACCACTGATCAGCGTGTCTCTCTTACCCCGCCAGATGTCGATGAATGCCTGCAGGGAACGAAATGACAACATTGCCAGGCTGATGGGCAGAACTATCAGTACCAGCCAGCGATGAACACGCGGCTGGATGCCCCACCATTCCTGCATGAACATCGGATAACGCAGCTCCTCCGAACCGATTCCGACTTTGTACATCTTCAGCCAGTATTCGATCGCCCCGCCGTTGACATCGACGCCCATCATGGCCAGCCAGGTCGAGTCGAGCAGAAGCAGGCCGTAGATCATTGCCGCAAAAGCGCCGAAGAGTGAAAGAACCTTCGCAACTGGTTTAGGAGCAGCATTTAATACGATATCGACTCCCAGGTGGAGACCGACTTTTATGCCGTAGCCCATCCCCAGCAGGATCAGCCAGGAGAACGCAACCGTATTGTATTCAAGCGCTGCAGCCCAGCCGGTGTTGAAACCGTAGCGGGCAACTACCTGGCCGAATGACACGAGCATGATCGAAGTGATGATGAAAACCAGCAGGTTTTCCTCTGCCCGCTCGACAAACCTGGGGAACAGCTTTTCAACTCCCCAAATGACTAAAATGAGGATCAACAGATAGACATGCGGCCAAAGCGCCATTGGGGGCCTCCTCGCTGGTAAACAGGAGCAGAATTGAGGCCGTCACTTTTTAGTGACGGCCTCTAAAAGATAGTGCTGGTTAACAGTGTTTAGGAGTTGGCTGCGGCTTCAATAAGATCAGCACCAATACCGTCCTCGAACTGTTTCCAGACCGGCCTCATCGTATCAACCCACTTCTGACGCTGTTCCGGGGTCAGGGTGTTGATTGTACCACCGGCCTTGAGGACATTCTCACGGTTCTGCATCTCTTTGGCTTTTACGTTCTGGTTGGCCTGCTGGGTGACGGCATCACAGATCGCCAGAAATTTTTCCTTCACGTCCGGCTTAAGGCTGTCCAGAAAATCCTGGGAAGTCATGAACAGATAGGCAAGAACCTGATGGTTGGTCTCGGTGATGCTGTCCTGGACCTCGAAGAATTTTTTGGTGTAGATGTTCGACCAGGTATTTTCCTGTCCGTCGACAACGCCGGTCTGCAGGGCGCCGTAAACCTCGGCAAAGGCCATCGGCTGCGGTGATGCGCCCATGGCGGAGATCATTGCCTTGGCAACGTCGGACGTCTGGACCCTGAACTTCAGTCCTTCAGCATCGCTGGGAACGATCAGCGGCCGGTTGGCGGAAAAATACTTCATCCCGGACAGCCAGTAGCCGAGGCCGACAAAGCCTACGTCGTTCATGGAGTTCAGCAGGTCTCTGCCGTCCGGAGAATTCATGAATCTAATGGCGTGATCCATGTCTTCGAAGAGAAACGGCAAGTCAAAAATACCCAGTTTGGGTGTGTAGGAACCAAACTTTGACAGAGACGGGGCCAGCAGTTGAACGTCGCCAAGAAGCAGTGCTTCGAGCTCTTTACTGTCACCGAACAAGGTGGAGTTAGGATAGACCTCGACGCACATTTCGCCGTTCAGCTCTTCATTGACCCTCTTGGCCAGATCATTTGAGGCAACAACTTTGGGATGCGTCGTTCCACCGGTAACATGGCTGAGTTTTACCACGACTTCCCCGCTATCGCATTGAGCCGATGCAGAGGCAGCAGACATACAGAGAGCAAGGGCCGCGATGGCTGCAACAGCTACTTTACGTTTCACTTTGTTCATAATTCTATTCTCCTGTTTGGTTTGGTATTTTGTTTTAATATGAGGATGCACCTCCATTAAAACAGTTCAATCAACCTCACTCACAACGCATTGTGAAAAATGAACAGAGGCGGTCGAACTGTCTTCTTTGCCGCACCTCTGACTGGCCGACACCTCGTGTATCTTCAATAGAAGCGGATGGCTGTCGTCCACGTAGGTTCATTTCGCTCAGGTTGACACGTGAATCTATTAGATTTTTATGGGTGGGTCAAGCAATTCCAGATATTTTGTTTACCAAGAAATATAGCTGAAATATTTGACAATTTAATCAATTCAACATCAGGAAAATGATGTTTCCGGCAGCTCTTCTTCAGTTATCCTTATGCAGATAATAAGCGGCCCTCATAAGATTTCATATTAATTGATAGCGGGAATGTCAACTATCCGAATATGCATCGATAATAATACTACGTAGTGGGGGGTTCAGGCAATGCTATTTCTAACATGCTATTTCTGACTCCTGTCTTTCCCACTTATAACGAAAACGATATTTAGCGGGCAACGATCCCGTTTTCAAGGAGCGCCGACTTCACCTCTGCAATACTGACTTCAAGGCGATGAAAAATGCCGGCAGCGAGCGCCGCCTCCGCTTCAGTTTGCTGAAAAACTTCGCAGAAATGGCCGGCGCTGCCGGCGCCACTGGAGGCGATAACGGGGATTGTTGTGGAGGATTTCACCTGGTTGATCAATTCGATATCGAAGCCGCTGTTGGTTCCATCTTTGTCGATGCAATTCAGAAGAATCTCTCCGGCGCCCAATCTTTCGCAGGCAGTGACGAGCTGGATCACATCGAGGTCCCGCCCTTCCCTGCCTCCTTTAACCGTGCACTGATACCAGCAATACTGCTCTCCTGCAGGACCTGGATAGTGCGTCCTGATAACCTGATGATCGGTGTCTGCAGGTTCCTGAACATAAACCCTGCGGGGATCGACGGAAATAACCACTGCCTGAGCACCGTAGACATGAGATATTTTTTCGATCGAACTCGATCCGTCTTTTTTATTTTCCCGACAAAACTTCTCAGCGGCATAGACGGCGTCACTGCCGATGGAAATTTTATCGGCCCCGGAGCGGAAATATTCAGAAGCCACGTCGAGTGCTGAGTGGAAAACGCCGTTTGAATCGGTGAATTCCCTGATACCTCCACCTATGGTCAGCGGCACGAAGACGTTTTCAGAAGTTCGCTTGAGCACATCGAGCATGGGCTGATCGGTGAGCGGGAAATCTCTGAACCCGGTGATATTGAGGAAGGTTATCTCGTCGGCCCCTTCGATGAAATAACGATGAGCCAGCTCCACTGGTTTGCCAAGGTTGCGTACATCACCCTTTTCCCTGACATCATACTGATCACCTTTGGTAACGACCAGATCACCGTTGTCATTGCTTCGCACATCGAGGCAGGCGATGACCCGCTTGGCAAGCTGAGTTTTCTCGCATGGCTGTGCAGTAGTTGCTGGAGAAAGGCGGATTTCATCTCCGGCAAGAAAGTGTTCAAGTATCCTCAGCCCGGCCTCCCCGCTCTTTTCAGGATGAAACTGACAGGCCAGGATATTGCCGTGACAGACGGCGGAGACGAACTCTTCACCGTAATCACTGGTGGCCAGCTTCCAGTCCTCGGGTACATCTTCGACCCGGCCGTGGTAAGAGTGAACGAAGTAAAGTTTTTCGTTCCGGTAGTCTTGAAAAAGAGAACAGTCCTTGTGCAGCCTGATGCCGTTCCAGCCGATATGAGGCACGGCCAGGCCACGCTCGGAAAAACGTTTGACCCTGCCTTTCAGGATACCGAGGCCGGCAACGCCGGGACTTTCCTCACTGCCCTCGAACAGAGCCTGCAGGGCCACGCAGATTCCGAGAAAAGGCCTGTTTCGGCGAATTCTCTCAATCAGCGGTTCAACAAAGCCGTCGCCGGCAAGCTGGGACATGACCCGTCCAAAGCTGCCGACCCCGGGGAATATCAGCTTTTCTGCATTGATGATATCCTCAGCAGAGGCCGCATCTTCAACGTCATAACCAAGTTTTCTAATCGCGTTTCTGACGCTTCGTACATTGCCGGCGCCATAATCGAGTAATGTTATCATTATCGTTCTTTGTAAAATCTCACCAGCAGGCTGGCCCGCTGGTTTATGAAGATCCGTCCTGCTCCCTGAGCCCGTGGCTGAAACCCTTATCGTAGAGCTTTGAAGCGGTTTTAAATGCATTTTCTCCAAAAACGGAACCGACGCAGATCATGGCTGTTTTGGTAATCCCCTCCAGCCTGACTTTTTCAGCGATATCTGCCAATGTGCCCCTGACGATTTTCTGATCGGGCCAGGTCGCCTTCATCACGACCGATACCGGAGTGTCTTCCCGGTAGCCGCCTGCCCGCAATTCGCTCACGACTTTGTCTATCATCGATACCGAGAGAAAAATCATCATGGTGGCGCCATGCGAGCCGAGCAGTTCCAGCGACTCCCCTGCCGGAACCGGCGTTCGGCCTCCTCTTCTCGTGATGATAAGGCTCTGGGTCACTTCGGGCAGGGTCAGCTCGACGCCGAGCGCAGCGGCGGCACCGAACGCTGAGCTCACGCCCGGAACGATCTCCCACGGTATCTGCTGCTTGTCAAGTTCGACGATCTGTTCCTTGATGGCGCCATACAGAGACGGATCACCGGTATGGACCCGGGCCACCGTCTTCCCCTGTTTACAGGCGCTGACCATCAATTCGACAATCTCTTCTAAATGCAGTTGGGCGGAGTCATGAATCGGCACGCTGCACGATGAAAAAAGTTCTCTGTTTACCAGACTTCCTGCATAAATAATGCAATCACAGGATTTAATCAGCTCAGCGCCGCGAACCGTTATCAGATCGACCGCTCCCGGGCCGGCCCCGATAAAGTAAACTGTCCCGGTCACACTCCTGGTCTTTACATTTTTCATTAGTCTTTTCTGCCGCAGATAATATGGATCGGGTTGAACTCTTTTTCTTCAGCTGCAGGATAACGGTACCGCTTTGTCTGAACCAGGCTGACATCAACCTGATAGCCGTGCTTATATAAAATTTCAGGAGCCTGACGGGCGGTTTTCTCAAGCACCGCCGTAACCACAATGCGTTCCGGAGAAGCGGCCATTTTCACCAGGGAGGCCACGACCTCTTCGAGCCTGCCGCCGCTGCCGCCGATAAAAACCCGGTCAACGCTGTCATATCCTCCAAATACCCCAGGGGCCTCTCCTGAAATAACACGCATATTTCGACAGCCGAACCGCTGCTTGTTGGCTCGTATATTGTCGAGCTGTTCAGCATTTTTTTCAAAAGAGATGACGCTGAGGCCCGGATGCATCCGGGCAGCCTCAACAGAAACGGAACCGGAACCGGCCCCCACGTCCCAGAATATTCCCTGGCCGGGAAGTCTTAATTTGTGAAGAACGGCAGCCCTGACTTCATTTTTTGTGATCAACCCCCTGCTATGGTGCAGATCCTCTTCACCCAGACCGAAAGCAAATCTGTCTGCAGGCCGGCTCCCGGCTGCCTGATTGACGACGATCATGCAGTTTGGCTGGAGATAGGAGCAGGTGGCGACCTGTTTTATCGCTGCTGAACTGAAACGCTGCTTTGCAGTGCCGATGCATTCGCCGACCATGATCTGAGTCGAGTCTCGATCATCAGCGTCCAGCCGCTCAAGCAGATAGGCAGCGATTCTATCAGGGGAATTATCAGAATCGGTAAAGATAAAGAGTTTAGCAGCGTTGAGCCTGGTATCGAGCACGCCGATCGGCCGGCCGTGCAGGCTGATGATCTCGGCATCATCCCAGGCCAGGCCGAAGTTGGCAAAACAGCTCTGCATGTAGGAGACGGACGGCAGAAAGGTAATCTCTTTCCCGGCCAGGCTCTGTGTAAGTTTTTTGCCCAAACCGTAGAACAGCGGGTCGCCGCTGGTCAGGATAAGCACAGTGCCTGAAACATCGTTTGATTTTATTTTTTCAAGACATTCAGCAATCGGAACGATCGATGACCACCTCTGCCGGTTAAACGCTGGAACAGCCGACTGCACCGTATCGAGCAGAGATTTCGAACTAAAAAGCTGGCAGTCGCTGTCGCGCAGCAGCAGCAGGGCTTCATCCGGAATTCTGTCGCCGTTTACGCCGGCAACGACGATATGAGATCGTTTTTCAACCATGATCAGTTAACACTCATCAACACCTGGTTATTGTGCACCAGGTGAATGGTGACCGGCAAACCGGTACGTTTCTGATAGCGCTCAGATGCACTTCTGCAGATAAAACGAACGGCCTCTTCACAACCGTGAGCAAGAAGAATGTCGAGGATCTCCCGTGCTGTATTGGCGTTTTCTATCTGAGGGATACTAGTAGTTGCCAGCGCATGTTCCTGGAGAAAGGTGCATACCTGTTTTGTATCCAGAGCACCGTGGCGAACGTGGGTCTGCCTATAGCCCAGAACCCCTTTTATCAGCTTCGCCCACATGGTTGCCACATGCACCCGGGTAAACGAGTGATTGCGGACTTCATCGAGAGAAAACTCCAGGTAATCACCCATCATGACCAGTGCTTCCTCGGCCGGTCTCAGCAGTTGTTCCACATATTTCTCAGAGGTTCGGCCGGTGGATAGAATAATTTCCTCGATACCATTTGCCTCGGCAACGGACATCGAAGACTGAATCGTCCCGGTCCAGGCCTCTGCGGAGACCGGCCGAACGATGCCGGTGGTGCCGAGTATCGAGATACCGCCGATGATGCCCAGCCGTTCATTGAGCGTATGTTTAGCCAGCTCGATGCCGTCTGGAACCTGGATGGTTACCTCCAGCGCAGTGTTGGCGGAAGCATCACTGCTTTCCAACTCGCGGTCGACATTTTCTCTGATCATCTGCAGCGGAACTGGATTAATGGCAGGCTGGCCAACCGCAACGGCGAGACCGGCTTTGGTCACCGTGCCGACCCCGATGCCTCCCTTGACGATGATGCGCTCGGATGAGCCATTGGTCCGTTCGCAGAACCTGACTTCAGCACCTATACGCGCTCCGTTGGTAACGTCGGGGTCATCGCCACCATCCTTGATGACGAAAGCCGCAGCTGTTTCGTCATCGAACCTGCAGTCAACGATTTTAAAACCGACAATGGAGCCGTCGGGAAAAATGACCTCGGTGTCGGCAACAGGACACTTTGAAATCAACGCTGCAACCGCTGCCCGTGCTGCAGCGGCAGCGCAGGCACCCGTCGTGAACCCTGATCTCAGTTGTTTTGCCATGAAATACCAAAGAAAAAAGCCGCTTCCCGAAGGGAGCGGCTTTTACCATGCTAGCAAGCTAATAAAGTTACGTGCGCTTTACTTTCTGAAGGCTAAGGGTGGTCGGGACGAGAGGATTTGAACCTCCGACCCCAGCGTCCCGAACGCTGTGCTCTACCAGACTGAGCCACGTCCCGACTTCAGCTCAAAGGATATCAGAACTAAACGGAACTTTTTAACATGCCAGGAAATCAGCTGGTGCTCTAGTTGATAGCGTCTGACAGTTTACTGCCTGCTTTGAATTTGGCAACTTTTTTAGCCGGAATCTTGATGGATTTTCCGGTTTGCGGATTGCGTCCGGTACGTGCTCCCCGCTTTGCAACGGAGAATGTCCCGAATCCAACCAAGGTCACTTTGTCACCTTTTTTCAATGCATCGGCAACGGAAGTAAGCGTAGCATTCAGTGCTTTTTCTGCTGCTGCTTTGCTGATATCAGCTGCATCAGCGATACTTTCGATCAGTTCCTTCTTGTTCATGAATTCCTCCCTGCTGTTTCGTTCATAGCTTGAAAACAGGCGCACTGCACTGTTTCCGTTCTCCTTGAGTATGATGCTTTAATCAAACGCAAAACAATTGTCAAAAGAAAAAAGCCATACTTCTTACATTAGTGCGGGATTAGTTGTCCTCGCTACAACCCTTGGGAATTGGGCCTTACAAGCGGAAAACAGGGTCAGCATAATGGAATAGATGTGCTTAATCAAGAAATAATTGGATTAAAATGCCCGAGGCGTGCATAAATTCAAGGGCTCAGCCCCTTCGACCAGATAGATCGAGCAGCACGCGAGGGTAGCCATTCTGCTGAAAATAGGTGATAATCTCATCCCGCTCGTTGGCTTCAACAAGACGACTCAAATCTTTGGAGAGGATCTCGATAATCACCCGTGCCTCTCGGGGTCGGACACGGCACCCCTGGTAGCCCCGGCGCTGAAGAAAAGACTCGAGTGTTTCGATTTCACGCAGTTTTGCCTCGCTGATTTCGGTATCCGGCTCGATTCTGGTGGCCAGGCACGAATTCGAAGGTAAATCTGCATTGGCCAGTCCCCAGGATGCTGCAAGTTCACGGATCTCGCTTTTATGCAACTCGGCCTCCACCAGCGGTGTGACAATTCCCAACTCCTTCAGAGCTCTGAGACCTGGCCGGTCTTCACCGAGATCGTCACAGTTGGTGCCGTCGAGCAAGACGTTGATGCCCTCTTTTTTGAGGTGTTCAAGGAAACGTTCATAAATATGGGTTTTACAGATATAACAGCGCTCCCTGGTGTTGTGGCATAATTCAGGCTGACGCAACGGGTCAACAGGTATGCTGCTGAACCTCAGTTCAGGGCCGAGTTCGTTTCTTAATAAGTGTTCGACGGAGTCCCGCAGTTCGGTGGATAAAAACGGTGAGTCTGCAAAAATAACGACAAGTCTGTCGATCCCCAGAGCCATTCTGCAGGCATAGGCCAGAACGGTCGAATCGACACCGCCTGAGCAGGCTACACCAACCCGGTCAAAAGTTCGCAGGTACGAAATCAGCCGCTCGAGTTTACGCTGCAGCGTGCGGTTCATTGGAATTTCAGCTTCGCGGCGGTCCGGGCAGCGTTACGGCCGGTTCGTGCAGAGTGAAGTCGCCTTTTTCAATCCATTGTTTGAGGGTCTCGGCAATTTCTCTTGCCTTGGAGATGCTTGACAGCGGCGCTGTCGGGACTTCTTCATTGTTGACGACTATTGAACCGCTTTTCAACTGGGCGTAGCTCACCTGTCCGTAGGTACGGGCGATGCCGTTGGTGTAATCATGGCCGTAATCGACCACCTGAGTGAACAGCTCATCGTCACCAATTCCGGTAAAGGCGGCCATTTCAGGATCAAGTATCGGGATCGGCACGCCAAGCCCGACCGCTAGAGAGCAGCCGTAGCCCAGCAGCGAGAGTCCCTTGACCCAGCGGGCCTCCATCTGCTTGAGGTCGCCCTGAACCATCATGGTGCCTGCGGGTCGCAGCGGAATGCCCTTGTCGGTTCGGGGGCAGTCGGGGTTATGCTGGGTGCCGTTCCAGGTCACATAGCCGACAGATCCGCCCAGAAAAATCCTGGTACCGACCCCAATGGTGCGGTAGTAAGGATCGTTGAACAGTGGGCTCAGTTCGCCGGCGCTGCAATAGTTGGCATTCTTACACTTGGGCTTGAGCCTGCCCATGTAGGTGTGCACCACCTTGTCGGAAAAGTTGATGGCGCAATTGTAGTTCTGGTAACCGTTTCTGGGGTTGCAGAGCAGCGCATACGGCAACTCTTTGAGGGTCATTTCCTTTTTCATTTTGCGGCCGGCGTAGCAATCGGTTCCGTACCCCTTGGCCTCGATAAAGACTTTCTTGCCGGCCAGCAGATCCTCGATCACATGGCCGCCGCCGTAACGAAACTCTCCCGGGTAAATCTTGTTGAGCGGGTCGTCCTCGGCCGGCTCTGTGGCACCGAGGTAGGCATCGACTGCGGCGAGGCCGCCGTAAGCAGGAACCTTATTGATCCACACCTGGGAGGCCTTGATGGTCGGCACCATCTGGCCGATATTGAGAAATATCCCCGATGAGCACATCGGTGCAAACGTTCCGGTGGTTACCACATCGACTTTTTTCGCCGCTTCCTCCGGCCCACTGTTTTTAACGATATCAACCATCTCTTCGGCTGTAACGACGACCGCTTCTCCGGCTTTGATTCTATTATTTATGTCCGCATATGTTTTATTGGCTTGCCTGCTCATTATATTTTCCGCTATGCTTGCTTGTTTGAACGTCGGGGATTACCCTGATGTAGTTAGTTACTTCCAGGACTTATTTCTATACCAATCTTTTGCTGCTTGAGATAGATTTTTCTTTGCTGCGGGAGCGAACCAGCGCGCTTATCGGTGTCGCCGGTCAGGACACGGAGCGTCTCACTAACCATGATGTGATTATGACTGAAAACAGTGAACAGATTGTCTCTATCCGTGACCGGATAGATGACATCGACGACGAAATCCTCGATTTACTGAAGAAGCGGATATCCTGCGCTCTGGAGATCGGTAAACTCAAGGATGGGACCAAACGGGCGAAATGGGATCCGTTCAGGGAACGGCAGATTTACGAGCGGCTCATCGCCAACAACCAGGATGTCTTTCCGCAGAAGGCACTGCGTTCGATCTTTCATGAAATCATCACAACCTGCCGACTGTCCCAGAAAAATATCGTCGTCGCCTATCTCGGCCCCGAGGCCACCTTCACCCACCAGGCGGGCGTCAGGTACTTTGGCCATTCCGCTGACTACAAAGCGCTCGAATCGATTGACGAAGTTTTTGCCGAGGTTGAAAAAGGCAGAACCGCCTACGGCATCGTTCCGGTTGAAAACTCTATTGAAGGCGCCGTTTTTTCCACCCTTGATTCGTTCATGAAATACCGGGTTCAGATCTGCGGTGAGATGCGAATGGAGATCAGCCACAATCTGGTCAGCAAATCAGGGAACCTCGAGGACATTCAGACCGTCGCTTCGCATTCCCAGGCCCTGGCCCAGTGCCGTGAATGGTTGAGAAAGAATTTGCCGTCGGTGCCGACCCTGCCGGTATTCTCCACCGGAGCCGCAGCACAGATGGCTGCCAATAATCCAAATATCGGCGCAATTGCATCATCTCTTGCAATCAAGACCCATGAACTGCAGGTCGCCGTCAAGGGTATCGAAGATTATCGGGGCAACACCACCCGTTTTCTTGTCATCGGCAGGAAATCTCCTGAATTCAGCGGCGCCGACCGGACATCGCTGCTGATCGGAACCCGGGACCGGCCCGGAGCACTCAATGAGATCCTGACCGTGCTCTCGAAAAAAGAGATCAACCTGGCCAAGATTGAATCTCGGCCGATCAAGGGCAAGCAATGGCAGTACCTGTTCTTCCTCGACATGATGGGGCATATCGAAGAAGATCAGATACGAGACGGCTGTGAGGAGATCAAAAAACTCTGCTCTTATTATGAATGGCTTGGCTCCTATCCGCGCGGTGACGAGCAGAACGGACTCTAGATTAAAGGTTCGATTCGACGCAGAATTGCGCGGCCTTTTAGCTATCGCAAGAATCAGATGATTGTACTCGGTATCGAAACCTCCTGCGACGATACGGCCGCAGCAATTCTGGACACCGATTCGGGGAAGGTTTCGGCCAGCATCGTCTCTTCACAGGACCAGATCCACCAGAGATTCGGCGGTATCGTGCCCGAACTCGCCTCCCGGCAGCATATGGAATCGATCACCGTGATCGTTACCGAAGCGCTGAAGCAAGCAGGCGTCGACCAGAACGCAATCGATCTGGTGGCCGCAACCCGGGGGCCCGGGCTGATCGGTTCACTGCTCGTTGGTTTTTCTTACGCCAAAGCTCTCGCCTATACGCATGATATTGCTTTTGTCGGCGTCGATCACATGGCCGGGCACCTGTTGTCGCCATTTCTGGAGGATTCCCCGCCGGCTTTTCCCTATATCGCCCTGATCGCTTCCGGAGGCACGACCTCGCTGTTTGCGGTGAGCGGTTACCAGCAGTTTGACCTGCTCGGCTCAACCAGAGACGATGCAGCAGGAGAGGCATTTGACAAGATTGCCCGGTACCTGCGCCTGGGCTACCCCGGGGGACCGGTTGTCTCGGCCCGGGCTCGGTCGGGCAATACCGAATCGGTTTCGCTGCCGCGGGCCTGGCTCGAGGAAGGTTCTTTTGATTTCAGCTTCAGCGGACTGAAAACTTCGGTGCTGAACCACTGCAACAAGTTAAAGCAGAAAAATCAGCTGGGCGACAAACAGATCGATGACATCTGCGCCGCTTTCGAACAGGCCGTCATCGATGTCCTGCTGGAAAAGACTATCGCTGCGGCCCGCTCTTATTCGATTTCGACCATCACCCTGGGGGGCGGGGTCTCGGCCAATCAGTCGCTGCGTCACCAGATGGGTGTACGCTGCGCCGAACACGGCTTCACTCTTCATCTCCCTGCCGTTAAAAACTGCACGGACAATGCGGCGATGATCGCCTTTGCCGGATGGCGGCAATTTTTAACGGGAGATCGCGGCCTCTTTTCCGACGATGTTTTTTCACGTTCACCGCTTGGCCGGTAACAGACGATGAACGTTCAGCGAACGTCCAGATACTATTTCCTGAAACTGCTGCGCTTGAAAGGTTCGCCCCGATCGATCGCGCTCGGCGCTGCCATCGGTGTTTTTATCGGGCTGACACCGACAATCCCGCTGCATACGATCATTATTCTGACGCTGACCCTGCTTACCCGCACCTCCTTTATCGCCGGCCTGACCACCAGCCTTCTTGTCTCCAACCCCCTGACCTATGTACCGCAGTATTACCTGGCCCTTGCTCTCGGCAACCTGATCACTCCTTTTCATCTCAACTGGGAGCGGGTCAAAGAGGTCCTTGAGCTTATTCTGGCTGATGCCTCCTTTGAAGCGCGGGTCAGACCGCTGCTCTCCATAGGCTATGAAGCGGTTGTCGTCATGCTGGCCGGCGGATTGGCCCTGGCAATACCGTTTGGGGTATTGTCTTATTATCTATGTCACTACCTGGTGGTAACCTATCGAAGAAAGCGTCGGCAAAAGCTGATTCTCAGTTGAAAAAGAGCATAATGACTGCAGCTGAATACATGAGTATGAAATGGTGAGTAAACGAACCAGAGACACCCTTATCTCCCGGGGACTGGCGCCTTCAAAGAAGCGGGGACAGAATTTTCTCAAGTCTGCGGCCACGGCCGGACAGATCGTTGCACAGGCGAACTTTTCAGCGGACGACCATGTCGTCGAAGTCGGCGTCGGCCTCGGCGCGCTGACCACCAGCCTGGCCGCCCAGGTTGCATCGGTGATTGGCATCGAAGTCGACCGCGGTCTGGTCGGCTACCTGCAGCAGGAGCATGTTCTTCCGAAAAATGTCGAACTGATTCACCAGGACGTTTTAAAGATCGATCTCTCGTCACTGATCCCTGCCGATGGCAGTCGCCTCAAGATTATCTCGAACCTGCCCTACTCGATATCGAACCCGTTTATATTCAAGCTGATCGACAACCGTGAGCTGATCGGCTCGGTTGTGATCCTTCTGCAGAAAGAAATGGCAGAACGGCTGCTGGCCAAACCAGGTACCAAAGAATATGGCGTCCCGACGGTGCTTCTGCAGAGTTGTGCACATATTGAAAAACTGATGGTGATCAATGCCGACCAGTTTCACCCGAAACCGCAGGTGGATTCACTGCTGATCCGTATTCTGTTCGACAAAGCGCTCCGTGCCGGCCTGCACTTTGACTGTTTGAGATCCACGGTGAGAGCTGCATTTAGTTCCAGACGAAAAACCATCAGCAACAACCTTACCGCATCATTTCCTGTGCCGGCGCACAAAGATCTTACAAAAATTCAAAAGCGAATGCTGATACATCACCTACTGGAGTCGGCAGGATATGACCCAGGCATTCGGGCTGAAACTCTCTCGGTGGATGATTTCCAGAATCTGGCCCGCCACCTTCAGCAGTTTTGTGAGTCTTAATAAAAGTGGAACATTTCGTCTGTCACCATCCGGTCAAGATCCTCTTCGGCCGCGGTATGCTCGATCAGCTCGGCGACGAAGTCTCTGCGCTTGGCTCGCACCTGCTTTTTGTCTATGGCAAAGGGAGCATTAAACAAAGCGGGCTGCACCGCCGGATAATCGAACAGCTCAAAAACAGCAAAATTGCCTGCACCGAGTACGGCAACGTTCCCGCTAATCCGCGCCTGTCCGACTGCCGAAAGGGAATCGAAACGGCCCGCCGGGCTGCGGTTGATGCAATTCTTGCCGTCGGCGGCGGCTCGGTCATCGACACCGCCAAAGCCATAGCTGCGGGGGTCGGAGTAGAGCATGATGTGTGGAAGTTCTTCAGCGGCAAGAAAACGGTTCGTTCAGCCCTGCCGCTGCTTACCGTGCCGACAGTTGCGGGCTCAGGGTCAGAAATCAATCACGCCATGGTGCTGACCCACGACAAACTCGGTCACAAATTCGGTTTTGCCCACCGGCATCTCTATCCGCGGACCTGCATCGCCGACCCGGATTTGACCACCACCGTTTCCCCGGAGCAGACCGCCGGCGGTGGTGTCGACATTCTCTGTCACTGTCTCGAACCATATATGACGACTCGGGCAGGCAACGTCGATCTTCAATGCGGCCTGCTCGACCAGATCTGCGCCACCGTCGTCAATGCAATTCCAGCCGCCATGGAGCAGCCGGACGCTTATTCGCCCCGGGCCGCCCTGCTCTGGTCGGCGATGCTGGCCATGTCACCGGCGACCACCGCCGGGCTTGGCCGGGTGTACCATACCCTTCATCTGCTGGAACACGGACTCTCCGCACATCACGATATCGCCCACGGGACCGGACTGGCCGCGCTGCTGCCGGGATGGTTCAGGTATCATCAGGAGGAATGGCACGAACGCATCGGCCGCTGGGGCGGCAGCGTGTTTTCACTGCCGCGGAGTTCAGGAGTAGATCAGGCCGAGGCCGCGCTGAACGAACTCACACGGTTTCTCTACGCAGTCGGCTGCCCGACCTCATTGTCTCAGCTCGGCGTCGACCAGATGGATCTGGGACTGCTTGCCGAGCATGCGGCGGCGGCAAATCGGGTGCGGCCGATACCTGGTTTTGATCTAAACAAAGCCAGGGAGATGCTGGACTGCTGCTGGTAGATGGTCTGCAGAGAATATCACTGCTTCCGCAGCAGTGAAAAGAGCTCGCGAATATCACTTAAGCTGTCGATCCGGCGCACCATCTGAACAATTTCTTCGCAGCGGCTGAGCGGCAGCACCTCTGCGGCAAGCACGGTGAATTTGTCTATGATCTCATCCCAGCTCAGCGGATTTTCAGGATCTCCCCTGGGGTGATCGAGCTGTGTGCTGAATACATTTCCGCTTGTTGTCGTGATCGTAACCGCTGCCGGCCATTTCCTCGGAAACTGTCGGTCCAGATCCGGGTTTCGTACACATCGAACCCGCTGCATCAGCGAGATTATCTGCGGATTGGTTATTTCTTCGCTGCAATAACGGTTTAAAAACGCGTTTTTCCTCAAGATGGCCAGTGCGGCGCCGAACGGCATGCTGAACTGGGCATCGACCACCGACTGCGGAGCACGCTTCAGCTCTTCCGGCTCTGCCACCAGAGCAAATCCGGCATCCAGAACGCCAATTTCGACAGCCTCGATCTCGTCAGCGCTCAACTGATGTTCTTCGACGAGCGCGATAATACAGTCGATCGGACCCTGCTTGTAGCGGCAGCAGGCATGGGGTTTGATCGAGGTGTTCATCACTTCCCACGGCGCTCCCCAGTTTTCCAGCACGAGCTGCGGCTGCATCTTCTCGGAATAGCCGTGTAAAAAGCCCAGTGAACCTTCTAGTATCGTGGCCGGTCCGCTGAATCCTTCTGCGGCCAGAGCGGCAGCAATCATACCGCTGTGAGCGGCCCAACCGGCGTGAAAACGCTTGGTAAACGAGCCGTCGGCGAGAAATTCGAGTGAACCGGCGGCCTGGCTCCCGGCAATGCCGACGGCGGAGAGCAACTGCTTTTCGTCGAGCCGCATTATTTTTGCTGCCGCAACGGCTGCACCAAAGGTGCCGCAGGTCCCGGTGGGATGAAAACCGCGTCGATAATGAGCCGCCGGGTCGAGGGCGATGCCCAGTTTGATCATCAGCTCATAACCGCAGACCACGGCCGCAAGAAAATCAGAGCCGCTGCATTTCAATGTATAACCCGCCGCGAGTGCGGCAGGCAGCACCGCAACACCAGGGTGCAGAGAAGCGCTGTTGACGACATCGTCCAGCTCCAGGGAATGTGCTGCGGTGCCCATGACCAGGGCACTGAAAGAAGCCTCGCTGGATGATCCGGTGCCGATAACCGGCACAGCGCCGTTCACCATTATTCTGGCTTCGGCCAGTTTCAGAACCGGCCGGGTCGAATCGCTGATCGATCCTCGAATGGCACACCCCAGAAAGTCGAGTACCAGGTATCTGCATCGGTCGATCTCTTGTTCAGTGAGATAATCGAGTTTAAAATCACTCAACAATGCTGCGGCCTGCCTTGTTATATCGGCTCTCTGAGCGCTCATGAGAATATCACCTGATCTGTTGGATATCACCTGATCTGTTGGATAAGACGTCACAATTAACGGTTCAGCCCCCGCTTGGCCAGGGCCATGAAGTGGGCGACATCGATCTCCTTCGGGCAGACGTGGGTGCAGGATTGAGAGGTGTGGCAGCGGTAGACGCCTCGTTCGCTGAAAATGGTCTGCAAGCGCTCGTTCTTCTCCTGTTCCCGGGGATCGAGAAAACGCACGATGCTGGCAAGTATCGCGTTAGGCCCCAAAAAGGTCTGGTGACTGCTGATGCAGGCGGAGGCGCAGCAGAAACAGTTGATGCATCGGGTAGCATCGACATAGAGGTCGAGATCATCGGGGTTGATCTGGTGCTCTTCATTTTCTTCTGCCGGGGGAAGCGGGTCGATGATATAGGGTTTGACGCTGTCCACCCGCTCGTAAGCCACATCGGAATCAATAACCAGATCGCGAATCGTCGGCGCCACCTCGAGCGGTTCCAGGGTAAAGGTGGTGGTCTGAAAATATTGTACCCCGTTTTCCACCAGAAGGTCGCAGGCCAGCATCGGTTTGCCGTTGATTTTCATCGAACAGGTGCCGCACTGGCCGTGCTCGCATGAGGAGTTCCAGGTCAGCGTCGGATCCTGCTCATCGTTGATCATGCGCAGCAGATCAACAAAACGCATGATCGGTCCGGCGTTAACCTGGTAGCTCTGATACCATGTTTTTTTCGTTTCAGGATCAAAACGTAAAATGTTCAATGTCAACTCATAGGCCGTGCTCATCGTCTCACCATCATGACGTCACAATTTCTCAATAGCGTCGCTCGATAAAATCGAACTTCTCCCGGTACTCGCCGCCGGCTTCAAAAAGACTTACATCGATCTGCCGTTTACCGAGCCGAAAGCATCCCTGTTCATCGATATCGACAAGGGTATGATGATTAAACTCATCGAGCCTCGTGGTAAAATCGTCCCTGAAATGGGCTCCCCTCGATTCTTTCCGGTATCGCGCAGCCTCGCAGATCGAACGGGCGACCAGCAGCAGGTTTTCCAGTTCCCAGCGCTGCAGCAGTTCCTGGTTCATCACCAGCTCGGTTCCGGCAATCCGGACTTCGCGGCTCCGTTCACTAATTTCATCTATGGTACCAAGAGCCTCATTGATAGACTCTTCGGTCCTGAAAACACTGACCTTGTCCGTCATTTCGGTACGCAGACGATTACGCAGGGTACCAGCGCTTTCGTTACCGCGAGCCTCGAAATAAGCACCAAACTTTTCGGAAAAATGGTTGCCATCCACCTGGTCGCTGAAATCACCGGTCGCCTCGAGATATTCAACGACACGGCCGCCAACCACTCTTCCCATGGTAATCAGTTCGAGTATCGAGTTGGTTCCCAGCCGGTTGAAGCCGTGGAAACTGGCAGCAGCACACTCGCCTGCGGCATAAAGGCCGGCGATAACGAGCTGCTCACGGTCCTCGACTTCACCGTATTCGTTCGTCGGTATACCGCCCATATGATAATGGTTGCTGGGTCTCACCGGGCAGAGATCGGTTTTTGTGTCGAGGTTGACATAGCGTTTGAAGAAGCTGGACACCTCAGGAATCTGGCGCTCGTGCACCTCATCCGGCAGATGGGTCAAATCGATCCAGACGTGGGGGATCTGATGGTCCGGGTTGATGATCCCCCTGCCCTCCCGAATCTCGGACTCGATGGCTCGGGCTACCAGATCACGCGGGGCAAGCTCCTTCATTTTCGGAGCATAATCCACCATGAATTGCCGCTTTTCGATGTTTCTCAGAATTCCCCCGACCGAGCGCAGGGTTTCGCTGGCCAGAATTCCGGGCCCGACGATACCGGTTGGATGAAACTGAACGGCCTCCGGGTCCATGACCGGCAGGCCGCTCTGCAGCACCAGAGCCAGACCGTCCCCGGTATTCTGTCTGCAGTTGGTGGTCACCCGGTAGACCTGGCCGCTGCCGCCGGTGGCAATGATGGTAGCTCTTGAACGAATCTTTATGAATAGACCATCCTTGAGACGGTAGGCGATCACACCGTGGCAGCATCGATCTTTGATCAGCAGTTCGACGCCGATGGTCTGGTTGAGAAAGGTGATCCCTTTTTTCAGCGACTCCCCCCAGCTGGTATCCATGATCCCCTTGCCGGTTCGATCGGCTTCGAATACGGCGCGGTAAACCGATGCTTCACCGAAATTCCGGGTATGGCCGCCGAACGTTCTTTTGCTCAGCCTGCCGTCACGGTTTCTGGAAAAGTGCATGCCCCGGTTTTCAAGCCAGAGGATCTCGTCCCAGGCCGCTTCGCAGATCTTTTTGACGACGTTCTGATCGGCCGTGCAGTCGGACCCCTTCCAGGTGTCGAACATATGAAACAGCGTCGAATCCAGAGGATCCTTCGGATCGACTGCGGCAAGCCCGCCCTGGGCGGTGGAGGTGTGCGATTTCTGCGGATGAGTAACTTTTGTCAGAGCGATGACGGTGCTGTTCGGTCTTTTTTCAAAAACCTCAGCGGCACTTCGCAATGCCGCCCCACCCGCTCCGATGATCAGCACGTCACAATCGATGCTCGAATCAATTGAAATTCTGGCCATGCCGGACTCCTGGTTATAGCGAAACGATCAGGCTTATTCCCTGATATCCGAAAAAGAAAAAAATCAACGAGATAGCAATACTGAGAGGTCGAACCAGCGCCGGCTTTTGACAATAGTCTCGGAGGATGCCGATCGCACCGTAGGCGCCATGATAGAGAATGCAGCACAAAAGCAGGATGTCGACAAAGATGATCAGCGGCTGGCCCATGCGCTCGCTGATGATGGCTGCATTTCGTCCGGTTTCGGAATTCAGGTGCATGAACAGCATATGGGCGGGAACCAGCAGAAAAAGTGCGGCGGCCGATAATCGATGCAGTTTCCACGAGAAGGAGCCAAAGCTTCCCCTGATTCTTTTAAGCAGTATCAAGGAGATACAAGCTGCGCCGATCAGCGCCAGGAGCCAGAAGAGATGGGCTGATACCTGCTGATCGCCACGTATCATCAGATAACCGAGCAACCCCATGTAGGTCAGACTCAGCACATAAACCCAGTCGCGCAGACGCTGGTCGAACCTGGTGGTGAAGAGTTCGTAGAGCAACAGGCGACCGCCGTTGAGGCAGTGAAAGATGACCGGAAGCGCCAGCAGCCATTCAGCGAAGACGAACGCCGGACTGCTGAACATCTCTGCCTTTCTGGTGAAGGTTTCGGGATGGGTCAGCGCTGACAGTGTGTTGATGTGCAGCAAAACGTAGAAAACGAGAAGCAGCCCGGATATGCGCTGACCCCAGGCCAGAAGATAGCCATCCCCTTTGGCCCGATAAAGCGATTGCAGTCGACTGAAACCGGGGAACCCTCCCAGACGCGCCTCACGCATGAACATAACCTCCTGCTGTCTTGATGATGAAGTCTGAGCGGCGCATTCTACAGTCCCAGATCCTGGTTCACCAGAATTATCTTGATTCTGCCTTTCGGATAGGATTTTTCTGTTATCGTCCAGCTGTTGCAGATGCGATCAGGGCTTTTACAATCCATACAGAACGATGTCTTCATGCAGGGGGTTTTCCACCCGGTGTGCCTGATGGCGTTCATCGGGGCGGCCCGATCCTTTACTCTGGCCATGGCGCTCTCCACATCCTTGACGATTTTGTTTCTGCCGATCACCAGAACAACGAAGCGCGGCCCGAAGGTAATCCCTCCGGTTCTGTTGCCGACCATATCGAGATTGACCAGACAGCCGCTTTCGGTCACCGCATTGGATCCGGTCAGAAAAAGATCCACCAGCAGCGCCTGGCGCCTGCGCTCGATCAGCTCAGCGCGGGGAACACCCGACTCAAAGGTCTCTATAAAGGTAACGGTCCCTTCTTCTCGCAAAAAATCGATTATTCCGGTGTCAGCAAGGCTCATTGAGTCCCCCCATGAGGCACTTCCTATCTGCAGGCCGGCAAAGATCTGTTCCCGAAAGATTTGTCCCGCCTGCTTACTGGTGTCAGCGAGGAATACTTCGAAATTGTTGTCACGAAACGCTTCAGCGCACTGCTCCAGGCGCATCTGGTAATAGGTGTCGACAAACTCCGTCATCATGTCCTCCTTCTTGTGAAAAGGATTATGCAGGAGATCCTTTTCTATCATCGAACCAGCAGATCACGCAACCCTTGAGTTTCTTGTCAATCGCATCAGCAACACTTTGGTTGCTGCTCTCGATTTCTTACACAATCCGGTACAGGGCTAAAATGGTGTCGTAAAACTTGAACAGGGAGAATCCCCGTCACCTGTCTGCATTGCTGCAGATAACGATGATAGTTCTCAAAAGAGCGTTACGAGCAGGAATAGATCTTGTCAGGGCTTTCCACGGCGACAGCAGCAATTTGATTTCTGAAATGTTTGTTTCACTATAAAAGGTTGAATGAGGTTGAAAGGAGACCGGAATGCTCAGCTAAAAAGGGTTCACAAGCTGACGGCGCCCAGTCCCGGTTCGTCAGACGGAAAAAGAACGCCGTCCTTGAGGTAAAAGAGGTTGTCAAACGGGTCGCCGATCAGATCCAGGTGGCCATCGAGATCGGCGTACTCGATATTTGCCCTGCTCAGAGCAAAATGCAGACCGGCACAGATGCCCAGAGCACACTCATCGAGACAGCCGACCATCACTTCGATTCCTGCCGCCTTGGCGACCGAGTTGATATGCAGCGACTCGAAAATGCCGCCCATCTTCATCAGCTTGATATTGATCATGTCCATGCGCTCGTTTGATGCCATTCGAAACGCGTCAGCAAGTGTTTTTATGCTCTCGTCAGCCATCACCGGAACATTGACGGCCTGGGTCGCCTTACCGAGGCTGGCATCCTGTTTCCGGCTGGTGGGCTGCTCAAATATTTCTATCGCCGTGTCTTTGACGCGATCCATGAAATGAATCGACTGGTCGACGCTGTAGCCCTGGTTGGCGTCAAAGCGCAGCGCAAAGCCGAAGCCGAAGCGCTCACGCAGTTTCAGTATTTTCTCGATATCGTTTTCAATATCCAGACCGCCTTTGAGCTTCAGGACGCCAAAGCCGTCCATGAGGTATTTCTCAGCCAGCGCCAGGGTCTCCTCAAGTGGTACGATACCGATGGTAATTGAGGTTGCAATGCTCTTCCTGAATCCCCCGAGAAGCCGGTAAAGCGGCAGCCCGGCCTGTCTGGCCAGAAGGTCATGCAGGGCCATATCGACCATGGCGACGGTAGAGGAACTGCCTCCCATCCGCTGTTTCAAAACATGGATAAATCGGGCAATCTGAAAAGGGTTCCGGCCAATCAGAATCTCGCTTATCAGGCCATCGACCGCGTCACAAACCTGCTCGGCAGACTCACCGGTAACGGCTCGATCAGGAGAACCGCAGCCCCAACCGATCAGCCCGCTGTCGGTTTCGAGCTTGAGAATAATATTGCTCGTGGTGCTGATCGTTTCATAGGCAATGGTATAGGGGGTCGCCAGATCCAGATCGAGTTTTATATGGCTGACCCTGGTGATTTTCATAATTGTCTCATCCTTCTTTGCATCAGCAAAAAGGTTATACTCATGAGTATCCTGCTCGTGACAGAAGATTAATGCGGCAGGCTATTTGAGATGTGCTTTCAGCAGCTCGATTATCTTATCAGCTCCTGAATGGAGAACGTCGACAGCGGGCAGGCCGGTTTGAGCCGTTATTTTCTCACACTCCTGATCAATCTCGCTTATATCCATATCTTCATGGTTGAGCGTCACGGCGGCAACCTTGCGGCCGGAAATGGTTTCTATCGCGTTGATCTGCTCAGGCAGTGAATGGAGCCGGTAACCGGGAAACCCATCATACTCGAGCCGCCGCGGGGCATGCTGGAGGATGACGAAATCGGGGCGGCCGGCGGCAAGAATCTCGAAACCGCCCGGATAGGCCGGGTTCATCAGGCTGCCCTGCCCTTCGATGACGATCAGGTCGGGTGACTCGTTTTTCCAGGCCTCATGCACCGCATGTTCGATTTCGCCGGAGACAAAATCGTTGATGCAGCTGTCCATGATCATCGAGTAGCGGGCCCCCTGCATCCAGGCCGTCTGCCCGGTGCCGATCATCTCGGCCTTCAGGCCTGAGGCGTTGGCACCATTGACGATCAGCCATGCCGTCGTGCGTTTGCCAATGGCTGAGTCGGTACCGAGAACGGCAATTTTCAGACAGTTAACCGCTTCGATCTTGCCGGTAAAAAAATGCAGATCCTCACGCTCGGGTGTTTTACGGATATCCCGAATGCGGCAGTCGTTTGCCGCTGCAATCCGCATCAGTTCATCATTTTTGTAGAGGAAATCATGCAGCCCGCTGTCCACATTCATGCCCCGCTCGACTGCCTCCTTAATAACCGCCTGGGCAGTCTCCGGCAGGCGGCCGCCGTCCGGAGCAAGCCCGATCACCAGTGAGCACGGTTCACCGCCAAGGTGCTGCTCTGCGATGGCCTCGTTGAGATCGTTATAAATCGTGATGCCGCTGGCCTTACCATCGAGTACCATACCAGCGTCCCGGCCGGCGAACCGGCGGTCAATCACCCCGACGACATCATATCTCCTGGTGAAGCGGACGAGCCCATGGGCCGTCTTCCCGTTGGGGGTCGTAAACGCTCCGTCAACATAGACGATAGCCTTTCCATCTATTGATTTTTTCATTTCAGTACCTTCCGGTAAGAATGGCGACATAGCGGTCGTTGATAAACGGTTCCTTCTGGTGCTTTTCAAGCAGCGCGATCAGGCCTGCCGTCGAAGCGGGCAGAATACGGTAGCCTTCCTTCTTATGCAGAAAGGTGCTCATCGACTTCATTTTCTTGTCACTGACATGCATCGCATCGCCCCCGGTCTGACGCAGCGCATAGAGGGCCTCGTTTCCGTCAAAGCTGTGCCAGTTGATCAGCGGTTCATTGGTGGCGGTTTCTCTGATCTGATTCGGGTCGATATCGGCGCACTCAGACAATCCGTACCTGAACGAGCTGATGATCGGATTTTTATTTGCCGCTGAACCGGCAATAAAAACGGGTATACGCGACGTTTTACCCCGTTTATAGAGATTGACAAAACCACGGTATACACCGGCCAGCAAGGTCCCGTTGGAAACCGGAGCGGCCACATATCTGGGCGCATCGCGCAGCTGATCGTAAATCTCATGGGCAATGAGCGCATAAGCCTGGATCTGCAGCACCGTATTGGCGCCCCCGGGGTTGGCGTCATACCAGCCCTCCTGCGCGGCGATCAGGCTCGATTGGGTGACCGTATCCTCGTAACTCCCGGGCAGACGGATGATCTCGGCCTCGAATTTCTCCATCTCCCGCACCCGCTCGGTATGGTAGCTCTCGGGGATGTAGATCTTGCATCTGATACCGGCCAGATAGGCCGCATAGGCCATGGCCACCCCGTAATTCCCGCAGGTCGCCAGCGCCACGACATCGTACGAGCGCCTGAAGGCATCATGCACCTGAGCAAAGGCAATCCGATCCTTCTGGGTACCCGACGGGTTCTCCCCCTCATATTTGATATAGAGCTGGCGAATATCGAGTTCTCTTTCGAGGTTTCGCACCCGGTTGAGCGAGGTATCCCCGACTTCGAGACTGATGATATCCTCGAAACACTCGTTCCGGTCGACCAGAGACAGCTCCCGGTTCTTCATCTGATCGCTCAGCGAACGAACCTCTCTGGAGATTCTGATATCGACCGATTTAACGCCGTCGAGCAGGTTCATGGAAACAGTACCGGAAGGCTCCAACAAAACACTTCCGCTGATTTATAATGCTTTATACTCATAATACTGATAACACATCATTAATAAGACCAATCAAATAGCTAAAATGACGATTTATTCGATGCATTCTTTGATGTTGCTTGTACATCTTTTATCGATGGTTGTCACTGAGTATCGCTCTTAGATAAGAAGAAAATAACCATCCAAAAACAGTAATGAAATAGTTTTCATACCACGAGTTCGAAGACTCATGTAAGCCTTGAAAAATCAGGATGTTATCTCAAATTCAAGGAGCGCCCGAAAATTTACCGCAGACATATCGTTGACAAAGTTCCTCGACCTCGAGATGCCCGAGGGTATGGTGATGACCATTACCTGATCGTGCCTGCACTTCGCCAATCTGGTATACCCCATAATCAGACGATCTATTTACGATTCTTTACAAGAGGAGGGACTCGATTATACCTTGCCTCTTTTTCTGATTTCAAGGTGCCGTGTCTTATGATCTCTACTGAAAGACTTTGCAATTCTGACAAATGATTCTTGTTTAGATGTTCTTGTTTGTTTTTAATGAGACTAAAGCGAACCATCAGGCCATCAGAAACCAAAAACCCACTGAAAATGTGTGCAATTAAAATGAACTCGTTTGTTATTTTTTACCTCCAAGGAATAAATGAAGAAATTTCTCAATGACCCGCTGCTGCACTTTCTGCTGATCGGAGCAGCGCTTTTTTTCTCATTTGAAATATTCAGCAAGCCGGTCGATGACTCTGGACAGGAAATCATCGTGACCCAGGGCGATATCGCCTCCCTCGAAGCGAATTTCAAGCGCACCTGGCAGCGGCCCCCTAACGAAGAAGAACTGGGCGGACTTATCGACAACAGGGTCCGGGATGAAATCGCCTATCGGGAAGCAAAGGCAATGGGTCTCGATAAAGGCGATACTAATATACAGCGCCGTCTGCGCATGAAGCTGGAACTGCTGCTGGAGGACATTGCCGGACTCGAGGCGCCGACCGAGGCTGATCTGCGGAACTATCTGGAAAAAAATCGGCAATCCTTTTACAGAGAACCGCAGTTCTCCTTCAAACAGGTCTATTTCAGTATTGGAAATCAGGAGACGAGCGCAGAAGACAGGGCCCGCCAGACCCTTGCTGTTCTCGACGAGGCCGGTTCCGAGGCCGATCCTGCCCAGTACGGTGATGCAACCATGCTCCCGGGAGACTTTCCGCTGTCTTATGTCAGCACTATCAAACGGCAGTTTGGCAAGACCTTTGTGACCCGGCTTGAGGAAGCGGCGACCGGAAAATGGTTCGGTCCGCTGGCATCCGAGTATGGTCTGCATCTGGTCTTTGTCCGTCAGCGCATTCCAGGACGCTTTCCGGAGTTGGCCGAGGTTCGCAATGAAGTGGAACGTGACTGGACGGCCTGGCGGCGTGAACGAGTGAAAGAGGACGCTTATCGAAAACTTCGCGAGCGCTACCGTGTCCTCATCGAAGAGCCACAGTCATCAACAGATGCAAAATCTGGCTCGGATAGCTGAAGCGATGCGGTTCGAAAAATTCCTGCTTCTGCTCATACTGGCAGCTCTTCTGGCGCCAGGAGACTCGTCCGCCCATGAAAGTCAGCCGGCCTCAGTGGGAATAAAGCAATTAGCGGAAAACCGCTACCAGATCACCTGGCGGGCGCCTATCTACTATGGCAGACCGCATCCTGCCCAACTGGTACTCCCTGAGCAATGGGAAACCATCGGCCAACCCACTGAACGGCGCAGAGCCGACGCCATCGTCTTCCAGCGTGTCGTTGCCACCAATGGTGCAGCCATCCAGGGGGCTATCCTGCGTTTCCCGGGCCTTGAAAGCACCATAACCGATGTCTTCGTGCGGCTTACCAGGCTCGACGGCAGCGTCATGAGTACGGTTGCCCGGCCAACCAAGCCATGGGTTGAACTCCGGGGTGAACGTCCGTGGTACATGACCGCCCGCGAATATCTGATTCTTGGCTTTCATCATATCCTGCTCGGTATCGACCATCTGCTCTTTGTCCTTGGGCTGCTGCTGATCGTCCAGGGCAGAATGATGCTGCTCAAAACCATCACCTCCTTTACCGTGGCCCATTCAATTACGCTTGCCATCGCCACTCTGGGATATGCACAGGCGCCGCTGCCGCCGCTCAACGCGGCAATCGCGCTCTCCATCCTTTTCCTCGGCCCTGAGATCATGCGAGCCAAACGTGGAGAGACCAGCCTGACAATCCGGTTCCCCTGGCTAGTAGCATTTGCCTTCGGACTGCTGCACGGTTTCGGGTTTGCCAGCGGCCTGTCCACTGCCGGTATGCCGAAGACCGAGTTGCCTTGGGCGCTGCTCTGGTTTAACGTGGGTGTTGAGCTGGGTCAGCTTCTTTTTGTCTGCCTTGCCCTGGCTATGGCCCGTTCGTTCATAACCCTTCAGATTCGCTGGCCCCGCTGGGTCCACTATGTTCCGGGTTACACGGTCGGCAGTCTCGGGGCCTATTGGACTATCCAAAGAACACTCATACTGATCGGTGGATTATGACGAGACAAGGATTTAGACTATTTTCTTCAACCTGGCTGGCCCTGGCTGCAGGGCTCATTCTCTGGCCGGAAGTCGGCCTTGCCCATGTAGAGCAAGGCCAGGCGGCAGGATTCATTACCGGTCTCGAACACCCCTGGTCCGGTCTCGACCATATTCTGGCCATGATCGCCGTGGGGATCTGGGGCGCACAGCTTGGTAATCCTGCCCTCTGGATACTCCCTGTTACCTTTCCGGTGGTCATGTCATGCGGGGCGATGATGGGGTTGCTGGGTATACCGTTACCCGGTATAGAGGTCGGCATAGCCTTGTCGGCGTTGATCTTCGGTACAATGATCCTGGGTGAGCTGAAGCCGCCCGTTGTTGTTGCAGCTATGCTGGTCGGCTTTTTCGCGATTTTTCACGGCCACGCGCATGGCACGGAGCTGCCGGCCGGGCAGAGCGGGATGCTCTACAGCATTGGCTTTGTTATCGCCACCGGCTGTCTGCACGGACTCGGCATCCTTATCGGGCTGATCCATCGCTGGCCCGCAGGGCAGGTGGCTATAAGGGTCTGTGGTGCCGGCATCGCAGTCATGGGCATTGTTTTTTTCTGGCAGGCGATCGCATGAGATGTTCTGCCTCGATCAAGCACCTTTTCTTCTTGATCGCGACGACCGCTTGTCTGCTGCAGCCTTTGCCGGCGGCAGCGCACCTGGTGACCACCGGAATGGGGCCGGTCTATGACGGTATCGGCCACCTGCTGCTCACCCCGGAAGACCTGGTCCCGGCATTGGCCGTGGCGCTCTACGCCGGGCTTCGCGGAGCCGCTGCCGGTCGCTCAGTACTCTTTCTCTTCCCGGCCGCCTGGCTGGCGGGGGGGCTTGCAGGACTGCAGGCCGGCATGACAATTAACTTCCCTCTGTCAGCCCTTTCATTTCTGCTGTTGGGATTGCTGATAGCCGCCGACTTTCGCCTCCCGCCCAGGACCTTTGCCTTGCTTGCCATATGCATCGGCCTGGTGCACGGGTTTTTCAACGGCATCGCCTTAAAAGACGGGCCCGCAATTTTCGGCCTGCTGGGGATTACAGGTATGCTGTTCGTACTGGTCGCGCTGGCGGCAGCCGCTGTGGTCTCTCTGTCCTCGACGTGGGCCAGGATCGTCGTACGCGTCCTCGGCAGTTGGACCATTGCCATTGGTATCCTGATGATCGGATGGTATTTAAACGGAAGATTGGCAGTTTAGATCGTCAGATTGAAAATGGTATCGTTTGCTCGCAGATGTCATTGACTAGTCAGGTTCAGCGTTTTAGTTTATATTGTGATTCACCCCGATAGCCTGAACTTCGTCCTCCATGCCGCAGAGGACATAGCAGAAAGCCGGTAGGCATTAATGCTCGATCAACAAATTATTCTTTAGTGGCAAATTCAGACAAAAGAGGACCATGATGGTTGTTAAAGACGTGTTTAAGTCGATTACGGTGTTCACTTTGCTCGCGGCTGGTCCGTTGCTTGCGACCACTGCTGCAGAGGCACAATTCGTCCCCTCCAAGGATTCCCTTTCTAATCTCTATCCCGGTAAAGCTTACTCTCCTTATGCCCAGCGCAGTTTCCCGGATCGCGTTTTCTGGGGAGACACACATCTCCATACGGGTCTGTCCATGGATGCAGGCCTTTTTGGCGCTCGGCTCGGGCTTGAAGATGCCTATCGATTCGCACGAGGCGAAGAGGTGATGGCATCGAGTGGTCAGCCGGCGAAACTCGGCAGGCCGCTTGACTGGCTGGTGATCGCCGACCATTCCGACGGCATGGGATTTTTCAATGATCTTGCCGCCGGTAAGCCCGAAGTTATAGCGTTCGATCAGGCCAAAGGCTGGTACGAGGGGCTGCAGAAAGGAGGAGAAGCATCGGCGGATGCGGCCCTGGACCTGATCGGCACCTTCTCGCAGGGCAAGATAGATGCCGAGATGATGGCAGAGTATTCGCCTGGAGGCAGGACGTATAAATCGATCTGGGAGAAAGTCGTCAAGGCGGCCGAGGACTATTATGAACCGGGCCAGTTCACGACACTGATTGGCTTTGAATGGACTTCGCTTGTTAAAGGCAACAATCTGCACCGCAACGTAATTTTCCGGGACGGAGGCGAGAAGGCCGGCCGTATCGTTCCTTTCACGACCCAGGAACCGATTGGCTCGACCGATCCTCTCAAACTATACGCCTGGCTCGAGAACTATGAACAGACCACGAGCGGCTCTGCCTTAGCCCTTGCGCACAACGGCAACCTCTCCAACGGCATCATGTTCCCGGTTGATGCTCAGTATACCGGTAAAGCCATTGATCAGAACTACGTTCAGCTCCGCGCCAAATGGGAACCGATGTATGAGATTACCCAAATCAAGGGAGATGGTGAGGCGCACCCGTTGCTTTCGCCCGATGATGCGTTCGCCGATTACGAAACCTGGGATGTCGGCAACCTCGACCTTTCCGAGCCCAAGAGCAAGGATATGCTGCAATACGAGTATGCCCGGGAAGCGCTCAAAAATGGTCTTCTTCTGGAGAATCGCTTTGGCACCAATCCGTACAAATTTGGCCTGGTCGGCTCCACGGACAGCCACACTGCGCTTTCTGCCGTAGAGGAAGATAATTTTTTTGGCAAAGCAACAAACGCCGAACCAAGTCCCCAGCGTATGCAGCATCCCTTTGCCGAGTCTGAGAATGGCACGTATCGGGGAGACATGCTCGTGGCCTCTGGGTATACTGCGGTCTGGGCCCCCGAGAACAACCGTGAAGAGATTTGGGATGCGATGCGTCGCAAGGAGGTATACGGGACAACTGGCCCCCGCATGCTGGTCCGTTTCTTTGGCGGCTGGGACTACACGGCGGATGATTTGAACAGCCGCCAGCCCGCTTTCCGTGGATACGAAAAGGGGGTGCCCATGGGCGGCGATCTACGTGCCCGTAAGGATGATGCCGCCCCTACGTTCATGGTCTACGCACTTCGTGACCCCATTGGGGCGAATCTGGATCGGATCCAGATTATCAAGGGCTGGCTTGACGCTGAAGGTAAGACGCACGAGAAGGTATACGACGTCGCCTGGTCGCCGGGCCGTGACCCCGATGCCAACGGTATCCTGCCAGCCGTCGGCAACACCGTTGACATAGCCAACGCGAACTGGATGAACACCATCGGCGCTTCAGAACTAGCTACCGTTTGGGCCGATCCCGACTTCGACCCAGCCCAGCCCGCCTTCTACTATGCACGCGTATTGGAGATTCCTACACCCCGCTGGGTGGTCTACGACGCCTTCCGGTTCGGTGTTGACATTCCCGAAGAAGCCGAAACCATTGGACAAGAGCGGGCCTACACATCGCCGATCTGGTACACGCCCTGAAATACAATAACAGAAGGGGAGCGCACAGCTCGTTCCCCTTCTGTTTCTCATACCCTAATACCTGACTGGCACGTAAGATCACTATCCTCTGTCAATATTTTTCAAACTCCTCGACTTGTTTTCCGGGTCCAGGCTTTGTTGCTTCGTTTGATCTTTTTCTGAACGGTAGCCCATGTCGGGGTGGTAAGAAACGATTCAGAAAAGCGCTCACGCATCTGTGTGAACATTTCAAATGGAACAGTAAAGGTAAGTTCATCGGTACCAAAAAACTTGCGTGCCGAGGGGTCCCAGCCACCCAGAACAGCCCTGCTCTCACCCCTGGCAAGATATTTATAGGGCCAGGTGATCATATTTGTGCAGGCCGCTCCCCATGGCGAGGCGACGACTTCAGGGTCGTTCGTTACAAAGGTTGCCAGTTGATGAAGACCGCACAGTGTTTCAGGCCTGGCGAAAAACGCAACCAGCTCCGGTTGTTCGCGATCAGTAAACAGGCTCAGCGGTTTCACCACACAGAATGTGCCGGCTGCGGGCACAGGATCGATATCGTTCTGGATACGTCTCAGTTCGTCCGGTGAATCACAGTAAAGCTCGCCTTCCATCTGACCGGGTACACCAGTAGAGACGTAATGGATGATGGTTTCGGTCTGGGGCTTCGTAAACCCAAGCCAGAAGGCGCAGCCGGGACAACCGAATTGCTCAGCACTGAAATAGGCCGCCTTCTTTAATTTTCTGGCCTGCAAAACATGCCCCATGACACAGGAAAACTGAGAGAAGACTGACTGCCAGTCGATCTCGTTGTTTATTTCTCTCTCACGGCTTGGAAGGGCCATAGGCTTAGGGGAAGATCCCTCAACAGGTTGATCATCGGTGAAAAAAATACCAACCGGTTCTTCGCTGAGACCGAGAATGTCGAGAAATGCACCGAGATCGCTATCGTATTGATTAGTCATCGCTCCTCACTCCTTTTGAAAGATAATTCCTTTAACTTAGGCTCCTAGATTCCCTGGGATTTTGAGCTCCTTTCTCTAAAATCAGTTATTCAAAGTTGACCACCCACGCTCTGATTCGAGCTCTTGTAATGACTTTCCTGGAATTATAGCAATAATAGTGGCGAATGAGAACAGCGACGTCAGTTGAAAGGCGCTAAGAGATCGGCTGGGAAGTTGCAGATGAGTTGACGCCGGAGTCTTCTACATGTGCCGGCACACTGCAGATGAAGAAACAAAAACGCGGATCTGAGACTTATCTCAGATCCGCATCATTGCTGGCGGAGCGGACGGGACTCGAACCCGCGACCTCCGGCGTGACAGGCCGGCATTCTAACCAACTGAACTACCGCTCCATGGTGGTGCGTACTTCTATAGTGTGGTGGGCGGAACAGGGCTTGAACCTGTGACCCTCGGCTTGTAAGGCCGATGCTCTCCCAACTGAGCTACCCGCCCGGAAAAGCGTGTGGAGTTTTTACCAATTAACCATTACCCAGTCAAGCAAAATATCACTGAGTTGTGTTGTGTTCTGAAAGGGTTATATCGTTGTAAACAGAGTTGATCGCGCTGTCCTTGAAAAGGCTCTCACCCTGCTCCAGAATGATTGCCTGCTCGAGTACCTCATCCATGTGTTCGACCAGGGTAATCGACAGTTTTTTCCTGACCTTCATCGGCACGTCATTGAGATTGCGCTCGTTGTCTTTCGGGACCAGCACATTGCTGATATTGCCGCGGTTGGCCGCCAGCAGTTTCTCGGTCAGACCGCCGATCGGCAGCACCCGGCCGCGGAGAGTGATCTCGCCGGTCATGGCCAGATGATGCTTGACCGGTTTCTGGATCAGGGCCGAGACAATAGCCGTCGCAATGGTGATGCCGGCAGACGGTCCATCCTTGGGGATAGCTCCTTCGGGGACATGAACATGGATATCGAGCTTCTGGTAAAAGTCCGGTTCCAGGCCGAGCCGTTCTGCTCGTGAGCGCGCATAGCTCAGTGCTGCCTGGGCGCTCTCCTGCATGACGTCGCCCAGTTTGCCGGTGATTATCAACTTGCCGGACCCCGACATAAGAGTGGTCTCGATCTGCAGCAGATCACCGCCGAACTCGGTCCAGGCCAGACCGGTGGAGAGCCCGATTTTGCCCATCTCTTCGGCCAGGCCGAAACGATATTTCGGTGTTCCCAGATATTTGAGCACCGACTGGGCACTGAGCCGATATTTCTTGTTCTTGAGCCCTTTCTTCAAACGATCGCGGGCAATTTTTCTGCAGACCGATGAGATATTTCGCTCCAGGTCGCGGACGCCGGCCTCTTTCGTATAGCGACGCACGACTTCGAGGATCGAACCATCGGTAAAGGAGATATCTGTTTCCTTGAAGCCGTTGGCCTCGAGCTGTTTGGGGATCAGATATCCCTGGGCGATCTTGAGTTTTTCTTCCTCGGTGTAGCCGCTGATCTGAATGATCTCCATCCGATCCTGGAGCGGCGCCGGGATACCGTGCAGGTTATTTGCCGTGGTGATGAAGAACACCTCTGAGAGATCGTAGTCCAGATCCAGATAGTGATCGTTGAACGCTATATTCTGCTCAGGGTCCAGAACCTCGAGCAGCGCAGAGGACGGATCCCCCCGGAAGTCCATCGACATCTTGTCAACTTCGTCGAGGCAGAACACCGGGTTGCAGACTTCTGCCCGCTGCATGGACTGGATGATCTTGCCGGGCAGTGCCCCTATATAGGTTCTCCGATGTCCTCTGATCTCGGCCTCGTCGCGCACACCGCCAAGCGACAAGCGCACAAACTTGCGGCTCAAGGATCGTGCTACCGAGCGGCAAATCGACGTTTTGCCGACCCCGGGAGGCCCTACCAGACAGAGGATGGGCCCTTTGATTTTCTTGACCTGGGCCTGGACGGCAAGGTACTCGAGGATCCGCTCCTTGGGCTTGTTCAGACCATAGTGATCCTCGTCGAGAATGACTTCGGCTTTATTGATATCGATAACGCTTTTGCTCTTTTTCTTCCAGGGCAGGCTGAGAATCGTGTCGATATAGTTACGGACAACCGTGGTCTCAGCCGACATCGGCGGCATGGCCTTGAGCTTTTTCAGCTCCTTGGTGATCTTTTCCCGGGCCAGCTTGGGCAGCTTTTTCTTTTCGATCTGTTCCTCGAGTTCGGCCAGATCATCGAGGCCGTCTTCGCCCTGATCCATCTCGCTCTGGATCTCCTTGACCTTTTCACCCAGGTAATAATTACGTTGGGTTTTACTCATCCTTGCCTTGACCCGGGCGTTGATCTCCTTTTCAAGCTCAGCCAGTTCGATTTCCCGGCCCAGGATTTCAATAATCTTCTCGATCCGCTCGAGCAGTGTCGCACATTCGAGAATCTTCTGCTTCTCGCCGGATTTGAGCGGCAGATGCGCGCAGATGACATCGACCAGCTTTTTCGGCTCATCGATCGACTGCACGGACTTGACCACCTCTTTAGCGATTTTGTTGTTGATTCCGGCATATTGATCGAAATATCTACGCAACTCGCGCTCGTAGGCAGTCACCTCGCTGGTGATCAAATCCTCATCGATGAATTCGCGCAGTTCGACCTGCATAAATTTATCATGGGGTACGTAGGAAACGATATGGGCCCGGCGCTTGCCTTCAACGAGCGCCTTGATGGTGCCGTCCGGCAGGCGCAGCAGCTGCATGACGCTGGCCAGGGTTCCGACCCGGTAAATACCGGCAGGTCCCGGTTCGTCTTCACCGCCGTTGATCTGGGTGACCAGAAAGATCTCGGTACGCTTCTCCATCGCATCCTCGAGCGCCTGGATCGACTGCTTTCGACCGACCACCAGCGGTGCCACCATATGCGGGAAAATGACGATGTCGCGAAGCGGCATCAGGGGATAAAGCTTGGTACCGGATAACGTGTTGCTCATAGTAAATCTCTAGATATAAAAGTTAGGCACTTTTCAATTCATCATCAGAAGCTGCATTCTGATACAGTATAACCGGATAATCTCCATTTGTTATGACCTGCTCGCTGATGACGCACTCCTGGACGTTTTGTATGGACGGCAGATCGTACATGACATCGAGCATCGCCTCCTCGAGCACCGAACGCAAACCCCGGGCACCCGACTTTCGCTCCAGTGACTTCCGGGCGACCGCAGTGAGCGCACCTTCGGTGAAGCGAAGCTGGATATCCTCGAACTGGAAGAGTTTCTGGTATTGTTTGGTCAGCGCATTTTTGGGTTCTTTCAAGATGCGCACCAGGTCACCCTCATCGAGTTCGAGCATGGTGGCAATCACCGGCAGCCGGCCCACCAGCTCAGGTATCAGTCCGAATTTAAGGAGATCTTCGGGCTGCACGGTCGACAGGATCTCGCCCAGTTCCTTCTTGGACTCACTGACGATCTCCGCGGTCAGGCCGATCGACTTGCTGCCCTTTCTGCGCTTGATCACCGCGTCGAGGCCGACAAAGGCGCCGCCGACGATAAACAATATATTGGTGGTATCGATCTTGATCAGTTCCTGCTGCGGGTGCTTCCTGCCGCCCTTGGGTGGAATCGAGGCAACCGTGCCCTCGATGATTTTCAAAAGGGCCTGCTGTACACCCTCGCCGGAGACGTCTCTGGTCAGTGACGGGCTGTCGGATTTGCGGGCGATTTTATCGATCTCATCGATGTAGATGATGCCCCGCTCGGCCCGGTCCAGATCGTAATCGGCTGCCTGGAGCAGATTGACCAGGATATTTTCAACATCCTCGCCGACATAACCGGCCTCGGTCAGGGTTGTGGCATCGGCGATGCAGAACGGAACCTGGAGTATTCTGGCCAGGGTCTGCGCCATCAGGGTCTTACCCGAACCGGTCGGCCCGATCAGGATAATATTTGATTTCTGCAGTTCGATATCGTCGTCATCGTCCGGAGCGTCTATTCTCTTGTAATGATTGTGCACTGCAACGGAAAGAATTTTCTTGGCCCGCTCCTGCCCGACCACGTACTGATCGAGATAATCATTAATTTCTTTGGGCTTCAGGTTGCCGGGCAGCAGTTCGCCGCCTGAATCGAACTGGTTTTCCCCATCATCTTCTTCCAGAACGATCTCATTGCACAACTCGATGCACTCATCGCAGATATAGACGTCGGGTCCAGCGATCAGTTTTTCGACTTCATCCTGGTTCTTGCCGCAGAATGAACATTTGCAGTCGGGGCCGGTGGTCTCGAAATCACTCATATTCAGTCTTCCTTGCTCTGCTGCTCACTTCGTTTGACGAGAACTTTATCTATTATACCATACTTCTTGGCCTCTGAAGCATTCATGAAATTATCGCGCTCGGTATCATTGGCGATCTTTTTGACCGTATGGCTGGTGTGTTTGGCCAGAATCTTGTTCAAGTCTTCACGCATTCGCAGGATTTCTCTGGCATGGATATCGATATCCGTGGCCTGCCCCTGAAACCCGCCCATCGGCTGGTGGATCATGATCCTCGAATTCGGCAGCGCGTAGCGCTTGCCCTCGCTGCCGGCGGCCAGCAGCAGTGCCCCCATCGAAGCCGCCTGGCCCATGCACAGGGTGGCGATATCGCATTTGACGAATTGCATGGTGTCATAGATTGCCAGCCCGGAGCTGACCACGCCGCCCGGTGAATTGATGTAGAAAGTGATATCTTTGTCCGGATCTTCAGCCTCTAAAAAGAGGAGCTGGGCGATAATCACATTTGCGACATCATCGCTGACGGCAGAGCCAAGAAAAATTATGCGCTCCTTCAACAGGCGGGAATAGATGTCATAGGCCCGCTCACCCCGCGGACTCTGCTCCACGACCATCGGTATCAGATTCATAACAAGTCCCTTTAAATAGCTCGACTGCAATAGGCCGGGGCCTTTGCAGTCGAATTTACGTTTAAAATATGGTAAAGCCGATGACAAATTAATCAACCGGCCCGCTCTGTTTTAGCGCAGGATTCTGCTACTCATCCGCCGCATCCGAACCCTGCTCTTCATTCGGCTCAGCCGGCGCCTCTTCTTTCGCTGCCGGTTCCACTAATTTTGCGTTGTCTTTCAGGAAATTCAGGATCTTCTCGTTGAGCACCTCATTCATCAGGGGCAGCAGGTCGTCCCTGCTTTTGAAGAACTCCTTGACCCGGTCAGCCGGCATGTTGTACTGCTCACCGATCCGCGTAAAAGTCCGCTCGAGATCTTCGTCGTTGACTTTGATCTCTTCTACGTCCGCAATTTTCTTGAGGATGAAATCGCCCCTCACCCGCTGCACGGCCACGGGTTCATTATTCTTGGCAAGCTCTTCGCGGTTGAGCCCTGCAGCTTCGAGACTCATACCTGATTTCTGCAGCTGCTCCTCGGTCTGCTTGATCATCTGCTCAACCTCGAAGCGGACCAGCCGCTCCGGCACGTCAAAAGAATGGTTTTCAAGCAGTTTCTGCATGATGCGGTCATTGAGCTCTCCTCCGGCGGCGCTCTTTTTATCGGCTTCCAGCCGCTCCCGAATCATGGTTTTAAGATCGTCGAGGGTCTTAAAGGATTCGTTGACATCCTTGGCAAACTCATCGTCGAGTTCGGCCAGAACACGCTCCTTGACATCCTTGACCTTGATTCTGAACTCAATATTTTTGGCGGCCAGGATCGGGTTGGGATGTTTTTCGGGAAACTGTACATCGTGGCTGGCCTCTTCACCGGTATTCATGCCGACGAGTTTGCCCTCGAATTCAGGGTCCATCTGGCCCTTGCCGACATCGATGGTGAAATCCTCGTTCTTGACCTGCTTCATCGGATTTCCTTTATGAAAACCCTGGTAGTCGATCAGGACCACATCACCCATGGCGATCGGCCGATCCTCGACGGTCTTCAGCGCCGCCATGTCGTTCTGGATTCTGCTCAGCTCGAATTCAACGGCTGCCTCATCGACGCCGGTATCCACGTCTTCGACCTCGACCCCTTTGTATTCACCAAGCTCAAATTCCGGCCGCACATCAACTTTGGCAACGTAGGTGAAACTGCCGTCCTCGTTAAATGAAGGCGCGTCAATTTCAGGATGGACAACCGGTTCGAAATCCTGCTTTTCGATAATTTCGAAATAGGTTTCCTGAACGAGTTCTTCACCTACTTCTGCTTCCACCTGCGGCTTATAATTTTTAACGATAACCGAGCGCGGGATCTTACCCCGCCTGAAGCCTTTCATTTTGGCTTCCTTCTGAAGCTTGTTGTAGGCCTTGTCGATTTTCCCCTGCACGTCCTCGGCGGGAAGCGTAATCGTCACCTTTCTCGTCAATCCTTCTAACTCTTCAACTTTAACATCCATCTGCTGCCTTCCTTTCGTCAGTTTCTGCGATTTAACGGTCTCTGATCTTCTTTATCCAATGGTGCGAGAGGAGGGACTCGAACCCACACATCAATGATACTGGTTCCTAAGACCAGCGCGTCTACCAATTCCGCCACTCTCGCCCGGGTAATCATCTTTACTGTTTTTAACCACATGCTTTGTAAGTACTGATCGAGGCGGCGTCAAGCGACCGTGACCAGACAAAGAGCCTGCGAACGAACCTCGTATGTTACCATCAATTCTAATTCATTACTAACTATTTATTGATAAAGTGCGCGCCTTTTCAATCCTTGTAAAAAGTGTAGACAATGTCTATTTTTGGCATTGAATAAGCCGTTGGATTTTTTTATAAAGTCCAATCCCGAAAAATCCATGCAGAGGACCAGAGGAATCATATGTCGAAAACATCACTGTTATTTTCGCTGCTCGTCGCCGCTGTGCTGACAACCAGCCTGATGGGCACAGCGGTCAGCGCCCAGGAAAACGGCGAGGAGCTGCTCATCAACAAGACCCGCCAGTGGCAGCTGCCCTTCACGCCTGTCGATATGGTTCAATCGGTGGACGGCAAGTACATTTTCGTCCTCACCGATAACCACAAGCTGCTGATCTACGAGCCAAACGGCAATCTCAAAGCCAGCGCCGACGTTGACCCCGGTGTTGTGGCGATAGACACCGATGCCCGCGGTGAACAGATCCTTCTGGTTGATAAGGACAATAAGACTTTCACCTCGTTTTCGATCGATTTCGTTGCCGAAATAGACATTACCGGCTCGCCGCTGCAGGGTAACCCCGATGCACCGGTGACGGTTGCGGTGTTCAGCGATTTCGAATGACCCTATTGCGGCCAGGTTGTGCCGCTTCTCGAGCAGGTGCTCGAACAAAATTCAGATACAATCAAGATCGCTTTCAAGAACATGCCGCTCGGCTTCCATGAATTTGCCGAACCGTCCGCCCGTGCCGCACTGGCAGCCCACAAGCAGGGTAAGTTCTGGGAGTTCCACGATGAGCTCTTTAAAACCAAAAAACTGAGCAACGAGGCCATCAACAAAATCGCGGTCGGCCTCGGCCTCGATATGGCCCAGTTCAACACAGACATGAACTCCCCGGAAGTCCGGCAGATGATCGAAAAAGATCTGATGGATGCCCAGAAAGCAGGAGTAACCGGGACGCCGACCATTTTCGTTAACGGCAAGAAGTTGAAGAATCGTTCGCTGCAGGGATTCCAGATGATGATCGACCAGGAGTTGAAGGGATCGTAAGCAGATGACCCCACCGGTGGAGAAACGAGAGCTCCGGTTCGACGACAATGAACTGGCCGGTGTTCTTTACGGCGATCTCAACAAGAATCTGCAGATATTGGAAAATGGTGCCGGCGTAAAAATCAATACGCGCGGCACCGCCGTTACCATTACCGGTCCCAAGCACGATGTCATCTTGACCGAGAACCTGCTGGGTCAGCTCTACGAACTGATCACCACCGGCTATCCGGTCTATTCTTCAGACATCGCTTTTGGTCTCAAGATCCTGCAGGCCAACGCCAAAGCCCGGCTCGACCGCATTTTCCTCGACAAGGTTTATGTCACCACCAGTAACCGGGTCATCTCTCCGAAAACACCTAATCAGAAAATTTACATCGACTCCATCCGGGAAAACGATGTCGTCTTCGGCATCGGCCCTGCCGGCACCGGCAAAACTTACCTGGCGGTGGCCATGGCCGTATCGGCCCTGGTCAACCAGACGGTGCGTTCGATCATCCTGGCCCGCCCCGCCGTCGAGGCTGGAGAAAAGCTGGGGTTTTTACCCGGCGATCTGGCCCAGAAAGTCGATCCCTACCTGCGTCCGCTGAACGACGCACTCATTGACATGCTGGGGCCGGAGAGAGCTTTCGATATGATCGACCAGGGAACCATCGAGATTGCTCCACTGGCATTTATGCGCGGCAGGACGCTCTCCAATGCATTTATAATCCTGGACGAGGCTCAGAATACAACGCGCGAACAGATGAAAATGTTTCTGACAAGGATTGGTTTTGACTCCCAGGCAGTCATCACCGGTGATATCACCCAGGTCGATCTACCCGTCAATCAGAAATCCGGGCTGATCCATGCTCAGGCGTTGCTCCAGGGAATCAAGGGGATCGGCTTCTGCAGCTTCAACAAAGGCGATGTGGTTCGCCACCCGCTGGTGCAAAAAATAATCCATGCGTACGAAACTCAGCAGCCCGATAAGACCGACAATTAGCTCTGCTGGTGCGCCGCACACTGAGGATCGACTTTTCTGATGGTTGTAGAACTGATCGACAAGCACCCGGATTTCTTCCCCGTTATGCAGCCCGGTGCAGAAGAGCGGCCAGCGAACTGCTGCGTCTTTGTGATGCATCAGAAGCTCAGTGCACCGTCGTGATTGTCACCGATGCCGAAATCACCGAGCTGAACAAACGCTATCGCAAAAATAATCAGCCGACCAACGTGCTGAGCTTTCCGTTTGCTGCTGAAGAAGATGCATTTCTGCAGACACTGGGATTGCGCCAGTTGGGAGATATCGTCATATCCTATGATCGGGCACGCAGCGAAGCCCGGGAATACGGCTGCAGCATCAGCGAACGACTCGACTGGCTGCTGATCCATGGGACATTGCACCTGCTCGGCTACGACCATGAGCGAACAGAAGACGATGCCCGAATCATGTATGCTAAGGAGCAGGAACTGCTTGCCGAACTCAAAAATCTGAGGAGATTTACCATGCCGCATCTTGCCGTTAATGTAGACCACGTCGCCACCATTCGTCAGGCTCGAGGCATTAATGAACCGGACCCGGTGGCCGCCGCCGCCATCTGCGAGCTTGCCGGGGCCCAGGGTATCGTCGTTCATCTGCGTGAAGACCGCAGACACATCCAGGATCGCGATGTCAGGATCCTCAGGGAAACGGTAAAAACGAAGCTCAACCTGGAAATGGGCGCAGCCAAGGAAATCATTAATTTTGCGCTCGAACTCAAGCCTGACATGGTAACGCTGGTTCCGGAAAAAAGGCAGGAACTCACTACCGAGGGCGGGCTCGATGTTGTCTCTCAGAAAAAGAAGCTGGCCAAGACGGTTGCCAAAATGAACAAGGCGGGAATCGGCGTGTCACTTTTTATCGACCCCGATTCCGACCAGATTCAAGCCGCCGGAGATATCGGCGCTACCTATGTTGAACTTCATACCGGACGTTACGCGGACGCCGCCGACGAAGCCGTGCAGTTCGAGGAATTCGAGCTCATCAGGACCAGCGCTGAAGAGGCGCACCTGCTCGGCCTGCGGGTTAACGCCGGGCACGGCCTCAACTACTTCAATGCCGCTGCCATTGCCGCTATCGACCCGATAGAAGAACTCTCGATCGGGCATGCGATCATCTCCCGGGCGGTCTTCAGCGGTATCGATATGGCCGTAAGGGATATGTGTGCAATCATCGAGAACAGCTCATACTATTGACAATCTGCAGGCTCCCCTGTCATTGACAAGAGAATGAGCGCTGTGGTAAAAATTTCCACCTTTGATCAACCGTGGTCAACCCTAGATACGGCTTTTCAGGCAAGCGCTTGAAACCCCGGGAGCGTGATGGAACTGGTAGACATCCGAGACTTAAAATCTCGTGGGACTTGTGCCCGTGGGGGTTCGATTCCCCCCGCTCCCACCAGCCGCTGCCTCAGAAACCCCATTCAATCCGCGACAAACGAGTTTTTTTGAACCAACAAGGAGGAGCTGATTCATCATGAAATTTCTGCACACCATGATCCGGGTGAAAGACCTGGATGAATCGATCGATTTTTTCAGCAATGTTCTCGGTCTTGTCCAGACGAGACGAAAAGATGTCGAAGAAGGACGTTTCAGCCTGGTATTTTTCGCCACCGCTCCGGGTGAGCCGGAAATCGAACTGACCTATAACTGGGATCAGGACGAGCCGTACAGCAGTGGAAGAAATTTCGGCCACCTGGCTTTTCGTGTCGAAAACATCTACGACTATTGTCAGATGCTGATGGACAAGGGGGTAACGATTCTCAGGCCTCCCCGTGACGGTTATATGGCCTTTATCCGAACACCTGATCAGATCTCGATCGAACTGCTGCAGCAGGGAGAGCAGCTTCCCAGCACCGAACCCTGGGCTTCGATGGAAAATCAGGGGAGCTGGTAGCTTTCCACGCGCATGAATCGATAATATCGCCCTTTCAGTTAGTTAGGGGGGTGTCCCGGCAAAAAGCAGCTCCATTTTTTCTGATTTTTTTCATCACATCTCCTGATAATTAACCTGCTGTTATTGCGGCAACTAATTTTCTACCAGCGTAGACAGCTCTAAAACTAGGTATTTATACCTATTTACTTCTTTAGGGTCTCCTTGTATCTCTTAACAGGAGCGTTAGTTTCCGGTTCTTTTAACCTGGGGAGGGGAGAATGGACGGTCACTCATGGAACAGCAAAAAACAGCAGGGGGAATTTTTCTGTCAGTGCTCATGCTCGCCATCCAGAGCACCCCAGAAGCGCGCACCTCTTTTCGGCTCTGACAGCGATAAACGAACAGCTGTTTATTCGAGCCAGGTTCTGATTATCGGAAAAGCGTATGATGAGCCGATATGTAATGTTCATGTTGAAAATCTTCTGCTGCAACGAGAATATATCATCGACTGATCCACTATTTTCTCCCGTTTTCAACGTAGGTCCACCAGTCTCTTTCCTTTTCGGTTAGTGTAAGCAAGCGCACAAAACAAATATCGGTTCTGCTCTGAGCCTGATTCTGGTAGACTGTCATCCCTGTAACCTTTCCCCTCTAGTAGCGACGAGCGATACAACCATTTTACCAAGGGCTTTTCATGGCTGAAAAAGACAACTCATATCAGGTCATCCTGACCTCTTTTGAAGACGAATATGAAGAAAGCCATGACCCGGTGTGGGTCTGGCATGCGATTGACTTCTGTTCGAACTGGCATCGCAAAACCGGGCAGCTGATTCACTACCCCCAGTGGGTCAGCGACTATCTGTCAGGCACTGCAGAGGCAGTCCTCAAACTAAAAGATGACAGTAATGATCTGGCCGCTCAGGTAGCCGCCATCATCGGCTTGCGCAAACACGCGATCACCAGATCGGTGCAGACGATTCGTGATAAAGTCATCTTTTTCGAGATCCAGTCAGCAATCAACCACGGCAGTGACAGCAGCGCTGCAATTGCCGAGGTATCGCGCACCTTCTCGCTGCCGGAAGAAACCGTCAAGACGATTTATAAACGTTTCAAGCGATAGATAAAGAAAACGCCTTCAATGTTCTCCGGAAATCGGGATGAGCAGACTGAATGTCGTCCCCTCTTCAATGGTGCTGGCCACCTTGATGCTGCCGTGATGCGTCTCGACGATCGATTTCACCAGTGACAAGCCGAGGCCGGTGCCCTGCTGCTCCCTGGTGTTTGCGTCTTTTACCCGGTAAAAGCGGTCGAAAACCCGCTCCAGGTCCTCTGCCGGAATGCCGAACCCGTTATCCTCGACCGAAACCAGCAGATACTCATGTTCCGTTCGGGCCCGAACATGAATCGCACTGTTGTCAGGTGAATATTTTATTGCATTGGTGATCAGATTCGTCAGCACCTCTTCCATGCCGCGCCTGCTGGCGATAATCGGCGGCAGTGGGTGGGCGGCATCAAGCTCGATTGAAATCGATTTTTTGGCTGCCCCCGGCGTATGCAGTTCGATCTGATCTGCCAGCAGCGTATTGAAATCGAGCTGTTCCTTCTCACTGGTAATCAGACCTGACTCTATTCTGGAGAGATCGAGCAGTTCCGATACCATCTCGGTCAAACCGAGCATCTTGCCGGACACCCGGTTGAGTATCTGCACCTGCTTTTCAGTCAGATCCCCGGCCAAGCCATCGAGAATGACCTGGATCTGCATCAGCAGGCTGTTCATCGGGCTGCGCACTTCATGACAGACCAGAGAGACGAAATCGGACTTCATCTGGTCCAGTTCCTTGAGGGCCGTTATGTCGTTGAGGACGACGATGGTGCCGATGGTGGCGCCGGTGCGTCCGCGAAAAGGCTTGCAGGTGGCTTTGAATATGCGTTTTTCTCCAGCCCTTTCCCAGCTCAGTTCCTCAACGATTTCTGCCAGCTCACTGCCCTGTGAGGCCATCGTTTCGGTGACCATATTCTGCAGTGTCTCGCCAATCGGCAGGGCGGCCAGCGGCTGGCCGATCACCGAAGAGCCGTGATAGTCGAGCATGTGCAGAAAAGCCGGGTTGGCCAGCACCAGACGCTGGTCCCGGTCGAGCGCCAGGACGCCGTCACTGAGGCTGTTTACCAGTGTTTTCAGCCGTGAATTGCTGTCGGCTATATCCTGGAGCGCCCGATTATAGGTGAGGGCCTTGTCGACAACGGTTCTGAGCTGCTCCGGGGTGAAGGGCTTGGGGATGAAATCAAAAGCTCCTCTTTTCATCGCCTCGATCGAATGTTCGAGCGTTGCATAGCCGGTGATGACGATGACAACCGTATGGGGATGTTTGCTGCGAACATAGGCAAGCACTTCGAGGCCCGACAGGCCGGGCATCATCAGATCCACCAGGATGATGTCAAAATGCTCGTTTTTGATCATCTCCACACCCTGATCACCATCAGGTGCCAGAGCGACTTCAAATCCCTGCTCGTCGAGAACGAGTTTACAGGCGTCCCGTATCCGCGGTTCGTCATCGACCACGAGAATTTTTTCTCTATCCACCCGATCCACTGCACTTGTTTCTTTCATCTGATTGACCTGCTGTTATCCGATTGAGTCGAACAGAATTTCATTTGACAGGGTAACGACGGGTACTTCGAAACTGATCGTCGTACCGTCCGAGCCGCTCCGTTCGACGTAAATCCAGCCCTGATTCTCCTCCAGCACCCCATAAGCCATACTCAGACCGAGACCGGTCCCTTTACCCGGCTCCTTGGTGGTGAAAAACGGATCGAAGACTTTTGAAACATCCTTTGCAGGGATACCGGGACCATTGTCGATAACCGAGAGCCGGGCCATTTTCCGGTCAGGGCTGAGTGCGGTTTTCAATATCAGCCTGCCCTCTTCTTCCATTGCATCGACGCTGTTGAGAATGAGGTTGATCACCACCTGGCAGAGCTGGTTTTTATCAGCTTTGAGCAATACCTCGTGGTCGATCAGTCGGGTGACGATCTCGACGTTTTGAAAGAGACGCTGATCGTGCAGCAACCTGAGACTTTCGGTAACCAGCGCATTGAGCGGAAAAACCTCTTTGCTGGGGCTCGACTGACGGCTGTAGGCCAGAAGGTTTTTGACAATGCTTTTACAGCGCTCAGCATCCTCGAGCACATAGTCGAGGTTCAGACTCAGGGGGTGTTCGGTTTCCAGCTTTTCACGCATGATGCCGCCGTACATCAGAATTGATGTGAGCGGGTTGTTGATTTCGTGCGCAACACCGGCTGCCAGACGGCCCAGCGAAGCCATTTTCTCGGCCTGGCCGATCTTGACCTGGCTTTCCAGAAGTTTCTGTTCAACCGCCAGCTTATCTCTGAGATCGTTAAAAATGCCGGCAGTGGCAACTTCTTCCTCTCCTTCATAGATGATGGCTGCAGTCATTTCCACCGGGATTTTTTCACCGTGCTTGGTAATGATTTCAACCTGCGTGATCGGCAGTTTTCCTCTGCCGCCCAATTTTTCATCCCGGAGCATTTTCATGATATCGCGTGCCACCCGGGGAGGATAGAAGTCTTCGATATGTACCGCCCGGATCTCATCACCGGGATAGCCAAAGAGCTCCTGAGCCGATTCGTTGGCCAGGATGATATCACCCGTGCGGTTTGCTGCAATAATTGCGCTGACCGAGCTTTGCACCACATTGTCGATCAGCTCGCGCATATCGCTGTACATTTTCTCCAGGCGCTTGACATCGGTCACGTCCCTGATGCTCTCGATGACATAAGCGACTGCCCCGTCATCTCCGAGAATCGGCGAGAACACCCGGTCTTCCCAGTGATGATTACCCTCATCATCAACCGTATGCAGGAGGACGGACTGCCCGGTGCGGTGCTCGATAACCCGGCAGAGCGGGCATTCGCTTTTGTTGCCGCACGGAAAGGTGCGCTTCGGAAAATGCCTTTGATTTACTCTGGTGCAGGTACTGCCGACGACATCATCGTTCGTTTCCTGGTATCGATCAAGAAACACCTGATTAACGGCGATGATCGTGCCGTCGGCTTCGAGGACCCTGGTTGGAAAAGAAAGTGACTCAAAGACCCGCAGGCGCCAGCTGTTTTCACTCGTTTGTGCCATCTGTTTCACTATCACTCATTACGCTTCTGGTTTTTCAGCCCCTGACCGGCTGCAGCCAGTCAGGGAACGACGAAAACCTCTGATAGAGATGCAAGCGCGCGCTCCCCTCCATCCGCATCGGTAACCAGGAAGATACTCGTTCCGGAGCAGTTTAGACACGAAAAGTCTGCCGCTCCTTTATCGAGAGCATTAACGGCAAGTGCAGCAACTCCATAGCGGTCCTGAAAATGAGGTCCATGCAGGTATAAGATGTCCACCTCTTTGTGCTTAACCCGGCTCACCCCGGACAACGCGCCTAACTGCTGAAGGACAATTTCCGTATCCATACCTGGTGGACCGGGAGCGCTGAGCAACTGTGCTCTATAACCATCTGAGCCATCAGGGGTCAGGGAAAACATCTGAAACTTCTGGTCCGGACCCAATTTTGAAAGAACCGGGATAACGGCACTGAGCATATTTCTCGGAAAGCTCAGAGCATATGAGCGCATCCCCTGTTTCAGGGTGGATCCATAAATCTTGATCCGCGGCTCCCAGTATTGAGCGACCGTTTCAACTTTTCTGCCCGGACCGCGGCTCAGCTGCTGATCGAGCTCAGACGGCACGTATCTGAAGGGACTGTGTCCCGGCGGAAGCTCGAATCGTTCGAGCAGCATATCCGCTACCCGGTCCAGTTGATCATAGCCGGTACAGAGACTGACGGCGGAAATCGACGAGTAGATGCCGCCGATCTCCACATCGTCAGAGGCGACAACCTCGAGCACCCTGAGCAGCCGAGACAAATCGGATGCGTGCGGGAACAGGGTGATCGCACCGGCCGGTTCGACGCAGGACGGTGTTATCGATAAGGCTTCACACGTCTGCTGAATGAAAGCGCTGTTTCTGAGATAATCGCCCTGATCGATGGAAAAATCGCAGACTGAACCGGCGCCGCGCTGCAGCAACAGCCGGTTCAGATTGATCTTGTTTCTTGACAGGCCGGCGAGAAGCTCACCAGAGACTGCCGGGTCCGCCGGCGAAGCAAAAGAGACATGGGCCTGCATCTCGCTGAACTTGATGCCGCCAATGTGAACAGGTGAAGAACTTGTAGACGAAGAGCGCGTAGACGAAGTTCCTTCAGCCTGATGAGATCGCTTTTCATCCATGATCTGAACAAACCCCGGTCTCCGGCTAATCCGGCAGCAGGAGACCGGGGCCAGGCCGTTAGAGGTTGTCCCTGACGATTTCCACCAGCTTGTTGAGATCGATCGGTTTCGGAATATAATCGTCTGCCAGCGTGGTTTTACCGCCCATGTGGGTATAATTGGTCGAGTTGACCGCATCGGCAACGGCGGTCAGCAGAATTACCGGGATATCTTTGTAATTGTCATCGTTTTTCAACTCGTCACAGAGCTGAAAACCGTCTTTTCGCGGCATCATCACATCGAGAATGACCAGTGCCGGCCGCTCCTCTTTGATCTTGTCAAAGCCCTCGATCCCATCGTAGGCCCTGGCCACTTTGAAATTTTCACTTTCCAGCTTCATCGCCAGCGCTTCCACCAGATCGGTGTCGTCGTCTACGACCAGAATCAACTGTTGTTCACTCATCTGCGTTCCCCTCCTGACTCAATTGTTGTTTGCTTGATTATAGTTGCGGTCGTGGGTAGAGATCCGCCCGCTTGACGATCTCTTCGACCTTCTCTTCCCAGTCAATTGCCATGATATGAAAACCGGCGACACCCTCGACCTTTTTCAGGCGCTCGATGGTTTCCAGACAGATGTTGATCCCCTCTTCCGGCTGCTTCTCTTTTTCGACGCTGCCCATGCGCTCGACCAGATCAGCCGGAACATCCATGCCCGGGACTCTGTTCTTCATGTATTTTGCCGCGCCGACCGATTTCATCGGCGTAATACCGGCCATGATATGACATTTCTTATGCAGTCCTTTCTCCCGTACTCCTTCCATCCAGAGCTCGAACTTGTCGACGTTGAAAATACACTGGGTCTGGATGAAGTCGGCCCCGGCGGCGATCTTCTTGGCGAGCCGCATGACACGCAGCTCGAACGGATCGGCAAAGGGGTTTGCTGCGGCACCGATATACATTTTCGGAACATCACCTTTGATTTCCGCCCCGCCTTGAAAGGTTCCCTCATCACGCATACCCTTTACCATCTGGATGAGCTGGATTGAGTCAATGTCGTGGACGTTTGCGGCCATGGCATGATCACCGAACTTGGTGTGATCGCCGGACAGACAGAGCATGGTGTTGATACCAAGGGCGTAGGCGCCTAAAATATCGGCCTGCATGGCCAGCCGGTTCCGGTCCCTGGTCACCATCTGGAGCAGCGGATGCATGCCCTGCTGCCGCACCAGAACCGATCCGGCGAAGCTTGACATTCTGACCATGGCCGTCTGGTTATCGGTGATATTCACCGCATCGACAACGCCTTCCAGATATTTTGCCTTATCGATTACCGTCTGGGCCGATGCCCCTCGGGGAGGACCGCACTCGGAGGTGACGGCGAGATGGCCGGCTGACAATACTTTTTCGAGGTTGCTTTCGGTTTTCATTCTGACAGGTCCTCCCTGATAATCTTGCGCGGGCCGCCGGCTCCGCCCGGTCGCCAGTCTTTGGCCGGCATAATCTCCAGATACTGATCCTGCAGGCCAAGCGCCTTGAGCCGCACCCAGATGGCTGCCCAGGCGCACTCCACATCATCGCCGATTTCGCAGACACCCGCCGCCGAACCGCCGCAGGGTCCGTTCATCAGCTGTTTGGCGCATTTAGCTATCGGACAGATACCGCCGGTCAGGCCGAGCAGGCAGTCGCCGCAGCCCTGACAACGCTCGGTCCAGACACCGTGGCGATCGGAGCCGCCCATGAACTTGGTGTTGACCGCCGGAAAAACCGGCTTGTTCTTGAACCTGGTTGCCAGCTGCTGGACACCGCAGCCGCAGGCCATCGACAGGACTGCATCGACCGAATCGATCATCGGCAGCAGTTCTTCGACATATTCAGGGTCGCACTGGCGCTCCAGGGTGTGTTCCCGTATCTCGATGCTGGCGCCGCTCTTCAACAGACTCATCTGCAGTCCTGAAGCGAGGACACCCACCTCTTTTCTGCCGCCGGCTGCACAAACCGTTACACATTCATTGCAGCCCAGCAGAAGAATACGCTTGAACGGCTTGATGTAGGCCAGTATCTCTTCTAATGGTTTACGTTCGGCTGTAATCATGGTCTTTCATTCTCCTTGATATGTTCAATCCCGGGTTCCGCAGACGCTCAGGCTGCAGCGGCCCTGACAGGACTCGGACCGAGTTTCTTGATTTTCTCAGTAATTTCCGTTGCCACATGGGCAAAGCGCTCGCCCATGCCGGCGGACATTTTGACCATCTCGAGCCGTTCCGGTTCGATGCCGATCTCTTCGAGGTACTTTTTAAGAAAGACCACTTTTTTCTGGGCCTTCTCATTGCCGTTTTTAAAATGGCAGTCGCCCTCGAGACAGCCGGCGACATAAACCCCGTCCGCGCCTTTCTCAAAAGCTTTCATGATATGCAGAGAATCGACTTTGCCTGAACAGGGTACACGGATAATCTTCACGTTTGACGGGTACGCCAGGCGCTGGCTGCCGGCCATATCGGCGGCCGTATAGGCGCAGTAATGGCAGCAGAAGGCTACGATTACCGGTTCGAATGGTTCCATTATGCATTCACCTTTTCAAAGAGTTGTTCAATTTTCGAGAGTACCTGGTCATCTTCGAACTGCAGCAGCTGGATGGCCTTGGCCGGACATTCCGAGGCACAGATACCGCAGCCGTGACACAGCGCCGGATCGATCTCGGAAACACCGTCGGCGTTGATAAACGGCACATCAAACGGACAGGCCCGAACACAGACCAGACACGATGCACATCTCGAACTGTCGACTTTAGCCGTTGCCGCTCCAAGGTTGATGGCTTCACGGCCAAGTATGGTCATCGCCCGGGAGGCGACGGCGCGGGCCTGCACCAGGCTCTCGCTGATTAATTTCGGGGCATGGGCGGTGCCGGCCACAAAGAATCCGGGCAAGGGCAGATCCACCGGCCTGAGCTTGATATGATCTTCAAGGAAATAGCCGTCTTCGGTAAGCGGCAGTTTGAAGACCATCGACAGTTCCTCTGTATTATCCTCGTCGGCGATAAGGCCGGTGCTCAAACACAAACAGTCGGCGCTGACCTTCACATCGCGGCCGAGGATGATATCTTTGTAGGTGACCGTCAAAGCTGATCCGTCGTTGTCGACCAGGGGAGGTTCGTCCTGGTGATAGCGGACGAATATCACCCCGCGCTGCCGGGCTTTCTGGAAATATTCTTCCTGAAAACCGTAGGTGCGCATATCCCGATACAGCACAAAGATTCTCAGCTCGGGATTGAGGTCGAGCAGATGCAGCGCATTCTTAACCGCGTTCTGACAGCAGATTCTCGAACAGTTCGGGTTATCCTCGGTTCTCGACCCGACACACTGAATCATCACCACATTGTCCCAGCTTTTCACCCGCTCGGGATCAGTGTACATGAGTTTTTGCATTTCCAGCTGGGTCATCACATCTTCGCTTTGATCAAGCGAGAAAAGCTCGGGCCGATTGGGCAGCGCGCCGGTGGCAAGAATCGTCACACCATGCTCTATCTGGCGATAGAACATCTGTCTGCCCACCTGCATGCCGGTGGTGAACATGCCGGGCATCCCGGTATGATCGACAATGATCGCGCCGGTGATCACTTCGACGTTTTCATGCTGCCGGGTTTTCTCGATCAGCTCAGCGACGAACGACTGGACGTCGTCGCCTTCAAGTGTCTTATGCAGTTGTTTTGCTATACCGCCAAGTTCAGGACTTTTTTCAGCCAGATAGATCTTGAATCCCTGATCTGCCAGCTCGAGTGCCGAGGTCATTCCGGTCACCCCGCCGCCGACCACCAGGACATTCTTGTTGATCGGCAGACTGTGCTCTGCCAGAGGCTGGGCTTTGCAGACAGCGCCGACAGCCATCTTGATCAGTTCACCGGCTTTTTTAAGGGCCTTCTCGGGCTGATGTCCGTGGACCCAGGTGACCTGGTCGCGAATATTGGCAAATTCGAGCAGATATTTGTTGAGCCCCGCTTTTCTGATGAGGTCCTGAAACTTTGATTCATGGGTGCGGGGAGAACAACCGCCGATCACTACTCGATTAATTTTCTGCTCCTTGATGGTCTCAAGAATATGATTCATCGACTCCCGGCTGCAGCCGTGCCCTTCGGCCTGAGCAACGACGACCGTTTCGAGTTGGGCTACCTGCTCGACCAGTTTTTCTACATCGAACACCCCGCCGATATTCTCACCGCAGTCACAGATAAATACGCCGACCTTGGGCTCTTCGCCCACCGTGTTTCTCTCAGGCGGCAACAGCGCTGCTTCGTCATCTTCTTTTTCAAACGGAGCAATCCCCTTGCCGGCCATGCAGGCAGCGGCGCTGGCCTGGACCATCGTCTCGGGAATATCCTTGGGAGCCTGAAAGGTGCCGGCGACATAAATCCCCGGCCGGCTTGTTTCGACCTGGTTAAGAGACGGATTGGTCGGAAAATTATTCTCATCGATTTCAAGACCGAGCAGTTCAGCCAGCGCTTTGGTCTCCTCACCGATCCTGAATCCGGTGGAGAGAACCACCATGTCAAAATCCTCGGAAAGCAGCGTCGACGAATCATCGGTGGTGTAGCCCAGGGTGATTTCATCTGAGTTCGGCGCCTGCAGCACACTGTGAGGACGGCTGTGGATAAAGCGCACCCCGAATTCGTCTCTGGCCCTTTGATAGTAGCGTTCATAATCTTTGCCGAAGGTGCGCATATCCATGTAAAAGATGGTGGCCTCGATCTCTTCGCCAAAGCGTTCTCTGGTGACCATCGCCTCTTTCAAGGCGAACATGCAGCAGGCCCCCGAGCAATACGGCGCCGCACCCTTCTGCAGACCACGCGAACCAATGCACTGGATCCAGGCCACTTTTCTGGGTGGTTTACCGGTGGACGGTCGCAGCAGCCGGCCTGAGGTCGGCCCTGAAGCCGAAAGGATACGTTCATATTCGAGGCTGGTGACCACATCGGCGTGTTCGGAGTAGCCGAGATAATCGAGTCCGGACGGATCGAACAGCGAGGCGCCGGGAGAGAGCACGATAGAGCTGCAGGAGATTTCCCCGCTGCTGCCCAGATCGTCCGGCAGGATGGCACCGGTTGGACAGCATTTGACCAGTGCTTCGACATCTCTGCATTTATCCAGGTCAATTGCATAGGACTGCGGTGTTGCCTGGGGATAACGCATACAGGTCGGCGCCCGGTGATCCAGACCCGGCGTGAAACTGACACATTCCGGGAAGGCTTTGTAACACTCACCGCAGCCGGTACATTTTTCAAGATTGATGTAACGGGGCTGGGTATTGAGTGCAACCCGGAAATTGCCCTGCTCACCGCTGACTCCGGTGACGGTCGTCATCGCCCTCAGGTCGATGTGCTCCTGGCGGTTGCTCTCGGAGAGATGCGGTGCCAGGGTGCAGAGATCACAGTTGTTGGTCGGAAAGGTTCTGTCAAGCTGAGTCATCAGTCCGCCGATGTTGTTGGCCCGGTCGACCAGGACAACATCCTTCTGGGCTTCTGCCAGATCCAGCGCCGTCCGGATGCCGCCAAGGCCGCCGCCGACGACGAGTACGCGATCACTCGTTTTTGATCTATCTAGTTTTTGCATGATATCTTCATCAATTGAATTAACAGGTCGAGCTACATTGAAGCCGCGTCGAGAATATCGGGAAGCTTGTGTTCCCAGCCGAGCGTCTGCAGCATGACGCCCTGGGCCATGCCTTTTACCGCCGTCAAGGTTTCACCGGCAATCTTGATACCTTCGAGTTCACGATCAGACGATTTTCGTATTCTTCTGATCAAATCCTCGGAGATACCGGCTTCCGGTTCGCTGTTGGCAATGTACTGGGCGATGGCCAGAGACTTGATAAGAAAAACCGTCGGTATCATCGGCACACCGAGCGGAGCTGTCTTCTCGATGAAACGGCTGAATTTTTCCAGATCGAACACCGGCGGACAGATGATGAACCGGGCTCCCGCTTCGACTTTTCTGCGGGCGGCTTCGATTTCCTCATCGAGCGATTGTTCATCGCTGTAGGATCCAAATGATATACCGGTGGTAAATGTGGGCACGCCGTCAAGCTCGAAACCGCCCATATCCTTGCCCTCGGTCAGTCCTTTGATGGCTTCGACCAGTTCAACCTCGTCGATGTCATAGACCGGTGCGGCATCCCGATGATCACTCTGGCTCATGTCTTCGCTGTGAGTGACCAGCAGATTCTGGATGCCCATGACATGGGCGGCCAGAACATCTCCCTGAAGCGCCATCCGGTTCCGGTCCCGGCAATAGAGGTGGATAATCGCCTCGATCCCCTGCTGCTGCATCAACACACCGCCGGCCAGGGCGCTCATGCGCATGATGCCGTTGTCCATATCCGGAATAACGACACCGTCGATTCGGCCTTTTATACGGCGCGCATCGTTGACGAGTCTGGTGATGTTTATGCCCTTGGGTGTATGCATCTCTGCCAGTACGACAAATTCCCGTGCGGACAATCGTTTCTGAAAACTCATATGACTATTCCTCCGGCTAAGGCTGAATTCGGTTTAATATAAAGAAGTTTCAGGATGAAACACGTCTACATCTTTTAAATCGTCACCGAGATAGGCCCGCTCGTTCGGTCCAAGGATACCCAGCGACAGGCAGAGCAGCGTCCATATATGAACGGTGTTGTACGCTGCCTCGTTGTGATGGCCCATGTCGTGAACCTGAGCGTGACAGTTATGGCAGCCGGTTATGCAGTAATCTGCCCCGGTTGCAATAATCTGATCGTACTTGAGCTTGCCGTAGTCTCGGCGTGCATCGGTGAAACCCGACTGGAGAAAACCGCCGCCGCCGCCGCAGCAGTAGTTATTCGATTTGTTCGGCGTCATCTCGATGACATTTTCTTCACCGACAACTGATTTGATGACAAAGCGCAGGTCATCCGCCACGGCATCGCCATAGCCTTTACGGACGATCTGGCAGGGATCCTGGATGGTGAATTTGATTTTCCGCTCTTTATTCCACTCGGAACTTGGCTTCAGGCGCCCTTCTCTGATCCATTTGGCGTAATACTGATAGATCGAAGCAACCTCGAAGTTGTGGTCGATGTTGAATTTTTTCAGTCCGGCCCGGACTGAGAATGTGATGTGGCCTCATTCCGTATTGAGAAAGACCTTGCACCCCAACTCATCGGCCTGCTGAGCCGAAACCCTCGTCACATGTTCCCAGCATTTATCATCGGCAAGAAACAGGCAGTAGTTTTCCGCCGCCCAGCCCCGGCTGCCGTAAGTCCAGTCGACGCCTGCCAGATTCAAGATCTTCCAGAGCGGCACCAGTTCATCGGGCTCAACATTTGGCTCGCGGGAATTCTGGTTCAAAAAGAAATGAGCACCTTCCTTGTCGATCGGAGCGACCATATCCTTGAATTCGGGCTGCGCCTCCCGGTATTCCTCGAGCACGTCCTCGACGACAAATACGAAATCGTCGGGAGCCGTTCCCATGGCACTGTTCGAATCATTTCTGAGGGCCATATCGCAGGAATCGCGAATACCTTTGGGGCGCTCCTCGCGCGGCCATTGAGCCCGGGCGTTGTAGACCAGCTGCGGGATATCGATCTGCATCGGGCAGACATAGATGCAGCGCTGGCACATGGTACACATCCACACCCACGGCGTCGTGGTAACCTCCTCATCGAGGCCCATGGCGCACATGCGCAGGAATTTCCTCGGATCCATGTCTTCAAGACCGGTTGCCGGGCAGCCGGCTGCACAGGCTCCGCAGGTAAGACAGAGGTCGAGATTTCCCCCTCCCGGGATGATCTCCTGTACCTTTTCTTTAAAAGAACTCTTCTTTTTGCCTTTTACTTCAATTGCCGTTGTCGTCATGATCACTTCCTTAAAAACTAAATGACATTTTTCGTTCCTGTTAATCGGTTTCGTTACGCTACTGCTCAAGACTCCTGGAAGGCGGCCCGGTTTTCTGAATGCAGACCTGGCAGAACCCGTCGTCATCTTCATCCGTATCTTTTTCGATAACCCGATAGGCTGAAGAAGGAAGAATTCTGAAAAGATCCTGTCTCATTTCAGCATCGGCTCCTTTAATCTCCAGAATTTCTGAAGACTGCATTCCCTCGAAGACCTGAGTGATCTTCAGAAGTGAGAACCAGGATACAAAATTTCTTAGATCCATGACGATATGAGACTTTTCAGACACCTGCCGTACCTCGCAAATAAAATACTGAGTAACCTGATCGAACAATTACAAGAAATGGGCCAGCTCAGTATTAGTTCTCCTGATGGAAAACCGAAGATTTACTTTTAACTAGTTTATTCGGTAGTTTGCCGATCAGATCAGCGTCATGAGCAGCGTTTCGTTCGGCGTCAAAGTCTGGTATGATGGGAACCAATTGGTGTTCAGGTGTTAAACAGATGTTAAATCGTTAAGAGTCAGCCCTTTACAGGTGTTAAGGTTTAACGGTTCGCTATGATCGGTCGTGAGCTAGACGGATATTGGAAAACGGTGGTCAACACCATTCGTGACGGCATCATGATCATGAACAGTGGCGGTACGATTGTCTCGGTCAACAAGGCTGTTGAGGAAATCACCGGGTACAGCAGAGAAGAGCTGATCGGCAAGCATTGTTCAATCCTCGATGATGATCGTGGTGACATCGGCTTGCACTACAGTGCTTTTCTCGACCACCGGGAGCAGCGGGACAATGGTTCGAACCAGCAGCAGTGCCGGGTCAAACGCAAGGACGGCTCGTCGATTCAGACGCTGAAAACGACCGCCGTCCTGCGAGACGGTGAGGAAAACTCGCTGGGCTGGGTCGGCACCATCACCGACCTTACTGAAATCGTCGAGAAAGAAAACCAGCTTGAGGCCTATAGAAAACAGCTCAGCGATGAGAGTGATTTTCACGGGATTGTCGGTTCATCCCCAGCGATGCAAAAAGTCTTCGACATCATCGAAAATGCTGCTCAATCAAATGCCCCGGTCATCATCTACGGGGAAAGCGGAACCGGCAAGGAACTGGTCAGCAGAGCCATCCATGAAATCGGCCTCAGAAATGACAAGCCCTTCATCAAAGTAAACTGCGCCAGCCTGACCGAGTCGCTTCTCGAAAGTGAACTCTTCGGTCATGTCCGGGGCGCCTTTACCGGCGCCTACAAGGATCGGGTCGGACGCTTTGAAAAGGCCGACAGCGGTGATCTCTTTCTCGACGAGATCGGCGATCTGCCGCTGTCAACCCAGATCAAGCTGCTGCGCGTCCTGGAAGAAAAGGTAATTGAGCGGGTCGGCTCATCGACGCCGATCAAAACCGATGTACGCATTATCTCGGCCACCAATCAGAATCTCCCGGAGCTGGTTGACCAGGGTAAGTTCCGCAATGACTTCTTTTTCAGGATCAACGTCATCCCGATATTTATTCCGCCGCTGCGGGAGCGCTCCGAAGATATCCCGCTGCTGGTCGAATCGTTTTTCAGGAAGCTGTCGCTGAGAAGCACGAAGACGATTGCAGGAGTGCACGAACGGACGATGGAGCTGATGATGCGCTACCGCTGGCCGGGAAATATACGAGAGCTCAAAGGGGCGCTCGAGTATGCCTTTGTGACCTGCCACTCAGGTCCCATCTACCCGAATCACCTGCCGGAGACCATCACGAAGAACCACCCGAAGGCGCCCCCTGTGAAAAAGAGCGGTATCAACCTTCAGGAAATTGAGAAACAGGAACTGCTCGAAGCGCTTGAGCGAGCCGGCGGCAACCAGTCCCAGGCCGCAAAATTACTGGGCATTTCCAGGGTTACGGTGTGGAACCGGATGAAACGGTTCAACATTCAGGCCAGGCGCGGCATCATCAGCGCCGATTGACAGCCGATCAGGCAGCGACCGTTTCATCCTCTTTTGCGCTCATGTGCGGCTCGTTGGGGCATGACATCGACACCGGCACATCGCTTTCAGGCAGATTGTCCTTGTCGTAACAATAGATGCCGCAGTTCAGACAGCGGGTGGACTCTTTCTGACACTGCTCTTCGCTGATCGTCCCCTCCACTTCCCTGAAGGTGCCGATACGCTCTGCAACCGGTATCATCGGCTGCTTGGCAAACTTCGAGACCGGAGAAACGTAAACCAGTGAGTCGACCAGCGACGGGGCGATCATCTCCCGCTGCCGATCCTCGATCGGCGGGATTTCGCCGGTCGTCATGTAGTAATGAATGGAACGGGCCGCATAGCGGCCGGCGGCAATTGCCTCGATCATCAGGCGCGGTCCGGAGAAACAGTCTCCGCCGGCAAAGACGCCGGGGATATTGGTCTCCAGTGTTTCTTCATCGGCGTCAATGGTGCTGAACCGGGTTTTCTCAAGACCGTCCGCTTCGACGATTGCGTCGAGATCGGTGCCCTGGCCCACCGCCTGAATAACGATATCACACGGGATGACCCGAACCGTCCCTTCCACCGGAATACAGTCGGGCAGACCGCCCGGATTATCCTTCAAGGTCACATCCTGAACCTGAATCCCGGTGAGTTTGCCGTCCTCGCCGATGAACTTCATCGGCGACACCAGGCAATGCATCTGCACGCCCTCGTTTTCAGCGTCGATGATCTCGTGGGCGTTGGCCTCCATCAGGTCGCGGGAGAAGCGGAACAGCAGGTTCACACTTTCAGCTCCGGTGCGCAGCGCGGAACGGGCACAGTCCATCGCCACGTTACCGGCGCCGATGATGATATAATCTTTACCGGTGACGATTTCCTCATCGGTATGAAAACGACGCAGGTAGTCAATACCGCTGTAGATGCCGTCCAGTTCCTTGCCTTCAAAAGGCAGCATCCGGCCCTGCCAGCAGCCCAGTGCCAGATAAACGGCATCAAAACCGATCGCTTTGAGCGACCGAAGCGTAAAATCTTTTCCAAGCTTGACCCCGGTGTGCGCGGTAACGCCAAGTTCGAGCACGCCATCGATGTCCCACTTGTACTGCTCCTCGGAGAGACGATATTCAGGAATGCCGTAGAGCGGCATGCCGCCGAGCTTTTCCATCTGCTCATAGATATCGACCTGATGGCCGAGACGACGCAGGTAGTAAGCTGCCGAAAGCCCGGAAGGTCCGCCGCCGACAACGGCCACCTTCTTGCCGGTATCCGGTGCTACCGGTGCGGTGACACGAGCGTCCGATTCACGCTCCCAGTCTGAGAGAAAGCGCTTGATTGGATTGATTGCCAGCGGATCGTCCTTGATCGTTCTCCGGCACTCGGTGGCGCAGAGCTGCGGGCAGACCCGGCCGGTGGCGACGGTCAATGGGTTTTTATCTTTGATGGTTCTCAATGCCGCTTCATATTCTCCCCGGCGCGCATGTCCAAGGTAGCGCGGGATGTCGATCTGGGCAGGACAGCGCTGACGGCACGGTGACAGACACTGGGTATACTGGTTCCAGTGCAGAATTTTGGTTTTTTCACCGACGAGTTTGACAATACCCTTCGGACATGCCTCGACGCAGCTTCCGCAGCCGACACAGCGCTCGGGATCAAATTGCGGCAAGCCGGTCTCATCGTTCATCGTTATTGCAGAGAACTTACAGGCACGCATACAGGAGCCAAGTCCGAGGCAGCCGTTTTCACAACGCAGAAAACCATGATAGAGCTGCAGAGCAGCCCGGCAGTCCTGCAGCCCGGAATAGTTGAATTTGCGGGCTGCACGATAGCCGCCTTCGCAACTGGAGCAGGCCAGAGACGGTTCTGCGCCCTTGACATCATAGCCCAGATATTCACCGATCGCCTCGGCGGTCTCGGTGCCGCCGACGACGCAGGAGTTCACTTCAATTTGACCGTTTACCATCGCCTCCGCAGCAGAGCTGCAGCCGGCCTGGCCGCAGCCGCCGCAGTTGGCGCCCGGCAGCAGATCGAGTACCGCTTCGATACGGGGGTCTTCCTCCACGTAGAAAATCCGGGCGGCAAACCCGAGTATAAGGGCTGATACAAAAGCTATTCCGACAAGCAAAAAAACAGGCGTGAACACGATACAACTCCTTGATTAAATAACGAACACCAACACTACGCCATCCCCTGAAAACCGATAAAGGCAAGCGCCATGATTCCGGCGGTGATCAGAGCTATTGAGGTACCCTGCAGTGCTTTGGGCACGGCGCTGATCGTCAGCCGCTCACGGATACCGGCAAAGAGGATCAGGGCCAGGCCGTAACCGACCGCACTCATCAGAGAGAATATAAGCATTTCCACGAAGCCATACTCTTTTTTTGCAACCAGCAGAGCCACACCCATAACCGCGCAGTTCGTGGTAATAAGCGGCAGGTAGACACCGAGTCCGTTATAGAGCACCCGGCTCTGTTTCTTGATGATAATTTCAACCAGTTGAACCAGTGAGGCGATGATCAGGATAAAGCTCAGGGTCTGCAGATACTCGAGCCCATACGGTTTGAGCACGAAGGTAAAAACCGACCAGGTGAAAATAGCCGCCATGACGGTGACAAAGACCACAGCCATGGCCATGCCGACTGCCGTTTCCAGTTTTTTGGAAACTCCTAGAAACGGGCAGTTCCCCAGATACTGGGCCAGCAGGATATTATTTACGAAGGTGGCCGAAATGGCCAGAAAGAACAGATCCATTGCCTACTCCCGTTACCCTTGGATGAATTTCTCGCCGCGCCAGCGGGAGAAGAGATTCTGCAGCGCCAGAATGATTCCCAGGGTAACAAACGCACCCGGGGCAGAGACCATGAATCGCATCGGCTCAAACGACTCGGGCAGAAGCGGCATGCCGAACCAGGTTCCGCTTCCCAAAATCTCACGGATGGAACCGATGAGCAGCAGCGAGGCCGCATAGCCGATGCCGATGCTGATCCCGTCGATCATTGACAGCAGCGGTGGATTTTTGGCGGCAAAGCCTTCGGCCCGGCCAAGTACGATACAGTTGACGACGATCAGCGGGATATAGATGCCGAGCTGCTGTGAGAGCGGGAAGAAAAATGCCTTCATCAGGATCTCGACGATGGAAACCAGCGTGGCGATAATGACGATGTATGAGGCAATCCTGACCTTGCTGGGAATAATATTTCTCAGTGCTGAGATGGCCCCGTTTGAGAGAGTCAGGACAAAGGCGGTGGCCAGCCCCATCCCCAACCCGTTCTCCGCCGACATGGTAACGGCGAGCGCCGGGCAGAGTCCAAGCACGAGTCGAAACGGCGGCACCCGTTTCCAGAGTCCTGCCGTCAGGGTATCGAGATATTTGTTAGTCATCCGTGTTCCACCTTTACAGCGCTTCTATTTTCTCGAGAATCTGGTCTTTGTTTTCGTTGACGAAATGGAGCACTTTGTTCGTCCCTCTGGTCGCGGCCCGGGACGTAAAAGTCGCACCGCTGAGCGCATCGATGACGCCGCCGTCGGCGGTTATTGCAACATCCTGATCAATGGGCAGTCCCTTCCACTGACGCCGAAAACCGGCATCTTCGATCCGCGCCCCGAGTCCCGGTGTTTCGCTGTGACTGACCGCTTCCATGCCGGTCAGTTTCTTGTCGACCAGATCGACGCCGATCATCAGCAGCAGATCGCCGCCATAGCCGCCACTTCCAATGGCCTCGACAGCGAGCCGGGAAACGGCACCACCATCTTTCATGAAAAAGACCGGAACCACCGTGTCACCCACTGCTATCTCGACCTTGTTGGGCAGTACTTCTTCGGCCGGCTTATTGAACAGCCTTTCCAGCGCCGGGCCCCGGACAAAGAAGTCTGTCTGTCGACTGACAAATGGATCGAGCAGGTAGTTGGCGGACGTCAATGCCGCCGAGCAGACCCCTGCTATCAGCGTCAGCACGACAACCATACGGGTAAGCTCAGACATCGCCGGCCCCCTTCGGTTTTGGTTTGATCATATCGAGCAGCGGTGCGCATAGATTTACCAGCAGCACGGCATAGACCACACCGTCGATATGTTTGGAGAACGCTCGAATCAAAATAAGCAGCACCCCGGCCAGAATTCCATAGAGCAGCATCGGCGTTTTATTTACCGGGGTGTTGGTGTGATCGGTTATCAGAAACAGGCCCATGAATACCGTGCCGCCGCTCAACAGATAAAAGAGTGGAGAAGCAAAGGTGACAGGATCGAAAAAATGCAGGAGACCGGCTGTCGCGAGCAGGCCAAGCATGAACCCGACCGGAGCCTGCCATTTGATTTCGCGCATCAGCAGAAGAAGCAAACCGCTGAACAGCAGAAAAAAGACCATTCCGTTGCCGGTTCCGGCAACCTGATGGCCGAACAAGAGATTGTACCAGGGGTAGCTGTCCGCCCCCACGGCACCGATCGATTTAACCAGGCGCAGCGGTTCGATAACCGATATCGACCAGTCGAGATCTTTCAGCGCAGCGGTGTAATCCATCCGCTGGGGCCAGGAAAGCTGCAGAATTGCCACAGCCAGAACCGCCGGCTGCACAGGGTAAGCGCCAACACCGCCGAAAAGCTTCTTGCCGATGATGATCATCAGAAACGTACCGACCATGATCAGCCACCAGGGAGCATTGAGCGGCAGCATGAAGGCCAGCAGCAGGCCGAGGCTGACACTGCTCCAGTTTGAGGTGAGATCGCGCGACGGTGCCAGTTTTTCAGCGATGAGATCGAAGAGTACCGAGAATACAACGCAGAGCCCGTAAACCCGAAGTACGGAGGGGCCGAGGATAAAAAAGCTGCCCGCCATGGCCGGCAGCAGCGCCATAACCCAGCGCTGATATATTTCCGCCAGGCCGGTGCCGAGCCGATAATGGGGGCCGACCGCGACATCGAGCATCGAGGAATCGGGCCGCATCGAAGGGTCAAACATTTTCAGCTCTTTCATGACAGCCCTCCCGCCGCCCAGGTATGCCGTTCACCGTGGATCATATCGTGATTGCAGAAGTGGAAGAGCTGTACGATCGGCCGCTGCGCCGGACATACATAGGCGCACAGTCCGCATTCATGGCAGGCTTCCGGATTCAATTCCCGGGCTGATTCGAGCTGGCCGAATTCAACCATCCTGTTGACCAGGTGCACCTGGATATCGACCGGACAGACACGGGCACAACGGCCGCAGTTGATGCACGGGGCGATGGAGTCAAACGGTGCGGTGTCGCCGGCGATCAGGTGGATCCCGTTGTAGTAGGTCACCGGAGTCTGATCGGTATATTGGGCGACACCTTTCATCGGGCCGCCGATCAGGGGCCGGGAGTAGTTCTCGATCGACAGTCCCTGACTGGCAAGAATATGTCTCATTGAACTGCCCAGCGGAAAGCGAACGGTAACAGCGGTATTGATATCAGAACCGCTTATCGTTATGCATTTGCGCGTCAGTGAAGCCTTACCGTCGAGGGCATCGACAATGGCCAGCAGATATTCGAGATCGAGCACCACGATACCGTGATGCCGATAGCTTTCCCGGTTTGGAATCCGGTGACCGAGTATTCTGGCGACCACTTCACGTTCGATTCGATCGAAGTAGGATTCTGAGATAAAATGCAGTTCGGCGATACCGTCGAAAAGCGGCTCGGCCCATTCACGGTATGATTCCGGCAGGGTCAAACAGATCCGGGCTGCCGGCAGCATCGAACCGACCCGTTTCAGCCCCAGAGCGACTTTGTCCCGCTGCTGATCGAGGAGCAGTTGTGAAGTGAGTACGGTTGTCTCCTGGCGGATGCCGGTGATAATCGCCGTCTCGATGGCGGGCAGTTTTTCTATCTCCTTGTCATCCCACTCCCTCCCGGACAAAGCCCAGGGCGGAGCAACGCCGGCCGCCCGCATGCGCATCATCGCCTCAGCGAGATTACCGGGAGGAACAGGGCCGTCGAATAACTCCTCGGCGGACAACGGCTCGCTCCCGTCATTATCGATGACGATTGCCGGCGAGTGTACCGACTGAGCGGTCCACACCGAGCTGATTTCTCTTACCGTACCGCTGATCGAGGCGATTACCGAGTTACCGTTTATCGATTTGGCTATCGGCTGTCCCCTGCGGACCGTATCGCCAACCTTGACGACCGGCAGATAGTGAACCTGCCCCGGGTATTCAAGCGGCAGCACCACCTGATCCGGCTCATCGATATCTTTGATTACCGGATCGAAATCCGCCAGCCGCGGCAATGCAGATTTTCTGAAGTAGTTGAGGATTTTACTCATGTATCAAAAGTCCTGTAAGTCGCTTATCGAATATGTGGCTTATCTCAAATGGCAGCCGCCGCAATTCACCGTCGAATCCTCATTGAGGAACCTTTCCGGGGATGTTTCGGTGTGACAGTTGAAGCAGCCTGTATGGTAGGCTTCGGAGACCGATTGGGGCACGTGGCAGCCGAGACAGGTGTGGTCTTCTATTTCAAGATATTCCTGATGGCTGAGCAGATCCGGTTCATAGTCATCATCGTGACAGGTAGAACATGCAACCACACCCGGTTCGTCTTCCTGGACACCTGGATGACAGGCTCGACACGAAACGGCCTCAGCATCGTCCAGACTCTGTTCGTGGCAGTTTAAACAGTTGCTGCCGTGATACTCCTTCAGCTCATCATGCTCGAAATCATCGGGGGAAACGTCGTCTCCGTGGCATTCGGCGCACGATATAGAAAGCTCGGAACTTAAAAGATCATGGTGGCAGGCAGCGCACGAGTCGGCCGTTTCCTGATGCTTTGTGTGATCGAAAAGCACCGACCCGGCGCTGTTGCGCAGATAAAAGCGCTCTGCGGCCGCCGGTTCCCGGCCGGTGACAGTGCCGATTATCACAGCTGCCGCAGCAGCCAGCACCGCAACCGTCATGGACAAGGTCCAGTTCCGGCGATTTCTCCAATTACCACTCATGGCTGTCCTTCAAAATCAGTAATTCGTTGTCCTCAGCACTCATCGTATACCAGCGGCAGGTGCGGCGAACGCATAAGGTAATTAACAGTTTGATCGAATCCTGGACCGAGACGTGAAACTTGACCATCCTACAGCGGTCCTGAATACAGACCTGATCGGGCTCGATCAGCGAGACATTGCAATGCGGACAGAACACGTCTTTGAGCTCTTCCTCATCATCGACCTGAATAGTGCTTTCACGATCAAGGATATTGAGATAGGGTGACACCCTGCTCACGCCCTTCTCTCCGCTCTGGTTGACGATGTTGAACACCGCCTTACCGTCTTCGTTAAGCCCTTCCCCACAGCTCGGGCACCAGCAGTTCAGATAGGTTCCCCGTTTGATGTTGGTTCGTTCCATCAATGGACTGTTGTCCCAGGCTTCTTTTTCCCAACGAGTTTCCTTTCTGGTTTTCTTCTCTTTCATCACGACCTCCGTGGGGATGGAACCAGCCATCCATATTTAAGGTTTCCTCTAGTACTACATTTTACACACAAGAACAATGCTACGCTGTCGTGTTTTACGCGATTTCCCCCAATGATGACAGGGCAAATAACAAAGCGATCCATTGTGATGCAATGTGATACAGCGCTCGAATCATCTGAGGAGGTGGTTCCAGGTAAAAGACCTGATGTGCGTGCAGATTGGATGAGCAGGAACTGATGACTGTCGCTCCCAAAACCAGCGGATAATCCTGGCCGGCCGGTGAGTTTAATGGTGTAATACAAATGGACAGCTAAGCTATGATAATATCGGCAACCTGAGCTATGTACTGAGATACTCCGGTTGACACTATGTCTGTTTATATTCAGCCTGAAGCCGCTTTACTCAACGAGTTTACCGACAATTTTTCTAACGAGCGGGATAACCATGAGCACACAAGCAAAAGCCACAGCATCACAAAACCTTCGACAAAGCCGAGATTAACCAAAGTGATTACCCCGGACATCAGGAAAGACATCATAAGTGACATAAAGAAAGCAAAAACAATTGTTTCAAAACGCTTTGGTATCATGATTTTCTTCAGGTTGATACAAATAAATATTGTTCCTGACTCCACGTCACAATAAGAAGGTCATCGCGGCTGCACTCCCCCGCTCAAAAAAAATCGCACCGCGAACATTCTTTTTTAGGTATCTGTAGATATAGTTAATCAATAACTGGCCACGACGGTCAACCAATCCGATATCATCCACGACGCAGCCAGGCGGTTGGAGAAAGTGAGAAATGAAAGTTAAAGTGGTAGACACACCTGACGAATTATTCGAGTATACGACTGATGTAATTCCGAGAAAAGATGAATTTATCTACCACGAGGACCAGTGGTACAAGGTAAGCTATGTATGTCATCATGTAAATGAAGCACGGGATACAGATACGTCAGGTGAGGCATACGCAGTTATCGAAGTCTCTACTACACGGCCTTTTTTGGGCCAGGAACTCAAGTCGTATTGACAGACCCAAAGAACAACAGCAAGTAAAAATTCATCAGTTTGTGGTATTCCATAAGCGTTGCCTCCAGGGTAACGTATGAACAGCCGTGAGGCGGAGGTTTGACCTCCAGCAGGCCCTGCAGGCAGTCGCTATATCGACGCAATGCTTCCCTTGGAACTATTAAATAAAAGAAGGGTAGAGATTTTTGAGATGCATAGAACAGTAGCTTTTGTGCCTCACAGCTTTCACTCGGATGTCAAACAGCATGGATGATGTCGGATACTCTCACCGATAACAGTTCTCCGATCCTCATTCCCGTTTTCAGCAGTAGCAGGATTAAGGCTCTGTCTCGAATAGTGCTGAATGAAGCCAGGAGGCTTTATATATCTTCTGCTGGGATTGCTCTGGGCAGCGTTTGCGGCAGTTTAATTTTGATTTTTGGCTGCATGACCGTCTCCGGTAATACACCCTGGTCAATCAAGAAGCTGATAAAGGCATAGAGTGCCCTCAAATGGTTGACGACAGATTGCGTTTTTAAGCCTCGGCCTTTTTCGTACTCCGCATACGCACTGATGTCTTGACGAGTCAAAGCGAAGATGGTTGTTCCATCTCGCTCGAGAAAATGAAGGAAATAGAGGATGATACGGCCTGACTGTTTAATGGTACTTACGGAAAGGTTTTTGATCTATTTACCGTAGAGGTACTCAACGGCCAAATCAACTCCAGCCAGGTTACTTGCCGCCAGGCGGGAACACCAACGGTAGGCTATATAACGCTTTGAATTGGTGAGATTGTTGTATTTTCGAGCGTTTTTGCCTGCAGAATAGTAGGAAAGTCCTGTTTTTTGACCAAAAACAGATGTTCTTGATGGGCTGAATCGTTCAGTCATCGTCGCCTCCTTTTTCTTTTGTAGAAAAAACAGAACGTTAATGACCTTATTATATCATTTACGTGGTTGGGGGTTTGTTACGTATAGTTCCTGTGAAGTTACGCTGCCCAAAAAACTTAATAATATTAAATGGATTTATGGGCACCAGTTGAGAACTTATGACAGAGGAGGTGAGATTAGATTTTACCGACAGGTGCCAGATACACCGTAAACTCATTTTCTCCATCAACCTGTAATAGCTCATCCATTGCCTCCTGGTCATAAGCGGCGATTGCACAGGTACCGGCTCCAATATTTTCACAGGCTAGGTACAAATTCTGACAGACATGACCTGCATCTAAGAGAATGACACGGTGGGCCGCATCAAGATAACGCCACTCCATCCTGTAAGGAATGGTTGTCCAGACAAATGTTGCTGCACTCGTTGCAACAAATTTTTGCCCGAAAGATGCCGCTAAAAGGAGTGTTTCTCCTCTTCTGTCAGACTCATATAACAACACGAGTTCATGTGATAGTGGCAGAAAGCGGTACAAACCCTGGGGTATCCTTTCCACCCTGTGAACGAAAACATAGGTTTCAAAACTATGTCTCGCTCCGGCTGATGGAACTGTCCTGAAATGGGATATTCCCTTTTCGGGCTTTCGTATTCCCTGAGTTGCCCAGAGCAAGAAGCTAAGTTCTTCTATGGTAAGATATGTCCGATTGAATGAACGCCTGCTCTTTCTCGTGGCAATAGCAGAAATAACATCTTTTTGGGGAATTCTCTTACTCCATTCTTCCTTCGTTGGGAGAATAGTTCTAACTGCATCCGAAGGAACAGGTTTTTCAACAGGTGGGCTGGGGATTCCACTGTTCTGGTCACTTCTCCTAAAGTCGATTGTCTTTCTCAGGCTATCTTTTAGAAAATCCCTATTCCATTTATAGTCGCTCATAATATGTCATGTTTGCATAGAATTATAATAGAATAATATACCGATGATAATCATCTATACTGACAGTTGAAAGCCGCTGCACCATTGCTGAGCACTCAAATCTGCCGGAATCAGAGCTGCACAGAAACACCTTCGATATCTAGAAACAGAAATTTCTTAAAATTACCATAGAACACCTCACGAGTCCCATTCATATAACTCTGGCTATATTTTCAGATTATAAGTATTTTGAATAGCTAAATAGCCCCGATCCTTTTTGGCTGAACAGCCGTCAATGTAAGCATTTGTGTTTTTCCATTTTAGATTTTTCTTTTGGGGAGGTGATGCCAAGCCCTGGATTCTTAATAACTGAAAATCAAACTGATAATCCGTCTAAAACAGAGGTGAGAGCATGTTTAAAAAATCTGGCAAAACAATTATCCTCTTTATTATTCTTTTCACTATCAGCCTCCTTCCATCAACATTATTGGCGGAAACAGGACCAAAAGTAACCAGTCTTGGATTGGACAAGCCAAAACAGCTTCTTTTTGTAGGCAACAGCTATTTGTATTATGGAGATAGCCTTCATAACCATGTAGTAAGGATGGCACGCGCTGCAGACAAAGAAGGGAAGTATAGCTATAAATCTGCTACCATATCGGGCTCCTACCTATGGCATCATAATATCGAGAGTTATCTGAAAGAAGGCGCTCTCGGTCTCAAGGCACCATTCGATGTAGTGATTCTGCAAGGACATTCAACTGCACACACCACCCCCGAGAAACATCAGAGCTTTGTAGATAAAGCAAAGGAATTTAACGAATTGATCACAGCTACAGGTGCCAAAACTGCGCTTTTCATGACCTGGGCATATACTGATAAGCACAATAGCTACAAACCTGAGATGCTGGACATGAATCGAGAGGGCTATCTGGATGCCGGCAATCAAATAGATGCTTTGGTTATTCCTGTGGGTTTAGCTTTTGATGCAGCTTATAAGAAAAAGCCCGGAATTGTATTGCAGAAGCATTATGACGGAAGTCATCCTGACCTCATAGGAACCTACCTTGCGGCATGCACCGTCTACGCCTCAATTTACGAGGCATCACCGGTTGGAAATCCCTATACATATTTCGACGCAATTGATCCTGCGATGGCAGAATTCCTTCAAACCGTTGCTTGGGATACAGTAAAAGAATTTTATGGTTGGTAGTCATCTTGCTATCCAAAGCTAATTGATGCGCTTAGGTGGGGTTTTCTATTCTTGAATATCTTGTCTCAACCCAGAAAACCCCACTTTCTCTTCCCAAATAGCCTTCAAGGTAATATCAAATATTAGTTCCCATTCAGCGGGGACTTCCTACCTCGCCAATCTGAATATACAGGAATAACCTTTATTCTTGCTATATTAGGAAGCGGTGATATTCATTCATGAACAACGTCAGACAAAAGCATTCTCCAAAACAGAGGATTGCCAGATGGCATCTTTTAGCGCTGAAATTCTGACATCATCTGCCGACAATTGTTATTGATTGTGTTCTGAGATCATAATGGGCTGAGGGAAAGGTCAAGTTGAGCTAATCCTGTTGAGTATTTATACAGTGGGACTTTATGCATTTCCGCTACAGCTACTGCAATCTCTTTTATTGATTTAAATGGGCCTCTGTATTGATAAGGCGACAGGGCGTTTGTATCTGCAAGTTTATAATACTCGTCCTTTCCTTCTGAAGTGACATGCAGCAAACATACGGCATGCATAAGTGCCCCGACTCTGCTTTTTTGTGTAAAATATACATTCAGCCCAGTAACGTCATATCCTGCTTGCCTGAGACATACTACCCCTAAGTTAGCAGCATCCAAGCAGACCCCACGCTTGGATTGAATTGTATGTGCTACTGATTTAGGAATGCCCGTTTTAGTCATGGCATAATATTTTTTCCAATCATAAATGAAATTCTTATACAACCAGTATTCAAGCAATTGAGGATCATTAAGCCTATCAATAATTGCATCAGCATCGCTCAATCTTCGCTTTTTCAAATTAAACCTTTTTCGAGCACTGGTTACATCCGGCAGGCCTTCAATGAATCGTCTGTATTTTGCCGGAAAAGCTTCTGGAATTAGATTATAGCAATAAACAAGAGCTTCATTGGGACTTTTCTCTAGCCCCTGATACCAAAATTTTGTTTTGTCCAGAGACTCCAGAATTTCTAGTGCCTTTCCCTCTGAAACATTGATTGATTGTAGGTTGAAATTTCGCTTTGAATCCCAAGATGCATTGAGAAGAGATTCAAGATTAAAATTAGTGATCTGTTTATCAACTGCTTTTTCTCTGCCATCCTCTGCTAGCCAAAATAATGCTTGAAGTGGTACGCAAAACTTTCTCACTGAGGGAATGCCCACATCATTCATTTTCTGAAAGGCATCGTTAAATCTATTTGTGCTCTTCTTATATGCATCCGCTAGAATTTCAATAGCAGCAGCCTCCTCGGGAGAAATCCCGTCCTGCAATTCTGGCAATTTGCCAATTTCTTTGGCCAACAAGGGGTTAGTATTTTTTATTACACTGAAGGACTGAGGATATTCTCCTCCAAAGGCGATATTTGGGGTTGTGGAAGTGTGTTTGGCACACGAGCATAATAGTGAAAACAAAATCAAGAATATGATCCAAGAAAAAAGTGCCCTTACTTTTTCATTTTTCATACTGACTAGTTTTCAGACAAATTATTGGGTGTCAATGGCAATCAATTTCTTCCACAGTTTCAATTGAGATTTCCAAGACTATTATCTACCAAATTTAGATTAACCACAATTACGAATTTTATTAGAGTCTAGTAGGGACGGGCAGATTTTTTTGGACATAGATTATTCCTGTATCCAAGAAGTTACACTGCCCCCAAAAAACTAACAACAAAAATTGGATTTATGAGCACCAGTAGAGAACTTATGACAGAAGAGGTGAGATTAGATTTTACCGACAGGTGCCAGATACACCGTAAACTCATCTTCTCCATCAACCTGCAGTAGCTCATCCATTGCCTCCTGGTCATATGCGGCGATAGCACAGGTGCCAGCTCCAATATTTTCACAGGCCAGGTATAAATTCTGACAGACATGACCTGCATCTAATAGAATTACACGGTGGGCCGCTTCAAGATAACGCCACTCCATCCTGTAAGGAATGGTTGTCCAGACAAATGTTGCTGCACTCGTTGCAACAAATTTTTGCCCGAAAGATGCCCCTGAAAGTAGTGTTTCTACTCTTCGGTCAGATTCATATAGCAACACGAGCTCATTTGTTAGTGGCAGAAAGCGATATAATCCCTGGGGTATCCTTTCCACCCTGTGAACAAAAACATAGGTTTCAAAACTATGTCTAGCTCCGGCTGATGGAACTGTCCTGAAATGTGCTATTCCCTTTTCGGGCTCTCTTAATCCCTGGGTTGCCCAGAGTAAAAAGCTTAATTCATCTATGGTAAGATATGCGCTATTGAATGAACGCCTGCTCTTTCTACCGGCAATAGCAGAAACAACATCCTTTTTGGGGATTGCTTTGCTCCATTCTTCCCTTGTAGGGAGAATAATTTTAACTGCATCTGAAGGAACAAGTTTTTCAACAGGTGGATTGGGTATTCCCCTGCTCTGGTCACTTCTCCTAAAGTTGATTGTCTTTCTCAGGCTATCTTTTAGAAAATCCCGATTCCGTTTATAGTCGCTCATAACATCTCCGGTTTGCATAGAATAATTATGACAATAGTATACCGATGATAATCATCTATACTGACAGGTCAAAGCTGCTGCACCATTGCCATGCCAAGGATGTTTCCTCATATTTCTGTCAATACACTGATTCACCATTGGCGAGCACTCAGATCTTCCGGAATCAGAGCTGCACAGGAATAACCTTTATTTCTCAAGTGCTTTAATAATGTTACATTATTGTTTGAATGATATTGATTTATATGTTAGGAAGATTATCGATAGTGGGGAGACAACTTATTGACCGAACTCAATCTGGAGGCCGTTATGACTGAAAGTAAGAAATTGGTTGAATTGCAAAAAGAGAAGAAAGCCATTGAAAACCTATCAAGAAGAAAAGCTGTAAAAACACTGGCTGCGGGGGCTGGAGCTTTAGCAGCATATCACACGTTTCCCGTTAACTGGTCAACACCTATCATTGAACAGGTATTTCCTACCAGCACATGCTGTCACAAGTGGTCTGATCGTTAATCCTTGTACGATTGATTATAAGGGAGTGGAAGGTAGCAATTACATTTGGACTGCAACTTTTTCAGTATCACCTCCTGCTGCAGGAGTAGTATTGAATGTTAGACGTATAGTTCAAGCTACTGATACAACCCATGATTTCTCGTTTCAGGTTACAACTGAGGATAGTGGGGCCATATCATTTGATGACGCTTTTGAGACAGCATTTTTTATTAATTTAGAATATATAGTGACGCTAGACGATGGTAGCAGTCAGGCTTCATGTTCTTGGTCTGGCCCATCTAGTATCAGATATCATTTCATAAAAATTACTCCGATTCTGGACTGAAGATGTACTGAAGATCGTCATAATTGGCCTTGTTTTACGATATCGGTCATCTCAGAAACACCATATTACTGCAGGTTGCGGGCATTGACATGAGATCTGAGTCTGAGACACCTCAATTTTGGCAGCCACCAGACTAAGGTTCTTCCTGTTTATCTACAAATCTAAAACAACTGAGGCCGCTCAATCTGAACGGCCTCCTTGTCTAAATATCTCACCCGTACAGGCATGGTTACGGCTCCACTATAGAGAGTCGGTCTTACATTTTTCTGACAGGGTTGCAGAATGGGGAAATTGGTTGCGCATAGGTTGCAGAATATGGCAAAATATCGCAACCTAACGACGCGTAAATATATGAAATTATTCATGTATGGATTTATTAAATTCGGCTTCGGAGGCCGTCACTCTATCCAGCTGAGCTACCCGCCCACATGGGATTGCGCAATGCAGTCAGCACTGTGCACAGCGAAGATACTCTATTTGAAAGACGTTTCTTACCAAAAAACAACGGTGCATGTCACTGTATTTCTCTCGTATCCAAATTCCTCGGCACCATTCAGTCTGCAATCGTTCACAAATAACATCATAGCGTTAAAAAGTAATTATGCTTAAATAAGGAGTGGCGAAGATGGCCCTGCACCTCCTTTTCAATGATCTATCATTCAAATCTTACAGAGAAACGACTGTAATGACTCTGCAAAAGCTTATCCTTCCGCGCATGTTTAGCGTCAGGCAGAAACTTGACATACCTCCGCCTCTGGACCCGGAGGATGGCGTTTCTCGGGCCATGGCCAAGGTTGAAAACAAACTTTCTGGACTCAAAGGTAAACGAGTTGCGGTCTGCGTCGGCAGTCGCGGCATCGACGCGATTGTGCCGGTGGTCAAAACAGTGATTGAAAAACTCAATGCAGCCGGGGCAAAGGTCTTCGTTATGCCTGCCATGGGCTCTCACGGAGGGGCTACGGTCGAGGGGCAGATCGAAGTTCTTGCCCACCGGGGAATCAGCGAAGAGAGTATCGGCTGCACAATTATCGGCACGATGGAGACGGTGCGTCTGGGCGAGACTGCTGACGCTATTTCTTGACCAACCGGCTGGCCGATGAAGCCGATGCGTTATGCCTTATCAACCGGGTTAAACCCCATACAAATTTCATCGGAGCGACCGGAAGCGGCATTCTCAAGATGGCAGCCATCGGCCTTGGTAACCAGACCGGAGCTGAGCACTACCATATGCTCAGTATGGTGAGGGACCAGTATTGGATCATCTCGTCTGCCGGCCGTGAAATCATCGCCAGAAAAGAAAATATCATCGGGGTTGCACTCGTTGAAAACCAGAAGCACCAGATCTGCCGGATTGATTTTGCATACGGCTCTGCGATCGAAGCGATGGAAGCGGAGCTTTACCGTACTGCTCAGCAGTGTCTGCCCGGGCTCCCGGTGAATGAGATCGATCTGCTGATTGTTGATGAAATGGGCAAGGATATCAGCGGTCAGGGCATCGACCCAAACGTTGTGGGCAGGGATTGCTGCTCCTACGGAACGAGACGTGCGACTCCGGTGATTACCCGGATATTTGTCCGGGATATGACCACAGCAAGCGCTGGAAGCGCGCTGGGCATCGGCCAGGCAGATTTCTGCCTGCAGCGGCTGGTCGACAAAATAGACCCGGCGGCGACCTATGTGAACAGCCTGACGGCATGCTGCCCGGAGGCAGCCAGGATTCCGATCACTTATCAGACCGATCGCGAAGTCATCGGTGCCGCACTGGGCACCATCCGACCCCACACAAAAGAGGATCTTGGGATCGTACGCATCAAAAACACCATGGATCTCGAATCGCTTGCGGTTTCAGAAGCGTATCTGGAGCAGCTGGAAAATCAGCGGGACATCAGCGTACTCGGAGAATCAAAAGGTCTTGAAATTGACCGCTCCGGTATGCTGAAAGAGACGTATTGAGCTCTATTGAGCTGGTCGCAGAGGTTCTCACCGGCTCATGCCGGAGTGCTGCACTGTTGTTTAGTGGTGTTTGACGTGTCCCAGGAAATCTTTGAGTCTATCCGACTGCGGATTTTTCATCACTTCGCCGGGGTTTCCTTCCTCGACAATCATTCCGTCATCCATGAAGATCAGACGGTCGCCGACCTGGGATGCAAAACCCATTTCGTGGGTAACGACGATCATGGTCATGCCGCTGTCCCGGGCAATGTTCTGCATGACGTCGAGGACCTCGCCGATCATCTCGGGATCAAGAGCTGAAGTCGGTTCATCGAAGAGCAGTACTTTGGGGCTGACCGCCAATGCCCTGGCAATGGCCACACGCTGCTGCTGGCCGCCGGAAAGCTGGCCGGGACGCTTGTCTTCAAATGCGGCCAGGCCGACTTTATCGAGCAGCCCCCGGGCAATATCCGTTGCCTTGCGACTACTCATCTTCCTCGCCTTGGACGGGCCGAAAGCAACATTTTCCAGAGCTGTCAGGTGCGGAAAAAGATTGAACTGCTGAAAGACCATCCCGACCTCCAGCCGTATCTGTCGAATCCTTCTTCTCTCGGCAGGAATCCTGATACCGTCGACAACCAGTTCCCCGGCCGATATGATTTCCAGGCAGTTGATACAGCGGATCAAGGTTGATTTTCCGGAACCGGAAGGACCGATCACGACAACCACTTCACCTTCCTCGATAGAAAGGTTTATATCGTGTAAAACTTCTGTGTCGCCAAAGGATTTACACACATGTTTCAGTTCAATGATGCTTGCCATCTCAGTCTCGCTCTTTCAGGTGCAGCTGGGTTCAGAAAATTTCCATCTTTTTCTCGACACGTCGCAGAGTCATGGCCAGCACGGTCGTCATGATCAGATACATGACGGCTACCGTCAGCCAGATTTCCAGGGCTCTGAAATTGCTCGCCATGATTTCCTGGCCCTGTCTTGTCAGTTCGCCAACGCCAATGACGATAAACAGCGAGGTGTCCTTGAGACTGATAATGAACTGATTGCCAAGAGGCGGGATCATTCTTCGAAAGGCAATGGGTCCGATGACATGGACGATCAATTGAAAACGGCTGATGCCAAGAGACATCCCCGCCTCCAGAAGGCCTTTGTCGACGGAGACGACTGCCCCCCTGACGATTTCCGCTATATAGGCCCCCGCATTGAAAATGATGGTAATAACCGCCGCGGTCAGCGCTTCGATACGAAAACGCTCGATATCGAAAATTGCCTTGACCAGCATCGGAAAGGCAAAATAGAGAAACATGGCCTGAACGATGATCGGTGTCCCCCGGATCGTCTCCACGTAGCCGCCCGATACATATCGGATCACCGTGCTGATCAGCTTGAATATTCCGTGCGGCAACTCCCCAAGTGAATCGGTTCCGGCAATGCGGCCCAGACCGGCCAGGATACCGCAGACCATGCCGCCGGCTATTCCGAGAATGGTGATGATCCAGGTCAGTTTGGCTCCTGCGAGAGAGCAGGCAACGATTCGGTAATGACTGAAAACTCAAAACCCATAAATAGACCTTTCTGAAGAAACAGCTGAACGGAGGAATTTATCCGCTAAACAAGAGGCCCCTTCCCGGCGGGTTACTGCCGAAGGGGCCCCGGTCTGATTCTTGTCGGTGGCGTCACCACCAGTACGTCCGGATCATTCCGGATCGGCGTTAAACCATTTCCTGTACAATTCAGCGTAGGCGCCGTCTTCCATCATCTGCAGCAGGGCGATGTTGACCTTGTCGCGGAGCTCACTCCCTGCGGAAAGGCGATACCGTACTGCGCTGCTTTAACATCAGGACCAACGGCTTTGACTTTGCCGTCGCCGGCGGTCTTGACGTAATAGAGCACGTTCGGGGTGTCATGCATTGCCGCATCAGCGCCGCCGGTTGCAACTTCGAGGTAGGCCTGGTCAATATTGGGGAACTTTACTATTTTCTCGGCACCGAGAGTTTCCACGTACTCCACGGTTGCCGTCCCGAGTTTGACCGCAACAACTTTACCCTTCAGGTCTTCAGGGCCTTTGATATCCTCGTTGTCCACTGGAACCATAACTTTCAGCCCGGCCCTGAAATAGGGGTGGGAAAAGTCAATTTTCTCCTCTCGGGCGGATTTGATGAAAATCGCCGCCAGGGCAACATCGAGGTTCCCGGTGGATCAGCGCCGGGAATCAGGCCGTTGAAGTCCATCGGCTTCAATTCATACTCAACCCCGATACGTTTGGCGATCTCCGCCCACAGATCGATATCGAAGCCGGTATATTTTCCGTCCTTGCCTTTGTATTCAAAAGGAACGAAAGCGGTGTCCGTGCCGACAAACAACTTTTCGGCAAAGGCCGTCCCGGACATGGAAATTATGAAACCGATAAGAACTGCTACAAGTAGTCTTTTCATAATACTCTCCTCTGTGTCTGATTATTATCCCTCTGCTGCCTCATAGCCTCGTGTTAATGAGAAGGGATGGTGGGTAGCTGCGCTGCTGAAAGTGGCTCTTTAGAACCATCCTTTAAACGGAACATGTGCACTGAGCAAAGTCAAGTATCCTTGATTTCTCTGTCTGCGGTGCACTATTTCGTCCACGATCGCCATCGACTTCAGACTAGAAAGCAGCCCCCTGGAAAGCGGCTTTTTTCAGGAACTTCTCTGCGCCCTGCTCATCAATCTCGCCACAGTAATTTGTGTAGAACTGTCTGCAGAACTCCCGGCGATCGCAGCAGTGCGACAGCAGCGTGCTGGTTTTTGCATAGACACTTTCCATGGTCATATCGAGTGATGAGAGGATTCCCATCTGCAGCGCCTTGATGCCTAATTCATACTTCGACAGATCGGTGCTGCCGTATGGGGCATGTGTTTTGGCAATCACGATGGCTTCATTGGCACCGGCCCAGCGTGAAAGAACTTCAATCAGTTCCCGGCGATGCCCGCTCATGCCGTAGATGAGGACAATCAGTGCTCTGTGATCGGAAATTTCGAGGTATTTTTTCAGTAAATCCGGATTGGTGGTATGGGTCAGGCAATAGAAGTCGAACGCTTCAGAAGCCTTTGTGCTGAATGTTTCTGCTTGGCCCCTGTTAATCGAGTATTCATTTCGCTGGAAGCGGGAGAGTGGAATCTCGTCTCTGATATTTGAGACAAAGGCCGCCGAAGAGTCAACACCGATATCAATTTTTGTGGCTCTGACAGCTTTGATTATTGTTCCATTGAAAGCGACCCAGACACCGCAATTGGGCGTCGAAGCCGCACGCAGCGATGTCTCCAGATTTGCGATCACATCATTGTTGTCATCATCAAGGGTCTTTTGAGCGCCGGTAACGATGACCGGTTTCTGGATTCCTCTCAGCATGAAAGAGAGCATGCTGGCCGTATAGGCGAGCGTATCCGTACCGTGGGTAATCAGGAACGCATCGTGGTTATCATAATTGTTCAGGATCGTTCCGGCGATCTCATGAATATGTGAAATCTGCATGGAGGCGCTGTCAATGCCGGATTCACCAAAGGGGGCCTGGGCGGGTGAGACATGCATACTGGTGGCACCTGACTGATCGATTACAGCCAGTAAATCCGCAAACGAGAGCTGCGGCCTATAACCGCTTCTGGAAGCGGCTGAGGCGATCGTACCGCCGACATGAATGGGAAGGATGCGTTGCATGGCGATCACTATCCCCCTGCACCGAAATTCAAGATTTTAGCGCTGCCTGACATTAAATAAGTAAACCATATGCAGTGGCGATTTCAATCGTTCTTATCGCTGCGGAAGCGATACCATACATGAAGCGCGGCAAGAGAAAGAATGGAGTGTCAGCTTACCCTTGACGAGGCGGCCGGAATGAATGTTTCAGGAGCCTGGCAGATTCCTGAAGTTGTAACTTTTCATTAATTCGCCGCAGAAGATGGTATCCATTGCCAACATCTGGTAAACATAAAGAACATTCAAAAGAGGACATCGCAAGCAATGGCCGACCTGACGAAGATTAAAAAAGCGCTCGAGAGCGTCGATTCCACCAAGATCTTTTTTGTCGACTTCAACGGCAGAATCATGAATTTACCCGTTAATCCGGACAACATCGAATCGATTCTCCAGGATGGTATCGGTTTTGACGGCAGCTCAATCGCCGGCTACGGGACGGTCGACAGCAGCGACCGGCTCCTGTTCCCGGACCCTGACAGCCTGAAGGTGCTGCGCTTTTCAGATGAGAATGTAGGATTTATCATCGCCGGGGTATACGATGAAAAAAACAAACCATCCCAGGCAGACCCGAGGGCGATCCTGAAAAACACATTGGCTGATGCGGAACGTGAATTCGGCTTCAAATTCCTTGTCGGGCCCGAGCATGAGTTTTTTCTGCTCAACAACGGAAAAAAGCAGAAGAAACTGCACACCGATCACGGGCTCTATTTTCAATCAAGTCCCCACGACAAGGGAGAGGCGGTCAGAAACAGGATCATCAAAATCCTCAAGGATTGCGGCATCGCCTTTGAAAAAGCCCATCACGAAGTAACGCCATCTCAGCATGAGATAAACCTCGAACCCACCGATCCTCTGGCTAGTGCCGACCGGACCGTCCTTTTCAACTATGTCACCCAGGAAACGGCTGCGGATTTCGGCTATCGGGCCACCTTCATGCCCAAACCCTTTGACGGCTATAACCGGAACGCGCTGCACCTGCATCTCTCGTGTCAGGATCTCGACGGCAACAATATTTTCTACGACAAAGATGCAGCCCACAACCTGGGGACCGTCGCCCGGCAGTTTATCGGCGGTATCGTCAAATACGCCAGAGAAACATCGATTATCATGGCCTCCACCTACAACTCATACAAGGCCTATGTGAGTGAGCGGGAAGCACCCATTATCTGCAACTGGGGTCTGAAAAACCGCAGTACCATGATCCGCATCCCCTACTGTCCAAATCCGCAGAGCACCAGACTTGAGCTCAGGAGTCCGGATCCGGCCGGGAATGTATACCTTCAGATAGCTATTCTGATTGCCATGGGCCTGGAAGGGGTCAGAAATAAAATCGACTCCGGAGAACACGCCGTCGGCAGTATCAGCAGTATCGGTCTTGCCTCCAAGGTATGGGACAAGCGATTTCTGCCCAAGAGCATGTACGAGGCGCTGGTGGAAGCTGAAGGAAGTTCGTTTCTGAAGCAGGCCCTCGGAGACGAAACGTATCAGAACTATATGAGCTTGAAAACCCGGGAATGGGAAGAGCACAGAACCCATGTCACGTCCCGGGAAATTTCAATGTATCTCGACAGGTAGGAACGAAAACATCACTCAACCGAAAAGGAACAGATAGATGGAAGAATGGATCGAGCAGTTAAAAAAACCGGTAAACTCGCTGGAAAGATTGTCAGCCTATATCAATGTCACCCCTGAAGAGCAGAAGGCGATAGAAACGCTGGATACGAAATGGGGTACATCACCCTATTTTGCCTCCCTGATGGACCGGGATGACCCCAACTGCCCGATCCGCAGGCAGGTGCTGCCGTCTCTGCAGGAGACCGTTAATGAATACGGCATCGAGAATTACCTCATCTGGAAGGAAAACAGAGCGACAGAGGAAGTTCGACCCGACAGTATCGCACGACAATATCACGACCGGGTGGCCTTTGCGGTGACGGATATCTGTGTCAACTACTGCCGTCACTGTTTTCGTAACGAACTCGTGGTCAACAGGGACCTCAAGCTGCGCATGGATGTGGATGAAGGACTTGCATGGATTCGCGAACATGAGGAGATTCGCGATGTTCTGGTGACCGGTGGAGACCCGTTTATCCTCTCTGATGACAAAATTGAATATATCATCAAGAAGTTACGGGAAATTCCGCATCTCCAGATGATTCGCTTCGGTACCCGGACACCGATCGTTCTGCCCCACCGGATTACCCCCGGCCTGAAAAAAATCCTCAGTCCGTATCACAGAATCCCCATCTGGATCAACACGCAGTGTAACCATGCCAATGAAATCACGGAAAAAACAGCTGAAGCTGTTTTTGATCTTCTTAGCTGCGGCGTCAATGTCGGCAATCAGGCGGTCCTGCTCAAAGGAATTAATGATGATGTGGAAACCTTCCGGGAACTGCACCAGAAATTACTCCGGGTAAGAATCCGCCCCTACTACCTGTTCTACTGCGAACCGGCCCCCGGCATCGATCATTTCAGGACACCGGTGGAAAAAGGCGCGGAACTCATTCGCGATGCCATACGCGGACATACCACGGGACTCGCCCAGCCAATGTATGTGATCGCCACGAACATCGGCAAGATTCCGTTGATGCCGGATTATTACATCAAAGGCAAGGACGAGAAAGAGTATACCCTGCAGAATTACAAGGGTGAGACCACAAAGTGGCCGAACATGCCGGAATAGAGGGAACTATTCTGTTCTTATTGCCCCATTAGATCGGACCGGTTTCATGGTAAGGAGGAAGGCCGATTTAATGAGAGCAGACAGGTTTCCTACAGCGAATCCCCGCCTTCATTTCTGATTCGGTTTATCTCGGTGTCGATGCTATCGGCTGTTGCCTCGATATCATCGTGAAGTACCGACTGCTTGTCCAGGAGGTCGTCGAGCTTTTCGGCAAATTCTTTGCGCTTCGCCTCATCCTCCATGAACAACCAGTATTCTGAGAGTTTTTCTATATTTGATTTGGCGTAGTGGATCATTTCCTTGAGACCGGCCACCATATCTGCGGCTTCATCCAGTTTTGTTTTCTGTACGAGCGATTCATCCGGAGTTGTCATTGTTTTCTCCCCGGGACGGTTTGTCCCGAAAACTGACCTTAGTTCTTACCCTGCGCAATCGTCTGCATGAAACACTATTGTTTCAGGATGCTGATCATCTGATTACACACATCAGACCAGACAGTTGTCCTGCCCGTCAGGACACTACTTGTTAAACCGTGAAAAGGCCGATTTCACTGCGGAGTTCATCGCCTCCCAGGCCAGATCGACGCCGCTCTTCACATCTTCCCAGGCTTCAGCACTGGTGTTTTTTAAGTTTTCAAGCTCGATCTCCATCTCGCTTCGTTTGCCTTTGAGTGAATCGATCTGTTTCTGCATCTCCAGCTTCGACTCGGCCTCGACCTTTTCCTTTTTGGCGACCAGTTTATCGATATCAGCGTTCCACTCGTCGATTTTCTGGTGCAGAGACTGAATGTATTCCTGTCGTGAAGCCATGTTGTCCTCCTTGTGAAAATTTCAATATCGCTTGTTTCGCAATATCGTGATGACCAGCCACAATCCAAGAACGACCGAGAGCAGATAGCCGATCACGCCAAATGCAGGGAGACCGAACAGAAACGGCCCAACTCCCGTCGTAATGATCATCGACGAGCCCATAATGATCGATGCAGTAATTATACCAATGGTAAGACGATTAGACGAGTTTTCCAGGGTTTCCACCAGTTCTTCAAGCTTTTCGAGCTTAAAAATCACACTGAATTCGCCGCGCTCGATATTCTTGACGATCTGGTGCAGCTGGCTGGGCAATTCGCTCTGAAGATAAACAAAGTTTGAGAAGGTGTTTTTAAACTTTCTCCAGATGACGGCGGGATGATAGCGCTCACGCGACACCCGGTGGACATGATCTGAAACTTCTTCAATCACGTTCAGGTCTGGATCAGCCATCCGGGCGGAGCCGTCGGCGGTGATCAGCGCCTTCACCATGATGATCATCTCCGGCGGCAGCTGCAGCTTGAAATCCCTGAGCAGACCGAGCAGGCTGGTGAGAAACTGGCCGATGTCCATCTCCTTCAGCGGTACCGCATGATAGCGATCCAGCAGATCCAGCATTTCTCTCTGCAGGCCCTGCCGGTCAATGGACTGGGACTTGTGGCGGCAGAGCCTGATGAAACTGTCGACGAGGTCATCGCTGTTTTTGTCGACGATTGAAGAGAGCAGCGAAACCAGGGTGAATCGATCATGATCCGATAAGCGGCCGGCCATGCCCCAGTCGATGATGCAGAGGTTGCCGTCCGGTCTGATTATCAGGTTGCCCGGGTGCGGGTCGGCGTGAAAAAAACCGTCTTCGAGGATCTGCTTGACTGCTGCGTGCAGTCCCTGTCTGGCGATGCGCTCGCGCTCGGTTTTCTCGGCCGGCAGAATATCCTTATACTTGGTACCTTCGATGAACTCCATGACGATGACTTTGTCACCGCAGAAGGGCTCGAACGTCCTGGGGATATAGATGTCGGTGCCTTCTGCATAGGACCGGGCCACATCCATATTCTGCAGCTCATGCTTGAAGTCGAGTTCCTTGACGATGGTGTGTCTTACCGTCTTGACCAGCTCGGGCAGCTCGTAGCTCTGCAACTCTTCGAACTGCTGGTCGAGGAACCTGCTGATGCCGTCGAGAATATCGAGCTCTGTCTGTATCGTCTCCTTAACTTTGGGCCGCTGGATCTTTATCGCGACATGCTCGCCCGTGCTTTTCAAGACACCACGGTGCACCTGGGACAATGATGCGGCAGCGACCGGTGTGCGGTCGAACTCAGAAAAAATCTCGGATACCTTGCTGTCCAGATCTTCTTCGAGCACAGCGATAATCTTTTCCGAGTCGACCGCCGGTACACTGTCCTGTAATTTTTCCAGCTCATCGAGCAGTTCCCGGGGCAGAAGGTCCGGCCTCAAACTCATGATCTGACCGAATTTGACGAATATCGGCCCGAGCTCTTCAAGGATCACACGAATCCGCTCAAACAGATCCAGATGTTCCTCAACGGGACTGATCTGCTGCAGATATTCGGCCCCCGGAGACTCAAGCCGGTCGACGATCTCGTCAAACCCGTATTTGAACAGTATCCCGGCAATCTGCCTGAAGCGTTTCAACTTTCTAAGATCGCTGAGCTGCATATTGCGCTCCTTCTATCTGCTGCCAGGCTTGAAAGAGACGGAGCCTGGCGGTTCACTCACTCATTTCAATGGCCAGGAAATCTTTTAAGAACTCATCGAAACTTCTGCGATCGGCAGCTTCCAGCTCGCTCTGCTTCTTAATTGAAACAGCGGAACGGTGTTCCAGCTTCTGAGCGGTTTCCCGGCTGAGCGGCCAATCTTTGCATGTCTGCTTGTGTTCTCTGCTTTTTGACAGAATCCATTCACTGTAGTTGTCTCCGCTGTCGCGCAGGGCCTGCAGGACACGGCCTGACGGCGTTCGCTCAGGGTCTTCCACCTTTTCCTGCTGGACCTTCACCGAGCGGCTGTAACCACTGGTACCGTGCAGTCCATCGAGCAGTGCCGCAGCAGTCTGCATCGGTTCGAGCAGCGCCATGCCCACATCCTTTAATGACTGTTCGCCATCACTCATTTTCAGGAAGAGATCGGGGTCGCGGCCCCGGTTGATGACCGCCTGCATGTTTTCGCTTACCATGTCGCACTCAGCCTGGCAGATAATCTTCTCATCCATGAACAGGCAGCTGATCAGAAACGTGTCGATAAACCGGGCCTGATCGATATCGATGCCGACCGGCAGCAGCGGGTTGACGTCAATATTGCGAACTTCTATGTACTCCACCCCGTTTCTATTCAGCGCTTCGAGCGGCCGTTCCCCGGGCCGGGCGACACGCTTGGGACGCACGTCGCTGTAATGCTCATTTTCAATCTGTAAAACAGTGTCGTTGAGCTGCCGGTAGCTGCCGTCAACCTTCACACCTATTTCCGCGTAGGCGGGATAGACTGTCTGCACGGCCTGATACAGAGACTTCAGGTAGGTGTTGAGATGGTTGAAGCAGATATTCAACGAGGCCTGGACCTTGGTTGAATAGCCGAGATCACTCATCCGCAGCGAGGTTGCCCAGGGCAGGTAGAGCGTCCGGTCATGAAGCTTCTCGAGCCGGTGTGCTTTTCCCTCCAGAAATGATTCATCCAGCGCCGGTGAGGCGCCGAAAAGGTAAACGAGCAGCCATGAGTGACGGCGGAAGTTGCGGATCATTCTGAAATAAGAGGCGGATCGAAATGTCTGCAGCGAACCGCCTTCCCCGAGCACCTGCTGATAAACCTGCCAGAAATCATCGGGCAGCGAAAAATTGTAGTGAATGCCGGCAATCGACTGCATCATCTTGCCGTAGCGGTGCATGAGACCGACCCGATAGACATATTTCATCCGGCCGATATTTGATGAGCCGAAGCGGGCGATCGGGATCTGTGCAGAATCGGGGATACAGCACGGCATGCTCCCGGCCCATATGAGCTCCTCTCCGATATGGTCGCTGGTGAAGCTGTGCAGGTCCTGTAAAAACTTCAGTGGTGCCTCGGGGTCCTGATAAACCGGGGTGATCAGCTCCAGAAGGGACTCAGAAAAATCAGTGGTGATATAATTGTTGGTCAGCGCCGAACCGAGGCTTTCGGGGTGCGGCGTCAATGCCAGTCCCCCGGATTCGTCGACCCGCAAGCCTTCCTTCTCGATACCATGTAGCGCCCCGGCGAGCAGACGGCTGACGCCGCTCGACTCAAGCCTTTCAACATTTTTTTCAAGTTCCGTCGTCACCGTGTCATACACCTGGGTAATGTTAATAATTGCCTGATTTTTTTATACATACAAAAGGTTAGCATCGCTGTACGCAAGTCAACCTGATGAAAAGCAATCAGTCGCATCGGTATGGAGACATTTCCATCCTACTGGCAAGAAAATTGCAAATTTGCTTGAGTGAGTATTCGGCATAAGGGTATTCTGCACTCTAGCAAATAAGCCCCGAATAGAAACAAAACATGCACAACCCTTTGAGATGATTGATTTACGAGAAGGTGAAAACTGCTGGCGGCAGTCCCGGATCGACAAGGCCGGGTTCATTATGTCCGGCCGGGATTACTTTCTTGCCTTTCGGCAGGCACTGCTCCAGGCTGAGCGCACCGTCTATATTCTAGCCTGGGACGTTAAGGAATCGATCGAGCTGGTTCGGGAAGATGGATATGATGACGGGTTTCCATTGACCCTGAGCGATTTTATCTTCGCCCTTCTCGATGATCGCCCGGAGCTGGAAATATATATTCTGCTCTGGGATTATTCGATGCTCTATATCGTCGAACGCGAGTGGCTGCCGTTTACTAAATGGCGCAGAAAAGACCACCCGCGGCTGCATCTTAAAACTGACGATACCATCGAGATTGGCGCCTCTCATCATCAGAAGGTCGTCGTCATTGATGACTCCCTGGCTTTCTGCGGCGGCCTGGATCTGAGCACCTGGCGCTGGGACACGACCGACCACCAGGCAAAAGATTCGCGCCGAACAACCCCGAAAGGCGAGACCTACCAACCTTACCATGATGTCCAGGTCGTCTGCACCGGAACGGTTGCCCGGGACTTTGGTGATCTCTGCAGATATCGCTGGCAGCGTGCCACCGGCAGTAAACTTCAGCGGCCTCATTCAAAAGATACAGAAGCCTCCTGGCCGGCGTGTGTCGATGTCGATATCGAATCAACCGAGGTCGGTATCGCTTTCACCTATTCTTCCTACAAAAAATACGAGCCTGCCTATCAGATCAGGCAGTCCTATCTCGAGGTCATCGAAGCGGCCAAAGAATATATTTATATCGAGAATCAATACCTTTCCTCCCATGAACTTACCGAAGCGCTGATTAAGCGGCTGCAAACGCCGGAAGGACCTGAGATCGTCATGATCCTGACCAGAGAAGCCGGCTGGGCCGAGGAAAGTACGATGGGAGTTTTACGGGACCGGTTATTGGAAAAGCTTGCTGAAGCGGACATGCATGGACGCTTTTCCGTCTTTTACCCGTTTGTTGCGGATGAGTCGGGTAATCAAAGCCAGGTGTATGTGCACGCGAAACTGCTGATTAGTGATGATCGTATACTTTTCGCCGGATCAGCAAATCTGAGTAATCGCTCGATGAAGGTAGACTCCGAGGTAAATCTGGTTTTTGCAAAACAGGAGCAGACTTCAGAAATAAAACAAATTCTGCACCGCCTGCTGGCAATCCATGCTCACTGCTCAGAGGAAAGAGCAGCAGAGGCCCTCAGTAGAAATAACAGCTTAAATAATGCAATCAAAGAACTTGGCCGGGACAGTCTGCATCGATTAAGGAAGCTGGAAACCGTTACCGACTCATTGATACTGGAAAAACTCGGCGACACCCAGCTGCTTGACCCGGATGAGCCGCTCAGTCCGGCTTCCTGGATGGACAGCATCATTACAGACGCTGAAAAGAAAGAAAAAAGCAGACCTTCACTGCACACCTATGCCAAATGGGCCATCATCCTCATTCTGGGTATTCTCGTTGTCTGGCTGGTACTTGCGTTTTGGAATGAGTTTCTTGATAAACAATATATCATCGATCTGCTTGCAGGATTTCGCAGCAGCCCGGGACTGCTGCCGGTCATGTTTTCGATATTTCTGCTTGGCGGCCTCGTCGGCATCTCGATAAATCTTCTGCTCGTTGCCGCGACAATCGCCGTTGGGCCCTGGGTTACGTTGGGATGCGGCCTGGCCGGTTCCTTTGCCAGCGCCGTGATAGCGTTCTGGGCAGGCAAAACGTTTGGCAAAACGCTCGTCCAGAAGATTGCCCCGAAGAAACAGAAAAAAATTTCTCAGCAACTCGGCCGCCCCGGTATCTTCTCAGTCGCCGTGATCCGCCTTGTGCCGGTGGCCCCATTTGTGGTCGTCAACCTGGTGGCCGGTGTTCTGAAAATTTCCTTCTCCCACTTTATTCTCGGCACCCTGCTCGGGATGGTACCGGGAATGATCGCTGTTGTATGGGTTACCAGTCAGGCGCAGACCGCCTTTTCCGATCCTCGGTGGCAACACTGGCTGATAGTGGCGATGAGTGTTCTGGTGTGCGGCCTTCTCGTATATGTTCTGAGAAAAGCAGCAAGATAGGAGAGACTATTATTGCAGAAGATTATTCCAACAGAACAAGATTATAGTCCTGAAAAACAGGACGACGAAGATCAGGCTAGCCGGTGACGCATGTCCTGCAGTTGGTCATGATCTAGTGGAATTATTGCCCACAGTCGGTATTATGAACAAAAGTTCAAGGATACTTCTGCAACCAAAGAGAGACAAATCCGCGACGATGACGAAAACTGACGGGTGATTATTCAGGTGGTACTTCTTAAACACATTATCGGCAATGAGCTCATGAAAGAGATCATTGCCATTCGGCTTCACACCCTGCATGAGTTGCTTCAACGGTATGAGAAGGGTATTATGCCCGGCGCCAACGAGGAGGGAGCCACCGGGAAGTTCGACAATAAAGGGGCGATTTTTATTCCCGGAGGACTGATCTATCAGGATGTCGATGAACGCTTCATTCGATACGAGTCTTATGGGAGGATTTCCGCGGCAGCATTTAGAGAAAAAATCAGGAAGGCCATGCACAATGACAATGCCACCCTGCTCTACCCGGACGGCATCGCCTCGGCCATCAACCTTGACAGCGGCTTTTATTCGCGAGCTGCGCGCCGCATCTACACCTATAAAAAGACAGCCTTTCGCCGTACCAAGAAAGTCGGATCCAGCAAAGCATTTGAAATCAGCTCCGACGATATCATCAAAAGTCACTGCCCGACCTATATGAAGCCGCCCTATGGTGCGCGAACCAGAATCAGTTCCTGTGTATCGGTGGGCCGATCGAGCCGCCGATGTATTATGTTTACAATAAAACCGAGCTGAACCTGACAACGAAGCGGACCCGCCGGTTCGTTGAAGATCTTGACAGCGTCCGCGATAAAACGCTGTCCACCGAAGGCCGGGTACTCTTCCCCCCCTATATCATCGTCTGTCATGACACCCGCTACCGTAAAAACAATTTCACCGGCTTGACCAGGATTCTGGGAATCGGTAAGTTCGGCGAATTTGCCACCTTCTCGTTCGAGTCACTCAACAACCAGCTCATGGGTGAACTGCAGCGCAAGAAAATATCAATCAGCGATAAAGGCTATGCTGCCCTTGTTGAAAATCGTCCTATCCTTCCCATTGTCCGGATATACCAGCAGACTAACCCGGGAAAACGGCAGCCAAAATATCAGATCCATGTCCTGTCGCTCGAAAGAGACATTGGGATTGAGAACGACTCACCAGCATAATTCCAGGGTATATCATGAAACGACTAAACCTCGTCCTGCTCCCAGCACTGCTTT
>CAWADO010000007.1:0-107471 GCA_963780775.1 uncultured delta proteobacterium | reverse complement strand
AGGACCAGTAGGATTGCTGGATATCGGAAAAAGGATGATCTTTGGGAAGGGCGGGAGAATGAGCCGATGCATCGACCAGACTTTCCAGCTCATTAATGGTTGGCATCCGCCAGGGCCAATTCGATTCTATGGCATAGGAGTCAACAGCGGCAAGTGCCTCATTCCAGGTACCAACTTTTCGGCCAATATTGGCCTTGGTGTTCCAGGTAAGGCCGGTCAGCGCATCCACTACACCAATTTCTGATAGCTGAAAACGAGGTTTGGGCCAGGGGACTCCCATCATAAGCGATCCATCCTGCCTGCTCCCATCACACGCTATTATAGAGCCGCGTTCATCGTAGCAATGTCTTGCTCCGGTACTGGGCAGAATATCTGTCGAGCCACAAACCGGCCAAAGCCAATAATAGCCGTCCTTATTTCCGTAAAACATCCTGCCACCTTCAAGATGGACATACCATGCATACCGCGTGGCGATAGCAGCAGTCGTTGACGTCCAGAACCAGCCAAGAAATACATTCTGAAAGGGATGACCTTTGGTGAGTGCAGGTTTTTTTGCACTGTGATCGATAAGGCTGCGTAATTCCCTTCTATTTGGCATCCGCCAGTCGTTTCTGCCGTATCGTGCCTCTTTATTTATCTGCTCGACAAAGTCCAATGCCTCTTGCCAGCTCAAGGGAACTCAGAAGGACAACTGTCTTTCGTCCAGATGAGGCCTGTCGCCCTATCCAGCACCAGGTGCTCGTCACAGGTCTCAAAGCGCTCTAATGGCCAGTTAATGCCGGTCAGGAATGCAGCATCCTGCCCGAACCCTTACAGTCAATACGGTCTCCATCTTCGTTGTAGCAACACCTCAGACCAGTTGAGAGGGTATGGCTGGAGTTCATTACTATCTAATTCTCCTCAACCTGCAATTATTTAAAAAAGCCGTGCAGTCGCGATTTACTAGCAGCACTCATGGCTCCTTCATCGAGATCCATGCCACTCTTGATATCTTTCCAGGCTTCCGTCTCTTATTGATGGACAGGAAGAACCTATACTCCATGAAGAAGAGCGGGGGAGGGAAAGCAAAAAAGGTGATACCTGCGATGGCTGTAGATCAAAAGCTGATATTACCCACCCCATGAGGTTGATATGGCATTATCACCGATCATACAACTGTTACATTAAATACTAGAACCCGAAAAGGCAACAAACTACCCCGCTACTTACAACGGGATAGTTTATTTGTATTAAATTAGTTACTTAGCCACTTTACAGCAGTATCTTCGTTTTCGAAATGTTTTACTTCACCAGATACAAACCATGATCCAATTTTTGCCGCCATTTCTTGCCAGCCTTTATTGCCATATATGGCAATTTTTACAAATTGATTTCCATGCTTTAAACCCAGTCTAAAATCATCCCATGCAGCTCTAAGCTCCCAACCTTCTAATTCTGTTCCATCAATTAACGCTTTGATTTTAGGCTGTTTTACTTCCGCTAAAGCGGAATCAATCATTGGAATGATTGTTTCGTAATCTTTGTGAGTGAGTTTTCCTGAGGCCTTTAAAGTAAGAAAAAATTCACTGTTAATTCTTTCTATGCCAATTGAAAGACCATGCCTTTGAATCTTCATAATTACTCTCCTTGATTAATATAACGGCGCGGCTAACTGGCGTGGGCAAAGTAGCGTGGTGGACTTGCCAGTCCATCTTTGGCCGCTGGTTATGTGCTCTTCTCTTTATCCCCTGAAAGGTTCATTCTTCGCCCCGTAACCAGCCGAAAAGTGATTTCAATAAAGAAGGCTACACCAACAATTGCGAACAAAAGCCAAAGTTGTCCGGGTGAGCTTATTGCGGTCTGCCAGATCAGACACCCTAATGCACCAAAGCAAAGGCCAGCTCCGATCAAGGAGAGTAGGCGCTTGCTCCGTGTTTCTTTCGCCAGTAGAACGTTGGCACCATTGACAGCTGAAAAAATGAGGAGAAATCCAGCACTACCCATCGTCGACATACTGGAGAGGTCGGCCAGATTAGCGATTAATAGGGTAACTCCTGATGTAATCAATAGCCCCTCAATTGGTTTGCCCCAAATCTTTGTTTCCAGTGTTTTTGGAAGCTCTCCGTCTTTTGCAATGACATAACTCAGTCGGGCCGCACCATAAATAGTGGCATTGATGGCCGAAGCCGTCGATAGCATGGCTGCGATGGCAATCAAGATGAATCCTATTTGCCCCAGGGCCGGCCGGGCTGCCTCAGCCAGTGCATAGTCTTTAGCATCTACGATCTTGTTGACAGGTAGAGTTCCAACCGTAACTACGGCAACAAGGACATAGAGAACAATCACGAAACCAACACTTGAATAGAAAGCTCGAGGCAATGTTTTTGCCGCGTCCCGTACATCCTGCGCAGTGTTGGCAATCAATTCAAATCCTTCATAGGCGAGAAATATGATCATTCCACCTGCAACCAGCTGCAGAGGTGAAGACCATGTCGACGGCGCCAGTTTCGTGCTGTCGATACCCCAGATACCAACTCCAATGAAAAGGGACAGAATCAACAACTTAAGGAGCACAATCCAGTCTTCTGCTTTGCCAATCAGTCTGGCGTTCAACAGGTTCAGCACAGTAATGCCGGCGACGCTGCCTGTGATCAGAATGTGCTTCCAAAAAGGTTGTGATGCTGGTGGGAAGAATGATGCACCATAGCTTCCGAATGCATAGGCATAGAGCGATAGCATGACCATGTAACTTATCCACAGCAAGATATTGGCACTTCCCGTCAGCAGGCCTGCGCCAAACGCCCGATCCAGGAATGCAACCGTTCCTCCTTGACTTGGATAAGTGACAGAGAGCCTTGCGTAAGAATATGAGGTAACAAGGGCAACGATACCGGCAATCAGGAAGGCTATTGGAGCACCTCCATTGGTTAACTCCACTGACAGGCCAAGAACAGCAAAGATTCCGCCCCCGACCATTCCGCCAATTCCTATTGCTGTTACCTCCCAGTAACCGAGGTTTTCTGTTCTGGGGTTGCTCATTGCCGGTTCAAATATTTCTAACGTATTAAATTGTTTTGATGGATTACGCTTAAGGAAACCAGCTATCTTCAGCGAGTCCGGTTGAACGCCTGGAACTTTTGTTTTTAAAATAGCCATATTGGTTTCATGAAGGCTCAAATCATTATTGCACTGAGGATGCTCAGGAAGAAGCTTCAGCGGCACTGAATACAATTTTTAGCACCTTCGACACAGAAATCTTTAGCTGAGATAGCGGTCCAACCAGATTATGTTAGGTAAACCCTACGCCAGCGCATTATCAAGGTATTATTGCTGTATTACCAACTGGTCTTTTATCCTACCAAATATCATATTGACGCAAGAATCATCGATCACCAGGCTTTTCGATACCGCTCTCCCAGCCTTTTCTGACCAAAGAATATCCTATTGAACTATATCGTTGAGCTGCGGGCAGTAACGCTTCTTTTGAGCAGCAACGGTAATGGTTTTCTCCCACTGACAAAATGAATTTATGTTTTTCAACGTGTGTTCAGTGGCCTTGGGATTACCTTTCTCACCAATCTCGCGAATACCATCAAGTGCATGTTCATCGCCAGGAAAGTACAAAGGAATAACGCCTGTATTCTGGGGACACGCTTCAAAGATCTTCCAGGATTGACGTTCACGTTCGCAGTCCTCTGCAAATTTTTCCATGCTGAAAAAGGTAAGGCTGCCGAGGGCGCCCATGGCATGTCGGACAATATGCACGCCATACTTGCGCAAGAAATTGCGGCTTAATTCGGACTCAAGAACCGCCTCGGCGGTTGCATCGGGTAGGCTGGTACTTCCCCCAGTCTGAGCGGAAGGAAATCCGGTAATCCAGGTATTGACGCGCGCCAAAGCTGCATTTATGAAGGTTTGGTGGGGTGAGCTGTAAGAGAGGTTGCCGCCTTCCCCGGTCACGCTGGGAATGCCACCGTGCATGCACACCACTCCCGGATTGACCGTCTGGGCGATAATCATCATGAACATAACCTGGGCATGGATCTGAGTCAAAAATGACTCCGGGCTGACTGCCCCGGAAACGCCGGCAATCGTCTGGTCGATCAACAGAAGGTTATTGCCAATACGTGCACTGCGCAGAAAAGGTTCCACCATATTATTCATGGGGGCCAGGGACGAAATCAGGCTGGTACCATCAATCCAGTGCTCTTTGTTTTGCAGGAAAGCGGCCTCGTCGTCAGCCATGGTATTGGTGGTAATCATCTTGAGCCCCTGATAGGCATGCTCCATCAAGTGTGCCACCTCGAAAAGGGATATGCTCCTGTCGCAGCCCACCGGCAGACTGAAAATGTTTACAACATCCTGTTGTTCAGCAACCAGACTGACAATTTGTTCAAACTCTTGACGATTGGCCGGACGCAGCTCTTCTTCGCGGGACCGCTTGAGAAAAGGCGACGTTGCACCGGTACCGAAGGTATTCATTCCCGGATCTCCAGACATTTCGCGGGGCACCCGCTCCAGGCAATCCTCGACATGACTCCTTTTCAAGGGGATAAACAGCGCTGTTTCGTTGTCGAAATCAATGGCATCTGCTTCCAGGAGTATATCCATAAGGATCTGGTTTTCGGCAATGTTCATACCGATATCCGTCAGTACTCGCTTTGCGTTTTCATCGATGCGCTCGTATATCGCTTTCTCCGCGATCAGGTCATCGATATCCTCTATCCGTGATCGAACTTTTACAAGGATAGATTCGTCGGTAACATGTCGCAAAATATCCTCATACAAGGCATTTGCCTGTTTGAAATGAGCCTTCTTTTCCAGGAGAATACCTTGTTCAAAGATCTCTTCCGCATATACGTACATAAGAATTTTCCTTGTTGAGTAGGGGCTGGCCACCATCTCTATTAAACTTTTTTCGAACTCAATGACATTGAACATCTGACCACCCCGATCGGTACACCGAGGACCAACGGCTTCGTTGAACGGTTCAATCGCACGGCTCTCGATGAGTTCTTTCGGACTGCGTTCAGAAAGAAACTCTATGAATCGATGGAATCGCTACAGCAAGATCCCGATGAATGGCTGTATCACTACAACCAGGATCGCCCGCATCGGGGCTATAGCAGCCAGGGACGTGGACCCATCGAAGCATTTGAAATGGGTAAAATACATCGAAATGAAATTTTAAAAGAGGCGGCTTAAAAGGAATCAATACGAGAGGACAAACTGTACGGAAGGTCTTTGACTTTTACAGTTAAAGCCACACTTCCTAATACTAGCTTTCGGACAACACCTTCTTGACGGTATCTTCCAAAACAGGGTCCGTTTTAATATCATGAATGCTTGAGTATGCTTCTTTTTCCTGCATCTTTTTATGATGGTCCTGTGTACCAAGCTTTGAAGCAGCTTCCACGATGATATTCTCAGTCAAATCTAGACCAATTTTATGGGTATTTACAACCAGAGAGAACGGTAGAAATGAATCCCACTTTTCATCGTAAAATGATTCAATTAGTTTTATTCTGACCCTCTCATTATATCGCACTATTTTTTCAGCGTCACCCTCATCCACCTGTCTTATCTTCATGACATTTTGTATTCGTTCTTCCAGAGGAGACTCTAGAAACACATTTAAAACGTTAATGTATTTATGAAGTACAAGATAAGCCCTCCTGCTTACAATGACGAGATTGTCCTGCTTAGCAAAGTAATGATACATATTATTCAGTAAAGCGAATGCTTCATGTCTATCCCCTCCCAGTCGCTCGAATATACTTGGAGGCGTATCAAGCAATTCTTCAGTGTCTACAAATCCATATTCAATTAATACTGTCCTAAAAACATCGCGATCAACCAATTTATACCCTATTGTTTTAGCTAGTTTTTTACCAAAATCAGGATAGCCGGAACCTACTTGCCCAGAAATAGTCACAACAGACATGACGTCTCCTTTTAAAATTAATTCAAATTGTGTTAGTCACGAGCCAATACAGTCATCACAACTGATGAGTGGTTCAAAATGAGACTTTCCTAGAAGACCTAAAACCAGGCAGCAAGAAAGTGTGCCCGCCATCAAACAAAGCGGTTTATACACAATAGAGCAATTGAAACCGCAGCAACGACTCGAACGAGGAAGAGTCGGCCAGCATCCTGATCATCACATCGGACCCGGCAGCGAGCGCCAACCGCGTTTACGCACGGAGCAGCGGGTTCCGCTAGCGAGATTCTCAGACTTTTCGGCCGAGCGGTTCCAGACCGCCACCTCATGCTCCGCGCATCAGGCCGCTTCCTTCTCGGGTGTAATCCCGGAAATCGCCTGCACAAGGCTGTCCTCAGTTACCTCGTCGGAAGTAAAAGTGCGCATGATCCGGCCATGGAACATGGCGATGATGCGGTCCGAGACTCGCAGAACCTCGGGCATTTCCGAACTGATGACAATGACGGCGTAACCCTGTGCGGCCAGTTCGCGAATCAGTTTGTGGATCTCCGACTTGGAGCCCACGTCGATTCCGCGGGTGGGCTCGTCCACGATCAGCACCTTGGGATGCATCGACAGCCATTTGCCGATGACAATCTTCTGCTGGTTGCCGCCCGAGAGGTTGCCGACCAGTTGCCGCCAGCCCGGCGTCTTAATATTGAGCTTCTCGCGGTACTGGTCGAAGATCGCCAATTCAGCACCTCCGCTGACGAATGGACCCGCGGTCATGTCATCGACCTGCGGAAGGGTCATATTGTCTCGGCAATTCATGCTCACTATCAACCCCTGCCCCTTGCGATCTTCCGGCACCAGCGAGATACCGGCCTGGATCGCATCGACCGGCGAGTTGATGGTCGCCTCTTTACCATCCAGCAGAATTGTCCCGGCAGAGGGGTCGCGCAGCCCGAAGAGCGTTTCGGCGATCTCCGTGCGTCCAGCGCCTACGAGCCCATAGAAGCCCACGACCTCACCCTCGCGGACCTCGAAGCTGATATCCTGGTAGAGCTTGCCGCAGGACAGCCCGCGCACCTCGAGCGCCACATCACCCAGCTTGATGTGCTCGATGTTGCGCGACAGGTCGAGACTGCGTCCGATCATCAGGTTGGTTACCTCATCCTCGTTGGTCTCGGAGGTGTTGACCGTACCGCAATATTTCCCGTCGCGCAGTACGCTCACTCGGTCGGAAATATGGAAAATCTCTTCCATGCGGTGGGAGATGTAGACGATCCCCACGCCCCGGCTCTTGAGATCTTCGATCACATCGAAGAGCACCGATTTTTCGGCATCAGTGAGCGATGCCGTGGGTTCGTCGAAGATCACCGCCTTGGCCTCAACCGTCAGGGCCCGCGCGATCTCGGCCATCTGCTTGTTGGCGATTGACAGGTCCGTCACCCTGTCCTTCGGCCCAAAACCTACATTGAGCCGCTCCAGGATGGCGCCGGTATCAGCATAAAGCTTGCTCCAGTCCACCCGCCCGAATGATTTACGCGGCAGCTCGCCCAGGTAGACATTCTCGGCCACCGACAGCTCCTCGGCAAGGCTCAATTCCTGGTGGATGAAGACCACGCCCTTGGCCTTGGCGTCGAGCGGAGAATTCATAACAGTCGGCTGCTCCTCGATGAAGATCTGTCCCTCGTTGGACGGGTAAATTCCGCCCAGCACTTTCATCAGAGTGGATTTTCCAGCGCCGTTCTCGCCCATCAGAGCGTGCACCTCGCCGGGCATAACAGTGAAGGAGACACCGTCTAGAGCGCGCACACCAGGGAATGTCTTTACGATACCCTCCAGACGCAGGGCCGGTATCTGTTCGCTAGTCATATCTTAAGCTCCTCTTCGCCCTTGCGGTTCAGCTGCTTGTCCAGGTAGAGCACGGCGATCAGGATCGAGCCGATGACAAGATTCACCATCGCCGTGTCGGCACCGATGAAGCCCAGCCCCTTGCGCATTAGCTGGATCGCCAGGATGCCGCCCACCGTTGCAATGATCGAGCCCTTGCCGCCAGTCAGCTTGGTACCGCCCAGCACCACCGCGGTGATGACCCACAACTCGTAGAGCATGCCGTCATTGGGATTGACCGACCCGGATTCGGAATAGAAGGTGATCGAGCTGAGCGCGGCAAGAAAGCCGATCATCAAATAGTTGAGCAGCATGTGTGGTCCGACCTTGATGCCGGCATTGACCGCGGCCTCGACGTTGTCACCGATGGCATAAGCATTGCGGCCGTGCACCGTATGGTTCATGATCCACCAGACAATGGCGATGCAGACCGCGAAGACGAGGATCGGCAGGGGGATTCCAAGCGGCGTCGATTCGGCGATATCCACCATCGTCCAGTTCAGGTGAAAGGTGGGCTGTTCGCCGTTATACATGAACACGAGCCCGCGGAATCCCAGCATAGAGCCCAACGTGACGATGAAGGCATTGACGCCGGTCTTCCACACAATAAGCCCGTTGATGAGCCCCATGAGCATGCCGGTCAGCAGCCCCAGCCCCCAAGCGATGGGAATCGCCCAGTCGCCGAGCGCTGCCAGAAAGGGCCAGGTCATCGCGTCAAGCATCACGATCGCGCAGAGCGCGAAGGTGGCCCCGACCGAAAGGTCGATATTGCCGTTGATCATGATGATCGTCATGCCGAGCGCGATGATCCCCAGCGGTGCCGCCTGCTTGAGCAGAAGGATCATGTTGTCAGGAGCGAGGAACGCTGTTTCCGTCATCGACATGTATTTACCCGCGATACCGAAGAAGACCAGTTCAAGCACTATGAAGCCCCAGATCGCGCCGTCCTTGGCGTGTTTCTTGAGTGCGTTTTGGAGTGCGTTTTTTTGCATAGTCTTTCTCCTCACGCGATCGACGACCAGAGGTGACCCCGTTTAACCGCGATATCCAGCCACACGGCCAGGATGATGATGGCCCAGGTGACGACGTACTGGAAGTAAAATTCCAGCCCGACCAGAAGCAGGCCGTTCTGGATGAAGCCGAGAATCAGCACCCCGATGACGGACTTGATGACGGTACCGGAACCGCCCATAAGCGATGCTCCCCCGAGGATAACCGCAGCGAGAACCTGCAGCTCAAGGCCCTGGCCCACGGTATTCTGGCTGCCAAGACTGCGGCTGGCCTGGATGAGCCCGGCGGTGGCGACACAGAAGGCCGAGATGAGATAGCAGATGAAGACGATTCGGGCCCGCGGAATACCCGAGAACGTGGCCGCCACACCGTTACCGCCAACGGCATAGATCTTGCGGCCGAAGGGAGTCTTTCCCAGCAGAAATGACAGCACGAATGCAAGGATGATTAAGATCAGGATCGGCACCGGAATCCCTATAACTGCATCCTGGCCGAAAACGCTGAACCAGGTGCCCTGCTTGTCGGCGATATCCATGTTCTTGCCGCCCGAATAGGTCAGCGTGAGACCGTGGATAGCCGAAAGCATGCCGAGGGTTACGATTAGAGAGTTGAGCCTGAGATAGCCCACCAGGAATCCGATTAGCGCCCCTATGGCGAGGGTCATGGCGAACATGGCCAAGATCCCAAGTCCGGGCCCGATCTTGTCATGAAGATCCAGCACCACGATCGTGGAGAACGACATCAGCGAACCCACCGACAGATCGAGATTGCCGCTGATCACCACGAATGTGACCCCGAGCGCCATCACGCCGAGAATCGCTGAAGACCGGATGACGCCGAGGATGTTATCGATGTCTAAGAACCGATCATTGGCCAGCGCGAACGCTATCATGAAGATCACGAACGCGACCAGGATGCCCTGCCGGGCCAGAAAGCTGCCGACGGATCTCATCTTTGATTCAGCCATTTGCCTTTCTCCCTCTTCCGGTCGCCGAGACCGTAATTCCATCAACCAGCGTCATGCCTTGGTCGATCATGACGATCTGGTCGGCTATTTACTCACTGACGGTGGACGCCAGGGATGTCGTCGTGCCGGTCGTGCTGGTATATCCATTCATTGTGCAGACCCCGAAGGGCCTGCACATCACAGATATGCTTAGAAGACGGGCTTGGTGAACTCGCCCATGTTGTCCTGGGTGATCTTCGGCGTGTCAAAGTAGTTCAGGAAAGGAACTTCCTTGCCGTTGAGTATGTCGAGCGCTGTCTTGAGCGCTGCTTCCGCATCGTCGACCGGAGACTGGTAGATCGAGCCCCAGTATTCCCCGCGGCCCATCGCCTCGTAACCCACCGCGAAATTGGTGGCGCCGACGAAGATGATCCCATCGCGACCGGCGGCTTTAGCGGCGTTGAGCGCGCCCACGCCCATATTATCATCGCCGGAATAGACGCCGTCGATATCGTCATACTTGACAAGGAACGCCTCCATCACCTTCTGCGCCTTTTCGCGGTTCCAATCGCCCGGCTGCGTTTCCATCAGCTCCACGTTCGGGCAGACCTCAGGCAGACGATCCTCGAACCCCTTAGCACGTTCGATTGCGGTGGTGTAACCGGGCTGACCCGAAATCTGGACGATCTTCGCCTCATTCTCGATGCCCATATCTTTGAACTTGTCGCACATTATCTCGGCCGAGCGCGAGCCCTGGGTGATGTTGTCTGGGCCGGAGAAGGAGGCGACGAATTCGAATCCCTCCTCCGAGATGTTCGAGTTGGTGACAACCACCGGGATACCTTCCTGATGGGCCTTGCGAACGGCGGGAATTACTGCCTTACCGTTGGTCGGCCAGATGATGATAACATCGACTTGCTGCTGGATCAGATCTTCCATCTGGGCGATCTGGCGGGCCACGTCGCCGCCTGCGTCCAAGACAACCGCCTCGACATTGTCGTTTCCTTCGGCTGCCGCTATGAAGGCATTTTCATAGGTCGTCTGGTAGCTGTCGACGCCGACATTGTTCTGCGTGATACCGACCTTGTAGGTATCGGCCGCCGCGGTCCCCGCGATGACGAGCCCGGCAATTACTGTGGTTACTGTCATGCTGGCCAAAATCGAATTTTTCATTGTGTGTCTCCTCCCGTTTGGTTGTGAATCACTGAATGCAAACTGCTTTTCCAGGGATCGCGCCTGCGGCGCTGTGAACCACCTTTGTATTTTGTGCCTGGTCACATTACTGGATGCACCAGCCCCCATCGATGTGGATCATCTGGCCGGTCATATAGTCACTGTCGTCGCTGGCCAAAAACGACGCGGTGCCCACAATATCTTTCGGGTAGGACACCCGTTTAATCTGCAGCGCATCGTTAACGATATCCTCATAGGCTTGGCCCTCGCGCTCCTTGAAGCCGATCTCGATGAGATCCTTGTCCAGTTGCTCCCAGAGCGGGGTGACCACAACGCCGGGGGCATAGCCGTTTACGGTGATGTTGTGTTCAGCCAGTGCGACGGCGCCACAATGGGTCAGCGCGAGACAGCCATACTTCGAGGTACAGTAGACGGTCACGTCTACCAGCGGCCTGCGTGAAGCAATGGAGCCGACATTGATCAGTTTGTAGGGATGATCTTCCATCGGGCCCTGTGCGATCATCTGCTTGGCGGTTTCCTGCATGCCCAGCCACATCGCCTTGGTGTTGACGTTCATGATCAAGTCCCAGTTATCTTCATCGATATCCATGAAGAACCGGGGCTTGTTCAGGCCTGCGTTGAACAAGCCGACGTTGATCGAGCCGAAGGCTTCAACTGTGGCTGCAACGGCGGCGGCGTTGTCTTCGCGCTTGGTGACGTCCATCTTGACGGCGATTGCCTTGCCGTTACCGGCGGCGTTGATTCTTTCGGCAACTTCCTTGCAACCTTCAAGATTGATATCAGCGACCGTTACGCAAGCGCCTTCTTCCGCATAACGTTCGGCGACTGCTGCGCCTATCCCCTGTGCAGCACCCGTAATGAGACATGTTTTTCCAGCAAGTTTTTTAGACATAAGTCCTCCTCTTTTTAATGAGATAGTTAGTTAGCTCCCATTTACATTGCAGCCATGGAGTTCAAATCTGTAATGTATTCAACATGCTAAAAGCTAATTACGTTTCTTTTCTCGAACTATAAAATCAGTATACGTCACACCCGGGAAGACCACATGAGATCAGGCGGTCACTGGGGAAATTAGTCATAATTTCGCAACCATCCTTGGTTACAACAACCTGCTCCTCGATTCTGGCCGCACCGGAACCATCTGCTGCCCCGCACCAAGTTTCAAGAGCGAAGACCATGTTTTCTTTAATTTCGGTCGGATGGTCGATCGAGAATCGACGAGAGATGATCGGCCGCTCCCATTGGCCCAAACCGAGTCCATGCCCGTACTGAAGGAGGTAGGCTTCATCTTCGTCACGGTAGCCAAACTTCTCAGCAGTAGGCCACACTTGACAAACTTCGGCCGTAGTCACACCGGGCTTAATCATGTCGATAGAATCGGAAATCCATTTAGATGCGGTTTCATAAGCTTCAATCTGATGCTTGTTGGGCTTTCCGCAGACGAACGTCCGATAGTAGCAGGTCTGATAACCCATATAAGCATGCATCATATCGATGTAGACGATATCTCCGGGCTGAACAATGCGGTCAGAGAATGTATGTGAATGAGGCTGTCCCCGCATCCCGGATACTGAATTGACGCACTGGACACGCTCAGATCCGTAATTGTAGAGGTGGAAGTTAGCGATAGCGACGAGTTCGTTTTCACGAACACCTGGGCGAATCGCCTTGGCAAGATCCATGTAGGTCGCATCGACCATTCCTGCAGCCTTCTTCAAAAGTTCAATTTCATCCTCAGTTTTGATTTCACGGGCATCCAGCATCGCCTGCTGACCGTCAACAACCTCGATCCCCTCATTTTCGAGAGCACGAAGCATGGAAATCTCCATGTGATCGACCCCAATCGGCTCCTTCTCCACTCCGTACTCAGTCAGGACCCTTTTAACCTGCTTGGCGAAACCGACCTGTACGTTAAGTTCCGGCGGAATGGCCCCAAGCATGTTACTGATTGGCGCCTCCATCCGGTCAGAAATCCAGGGGCTGCTGATTCTTTTGGCAGGTGGTGCCGGATCAAAGAGATAAGCTCCACCCTCACGGGGACAGATTGCGTAACGATTCATCTTATCCCGGCACCATTCGCCGATATGTGTCCCGGTTAGGTAACGGATATTGTCCATTTCGAAAGTAAGGACCGCACCTAGGCCCTTGGCTTTAATCGCTGCCTGAGCTCGCTCAAAACGATCTTTTCTGAGGCGTACAAAATCAACCCTGTCTTCCCAGTCGGTGGCCATGGTTCCGGTGGCGGCCTTGGTATGTGGTCTGTTGTATTTCATGATCAATCTCCTTTATGTTGGCCTAGTCCCGTGTTTCGGCGTGTAATGAATCTCCAGACGTTCTGCAAAGCGCCGGGCCTCGCGATGGGCAAACGTCTCATAAATAAAGAGAAGTGGTATTATACGTACTCAGATTGTGCGTATTCAGATTGTCCATCACCAATCGTACTTTCATCGCCTCTGGATAACGATCATCGAGCATTTGTTTGATCTGTCGCGCCCAGTCTTTTCTGGTTCCGTGTTCAATAAACGCCACTTGATGTCTGACTTTCAACGGTTCCACTCTCATAAATATCTGAACTTATCATATTATCATCGTATGAATGGGTTAAGCACAAACCTATCTCCTTTCTACCGCACTTGCAAGTGTTTTTTTGTTTCATTGAATATTACTCGATGGATCCAGACATCTTGATGGTGGGGAACAGGATAGAGAACCGCTTCCTCGAGATGGTGCCCAAACTGGAGAGATTGTCTATCGAAACGGCCAGCGGCAGTTGTTGTGCCAGAGCCGTGCGCTTGAACCAGGAGGACTTTATCCCCTGGAACCTGAGGATGTCTCTCTAACCTGAATAACAGCAGCGATTTTCTTTTCCAGAGACCTGCACCCGAGATCATCCGCCTTATATGAAAGACCAGCCAACCGGGACACTTTATGCTTGATTTATTCATACGATGATATTACGATAAAGTCATTGCAACTTCAACCAGGTCCACACAGCTATGCCGCAACTCACCACCGAACGATTATCAAAGAAGGTAGCCGATGATCTTCAGCAAAAGATCATCAGCAGCGAACTCAAGGACGGCGACCGGCTGCCCACTGAGCCAGAGCTTATGGAAGAATACGGGGTCAGCCGAACGGTGATCCGCGAAGCTGCCGCCTATCTGGTTAGCCGTGGGGTGGTGGATGTCCGCCCCCGCCGGGGGATGACGGTGCGGGCGCTCGACGGCAAAGGATTGGCGGAATCGCTGATCGCCCATTTGCAGATGAGTAAAGTATCGCTTCACCAGCTCCTCCAGGTGCGCTCGGTCCTCGAAACTGCCATCGTTGAACTGGCCGCCGAGAAGCGCACCGAAGAAGACATCGCCAGGTTAAACGACAACTTGGAAAGCATGCAGGCTGCCGACCTTGAAGCGCACCAGGCACTCAAAATCGATCTGGAGTTTCACGACCTGCTGGCCGCTGCCACCCATAACCCATTCTTCACTCTGGTCAGCCGGCCGATTACTGAATTGCTCTACTCGCTTTACGTAGATCAATCGGGTTATATGTCGTTACAACCGCTCACCTTTGCCGAACACCAGGCGGTGATCGACTCAGTGGTCGATAAAGACCCTGAAGCAGCGGCCCTGGCCATGCAGAGACACCTGGACAGGGTCGGCACCACTGTCGCCGAGCTGCTCTCGGGAAACCTGTAGGAGATGAGCTGAGCTTGTTGAAGAAGGATAATCACCGCACCTGCCAGAGAGATTAACGCAAACGCCAACAAAGAAAGAGAGAAAGACGATGTTCAAACTCAAGAAGAAAAGTTGCACTTACTGCAGATTATGCATGCTGGCCTGCACAGCAGCCCATGAGCCGGGCCTGCAGAGCACCAAGCGGGCCAGGATTCATATCGAGGACGACTGGCCCGAGGTCGGCGCTATACACGTCTGCGTCGCCTGCAAGGAGCGTTTCTGCATCGAAACCTGCCCCGAAGACGCCCTCTTATGGGACGGTCATGTCGTTCTTGACCAGGAGAAGTGTACCCAGTGCCACGAATGTGTGGAAGCCTGCCCGTTCGGCGGCGTCAGGATCCATCCAAAAAGCGATTTACCGCTTATCTGCGACACCTGCAGCGGCGGTTTTTCATGTGTCAACGTCTGTCCCACCGGGGCAATATCAAGGAGATAAGCCATCATGTGGAATGGATACGCAGGAAAGATCCTCGAAGTCAACCTGAGTTCAAAAACCATCGAAACTGTCGAGCTCGACCGTGAGATAGCGGAGCAGTACATCGGCGGTAAAGGTTTCGGCATCCATACGCTCTACCACCGGCTGCCGACCGGGTGCGACCCGCTCTCAGCCGACAATATCATGGTCTTTGCCACCGGGCCGCTGACCGGTTCCCAGGCTCCGGCCTCAGGCCGCCTCGAACTCTGCACCAAGAGCCCGGCCACCGGTTTCTGGCTCGACTCGAACGCCGGCGGCAGCTTCGGCCCGGAGCTGAAGTATGCCGGTTTTGATGCGCTCATCATCAGCGGTGCAGCCGACAGCCCGGTTCTGCTGCTGATCGAGGATGACCAGGTGTCTCTCGTTGCCGCCGATACATACTGGGGCCTCGACACCATCGAGACGCATAAAAAGCTCAAGGAACACTACTCCAACGAGCACCGCATCGCCTGTATCGGGCCCAACGGCGAGAAGCTCGCACCGCTGGCCAACGTCCAGACCGAGTACCGCTCCTTTGGCCGCGGCGGCGCCGGTGCGGTGATGGGCTCGAAGAACCTCAAGGCGGTGGTCGTCCAGGGAACCGGTACGATCACTACCGCCGACCCCGCCGAGTTCTCCCGCATGGTCCGCGAAGCCACCAACGAACTGGGCAACGCTCCCGACACCGGGGCGGCCAAACCCGAATTCGGCACCAACGTCATCCTCTCGCTGATGGACTACACCGGTATCCACCCAAACAAGAATTTTCAGCGCTCGACCCTGGACGAGAAACCGATCGACGAGCACGATGTGAAAAAGTTCTACACGCGCCAGCGTGCCTGCTTCTCCTGCACGATTCGCTGCAGCAAGATCGCCCGGGTCGAAGAAGGGCCGTACAAAGGATCATTCACCGAAGGCCCCGAATATGAAATGACCTGGTCGTTCGGCGCCCATTGCGCCAACACCGACGTAGCCACGATCATCGAAGCCGAGCACCTCTGCGACGCCTACGGAATGGACGGCATCTCGGTCGGCAACACGGTGGGCTTTCTGATGGACTGCTACGAACGGGGCCTGATCACCAGAGACGACGCCGGGGGGCTCGACTTGAAATGGGGCAGCAGCGAGGCGATCATCGGCGCCGTGCACCTGATCGGCAAACGCGAAGGCCCGGGTGAAGCGTGGTCCAAAGGGGTGAAATACCTCGAAGAGACGATTCCCAATGCCCAGGGCCTCGGCGCCCAGGTCAAGGGACTGGAACTGCCCGCCTACGACCCCCGAGCCTCGAAGGGCATGGCCCTGGCCTATGCGACCAATGACCGCGGCGGCTGCCATCTGCGTTCCTGGCCGATCGGCGAGGAAATCATGAATATGGCCAATCCACTCGGCCTGCACACCACCGAGTTCAAACCAGAAATCGTCAAGAGCCAGCAGGATTTCTTCTGCCTGGTCAACTCCAGCGGGCTCTGTCTGTTCGCTGCCTTCACCCTCTCGCTCGAACAGATCGCCCCGCTCTTTGCCTCGATCACCGGCATCGAGTCGTTTGGTGACCCCGAAGCGCTGCTGCGCGCCGGCGAGCGGACCAACAACCTGGTCCGGCTTTTCAATATGCGCGAAGGGTTAACCAGTGAGGACGACCGGCTGCCGGAGCGCTTTAGCACCGAGGCGCTGCCCGACGGGCCCTGCCGTGGTGAAACGGTGGACATCACCGAAATGCTCAAGGCCTACTACACGCTCAGGGGCTGGACAGCGGACGGAGAGCCCACCGCTGAGCTGCTGGAGAAACTCGGCATTTCAGTCGCATAACAATGGTTAACGACAATAACAAACACATACAAGGCCACACCACTACCAAGGAGATTGCGCCCATGTTTCGTCCAGAAGGAATTTACCCGGCACTGTTAACCCCCTTTGATGATCAGCAGCGGGTCAATGAAGCCGAGATGCAGAAACTGCTCGACTTCGTCATCGACCGCGGCCTCGACGGCATCTTTCCGATCAGTTCGGTCGGAGAGGGAATCCATATGGATTTCGAGGAGAAATGCCGCTGCATGAAGATGGTCGTCGACCAGGTCAACGGCCGGGTTCCGGTCACCCCCGGCGTCGTCGCCTCGGCCCCGAAAGAATGTGTTCGGCTGGCTAAATACGCCGCCGAGATCGGCTGCGAGGCGGTCGTCGTCACCCCGCCCTACTTCTACAAGCCGGGCGGCGCCATGGTCGAACGCTTTTTCGAGACCATCATCGAGGAATGCGGTCTGCCGGTCGTTCTCTACAATATCCCGCTGTTCACCTCTCCGCTCGATTACGATATGGTCAAGCGGCTGGTCAGGTACCCCAACGTCGTCGGTATGAAGGATTCGAGCGGCTCGATGGTCGACTTCATGCATTTCATGGACAAGATCGCCATTGCCGGCGAAGACATCTCCATGCTCACCGGCCGCGAGGAGACCCTGCTCTCCTGCCTGCTGATGGGGGCCAACGGCTGCATGACGGCAACCGCCGGGATCTTCCCCGAAATCATGGTGGGAATCTACAAGGCCTATCAGGCCGGTGATCTGGAAAAAGCGCTGGAGATGCAGCGGGCCATCCTGGTGGTGATCAGGACCATGTTCGCGGCACCCTTTCCGATCGGCTTCAAGCTGGCGCTTGAGATCCGCGGCATCAAGATGGGCCCGCCGCTGATTCCGCCCTCGGCCGCCGACGTCTATCAGATCAGCACGGTCAAGTCGAGGCTGAAGATGGTCATGGATCCATTGATCGAGAAATACTGCACGGTACTTGAGATTGCGTGAGTGAAAGGTTCGAGGTGAAATCCCACTAGCCGGGATGAGGATCACATCCCGGCTAGTGAAGATAAGTTTTTGTTCCTGCCTGAGAGGTCCTGACTCAAATGTTATGAATCAGATAGCCGCCGTCCACCGGGATAGACACCCCGGTGATGAATCCAGCGGCTCTGTCGCTGGCCAGAAAGACGGTGGCGCCGGCCAGTTCGCCAACCTCGCCGAAGCGGCCGTAAGGGGTGTGAGCAATTACCGCCTTGCCTCTGTCGGTATATTCGCCGGTCTCCTCATCCACCAGCAGGGCGCGGTTCTGTTTGCCGAGAAAAAAGCCCGGAGCGATGGCGTTGACACGGATACCGTGTTCGGCGAATTCGTTGGCCGAGGCCATAGTCAGATTCAACGTCGCTGACTTGGCTGCATCGTAGGCCCAGACCCCGGAGAGCGGATTGTAGGAAGCCACCGAGGTGAGATTGATAATCGAACCTTTGATCTCGTTCTCAATCCAGTACCTGCCGAAGATTTTTGTAGGAATCATCATGCCGGCGACCAGATTCATGTGCAGCACTTTTTCAAAAAGCTCCATATCCTGTTCGATCAGAGGATATTTACCGATATTACCGCCGACGCCGTTGATCAGAATATCGGGTGAAGAAAACGAAGCAATCGTCTCCTGCAATGCCTTTTCCACTTCGTCCTCTTTACCGGCGTCAACCCGCATGCCAGCCGCTTTTCCTTCGCTGCCGGAAATTTCATTCATTTTCCCCAGAGCGCTGTCCACCGACTCCTGGGAACGGCTCCAGATCATCACCTGAGCCCCGGCCCGGAGCAGCGCTTCCGACATCACCGTGCCGATGACGCCGGCGCCACCCGAGACCACGGCAGTCTTGCCGACCAGGCTGAACATTTCATCGAGATAACTCATAGGTCGCTCCTTACCACGTTACGGGGGCCTATCATGTCCCCCTTGACATTCACCCCTTTAAATACTCGTAGATGGTCTCCAGCACGGGAACGCCGTGTTCAAGGTTATAGCGCTCGTTCCGCCATTCAAGTTCGCCGGGAACAAGTACCGAATCGTTGCCGGGAGCCGGCGGTTCGGCGTGCAGGTCGTCGACCATTGCGTCCATGGTCTCGCAGAATCGATCGTAACCGATGTAGGTGTCGGGGTCGATGGCGATCATTGTCGAGGCCAGTTTGCGCGGCTTTTCGTAGTCGCCGTACATGGCGGTGATATGGGGTCCATAGGCGGCTCCGATTAGAACGCCGGTTAATACATCGATGACTAGGGCTATGCCGTATCCCTTGTGGGCCCCGAACGGCAGCAGAGCTGTCACTTTGTGGGGGTCGGTGGTCGGACTGCCCTTTTCATCGATGCCCCAGTCGCCCGGAATTGAACTGTTCTGCTCCCTGGCATGCAGAACCTTGCCAAAGGCGGTATTCGAGGTCGCCATGTCGAGAATCATCGGGTCGTGCTTTTTTCCGGGGAAACCGAAGGCGATCGGGTTTGTACCGAAAAAGGCTCTTGAACCGCCGAAGGGTGCGACGCATTTGTCGGTGTGGGTGACGCCGATACCGATCATTTTTTTCGAAGTAGCCTGCAGCATAAAATACGAAAGAGCGCCGCAGTGGCTGCCGTTGTGGACGCCGACCATCGCAATGCCGGACTCCTTTGCCAGTTCGCAGGCTCTGTTCATAGCTTCGAGACAGGCGGAGTGGCCCATGCCGTCGTCGGCATCGAGCAGGCCGGCACCCAGTCTCAGCTTTGAGAAATCTATGGACGGATTTTTATTTAGACTGCCTGCTTTGATGCGCTTCACATAGTGTTCCGTGCGAATAACACCGTGCGAGCGGACGCCCCGCAGATCAGCGTGAACCAGAACGTCGGCCACGATGCCGGCATCGACTTCGTTCAGACCGTTATCGGTCAATTTCTTTTTTACCAATGTTTTGAGCTCTTTTTCCTGTACCCGGATATCCTGCATGACTGACTCCTATAATTGTTGAGAACGTTAAGATGTGAAGATTTTCTGCTCGAGTAAAATCTGAATCAGTAAACTATTAAATCATCGCCGGCAGCAGTGGTGTTGATGACTGTTTCCACCTTCTCAACCGCTACTTCGATGAACTGATCAGCAGCCGAAATGGCACAGGGCTGTTCTTCGTCTTTTACAAAGACTTCTCTGGCGCCTGATTAGTGGAGCCGGTCATGGACCTCCTGGCCTTCGGCTCTTCCAAGCACCACCTCGGCCTCATCGGTCGTCAAGAAAACAATATCGCTGATCCGTTACATCTGGCGGTAATCCTCGATCGCTTCAGCAGCATACTTTCAGAAATTCGGCCGGTAATTGCGAAGTAGATGGAAACGCATGCTGTTGCGAGGGCGTCCAATCCATTCAGGATTCGCCGGGGGCTGACGGGGGTGAAAATGGCCAGGCTAATCCCGTTCAGATAGATACCCAGTCCTTGTATAAGAGGCGACAGCATCATTCATAGTATCATAATATGATAATGTCAAATACAAACCTATCTTTTTTCTACTGTCCTTGCAAGCATTTTTTTTGTTTCAGGGTATTGCTCGATTAATCCAGAGAAAAAAGTTATTTTCACTTTCCTTTTTCTGCTATTTGGGGACATACATTTCCATTGAAGAGTGTATCACTTTCCTAACATTCGTACACAACCTCTGAGTATTTCGGCCAGCCATCATCACAGGGGATAATCTCTGGCTCGGTATACTCGGGTGTGGACCTCGGACAGTGAGCCCGAAAAACGTCATGTGTTCGGGCTCACCAAGGATACCCGGCGCGGTTACATCAGCGGGGTAAGATGTTTGGCCAACCACTACCACATGTCCCAGGAACATCTGAGCAACGATCAGGTTAGGGATTATTTCCGTCATCTGCTGCTTACGAAGAAACTGGCACACTCGTCATGCAAGGCTTATCTCGCCGGTATCAAATATTTCTAAGTGGTTTACTACGAAAAACGACTCAAGGAGATGCCATTACGAGTCTTGGGCAAGCATGAAGTCATCAACCATGAAGGCAACCTGGTTAGTTTAAATGTTAAAAAGCTAACCTTTGAGCAGAAGTCCCAAATCAAAATGCTATGCGATAAAGCCCTGCGAGAGTTCATAGTCAAAAAAGGTCTTGGAATATGGGATTACAGACTGCTGGACACAGACCCAATACCTGACAGCTTAAGGTACAGAGTGCTTAAAGAATCAGGCGGTAGATGTGCCCAATGTGGTGCCACGAAAAAGGAAAGACCGCCAGACGTCGACCATATTAAACCAAGGTCAAAAGGTGGCAAAAACGAATACGAGAACCTTCAGATACTTTGCTCCAAGTGCAACCGTTCAAAGGGCAACAAGGATAATACCGATTTCACTGGTGAGCTTCTGACATCGGTTGCTGACTGCATTTTCTGCCACGACAACATCAAGTGTGGGCAGACAAAGATAAACAAGCAGCACTGGAAGCAATTAAGAAGATTGTGGCCGATACCGGTCTGTCGGTACGAAAGGCAATATCCGAAGTGAGCAGGATGAGCGGAATATCGGCAAGCACTCTGACGAAATGGTACTACCCGGCCCCAGGCACCAAGAACAATACGGAAATAGGCAATGAAAGAGGAATAGCAGAAAAGCTGAAAAAGCCTTATGTGAAGTGAAGACAGTTTTTACCGGCAACAAGGTGAAAGTAGGCAAACCAAGAGTCTTTGAAACACCCGATGATTTGAGAACAGCGTGTGAAAACTATTTCAAGTGGGCAGTTTCAGTCAACCTTAAAATAATCTCGTTTCACTCAACGACTATATCGCCGCTATCGCTTCTATTTCTATTAAAACCCCCAAAGGCAACTGTTTGACAGCAACACAGGAACGAGCAGGATGATGTGGGTTGAAATACAGTTTATAAACCTCATTAAAATCTGAAAAGTCATTCATATCATTGAGATAACAAGTAGTTTTAATGACTTGTTCAAGCTTTGCTCCACCAGCATCAAGAACCGCTGAGAGATTATCTAATACTTGTTTTGCTTGAGCACTAATATTGTCTCCCACTATTTTGCCAGATTCTGGATCAAGTGGTATCTGCCCTGATGTGAACAACAAATTTCCGTATTTTAAAGCCTGATTATACGGACCAATTGCGGCTGGCGCTTTATCAGTCTTTACTACTTCGATCATTTTTTTCACCCACGGTTTTTTTCTAAAAAGAAAATTATTGCATATAGTTAGAACGGACAACTATACATTTTAACAAAATGCGCAAAAATATTAAATCTTTTTGCCAAACACTCGTTGTTTCCTTCATTTCCCAGATCCGACAGCATAGAACAATATCAAGACGGTCTTTAAATGCCAGGAGAGGCCATGGGGATTAACGATCGGAGTCATCGGGGATTTTTACTGGTCATGAACGAATCCATATATCCTGCTTAAACCACATAAAATCTACAATACCGTTCGTATCCTTTTGATTCTTGAGCAATAGATGTTGACATTACTGAAACAGACTTATATATTAATTTAATAACATCATTGTTACTATTATAGTAACGCAGGGCACTATGGCTTCAGACCACAATTCCTATTTTTCGAAAACTCTGGAGAAGGGACTCTCTATCATTAGTCTCTTCGACAAGGATCATAGTCGCCGCACTCTGTCCGAGATTTCACGTCTGACGGGGATCAACAAAACTTCTACGTACCGCCTTGTAAATACCCTCGTTATATTAGGTGTCTTGAGTAAGGATTCGCGTGGACGGTCTTTACGACTGGGACCGAAAGCTTTGCTATCAGGCCATACTATCATCCAAGGCTATGAACTGCTTCATATGGTTAAGCCGCTAATAGATGAAGCACACACTCTTTTCAATGTTACTATAGATTCGACTCTCATCGATGGCCTAACTCTGCTGGCTCTCTATCGGCGAGAGGCGAGTTCTACCCTCTTCTTTAGACAGCCATTGGCCTCTGAAGATCTTCATGCCCGGGCGATGGGCAAGGCTGTCCTATCACGCATGGACAAAGATGATCTTGAAGCATTTCTGGCGAAAGCCCCTTTTAAAAAATTCACCCCCAATACCATTGACCAAGCCGATATCCTCCGCCACGAAATTGAAAACTCATGCAACAGGGGCTATTCGATCAACAACGAGGAGTATCTCCAGGGATTAATCTGTATTGGTGCCCCGCTGATCAATTTCCAGACAAACAAGGTTACCGGGGCGATCAGTTTCGATCTGCCGACCAGTGAATACACCCTTGAATCGGTAATCAGCACCTATGCAGGGCAAGTTACCAAACTTGCCAATAATATTTCGGAGTTGGTAACCATGAATGAATCGTGAGATTATTCTCTTCATCTCTAAAGGATAGGCCTGTGGAGATGATTTTCAAAAAAAATCAAGAGATGTCAGTATTATCAACGCTCAGGAGGAAAAGAACATGAAAAGAACGCGAAGATTAGGAATTATTCTGACAGGACTGGTCATGGCAATGGGAATAGGACCCCTTGCCGACAGTAATGCCGCAGATCCAATCATCATCAAACTTGCCCACCCCAACGTTCCCCAGCACCCCATGGGAGAAGGCTATGAACTCTTTAAAAAAGATTTGGAGGAGAGATCGGGGGGGGCTTTTAAAGTAGATATCTATGACAGCTCGAAATATGGCAATTTTGATGCTGTTGTTCAAGGATTGCAAATGAACATGTTGCAAATGGGTTCAGATGCGACCAATAACCTCTCGGTATTCAACCCGCAGATGATGTTTCTGGACATGCCATTCATAGTCCCAAGCTACGAGGCTTCTGATCTGATCACCGATGGCCCTATCGGCACACGTTTGGCTGAAGCCCTGGAAAAGAACGGCATCAAGGGTCTGGGCTATATCGAAATCGGCTTTCGACAGATATTCTCCAGTCGGCCAATCCGAACTCTTGAGGACGCTAAAGGACTGAAGATTCGTGCCACCCACTCCAAGGCACATATCGCAATTCTCAAGGCACTCGGAATGAACCCCACCCCCGTAGCCTGGGGTGAGGTCTACACTGCTCTGCAGCAGAAAACCGTCGATGCGATCGATATCGATCTCAATCTAGCCTGGTTTAACAAATTTCCCGAGATCACCAAATATGTCACCTTGACCAGGAGCTTCTATAGTCCTCACCTGGTGATGATCTCCAAGAAATTGTTCGATAGCCTGTCGGCGGATCAGCAGAAGTGGATCCAGGAGTCCTTTGCCGTCATGCAGGAATTTCAACGTAACAAAATCCGCAACAACGAGGCAATGATCCTGGAAAAAATCAAGGAAATGGGGGGGGAAGTAATCGAACTCTCTCCGGCTGAACGGCAGCGTTGGATTGACGCGACGGCAGGAGTTGCTCCAATGTTCGCCAAGGAAGTGCCGCCCGAATTGATTGAAGAGATGAAAAAGACCGTTGCCGGAAAATAACCGGCGGTAACTCTTCTTCATCCAACAACGCGTGGAGGCAGAGAAATGTGCTACATTTCCTGCCTCCACACTGAGGTTACGATTATGACATTTTGGCACTGGCTCAACAAATTTGAAGAGATCGTCTCATCATGTGCTCTGGCAACGATGGCGGTAATCATAATTCTTCAGGTTTTTCAGAGATACATCGTCCAGAACTCCTTGGACTGGCCAGAAGAACTGGCCCGTTATCTATTTATTTTTTCCGTCTATATCGGGTCGAGTTTTGCTGCATCGGAAAGACGTCATTTGGAAGTAACTATTGCCCGGACAGTCTTTGGGGTGAAGATTGGCCATTATTTTACCATTGTGGCATATCTGATCACCGTTGCATTCTGTGGTATCATGGTTGTCTGGGGGATCAAGATGATCCAGTTCGTTATGGACTCCGGTCAGGTTGCCCCCGCCCTTCAGTTTCCTATGTGGATCGCCTATATCTGTATTCCGCTCGGTTTTTGTTTGATGGGGCTTAGAACCATTATTGTTATCAAAAAAATTATATCTGAAAAGGACGACCGTAGCGGAGCGTTACCTGTTTAATCTTTGCTCTGCTGCCGGGCCCACCATTCAGCCATGCTGGGCACCGGTTTCAGTCGCATAACTTGGTCAAGACAAGGAGCAGTACTTCATGGAACTTCCAATCCTGCTTATTGCTATATCCCTGCCGATTCTGCTTCTCTTGAGCGTGCCGATAGGTGTTGCGCTTGGTCTGACTGTCGTGATCGCGGTGGTCGTGGCTGACATCCCGGTGCAGTTTCTCATGCAGAAGATGTTTTTTTCCCTGGATACCTTCCCATTGCTTGCTGTGCCATTCTTTATCATGGCCGGCGAGATCATGCAGAAGGGGAGCATGGCCCAGTCCCTGCTGCGGCTCTCCCGCTGCCTAATCGGGCACATCACCGGCGGATTGGCCCAGGTTTCTGTGCTCACCTGCATGTTTTACGGGGCGCTCAGCGGTTCTGCGCCGGCGACAGTAGCAGCGGTCGGCGGTATAATGATTCCCTCCATGGAAGAAGAGGGCTTCTCGAAATCGTTCGCCACCGCTACCAACGTTTCCGCCGGCTGTCTCGGGGTAATGATCCCTCCCAGTGTCCCCCTGATTATTTATGGCACAACTGCGAATGTCTCGGTGGGTGATTTGTTCATTGCCGGAATTATTCCCGGTCTGTTCATCGGCGCTATTCTCATGTTTACCTGCTATTTCCTGTCAAAGTATCACGGCTTTGCGACAAAAAGCCAGAAAGCCCCCTTGAAACAAACCTGGCAAGCTTTTCAGGAGGCAAAATATGCTTTGGCAGTTCCTGTCATTGTCCTTGGTGGCATTTACGGGGGGATTACCACCCCCACTGAAGCAGGGGCGATTGCCGTCACCTACGCTTTCATTGTCGAAGGATTGATATTAAAAAAACTGGATAAGTCAAAGATCTGGCAGATCCTGCGTGGTACCACAATATCCAATGCGACGATATTCCTGGTGGTTGCTACCGCGTCTGCCCTAGGACAGATTCTTTTGATCTATAATGTCCCAAACGATATGGTTAATCTTCTCTCGGGCATTACTGAAAACAAGGTCCTGTTCTTTGTGGTTATTATCTTCATGTTGTTGATTCTCGGCACCTTTATGGATGCTCTGGCAAACATCCTTATTCTAACCCCTTTGCTTCAACCACTTGTAGTTCAGGCCGGTATCGACCTGACCCATTTCGGTATAGTTATGATCGCCGCCGTCTCCCTGGGATTTCTTACCCCACCGGTAGGGGTCAACCTTTTTGTAGGTTGCGGTATAAGCCAGATAAGTATTGAAAGGTTGAGCTATGCCGTACTTCCTTTTATCGCGGCAATTCTGGTGGGTATTTTCTTCCTGGCATTTATCCCGCAAATTGCCCTTTTTCTCTTGTAACAACCAATGGACAAATAAATGGATATCTCGTTTTCTAAGGAGAAAATTGGCAAGGTCGGCCTGGCGGGACACATCGGTGTTAGTCATGTCCACAGTCATTCTGGTTTTGTCCAAGAAGATGGTGCTGGATTTTCAGTTCTCGGTAAAATTATTCACTGTGCTGCACCGGTGGATTTACGTATTTCTCAAATCGAGACTGCTGCTGAACAGGGAAGAATCATCATCACTCTCGAAGGGGGAGGTAGTGGTACCGCTGTTGCCCGATGCGGAATCACTTTGGCTGAAGTAGCCCTGATGCAAGCGGCCTTGGGTGAGAACGGCCTATGCCCCCAGACACTGGCTACTACGATCTTCGGCCGGTTACATGGCCAGGGCATTCTCGAAATACCCGCCACATTCATCACCGCCTTGGCCAGAGCGGTCGTGGCTACCTTTCTTGCCAGGTATCCAGATAAATTCCACTTTTTCGAAGAAGACACACCACAAAGTTGTGGGTGCTACCTTGGCACCATTCTAGAGGTAAACGGGGTACCCGTCTCAGCAATTCTTACAGTCAACGCCGGGTTGGGCGGCATCGGTCCTAACGAAGACACTGAGGGCAATGTCCCCATCGGAAACAAAGGCAAGCTCATGGATCTTCTGGGCATGAATGAGCTTCCGACCATCATCGTTGAAGCTAAAGCGTATGTTCCATTCTGGAAAGAGGCGATAAAAAGCACGACCCTTATCGTTCGTGCCAACCAAGAGCATGACAATTCGGTCGTTGGCGATTGTCTGACAGAAGCTGCCGAGGGCCTTGGCTATCCAGTTTATCTGCCACCAAACCCATACCCGAGGAGGCCTGGGTCACTGATGGAGGAAACCCGGGCAATTGGCCAGAGAATAATTGATCTCGGCAACCGTCTTACTGCGGCCGGCAATTGCGGCGAGAAAAATGCCATTGCCAGTGAACTAGCCACTTTGGTTAAATATGATTTGGGCGGAGTGGTCTTCATGAGTGATGAGGTGAACGACATCGTTGCCCATGGAGGATTGCTCCCTGGATCTGCGGCGGTTCTCTCGTCTGCCGTTTCAACCGAATATATCTCTCGCTACCAGATCCCTCTCCTCAGCGAAGATGATTTGGAGATGTACGTGCAGACTGTTGTCGAGGCGATCAGGATACTTCACACCCGTCTTCCTGGGGCCAACGAACAACTTCGTAAAAGGACAATCAACAAGGTCAAACTTGACGCGATGAACATTTCTTCTCTACTAGCGGCTAGTTGAGAGAAATCGCACCATGAAAAAGAGGTGATAAGAATTTAATCCCATAAAAGGAGAAATTGATGAACTTTACAAAATTTCCACGCAGGGGATACCTGCAAGGTGCTACTCCGCTTGAACCAATGGCGAAACTGAGCGCAGCACTTGGAGGTGCAGTGAATCTCTATGTCAAACGTGACGATCTCTTACCTGGCGCAGCCGGCGGTAACAAGACGCGAAAGCTCGATTTCTGCATCGCGGATGCGATGCAGAAAAGTGCCGATACGATCATTACCTGTGGGGCGGTACAGTCAAACCATTGTCGATTGACTGCCTCATGGGCTGCCAAAGAGGGAATTGATTGCCATCTGGTTCTCGAAGAACGGGTACCTGGCTCATACAAACCTGAAGGAAGTGGAAATAACTTTCTCTTTGAGCTTCTAGGTGTCAAAACCAAGAGAGTTGTGCCTGGCGGTTCTGACATGCTGGCAGAAATGGAAAAGACTGCCGAGGAGCTTCGTTTGGCAGGCAAAAAGCCATACATCATTCCAGGAGGGGCTTCCAACCCGCTCGGTGCCCTTGGCTATGCAGCCTGCGCTGAGGAATTGATGAATCAGCTCAACACGACGGGGCTGGTCATTGACCATATCGTTGTACCTTCTGGCTCTGCCGGCACTCATGCCGGTATGTTAGTCGGTATGAACGGCACCAACGCCAATATTCCGCTCTCAGGCATGAACGTATCACGCCCCAAAGATGTGCAGGAAGATATTGTTCACGCTCTTGCTGAAGAAACCGCTCAACTCCTTGGCGTACGCGGAGGAATTGCTCGGGAAGATGTCGTCTGCTATGCCGACTACGTTGGTCCGGGTTACTCTCTGCCCACTGATTCCATGATTGAGGCAGTTCAACTGTTTGCTCTCAATGAAGCGATCCTGCTAGATCCGGTATATTCCGGGAAAACCGCTGCGGGCCTCATCGACCTGGTCAGAAAAGGTGTGTTCGCCCCGGGCTCAAATGTGCTGTTCCTCCACACTGGCGGTTCACCGGCGCTGTATGCGTACCTTGATACATTTCGGCAGTAGGGGCAGGAGCCTGCGCAACTACATCTTGTGACCAATAGTTGCCAACGACAGGAAGAGATCCTCAACTCTTTTCCTGTCATGGGCAATTATAGCTAAAACATTCTGATAGGTCCGGAAGCTTATGGGCATCAAGGCATCAACTGAGTTGGTTCCTGGAATCATTGGCGGAATGGGCCCCGAAGCTACCATTGATCTGATGCAGCGGATCATGGTCAATACAAACGCTATCGATGATGTTGACCACATTCGTTGCATTGTAGATAACAATCCGAAGGTTCCCTCCCGAATCAAGGCAATACTGGAGAAAGGATTTGAAAATCCTGGTCCGGCAATGGCAGAGATGGCGAAACGCCTCGAGGAGTGGGGTGCTGATTTCCTGGTCATTCCATGCAATACCGCACATTATTACTATGAGTACGTCGCGAGTGCCGTTTCTATTCCGGTTGTTCACTTGATAGATTTGGTTGTGGACACCATTTTGACCGAGAACCCAACTATTCGTGAGATCGGAATACTCGGGTCCACGACAATCGTTAAAACTGCCCTTTACGAAACCAGGTTTTTCGAGCGAGGTGTCAAGGTCGTGTATCCTGAGGTAGATATACAAGAGCAACTATTCGAAGTCATAAGAGCAGTCAAGTCCGGAAAAACGATCGGCCCGGTAGCTGAAAAATTTGTCAAGATTTGTGATCACCTCAAAAGCAATGGCATGAGCATCTGTGTTCTCGCATGCACAGAATTAGGGGTTATTCGTACCAATCTTCCAATTAAGAGTTTTGATGCGGCTGAAATTCTAGCCCGCGAGATCGTTGCGATCGTCAAGAACAGGAAAGTACCTTTTACTACATAAGCGACCTGTTTATGTAGTATCTTAATGCCACTTGTTCGGAATTAATTCAAATTAATTCAATATATTAATTGACAAAAAAACTCTTGGATTATTTTGCAAGACACCCGGCAAGATGACGATTATTCATCCTCGCAGGCCACCCATGGATGGACTTGCATTTCATGTTATCGCTCAAAAATGTTCCCCATCACTTCAAATGAAGAGACTTGTATTGGTTATAGGTAGCATCGAGCCATTCGGGTATGTCTGGCTCGTCGGGACTGCAGCCCAGTATATATCCCTCCCAGCTTTTCAGGTATTCACCAAGACGTGCTTTGATCTGATAGATAACAAACCGATATCCAAATCCATCAAAGTAGGGATCGATGTTAATGCATATCAACCCCCCGTTGAAATATTGCAAGAAGGGAAATGCTTCTGCAAACTCCTTCATTGTTATACCGTCCTTCAAAACATCAGATACGTATCTGAGATCATCACGGCATCTTACCATTGGAGTAAGCACCACCTTGGACTCAATTATGGACTTTTACGGACAGAAAACGACATGCGATGGTTAGCTATGGGTTAGCTGAAAAGAAAAAGCGGTTAAGCCAAAATGACCTAACCGCTTAAAATAACTGGTACACCAGGAGAGATTCGAACTCCCGACCTACGGATTCGTAGTCCGTTGCTCTATCCAGCTGAGCTACTGGTGCACGGGGGTATCCTTATACTCCAGATCGGCCGGCAACTCAAGCCTGTTTTTGGGCTTCTTCCTTTTCCGCCTTGCGAAAGACGATATCGTTGTCGATCGGTTTCATGGACGGATCAGCGGTGATGCTCACCTTGGTCTGGTATTTCTCCTCGAGCTCGACGATCTCCTGGCGCTTCTTGTTGAGCAGGTACTGGGCGATGTCGATCGGGAAGCGGCAGTCAACGCCGACGACCGGCTTGCGGCTGGCGCCGGTGTGGATTCTTCTGAGGTAGAAGAGAGCCATCATCTCGATCGATTTGACCATTCCCCTGCCCTTGCAGTGATCGCAGACCCGGTAGTTGCTCGACTCGATGGGCGAGCCCAGTTTCTGCCGGGAAATCTGCATCAGGCCGAAGCGTGAAATCCTGCTGATATCGACCTTGGCCTTGTCCCGCTTCATCGATGTCTTGACCTGCTTTTCCACCTCACGGATATTTTTACTGCTGCGCATATCGATGAAGTCGACGACGATCAGGCCGCCGAGGTCGCGCAGACGCAGCTGCCGGGCCAGTTCCGAGGCCGCTTCCATATTGGCCTGGAAGATGGTTTCCTCAAAATTCTTGCCTTTGCCCGTCGACCCCGAGTTGACGTCGATCGAAACCAGGGCCTCGGTCGGTTCGATGACGATCGAGCCGCCGGACGGCAGATTGACGTTGGGCTGATAGATCGACTCGATCTGATCCTCGATGCTGTACTGATTGAAGATCGGCCGGGCGCCGCGGTGCAGTTTGACCTTGACCTTGCGCTGCTTGGCCGGCAGCATCTCGGTGAAGTCCTTTACCTTCTCCAGCGCCGCTTCGTCATCGACCAGGATTTCCTGGGTGGTCGGATCGAAGTGCTCACGCAGGAAGCGCATGACGCAGTTGTGGTCCTGATAGAGCAGGCCGACACCTTCGAGGTGCTGTCCTTTGCTCTTGATTTCCCGCCAGAGCTTGAGCAGGAACTTTACATCTCTGGTAAGCGCGGTCTTGGTGATATCGACACTGGCGGTGCGGACGATCCAGCCGATTCCCTCTGGAATCGACAGGGAATTCATGATCTCGCGCAGCCGGCCGCGCCGCTCTTCACCGGAAATCTTGCGCGATATCCCTTCGGAGTCTGAACCGGGCATCAGCACCACACAGCGGCCGGGCAGCGACAGATAGGTGGTCAGGTTGGCTCCTTTTTTGCCGACCTCTTCCTTGACGACCTGAACGAGCATTTCCTGGCCCCTGGCGATGACATCGCTGATACTCAGCTTTTTCCACTGGTTGGTCTCCACCAGTTTGCGGATCTCAGGAGACAGATCCTGCTTGTAATATTCGGGGTGAATTTCGGAGAACGCCAGAAAACCGTTCTTTTCGACCCCGTAGTCGACAAAGGCCGCCTGCAGGTTCGACTCAACCGCCACTACCCGCGCCTTATAGATATTGCTTCTGGTCTGGACCCGGCTGATGGTGGTGACATGCAGCGATTCGAGCCGGCCGTCCTCCAATAGTGCGAGGCGGCACTCCTCGGGCTCGTCGGCATTGATCAGCAGTTTCACCACCGGCTGATGCTCTTTGACAGGCGCCGGATCTGCTGCCTTTTCTTTTTTCGCACCCTCTTTGTCGTCAGCCGGCGATTCCGCCTGCTCAGCAGTTTCTTTGCTTTTCTGGGTCCGGCCTCTGGAGCCTCGGCGGCCTCTCCCCCTTCTGCTTTTCTGGGACTTTGGCTTCTCCTGGGCTGTCTGGGACTCGTCGCCTCCGGCAGATTGATCGGCGCCACCTGGGCTGGTTTGATCCTCTTCAGCAGCTTTCTCGACAGCCGGTGCAGCTGGTGCAGCTGCCGGGGGCTGGGAGTCGCTGCTGTCAGATTTTTTTTCAGCTGCTGGAGATGGAGACGACCCGGGATCTTTCGGTGGTCGTTTGGGCCTGCTTTTTTTTGATGGCGCTCTGCTTTTGGAACGGCTGCCCGGCTCTTTTGTGTCTTCCTTTGCTTCGGAAGCAGCTGTCTCAGCGGGCAGCGGTTCTTCTTTTTCCGAGACAACCTTGCTTTTCCACCAGGCACCGGTTGTCGTCTTGATTTTTTTAATCAGGTTTGGTTTGTTCGATGATGCGTCGTCTTGATTTGATTGTGACATGTCGTTCCCTGCTGCAGGTATAACGGTCTACCTGACCACTGCCTGCACCGTGCGTACGTCAGGACAGCGATTTCAATCGATCGCATCCGGCGTCGCTCATTTTCCTGGCGGTTCGTTTCGAACCGTCTGTGTACCGGCACCACCCTGATCGCTCTGTCCGGTTAAACCGGCGCCTTCGTAGCGAAAAATATCTGCGAGCAGGCAATGCCTCCAATTCCAATGGATTCCGAACTCAGGGGACTCGACTCCAGGAGCCGATTTCCAAGTCCCGCCATTTCTTGAATCCATCAATCCGGGACTTTCGCCCATCGAGCGTTTAGCCGCTCCAACCAGGCTTTTCCCGTGCTACCGGGGCTGAGGGCTATCTTTTTCTTGAGCCGTTCGAAAAAAGATGGTTTTTTATCAGCCATTCGCGGTAAACTGCCAGGAACGTATATCATATACCCTGTATTATCAAGGTAAAACTGTTACTTTTGGCTTGACACCGCCGGGCCCGACCCGTACATTTCGGCCCTTTAAAGACCGAAGCGGTTGACGATGCCGGGTTGTATCCGCTCCTCCCGGTTAAAGACCAATAAACCGTTTGCCACTCATGTTTCAAAGGAGAGTATCGTGACAAAGCTGTTGCCGCGTCTGTTCGTCTCGAGTCTGTTTTGCTCCATATCCCTCGTTCTTTTCGCATTTCCGATCGATGGGGCTGCCAACGAGCCCAAAACAGCCGCTCAGCCGGCCCCTGCCGAAGTGCAGGATGCGACAGCCCAACCGGCTCAGGGCAATGGAAAATCGGTGGCCACCGAAGAGTGGGATATCACCGCGGACAGGATTATTCGCTATGAAGACCCGGAAAGCATCGTTGCCGAAGGCAACATTGTCCTGATCAAGCGCAAGAGAATGCCCCCCAAACCACCGGGTTCCGGGGAAGCACAAGAGGTATCAGACTGGTATCTCCTGCTGGAGGAAGAGGAACCGGAGGAAGAGCTCACTCCCGAACAGGTGGTAACCGATCAGGAGCCGGTTTACCAGGTTCAAACAACGATCAAGGCCGACTGGATGGCCTATGATGTCACCTTGAATACCATCAAGGCCCGGGGCAATGTATCGGTTGAGACAGACGATCAGTCAATATATGCCGAGCAGGCCACGGTCAATCTGGAGCAGGAGACCGGCAGGTTTGAAAACGCCACCATCATCGGCGATGAAAAGGATGTCCACCTCGAAGGCGAAGTCATCGAGAAAATCGGCTTCAAAACTTACCATATCGAGAACGGCTGGATCATAACCTGTAAGATCCCCGACGACGAAACACCGCCCTGGAGCTTTGCCGCCAGCGATGTGGTTATTGAGCAGGACGGCTACGCGGTTCTTAAAAATGCCCGTTTCCGGATAAAAGACGTACCGGTATTCTATTCTCCGTGGCTGGCGGTACCGGCAAAGAACAAACGGGAAACCGGATTCCTGCTGCCGGAACTGAGCACCGGCGAAAACAGTGGTTTCGGTTTCAACCTGCCGTTTTTCTGGAATATATCTGATTCAACCGATCTGACCGTCTATACCCAGTATTTCGCTAACCGCGGCTATATGCCCGGTCTCGAGTTCCGCTATATCACCGATCCCAACGACAAGGGAATGGCGATGGCCAACTATATCCATGACGAGCTCAGCGACCCCTCGGAAACCGAATATTACGAAGATACCGGTTTTACCCACGACAACAAGGACCGCTACTGGTTGAGGGCCAAGGCTGACCAGGACTTCGGCTCGGCCTGGACCTCGCGCCTCGATCTAGACATCGTTTCCGACCGCGACTATCTGACCGAGTTCAACACCGGATTGACCGGATTCGAGCGCAGCAACGATGGATTTCTGGACACGTTTGGCCGCAGCCTGGAAAACCGGACCGACGATCAGCGTACCAACACCTTCAATATCCAGCGTGCCTGGGGTCCCACCTCGCTGGAAGCACGCCTGCTGGCGATCAACGATGTGCGTCAGGATGAAGAGCCGTCAGATGACCCGGACGCCACCCCGCGACCATCGCCTCTGTGGAACCTGCCGTCGATCGATTACACCGGCACCATCCCGCTCGAAAACATGTGGGATTTTGCCCTGCAGTGGGATGCGACCTATTACAATTTCTGGCGTGAAGAGGGAATCGGCGGCCACCGCTTCGACATCTTCCCGACCCTGAGCGCCCCGCTGCCGATCAGCCCCTATCTTGAATCGAGAGCCGAAGTCGGTATCCGTGACACCTACTATATCATTGAGGAATATGGTGAAACCGAGTGGCTGAACGATGACTCCCAGAATCGCTTCCTCTACGATATCAACGTTGAGGTCGGCACCACGCTGATGCGGACATTTGCTCTCTCAGGCGCATCCATGACCGGCCTGACCCATGAAGTTCGCCCCTATGTGGAATATGATTTCGTCCCCGATGTTGATCAGGATGAACTGCCCAGGTTCGACTCCGACGACCGGGTCATTGAAGAAAACCAGATAACCTACGGGTTCGACAACTTTTTCAATGCTCTCAAAGGCGATGACAACGAACGCGATTACGGCTGGTTCAAAATCAAGCAGGCTTACAGCTTCCTCAGCGACCGCTCGGATGAACCATTCTCCGACATCAATGCCGAGTTAAAATGGATTCCGCTGCAGTTCCTCGAGTTCCTCTACAAAACCGACTTCGATGTCTACGATACCGGCTTTGTCACCCACGACTTCGATGCCTCGTTTAGAAACAGCCGGGGAGACCTGTTCGAACTCGAGTACTATTTCAAGGACAATGGAGAAGATTTCACCAATACCGAGCAGATCAACGCAGCTCTTGAGGCAAGTCTCCTGGCGAGTTTCAGAGCACGGCTCAGCATCGAGCACTCGCTGGCCAACGACGAGACAAACATTGCCAACGTCTCACTGCTTTACCAGGCGCTCTGCTGGTCTGTTGAACTTGGTTCTCAATACACGCCTGAAGAGACCTCGTTCATGCTGATCTTCAACCTTGCCAACCTGGGAACCCCGCTCCAGTTTTATTACTAGCTGACGGGTCAGCACCAGGTTGCTGACGGTTTTATGGGAATCCGAGAAAAAATCACGACTTCAGCGAGCTATGATGTATTCAATGGTGATGCGGACGGGATCTGCAGTCTGCATCAGCTGCGCCTTGCCGACCCGCGCCCCGATGCGATCCTGATCACCGGGGTAAAGCGGGACATCGGCCTGCTGGCCAGGATCGAGGATACCGGCAACTGCCGGGTCACGGTTCTTGATATTTCGCTGCACGTCAACCGTGATTCGCTGCAAAACCTTCTCGAGCACGGCAGCGAAGTCCTCTATATCGATCACCATTTTGCCGGGGATATTCCCGACCACCCGTCTCTTTCCGCCCACATTGAACCCCAGCCGGACACCTGCACAGCCCTGATTGTCGATACGCTTCTCGACGGTGCTTACCGGCTCTGGGCAATCTGCGCCGCCTTTGGAGACAACCTGCATCCCGTCGCGGCCGCTGCTGCGTCTGAGCTGGCCCTGCCGGAGGCAAAAACGGCCCACCTCAGGGAAATCGGCGAATTGTTGAATTACAACGGCTATGGCGCTCAGCTCGAGGATCTCTATTTCAGCCCGGATTATCTCTACAATGCAGTAAAAAAATACAGGGATCCCTTTGATTTCTATCACGAATCACACACCCTGAAGACATTGAAAACCGGCTATGAAAATGACATGAGCCTGGCTCTCGGACAGCCGGTATTCACCCACCACGGCGAGAACCGCATCTACCGGTTTCCCGACAGTCCATGGTCGCGGCGTGTATCCGGCGTTTTCGCCAATCTCAGGGCTCGGGAAAAGCCGGCCGGCGCCCATGCGATGATCACCGAAAACAGTGACGGCACCCTCCGGGTCAGCGTCCGGGCCCCGATTGCTGACAAGCACAGCGCCGACATTCTTTGCCGCTCCTTCCCCAGCGGCGGCGGCCGGGCAGCGGCGGCCGGCATCAATGCGCTGCCGGAAGCAATGCTTGGAGACTTTATCGACCGCTTCAACAGCACCTACGGCTGAGAGAAGGTGAAATCATGCGTCTGAGCCATGTTCTTTGCCTGCTTCTGTTTTTAACCCTGTCGTTTCAGGCTCCTGCATCCATATGCGCCGAGAATAAGCCGTTGGCGGCTGATCTGGTGGAAGACGACCAGCCCATCGATATCAACAGCGAACGCTATGACGAACTGTTCAGCGAACTGCAGACAAAGTACGGCTTCAGCCGGACTGAGCTTGCCGGGTTGTTCAGCGGAGTGCGCATCGACAAGCGGGTTCTGGAGCTGATGGACCGCCAGTGGGAGGCCAAACCTTACTATCTGTATCGGCCGCTGTTCGTCACTTCACGAACAATTTCCAAAGGCAAAAATATGGTTCGCAAGCACCGCGACCTGCTTGAACGCATCGAGTCACAGTTCGGTGTGGACAAGGAAGTCGTGATCGCCATCTGGGGGATCGAGTCGCGCTTCGGCAGCCACCGGGGCAGCTTCGGGGTATTCAAAACACTGAACACCCTGTTCGATGCCTATCCCCGGCGCTCCGATTTTTTTCGAGAAGAGCTGATCTACTTTCTGCTCGTCTGCAGGGAAAACAACATGGATCCGCTGGAAATCAAAGGATCATACGCAGGGGCGTTCGGTCAGACCCAGTTCATCCCGTCGAGTTTTCATGAGTATGCGGTCAGCTTCGACGACGACTTGGTCCGCGATGTGTTCAACTCCATCGAGGATATCCTGGCCTCGATCGCCAATTACCTGAAAGCGTTTCACTGGGCCCTCGACGCTCCGCTCTATATCGATATCGGCTCAAAACTCAAGTCCCAGGAGCTGATCAGTGCCAACCTCAAGGGCAGAAAGGGGTTCATCGATTACCAGCAGGTTGCCGCAGTCCAGAACCTGAAGCTGCCGACCCCGCCGGAAAACAGAGACGTGACTATCGTCAGCCTGGAGATCGATCCCAAGAAAGGCGGCGGTTTTCGTTATGTGGCCGGCTACCCGAACTTTCAGGCCATAACCGAGTGGAACCACTCGAACCGCTATGCGATGGCCGTCAGCGAACTGGCAGAGGCAATAGCCGGACCGTAAATCTCTGCATCCTTAGAAGCCCGCAGCAATCCCACAGGATCAAAAGAAGACTGGAAGCGTGGCGGGGAATGATTCGCTATAGTTTCAGTAAAGCTCTGCAAAGCGATCCCAGAAATCGGGAAACGACTTGGCGACGCACTGCTCATCTTCGATCATTATTCCAGCAACACGCAGTCCGGCAACCGCCATGCTCATGGCCATGCGATGATCGTCATAGGTCTTTATCGAGGCTGCCTGCATACCGCTGCCGCCGCGACCGTGGATCAGCATGCGATCCGGGAATTCTTCGACAGCAACGCCCATTTTCATCAATTCGGCGGTGGTGGCGGACAAACGGTCACACTCCTTGATGCGCAGGTGTGCAATATTCGAAATTTCCGTCGTCCCGTCGGCGAAAGCTGCAACAACGGCCAGGGTCGGCACCACATCGGGCATATCCCCCATATCGACCGTAATCGGTTCCAGTTTGTCAGGCCCTGTAACTTTGATACCGCCGCCCTGCTGTTCGACTATACAGCCCATGCGGGCCAGCAGCGGGACCAGCAGCGCATCGCCCTGCATCGACGGAACCGGAACGTTGTCAACGGTCACCGCTCCGCCGGTGACCGCCGCCGCCGCCCAGAAATAGGAGGCATTCGAGGCATCGCCCTCGATTCGATAGTCCCGGGCCCGATAGCACCCCTTTTCTATACTGAAGCGGGAAAAATCAGGCGTTGCTTCAACGTCGATACCAAATGCCGACATGACCTCAAGGGTCATTGCCACATAGGGTTTTGAGAGGATCTCGCCGTGCACTTCGAGTTCCGCCGGTTCAACTGCATAGGGAGCTACCAGCAAAAGCGATGAGAGGTACTGACTGCTTTTCCCCTCAGGCAGAACGGTTTTCCCGCCCCTGAGCCCGGAGGCCAGGATGCTCAGCGGCGGGCAACCGCTGCCGTGGATCGACTCGATATCGACGCCCCAGCCCCTCAAAGCCTCCATCAGCGGCGCAATGGGACGCTCGCGCATGCGCTCTGCCCCATCGATGATGAACTCACCGTGCCCCAGCGCCGCCACCGAGGTCAGGAAGCGGGTGGCCGTACCGTTGTTGCCGAGGAAGATGTCGTCTTCCGGCTCCACTACGTTGCCGCCGGTGCCGTGTACGCGCCAGCAACCATCTTCCTTGTCGATGGTGACCCCCATCTGCCCGAGCGCCGCCGATGAGTAGTCGGTATCCTCGCTGACCAGCGGCCCATGCAGTGAACTGGTGCCGTCGGCGAGGGCGGCGGCAATCAGGGCACGCTGGGTTATGCTTTTGGAACCGGGAACGGTGATAACGGCATCGATGCTGTCGGCGGTTTTTAGGTGAATCATTGTCAGCTATCTGTTTCGATTATCTTCCAGAGAATTTTCAGGACACCGCATGGAGCAGTTCCTGCCGCATGACATCCAGCGGCGCTTCCTGCCCGGTCCACAGTTCGAACTGGGCCGCTCCCTGGTAGAGCAGCATTTCCAGCCCGTTGACTGCGATACAGCCAAGCGCGGCGGCGTCTTCAAGAAGCTTTGTCTGCAGCGGCGCATAAACGATATCCATGACGACCGAATAGCCGGTAAGCTGCGCCCTTGAAACCGGACTTACCCCATCGTTGGGCTCCATGCCGACGGAAGTGGCGTTGATCAGGATATGCGCATCTTTCAACGGTGCTCGATCGAGCCGCGACCAGGAGACCCCGAGCTGTTCAGCCAGAGCCCCGCCCTTACTCTCGTCTCTGCTCTTTATTTCAACTTCGGCGCCGGCTTCCAGCAGGCCGAAACCAATCGCCCGGGCTGCCCCGCCGGCCCCGAGAATAACACCACGGCTGCCCTCTAATTCAATTTTTTCAGCCAGGGCCTGATTGGCGCCCATCCAGTCGGTATTGGTTCCGTACAGGCGCGTCGAAGCGCCTTCTCTTTTAACCACAATGGTATTGACCGCGCCGATCTTCAGAGCCACCGGTTCGATCTCGTCAAGCAGGTCAAGCACCTGCTCCTTGTACGGAATGGTGACACTGGCTCCGTCAATGCGCATTCCCCTGAGCCCCTGCAGTGCCGCCGGCAGATCATCGGTATGCAGCGGCACATAGACACAGTTCTGATTACGGGTTGCAAAGGCCCGGTTCTGCATCAGCGGACTCAAGGAGTGACTGACCGGCTTGCCGATGATACCGTAAACTTTTGTTTTTCCGTTTATTGCCATCAATTGCCTGTTTTCATTCCAGGTTATCAAGAATGGTACGCACCTTGTCGGCGGTGAGCTGGCCCGGTGCTGTTTCCAAATCTGAATCAGCAGCACAATAGGTCATGAAGCCGCCAAGCTTGACTGTTGCCACCCGGCTGATCACGCCTGGACTGCCCATGCAAAAAGCGGTCAGGGGCAACCCCCGTTGCTGCGCCGGTATCTGCAGGGCGAGAACTCTGAGCACATCGAGATAATTTTCAGCCAGCGTGACGATCTTACCGATATTCGCTCCTTCTTCAGACATCTGCCTGAGTGCGTCGGTCAAGATGTGTTCTGGCGGCGTGGACGAAAAATCATGGTATGAAAGAATCAGCTTCGTCCCATGCCGGCCGCAGACTTTTCTGAGGGAGCGCCGTGTTTCTGCCGGTGCCCGAAGCTCGCAATCTATATAGGAAGCCCCTGATTCGCACGCCTCGGTGAGCAGATCGATGCGCTCGGCCTCAGGGCCGGAAAAATATCCCCCTTCCCAGTCCGGCCGCAGGGTGAAAAGAAGCGGTACCGATGCAGCGGTGAAAAACGCTTGGTAGTCGATCTTTTTGAGGTCGACCAGGTTGTCGAGGCGCACCTCGATGAGATCGGCATGGCGGCTCTCCCGCTCAACCAGCTCCAGCGCCTCAGACATCTTTTCGACACCGACCGCCACGCACAGCAATGTCTTGTTGTCGTCCATATCAATGGTATTTCAATTGTCAGCGGTGGGAGGCTCCTGTTTATCACCGACAAGTCTCGTTGCCCACCAGACCAGTGCCGTCACCACGGCGAAATCATCGATGATGCCGAAGCCGAGAAACCAGTCCGGAACAATATCATAGGGCCAGATCAGGTAAAGAAGAGCGGTACCGAGAATCAGCCGCACTTTCCAGGGAGTATCTTTTGCTACCAGCAGCCGCAGATAACCGGTGATCGTCGCGGCCATGCGCCCCAGAACGGGAAGCTTCGATCCCCGGCCCATGAGATCAGATCTCGACAGCACCGATCAGGTCCCTGATCGAAGACAGTTTGTGGGACCTGACGTAGTCACCGATCCCATCAACCAGTTCTTCGCTGACCCGGGGATTGATAAAGTTCGCGGTTCCGACCTGAACGGCGGTAGCGCCTGCCAGGATAAACTCGAGCGCGTCCTCGGCGGTTTCGATGCCGCCGATGCCGATCACCGGGATATTCACCGCCCCGGCAGCCTGATAAACCATGCGCAGTGCCACCGGTTTGATCGCCGGCCCCGAGAGACCGCCAATGACGTTTGCCAGAAGAGGTTTTCTGCTCTTAAGATCGATTGCCATGCCAATCAGTGTGTTGATCAGGGAAATGGAATCGGCGCCTCCGTCTTCGACCGCCTTCGCCATTTCAACGATATCGGCCACGTTGGGGGATAGTTTAACCATCACCGGCACATCCGCCGACGCTTTCACCGCTTCGGTAACCGCGGCTGCCATCGACGGGACCGTTCCAAATGCGACCCCGCCTTTTTTAACGTTGGGGCAAGAGATATTCACCTCGAGTGCGGCGATGCCTTCAACCCCTTTGAGCCGCTCGGTCAAGATCCGGTATTCATCGATGGTGTCGCCTAAAATATTGACCACAACCGGCACACCGAGCCCGCTGAGGTAGGTCATTTTCTCGGTAATGAAGCGCTCCACCCCGACGTTTTGCAGGCCGATGGCGTTGAGCATCCCGCAGGGCGTTTCGACTATGCGCTGGGGCGGATTGCCGGCCCGGGGCTCATAGGAGATGCCTTTGACGATAATACCGCCAAGCCGATGCAGATTCACCAGGTCGGCGAACTCCCGGGCATACCCGAATGTTCCGGAAGCGGTCATGACCGGGTTCTGGAGTTCGAGCGAGCCAATGTTAACGCGCAGATCAGGATAGGGGTCGCCTTCTTTTACGAATTCCATTGCAGTTCCTCGGTCCTGAATACCGGTCCGTCTATACAGACATGGACGTAGTCACCGCTGCTCGCTTCGCGGTTGCAGCCAAGGCAGGCTCCCATGCCGCAGGCCATGACGCTCTCGACAGAAACCTGGCAGCCCAGCTCCCGGGTTCTGCAGAACTCATGCAGCACCTGAAGCATGTTCTCCGGACCGCAGCCGTAGATCTCGGTATCAGCGGCGAGCTTTTCAGTTCGCAAAATGTCGGTAACAAAACCTTTGATACCAAACGACCCGTCATCGGTCCCGCAGTGCAGAGCCAGGCCGAACTGTTTGAAATCTCCCACCAGCGGCTCGACATCCTCCCTGGTCCTGCCTCCTAAAATGATCAGATCGCGGCTGTGGTCCCGCCCCGAGGAGATGATCTTTTTGGCCAGAAAAAGCATCGGCGCAATTCCCAGGCCGCCGCCAACGAGACAGGCCGGCTGCTCGTTTCGTACCATGAAGCCCCGCCCCAGCGGGCCGAAGACATCGAGAATCTCTCCGACCTTGGCATGGGCGAGAATATCGGTGCCCCTGCCGACGTTTCTGAAATAGATCTGAATCTGACCGTTGCTGCTCGCCTGGTGCAGGGAAAACGGCCGGCGCAGCAGCGGGTCCTTGCCCTTTCCGGTGCGGATCATGACAAACTGACCGGCCGCAGCGGCTGCGGCAATCAGCGGCGCTTCGAGCGTAATGCGGAGATTGAACTCCGAGAGCTGCTCGAAACGGATTATCCTTGCTTTTTCCTGGTGTTGAGACATAATGAAACGATAGGCTCTTTTTTCTTATTGAATCATATAGTTAAGTGGACTCAAGTGGACGTCATCCAGATTTCACCGTTCGTTCTTGTCGCTGCATTTCTGTTCGGGAGCATCATCGGCAGTTTTCTCAACGTGGTGATCCTGCGGCTGCCCGACCCCTCAGCCTCGATCGCCTTTCCGCCGTCACACTGTCCGAAATGCAACCATTCATTGAGCTGGTATGAAAATATCCCGATACTGAGCTACCTGTTCCTGCGCGGCAGATGCGCTCACTGCCGGGTTCCGATCTCATTACAGTATCCGACCGTCGAGTTCCTGACCGGGCTGCTGGCGGTCGCCGTTGTCGCGACCTTCGGCCTGAGTGTGACGGCGTTGGGATATTTTGTTTTCTGTGCGGCCCTGGTCACTATAATATGGATCGATCTTCATCACCAGATAATACCTGATGTCATCAGTCTACCCGGCATCATTCTCGGTTTCTGCTTCTCATTCGTGTCGATTTTTCTGAGCTGGCAGGATTCTCTTATCGGGCTGCTGGCAGGCGGTGGCATCTTCTACGCCGTATCTTACTCCTATTACCTTTTCAGAAGGCAGGAGGGACTCGGCGGGGGCGATATCAAGCTGCTGGCCATGCTCGGCGCATTCCTCGGCTGGCAGTCACTGCTGTTCATCATCTTCGCCAGTTCGGTCAGCGGCACCATCGTCGGTCTGTTCGCCATGCGCTCCCAGAAAAAAGGCGGAGCAACGCGGATCCCCTTTGGCCCGTTTCTGGCTCTGTCCGGCCTCTGCTATTTGTTTTTCCGTCCCCAGGTCGAGGCCTTGTTCACTCTTTACCTGAACCTGTTTAAATAGTACTCAGATAAAAAAAGCCCCCGGCTGCGGAAGCGGCCGGGGGCTTTTTCTTTTCCAGGAGCTTCTGTTCAGACTAGTGTTCCACCTCGCGCTCGACGCCGATGGCGATCTTGTAGAGCAGGGTCAGCAGCAGAAAGCCGGTGGCCCAGATGCCGATAGTGATGCCGAGTTCGTTCATGGTCGGATAGTACTCAGTCACCTCTTCCAGCGGATTCGGTACGAAACCGGCAAAGACGAAACCGAGTCCCTTATCCGTCCACAACGCCAGGAAAATCAGCACGCAGGCGGTGCCGACCAGGCGGTAGTCGAAGACCTTGGCAATCTTCATATAGGCCAGGATACCGAGGCCGGCGAAGTTGAACAGGGTTGCGACCCACATGAAGGGTACCAGGTTGTTGTAAACCTCTCCATGATGCTCGAGACCGAAGAACAGATATTGGAGGCTGTGTATGTGACCCGGAACTTCTGAGTAGTAAGCGACGAAGAACTCGAGCAGGAAGAAGAAAGTGTTGATGATCACCGCGTACATGATGATCGTGGTCAGTTTCTGAATCGCTTCCTTGCCGGCGTCGAAGTTTGCGAACTTGCGCATGATCAGACAGACGATAAGAATCAGCGACGGTCCGGCGGCGAAAGCTGAAGCCAGAAAGCGCGGCGCGATGATAGCCGAGAGCCAGAAATGCCGCCCCGGCAGACCGCAGTAAAGCATCGCCGTTACGGTATGAATGGAAACGGCAAAGGGAATGGAGATAGCGACGAAGAAATATATCCACTTCGGCGGCGGCACCTGCTTGCGCTCGGCGGTCAGGATGACCCAGCCGCAGAGCAGGTTGAGCAGCAGATATCCCCAGAGCACGCACATATCCCAGAAAAGCATGGAGTGCGGGGTCGGGTAGAAGATGACGTTGAGACCGCGCAGCGGCTGGCCGAGATCGGCCATGATGAACATCAGGCACATGACCAGGGCTGAAATGGCCAGAAATTCACCGAGAATGGTGATTCTGCCGAAGGCTTTATAGTCATGGATATAGTAGGGCAGCACCAGCATCAGCCCACCGGCGGCGACCCCGACCAGAAAGGTAAACTGGGAGATGTAAAGCCCCCAGGATACGTCACGGCTCATACCGGTTAGCCCAAGACCGAAGGTGTACTGCCTGAAATAGCAGGCCCAGCCGACGGCAATCAATGAGAGAAGAATGGTAAGCCAGATCCAGTAGGCCGGTTTTCCTTTAAGTGTTTTTTCTATCATGACAACCTCACACTATGTAGAAGACTGACGGCCTGGTGCCGGCAGAAGGTTTACGTTGAATGGTGAACTCGCTGTCGAGCACCTCCCTGATTTCTGAATGGGGATCGTTGAGATCGCCAAAAACCATCGCACCGGTTCCCTTGCAGGCTTCGACGCAGGCCGGCTCAAGGCCGAGAGCGAGGCGTTCGCTGCAGAAGTTGCACTTCTCGACGACACCGCGCATACGGGTCGGGAAATCGGCGTTGTACTCGTCGATATAGGGCCGCGGATCTTCCCAGTTGAAGCTTCTGGCACCGTACGGACAGGCGGCCATACAGAAGCGGCAGCCGATGCAGCGATGATAGTCCATGGCAACGATGCCGTTCTTCTCGATCACAAACGTCGCCTTAGTCGGGCAGGCCTTGACGCAGGAAGGGTTGTCGCAGTGGTTGCAGAGGGCCGGAAACTGATTGTCCTGGATGGTCTGAGAAGGATGCTTCTGACTCATCTCGGGAAAGAGATTGCCGAATCCGGTCTTCCAGATCCATTTGATTTCGCTTTTTCTATTAGAAATCTGGGGAACGTTATGCACCTTGTGGCAGGCGGCGATAGCCTCATCGAGCATCCCCTGGTCCTGATAAAATTTGCGCATATCGATGAGCATGCCGAGCCTGACTCCAGTCGGTGCCGGTTCGCCGTGTCCGCCGTCTCCATGCCCCTCAGCCGGAGCCTCATGCCCGCCACCGCCTGCTGCAATCGCGCTGGTAGTGGTTGACAACTTGACGACCGCCGGAGCGCTGATACCTGCCAGCACGGTGGCACCCGCCATCTTCAGGAATTTTCTTCTCTTGTTATTCATTACTGAGCCTCCTTCTGAGCCAACCCTGAGGGAGTTATATGACAATCCCAGCAGGTGGGCGTAACCGCTGCGAATTCATGACAACTGTCGCAGAACTTCTCCTTGTTGGAATGACACTGCATACAGGCGATCTGCAAACCTTTCTGGTACTCCTTGCCGCCAACCGTAATGGTTACCCGGTTCGAGTTGCGCAGCACGTCGTCACGCCATTCATTGAGCAGCTGCATGTGACTGTCTCTCATCTCCGCAGCGGGAGCGACACATTCTTTCTCGCCACCCGGCGGCAGTTCGGGTTTCGGCAGCGGGCCGGCGTCCAAACCGTTGAACCAGATGGGAAATGTCACGAACAGGACAAAAACAACGAGTCCCGATACTATTAATCCTTTGTTATACATTATTCGTTTCTCCTCTATTCCGGTCGGGGTTAGAATACCATGGTGCGCAGGCCTTCATCGAGTTCGCCTCTGGTTTCACCTTCCAGGACGATAGCGTTGCCGACCAGCTCGGTAATTCCGCAGACACCGACATTGGGGTTCCAGTAATCCATCAGTGAGGTAAGCGTCGCCCGGTCGATGGCGCAGACGCAGGACAGCATATTGACCGCGTGCTTGTCTTCCACGTACTTGACGGCGTTGGCGCGCGGCAGCCCGGAGCGCATCCGCAGTTCCATGATCTCGTCCGTGTTGAGCCCGGTACCGGATCCGCAGCAGAAGGTCTGCTCGCGAATCGTGTTCTCCGGCATCTCCACCCAGTCGACCACGTGGTCGAGGATGTAGCGCGGCTCGTCCATCAGCCCCATGGCCCGGGCCGGGTTGCAGGAGTCGTGATAGGTGGCCTTTACATGGCTGTTGCGGCTCTTGTCGAGATTGAGCTTGCCGTGTTTGATCAAATCGGCGGTGAACTCACTGATATGAACCATCTTGGTCGAAGCGGCGTTGTCAAAAACGGTGCCGGTGATCGACGATTTCGGAACCTCGAGGAAATCCGCCGGTCCGTTCATCGTATCCATATACTGATGAAGCACGCGCCACATATGGCCGCACTCACCGCCGAGGATATATTTGACCCCGAGCCGCTTGGCTTCGGCATACATCTTGGCGTTGAGCTTCTTCATCGACTCGTTGTTGGTGAACAGACCGAAGTTGCCGCCCTCGGAGGCATAGGTCGACCAGGTGTAATCGAGGCCGATATGCTCGAACAGGACAAGATATCCCATGGCGGTGTAGAGTCCGGGTTCGGCGAAGACGTCGGCCGACGGGGTGATAAACAGAACCTCGGCGCCCTTGCGGTTGAACGACGGTTCGATCTTGACGCCGGTGAGATTTTCGACATCTTCGGCCAGAAAGTCGACGTTGTCCTTGAAGGTGTGCGGCTGCAACCCCATATGGTTGCCGGTCCGGTTGGAGTTGGAGACGGGCTCCAGAATCCAGTTGATACCGATACCGACCAGGTGCAGCAGTTCACGGATCATCATCGTCACTTCGGCGGTGTCGATGCCGTAGGGACAGAATACCGAGCAGCGGCGGCATTCGGTGCACTGGTAGGAGTACATGAACCACTCCTTGAGCACGCCAACCGTCATTTCCCTGCCGCCGGCCATCTTACCGAGGATCTTGCCGGCCAGGGTGAAGTCGTTGCGGTAAACCGAGCGCAGCAATTCTGCCCGCAGAACCGGCATATTCTTCGGATCACCGGTACCGAGGAAGAAATGACACTTATCGGCGCAGGCGCCGCAGCGAACGCAGCAGTCCATGAAGATCTTCAGCGAGCGGAACTTCTCGAGCCGCTCACCGAGCCCGTCGATAATGATCTCTTTCCAGTTTTCCGGAAGCTTCCAGTCGTCGTCTTCCGGCGACCACTCCCGGGCATTGGGGAAGTTCAGCCCTTTCTGGCTGTTGAGATACTCTACTTTGTCTTGTTTTGCAGGATAGGCGTAATTTCCCGGCTTGAACGCCACCGGGATGTCCATCCAGTCCTTGGAGGGTACGGCACCCGTAGCCATGGACGGTCCCTGCACGACGCTTTTGGATAGTTGTTCTAGTTTTGGAACTGACATCGTTGTAATCCTTATAAGCTAAAATTGGTCAATACAGTTATTCCTCTTCCTTGGCAGGTGCCTCTTCTTTGGGAGGCAGCTCTTTCTCAACCGGGATGCCGGCGTCTACCATGAACTCACGGAACTCATCCTCATAGTCGGCGTAGGCATGCACCTTGATCTCGGGATTCCACGGGTTGATGTGGCGCACTTCACGGGTATTGTTTCTCATGTTTCTGGTCGGGCTCAAGAAGACGCCGCCCATGTGCATCAGCTTCGAGAACGGGAAATAGATCAGCAGGATACAGACCAGGAACAGGTGAATGTAGAAAAGAGAGCCGATATCAGCGCTGATCACCGGACTGAAGGTGGCAAGACCGACACTGAGCTGCTTGATGGCGACGATGTCGATACCGTCGCGCAGAAACATCCGCATCAGTACACCGGTGATACCGATGGCCAGCAGCAGAAAGAGCGGGAAATAGTCGTTTGCCAGCGAGATGTAGCGAACCTGACGGTTACTCAGCCGCCTCGAGAACAGAAAAAGCAGGCCGATCAAAAGACCGGCATCGGTCAGGTACAGCGCCGGGGTACCGATCTCGAACATCGAGTCGGCCCAGCCGAGCCAGGCGATGGCTTCGGGCACCGGGTTCAGAAACAGCCGCATATGACGGATGACAATGACCAGAAACGAATAGTGAAAAATCAGGGCGAAGAGCCAGAGCCACTTGGACGATTCGTAGGTGATCTTCGGACCGTCGTACACTTCTGACTTGGTGTTTCTGAAAAGAGACCGAAAGGTGAGGATCTCCAGCGCCATGCGGGCGACCACTTCGGCAGTGGTGTGGGGGCTTTCCAATCGGTTGTGCTTGACGAAATCGAGCGATTTCGCCTGACCGCAGGTGGTCGGGATGGGAAACGGGACCGGTGATTTAGCCCAGTTAACGACCTGGTAGACAAAGCCGCCCAGAAAGACAATGAGCGCCAGATACGGAACCGCAACACCGAAAAAGTATTGCATTCCCGGTATCAGGGAACCAAGCCAGGCAATCAGGATCAATGCAATGACCGCCAGGAATGAAAAGGCATACTTCATTTCTTAACCTCGCTTCTGTAAACTGTTTTGGCCGGGGTCCGCAGCGATACAGCAGCACGGCCGCCAGCCGGTTACCTACTTTTTCCTTTGTATGTCTGTTATATTGTTAAGCGCTTTGGAAGGACAAGCGCTGTCGGTCAGGACCTGCTTACCGGAGCGGATTTCATCGATTCTGATCTTGTAGATCTTTTCACGGCACTCGACGTAGAGGTCGAAAGCGGCCAGAACCGCCAGATCGACCCCGAATTCAAAATCGTACAACTGGCCGGCCAGCTCTTTCGTATCTTTATCGGCTGCCAGAATATCTCGGGTGATATGCTTGACTGCGTTCAGCGGTGCAACCGCCTGGGAAGGTGAAAACTCCTGCACCGAACGCAAATGCATGATGCGGGACAGCGGTTCCTTGATCCGTTCAGGATCTTCACCGGTGGACAACAGCGCAAAAATCTTTTTCAGGGATTCCCGGATGGTCCCGCCGACGGGATTGGCAAAGGCGTCTTTCTCTTTGATGAAAAAATCGGAAGCCTTATACGTCGCCAGGGTGTATTCGACCCATTTATCGACGATTTTATAGCGCTTATTGTGTAGTGCTTCTTCTAGTGTCACGCCCACAGCCCTTGGCAATAAGTGATTGTTATTCCACTGATGCGGGCCGTCCACTCAAAAGTGAATGAATGCCCATTCATAAGGGCTGATTACTATCACTTTTAGTCTTTATTTTCAAGACTATTTTATCGAGTGATCAGGCGCGAAGTGCGTAAGACTCTGGTGCTTTGAGGTCTTCTCCGCTATTGCTGGAGCAAATGAACGAGATCGTTGATGATCATTTCCGATTCAATAATCCACGGATCTCTGGAAAGCCTGGCGGCCCACTCTTCATCGGAGTCACTGTCGACAGGAGACAAAGCTTCATCAGCCCCGACATCCTCACTGAGCTCGTCGTTTTCAAGCTCGGTGAAATGGGCTCCCACCGTCTCACGGGCCTCTTTTTCCTCTGCCCGCCGGGCCCGCATCGAATCGAAATCGAGTTCGATGACCGTCTGTTCAGCCCGGTCGCTTGAACGCTCCGCCTCGGCTTCGATCAGACGCAGCTCTTCGGATTTCTCCACCCGGGCCCTGCTGCGCTCGACAATGTCGGCCAGGTCGGTGATTTTATCGGTGTACTTCTTGTACGCTACCGGCTGGACCCGTTCCCACTTGAGCGAGTAATCAAGATACTGCTCCCCGGATTCAAGGTACTTGTAGAGGCTGGGCAGGATGATATCAGGCACGACTCCGCCATACTGGGTAGAGCCTCCGTCCACCCGGTAAAATTTCTGAATGGTGGCCTTCAGCGCCCCGAGGTCGTCATAACGCCTCAGGTGCAGCAGCGGAATATTCTCGTTGAGATCGATGATGGTTTGAACGGTTCCTTTGCCGTGGGTGTGTTCGCCGCCGACGATCACGGCCCGACCGTAATCCTGCAGCGCAGCAGCGACAATCTCAGAAGCCGAAGCGGAGAATCGGTTCACCAGCACGACCAGCGGCCCCCCGTATACCAGGGTTTCATCGTTATCCTCCAGAACCCGCTTCATGCCCTGGCTGTCCCTGACCTGCACCACCGGTCCGTCGTCGATGAACAATCCGGTGATATCGACCGCATCGACCAGAGAGCCGCCGCCGTTGTTACGCAGGTCGAGAATGATTCCCTCGACCCCCTTATTTCTCAGAGCAGCGATCGCCTCACGGGTATCCTCGGTGGAGTTGCGGCCCTGACCGAAACGGCTTTTTTCGAAATCGCGGTAAAAACTGGGAATATTGATGTAGCCGAACAATACCCCGTCGACCTCGAAGGTCGCATGCTTGACAAAGGTCTCTTCGATCTGGACCACATCTCTGGTGATAGCGATAATCGCATCGCCGCCGTCGGGTTTACGGACCGTCAGCTCGACCACGGTTCCTTTCGGCCCGCGGATCAGCCGGACCGCATCGCGCAGGCGCATATCGGTAACCTCAACCGGTTCCTCTCCCTTCTCGGCCACGGCCATGATGATATCTTCGGCCTGCAGTCTGCCTTCTTTGGCCGAGGCGCTGCCGGGAATGACCCTGACCACCTTGATATAACCGTATTCCTCACGCAGCAGGGCACCGATACCCTCGAGACTGCCCCGCATGTGAATATCGAAGTCCTCCTTTCGATCAGGGGGCATATAGTTGGTATGCGGATCAAAAGCCCGGGCAACCGCATTGAAGAAGCGGTCGTAATGGTCCTGCAGGGTTTCCTGTTCCAGCCGGTTGAAGAAATCGGTGAAGCGCGCGCTCACCCGCTCGGTCGCCTCACGCCAGATCTCTGCAGAGTCTATGGCTTCGTCTTTGGCGCGATATTCATCTTCAAGATCAAGATAGCGGTTCATAATCTGGGCCTTGAGAATCTTTCTCCAGCGCTGGCGCAGTTCGCCCTCGTCGACGGCATAATCCTGTTTCTGCGGATCGGTTTCCATCGTCTCGGAGACGCCGCCATCGAGCTTCTCCGCCAGGATTTCATTGACCATTGTTTCGACCTGACTGATCCGCTGGGCCATGATCTCGTATCCGGCTTCGGGAAGACCGATCGTGCCGCGCAGCAGGTTGTCATCGATCACGGTGGAAAAAGAAGCCAGCTCAGCCACGTCGGGGGCGAGCAGAAAACGTTTCTGGAAATCGAGCTGCTTGATATAGAGATCGAACGCCGCTAGTGACAGATCGTCATCCACCTGTTTGTCACTGTAGTGAATGGAGGGCAACTGCTTGCCGAGCATATAGCCGATAAGTTTGTTGCGTTTTTCATCAACGGCAAGATCGCTCTCGGCTGCAGCTGCTGCCGAATGGTATAGGAATAGAAAAAATAGTGAGAGAAGAAGAAGTGTTTTACTGTTTTTCATAACGACATAGTTAAAAAGAACGGGCAGTGCATCGCCCGCCTGTATTCATCTGGCGCTTGTTTGACAGCCTGCATTCATACCAGACCTCAGGAACAAATACCATGGCAAAGATAGAGCGGCAGGAAAAGCCATGCCGCCGAGCGCTCAAGCAGTGCAGCAATAAGTTCTCAACTCGGCGGCAAGTCCCTCAGGATCGAGTTCGAGCAAGTCCATGAACGAGGTCAAATCCTCGACCGTACAGTTGAACATGCGGCCTCTTTCAGCGACGCTCAGCGGGGACAGATCAGAATTGAGAAGCTCCGTCAGAGCTGCGGCGACAATTGCCTGGTGAGCCGAGCTGTCAAGCTCATGGCTGCGGCAGAAAAGCAGGAAACGGCGCCAGTTTATCAGGGAGCGCTTGATGCCGCGATAGGAACCGGTGGCGATGTTTTCGGGCAGCAGGTCACGCACGGTGATCTCCAGATAACGCTGGCCGGTTCCTTCAAGCAGCAGCCTGCGCTGCTCGGCAGTGAGATCGAGTTGCGGGCCGGCAGGGTCTTCACATAAATGGTGCAGAGCCGAGTGCAGGGCAACTTCAGGAATCTCTCCTGAGTGGCGAACCGCGTACCATTCGTTTTCGATAAGCGCTTCGATATCAAGGCTTGGATTCGTCATCTTCGAGTCCGAAAACGGTTCTGACCATATCTATCTTGGAGTCGTCCCCTTTGCGGCAGCTTTCGCTTTTCAGAAACTTGACCGGATGATGCAGCATTTTTGCTGTAATTGCCTGGGCCAGTTTCTCAACCCTGGCCCGATCGGCGTCGGAGAGATCCATTCTGGCAAGGGTGCGGCTCAGCTCCGAGTCGCAGATATCGTCTGCTTTTTTTCTCAGGGCGCTAATGGTCGGGGTAATCGTCAATCCGTCCTGCCATCTGCCGAACTTGAGTGTCTCCTCTTCGACGATGCACTCGGCCCTGGCGGCTTCCTTCTTGCGTTCCGAGCGATTCATCTCGACCACCTGGCTGAGATCGTCGATGTCGTAAAGAAAGACGTTTTCAATCTCGTTGAGAAGCGGATCGAGGTCGCGGGGCACGGCAATATCGATAAAAAAGAGCGGCCGGTTTCTTCTGATCCTCATCAGCGGTTTGACGTCGCTGCTTTTGATGATCAGCTCGCTCGACCCGGTCGAAGAGACGATAATATCGACCGATTCCATCTGTCCGGTCAACTCTTCAAGGCTGCAGGCACTGCCCTTGAAGCGCTTGGCAAGATCGACCGCCCGGGAAATAGTCCGGTTGGCCACCGTGATTTCCTGCACCCCCTGGCCGAGGAGGTGCTCTGCGGCAAGCTCGGCCATTTCGCCGGCACCGATCAACAGAACCTTCTTGCCGTCGAGGCTGCCGAAAATTTTTCTGGCAAGCTCGACAGCGGCGGAACTGATCGACACGGCGGCCGAACCGATTCCGGTCTCGCTGCGCACCCGTTTGGCCACCGAAAAAGACTTGTGCAGCAGCTTGTTGAGCAGCGGACCGGTGCAGCCGAATTGAGAAGCGTAGCGATAGGCCTCTTTGATCTGCCCAAGTATCTGAGCCTCACCGACCACCATCGAGTCGAGCGAGGCACTGACCCGGAACAGGTGGTTAACCGCCTGTTGATCATGATAGACGTAGGAATAGCGGTCCCAGTCAACGGGCGCGACGCTGTCGCCGAAGAGGAAACCAAGCATACGCGGGGTGCTTTCTTCGATGTTTTCCGAGACCCAGATCAGTTCGACCCGGTTGCAGGTGGAGAGCAGATAAAACTCGTGCGAATCCGGGGCCTGTATACTCCTGAGATTGCCGAGGGCATCCTCGTAACCGCCGGTCAAGGCAATCTTTTCGCGCACTTCGAGCGGCGTCGATTTGTGATTTACACCAATCAGGCTGATATGCTTTTTCACCATGTCCACAGCGTCTCAGGTCAGCACCAGCCAGAGAGTAACGATGACAACAACGAAACTGCCGACAATCATCAGGGCCGCGCGGCGCCCCCGCCAGCCGACGGTAAAACGCTGGTGGATCTGGACCAGATAGAGGAGCCAGATAATCAGCGTACAGACCTCTTTGGGGTTGAAACGAAAATAGGTTCCCCATGCCTGCTTGGACCATAAGATACCGGTCACCATACCCAGGGTCAAAAAGGCGAAGCCGACGGCGAGACAATGAGAATTGAGTTGATCCAAGGCCTCGAGCGAAGGCAGCCGGGAAAAAAAATAACCCAGCTTTCTGCTCTTCAATTCACGTTCCTGGAGCAGGTACATCAGAGCCCCGCAGAAAGCCAGAGCCAGGAAGCCATAGGCGATCAGCGAGATACCGGCGTGCAGCGGCAGCCACCAACTCTGCAGGGCCGGTTCCAGCGGAATAATGTCACGGGGCGCCATCGAGGCAGCGATCAGCAGGGCAAAAATGAGAATAGAAACGAAGGTTCCGAAGTTTTTTACCGTGTAGCGCCAGCGAAATGACAGATAGGCGGAGGTGGTAGCCCAGGCAAAGAAGAAGACCGCTTCATGATAGGTGGTGATCGGGGTGCTGCCGACCGTCATGTAGCGGGTCAGGATATAGCCGGTCTGTAGAGCCCAGGAACCGATCAGCAGGAACCGGGCCCACCTGCGGACCCTGTTTTTCTGGGAGAAGAAAAACACCAGGTAGGCCGCGCAGGAAAGAAAGGTCAGACCGAGAACGGCAAGAAAAAGCAGGAAGTTTATTTCATGAACAAGCGGTCCTTGACTCATATGATCTATCCGTTTTCGACAAACTCGGTTCTTCGTTATTCGCTCTTTTCATCCGTCGAGAGTTCCGCGGTCATCTCATCGAGCAGAAGGCCGACATCAGTCCCATCCGGCAGTTCACCTTCGAGCAGGCGCTGCAGTTCAACCCAGTCCTCCCGCCTGATACAATCCAGCACCGGCAGCTTGAGAATCGACTGAAACAGCACCTTGTTCTTGTCAGCGCAGCTGGAACGGTTGACCACCTGCCGCCGAATGCGGGCCATCAGGGCAACGAGAACGCCGTACTCCTCGCCGTATTCCCTGGCCAGCTGCATCTTCAGCAACCGCGCCAGAGCCGGACTGCCGCCGCCGGTGGAGACGGTAATCACCAGATCTCTGCGCCTGATCTTGGCAGGCACATGAAAATCGGACAGTTCCGGACTATCGGCACTGTTCAGCAGAACATGGTGACGAGCAGCCTCGTCGGCAACCATTTTCTGCACGTCAGGATCATCGGTGGCAGCAAAAACCAGGAACGCATCTTTGACATCACCAGGCTGATAGCCCCGTCTGAGCCAGTCGATCTCACCTGACTCGGCCAACCGGGAAATCACTTTGCAGGCCCTGGGGCTGATGATCTGGACAATGCCGCCGCAGAGCAGCAGCGCCTTGATTTTGCGAGCCGCTACCGTGCCGCCGCCGACCACCAGGCAGCGTTTGCCGTCGATATCGAGGCTGACCGGATAGAGCGGGCTGCTTGAATCAGCAGCATTATCAATTGCCTTGGAACTCATTACTCCATGTTTTTTTTACATGTTAACCGCGCATAAAGACAATCATCAGTCCAACTGCGGCCACCGTCAGGCAATAATAACCGAACCACGGCAACCGATTCTTCCTGATCACGTCAAGCAGCAGAATAATGGCCAGATAGCCGGTAACCGCAGCTGCGACGGTACCGAGCGCCATGAGCAGCAGTTGGTCGCTCCCGGGGGGATGATCGATCACCTCACCCAGGTTCAATACCGCCGCTCCGAGAATTGCCGGGATCGACATGATGAAGGAAAAACGAGCCGCTGTCTGCCGGTTGATGCCGAGCAGCATACCGATAAATATCGTCGTTCCCGAACGCGAAATTCCGGGAATGATGGCGAAGGCCTGCCCGCAGCCGATCAGAAAAGCTCGGATCCCGTTAACTTTGACGCCGCGCTCTGGAACCCGCCGGCTGGCGATCATCATCAGTCCGGTCAGGATCAGCATGAAACAGACCAGCGTTACCGAAGTGAACAGTTTCTCGATCTGGTCCTTGTACGTAAGCCCGATAAACACCGCTGGAACGGTCGCGACAACCACATAGAGGTCCCAGAGCAGATAGGTGCGCTGCTGCTCGTCGGCTGCACCGTTGAGCCACTGGAACGGTGCCTGAAGCATGGCCAGCAGATCCTTTCTGAAAACGATCAAAACCGACACCAGCGTACCGAGATGGAGCAGAACGTCGAAGACGATTCCCTGCTCGCTGAACCCCAGCAGGGAAGAAGCCAGCACCAGGTGACCCGAACTCGAAACCGGTAAAAACTCGGTAGCGCCCTGGACCATGCCGAGAATGACGGCTTTTATAATTTCCAAGAGATTGTCTTCGTTAAGATTAAAACGAAACCGCTAAGCTTTGATATCAATTACGGCCTGTTGGCTAAAAAAAAAGGTCGGCTGACTCATGTCAGCCGACCCTGCAAACTACAGAAAATCGGATTTTCTGTCAATTAGCAACCTTCGATGGCAGCTCCTTTCTTAGGCGGAGTGATTCTCAGCTTATCGCCTTCTTTGAGCTTGTCCGCATCTTCACAGGTCATGGTAACCGTGTCACCGTCAACACCGGTTACTTCACATTTCAGCTTGGCGGCAAAACCGGTGCTTGCAGCTCCGACAAACATCAGTACAAGTGCTACGGCAAAAATCTTCTTCATAATGGATCTCCTATAAACGATTTATCAAAAATACCGGAACGCTCCGGCGCTCACACGATTATTTGCTCACGCTGGGTCAAATCCTGTTCATCTGCAGAGATGGTATCTCGTCTGATGGCCGCAGCCCAGCCTCCTATTTAAGCATACCCTAACGTATCTGACTCGTTGAATATTGTCAAGACGGTTCGACGGATTCAGTTAATAATCTGTTCGAGATCTTTAACGAGAACCGAGTGGGGAACGTAGCCGGAATATTTTTTCACCACCGTTCCCGAACTGCTCACCAGAAAGGAAGTCGGGATGCCGTATACTCCGCCGAAATCGCGGGTCACGGATTTGTCGGCCATCATCACCGGATAGTTGATCTCTTTTTTGTCGACCATCTTCTGAACGACCCGTTTTTCCTGATCGACCGAGATGGCAACGACCGAGAAGTTGTCGTTTTTAAAATCACTGTGCAGCTGGATGAGATTGGGGATTTCCTGAATGCAGGGAGGGCACCAGGTCGCAAAGAAGACGACCAGCAGGGATTGGCCGTCAAAGGAGCTGGAGCTGATTTTTTCGCCGGTGACCACATCTTCGAGCTTGAAGTCCGGCATTTTGGTTGCCGTCCGGCCGGGCACTGCCGTGAGGATCATGAGGAGCACCAAAGCGGTGCTGAGAACAAGACTGATTGAAGAAGATCTATGCATAGTATTTCACATATTCCGCAAGGTTGATAATTACACCTTTATTTATATTACAATTGTCTATGAAATCATGCCACAAGCATGTCACCGCCGGGTACTGAAGATGTAGTGGTAGAATTGTTGATCCGGCTGTATTATACTGCGGCGTTGTTACACTATTGGTTCAATTGTGCGGAATACAAGAGCGTTCTACCGATGACGCCATCCACGATGGCGGATAACCACCGTATCTCAATGCTTTAACACAACAGGCGACTGATGACTGCGAGCTTTGCCACCATGAATATCACATCCAGACCCTTCTTACTGCGTACGGCTCTCTTCTCAAGATTTTGCCGACTCCTTCTTGTTTTCATTCTGCTCCCGGCACCGGCCTGGTCCGAAGTCGTCGACCGGGTTGTGGCCGAGGTCAACAACGATGTCATTACCCTCTCTGAGGTGGAAGATACCGGCAAACCGATCTTCAGGCAAATCGCTCTGGAAGTGCCGGCCCAGGACCGCCTCAAAGCGATCGAACAGGTGCGGGCCGACATCTTGACCAACCTGATCGACAAGACCCTGATCAAACAGGAGGCCGAGAAACAGGGCATCATGGTTTCCGAAGATGAGTTGGAGCAGGCCTTTGACCAGGTACTGAAAACGAACAACCTCTCAGCAGAGGATTTTCTGCGTCAGCTCGAGCAGAACGGCATTGACGAAGCCCAATATCGCGACAACCTGAAAACCCAGATATACCAGAACAAGCTGCTCAACCGGGACGTGCGTTCAAAAATCGTCATCACCGAGGAAGCCATCCTCGATTATTACGACACAACTTACACCAGGCACATTCCGGAGGGCGGCTACTATCTGCTGCAGATCGGCATCGGCTGGGGGGAAACCGAGGGGCGCGACCTCGACCCTGCCGAGCTCGAACAGGCCCAGCAGGAGGCACTTCAGCGGGCGGAACGGGTCCATAAACTCGCCCTCAGCGGCAACGATTTCAGAGACCTGGCCCGCAAGTTTTCAGATCTTCCTTCGGCCGCCGAGGGCGGTGACATCGGCGTCTTCGAAGAGGACGAGATGGCCGGCTATATGAGAAACGCTGTCACCTCATTAAAACCGGGGGAGGTCAGCAGGATCATTGAAACGCCGGTCGGTTACCAGTTTTTCAAGCTGCTCTCGAGCAAGGAAGGCGGCATCGTCATGCAGGCGCCATACGGTGATGTGAAGGAAGAGATTCGGGAGAGAATGTACAGCGAGGCGCTGAAGAATGAGTTTGAAGAGTGGATCAAAGAGATCAGGGACAATGCCTACATCAAGACATCACTTTAATAAGCGATCACCCCGATCTTTCATTTGTCCGCCGGCTGATCATCTGGAGGAGCCAAGATGGAATTAAGCACACCTGAGCACGAGTCACTGGGAACGCTGCTCAGAAAGCTGCGGCTGGAGAGATCGCTCGACATCAGCGACATTTCAGAAGAAACGAAAATCCCGCCGGCGACGATACGGGCAATGGAGGCCGACGACTATGCCTCCCTTCCCGCGCTGGCGTTTGCCCGCGGTTTCTATGCAATCTACAGTAATCTGCTCAACCTTGATCAGGCAGAAATTGTCAGCCGCTTCGTCAACGATTACAACAAGGCTGACTTAACCCGCAGATCGGACGGAACCGCCCCGACTGTCAAAGGCAAGCAGATCGGCAGCATGGCCGAACGGCCGTCTCATTTTTTACGAACCGCCGTCGGCATCACCCTGCTGGCTGTCATCCTGATTGCCGCCGCTATTTCCTGGTATGCCGGATACAACCCGGCCAACCATATTTCCCAATGGATGAGAAGTTTCCAGGAGCCTCAGATCGAAATCATCGAACAGACGCAGCCGTCCCGGGACACGCAGCAGTAAGAAATTCTTCAGCTGATGCCGGTAATTCGTTCCGATCTTCCAGCTCTTGTCGTCGACAGTCGCGATTACGCTGAATCCGACAAGATTGTAACGTTTTTCTGTCAGGAGATCGGTAAGATGGGCGCTCTGGCCCGGGGAGCCCACCGCTCTAAGAAGCGCTTTTTAAACAAGCTCGAGATATTTTCCTTCGTCCAGATCACCTACTCCCGCTCTTCAGCGGGCAGCCTTGCCGTTCTCAGCGAGGCGGAACTGATCAACAGTTTCATCTCGCTGCGCACCAGTCTGGAGCGCTACCAGGCAGCCTCTATTATCAGGGAATACCTGCTGCTCTCAACCAGTGAAACCGCCGGCGACGACCACCTCTTCCAGCTCGCCCTCTGGGCCCTGCACACGCTCAATACGAGTGCCAATCAGAAGCGCACCCTGGCATTGTTTCTGGTAAAGTTCTTCGACGTGCTCGGTTATCGGCCCGACTTCTCGACCTGTCAGCTCTGTATGCGGCCGGCACCTGCCAACCAGCCGGTTGTTTTTGATGTGCACAGCGGCGGTATGGTCTGCAGGCAGTGCAGTTCGTCTGGAAGCAGCAGTTCCGCGCTGATGGCCGCCGGGACAACCCAGATGATCAATACTGTCCAGCAGCAGCCGATCGCCCGTTTGAACCGGTTCAAACCGAGCGGCATCGTCCTCGAGCAGATGCTAGACTATGCCCACCGCTACAGTCGTCACCTGTTTCAGCGCGACATCCACTCCTGGAAATGGCTTGCCCGTTAGGAACGACTTATTCCTCATCCAGATAGCGAATCTCTCCGCTGTATTCGACAAGTTCAGTACCGTCCTCGAGCACGAGTATCAGGCCGCCGTCATTTTTGATGGAACGAACCGTGGCCCGATACTGCGGTCGCGACATCACATCAAATCCGAAAACGACCCGCCGGCCGAGCGCATCGCTCAAGCCTTTCCAGCTCGAGATAAGCGGATGCTCGGGCTCGTCAACTTCAGAATTTCTGTGCAGCTCCATCTCCTCCCACCAGTAGAGCAACCCCAGGTTCCAGCTCAGTTTGGCCAGGAAACGGTAACTGAAGGATTCAAGATCGATTGTTTCTCCAATCTGACGGCTAAGAGATGTGGCAATTGCTTCAAGAGCCTGAGGAAATTTCTCGTTATTGACGTTGATGCCGAAGCCAAGCAGACAATATTCTTCCTTTGAGTGAGCACCGGAAAAATTTTCCGAAAGAAAGCCGGCGGCCTTGCGCCCATCGATCAGGACATCGTTGACCCAGCGGATAGTCGCAGCGGCCGCACCGCTGCTGCGCAATGCTTCGCAGCAGGCAATACCGAGGCTGAGGGGGACAAGCAGACGATAGCGGGGCAGCAGCGTACTGATATAGATGAGACAGCCCCAGAGACCGCCCGGCGGGGCGTGCCAGGACCTGCTGAAACGGCCCTTCGAGCCGCTCAGGGTGTGGGCGCAAATGAGCGTGCCGCTGGCGACGGAAATCCCGGACTGTTCGAAACGGTTTATATGGTTCCGAGCATGGACCATGGCCCGTTCCAGTGACTCGTGCTGATCGATGACCGAGCCGACAAACGAACCATAGCGCAGAATCGTCTCAGCCTGTGCACGCGGCCAGAGCTGCAGCCGCTCAGGCAGTTCTACCTGATCGATCCAGTCTCTGAGACGATCCGGGCTCAGCGAGTAAGACATGACAGGAGATGGGAAAACTGCTCAGATCGCGTCCCACTCGGCCTTGACCCGGGTGATGACTTTCTGGATCAGCGGCAGCTTATCCGCCTCGCAGACCCCGATCAGCGGCTCCCCCTGCTGCACCGAAAGGCCCGGTTTGAAATATATCGAGTGGATAATGCCTTCGACGCCGGAGTAATGTACCGGCGTATCCCGTTTCATCAGGGACATGGTAAAGGCTTCATCGCCCGGCCTGATCACAACCCCGCGGCTGCCTTTTTTGTCGAACCGCGACTGGACATCCATCGAGAAAAAGAATTTTGCGCTTTCAGGAGCCGGGAACAGGTAGAGGACTTCTTTTAAAATAGACTCGATGATCTCTTTCTTTTTCAGCGGGTGACGGATGGTCAAGAGTTTCTCGCCGGCTTCGACGAACTGCCCCTCGCAGGCGCTGCTGAGATCGGAGATGATGCCGCTGGTCGGCGCATGCACGCTTTTTTCGTTGCGCTCGCGGGTGATGGTGAACAGCGCTGTGCCGGGGATATGCTGCCACTCACCTGACGGAGCATCGACCCCGTCGCTTTTTTCCACCTGAAATGTGATAACACCGGTGTGGGGAGCGGTGATGTCCACATAGTTGTAGGGGTCCGCGTGGTATTTGGCCAAGATCTCGTCGAAATCAATTTCGTTGGACATGGGTTATCTCATCTTCTCTGATCTTCTGGTCTGTTTCGGCACCACCAAAGAGGTTGGTTTATACTTTCATATCTACCCGAAGGCAACAGAATTTTCCAGACTCAAAAGCTCGACAGTGCTGATCTTCCAAGCACTGCCGTCTAACTTTGTAGAATGATCAGGATCTGAAAAAATTCACTTCATCTTTTCTCTTGTTTCATATAGTTTTACCGGTGCGGGTGGTTTGAAACCCGTCTTTTCAGCAACAGGATACCAGGGAAAACTGCCGCATGGGCCGTTCGTTTCTGTCAAAACCGGCGATCGCCGTTATTATCCTTCTATTGTCAGGGCTCGTTCTCTTTCTGGCACTGCCGCACATTATCAACAGGCTGCTGCTGCCGCCGCTTCTTCAACAACTGCCCTTCTCACATTCTCAGGCCGCTGTTTCAACCATAACCACCTCTTCAGCCAGAGGCAGCATCGAACTGGAGCATGAACAGCAGATGGTTGTATCGATCCCGGTAATCACCATCAGTTATTCCCCGGCCTCACTGCTGAAGGCAAAAGCGAAGACCCTTACCATCGAGCAGGGACATTTCCATCTCTATTTCAAAGACGGTAAATTCCAGATACCTGGAATCCAGGGCCGCACAGCCGGGTCGGGGTTGAGCAGCCCGGCGATAGCTCTGCCGGCAGGCATCGATCTCGTTAAACTGAGACAGTGCCGCATGGTGCTGCATGCAGCGGATAAAGCGGTCGTTACGATTGGTATTGACGGTGAAATTACCCCTTCGTTCAGATCTTCAAACGGCGGTCTGCTTGACTCGATCAAGGCGTCGTTGTCGCTTTCCGAAGATATTGTAGCAGGAGTGACACTATCTGCTGCGCTCGGCGATCAGCAGATAAGAATTCAGTCCTCCATCAGAGATGCGCAGGCCCCTGCTTTGCAGCGCTTTCTCCCCGAACCGCTGCAGCATATCAAATTCAGCGCCCTCAACGCAGCTGTCGATATGTCCGGTGATGACTTTTCGTTCAGGACGCTTGATTACCAGATGAGCGGCATGCTCTCCGACTTTTCTTATGTCAGAGACGGCGTTACGATCTCCGCAGGCAGTGATAGCGGAGAACTTCGCTTCTCACTGTCGGGTAATCGAAATGACCACCGCTATGAATTTTCTTCGATATTGGTGGATGCACCGCTGCAGGCAGACATCACCATGAACGGTGAAGCGCACTTCGATTCCCGGAGATTGCGCACCGCGGGGACGCTGAAGGCAAAGCTTGGATTTGCTGAGCAGGCAGATTCCTCCCCACTCCCCGCAGTGATACATTTTGACGGATCATGGACAGACCCGGAGGGTTTGCGGCTGGAAGCCAGAAGCGATATTGAGCCGAAAACAACGCTGCGAATCCCCGGGCAATTCACCGCTAAACCGACGGACATCGAACTGACGGGGGTGCGCCTCGCCGCTGAGCTTGAAGCGCATGCCGAAACGCTTCAAGCCCGGATGAACCTTCGCAGCGGCTCGATAAATCTCAAGAACGGCAGTGTTGCAGCAGAGGCCGGAGCGTTGCTGCTGAACGGGTCACTGGAGCGAAACCAGGCTCGGCTGAACGGTCGGGTCGATGGCTCGCTGGGCCGTCTGATGCTCCCGGAGCAGAAAATCAGCATTAACGGGCTGCAGTTCGATGTGCCCGTCGCCGCGGTCGGCGCGTTATCAGGAGAAGACAATAGACAGAGCGGAACCATCGCGATTGACGCCGTTGCAGTTAACGGCGCTGACGTCGCTTCCCTGTCGGCTGCCCTCGAACTGAGCGGAGTCGGCTATCGTTTCGACGGCAGCCTGAAATCGCCAGTCGTCCCGGATGGCCGAATACGCTTTTCCGGAACGGCACTGCCGTTTCAGCCGGCAGCTTCTCTATCCTGGGAACTTGCTCCGCTGGCGCTCGATGGTGCAGCGGTTGAGGCTGTCGGTATCATGACGCCCGACATCGAGCTTGAGGGCCGGCTCGAAGCTCATGGGGAAATGAAGCTGAGAGGCTCCCACCTGTCCGGCTGGATGCGGACCTCAATTGATGACGGGGCTGTTCAGCTGCATGACAATAGTTTTACAGCCGAGGGTATCGACTGCGCCATCGAATTTCCCGAACTGCCCCGCCTCGTATCCGGGCCCAGTCAGCGCTGCACGGTCAGTCGCGCCGCTATTGCCTCGCTTAGTTTTGACGATGCGGAGTTTATCTTCCGCCTGGAAGATCCTCCGGCGCTCTTTATCGAAAGAAGTACGCTCAGCTGGTGCGGCGGGACCCTTGACTCGGGCAGTCTGCGGCTGGAAAAAGATATTCCTGAGCTTGATGCCGTCTTCTACGCCAGCCAGATCAACCTCGGCCGGCTGCTCGAACAGTTCGGTTTTAAAATCAGCGAGGGGGAAGGTTCTCTCAACGGCAGACTGCCCCTCAGAATAAGTCGGGAAAGCATCGAATTCGACGGCGGTTTTCTGTTTTCGACGCCGGGCACGGGTGGTATAGTACGCTTCACCGACACCGAACTGCTGCGCCAGGGAATCGGCGGCGTCAGCGAGGCGGGCTCTATTGGTTATGCACTGCAGGCGCTGGAAGATTTTTCCTACAACTGGACGAAGCTCAGCTTCAATACCAGCGGCAACGAGTTGCTGCTGGCTCTTGAACTCGACGGTAAGCCGCGAACCGCACTGCCATTCAAACTAAACAAAAACGGTACGATCGTCGAATCGAAAAAAGGTGCCGGCATACAGTATCCGATCCGGCTGGATGTGAACGTCCGCCTGCCGCTGGAGGAGCTGTTCAGAGTCGGCCAGTCGTTTAATTCGATCATGGAGAACAACCAGTGAAACCCTCATCAACGTTTTTCCTCTTTCTGTTGCCGGCCGCACTCCTGTTGTCGGCCTGCACCCGGCATGAAGTTGATGTCAAGCCGGTCGAGATCAAGCCCATCCACATCACCATCGACGTCAACGTCAAGGTAGACAGGGCCCTTGATGATTTCTTCGGAGACATCGATGAAGCCATCCAGAGTGAATAATGGCTGCCTTGCAAAAGGCGAAATTAACCTTTCGGGAGATTGACCATGTTCAAACAGAATTCGATAGTGATCGTCACACTGCTCGTGACCGCGTTTCTCTGCTCCACCCTCTACGCCCAACCGGCCGATGTCAAGGAGCGGATGCTGGCCAGGGTGCCGGCCATCAACAGCCTCAAGGACAAGGGACTGGTCGGTGAGAACAACAACGGGTTTGTCGAGTATCGCACCGATGCCAGACCTCAGCAGGATCTGATAAGCGCTGAAAATCAAGACCGAAAAGTGGTCTATGCGGCGATTGCCAAAAAACAAAACGTCGACATCAATCTGGTCGGCCAGCGCCGGGCCAAGCAGATCCGTGATATCGGCGGTGCAGGACACTGGTTTCAGAAACCTGACGGCAGCTGGTACAAGAAGTAGCCCTTTCAGGCTTCCACGCTGCTGATGTCCGGTTTAAAAGACAGACTATACCGGGTTGATACCGTTCCCGAGGATTTTGATTTCAACGAGCGTGTCGTCGAAGTTTTCGATGATATGCTCGACCGCTCCATTCCATGCTACCAGACTGTCATCAAGGAAAGTTCCCGATTGCTGGGAGCCTGTCTCGAACCGGGCGATCTGGTCTGCGATCTCGGTTGTGCGACCGGTACGACCTTGTTCTTTTTCATCAGGGAACTGACCCAATCCAACCTTCGCTTCCTCGGCCTGGACAGTTCGCCGGTCATGCTTGCCAAGGCCCGCCAGAAAGCCGAATTTTACGCGCCTGACGCCGCCATCGAATTCCAGCAGGAGGACATCACTGTGCTGAACAGGCCGGGGACCGGTGCCTTCGTGCTCAATTATACCCTGCAGTTCATCCGCCCGGTTCTGCGCCAACCCCTGATCCAGCGGCTCTATGACAACCTGCGCCCCGGCGGCCTGCTGATCCTGAGTGAAAAAACGATTCTGGACGACAAACGGCTGAACCGCACCTATATTGACATCTATCACGATTTCAAGCGTGAACAGGGCTATTCGGAGCTGGAAATCGCCCGTAAAAGAGAAGCGCTTGAGAACATCCTGATTCCCTTCTCCGCTGCCGAAAACAGGCAGTTGCTGGAGCACGCCGGCTTCGACCCGATAGCCCCGTTCTTTCAGTGGTTTAATTTCTCCTCCTTTCTGGCTCGCAAACCTCACTGAATCGCCGCGCTCCGATGCACTATCTGGAAAAACTTACCGGCGCCATCGACCGGCAGCAGATCAGCACGGTCCACCAGGAACGGCAGCGTTGGGTAAATCAGCAGAAGAAGGGCTTTCTTCGGTATCGCCGCCCTTTTGAGCAGCTCTGCGACTACAGGTCTCAGCATAGCGACTGCAGCGGGGACACGGTACGCATCGGCCTGGCCGAAGAGCTGAGGGCCGAACAGCGCTCAGCTGTTGAAAAGCAGCTGCGCTGTTTCATGCCGTGGCGCAAAGGGCCGTTTTCTGTGTACGGTATCGATATCGATGCCGAATGGCGCAGCGAACGCAAATGGAGGCGGCTTGCAGGAAAACTCCCGGATCTGCGTGACAAGACGGTGGCGGACATCGGCTGCAACAACGGTTACTATATGTTTCGCATGGCGCCGCATCAGCCCCGCCTGGTGCTCGGCTTCGAGCCCTCGGTCCAGCACTTCTACTGTTTTAAGGCACTCAACGCGATGGCCGGTTTCGACAACCTCGATATAGACCTGCTCGGGGTCGAACATATCGGTCTGTTCGGTGAAGCATTTGACGTCATCTTTCTGATGGGCATCATCTACCATCGCATCTCCCCGGTTGAGCTGCTCAAAGATATCCACACGGCCCTGAAGCCGGGCGGCACCCTGGTCGTCGAATCCCAGGCCATACCCGGTGACATGCCGGTTGCGCTGTTCCCCGAGCAAACCTACGCCAAAGCTCCGGGCACTTACTTCGTACCGACCGGCGCCGCCTGCAGAAACTGGCTGACGCGGGCCGGATTCAGTCAGGTTGAGCTGTTCTGCTCGCACCCGATGAGCTCTGACGAACAGCGGCGCACCGACTGGATGGTGTTCGAATCCTACCAGGACTATATCAGTCCCGATGACCCGACAAGGACGGTAGAGGGCTACCCGGCACCGTGGCGAATCTTTTTGTCGGCGGTCAAAGCCTAAAAAAGCATATCGTTTCAGCAATCACGGTTGCCTTTCGGCTCGGCTGTATTATACATTCGGGTTACCTGAGTATAACCGTTCAACCCCGAACCTGATCATTTATCATAAAGAGGAATTACCATGGAAGCATCACAGTGCACTCTTTACAGCGGCGGCCTCAAGGGCGCCGAGACCGTTTTTGGCGAAGCCGCGGAGAAATATGCGGTCAATGAAGTTATCTACACCTTTGAAGGGCACAAATTGTCGCGGGAGAAAAATGTCCGGGTCCTGTCCAAAGAGGATCTGGAACGCGGTAATATCAGTATGGAACTGGCCTCGAAGATGCTGAACCGCACCTATTATGAAACCGACAAAATCCGCAAGGTTCTGCAGACCATTTTTCACATGGTAAACAGCGGCTACCAGGTTTTCGTGATCGGCTCGATCCAGGAGGATGGATCGGTCAAGGGCGGTACCGGCTGGGCCGTGCAGCTGGCCAAGATGTTCAACCGTCCGCTCCATGTTTTCGACCAGCCCTCTGAGAAGTGGTTCACCTGGAAAGACGGCTGGCAGGAAGATACGCCGACCATCAAGTACGAGACCTTTGTCGGCTCCGGCACGAGGTACCTCAACGATGCCGGGCGAAGCGCCATTGAAAAGCTGTTCGAAGACTCTTTCGCTTAAGCTGAGTGGCGGTTGCCGATAAGCTGGTCGAACTCGATGTGCTGACTGAAAAAAAGCGCGGAACTCGTCGCGCCGGTGACTGACATAGACGATCGTACTGATCCGTTTGTCGACGATTAACTCGAGAAAATCGAGCAGGTGCGCCCGGTTGGGGTCGTCGATTCCGTGAGTCGGCTCATCGAGCAGCAGCAGTTTCGGCATTTTTATCAGAGCCCGGGCGATCAGGATGAGCCGCTGCTCTCCATAGCTCACGCTTCGAAACGGTTTGTGCTTGAGTTCATCGAGGCCGAGGACCGTCAACCAGATTGCGGCCCGTTTTGCCTGGTGCGGTGTCGGTTTCTGATAGAGGCCGATCGAATCGAAATACCCTGAAGCGACAATCTGCAGGCAGTTTCCGGGAATATAGTGTTCCCGGTGCAGGGCCGGGCTGACGATTCCCATATCTTTTTTAATGTCCCAGATCGACTCGCCGCTCCCTCTGCGTTTCCCGAAGAGGTATAACTCATTGGTATAACAATCCTGGTGATCCCCGGTCACCAGGCCAAGCAGGGTCGACTTGCCGGCTCCATTGGGGCCGCTGATCAGGGTGTGCTGATGCTGTTTTACCGAAAAATCAAACCCTGAAAAAATGGTTCGCTCGCCATAACGGGCATGCCCGCCGACCAGTCTGATCAGTTCCGCATCGTCTGATTCGGAGGTGCCCTCTTCAAGGTCTTCGAGGATGAGCTTCCAGTCCCCGCCGTTTATTTCGGTTTTAATCCGCTCGCGCACCTCTTCGAGCCTGCCGGAGTCGACCAGGACCCCATTTTCGATCCAGGCCAGATGGGTACACCAAGCCGGTACGTCGGAAAGACGGGAGAGGATTATCATGATCGCGATGCCCCGCTCGATGAGCACCTTCATGATCCGGTCAAACTCCGCGCATGAATCGAGGTCGAGGCCGTCGTAGGGGTTTTCCACCAGCAGCTCCGTGGCACCACCACTGATCGCACTTAATATCAGGAGCTTACGGCTTTCTCCAGAGCTGAGCTGACGATAACCGCTGTCGAGCACGTGAGTCAGCCGCAACTGCTCGATCAGTGACCGATTTTCGTCAAGATTTTTGATAAATGCATTGGCCGGCGTACCCGGATCGGGGCGGTCCAGAAAATCGGATTCGTCGTTTCGCACCTCCTGTTCGAACAGTTCCTGCTGATCCTTGAAGCTGACAAGACCGAGATTATCAGGCAAATCGAGCCGCTCACCTGTAAGCGTCTGTTTATCGATCGGCCGGAACAGGTCGACGAAACGCTCGATTCCTGACCGGTTATCCCCATATATGCACCAGACCTGGTCTGCCGTCGCCGAGAAACGCGCGATTCTCAACGGAGATTCGACGGCTACCAGGCTCAGCCAGGTTTGCTCCTGCGGATCGTTCGTTGTTTCTGTGATCATGAACCTGCTCTACCATGAGTCTGAAACAAACTCAAGAGGCGGGCAGGTCCGAAGTGATACGGCTCTATACCGTCAGAACCATATCAATTCTTTCTCTGCCGGCCTTCGGCGGTCGTTTGCTGATCTGCCTGAGTTCCGCCGCACAGCTCCAGGTCCGGACACGGCGGGCATGAATTGAGTTGACCTTGATAGTGTTTCCGAGTTAATTATTGATATTTTGTGTCGATAAAATATCGAGAATATTCCCGAGCATCCATGGAGGTCGGCCCGCCTCGTCAGGCGTAACCAAAAACCTGCCGGCTCTCCCCATCACAAAGGAATCAGAATATGAAAGCTATCATCGCCCTGGAAGACGGCACCATCTTCGAGGGACGCTCATTTACCGGCCCCGGGGAGGCTGTCGGCGAGATCGTCTTCAACACCTCGATGAGCGGCTACCAGGAAATATTGACCGACCCGTCTTACACCGGCCAGATCGTCACCATGACCTATCCGCTGATCGGCAATTACGGTATTAATCACGACGACATGGAGTCGCTGGCCGTCCACCCGAAAGCCTTTCTGGTAAAAGAGTATCAGGGCCGACCTTCCAACTTCAGATCGACCCGGCCATTGGCCGATTTTCTCCAGGAATTCGGGGTACTCGGCGTCGAAGGCTTCGACACCCGCGCTCTGGTTAAACATATCCGCACCGCCGGGGCGATGAAAGGCATTGTCTCGACAGAAGATCTGCGACCCGAATCGCTGATAGAGCGGGCCAAAGCATGGTCCGGACTGGTTGGCCGGGACATGGTCAAACGGGTGAGCTGCACCGAACCCTATACCTGGTTTAATGACAAACCGCTGCCCGGGACTGAATTCAAACCGGCGTGCGCGGCTTCTGATATCAAGATCGTCGCCTTTGATTTCGGCATCAAGTTCAACCAGATACGGCTCTTGGAAAAGCGCGGCTGCCGGGTCCAGGTGGTCCCCGCCACGATGGATGCCCAGACCGTTCTGGGTATGGAACCCGACGGCATTTTTCTTAGCAATGGCCCGGGAGATCCGGAAGGGGTTGAAAACGTGGTGGAAACCATCCGTGAACTGCTCGGTAAAAAACCGATTTTCGGCATCTGCCTCGGCCATCAGATGCTTGGCCTGGCCTACGGCGGCGAGACCTACAAGCTGAAGTTCGGTCACCGGGGCGGTAACCAGCCGGTAAAGGACCTGCAGACCGGAAAGGTGGAGATCACCTCACAGAACCACGGTTTCTGCGTCGATATGAAAACGCTGGATCCGGAGCTTGTTGAACTGACCCATATCAACCTCAATGACAACAGTTGCGAAGGCATGCGACACACAAAATATCCGGCATTTTCGGTCCAGTATCATCCGGAGCATGCTCCGGGACCGCACGATGCTGAATATTTGTTCGACCGCTTCATCGATATGGTCAGGAACGTTTCATAACAAGGCCGGCCAAACAAAATAACCGTTACGGCAACCATTCAACCCGCTATCCATTATGCCCAAACGAACCGATATCAAGAAGATCCTCATCATTGGCTCGGGCCCGATCATCATCAGCCAGGCCTGTGAATTCGACTATTCCGGCGCCCAGGCCGTCAAAGCCCTGAAGGAAGAAGGCTATGAAGTGGTGCTGATCAACTCCAACCCGGCAACGATCATGACCGACCCGGGGCTGGCCGACGCCACCTACATCGAGCCGATCACACCGGAAATGGTGATCAAGGTGATCGAACAGGAGCGCCCGGACGCCCTGCTCCCCACCCTCGGTGGCCAGACCGCGCTGAACACGGCGATCAAGGTAGCCGAAACCGGCGCCCTGGAACAATACGGCGTCGAAATGCTGGCCGCCGACATCGACGTCATTCACAAGGCCGAAGGCCGGGACGAATTCAGGGACGCGATGCGGGCGATAAACCTCAACGTACCGGAGTCGGCCATCGTTCATACCCTCGATGAGGCGATTACGGCCGGCGATGAACTCGGTTTTCCGGTCATTGTCCGGCCGAGTTTCACCCTTGGCGGAACCGGAGGCGGCGTCGCCTACAATCGCCAGGAGCTTGCAGACCTCTGCAAACAGGGCCTCGATCTGTCAATGACCAGCGAAATCATGCTCGAGCGCAGCCTGCTCGGCTGGAAAGAGTATGAGCTCGAAGTCATGCGCGATTCCAAGGACAACGTCGTCATTATCTGCTCGATCGAAAATATCGACGCCATGGGGGTGCACACCGGCGACTCGATCACCGTGGCTCCGGCCCAGACCCTCACCGACCGCGAGTATCAGATCATGCGCGATGCGGCCATTGCGATCATCCGCGAAATCGGTGTCGAGACCGGCGGCTCGAACGTGCAGTTTGCGGTCAACCCCGAAGATGGCGAACTGATGGTGATCGAGATGAACCCGCGGGTATCGAGAAGTTCGGCGCTGGCCTCCAAAGCCACCGGCTTTCCGATCGCCAAAATTGCCGCCAAGCTGGCGGTTGGTTATACCCTCGATGAAATTCCGAACGATATCACCAAAGAGACCTACGCCTCCTTTGAACCGACCATCGATTACTGCGTCGTCAAGATTCCGCGCTGGACCTTTGAAAAGTTTCCCGACGCGGAGGATTTTTTGACCACCTCGATGAAATCGGTCGGTGAGACCATGGCCATCGGCAGGACCTTCAAGGAAGCCTTTCAGAAAGGTATGCGCTCGCTCGAAATCGGCCGTTTCGGCTTCGGCGGCGACGGCCGGGAAATGCTTGAGCATATCGATGACATTGATTTAGAAAGCGGCCTTATTACGCCCAGTTCCAAACGGGTCGCATATCTCTACGAAGCCCTGCGACGGGGCATTGGCACCGAGCGGATCTATGAGTTAACCCGGATCGATCCCTGGTTTCTTTTTAACCTGGAGGAGATCGTCGCAACCGAGACACGAATCCGCCGCGCCGGAGCCGACGGGCTGGACCGCGAGCTGTTCACCATCAGCAAGCAGCAGGGCTTCTCCGATCAGCAGATCGGCTACCTATGCGGCAAGACCGAAAAAGAGATCAGAACGCTGCGCAGCGAACAGGGAGTGGCACCGGTGTACAAACTGGTTGACACCTGCGGCGCCGAATTTGAATCATACACCCCTTATTATTACTCCACCTATGAGCAGGAGAACGAAGCAACGAAGAGTGAGCGCAAAAAAGTCATCATCCTGGGCGGCGGACCGAACCGGATCGGCCAGGGAATCGAGTTCGACTACTGCTGTGTGCACGCTTCCTTTGCACTGCGGGAAATCGGCGTCGAGTCGATCATGGTAAACTCGAACCCGGAGACCGTTTCGACCGACTACGACACCTCGGACAAGCTCTACTTCGAACCGTTGACCAGAGAAGATGTGCTCAACATCATCGACCAGGAACAGCCCGATGGTGTCATCGTCCAGTTCGGCGGCCAGACACCGCTGAACCTTGCTGTTCCGCTCGAAGAAGCCGGAGTTCCAATTATCGGCACTCCGCCCGATGCGATCGACCGCGCCGAGGACCGGGAGCGTTTCCAGAAATTCCTGCAGAAACTGAATTTGAGACAACCCGAAAACGACACCGTCTTCACCGAAGAGGAAGCCATCGAAGCGGCCAACCGGATCGGCTATCCGGTGGTCATCCGCCCCTCATACGTGCTGGGCGGCCGGGCCATGAGAATCGCCTATACCGAAGAGGCGATCAAGGAGTTCATGATTTCCATCGGCGGAACGGCCCAGGAACATCCGATCCTCATCGATCAGTTTCTGAAGGATGCCACCGAGGTCGATGTGGACGCCATCAGTGATGGTACAAACACCATCATCGGCGGTATCATGGAACATATTGAAGAAGCCGGAATTCATTCCGGTGATTCGGCCTGTGTAATGCCGCCCCACTCGCTCTCTGGGAAAATGATCGAAGAGATCACCTCGGCCAGCAGGGCGATGGCCGTCGAGTTAGGCGTCATCGGCCTGATGAACGTGCAATACGCCATCAAGGACGAAACCCTGTACGTCCTCGAGGTCAACCCCCGGGCCTCGAGAACGGTTCCGTTTGTCAGCAAGGCAACCGGCGTTCCGCTGGCCAAGCTGGCCACCAAGATCATGATGGGCAAGAGCCTCCCCGAGCTTGGTTTGACAGAGGAAGTGTCTATCAGCCACTGGGCGGTCAAAGAAGCCGTTTTTCCGTTCGACCGCTTCGAAGGCGTGGATTCACTGCTCGGACCGGAGATGAAGTCCACCGGCGAGGTCATGGGTATCGACGACAACCTCGGCCTGGCCATCGGCAAGGCGCTGCTGGCGGCCGGTTCGAAGCTGCCCGAAAAAGGCAATGTCTTCATCTCGGTGCGAGACAGCGATAAGGACTCGATCGTCGGGGTCGCCGGAGCTTTGAAAAAGATGGGTTTCACCCTCTTTGCAACAGACGGGACCAATGAATTCCTGCTCGCCAACGATATCGACAGTCATCGGATCAACAAAATTTCCCAGGGCCGGCCCCATATTCTCGACATGGTCCGCAACCACGAAATCACCTGGATCATCAACACATCCATGGGCCGCCGTACCACTGAAGACAGCTACCAGATACGCCGTGCGGCCATCGATCTGCACATCCCCTACACCACCACGACCAACGGAGCCGCCGCCTTCGTCAGCGCGATGAGGGCCTTTGGCGAAACGACAATCGGGGTAAAACCTGTACAAAAATTTGCCTGATGACTACATTAAGTAGAGCAATGTACTCGACATCGGGCGTAGATGTTTTAACGTAGGACCTTATGTTTAAAATCCTTTTCAGCTCAATCGTTTTCAGTGTCGGAGGTTCGTTTGAACACCTTTTATAAGAATCTGAGCATGTGGCTGGTGATCGGTCTGACCATGATCCTGCTGTTCAATCTCTTCAACAAACCGCAGGGTAATATCTCCTCGCTGACCTACAGCGACTTCATGGCCAAGATCGAGAACAAGTCGATCAACCGGGTGCGCATCGACGGAGACACGATCTCCGGCACCCTGCAGGACGGCCAGCCTTTCAGAACCATCTTTCCGGCCAACGACAATGAGCTGATACCGATGCTCAGACAGGCGGGTGTCGATATCACCGTTAAGGAAAGCCAGAAAGACAACTGGCTGATGACCATTTTCGTATCCTGGTTCCCGATGCTGCTGCTGATCGGTGTCTGGATCTTCTTCATGCGCCAGATGCAGGGCGGCGGCAAGGGCGGCGCCCTCTCCTTCGGTAAAACCAGGGCCAAGCTGATGGAACAGGGAACCAACAAGGTTACCTTTGCCGACGTCGCCGGGATCGACGAAGCCAAGGAAGAACTCGAGGAGATCATCGATTTTCTTAAAGACCCCCACAAGTTCACCGCCCTCGGCGGCCGGATCCCCAAAGGCGTGCTGCTGGCCGGCTCGCCGGGTACCGGTAAAACCCTGCTGGCCAGAGCTATTGCCGGCGAGGCCGATGTCCCCTTCTTTTCGATTTCGGGTTCCGATTTCGTCGAGATGTTTGTCGGTGTCGGCGCCTCACGGGTCAGGGATCTTTTCAATCAGGGCAAGAAACACGCCCCCTGTATCATCTTCATCGACGAGATCGATGCGGTCGGCCGCCACCGCGGCGCCGGTCTGGGCGGCGGACATGACGAACGCGAGCAGACGCTGAACCAGCTGCTGGTCGAGATGGATGGTTTTGAATCCAACGAAGGCGTTATCATCGTCGCCGCAACCAACCGCCCCGATGTTCTCGACCCGGCCCTGCTCCGACCGGGCCGCTTCGACCGCCAGGTGGTGGTACCGATTCCCGACGTGGGCGGCAGACAGAAGATACTCGAGATCTACGGCAAAAAGACCAAGATGGCCGCCGACATCGACTACGAGATTCTGGCTCGAGGAACCCCTGGTTTTTCCGGGGCCGACCTCGAAAACCTGATCAACGAAGCAGCCCTGATGGCCGCCCGTGAAGGAGCCAAGGAGATCACCCTGGAGCTGCTGGAAAAAGCCAAGGATAAGATCATGATGGGTGCCGAACGGCGTTCGATGATCATCACCGAGAAAGAGAAGGAAGTGACCGCCTATCACGAGGCTGGACACGCCCTTGTCGCCTACCTGCTGCCCGATACCGATCCGATCCACAAGGTGACCATCATCCCGCGCGGCCGCGCCCTTGGACTGACCATGCAGCTGCCGATCGACGAAAAGTACACCCACTCGAAAGGGTATCTGAAAAATTCGATCTCGATCCTCTTTGGCGGCCGCATTGCCGAGAAACTGATCTTCGATGAGATCACCACCGGCGCCGGCAACGACCTGGAGCGGGCAACCGGACTGGCCCGCAAGATGGTCTGCGAGTGGGGTATGAGTGACGAGCTTGGTCCTCTCACCTACGGAAAAAAGGAAGAACAGATCTTCCTGGGCCGGGAAATCGCCCAGAATCGTGACTTCAGTGAGGAAACGGCCCGGCAGATTGATGTGGCCGTAAAAGAGATAATCCTCGATGCCAGTAACAAGGTAACTGAGCTGCTCGAGGGGCATCGCGACATACTTAAATACATGGCTGAAGAGCTGCTGGAGAAAGAGACCATCGTTCTCGACGATATCCAGCGGATCCTGGCTGAATTGCGCCCGGACGAATACACCTACGATGGGCCTCAGCAGCGAAAGCCCGAGCCGCCCCGCCAGCAGAAGAAAACTGAAGAAAGTGGTGAAGAGCTGAAATCCGAAGAAGCGGTAGACGTTCCTCCGTCAGAAGAAAGCGGTTCAGCTGGAGAACAGGGGGAGCAGGGAGTCAGCCCTTGAGCGTTGCCCGATCCGTGAGGATCATGGGCATCCTCAATGTTACGCCGGACTCCTTTTCGGACGGCGGCAGTTTTTTCGAGTACGGATCAGCTCTGGATCAGGCCCGCAGGCTGATCGATGAAGGCGCCGATATCATAGATATCGGCGGTGAATCAACGCGTCCCTATGCTGAACCGGTCAGCATCGATGATGAACTGGCCCGGGTCATCCCGATCATCGAGTCGATCCGGACATTCTCTGCGGTTCCCATCTCCATCGATACCAGCAAAGCCGAAGTCGCCCGGCAGGCCCTCGCCGCCGGTGCCGACATCATCAACGACGTCACCGCCCTGCGCAAAGATCCGGAAATGATCGAGCTGGTGCACAGCTGCACTAACGAAGTGATCATCATGCATATGCAGGGAACACCCGGCACCATGCAGGATGAGCCGAGCTATGACAACGTAGTCGCAGAGGTGATCGACTTCTTTAAAGAACGTCTGGCAATCATCGCTGCCGCCGGAGTCGATCTGAGCCGGGTGATTATCGATCCGGGCATCGGTTTTGGCAAGAAACTGGTTCACAACCTGCAGCTCCTCAACCACCTCGATCAACTCTCAGAGCTTGGCCAGCCGGTTCTGCTCGGCCATTCACGCAAGCGTTTTTTAGGTGATTTGACTGGTCTGGAAGCAGATCAGCGGGACCAGATAACCAGTGTCGTCTCAGCTTTGAGCCTGGACAAGAATATCTCTATCTTCAGGGTGCATGATGTGGCGGCAACTCAGGCCGCACTGAGCGTAACCCGGCGCATTCTTCAGGCTGAACTCTGAACACGGTGCTGAAAGAAATGGTACTGGTGGCGGGTGGAGGCGTTCTACTGCATAAAAAACGGGGCCTCAGCATGATGATCTGCAAGGCCTGGTGGAGAGAGGGAGTGAAAGAAGAGAAGAGTCGGCCCGCTGTCACATCATGCAAAGACCCTCTGTGACTTTATTATAAGCACTGTTTTTTTTTATGGTACGACAATCGTCTATCAATGACTTGAAACGATCATAAAACGGCGCTGTCGGGCTCTCTGCCTGAGTCCTTCAAGCATGAAGACAAGCAGCGCACTCCAGACCAGCAGAAAGCCGATCATCCGGCTTGCCGGAAAATCCTCGCCATAGACAAGAACGCCGAGCAGCAGATTCAGCGTCGGTGCACTGTATTGCAGAATACCGAGCAGAAACAACGGAATCTTTTGCGCCGCATAGCCAAAGAGCAGGAGCGGTATGGTCGTGATCAGGCCGGTTCCAGCGAGTAAGGCAATGGTTTTGACGTCACCGTGGATGAATCCCGAGCTGCCGTCACGCCCCAGATAAACAACCAATATCAGCGCCGGCAGGAAAAATATTAAGGTTTCCAGGTAGAGGCTTTTCAACGGCGCGATGCCGATTTTCTTGTGGAGCAGTCCATAGACACCAAAAGTCATTGCCAGAGCAAAAGCTATCCAGGGGAATCTGCCGTAGACGACAGTAAGATAAACAACTCCGACCAGCGCCAGCAGGATTGCAACCATCTGTCCGGGGCGGAGGCGTTCCTTGAAAAAGATCATGCCAAAGCAGACCGTCACCAGCGGGTTGATATAGTATCCCAGACTCGCCTCGACGATGAAACCGCTGTTCACAGCCCAGATATAAACGAGCCAGTTGACTGCCAGCAGCCCGGCACTGGCAGCGGACATGATATATACCGTTTTATCCTGAAACTGAGAAAACGATATTCGCTGCCGTGAGAGCAGCAGGAACAAGACGATAAACGGCAGGGACCAGGCCATCCGGTGCCCGAGGATTTCATAGGCAGGCAGATGGTCCAGCATTTTCCAGTAGACCGGCAGCAGGCCCCAGATAATGTAGGCCAGCGTAGCGGCCGCCATCCCCCGCATCAGCGGCGAAATCATAACAGCAAGAGACCGCTTGTCAGCCAGTAATAGCAGATATAGCTTCCGGCAAGAATCAGGAAAATCGCTGAAATCTTATTTACATAAGGAACGATACGCCGAAACAGGGAAAGGACGATTCCACCCTTGATCAGTGCCATGGCGATGGATAAGACCATCAGTACCGAGCCGGTACCCATGATATAGAGGACAAACTGCAGAAGCCCCGAACCAAAATTTCCCGAAGTCAGCGAACCGCCGACCACCACCAGGAAAATCGGCAGCGTACAGCCCAGCGAGGTGGCGCCGAAACCGAGGCCGAAGAGAAAGAAACCTTTGACGCTGATATTTCTGGGATCACCGATCTTAGCGGAAATCCGGGTCATGAAGTCGAGCGACACATGCTTGCCGAGCAGCAGCCAGATACCAAGCAGAATGAGACAGCTGCCGATAATAACCGAGAACCACGGCATCAGGCTGAGCAGAAAGGAACCCCCGGCAGACACAAGAATGCCGATTACAGCGAAAAGCAGGCCGAACCCGGCGGTAACGACCAGAGCGACAGCGGCTGCCCGGGCTGCCCTGATATACCAGGGACGCTCCAGAAATTGTTCTTCCTCCGCCCCCAGATAGAGCGACAGATACACCGGCAGCATCGCAAATCCGCACGGGTTCACCGCCGACACCATGCCGGCTCCGAAGGCGTAACCGAACTGCAGCACGCCGGCAAGACCGGAAAGCCACTGACTGACCTGCGCTTGAATTTCCATTGCTGGCTACTCTCGTTAGAGCCTGGCTCTCTTTTATGATTGGAACAGCAGCGACCTGAAACTGCCATCGGCATCTCTGCAACCGCTCTACCTTAATTCAGCAGCGCGGCTTCGGCAATGCTATCTTTTCATATTCAAAACGAGTACTGAAACCGCGGGGCCCGTCAGAAGAAAAGATTCTTTCGTTTACATTCAAACCAATCAATGTGTTCATGACATCAATATAAATTTTTAAAATTATTATGATTTAATTATTTTTTCGACCGCGGTCATTTTTTTCTTGACCGCGGTCGAAATTACACTTATAAATCGACCGCGGTCATTTTTTTTTGCTGAAACACTTTTATATGGTCCACCTGATACCATCGCAACGGCATCAGAATAAGATCTATACAGACGACTATGAGCTCAATACGAGAACAGAACAAAATTTTAAAAAGAACACGCATCCTCGATGCCGCCATCAAGCTTTTTTCCAGCAATGGCTATGAACAGACCTCTATAGAGGAACTGGCCAGAGAAGCGGGAGTCGGCAAAGGCACCGTCTACAGCTACTTTCACAATAAGCGCGCTATCGTCAAAGCATTCTGTGATGATATTCTCGAGTATGCCAGAAGCGAACTGGCGGCAAAAACAAGCCCGGATACAGCGCTGAAAGAGCAGCTGATGGTCATTTTCCTGGCGGACTTCAAGTACGTGGCGGAAAACCGTGAGTTCAGCAGAGTCTTTCTGCAGGAAAAGGTCTTTCCGAAACAGGGCTCGTCCAAGGAAGACCTGGAAATGCAGGACAGCTATTTCGAACTGCTCTATCCGATCTATCAGCGCGCCCAGGAGCGTGGTGAGCTCAGAAAAGAACTGGAACTGCTGCATATCTCAGGCCATTTTTATGCCCTCTACCTGCTTCTTGTCTCATGCTGGTATACCGGAATGATACCGACCGAGGATATCCCGGAGGCAATGGCAGTCATGCTCGATCAGACCCTCGAGGGTCTCAAACCATAAATCAGGACCCGGTGATCTTGTGAAAACGCACTACGAAAAACCCGTAACCGTTCGCGGGAAGATTGTCTTTTTCTTCTTCAACAACCTGCCCCGCATGATTCTGCTGGCGATGGCAGTGTTGATCGTCATGCTCTTCATGGCGATCAGCGACAAGAAGTCCGCAATTCAGGCCGAGCAGGAAGCGGCGGTCAAACAGGAGCGTCCTCCGGTGAACACCGTCGTCATGGCAGTCGAGCCGACGACGATCAGCAACCGCCTGAACCTGCCCGGCTCGGTCGAAGCCTGGACCCAGCTCAATCTGACCGCCAAGGTCTCCGGGACCATCGACGAGGTCATGGTTCAGGAAGGTGATCGCGTCACAAAAGGTGATATCCTCGCTCAGATCGAATCGGCCGATTACCAGATCGCCCTCGACCGGGCCCGGGCGGCGTATGATCTGGCCAAAGCCGACTACGAACGCGACAAAAGCGTCTATGCCAAAGGCGTCATCCCGCCGGCTGAACTCGAGGCGCGTGAAACGAACATGCAGACCGCCCGGGCCGATCTTGAAAATGCCCGGCTCATGCTTGAACGCACCACCATCAAAGCTCCGATGGACGGGGTCGTCAGGCGTCTCGAGGCCAAGGTCGGCATGTACCTGGGGGTTGGCGATATGGTCGCCGAACTGCTGCAGATCGACCGGGTCAAAGCCGTTATCGGCATACCCGAGTCGGACGTTACCGCAGTCAGACAGCTTGACACGGTCGATGTGACGATCAAGGCCCTCGATGATCTGCGGGTGACCGGCAGGCGCCATTTCATCTCCACCTCGCCCGATACGCTCGCCCGCCTCTATCGGCTCGAGCTGGAAATCGACAATCCCGACCACCAGATCCTGCCGGGCATGTTCGTCCGCGCCGATATCGTCAAAGAGAAGAGCAAAGAAACCCTGACGATACCCTTTTATTCGATTATCTCCCGCAACAACGAACAGTATGTGTTCGTCGAAAAAGACGGGGTTGTTGAAAAACGGACTGTTGAAACCGGCATCATGGAGAAATGGATGGTCGAGATCACCAGCGGTCTCGAACCGGGCGATCACGTCGTCGTCGAAGGACACCGCGACGTCGAGGACGGCCGTGCTGTCAAGGTTGTCAAGGTTATCACCGACCTGGAGGCCTACACGCTATGATTATTTCCGATACCGCGGTCAGGAAAAGCACGACGGTGCTCGTGCTCTCCCTGCTGCTGATCATCGTCGGCCTCTATTCTTACGTGGTTTTGCCGCGTGAAAGCTCGCCCGATATCACCATTCCCAATGTTTTTGTGTCGACCAGCTATCGAGGCGTTTCACCGACCGACATCGAAACATCGGTGACCATTGAAATCGAGAAGAAACTCAAAGGGCTCGACGGGCTCAAGAAGATCCAGTCGGTCAGCTCCGAAGGCCTCTCCTCGATCAATATCGAATTCGTCACCGGCACCGATATCGACAAGGCCCTGCAGGATGTCAAGGACAAGGTTGACCAGGCGCTGGGCTCTCTGCCTTCTGATCTCGAAGATGATCCAACCGTTTTCGAGGTCAATTTCTCCGAGATGCCGATCGCTGTCTATTCACTCTCCGGAACCTGCGGGCTGCCCTGCCTGAAGGATATCGCCGACGATCTCTCAGATGATATCGAAGCGATCAGCGGCGTTCTCGAGGTCGAAGTCACCGGCGGTCTCGAGCGTGAAATCAGGGTCGAGGTCGAATCGGAGAAGCTGGCCCACTACGGCCTTTCAATCGGTGATTTCCAGGAAGTCGTCTACGGCGAGAACCAGAACACCTCGGGCGGCGTCATCCGACTTGGCAGCGGCCGTTTTCAGCTGCGCGTACCCGGAGAGTTCAAGACTCCCGAAGAGATTTACGGACTGGTTGTCGATATACGCGACGGTGAACCGATCTATCTCAAAGACGTTGCCAGAGTCATCGATGACTACAAGGAGGAAACCTCACGCGCACGCCTCGACGGCCGGGATGCCGTCAATATCTCGGTAAAAAAGCGGACCGGTGAGAATATCATCGAGATCAGCGATTCGGTGGGAAAGGATTATCGAAGAATCCCGTGTAACCTGGCCCCTGGGCACCGAAATCACCAAGGTCATGGACCAGTCGGCCGATATCAAGAACATGGTCGCCGATCTTGAAAACAATATCCTCACCGGCCTGGTACTTGTCCTGCTGGTCATTTTCCTGGTGATGGGCATTCGCAACGCTCTGCTGGTCAGCCTCGCCATTCCGTTTTCAATGCTGCTCTCCTTCGCGGTTCTCTATGCGATGGGGATCACCCTCAATATGGTGGTGCTCTTCAGCCTGACCCTGGCCCTGGGGATGCTGGTCGACAACGCCATCGTCATTGTCGAGAACTCCTATCGGTTCATGGAACAGGGCGCAACGCGGGTCGAAGCGGCAATGAAGGCCACATCCGAGGTCGCCTACCCGGTGATGGGCTCGACCCTGACCACCCTGGCCGCCTTCTCGCCGATGCTCTTCTGGCCGGGTATCATGGGTGAGTTCATGAGCTATCTGCCGCTGACCCTGATCATCACGCTGGCATCGAGCCTTTTTGTCGCCATGGTCATCAACCCTGCCATGGTTTCCCTGTTCATGAAGCTGAAAAATCCGCCGGCCCAGACAGATTCGAAAAATATCGAGGATATGTCGGAGGCGGTGCAGAGGCCTGTGGAAATCAAAGGATTTCTGCTCACCTACTACACGAAAGCCCTGTCCCGGGCGCTGCGGACTCCGCTGGCGATCATCGGCATCGCCGTTTTTGTCCTGATCCTGATGTTCCAGGCCTGGCTGATGGTCGTCGGCCTGCTGAAACCGGTTGAGTTTTTTCCGGAGATCGATCCCAAAGGCATTTATGTCAATATCGACGTTCCGGAAGGTGCCGACATCGATTACATCGATACGATTACCAAACGGGTCGAATATGCCATAAGCGGCGTCGACACCGAAATCGACGGCACCCCGACCGACCCGGACATGACCATACTTAAAGCCCTCTCCCGAAAAGAACACCAGACCGTCGACGGGGAGACGATTTACGGCCCGAGTGATCTGGCCAACATCGAGTCGATTTACATGCGCGGCACGGTCGCCTCAGGCGGCGGTTCGTCTTTTTCTGCCAACACGCCGAACCATATCGGCATCCGTTTTATCGATCTGCAGGACCGGGCCCGCTCTTCCCAGGCGGATGTGGAAGAGATACGGAAGCGGATTCAATACATTCCCGGCGGCAAGCTGACCATCGCCAAAGAAGAGGAAGGCCCGCCCACCGGCGCCCCGATCAATATCGAGATCTCGGGGGATAATTTCACCGTGCTGGGAGAAATCTCCAAGCGGGTGAAAGACATTCTCGAGACTATTCCCCACGTCGAGGATATTCGCGATGACTTCGTCGAGGGTATTCCATCGGTCGAGGTCAATATCGACCGCCAGAAAGCCGCTCTCTTCGGCTTGACCACCAACATGATCGGTTTTGCGCTGAAGAGCGCCTACAACGGTCTCGAGGTCTCCTCATTCAGAGAGGGTGACGACGATTATGACATTACCGTCCAGCTCAAGGAATCAGACCGCAAAGTGGTCGATGTCCTGCGCGAACTGATGCTGCCGACCCCGTCCGGCGAACTGGTGCCGCTGTCAACCATCGCCGAAGTGAACTTCGGGGGAACCATCGGCAACATCAACCGGATCAACAACGAACGCGTGGTTACCGTCAAGGCCAATGTCGACGAGACCAAGATCCCCGGTCCCGTGGCCCGGGCAGAAGCGGAAAAATTTCTGGCCAAATTCCCGCTGCCCCCGGGATACAAGGCCAAATTTACCGGCGAGTTCGAGTTCCAGCAGGAATCCCAGGATTTTTTGACCAAAGCCTTTCTGGTCGCCCTGCTGCTGATTTTCCTGATCCTGGTTTCGATGTTCAACTCGATCAGCCAGCCGTTTATCATCATGACCTCGGTTATTCTCTCGCTGGGCGGCGCTTTTCTCGGATTGACCCTTTTCGCCCAGCCCTTCGGCATCATCATGACCGGCGTCGGGGTCATCTCCCTGGCCGGGGTCGTGGTCAACAACGCCATTGTTCTGATCGACTACACCAACAAACTGCGGGATCGCGGCTTTGAGTTGCGTGATGCGGTAATTGCCGCCGGAGCGACCAGGCTGAGGCCGGTTCTGCTGACTGCCGTGACGACTATTTTAGGGTTGATCCCGATGGTCACCGGTGTCTCGTTTGATTTTCGTTCCATGTCCATTTCCTGGGTCAGCGAATCGAGTCAAATGTGGCTGTCGATGGCCATTGTCGTCATCTTCGGCCTGCTGGTCGCCACCTTCCTGACCCTGATGGTGGTCCCGACCCTCTACTATCTGTTCGAGCAGGCCTCCGAGTTCAGGCAGCGCCTGGTCAACAGATTGAGAACCTTGTATTGGAAACCCTACCCGCTGCTGGCAGGAGAACAACTGATCAGGAAGGATTCGAAATAATGCGACCCTTTATCAAGAAACAGATTCTCGGCATGGTGCTTCTGGCTGCCGTCACTGGTGTTTCAGCCGGCGCCGAAGAAGAAGAGATCGAGCTGAGCCTGGCCGAAGCGGTTGAAACGGCACTGCTCAAAAACCTCGGCCTCAGGCTGACCCAGGAAGATGTCACCGAAGCCGAAGGTGCGGCAATGGCCGCAGAAGGCACCTTCGATGTGCAGCTCAGTGCCGATGTCGGCGCCGGCAGAAGAAGCGAGACCCCGGTGACCCAGATTGAGGGGGGTGAAGAAAAAACCGCCGCCTGGAACGCCGGTGTGCAGAAACGATTCACCCCGGGAACCGAAATGGAACTGCGCTGGAACAACGGAAACCTGGACACCGATTCAGAGCTCTACCTCTTCGACCCGGTCTACAACTCGGAGGTGACGCTCGAACTGCGGCAGCCGCTGCTCAGAGGTCTTGGAACAGATGTACAGATGGCCGATCTGAACAGTGCCAGAACCCAGGTCCAAGCCGCATCATTTGTGGTAGACGGTGCCGCCGCCGATCTCGCATCAGAAGTCAAAAGTGCTTACTGGGAGCTTGTTTTCGCTCACCAGAATCTCGAGGTACTGGAGCTTTCACTGGCACTCGCCAGAAAATTACAAGAGGACACCGAGGTCAGAATCGAAGCAGGCAAACTTGCCGCCATCGATCTCTTTCAGCCCCAGGCGGAAGTCGCCCAGCGCGAACAGGATCTGATCTCGGGAGAGCGCCAGATCGGTTTTGCCGAAGACAACCTGAAACTGCTGCTCAACAGCGAGGAGTGGCTGATCCCGTTTGACCCGGTCGACTCACCCCCCATTGACCCGGTTCGCCCCGAGATCATGAAGATCTATGACAGAGCAATAAATAATCGTCCGGACCTCCAGGCTGCAGCGCTGCAGGTCGAGGCCTCCCAATACCAGCTGAAAAAAGCGGATGACAATCAGAAACCATCGCTCGATCTGCTCGGTACCGTCGGCTTTGGCGCCAACGCCGAAGATTATACAAGCGCCCTTGATAATTCGATCTCAGACAGCGACACCCGCTGGCAGATCGGTCTCAGCATCTCCAGACCGCTTGACAACTCGCTGGCGGAGGGCCGCTACCGCCAGGCACGAGCTTCTCTCAACAAAAGTAAATTCAGGGTCGAGCAGCTCAAGCAGGACATCCGCAGGACGGTTCGGGTTACGGTTCGCGATGTCGAGTTGGCACTCAAAGCGATCGAGGCCACCCGTAAAACATCGGTCGCCACCAGGAAACGGCTCGAAGCCGAGCAGGTCAAGTTCGAGGCCGGCCGCTCGACGACCCTTGATGTACTGATCGCCCAGCAGGATTACTCCCAGGCCCTGTCGACCGAAAACCGGACCAAGATCGTCTATGCCCAGTCGCTGGCCGAACTCGACCGTATCCAGGGGATTATCAGGATTCCCTGAAAGACGGGATGAAGATGACCAGAGGACGCTACAGTTTCAAAACGGGTCTACTGGCCCGGCGTATCCATCTCGCCGAAGAAAAATTGACAAGCTGTGAACTCTGCCCGCGCACCTGCCGGGTCGACCGCAGGGCAGGTGAAAAGGGCCGGTGCGGTATTGCAGACAAAGCAGTCATCGCCAGCTGGAGTCCCCATTTCGGCGAGGAGCAGCCGCTGGTCGGCCGCCGCGGCTCGGGAACCATTTTTATCTCCGGCTGCAGCCTTGGCTGCTGTTTCTGCCAGAATTACGATATCAGCAACCACCCCGAGCATGGCCGGGAGGTCGACGCCGAAACCTTTGCCTCGATCATGCTCGAGCTCCAGGAGCAGGGCTGTCACAACATTAACTTCGTCACTCCCAGCCATGTCCTCCCCCAGATTCTCGCAGCCCTTCCCCACGCCTATGAAAAGGGACTCAAGCTTCCGCTGGTCTATAACTGCAGCGGCTATGAGTCGGTTCAATCCCTACGCCTGCTCGAAGGTATTATCGACATCTACATGCCCGATGTGAAATTCTGGAGCGAAGTTTCCGCTGCAAAATATTGTGACGCTTCCGACTACCCGGCAGTCGCCAGGGAGGCTCTTATCGAAATGCATGGCCAGGTCGGTGACCTGCAGCTTGATCGTGACGGCATTGCCGTCGAGGGACTGCTGATCAGGCACCTGCTGATGCCCGGAGCACTCGATGAAACCAAACGAATTCTTGATTTCATCGCCGCCGAATTGTCGACAGAAACCTACCTCAATATCATGGACCAGTACCGCCCCTGCGGAGACGCAGCTAGACACCCTGAATTGAGAACAAACATCGCCCCAAACCAGCTCCGGCAGGCCCAGACCTATGCTCAAAAGATCGGTTTAACCCGAATTGACAGCCGCGACCTGGCCACGCTGCTCAAACATTTGGGAATCGGTAAACCTTAGTTTCGCGGTTTATTACAGGGGCAAAACCCTGAGCCGACCCATCGCTCTCACGGAAGTAATGTGAATACGAACCAGGCAGTCACAATGAATGGCGATCATCCAAGGATTTACAGACATATCAAACATTTTCTTCAGCTGGAAGGGCGATTTCTGCGCCATCACATTCATTGATTTTAGGTTTTTGCATCACCCTATAAGAAGGTAACAGTCACAGAACCGTTGCTTCCGGACGTCCCATCTGTGCCATTAGCCCCTACACCGCCGGAGCCGCCGGCCCCTCCACCACCATTTGTTGTATCTCCTGCACCACCGGCGCCACCATTCCCGTCATTATTGGTGATGCCGCCGGCACCGCCATCCACACCATCTTCTCCATTTGGTGATGTGCCGGGATCGTTCCCGTCTATTCCAGAACCGCCACCGCCACCATTACCACCAGCAGCGCTCACTGCAGGAAAAGATCCTCCGGAAACGGTCGATGTCCCTCCAGCTCCCCCGCCGCCACCACCGCCAGCTTGAGAAGCTCCTCCAGTCTGATCAGTTTGACCGGCCACGCCATCAGCACCTTGCGGACTGCCTGCTCCCCCAACACCAGCCGGCCCACCTGAGCCAGTACCTCCACCGCTCTGAAACCCAACACCACCTCCGCCGCCTCCGCCGCCGCCTCCCACATAAATCATTATTGTGTCACCTGGGGTGACGCTAACAGAAGTGTTGTTAACCACACCAGCCGCACCTCTCCCACCGCTTCCTCCGGTATCGGGTTGGGTGTCACTGTCGAAGCCACCACCGCCGCCGCCACCTCCGCCGCCACCGGCTCCACCAACCAGTTCCAGCGTGGCACTAGAGGCACAAGCCGGGACAGTTAAGGAGATTGGATTTTGGGACGGGTCGTTATATGTGACGGGAATTGCACGATCACAGACTGTTTCAGATCCTCCGCCATTTTCACCACCATTTTCACCACCGTCATTTTCAACGCCACTTGTTTGAGCATGGGCTGGGATGAAAACCTGCTCAATTACAGGTGCAGACCATTTTACAGGCAACACATGATACGCTGCAAGTGCACCGATACTCCCTGTAATTGTCTTAACTGCTTTCCTGCGTGCTCGGTTTGGAGCGTCATTTGTATGCATGCGTTCTTGAGAAATTTCTTTTGGGTCATTCATGAAGTACCTCTTTAATGATAACTTTCAACGTTAACGGCATATCAAGGCTCAAATGATACCAGCCTATTTACTTTAAGGTAAGCCTGCACTGACGATTACTTCAAATAGGGTTTTATATAATCAATGAAATTTCATGAGACAACTGATTGAGATAAAAATATGTAGAACGCCAGATAGATGCTATGCTTTTTCAGCGAATTCAACTACTCCTACGGGAGCCGCTCAGCGCCCCAGCGGGCCAGATGAGATTCGATGAAATCAATGATCGCCTGATGCTCATCACCACCTTTGCCTTCAACCATTAACGGTTTTCCGAAGGCGAAATGCACGCTTCGTGAAGGGACGATCCTGCCAAAGTCTTTGGAGATTTTGCCGTTTTCCCAGGCGTCTGTGAGCAGGGCCAGCGGCACAATCGGCACGCCGGCTCTTCTGGCCAGTTTTACCCCGATGGTGCTGAACTGCTCGGGGTTGAAGGCGGTCCTGGTCGTCTGCGGGAAGATAACGATCGACAGAGCTCGCGACAAGCGTTCAGCTCCCTGTTCGAGCACTGTTTTCAGATCCTGGCGGGGGTTGGTCCGGGTGACCGCTATCGGGTCAAGCGCACTCATCACGTGCTTGAAAATCGGCACCTCCAGCAGGCTCTGCTTGATCACGTAGGTAAACGGCTTGTAGGAGAGTATCCAGGCAGGCAGCACCACCGTCTCCATGACGCTGAGATGATTGCCGATAAAGAGTACCGGCCCGTCAACAGAGCTGATATTCTCTATCCCCTGGACGTCGAACGCTACGCCAACCGATTCAAGCGCCCGCACTACTTTGATCGAGCTGCGCTGCCAGGTTTCGTTGTCATACTCTCCCCGCTGGGCTTTTCCGGCAGAGCGGTAGACCTCCATCAGGAAACGGGGATAAAAAGACAGTGACGGAAACAGTGCCGTGGAAGCAACACTCCGGTCCCTTCGGCTTTTATAGGAAGAATGATCGGGCGATAATTCGAGCATAGAATTGTCCAACACAAAGGTCGGGCTCGTCACTGAACTGCTCTGGCTTTTGCTACCGCTTCCTTGACGGCGAGTTCATACGGTTCGAGCCTGTTCAGAAACGAGGGCAGTTGCGCTTTGGCCTGACGCGCCTCGGCAGAGGAGTCGAATTCTCCGTAATAGAGCATTACCGTCTGCGGCTGGCCTGATTTTCTGAGAATATAGAGGTCATCCACAATCGACTGATAGCCATCCTCAACCAGCATCTCCCTGACATTGTCCTGGGCGTCTTCGGCATTTAGGACCATCAGCTGCACGGTATATTTCCGGCTGCTGCCGCCGACCAGCCAGCGCGACCCGGCGGCGAGGCGTTCGGCATAGTAGTTGTCCGGATTTCTGGCGGGGGTGCGACTCTTTTGCGCGGGCTGCACTGCGGTTCTGTCCCCAACGACTCGCGATGGAACCGCCTCAGCCGGCTGTATTTCCGGCTGCACCGTTTCGGTAATCTCCGGCTCCGCTCTTTCCCGGGACTGTCGAGCAGCAGGCGGCTGGGACGAGGAATCGGGGTCTTCCGGTTCGGTTTGAGCCGAAGCCTGCGCTGCGGTCTCTTCAGGCTTTCTTTTGCTCTCCTGGCTCAGGGTGACGACATTGAACGGCACCGCTTCCGTTGAAGGCTGCTTTCTGGGCAACACGCTCAGCTGCGGCACCCGCAGCGTTTCTGCACCACTCGTAACGCTCCCTTCCGCAACAGTTTTATCTGCCTCTTCAGCCGGCTCAGGAGGAACCACCGCAGGAACTGCGGGTTCCGGCTGATTTTCCCGAGGCAAGGCGGCCACCGGCTCGTCAGCAGACGCATCAGCGACGGCCGGCGTAGTTTCTGTTTCCGGAGCCTGGCTATCGGGAGTCGCAACCACAGATTGCGTGGAATCGGCTTCGGGTTCAGTTTCATTTTCGGTACGTGTCGGTTCCTTCCCAACTATCTGCTTTTCAGCTGCAGCCGGCGACTCTTCCTCGAGCGCTCCTGTTGCAACGGAAGGCTCTTCTGCGTCAGCTGCTGCCGTTTCAACGACAATCGGCGAATCCGGCTCCTGTCCAGGCCGCTCTATCGGCTTCTTTTCCCGGGCCAGTGCGGCCGGCTCCGGCACCACTGTCTTTTCCTGGACCGGCTTATTCCCCGGATCAGGGCCGGCAACAGCCGCATCTCCCGGCTTTTCATCTTCAATTGGCAGCGGCACATCTTCCAGCGGAGCGGCGCTCGTCTGCTCGGCGACAATCTCAGCTGCCGGCGCCCGAACAGTGGAAGACTCGGGAAGCTCCATCGGATCCGGTTCCACTTTTTCCAGGGTCAGCTCAGGTACATCGACGGATCCTGGCAGCGGCACATCTTTCAGCGGAGCTGCGGTCGTCTGCTCGGCGGCAATCTCAGCTGCCGGCACCTGAACAATGGACGGCTCCGGAAGCTCTATCGGGTCCGGTTCCACTTTTTCCAGGGTCAGCTCAGGTACATCGACGGCCCCCGGCAGCGTCCCCGTTTCCTCTTCCCCTCCCCTGAGAAGGAGGAAAAGAAGAAGGATGAAGAGGATCAGGCCGCCGCCTGCCACATACCAGCGCATTCCAAGTTGCGGCACTTTGAGAAAATCGAGATCGACATTTTTCAGTCCGGCAGAAATCTTCTCATACGCACCATCTTCCCGAACTGCCGAGACACCGTTGTAAAGTTCCTCGATTTCGGCTTCGTCTAAATCGACTTCCCGCTCAGGATCGAAATATCTGCCGCCCAGCTGATTGATCAGTCTGAAATTACCGCGGGCCACATCCGCAATATTTTCAGCCTGGGTGCGGGTGAACCGCTCTTTTTCGGTAAAACCGGCGCGTTCGAGGCAATGGTTCAGATAGTTGAAGGTCTGTTCACCATCCAAAGGATCGAGGCTCAGATGCTTCTCCTCGGCCGGTTTGAAAGCGATGATCGCCAGCTGTTTGTAGTTGAGCGCGAGCAGCGGCCGGCCGCTTAAAATGAGCTGAACGCAGAATCGGTCCGCATTGACCTCATCGAGCATGCGCCGAATCCGTTCCAGCGTCGCCAGAAATATGTTTTCTGCCGAGTCGATGATAATGATCAAGCGCCGATCGCTGTCGCTGAGAAGTTCAATGGTCCTGTCCAGGAGAGCTTTACGATCGCTGATCTCTTCCAATTCGCCCTGGCCGACCTGAGCAGCAAGCCGGTTTACGACCTCATCGAAGGATTCCACTCCCTGCTCGAAGAAGAGCACCTCCTGATCACCGGGGAGCTCCTCCCGGACCATCCGGCAGACCATGGTTTTGCCGGAACCGTCGGTACCCGTCAGGGTGATCAGCGCGACATCTTCGCTCAATGCCGAGGTGATGTGTTCAACAATGTCCCTTCTCGAACCGCCATCATAAAAAGAGGTGGTGTCGATGTGGTCCGGAAAAGGTTCCTGCCTGGAAATCATCTGCTTTCTATTTGTCCAGAATACGTAATCGTTGTATGGTTTTCAGTCCTGCTATCACAACAAACTTGTAACACAATGACGCCATTTATCAAATGGATATTGGCGCATACAGAGCAGCAGCCTGAAGAAACAATAGTCATGCCGGTATTTCAACTGTCTTCCGAGCACCACATCTTCCCGCCGCCTGAGCTGGCCGAGCCCAACGGCCTGCTGGCGATCGGCGGCGACCTTTCAGTGGAGCGGCTTGTCGCCGCCTACCGACAGGGCATATTCCCCTGGTATGGGGAAGGTGATCCGATCCTCTGGTGGTTCACCTCGCCGCGACTCATCCTCGTCCCTGAAGAAATGTATATCTCCAGGCGGCTGAGGCGTTATTATCGAAATACTGATCTGCGCCTGAGTATCAACCACGATTTCGACCAGGTCATCAGCTGCTGCGCAGCGGCACCGCGCAAGGAAGGAGAAGGCACCTGGATAACAAAGGAGATGATCCAGGCATACCTCCGCCTGCACCGCCGCGGCTATGCCCATTCGGTCGAGTGCTGGAAGGGGTCGACACTGGTCGGCGGCCTGTATGGCATCAGCCTGGGTAAGGTATTTTTCGGCGAATCGATGTTTGCGGCCGAACCGAACAGTTCAAAATTTGCCTTGATTCATCTGGTGGATTTTCTAATATCAATCGACTGTCGGATCATCGATTGTCAAATGACAACAGATCATCTTGTCTCACTGGGAGCCCGGGAAATGAGAGGGACAAAATTTCGGCGACTGCTGGACAAGTACATAGCCACTATTAATGAAAACGGAGCCTGGCCCCATGGATAAAGCTGCTGATATGGAACGCTGTGACGGATGCGGCAAGAAAGATAAGCTTATCGAAAAGAGCGGCAATGAATTTTGCCCTTCCTGTCTCGACATAGCGAAAACACTGACCAGCCGTCCCGGACTGGTCGAAAAACTCTGCAAACTGACCGGCACAGAACCGGCAGCCGACTCCCCCTGCAACTTCGAGCAGCGCGATCTGCCCGATGTCATGGACGCCGTTCGCTATCGGACCAGGGACCGGGAGCAGAATACCTGGTATGTATCGATCAGCGAGATGGACGGCGATCCGGTCGAGATATTTGCCTCAACCGCCTTTGACCGCGACCAGCACCTGCAGTCGAGAATTTCCAATCTGACCACAATCACCAGGCTGATTTCTTTGATTCTGCGGCATGTTTTCCTTGGGGAGGTATTGACGCTCGACAAGACACTGAAGCAGCTCCGGCGCAGCTCCCGGCAGAAAAACGATCTGCCCGACATGCTCTCCACGGTACTGAGCAATTATCGTAGCTATGATTCAGCAGATGAAAGCCTGTCGGACGTGCAGGCCCCGCCATGAAAACAAACAGGGCCGGAGGCGGTAGAGAAGTACTCTGATTGCGGTGGGTAAGGTGTCGAAGCCGATCGTTCAGAAATTCAGATGGAACTCGAAATCGAGGTTGGTCTTGTCGAAGTGCCGAAGGATTTTCTGCAGCCCATACAGGTCTTTGACCTCGAATTTCAACTCCCACTCCTGCTGCTCGGCTGAGTGATCGGCCAGGCGCTGCATATCGATCATCTTCATCTGCGCCGGAGCCGACCCTGCCGCCGTCAGAGCTTCTGACCGGGAACACTGGATAAAGAGCAGCGACTGCTGCTTGTCGATCGGGGTGGAACGCTCCCAGGAGATGTCGACCGCATCTTCGCGTTGAAACTTGATCTCGTGAAGCTTGGGACAGTTTTTGTGATGCACGGACAAAGCTTTTTCCGTCAGCAGGGCGCAATTCATCTTTTCGGCCGGGTTCGGGTTGCAGCATGAAGACAGTTTAATAAATACCGGGTCGAAGGTGTTCAGCTTGATCTTGTTGAACTCTCCGGTCGGTTTCACCAGAAACGAAGCCCCGCCGAAAAGGTGCCGCCTGATACTTTCGATCACCTCCGGCAGCCTGATCTTGCCCGATCCGATGCGGCTGAAGAGGGTACTTTTCCTCTTCAGTGAAAACGATTCGACGACTTTGGACATATCTTCGCTGTCAAGCAGGTCGCGTGGCAGCCCATAGCGCAGCATCTCCTGCTGCAGCGTCGCCTCGCCGATCTGAGAGGCCACCTTCTGCCCCCTGAAGCGAAAGCTCTTGTTCAACTCGGCCCGGGCCTTGGGCGTCTGGCAGCGCTTCAGCATCTCCTGCGGGAAAGCGACGTTTTCTTTGGCCCTGACAATTTTGACCATCTGGCCGTCCTGCAGCTTATAGCCGGGGCCGACCCTTCTGTTTCTGATCGAAGCACCGACACACGTGCGGCCGATTTCGGTATGCACCCGAAAGGCAAAATCGAGAACGGTCGAGTTAATCGGCAAACAAATTAGATCACCTTGGGGCGTATAGGTGTAAATCTCCTTGTTACCGCCGGCGGCAATCAGATCCCGGTAAGAGACCGTCTCGTCAGAGCCGATTATATCGAGCATCTCCTTGAGTTCGATGATGAACTTCCCCTGCTTTCCGCTTTTGGAACTCCAGTTGCTGAATACCCCGCGCTGGGCTTTACGAGCCATCTGCTCAGTTCTGATTTTGAACAAAAAACGCTGACCGCCGATAATGGCGCGGGCGTGCAGCCCCTGATAGCCGGTCGGCTTCGGATTGGCGATAAAGTCCCTGATGGTTCTCGGAATCGGCCGAAACGTCTGATTGACGACGCCAAGGGCGCGATAACAGTCGGCTACCGAGGAAACCAGAATGATAATCTCGATCGGCGTTTCGATCTGCTGCAGTAAAATCTTATTGGCGGTGTCGTAGTATGCCCAGAGATCTTTGACCCGTCTTGAAACATCGCATTCGAGTTCGGCGTCCTTGGCTGCGATTCTGACCTGCTCGAGGATTTTCTGAGACTGCCGCGAGCTGGCCAGCTGCCTGATATAGTTACTGAGTTTGGTTCCCTGTTTGGGGAATTTATACGACAGTGCCAGGTTATACATCTCCCGTTTCATGCTGAACAAGCCGAAAACGGTGGCCAGCGGTGCATAAATATCGAGCGTTTCGGCTGCGATTCGCTGACGCTTGTTTTTTGGCATGGATTTCAGCGTTCGCAGATTGTGCAGTCGATCGGCCAGCTTCACCAGCATAACCTCAGGGCGCAGGGCGGCACCTGAAAAAATCTTGCGATGAACGATCTTGGACTGGGTCTGGCGGTCGACCGAGCGGTGCGTTACCTTGGTGCACCCCTCGACAATAGCCTGGACATAGCTGCCGAAGCGCTCACCGACAACTGCGGCGGTCACTTCTTCGACATCTTCGATGGTATCGTGGAGAAGAGCAGCGGCCAGGATCTCCGGGTCGGTGATATCCATCTCCTCGGCCAGGATTTTTGCCACCGAACAGGGATGGAGGATATAGGCGTCCCCGGAGCGCCGCCACTGATCTCCGTGGGCCTCGGTGGCAAAATCAAGGGCATCCCAGAATACCTGTTCGAACGGCCGGCCGCTGATATAGCTCCGCATCTGATTGCGGTAGAGCTCCAGATCAAAAGGAATTCTTGTCATCGGCGCATTCCGGAAGCGGGCGACAGTCGGCTTGGCTGGTGCTTTTCATGTTCAGAAACGATCATCTATGTTACATTAAGGAGCTGGACAAGAAAGGCAATACTCTCTTTTATGAGGAAAATCAACTGACTTCAGCCTTGCAGCCGGGTTTATCAGAGGCTGTTTCGCGACGAAAATCCTGGAGAGCCTCATCGGCTGAACCACTGTTACGATTAGCCGCGCTGACCGACTCGATATCGACGCATCACCAGACAGTGCTCTGCAAATTCCTGTATACGCTTCTGGTATAAGAACCCAATTCATTTCAACCAGTCACCTATTCTTCCATGGCCAGAAGGCAAAGCAGTTCAAAACGCAGGCGCAAACGGACTGAGGATACGGACATCCCCCTGTCTAGTAGAGCGAGAAATATTTTGATTGCCCTTTATCAGGCGTCAAAAGCGCTGACCCGAAAGACTCTGTTAAGCAACTCCCCGGACAGCGGCAATAGCGGAGACAAAATCGGCGCCGAGATTGACCAGCTTGTCAAGCGCGGACTCATCGAGAAATCGGCTAAAAGCAAACTTTCCCTGAACAGGGCGGCACCTTTTTACACCGCAACGCTTGAGATCAAAGCAGCCGGGTTCGGTTTTGGTGTCGACCTGCGGCGATTAGACGGCAGGAAGGCGGAGATAGACGATGCGTTTATTCACCGTACAGCACTTTTTTCCGGCCGTCACGGGGATCGGGTTTTGCTTCTGGTAAATAAACGGAGCCGTCGTAAAAATCCTGAAGCGGACGTCATCGGCATCCTGGAGCGCGGCTCCAGCAGATTGACAGGTTTTTTTCGTGCCGAGCGCGGTCGCCGTCTGGTTGAACCGGAAGATTCGAGATTTCCGTTTGTCATTGTGCTGGCCGACCAGGCTATGCCAAAAGCCAAACTGAAAAACGGTGACGCGGTTATCGTCAGGCTGAAACCCGATGATGTCGGCGACAGGCGCTCGCTATCCGGTGAAATTATCGAAGTCCTGGGTAACCCCGAACTGCTTGACGTCCAGCTCCGGCTGGTGGCGGAAAAATACCAGTTGCCGACCGCGTTCAGCGACGCTGCTCTGGAAGAAGCTCGACGATTTGCAGAAGTTCTAGGTCCTGATGGCCGGACGGACCTGCGATCCGTTTCGCATTATACTATTGACGGTGCCGATGCAAAAGACTTTGACGATGCTGTTTCGGTCGAAAAAAAACGCAGCGGCTACCGCCTCCATGTCTCGATTGCCGATGTCTCCGCCTATGTCGAGCCCGGCAGCGCACTAGACGAGGAGGCTTACCAGCGCGGGACTTCAGTGTATCTTCCCGGCACGGTAATTCCGATGCTGCCGGAAAACCTCTCCAACAATCTCTGCAGTCTGATGCCCGATCAGGATCGGCTCTGCGTTACCGCAATTCTTGATTATGACCGTGATGGAAACGTCACCAGGAAACGATTTGTCAGGTCGATAATCCGCAGCAGCAAGCGCTTCACCTATGCTACGGTCAAACAGATCCTGATCGACAAAAACCCCGAAATGAGGCGCGCTCACAAAGCATATCTTACCCCATTGAAATGGGCTGAAGAACTGGCGCGCACACTGCTGAAAAAACGGCTCGAGCGCGGCTCCATCGCTTTTAACCTGTCAGAGCCTGACATCATCGTCGATGATGCAGGCACCGTCGAGTCGATCGGTCGTAAAAACCGAAACTTCGCCAACCAGATCATCGAGGAGTTCATGCTCGCCGCCAACGAGGCGGTTGCTCAGCTCTTCAGCGAACGCAGCTACGATTTTCTCTACCGGATCCATGAACAGCCCGATCCGGAAAAGATCAAGGACTTCATCTATATTTCCCGTATTTTCGGGGTCGATCTGCCCGGGGAAGAACCGACCCCGCACTGGTACAACGAGTTGATCGCCCAGGTGCAGGACAGCCCGCGCGAGTTTATCGTCAACAACCAGCTCCTGAGAACACTGCAGCAGGCGCGCTACAGCAACAAGAACGTCGGTCATTTCGGCCTTGGCGCCCCTGACTATACCCATTTTACCTCACCGATCAGACGCTATCCCGACCTGATCGTACACCGGCTGCTGATCAACGTGATCGAAAAGAGGAAAAAAACGGATCGAGGGATATCCACACCGTATCGCTCCCTGAACGAGGCCGGCACTCACCTTTCCGAGCGAGAGCGAAATGCGCTGAGCGCTGAGCGCGATATGGCCGACCGGCTCAAGTGTCGCTACATGGAACCGCGCATCGGCGAGCGTTTCAAGGCGGTTATATCTTCTGTTTCAGACAGTCTGATCTTTGTCGATCTCGTCGATATTTTCGTCAGCGGCGCTATTACGCTGGCCAGCCTCGAGGATGATTATTATCTCTATGATGAGAAGAATCGCCGCCTGATCGGAGATGTGACCGGGAACGTTCTGCAGATCGGCGACGTCATCACGGTGCGGCTCACTGAAGTTGACCTGAACAGCTATAGAATTTTCTTCGCGCTCAGCGCTGAAGATGCTGGCGCAAAGCAGCCCAGTTGAAAAGCACGTCTGACATAATTATGCACGCACTCAGACGACTGACAGTTATGCAAAGAAAATTTTGTTTTCTGAGCGCCCGGCAGTGATTTTTGTTTCTTGACTTGGTACCAAATTTTGGCATACTGAAGCGAATTGTTATCCGTGCCGACCAATCGCTGCATCGTACATTACCCACAGGGGAGGAACAATAATGGAAGAAACCACCAGCTGGTTCATGGCAGTCATTTCAAACCCGTTTGCCAAAGGCCTTGCCCTTGGTATTCTGTTCTGCATCATCATCTATATCCGCGGCTTCCTCAGACGCAGCGAATTGAGTAAGGAAGTCAACCGGCTGCGCTCTCATTTGCACACCAAACTGGAAATAGACTCGAGTGAGAACGAACGCCGCAAGTCCGAACTCGAGCGCCTCAAGCAGGAGCGCGACAATCTGAGAATCACCGTCCAGTCGCTCAACCAGAAGCCCGGCCGTAAAGAAATCCGTCAGTATTTCATCTATCAGACCGCGCTCGACATCATGTTCGAGAAGGCGCCCGGATTTGCACCGGCCTGGCAGGTCACTCTCAAAGAAGCCGAAAACCTGTTTGAAAAATCTGAAAAAGGCGTTGTCCCGCTGCTCAAGCGCCTCATGCCGACGACAGCTGACAAGCAGGCGGAAGAATACGAAAAAATCAGCCGTTTGTCTCTGGAGGACACCGGCGCCAAAAACTGATCCTCTGTTTGACCACAGGTATTTCCCATTCAACTGATGAGGGGTTGTCAGCAGTAAATCTGACAACCCCTCGTTTTCTTTCATATCATCATGATCGATTCAAACGCATTGCTGGCAAATATCAGTGTCGTTCTGAAAAATCCGAAGTATGGGGAAAATATCGGAGCCGCGGCCCGTACCTGTTTCAATATGGGAATCGGCTCGCTCATTCTGGTTAGAGACCAGGAACCCGATCGTGAGTCGATGGCCAAAATGGCCACCCACAAAGCGGTTCATCTTATCGATGAAATGGAGCGTCATGCGCAACTGGAAGACGCCCTGGCACCGTTTGGCTTCGTCGTCGGCACCACCGCCCGGCTTGGCCGGAAACGAACGGTTGAGCGGGCGCCCCGGGACATTATCAGGGACATCATTCCGCTTCTGGCCAACAACCGGATTGCTTTCCTCTTCGGCCCGGAAGACCGGGGCCTGACAAATGACGATCTGAAATTCTGTCAGTACACTTCATGTATACCGACGGCGGAATTTGCTTCACTCAATCTTGCCCAGGCGGTGGCGATTCACTGTTACGAACTCTACTATGCGATCATTGAAATGACGCGGGACGAGGCGGTGCTGCCTGAATTTGCAACAACCCGCCAGCTCGAGGGCATGTACCAGCATGTGCAGGAGGCGCTGCTGCAAGTTGATTTTCTCGACGAGAAAAGTCAGAATTACTGGATGAGAAATATCAGACAATTTTTAGGCCGTGTAAGATTATCGTCAAAAGAGGCGAATATAATCAGGGGCATCTGTCGTCAGTTTCTCTGGTTTCAGGGGGCTGGAAAGGATAATCTACCAAGGGAGTCCAAACCGCCATGACAACACCTCGGCCCGTGTCAATTCAACAATCGATAGCAGCCAACAAGTTTTATCCGCCCCGCATCAACCACACCCAGTCACTCGAGCGCCATACCATCATCACCGACCGGTTGGTCAGCAGTGAATTCACCGGTCAGATCCTTATAATCGAAGCTCAGGCCGGTCAAGGTAAAACGACGCTCGCCCATCAATACCTGGAGCACATCGACCTGCCCTTTATCTGGTATCAGGTCGGCAGTGAGGACAGCGACCCGGTGGTATTACTCGCCGCTCTGAACCTGGCTTTTTCCCGCCGATTCGACGCCTTTGCCTCCCCGCAGCTCGACGCGGTTTTAGAAAATGGGCAGATCGGCCCGATGGACCTGCAGGGATGTGCCAATATCCTGCTCAACGATATCGACATGGCAGTCGATGAAAACCTCTTCCTGGTGCTCGACGATCTCCATCTTGTCAGCAATGGACAGCTTACGAACCAACTGCTCGACCACATAATCGACACCTCTCCTCCGAACCTGCACTTTATCCTGATCAGCAGGCATCCATTGACCCTGAAGGCCCGGGCGATCAGAAAAAAGACCTGCGTCACCTATCTCGACAGCGAGGACCTTGCTCTCGGCGTCCAGGATATCGAATCGCTCTGCAACAATGTCCTGGGGACAACCATCGGCCGCCACGATGCCGAACATCTCCACAACGTCACCAACGGCTGGATCATGGGCATCGTCATGGCGGCCAAGCCGCTTCTGAACGCCAGAAGAACCACCCATGTAAAAGACGTACCGACCCCTGGACCCGATCTCTTCAGTTCAGGCAGCGACAGTTATATCCTCAATTTTTTCGAGGATGAAATTCTCACCCAGGTGCCGGCCGATCTTCACGACGCTTTTATCAAACTCTCATTCATCGACGAAATTTCAATCGATTTTGCCCGGGAGTTGGTCGAAATCGATAACCTCGCAGGCCATCTGGAGATCATGGCCGACCAGAACTTTTTCATCTATCGCCTCGATGAGCATTCCCGAATGTTTCGCTTCCACCATCTTTTTCAGGAGTTCCTGCAGTCCAGGGGCCGAAAACAGCTCAGCAAAGAGGAAATCAGCGATATTTACCGGCGCACCGCCGATTATTATCTTCAACACAACCTGGTGGAAAAAGCGCTCAAGGCATTGTTGAACGGCAAAGATTACGAAACCATGGAGCAGGTTCTCAAAACCGAAGGGCTCAAACTTATTTCAGCGAACCGCACCGTTACGATACTGGCGATCCTGCAGACGATCCACGAAGAGATACTGCTGGAGTACGGCTGGCTGAGCTTTTATAAAGCGCTGCTGACCACCGATTTTCAGCCCCAGACCACCCTGCCTTATTTCCAGGCCTGCATCGAAAAATTTACAGACAGCGGTGAAGAGACCGGGGAATTGATGGCGCTGTCCCAGATCATCTATTTTCACTTCGTTATTTCCGGACGCTACAGCGAAGGCTCTGCGCTGCTGAACCGCACCAGAGCACTGTACGAATCTCTTGAGAAGCAACTGCCCCGCGATATTTCGATCATTGTGGTAAGAAACCTGGCCGCCGGCTATTGCTTTTTCGACGGTAAAATGGACCTGGCCCGTCACTATGCCAGAAAAAGCTGCGACATGGCCGAACGCATCGGCAGCAGGAATTTTCTCGCCGCTTCCAGATTCATTCTCGGTTATATCGGTCTACTCAGCGGGGACACCCGGCGGGCCAGAATGGAGATAGAAAAATCATATCGGCTCATCAGCGACCCATTGGTCGGCATGAGTAACCGACTGACACTGCACATCATGCAGCTCTGTGAATTATCGATGTCCGGTGCGTTTCAACCGTTTTTGTACCACAAGAGCCTGGTACTCAAAGGCGTCGACCAGGAAATCGTCAAACAGACGGTCGCCGCTCCCTATCTCTATGTCTGGTTAGCAATCGGGCTGATCGGCAATGGCCGGATCGACGATGCACACGATGTCGTTGAGCGGGGCATGGTGATCTCTCAAACGGCCGCCAGCGAGCATATGACATCTCAGCTGCTGCAGTGGCGGGCACTCATCCGCGCTCTGAAAAACGACAGGGAGCGCGCTCTCGATGATATCGAGCTCGCGACCGAGATGCGCAGCAGGGCCGGCGGACCCTTTTTCCTGGGCTTTCACATGGCCGTCAAAGGTGCGGTGCTGAACGTTCTGGACCAGGATGATAGAGCCAGAGACAGCCTTAATCAGGCCCTCGAGATTGGTGAGCAGATTCCCTCACCCTACATTCAGGTCTGCGCCCGTGCCTATCTGTGCTATCTTGAATTCAAAAGCGGAAACGACGCCCAGGCTGAGATCCAGCTGCGCTCGCTGCTGGAGCAGATGCTCGAATCCGGATACGACTACTTCTGGGGCTGGGAACCGAACATGATGCTGCGGATTCTCAGTGAAGCGGTCAAGCGCAACATCGAACCTGACTTTGCCCGCAGACTGGCTCGCCGGCGCCTTAACAATTTCATTGAAGAGGACGGAGAAACAGTACCGATGCTGATGATCAGAATTCTGGGTACATTTTCGATCGGCATCGGCGGCGACAAACTGATCAGCCTCAGAAACCTCAGTAACCATCAGAGAGAATTGTTCGGGCTGCTGATATCATCTCCTGAACTACGCATCAGTCAGGACCAGGTACAACTGGCACTCTGGCCCGAGAGCCCGCCCGACAAAGCGGCCAAAACGTTCTACACACTGATCTCGAGGCTTCGCAAAGTCCTGGCGGAAAGAATTGATGACCCAACCCGCTACATCACTGTCGAAAAAGGCTTTGTCCAGCTGAAAAATTGTCGTGTTGATGCGTCAGATTTTTTGAGCCTGTCTCGAAAAGGCCTCAGTCTTACCCGCCGTGAACTTGAATGGCAGGCAGGAAACGCTTTTCACTCAGCTCTCTGCTGCTGGCATGAATTTTCTGAGATGGACATATTCCAGGGAGAGCAGATACTCGACCATATGGACGAGATACGTCATCTCTTACGAAAAGTCTGTCTGAGCTGGGCACAGACACTGACGGCGCACAACCGGGCAGATGAGGCCCTGGCCCTGCTGGAGAAGACCGACAAGGTCTTGAGCTCGGATGAAGACAGGATTGTTCTGCAGCATCAGCTCTATATCGAAAAGAAAAATCCGCTCAAAGCGCAGGCGCTCATGGATAATTACGCGCAGGAACTGCTGCGCCTGGGCTATGACGACGATGAGGTGGAGGAAATGAAGGCCTCGCTGCTCTCATCTGCGGCTGGAAAGACTTCTAACTGAAAACTCATAAACCTGATGCAACAGGATTATTGCAAATCAAAGCATCGGCTGCAATGGACACTGTTCACAGAGCGGAGCGCCCTTTTTACAGAATTTCTTGGCGGTATTGACCAGCAGCGCATGATACTGGTTGAAGAGCTCAGCGTCATGTTCGAGATTGTCCATGAACAGATCCTGAATATACTCATAGCCGCATTCTTCCGGGATCAGATTGTGGCGCGCCAATATGCGATGGGTGTAGGTATCGACCACGAAGCTCGGCCGACCGCCGCCATAGAGAAGTATCGAGTCAGCCGTCTCCGGCCCGATTCCTTTGACGCCCAGCAGGGCCTGACGCGCTGAAGCTGTATCCTCAGCCAGGAGCAGCTGAAGCTCTCCGCCATAGTCACGATCGATCATCTCGAGAAGGTTTTTCAGCCGCCGCGCCTTCAGGTTGTAATAACCTGACGCTCTTATATAACCGGCAAGTTCTGCTTCAGGCACCCCTAGCAGAGCGTTGAAACTGAGCAGACCGGCCTGCTTAAGCGACTCGATTGCTTTTTCAACATTTTTCCAGTTCGTGTTCTGCGTCAACACCGCGCCGACGACCACCTCGAAAGGGCTGCCCGCCGGCCACCAATGCAGCGGCCCGAAATAATTGTCGAGCCGGGCGTAGATTTCCTGAATCGCAGAAAATGATGAACTCATGAGTCACTGACCCCTAATCACCAAAACAGATACCGATGTCCCGTGCTGTTAAAACCTTGTCACTGCCCAGATCAACTTTCTTCCTGGTCTTGATCGCCTCTTCAATCGGCACCGCTTTCATTCTAGACGAGTCAAGGGCAACCATGTGATTGAACGTGCCTTCTTCAACGAGTCGTACCGCCGCGGCGCCAAAACGCAGGGCCAGCAGACGATCGAAGGTCGTCGGCGAGCCCCCGCGCTGCAGGTGGCCAAGCGTCAGGGATCGCGTATCCTTGCCGGTCCGTTCTCTGATTTCACTGGCGACCCATTCTCCAATGCCGCCAAGAATTACCTCTTCCCGGCCAAGTTCGCGGCCCTTGGAGACCACCTTGCCGCCTTTAGCCAGCGCTCCCTCGGCGACGACGACGATCGAGTAGTGTTTCTCCCGCAACTCATTGTCGGCGATCTTTTCGGAGACGATTTCCAGGTCAAACGGAATTTCGGGAATGAGAATGATATCGGCCCCACCGGAAATACCAGAATAAAGGGCGATCCAACCGGACTCGCGGCCCATGACCTCGACCACCATGACCCGATCGTGGGATTTGGCGGTGGAGTGGAGTTTATCGAGGGCTTCGGTGGCCGTTGACACGGCGGTATCGAAGCCAAAGGTTCGATCGGTGGCCATCAGATCGTTGTCGATTGTTTTCGGCACACCAATCACATTCATACCCAGTTCGGAAAAACGATGAGCAATCTCAAGCGTTCCGTCACCGCCGATGGCAATATGACAGTCAAATCCCATGCGCTTGTAATTCCGCATGATCTTGTCCGAAATATCGACGAGGGTGATCTCACCGGCCAGATTCTCTATCGGTTTGGCAAACGGGCTGCCCTTGTTCGTCGATCCCAGAATCGTCCCGCCAATGGCGTATATCTCCTTGACATCGCGGGGAGTCAGACGGATCATCTCATCAAAATCGACAAACCCCGAATAGCCGCTTCGACTGCCGTAAACTTCCCACCCCAGCCGATAGCAGGCATGGACAACGGCATAAATGACCGCATTGAGCCCCGGAGCATCACCGCCGCCTGTTGATATGACAACTTTTTTCATTACCCTTCCTCAAAACATCAGAGACAATTTTCATCCCCCTTCAATGGGGTGCAACACATCTATTTCTGCGAAACAGTAAGGGTAACAATTATTTAATTCAAGCACTAAGTTTTCCGCTGTCTCATCTATATAAATCATGCTCCCGCTCCACCCACATCCCAGCGACGCCGGAATATTCATCACCTGACATTGATTTGTATCTAACCGACATTCACTGCTTTATTGTCCGCTACCGATTGACTTCTCACGAGGACAACCTTATGATGTTGGCAAACAGCGGTAGAACCCCGTGCGCTCAGGTATCCGGGGTGCTGGCAACTTGGAGATAAAACATACAGGAGGATTACATGTCTCTTACCGTAACCGACCTGGCTGTGACCAAACTGAAAGAGTACCTCAGCCAGAATAATATCGACTCGGCACTTCGTGTCGCCCTGATGCAGGGCGGCTGATCCGGCCCCTCACTGGGACTGGCTCTGGATGAGCCGAAAGAAAACGACAAAGTTTATGATCAAAGTGAGCTGACCTTCCTCGTCGAAGACAGCCTTCTCGAAACCTGCGGCGATATAAACGTCGAATATATTGATGCAGGCCCGCGCTCAGGTTTCGGCATCTCTTCCACCAATCCAATCGGTGGCGGGGGGTGTTCTTCAGGATCCTGCGGTTCCGGGAGTTGCGGCTGATTCTGACACGACCTAGTAACACATTTCCAAAAAGGCGAATTTACACAGTAAATTCGCCTTTTTTTATTACCTGAATCATCTTCAAAACCCACCCTGTCAAATACTTGACACCCCCCTTCTCCATCCTTATCTTCTGATTTGAGAATGAGAACTTCACATTATCCAGATAATACTCCACAAAGAGGATAGAGAATATGCAATTCGACAAATTTACTTTGAAATCGCAGGAAGCGATTCAGGGTGCTCAGCAGCTTGCTGAAAACAACGGTAATCAGGAAATAACGGTTGCCCATCTGGCCAGGACTATTCTTGAGCAGCCGGGCGGGGTTGTTGCGCCGGCCCTGCAGAAGATGGGAATCGCCCCGTCCCGGGTCCTGGCCCTTGTCAACGAGCAGATAGAATCACTGCCGACCGTATCGGGCTCGGGTGCGACCCAGGTCTATATTTCTCAAGAACTCAAGCGCTTACTGGACAGCTCCTTTTCAGCGGCAGCCCAGATGCAGGACGATTTCGTCAGCCAGGAACATATCTTCCTGGCGCTGTTGCGCGATCGAAAATCGAGCCTGACCGAAAAATTGATTAAACTGGGCGTCACCGAGCAGAACTTTCTTCAGGCCCTGACCTCGATCCGGGGGAACCAGCGGGTAACCGACCCCTACCCGGAAGAGAAATATCAGGCCCTGGAAAAGTACGGTAAAAACCTGACCGATGTTGCCAAGCAGGGCAAACTCGACCCGGTAATCGGCCGCGATGAAGAGATTCGCCGAATCATCCAGGTTCTTTCACGGCGAACAAAAAACAACCCGGTGCTGATCGGTGAACCGGGTGTCGGTAAAACCGCCATTGTCGAAGGACTTGCTCAACGTATCGTCAACGGTGACATTCCGGCCACCCTCAAGGACAAGCAGGTTGTCACACTGGACCTGGGTTCGTTGGTTGCCGGAGCAAAATATCGCGGTGAATTCGAGGACCGCCTCAAAGCAGTACTCAAAGAGATAGAAAAACGCAGCGGTGAAATCATCTTGTTCATCGACGAGATCCACACGCTGGTCGGTGCCGGGGCGGCAGAAGGGTCTATGGACGCCTCCAACATGCTCAAACCGGCCCTGGCAAGAGGTGAACTGCACTGCGTGGGAGCGACGACGATTGATGAGTATCGGAAATACATCGAAAAGGACAGCGCTCTGGAGCGAAGATTTCAACCGGTGCTCGTACAGGAACCAAGCGAGGAAGACTCCATCGCTATACTGCGCGGTATCAAGGAGAAATACGAGGTCCATCACGGCGTCAGAATTCAGGATGCGGCGACGGTGGCTGCGGTGGTGCTCTCCAACCGCTACATCACCGACCGCTTTTTACCGGATAAAGCCATCGATCTGATCGACGAGGCGGCCTCGAGGCTGCGCATCGAAATCGATTCGATGCCGACCCAGATAGATGAACTTGAACGGCAACGTATTAAGCTCGAAATCGAGCAGGAAGCCTTAAAAAAAGAAAAGGACAAGGCTTCCAAAGAGCGGCTTTCAGAGGTACAGAAAAAGCTTGCTGATCTCAACGATCAGCTCAACGGCATGAAGGCCCAGTGGACGCTGGAGCGAGAAACCATCGGCAGAATCCGAAAAATCAAGGAAGATATAGAAAAGACTCAGGTCGAAGCCCAAAAGGCCGAACGCCAGGGTGATCTCAGTAAAGTGGCTGAACTGCGCTACGGAACGATCGCGGCGCTGGAACAGCAGCTTGGCAAGGAAAACGAACGGCTCCAGGAAATTCAGGAGAAGCACCACATGCTCAAGGAGGAAGTGAGCAGCGAAGATGTGGCAGCCGTGGTCGCCAAGTGGACATCCATTCCGGTGGACAAGCTGCTCGAGGGCGAAAAGGAAAAGCTTCTTCAGGCTGAAACGATCCTCAAAAACCGGGTCGTCGGCCAGCAGGAAGCGATCACGGCCGTCGCCAACGCGGTCCGCAGGGCCCGCGCCGGCCTGCAGGACCCGGACCGTCCGCTGGGCTCCTTCATCTTTCTGGGACCGACCGGTGTCGGCAAGACCGAACTGGCCCGCTCACTGGCCGACTTCATGTTCGACAGCGAACAGGCGATGATCAGAGTTGATATGTCGGAGTTTATGGAGAAGCATTCGGTTGCCCGATTAATCGGCGCTCCTCCGGGTTATGTCGGCTATGACGAAGGCGGCTATCTGACCGAGGCGGTTCGCAGAAAACCATACTCCGTCATTCTGTTCGATGAGATCGAAAAGGCCCACAGCGACGTCTTCAACGTCCTGCTCCAGGTTCTCGATGATGGCAGGATGACCGACGGCAAAGGCAGAACGGTCGATTTCAAGAACACCATCCTGATCATGACCTCGAATCTGGGCAGCGACCTGATCATGCGTCTGAGAGAGGAAAGTGCTGATGAAAACAAGATCAGGAACCAGATCGAGGAGATTCTGCACCATCAGTTCAAACCTGAATTCCTGAACCGGATCGACGAGACGATCATCTTTAAATCGCTTTCACGCGAGGACATGGCCAGCATCGTCGATATACAGCTGAAACGGCTGGCCAGGCGTCTCGAAGACCAGAAGCTGAAGCTGCGGTTCAGCCAGAACGCCAAGAAATACCTGGTCTCGGTTGGCTACAACCCGCTGTTTGGCGCCCGGCCGCTCAAACGTGCGATTCGAAAGCACATCGAAGACCCGCTGGCAATGGAACTGCTGGAGAATCGGTTCGAGGAAGACTCGGTGATTCTCGTCGATGCCGATGCAAACGGTATCATCTTTACCGCATCGAAATCAGAACCTGCACAGCCGGAGCCTGAGGTCGTCGAGGCCGAGCTGGTCGAGTAGACCTGCACACGAGGTTTCACTTTACCTTTTTCAGTGGATATGGTTGCATGGTCTGCCAATAACGGCCATGCAACCACAAAGGTGAATCATGTCTGAAGCCGAATCTGAGCTTGAATACCAGTGCCAGGTACTGATGTCGCACATGATGCTGCCCACCAACGCCAACCCGTTCGGGCACATCCATGGCGGCGATATCATGAAATATATCGACGACGCGGCCGGCGTGGTGGCAATGAAGCACGCCCGCTCTACGGTTGTGACCGCCTCGATCGATCGGCTCGATTTTCACAAACCGGTACATATCGGCAATCTGCTGATCCTGAAGGCATCGCTTAACGCCACCGGCCGAACCTCGATGGAAATCGGTGTCCGCGTCGAAGCAGACGATCTGCTCAAAGGTATCAACACGCATATCGCTTCAGCCTACCTGACTTTCGTGGCCCTTGACGAAAACAACCGGCCGACCCCGGTGCAGCCTTACGAGCCAAACACACCGGAAGCCATTCGTCGTAAGCAGCAGGCACAGGAACGAAAGGCCTGTTATTACAGAAGCAGAAACGATACCACTTGAGAAAACATGAGCTCCAACGTTGAAGATTTAACCGTCAATTATGAAGAAGACGGCGTCGAACTGGTTAAGGAACTGGACAAAGTCATCCTCACCAAAGGCGCCTGGACCACGATTCTTTTCAGATACCAGAACCTGAATCGGTCCACCGGCGAGTTCGGCCCCGAAATGTACTCGATTCGGCGCTACCAGAAACGGCAGGGCAGCTACATCCCCAAATCGAAGTTCAACATATCAAACGCCAAACAGGCTGAAAAAATAGCTGTCTCACTGCAGAATTGGATAAAAGATCAGGCCTGATCTTTGTTCATCATTATTATTTACACAAAGTGACAAACTCCTGTT
>CAWADO010000006.1:0-394375 GCA_963780775.1 uncultured delta proteobacterium | reverse complement strand
AAAGAGCTTCTCGAGGATAAGCTTGAAGCGATTATGCTGAGTCCGATGGGGCCGCACAGGGACCATATCGAGGCGATGCGCTACAGTCTCTTCGCCGGCGGCAAACGGGTCAGACCGATCCTCTGTCTGGCTGCAGCAGAAGCTGTTTGCGACGACAAAGATATTCTCGAAGATATACTCACCATCGGAGCAGCGCTCGAGTGCATTCACACCTATTCGCTGATCCACGACGATCTGCCGGCCATGGACGACGACAAACTGAGGCGCGGCAAACCGACAAATCATATGCTTTTCGGGGAAGCCGGTGCAATACTTGCCGGAGATTCCCTGCTCACCTTCGCCTTTGAACTGCTTGCCGGATCCTTTCTGAAACTCATGCCGGAAGCACAGCTCAGAATCATCAAAATCGTCGCCGGGGCCGCCGGGCCACTTGGCATGGCCGGAGGACAGGCTCTCGATATCGCTGGAGAAAACACTGACTACCCGTACGAACATCTACGCACCATCCATAAAAGTAAAACGGGGGCGCTGATACGCGCCTCGGTCCAGAGCGGCGCCGTCGGCGGCGGTGGTGATGCTGACCAGGAAGCTCGACTGACCGCCTATGGAGAAGCCATCGGCCTGGCTTTTCAAATCGTCGACGATCTGCTCGACTCCACCTCGACCACCGAAGTTCTCGGCAAATCCGCCGGCACCGATGCAGCCCGCGGCAAGGCGACCTACCCATCCTTTTTCGGCATCGAAGAAACCAGGAAGATGGCGAAAAATGCAGTTGATCAGGCCAAAGCGGCCCTTCAGGGTTTTGACCATCGGGCCGCCCCGCTCATTGAACTAGCCGACTATATCTACGAACGCAGCTACTGATTCAGCCGCTGCCGATCTAATCCAGGGGATTTTCCCCACATTTTCTTTTACTGTTCTCCATTTCTGATTATGGTATAGCAGATTTCATTAATGATACCGTGGATACCATGCTTTTACCGACAACGACAACCTCAGGGCAGTCCCATCTTCTAGATACGGTCGCCAGCCCAAAAGATATCCGTACGCTTGCTCAAAATGAGCTCGCTCTCCTTGCTGAAGAGATCCGCACCTTTCTGATTGATTCAACCTCCCATACCGGTGGACATCTTGGTCCCAGTCTCGGGGTGGTCGAATTGACCCTGGCCCTGCACTACGTTTTCAATACCCCGGTCGATAAACTGATCTGGGATGTCGGCCATCAATGCTATGCCCATAAGCTGATCACCGGCCGACATCAACGTTTTCATACGCTGCGGCAATATCAAGGTATCAGCGGCTTTCCGAAAATGAGTGAAAGCGAATATGACGTTTTTGAAACCGGTCACTCTTCAACCTCGATTTCAGCCGCTTTGGGAATAGCGCTGGCCAAAGATCTGAAAAATGATCCGGCCAAGACGATCGCCGTCATCGGCGACGGGTCGATGACCGCCGGGATGGCATTTGAGGCATTGAATCATGCGGGCCACGTCAACAAGGACCTTATTGTCGTTCTCAACGACAATGAAATGTCAATCTCACCTAATGTTGGCGCCTTGAGCAGTTTTCTGAGCCGCAAACTGACCGGACGCACCATGCGCAGGCTCAAGGATCATCTCGTCGAGAAACTTGAGCAGTTGTCAAATGTCGGGGAAAACATCCTGACCGTCCTCAAAAAAAGCGAAGACAGTTTCAAAAGCTTCTTCACCCCGGGCATGCTCTTCGAGGCACTCAAGTTTGATTATATCGGTCCCCTCAACGGCCATAATCTCGATGAATTGATCGAGACCTTCAAAACGGTCAAGGATACCCAGCAGGGACCGGCCCTGATCCATGTACTGACGACCAAAGGCAAGGGTTACGATCCGGCGGAAAAAGACCCGGGCACCTTCCACGGCATCGGACCGTTCGAATTGAAGACCGGGAAAACCAAAGCCGGCTCGGGGCCGATCTCCTACACCAAGGTATTTGGTAGCACCCTTACCGACATTGGCAAAACAAATGACGGCATCGTCGCCATTTCCGCGGCCATGGCAGCGGGTACCGGACTCAGTCACTTTTCCCGGAAGTTTCCCGAGCGTTTTTTCGACGTCGGCATTGCCGAACAGCATGCGGTCACCTTCGCCGCCGGCCTGGCCACCGAAGGGTATCATCCAGTAGTTGCGATCTATTCGACATTTTTTCAGCGCGCCTACGACCAGATCATCCATGATGTCTGTATTCCCGAACTGCCGGTGACGCTTGCCATTGACCGGGCCGGCGTGGTCGGTGCCGACGGCCCGACCCACCACGGTGTTTTTGACCTGTCTTTTCTGCGGGTCATTCCGAATCTCGTTTTCATGGCTCCCAAGGACGAGGAAGAACTCAGACACCTGCTTTATACCGCCGTTCATCATCCGGGTCCCTCGGCACTTCGCTATCCGCGGGGCAGCGGCGAAGGAGTAACGCTGAGTTCGACATACAAGAGATTAGAGATCGGCCGGGGAGAACTACTGAGAAAAGGCAGCGATATTCTTCTTCTGCCGGTTGGCAACCGGGTTCACCCAGCCCTGCGGGCCGCTCAGGGACTTCAGAAACTCGGTGTTGACGCCGCTGTAATCAATCCCCGTTTCATCAAGCCGCTTGACAAGGAGCTGATCTGCGACTGGGCGGCATCGACCGGAAAAGTTATCACCGTAGAGGATAATGTCAGGCAGGGCGGTTTCGGCAGCAGTATTCTGGAGTTGTTCAGCCGTTGCGGTCTATCGGTACAGACCAGCCTGCTGGCCCATCCCGACCGCTTCATCGAACACGGCCCCCAGAAGACCCTGTGGCGCAACAGCTCGATCAACTCGGTGGCAATCACCGAAGCGGCGCTGCACCTGATGAAGCCTTGATGAGCCCGGGGTTCGTCCTGTTAAGCGGCAGGACGATACCTGACGAATCATGCAGGCGGCTGATCTGCTTCTTTTTCAGATTTTATAATACTGCTTGTACCACTCGACAAAGCGGGATACCCCGTATTCCAGGCTGGTTCCGGGTTTATAGTCCAGGTCGCGGACCAGATCGTCCACATCGGCATAGGTCGCCGGGACATCACCCGGCTGCATATCAACCATTTTCTTCCGGGCCTTGATGCCCAGACAATTTTCCAATACTTCGATATAACGCAGCAGCTTTTCCTTGTTGTTGTTACCGATATTGTAGACTCGATACGGACAGTAGGATGTGGCCGGGTCCGGCGTATCGCCGGACCAGGCAGGGTCAGCTTCGGGAAGTTTGAAAATAACCCTGCAGACGCCCTCGACAATATCGTCTATATAGGTGAAGTCACGCTCCATATTGCCGTGGTTGAAGACATTGATCGGCTCACCGGCCAGCATCGCTCTGGTGAACAGAAAGAGTGCCATGTCGGGTCGTCCCCAGGGCCCGTAAACGGTGAAGAAGCGCAGTCCGGTCGTCGGCAGATTGTAGAGATGACTGTAGGTGTGCGCCATCAGCTCATTGGCCTTTTTCGAGGCAGCGTAGAGCGATACCGGGTGATCCACGTTGTCATGGACCGAAAAGGGCATCTTGGTGTTGGCACCATAGACCGAGCTGGAAGATGCGTAAACCAGATGTTTGACCCCGCTGTGACGGCAGCCCTCAAGAATATTGACGAAGCCGACCAGGTTGGTGTCTACATAGGAGTGGGGATTGATCAGTGAATAGCGCACTCCGGCCTGGGCTGCCAGGTTGACCACCGCATCAAAACGATAACGTTGAAACAGCGATTCCATTTCGGCACGGCTGCTGAGATCGAAATCTTCATGGATAAAGTGATCTCCTTCAGCCAGCTCAGACATCCGGTCACGTTTCAGGTTCGGGTCATAGTAATCATTGATATTGTCGAGGCCGACCACGGTAATGCCTCGGGCGGTCAAGCGCTGGGTCAGGTGCGCCCCAATGAATCCGGCCGCTCCGGTAACAAGGATTGTCTTCATGAAAAGTTCCGGGTTGATTAAGAGAAAAGCCCCTGCGGGACGAGTTGCCCGCAGGGACTTTGGTCATGGTGCGTGATATCGATCAGTCGTCGAAATCACCTTCGGGGCCTTTGTCGACGTCAAGATTTCTGGCTCGTTCGATGATCTTTTCCCTGCTCCACTCCGCCGGATTTTCGATGCGTTCGGCCTCAGCACCGATATCGTGGGAGCCGGCTTCGACGAGCAGTTCCATGGCCAGCGGGGCGGTATCATCGGCGTTGAAAACATCGACGAGCATCTGATAGACAAATCCCTCGACGCGGTCTACCATGCGCCTTCTGACCTCTTCAGGCTGAGCCATGAGCCAGTTATCGACCGGCAGATTGAGATTTTTGTAGTTCCCGCCGCTCCAGCCGTTGTCGTCGGCGAGTGCAACCATCCGCTCCCAGACTTCCTCAGTCACGCCCTCACCTCTGACTTTCTTGAATGTACCGCTCTCATCGCTGATGGCGTTGCCGTAATCGTTCACTTCGACCCCCCAGGACACCATCTGCAGAGCGGTCGCCACGTTTGCCTTGGTGGTGCAGGTCTTGGAAGCGATCTGACGCAGCTTTTCAGAACTGTTACCCGAGGTGCCGTGCTGCGCTCCCGACACTTTGTAGGGTTGCAGATGTTCGTGGATACGGGCGGTCAGCTCCACCTGAATGCCTTCCCCGCTTGCTTCGATACCGTGGGCCGAACCGTTGTTGAGGGCAATCCAGTCGGGGAAGATATCATGGGCGTTGAGACCTTTGATGAGAAATCCGGCATCATCGACGGTGGACAGTCCCTGGTTGCCCTTGATTTCACCGACCTCGGTTTCCAGGCCGGACCAGGAAGGAATGGAAGCATGCAGTTCGAGATTGGCGAGCAGGTTCAAATCGTCGGCCATATGTGAAGCATCGACGGCGATCGAGGTGATACCGGCTTCAAAAAGTGTCGGTATTTCAATTTTTGCAGCCGCGATGTCTTTTTCAGATTTAAGGCCGTAATGATCGGCGTGAACCGCTACCGGAACAGTGATGCCCAGTTCGTTGCAGGCACCGTCAACGAACCGGGCGATGTTCCAGAAATTGACAGGGCAATAGTTGGATTCTGATTTGGCAATTTCGACAATCAGAGCTGCATTGGCACGCTGGGCAGCGAGCAAGGCTCCCTTGATGACAAAAAAATTTCTACCGTTCGCGGCCATGGTCATGGCTTTTGATTTATTCCTCAACGCCCTGTTCACCACTTTGCCGCTGACCAGCAGGGCTCTTGAGTGGGGAAACAGTTTCTGTACCGTTGGCGGCCTGCCGATCTCCAACGCTTTTTTAAACAGTGGTTCAGAACTCATAATCTTCCTCTCTCAGGTGATAGTGACAACTGAGGGACAGCTGAAACGGGTCCCGGCTCTCCCGGATAGCAGCGGATGCAACCCGATTTTCTGTCCATACAAGACCTCAGCATGAAAAAAAGCTATGTCCTCATAGATAATACAGAATCATGAAAAATCCAGCTGCCGAGGGGGATTCAATTTCGCTGGACAAACCCGGAAAACGGCGTGCGCCCGAAAAACCAGACGGCCAGCACACTGACCTCGTAGAGTACGAGCAACGGAATGCCCATCATCATCTGATTGACGATATCGGGTGTCGGTGTCAGCACCGCGGCGATGATGAAGTTGATAAGGATCGCATATTTGCGGTGTTTGTTCAGAAACGCCACGGATACCAGGCCGGCTTTGGCCAGAAATACCATCATCACCGGCATCTGGAAAATAACACCGAAGGCAATCAGAAGCCTCAGTGCCAGAGAGAAGTATTCACTGACGGCAGGCAGCGAAGTGAGAAATTCGTTGTTGTAGCCGACCAGAAACTTGAATGCCGGAGGAAAGACGATAAAATATCCGAAGGCGGTGCCGGAGATGAAACAGATGGTGGAAATGACCGTAAACGGAATCGCCACACGCCGTTCATGACGATACAGGCCGGGAGCGATGAAACGCCAGATCTGGTAAAAGATCATCGGGCTGGCAAGGATGATGCCGCACACCAGGGCGAGTTTTAGATAAAAAAAAACCCTTCCTGGTAGGAGGTGAAAATCAGGCTCGTGCCTTCAGGGAGCACTTCGGTGAGCGGTTTGAAAAACCATGTACCGATTGGTCTGATAACGATGTAAGACAGGCCGAAGCCGGCAAAGATGGCAGCAAATGAGTAGATCAGGCAGCTCCGCAGTTCGCGCAGATGCTCAGTCAGCGGCTGATCGTCAAAATGGTCGGCTTTATCGCTCATGGACTCGATCGGTTATGATATCTACATGACAACAACACTGCAACATACTGCTGTGCACTGCCTGCTTACCATCTGCAGCCTTCATTTGGCAACCGCTTTTTGCGGCCAGCCTGCATCGCCGCTAACCGTTTACTCGACGGCTCCTGCTCGCTCCACCTCCACAAACCTGTTCACGAGCAACCATATCTGTGGTACAAAAGTCCTTAAAATAATTGACATCTTTTTTTTTATTGCGATAGAATAACACAACCATCCACAATGGGCTTCGGATTCGCCTCACCTTTTTTGCGGAATTGAGCATATGACCACTATTCTAATTGTCGATGACGAAAAAAGCATGCGGGAATTCCTCAAAATCCTGCTTGCCAAGGAAGGCTACGAGGTTCTCGCCGCCGCCGATGGAGAGCAGGCTCTGGCTGTACTTTCCGAGAATCGGGTCGATCTGGTGATCTCCGATATCCGCATGCCCGGAATCAGCGGGCTCGATCTACTGGCTGAGATCAAGGATGGAAATGAGGATATACCGGTCATCATGATCACCGCTTTTGCCTCTCCCAACGATGCGGTTCAGGCGATGAAAAACGGCGCCTATGACTATATTTCCAAACCGTTCAACGTCGATGAGATAAAATCGGTCATCTATACGGCGACGAATCGGACCGAATCGACCCTCAAAGCCCAGGAGGCCGAGGAGCTTTTTCCAGAAATTATCGGTAAAAGCAAGGAGATGCTGAAGATTTTCGACATGATCAACCGCATCGCTCCAACTCCGGCCAACGTCCTTATTTACGGCGAGTCGGGCACCGGCAAAGAACTGGTTGCTCAGGCTATCCACAAGAAAAGCAACGTCTTTGCTCACCCCTTCGTACCTATCACCTGCAGCGCCATTCCTGAAGAGTTGATGGAGAGTGAATTGTTCGGCCACGTCAAGGGGTCGTTCACCGGCGCCATATCAGACAAATCCGGACTTTTCAAGGAAGCCCACAACGGTACTGCCTTTCTCGATGAAATTGGCGAGTTGACGCCAATTATTCAAACCAAGCTTCTCAGGGTGCTGCAGGAACGCGAAATAAAACCGGTTGGCGGTACCAAGCACCTGCCGATCGAGGTCAGAATCATAGCCGCCACAAACAGAATTTTAGAAGAAGAAATCCAGGCCGGTCGATTCAGAGAAGATCTCTTCTACCGGTTGGCTGTTGTGCCGATCCGGGTTCCATCACTGCGCGAGAGAAAAAGTGATATCCCTCTGCTGGTCGAGCATTTTCTGGAAAAATACTCCACCCTGCTCGGTAAAAAGATCCATGAAATATCCTCCTATGCGCTCGAGGTGTTGATGGATTACGACTTCCCCGGCAATGTCAGAGAACTGGAGAACATCATCGAGCGAGGAGTGGCCCTTGAGAGTTCAAACATTATCCTGCCGGAAAATCTTTCCCTGACCGGTTCGCTGCGCAGCAAGAACAGCGGCGATCAGGGAACTGACGTCTTTATCGCTGCCCAGAGCGAACAGGAACTTTTTGATCGGGGACTCGACGATATCGTCGCCGATCTCGAGAAAAACCTTATCGCTCACGCCTTGAATAAAGCGGACAACTCGAAAACCCGTGCGGCCGAGCTTCTTAAAATCAGCTTCAGATCGCTGCGCTACAAGGCCAAAAAGTATGAGCTCTAAGGTATGAAAATAGAAAACATTCCTGAAGCTCAGCTGTATCCAACATCACTGGGAGACCTGCTCAAGCGTCAGCTGTTCTGGCTGTTGCTGCTGCGCATCGTCTTGTACACGCTGATCTCGATTATCAGCCTCATTCTTCTCGATGAACGCTTCGAGGCGATCGTAATGCCGCCCAGCATGCTGGTTCTTTTCACCCTGATCGTCTACCTGGCAACGATCGTTTCCGCCTTTACGCTGCTCCACCTGAACGAGGACTACCGCCGCTTCGGCTTTATCCAGACCCTGTTCGATGTCGTCTTTGCCTCGATCCTGGTTTATCTGACCGGCGGTTCGTTGTCGATCTTCACCTCGGCCTACTTCTTCCCCATCATCTCCGGAGGTCTGCTTATTCCTCTGAAAGGCGGCCTCATTGGCGCCGCGGCATCATCGCTTATCTTCGGCGTAATCCTGATGCTCGAATCCTTCGGCTACCTGCCCGATTACGTTCTGGTTTCAAAGTTTTATGAACAGGTCGCCTTTTACAGCAATGTGCGGCAATTCGGCACCGTCGGCCTGACTTTTTTTCTCGGCGCCTTCATCAGTGCGATGTTCGGCACCATGCTGCGCTCGACAACCAGGGAACTGTCTTCTACAAAATATGATTTTGACCGGCTGTCACTGCTTTACAAGGAAATTTTCGATAATATCACAACCGGAATTTTAACGATCAATCGCTCCGGGATCATCACCTCGGCCAATAACGCCACCACCACTATTACCAACCAGCCGCCCGAGGAACTGATTGGCGAGCCGCTGAAATCCATATTTCCCGGCATCGATCTGGCCAGTATGGCGCCCCGGAATGCCTGCGATTTCAAACGCCCCGATAAACAGAAAATCCGCCTTGGCTATGCCTTCACACCGCTGCATCCGTCCCCGCATGGAGTAAAAGATGGAAAGCTGTCCGGTGATGAAGACGTGACAATCATTACCTTAAAAGATATTGGTGAAATCGAGCGGCTGGAGAATCAGATGAGACAGGCGGAAAAGCTTGCCGCCATCGGCATGATGAGCGCTTCCATCGCTCATGATTTCAGAAACCCCCTGGCTGCCATCTCAGGTTCGGCCCAGGTACTTGCCGACGAGTTGGGCGTTCAGCCTGGATCTCAAAAGCAGAACTACGAGCTGACCAAAATAATCATCCGGGAATCTGACCGGCTGGCCAACACCATCAGCGCCTTTCTGAAATTTGCCCGGCCGGAACATATTCGGCGCGACTGGTTTCAGCTGCGCCCCTGTATCGATGAGATTGTCCAGGTTTGCCGGGCAGACCGGAAATGGCCGAAAACCTGCAGAATCGACGTTAATGTCGAGCCCCATTTCAAGGTCTGGGGTGACGAAAAGCAGTTGTTCGGCGTTATCAGTCAATTGCTGCAGAATGCCATTTCATTCTGTCCGAAAGCAGAGGAGCGTTTACAGATAAGCAGCTCGCTCATCAGTGTGGCTGATAACGATGAGTTGTGCCTGATAAAGATAAGCGACAACGGCTCTGGAATCGAGCCAACGGAAATTCAGAAAATTTTCGAGCCGTTCTTCACCACGAGGACAGAAGGCACCGGCCTTGGCCTGGCCATCGCCCGACAGGTTATCGAGGCCCACAACGGCTCGATAGCGGTTGAGAAATCAGATATGGGTGGTGCCTGTTTTACCCTCATCATACCAGCCGAACCGGTGGATGAAGACCGCTGAGATCACTCTTTTTCCTTCCAGACCCGGGCCCCCAGATTACTCAGTTTATTAACCAGGTTTTCATAACCGCGTTCCAGGTGGTAGATTCGCGATATTTCTGTCCGTCCTGATGCGGCCAGCCCGGCAACCACCAGTGATGAGCTGGCCCTGAGATCGGTGGCCATGACCCGCGCACCGCTCAGACCGTCGGGCCCCATACCGGTGACCACCGCAGATGTTCCCTCGGTCTTGATTCGGGCCCCCAGCCGCCGCAGCTCAGCCACATGCATGAAACGATTCTCAAAGATCGTTTCCTTAATCACACAGAGCGTCGAACTGAGCGTCATCAGGGCCATGAACTGGGCCTGCAGGTCGGTAGGATAGCCCGGATAGACCATGGTTTTGATATCGACCCCCCTGAGTTCTTGACGCCGGGAGCGATCCATGACAACCCTGAGCGAATCATCCCCGGCCTCGATCCCAACCCCGGCTTCCATGAGTTTGTCGAGCAGGGCCGGTAAATGGCCTGGATTGCAATTGGTCAGCGTGACATCTCCACCGGCAGCGGCCACGGCGATCAGATAGGTTCCCGCCTCGATCCGATCGGCAATGATCGCGGTTTCTGCCGGGTTCAGTTTTTCCACCCCGTGAATGGTGATCTGATCGGTTCCCCTGCCTTCGATGTCGGCGCCCATATTGGTCAGCATATCGATCAGATTGGCGATCTCCGGTTCCCGGGCGGCGTTTTTCAGGGTGGTCGTACCCTTTGCCAGAACCGCCGCCATCAGCAGGTTCTCGGTACCGGTAACCGATGGGATATCGAAATGTATGGCAGTGCCGGTCAGATCCCCGTCACGTCGAGCATCGACATAGCCATGCTCGAGCGTGCACTGCACCCCCATGCGCTCAAACCCGTGGATATGAAAATTAATCGGCCGCTCACCGATGGCACATCCGCCCGGCAAAGAAACCTTGGCCCTTCCCAGGCGGGCGAGCAGCGGCCCCAGTACGAGAACTGAAGCACGCATGGTCTTCACCAGATCATAGGAAACCTCAGCATAGTTGATTTTTGTGCAGTCAATGGTGAGTGTCGAGCCGTGCCGTTCCCAGACGGCGCCAAGCTCCCCGAGAATCGCCAGAATCGTTCTGGTATCGCGTAAATCCGGCACATTAGTCAGGAGGTGCGTGCCGGGGGCCAAAAGGGTTGCAGCGATCAGCGGCAGCGCAGCGTTTTTGGCACCGCTGATCGGCACCTCTCCGCTGAGTTCCCGGCCGCCTTCGATGATGAGCTTTTCCATAGGCTGATGGTACTGAGTGATTAAGGTTTACGCCGGATGTGCACGATCCGGTCACGTTCGGAATAGTCCTGCAGAATATTTACTGATTCATACATTCCAGGCTCACTGGTCTGAGCAAAAATCCGCTCTACGGACAAAGCCTGTTCGGCGCCTATTTCGATGAAAAAATTTCCGCCAGGCGCCAGTAAGTGAGGCAGGCAATTGACGATGGAGTGAATCAATTCAAGACCATTTTCACCGCCGTCTAATGCCAGATGCGGTTCGAAGTCGACAACTTCGGGCTGCAGTGCAGCGTCCATGTCTGCGCTGCTGACATATGGGGGGTTGGCGGTGATAAGATCAAAGAACTGGTTTTCTGCAAAACATGAACCAAGATCTCCCCGCACCAGCTGAATCGACTGATCGACATGGTGGCTGATGCAGTTTTGCCTGCATACCTCAAGGGCTTCACCCGAAATGTCTGCTCCGACGACATGACGAAACTGCTGCCCCAGCTCACATGTCAGGGTGATACAAATGATACCGCTTCCGCAGCAGAGATCAACATAGGCGCCGCCGGCGGGTAACTGATCTTTTCTCTTCAGAACCGCTTCGACAAGTACTTCAGTCTCCGGCCGCGGAATGAGCACAGCCGGGCTGACCACAAAAGTTCGGGAGAAGAACTCGGTGGTGCCGATTATGTAAGCCACCGGCTCTCGTGCAGCACGCCGCTCGACCAGTTGGAACAGTCCCCTGAGCTGATCATTTCCGAGCAGCTCGTCTGCGGCCAGGTAGAGTTCGGTTCTTGATTTGTTCAGATAGAAAGCAAACAGCAGTTCAGCATCGACCCGCGCTGACTCGACACCTGCATCTTCGAGTCTGGCTGCCGCCTGCAGCAGGAGCTCACCGACCCGGTCCGTTTCCCGCTGTTGCCCCACGCTTCTGCTTCCTGCTGTTTATTGAATTTTTTTGAGCTTTTCTTCCTGATCAAAAACGGTCAGCGGCATGATCACCTCGTCGAGCTTGCCATCCATGATGGCCTCGAGCCTATACAGCGTCAGGTTGATACGGTGATCGGTCAGGCGTCCCTGGGGGAAATTATAGGTCCTGATGCGCTCACTTCTGTCGCCGCTGCCGACCTGACTTTTGCGGTCCTTGGAAATCTGGTCGTGCTGTTCCTGCTCGAGCTGGTCAAGCAGACGGGCGCGAAGCACCGTTAAAGCCTTTGCTTTATTCTTGTGTTGGGATTTCTCATCCTGGCAGATAACGACCAGTCCACTGGGCAGGTGCGTGATGCGCACCGCTGAGTCGGTCGTGTTGACGCTCTGACCGCCCGGACCTGACGATCGATAAACATCGATTTTCAGCTCATGCATTTCGATATCGACATCGACTTCGTCGGCTTCAGGTAGAATAGCCACGGTTACCGCCGAGGTATGCACCCGTCCCTGGGCTTCGGTCTCAGGAACCCGCTGTACCCGGTGAACACCGCTTTCGAATTTGAGCTTCGAATAGACCCGGTCGCCGCTGATCATCGCAATGATTTCCTTGAATCCGCCGATGCCGAGCGGGCTCGAGGACATGGTTTCCACCCGCCAGTTCTTCGATTCTGCGTAACGGCTGTACATCCTGAAAAGGTCGCCGACAAAAAGCGCTGCTTCATCACCGCCGGTTCCGGCTCTGATTTCAAGAAAAATGTTCTTATCGTCGTTCGGATCTTTGGGCAGCAGGAAAAGCTGGATATCACTCTTCAGCTTTTCAAACCGCCCTCCAAGCTCTTCCAGTTCGAGTTCCGCCAGTTCCCGCAGCTCGGGATCTTCTTTTTCATCGTGGAGCAGCGAGCGGTTATCTTCAATCTGCTGTTCGATATCTTTATAGGATCGAATCAACTCGGCAAGCCGGGACAGATGGGCATGCTCCTTTACAGTCTTCTGGTACTCCTGCTGATTGCTGACCAGTGACGGATCGGAAAGACGCCCTTCCAGATCGGCCAGTTTATCATCTATATCATGAAACCGCTCGAGCATGCGAGATCACCAGCATGAGATGGTTAAAAAGAAAAGTCCACAGCAATGCGAGACATTACTGCGGACCTTGTGCCGATGCCGGCAGGACATCGGTCTTTGAAAATCAGGATTCTTCTTTGGCCTCGTAATGCTTGGCGTAACGTCTGCGGAATTTCTCGATACGGCCGGCGGTGTCAACCAGCTTCTGCTTACCGGTGAAAAACGGATGGCAGGCGGAGCATATCTCGACTTTAAGTTCCGGTAGAACCGAGCCGATTTCAAAGGTGCTGCCGCAGGCACACACGGCGTTTATCGTTTTGTAGTCAGGGTGTATATTTTCTTTCATGACCTAGTAAGCCTCCACATGAATAATCAGCGCTTCATTATAGTTTCAATTTTAAGCAAAGACACTGAATATAGCTATGATAGAATAATAAAGCAACCAAAAATGATACTGGAATTATCCTTACAGGCGCCCGGCGAACTCGATACTAACCGTTCATCGAATCGATAAAATCCTGGTTGGTTTTCTGGGCTTTCATCTTGTCGACAAGGAACTCCATGCCGTCTGCCGGATTCATCGAGGCCAGCAGTTTACGCAGTATCCATATTCTGTTGAGCACATCTTCCTTGATCAGCAGGTCTTCTTTTCTGGTACCGGAGCGCCTGATGTCGATGGCCGGGAAGATTCGTTTATCGGCCATTTTCCGATCGAGGATCAATTCCATGTTACCGGTCCCCTTGAACTCTTCAAAAATGACCTCATCCATCTTCGAGCCGGTTTCGACCAAAGCGGTGGCCAGAATGGAAAGACTGCCGCCCTCCTCGATATTACGGGCGGCTCCGAAAAATCGTTTGGGCCGGTGCAGAGCGTTGGCTTCGACACCACCGGAGAGGATTTTTCCGCTGGCCGGAGTGACCGTGTTGTATGCCCGGGCGAGCCGGGTAATTGAATCGAGCAGGATGACCACGTCTTTTTTATGCTCGACCAGCCGCTTGGCTTTCTCGATGACCATCTCTGCCACCTGAATGTGGCGCTGCGGCGGCTCATCAAAGGTAGAACTGACAACCTCAGCTGCCTTGACGGTGCGCTGCATCTCGGTGACTTCCTCGGGCCGCTCATCGATGAGCAGAACAATGAGGTAGACCTCCTTATGGTTGCGGACAATCGAGTTGGCGATTTTCTGCATCAATACCGTTTTACCGGTACGGGGCGGGGCAACGAGCAAACCGCGCTGGCCCTTGCCGATTGGCGCGAACATGTCCATCACCCGCATGGAAAAATTGTCAGGCTGCCATTCGAGGTTGAATTTTTCGTTGGGATGCAGCGGCGTGAGATTACCGAACAGGGTCTTTTGTTTTGCCGCTTCAGGGGGATCGAAGTTGACACTCTCGACCTTGAGCAGGGCGAAATAACGCTCACTCTCCTTGGGCGCACGAACCAGTCCGTCGATGACATCGCCGGTCCGCAGACTCAAACGTCGGATCTGGGAAGGAGAAACATAGATGTCGTCCGGCCCCGGCAGATAGTTGTAATCGGGGGCACGCAGAAAACCGAAGCCGTCCGGTAGAATTTCCAGAACACCGCTGCCCCGCAGCTTGCCTTCCTCGTCGGCCTGAGCCTGGAGAATGGCAAAGATCAACTCCTGCTTGCGCATCGCGCTGTATCCATCAACCTTCAGGGCCCTGGCATGCTTCACCAGTTCTTCGATCTTTTTGAGCTTAAGCTCGGCCAGATTCATCACACTAACGTTCTCCTTTTATAAAACTCATTATTTCAGGTGGAAACACAGCAATGCCTCACTCAGTTTAAAGGCAGCAGTGTCTACACAGGCTGGGCAGCAACAGTATCGGACTGTCTCTGGTATGTTCCGTTTAACGGACTTGGTTTTAAGTTATTGTAGACGGTTCTATGGGACCGTAAAAGAGCACAATACTAGTTGTTCCTAGTCGTGCGTTTATATTGCTGGTAACAAGGGAATGCCTTTAACGTCGGTACGTTCGAGTGTTATTTGGTTTGTGTAATGATCGTCTCAGGCGGGAGTCCCTCGTGGACTTGTAACTCTTATACGTTCTCTTCCCGGTGGTGTCAAGGTTTTAAACCAATTTATCTGGAATTGCGCCGGATCTGGTCTTTGATGGCATCAGCAAGCGTTCTGACCTGTTTTTGGGTTTCAGCGATGTCACCACTGTTATTGACGACCCAGTCTGAGCGCTGCGCCTTCAATGCTGGATCCATCTGCACATCAAGAATCTTCTCGACGTCCTCATGCGCTACCAGGTCCCGTGCAGCCACACGCTCCATGACCTTGTTTCGATCCGCAATCACACAGATGATAGCGTCGAAATCAACGTGCCAGCCGCATTCGAACAAGAGCGGAACCTCGGCGATCAGAATTTGCCCCGAGTCCCTCGATTTTTGCTCTTCGTGCAAGATCTGCCGGACCAGAGGATGGAGAATACTTTCAAGTTGTTGACGAAGTGAGTGATCTTCAAAGACTGCCGTGCGCAGCAGAAGCCTGTCGATCTCCCCTGTTTCATCGAGAAACTTATTCCCCCATGCCTTTACGAAAGCCGCATAGCCGGCCTCGCCTTTTTCCAGCAATTGCCGACAGATTTCATCGCTGTTGTAAACGGGCACTTCTAAAAGGTCGCCGAGTAGTCCGGCAACCAGAGTTTTGCCGCTGCCGATCGTACCGGTAACCCCGATCAGCATCAGCAAGCCTCCAGCTCTTTGATAACTGCGCTGAAATCATGCCACGGGTTAGCGACAACGGCGACCGGCTCACCGGTGCGCGGGTGAGAAAAGTGCAGCTTCCAGGAGTGCAGCATCTGGCGCGGCGGGTGAATGTCTTCTGAACCTCTGCCATAGGTCTTGTCACCCGCCACCGGAAATCCGAGATGGGCCATATGCACCCGGATCTGATGCGTTCTGCCGGTTTCGATATGAACTTCTACCAACGTATGGGTGCGATACACTGCTCTGCGCTTCCAATTACTGACCGCGTATCTCCCGGTTTCCGGACGAATCGCCATTTTCTGCCGGTTGACTGGGTGTCTGCCGATTGGAGCGACGATTCTGCCGGACGGTTCAGGAACCACACCGCGAACGAGCGCCAGGTAGATCTTCTCGACCCGGCGTTTTTTAAACTGATCGACCAACGCTGCATGAGCATGTTTCGTTCTGGCAACGACCATCACACCGGAGGTGTCTTTATCGAGTCGGTGCACGATACCGGGTCTGCAGCCGTCCCCGACACCTGACAGTTCGCGGTACCGGAAAAGCAGACCGTTTACCAGTGTCTCATCATGATTGCCGCTGCCCGGGTGAACGACAAGACCGGGTGGTTTGGCAATGACGAGAAAATCCGGATCTTCGCGTAGAATGTCGAAATCTATCTCCTGCGCTGCTATGGTGATGTCCTGAGAATCCAGCTCGAGAGTGCCTTCGACCCGATCGCCCGCCTTCAGACGATAGCCGGGTTTGACTACTGTACCATTGACAAGAATATGTTCTGTTTTTACTGCCTGGCCGAGTTGCGAGCGAGAGTAATCTGCGAACTGCAGGACGAGATATTGATCGAGCCTGAGGTTATAGAAACGCTGTTCCACTTCGCATGAAAACGAGGCTTCATCGATCAGCGGCACATCTCTATGCATAACCTTCTCGTTTGAGAATAGCCTGATGCTGTTTTATTGCAGCGGGTCGGTGAAAGGTCAGGAGAAAATATTCTCTATCTTCGTGCTGATTTTATCTTCTTCAACGTTCTGGGCTATGGAAAGCTCTTTGACCAGCAAGCCTTTGGCAGTATCGAGCATTTTTCTTTCACCGTAGGAAAGATCCTTGTCGACGCTGAGAAGAAAAAGGTCTCTAAGTACTGCCGCGACTTCAAAAATCGAACCCGTCTTGATTTTTTCCATGTATTCACGATAGCGGCGATTCCAGGTCTGGGAATCTATCTCGACAGCCCTGTCTTTGAGAATATTCAGAACTTCGAGAGCTTCCTTTTTATTGACAATGGAACGCAACCCGACGTTTTCGCTGCTGGAGGTGGGAATCATGATTCGCATCGAGTTTCCGAGAATTTCCAGAACATAAAAAGTCTGATCGATACCAGCCACCTGCTGGGTCTCTATCGATTTGATCACCCCGACCCCATGGGCCGGGTATACCGCCATATCACCTTCAACAAACACTACACTCACCATGATAGTTAAATTACAGCGTACAAAAGCGCTCTTTTTCCCTCTACCCAAACGGTTTATTCAAACTGACGCCGCCTCTGGCAACCAACGTTTCAGGAGCAAAAAGCATCGAATGGACACAAGCTTTTCAGGAACTTCCGGCTAGTTTAAAACAGATGCACAATATAGCACAATTCGTTCCAAATATCCCGTTTTTTTAGGGACCTGAAGCTAATACAACAATTCTGAACCATATAAAGAGGTTACCTGCAGCTTCTCAAGCATGGGTTACGCGAACCTGCCCATTATTTGCCGGTTGGGTGCTGAACAGCGTGCTACTTGATTGCATTTAGATGGGTCATTGCCCGCCTGGGGTCGCCGGCAAAGAAATAGTCCAGTCCTGGAACCAGTGCCTCGAATCCGGATGTGAGCTCCTCCAGTTCGTCCTCTGGAAAATGTGCAAGAACATACTTGTCGACATCCATCTGCGGATGCGTGCTGCCGTCTCCGGGGCGGCCGACCCCGATTTTGAGACGGAAAAAATCGCTCTCGCCGAGTTCTGCGACAAGTGAGCGGATACCGTTATGACCTCCGGCACCGCCGCCCTGAACGAGCTTGATCCGACCGGGGTGCATATCGATATCGTCGTGCACTACGAGCAGTTGCAAGGTTTCAATATCGAAATAACGAACAAAAGGTGCCACCGCGCGACCGCTGCGGTTCATGAATGTCTGCGGTTTCAGCAGGTAAACTCTGGCCCCGCTGATTCCTACCCTGGTACTGAGTGACTGGTATTTATCAGGCCCGAAATCGGTTCCATACCGGGCAGCCAGCCAGTCAACGAAGATGAAGCCGATATTGTGTCTGGTCTGCGCATAGGCAGGACCCGGATTACCCAGACCGACAAGTGCATACGTGTCCAAAGCCATGACTTAATGAGCAACTCTGCAGTTGTTGCAAAAAGACTCGATCCGGAAAAGAAAACATCTTTTCCGGATCGAGTCAGATAAAGGCGATCCAGCCTTACCGGCCGGCGTAAGTCTATTTACGGAGCAACAAGCGAGATGCAGACCATCTCAGGATTGCTGATCAGGGTCACTCCCTCAGGCAGAACGATGTCGGCGGCTTTGATCTTGTCTCCGATGGAGAGTCCCTTGATATCGACCTTACAGCTGTCCGGGATATCGAGCGGCTTACCCTCCACGACGAGCGCTTTTTTATCAATCTGCTTGAGACCGCCCAGATCTTCACCTTTGGCCTTTCCTGAATAGCTGATCGGCACACTGAAGCGGGAAGGTTTCTGGAGATCGATCTCGAGGAAATCCGCATGAATCAGCAGGTCTTTCAACGGATCGGTTTGAATCTCTTTCACCAGTACACTTTTTTCGGAGCCGTCATCGATCTTCAGCTTGATCACCGCATTGCGTCCCTGGATTTCAAGCAGTTCGTGAAAAAGGACCTTGGTTTCAAACTCCAGGGCCATGGCTTCCTTGCCGCCGCTGTATACGACTCCTGGTGTTTTTCCTTCAGCCCTCATTCTGTTGACCGGTCCTTTTCCGAAGGTGCTTCGTACCGATGTGGTAATTTCTTTGACAATCATACTTCCTCCTCCAACCGGAATTAACAAGTTTCGACCGGTCTGTTTATCATAAGATTGTGACGTAATGTCATACAAATAGTGAGCTTACTGAATCTTCGTTATGAATGCGCCGGATCGCCTCCGCAAGCAGCGACGAGACGGACAGCACTTCGATTTTCCCACAGTTTCTGGCATGTTCCTGGAGCGGGATCGTGTTGGTGACGACCAGAGATTTAATCGATGATGCGTTGAGTCGATCGACAGCCGGGCCCGAGAGTACCGGATGGGAACAACATGCGTGCACTTCCTTGGCTCCGTTTTCAAGGAGTGTATTGGCGCCGTTGCACAGGGTGCCGGCCGTATCGACCATGTCATCCATCAGGATCGCTATTTTGCCGCTGACGTCGCCGATCACATGCATCGCCTCGCTGTGATTTGGCCGGTCGCGGCGCTTATCGATTATTGCCAGACCGCAGTTGAGACGCTTGGCAAAAGCCCTGGTTCTCTCTACCCCGCCGGCATCCGGCGAGACCATGATTACATCTTCAAACTGATTCTTGATGTAATCTATTAGGATTGGTGCGGCGTAGAGGTGATCCACCGGAATGTTGAAAAATCCCTGGATCTGTCCAGCATGCAGGTCCATGCAGAGTACCCTTCTCACCCCGACGGCCATCAGCATCTCAGCGACGACCTTGGCTGAAATCGGTACTCGCGGGGCCACCTTGCGGTCCTGCCGGGCGTAACCATAGTAGGGTATAACGGCGGTGATGCGCCGGGCTGATGCTCGTCTCATCGCATCGACCATGATAACCAGTTCCATCAGGTGATCGTTCACCGGGGTACAGGTCGGCTGGACGATAAAGGCATCGGTTCCCCGAACGTTCTCCTTTATTTCGATGAAAATCTCTCCATCACTGAATTTCCTGACGTCTGCCCGGGAAACTTCCAGGCCAAGATGATCGGCGATCTCCTCTGCCATCGGATAGTTGGCATTGCCGGAGAAAATTTTCATGACGTTACCCATGTTTTATGCCTCTTCTCTCTTCTCTTGGGTTTCTGGCTGGGGCGGTAGGACTCGAACCTACGAATGCCGGGATCAAAACCCGGTGCCTTGGCCACTTGGCTACGCCCCAGTGTATGCTGTTGCCAAAAATACGCTGAATCCCGTCTCTTCTCTGAACCGGTTCAGGGTCGAAGCATACGCCGCTTCAGCCTTTTCACGGCCTTCAAAAAGACCGAATACCGTGGGCCCGCTGCCCGACATCAATGCCCCTGATGAGCCTTCACCAATCAGGTGTTTCTTGAGCATGTCGATGACCGGATAACGCGCCGACGTTACCTGCTCCAGGTCGTTATGCAGACAGTCAGGCGTAAACTTGATCTTGTCGCTGTTTTGAGAACCGCAGAGTATAAATTTGTCACGCTCGTTTGTCAATTGATAATTACCGTAAACCCACGCAGTTTCGACACTGATACCGGGATTTACCAGGAGGTAGTAAAACTGGTCGAGCCCAGCTAGCTCCTGGAGCGTATCGCCGATGCCGGTACCGATCGCCGTGCTCAAATTTGAAATGAAAAAACCGAAATCGGCCCCGAGCCTGCTGCCGATCTGCATGAGTTCCTGTTCCTTCAGCGGTTCGCCGCAGAGCCTGTTCAGGCCATTCAGGACAGCTGCACCATCGCTGCTGCCGCCTCCCAGTCCGGCCGCGGCCGGTATCCGCTTGTGCAGCTCTATTTTTGCCCCGGTTCGGTCTTGCCGATTGGAGGCGTAAAAAAATGCCTCAGCAGCCTGAACGGCAAGATTGGATTTATCGACAGGAATATCGTCACGATCGCAGATCAGGGTAATATAAGGAAGATCAGTCAGTTCGACAGAAACCAGATCGAAAAGATCGATTTTCTGCATCACGGTGACAAGATTGTGATACCCGTCCGGGCGCCGTCCGGTGACGTGCAGACAAAGATTTACCTTGGCGGGGGCCGACAGTTCAATTCTCATCGCAGGCGGCCCGGGAGCGAGCGCTCACAGGCAGGGGACTATTTCTTCACCGCATTGACGAAGCGCATCTTGACGTCGTAGAGAATGTTGCGCATCAGTTCGGCCTCTTCGTCAGTCAAATTGCCTTTCGTCTTTTGATCAAGAACAACCAGCGTATCGATAGCGTGTCTAGCCAGTTCCAGATTAACGATCTTCTGGCCGGTTTCGGGGTCGGGCAGCTCGCCGAGATGATAGAGGACGGAGGTGTTGAGCGACATGACGAAGGTGGAAAACGTTACTTCCGGCATCACGCAGTGTCCTTCTTTATTCGGTACTTTACCTTCGCCGCAAACGCTGTTTTGGGTGTTTTCTTCAGCCATGATAGCTACTCTCTTGGATCCGGCTCGAACCGGAAGTGTTGATAACCGATTTACAGGTCGAAACTGTGTGCGCCGTTAATATTTTCCAGTGCTCTGACCTTTTCCAGCACCTCCGCAGAGATTAGTTGGTCGGTACCCAGAAAGATGATGTTCTGCTTACTTTCGATTTCCCGTCCAACCGTCATTCTGGAGATATTTACGCCGCACGCGCCTAATTGCGTGCCCAGTGCTCCGATGACCCCCGGAACATCATTGTTATAGACTAACAACATCGGCCCGGAGGGCAAGGCTTCGAGGCGAAAATTATTCAAGCGCACCAACCGGGGTTCGTTTTTACCGAAGACGGTGCCGACCAGAACGTTTTCATCCTGATTGGTGAGAACCCGTATAGACAGGGTATTGATAAAATCAGCCGCTTTATCGGTCCTTGACTCAACGACTTTGATGCCGCGATCCCGGGCAATAATCGGCGCATTGACATAGTTCACCGCATCCTTGAGAATCGGCGTGAAGAGGCCTTTCAAAAAGGCGACGGTAATGGAGTTGGTATCAAGTTCCGCCAGACTCCCGCCAAACTCAATCGCAACTTCTTCTACACCGCCTTTGGCAAGCTGCATATGCATAGTGCCGAGCATTTCTCCAAGAGAAATATACGGCCCTACCTTGGCCAGCACATCGTCGCTGACCGACGGAACATTGACTGCGTTTGTAACTGTGCCCCTGCTGAGGTAGTCGGCAACCTGCTCGGCGATGGCTAGCGCGACATTTTCCTGGGCTTCACTGGTCGAGGCGCCGAGATGCGGAGTACAGATAAAATTGTCGAGTCCAAGCAGCGGGCAGTTTTCTGGAGTTGTCGGCTCCTGGGCAAACACATCCAGGGCTGCACCGCCGATTTTATCGTTCTTCAGGGCCTGATAGAGCGCCTCTTCATCACAGACGCCGCCGCGGGCACAATCGACAAACATGGCATCGGACTTCATATTTTCAAAAAATTCGGTGGATACCAGATGCTTGGTCTCTTTGGTCAGCGGCACATGGACCGAGATAACGTCGCTTCTTCGGGCCAGTTCCTGTAAATCGACCAGTTCGACACCGAGTTTTTCGGCAACCTCCACCGGCATATGAGGGTCGAAGGCAATGGTCTTCATCTTCAGACCCTGGGCCCTGCTGGCGGCTATACTGCCGATCCGACCAATGCCGATGACCCCGAACGTTTTACCGGTGAGTTCGTGCCCCATGAATTTTTTCTTTTCCCACTTGCCGGCTTTCATCGAGGCCGTCGCCTGGGGGATGTTGCGTGACAGCGACATCATCATCGAGATGGCAAGTTCTGCCGTCGTGGTGGCGTTACCGTCCGGGGCGTTCATGACGATCACCCCTTTCTGGCTGGCTGCAGCGATATCGACATTGTCGAGGCCGATTCCCGCCCGGCCGACGACCTTGAGCCGGCCTGCCGACTCGAGCAGATCGGCGGTTACCTTCGTCGCACTTCTGATAATGAGTCCTTCATATTCGCCGATAGCCGCTTTAATCTCATCGGGACTCAAGCCTGGCTTAAAGTCGACTTCAATACCACCATTTTCAAGAATTTCCTTTCCCACCGGGGCCAGATTGTCACTGATCAAAACCTTCATGTAAGTACCTTTCAACCTCGTCTGCAGGGTGCACATATTTTCATATTCAGGGATCACTTCGTGCTGCGACAAGGACGTCTGAACACGTCCTTCAGTCAGGCTCTCGTAAAAAACACGAAATTATACTTTCAATGCAGCAAGAGAACAAGCTCAAAGCAACATTTCGAAGTAAATCAGCTTGAATATTGGGCTGCAAAGCGATATAAAACCACCTGATTTCAAAAAAGAGCGCGATACCGCTCATTTTTCCAATTGATGCTTATCGCTTTAGGGTAGCTTGCAAAATCAGGATTATTTCAAGGTAGCCTTCAGCAGCGGATTCACACCGCTAAAACTCAGCCTTACAGGTCAGACGATGCAGGAAACCCGATTACGTTTTCCACCAAGCCCCACCGGTTATCTCCATATCGGCGGCGCCAGAACGGCGCTATACAACTGGCTCTATGCCAGAAAAACCGGGGGAAAGCTGGTCCTGAGAATCGAAGACACCGATGCCGGCCGATCGACCGAGGAATCGATCAGCGGTATCATTGACGGTCTCGACTGGTTGGGCATCGACTGGGACGAAGGTCCTTATTTCCAGACCCACTTCAGCAGCGATCATCGTGCAGCCGCCGCGAAACTGGTCCAGGAGGGTAAGGCCTACCATTGTTTCTGCAGTAAAGAACTGCTCGACCAGAAGCGTGAAGCAGCACTTGCCGCCAGACAGACCGTCGGCTATGACGGCACCTGCCGCAAACTGTCCGAGGCAGAAACGGCACAGAGACGGGGAGCGGGAGAACCTTCGGTAATTCGCTTCAAGGTGCCTGAGCGATCCGGCAGAATCGGTTATGACGATGAGGTACTGGGCCGCATCGAAAGCTCCTACAACGAAATCGACGATTTTGTTATTGTCCGCTCTGACGGCAACCCGCTCTATCTGCTCTGTAACGTGGTCGATGACATACGCGACCGGATCAGCCATGTGATCAGGGGACAGGACCACATGACCAACACCATAAAACAGCTGCTGCTTTACGAAGCCCTGGAAGCACCGCTGCCCGTCTTCGCCCATATGCCGCTGACCCTGGATACCAAAAAGGCGAAGATTTCCAAACGCAGCCATGGTGAGATTGTGGCGGTGCAGTTTTATCGCGATCACGGTTTTATCCCCTGGGCTTTCAACAACTTTCTGGTACTGCTTGGCTGGTCACCCGGCGATGACCGGGAGATTTTTTCGAAAGAAGAGCTGATCGAAGCCTTCAGCCTCGATCGCATCAACAAATCGGCCTCGATATTTAATTATCGTCCTGGAGATCAGAAATTTTTCACCGACCCGAAAGCCATTGCGATCAACGAGCATTACCTGCGCAGCATGGACATCGAAGAGCTGGCTCCGATGGTCAAGCAGATCCTTGTCGAAGAGGAACTGTGGGAAGAAGCCTATGATAGCCACCGGCGCCAGTGGTTTCTCGACACCCTGGAGTTGATCAGGGGCCGGTTTCACACACTCACCGACTTTGCTGCCTTGGGCCGGGCCTATTTTTCCGATGACTACCCTATCGAGGAAAAACCGCTCAACAAAAACCTGCTCAAACATCCCGGCCTCAAAGACTGGCTGCCTGAGCTGGCGGAAGCCTATGAGCAGCTCGACGACTATTCCCTTGAGGAAACCGAGCGACTCGCCCGTGAATGCGCCGAACGCGCAGATGTCAAACCGGGCGTAATCATCAATGGCATGCGCACCGTGGTTACCGGCCAGCTGGCGGGACCGTCGATGTTCGATATTCTGATCGCAATCGGCCGGGACAAGGTAGTTGATCGATTGAGAAAAACACCGCACCTCTATTCATAGTGATACCGATCATGACCAACAACAGTCAGAGTGAAGAGACGAAAAAGCCGCTCGATTTCATCAGACAGATAGTGGCCGAGGACCAGGAAAGCGGCAAGCACCCCGCTCCGATAACCAGGTTTCCTCCGGAACCAAACGGATTTCTCCATATTGGCCATGCCAAATCGATCTGCCTCAATTTTGGCATCAGCAACGAATTTAACGGTCGCTGCCATCTGCGTTTCGACGACACCAATCCGAGCAAGGAGGAGACAAAATACGTCGATTCGATTCAGGAGGACGTGGTGTGGCTCGGTTTTGACTGGGGCGAACACCTGCATTACGCTTCCGATTATTTCGAGCAGCTCTATCAGTTCGCCGAGCAGCTGATCAATCTCGGCAAAGCCTATGTCTGCGACCTGTCAGCTGATGATATCCGTGCATACCGTGGAACCCTGACCGAACCGGGAACCGACAGTCCCTTTCGCAACCGCTCCATTGATGAGAATCTGGATCTGTTCAGGAAGATGAAGGAAGGCGCTTTTCCTGACGGCAGCAAGGTTCTGCGAGCCAGAATCGACATGTCCTCACCAGCGATCATCATGCGTGACCCGGTTCTTTTCCGAATCCTGAGATCCACCCATCATCGGACCGGTGATACCTGGTGTATCTACCCGATGTATGATTTCACCCATTGTCTCTCAGATATGCTCGAAGGCATCACCCATTCACTCTGCACCCTCGAGTTCCAGGACAATCGATTACTCTACGACTGGGTTCTCGATAGCCTGCAGACACCCTGCCATCCACGCCAGATCGAGTTTGCCCGGCTCAACCTGAATTACACGGTTATGAGCAAGCGCAAGCTGCTCCAGCTGGTCGAAGAGAACCATGTGGACGGCTGGGACGATCCGCGCATGCTGACCATATCCGGATTGCGGCGCCGGGGGTACACCCCGCAATCGATCAGAAGTTTCTGTGAACAGATCGGCGTCGGCAAAAAACAGAGCTGGATCGATATGGGCGTGCTCGAGAATGCGGTTCGGGAGGATCTGAACCAGGTCGCCCCGCGGGTTATGGGCGTCATCGACCCGCTCAAAGTGGTTATAGACAACTATCCCGAAGGTCAGACCGAAGAAATCGTCGCCCAGAACCACCCCCAGAAGCCTGAGATGGGTAGCCGCAGCCTGCCGTTCAGCCGGGAGCTCTATATCGAGCGGGATGATTTCATGGAGAACCCGCCGAAGAAATTCTTCCGCCTCGGACCCGGACGCGAGGTGCGCCTGCGTTACGGTTACTACCTGAGGTGTGTTTCCTATGAAAAGGCTGAAGACGGCACCGTCACCGTACTGCACTGTACATACGATCCTCAAACCAGGGGCGGCACATCGCCGGACGGCAGAAAAATAAAGGGAACGATCCACTGGGTCAGCGCCCCGCATGCAGTCGATGCCGACGTCTACCTCTACGATCGGCTTTTCACCGTCGAACACCCTGACAGCGACAAAGGTACTGATTTCAAGTCACATTTGAACCCTGAATCCAGAAAAATAGTTGGGGGATGCAAACTGGAACCGTCGCTTGCCAATATTGAGCCTGGCCGGCAGGTCCAGTTCGAACGGCAGGGCTATTTCTGTCTTGACTCCGTTCTGAGTTCTCCGGAGAAAACGGTGTTTAACCGGGTGGTGACGCTGCGCGACTCGTGGGCCAGACAGAGCAGGAAATAATTATACGAATATTTTGAAGATAAGGTAAAGCAGCAGCAGAAATCCGACCCCGGCCAAGGCTGAAACAAGCCTGATCATCGCCGTTGAGAGACGGGGTTCCAGGGACGTATCGCTGCTCAGATTGACTGCCGCCAGCCGCTCCAGGTTCTCTTCAAGCGACTGGCCCGACTCCTGCGTTGAAGATGAAACTGACGAGGCCAATCGGTCCGTCCAGGCGGTTTCCATGTTTTGTTCATCACCACCGTTCTGCTTACGCTCAAGCGGCTGTTCTGTCATGGCCTCTTCTCCATCAACGATTTCAGATAATCAGGCGGTAATGTTCACTGCCAGTATATGGGAAAACAAGGTCATCGATAACGTACCTTCACGGTCTTACCGAAACTTTACGAACAAAAGCTCATTTCTGTGGAGTTAAATCTCTTCCACGCAACCACCCCGCCTTGAGTCTCCGGCTCCCTCTTTGCCCGGGATAACGGCATGAACACCGCCAAAATAAACATTTTTCCGTTCCCAGATATTGAGCCCAACCTGGTCGGCCAGAGTCGCAACGGCCTCGTCTGAGAAACCGGGTTCAATCTGCGCCACATCTCCATCCCAATAGAGCCGGGGGGCTTCGACGGCCGTTTTCAGCGGCCGGTTAAAATCAACGATCTGACTCATCACCTGGCTCACCGCGGTGCGTATCCGCTTCGATCCGCCGCTGCCGATCACCAGGCAGGTCTCTCCACCTTTTACCAGCAGAGATGGTGACATCATCGACCCGACCCGCTGTCCGGACGGGCTCGAGTGAAAACCTTCGGGATGCAGGTCGTCCTCCCCCATCATGTTGTTGAGCATCACTCCGGTGCCCGGAGCAAAATAGCCGGAGCCTTCACCGTTGGAACAGGTCATCGACGCACAGTTTCCAAATCTGTCGGCGATGCTGATGTGGGTCGTACCGCGGCTGAACATGCGCAGCGGCTCGGCGGCCTCGGCGGCCATCTGACGATCTTCCAGAAAAACTTCCAGGGCTTTAGGGGTGGTGATTCCATCCGCACGCAGATTCTCTACCTGCTGCATCAGCTTGAGCGTACGCACCAGTTGTTCACCCTCGCCCCATGAACCCTGATAGGGCCCGGCTTTTTCAAGCAGGGCGATGGAGAGGGCGATCAGGGTACCGCCCACCGATGGGGTTGGAGCGGTCAGAAGCTGATAGTCACGGTAAGCGACCTTGAGCGGCTTGCGCTCGGCAACACGATAAGCGGCCAGATCTGCTCTACTGAGCAGGCCGCCGCACTCTTTCATATCGCGGTCAATGGCAGCGCTGATTTCACCATGGTAGAAACGCTCACCGCGGTCTTCGGCGATAGAGTCGATAAACTCGGCACAGAGAGGATTGTTCAGGATATCGCCGGCGCCTTTGTAAACGCCGCCGGGTTCAAAAATCTCCCGGCCATCCGGCCTGAGCGTCATGATCGGGTAAAGAAGCTTGAGGAAAATGCCTTGCTGCTCGTTGATGCGGTGTTCACCGGCCAGCGCTTTTGCCGGCTGAAGCACCTCGGCAAGCTCCATGCGCCCAAGGCGTTCCTGCGTATGAATCAGACCTTTCAGCGTTCCCGGTACAGCCACCGAACCCAGACCGATGTTGAAATCCTGGTCGGATCCGGGAAAACTGACGGTTATCGGGAAAAAATCCGGGGCGGAGGGCTGCCCGGTTCGTCCCAGTCCGGGCGTGTCGACAAAAAAGTCAAAAAAAAGGTCCTGCCCCTCCTTCTGACTATAGCCGATGAGAAACCCGCCGCCGCCGAGGCTGGTCAGAGAAGGCTCAACCACAGCCGAGGCAAACCCGGCGCCAACCATCGCGTCGAAAGCATTTCCGCCTCCTTTCAAGATCGTAGCCGCGGTTCGGCTGACCAGTTTATGCCCCGACGCTACGATCGCTTTGGCGTATTTGCTCATAACCAGAAGTCCTTCTGTACATCTCTGACAACGTGATGAAAATCACCGGTTCTTTGATAAATTCGACGCATCAGGTCGGCGCCGGTTCCAGCCGAAATGATCGAGTCGAGTTGCTCCAGATAAGAATCACACCTCAGTCTTTTTGCATAGGGTATGACTCGTCGTTTCAGCGCCATGGCAGCCAGCCGCATCACCATCGGGTGATCGGCGAGAAGACCGGTGGGGTCGACGAATCTGCCTTCCAGGCCGTGCCGCAGCGCCTGCCACTTATTCGCTTTCAACAGGTAAGGGTCCAGTCGTTCTATTGTCTGGCCGTGCTCTGCCAGCCAGACCACCGTACTCTGAATGAGCGCCACCATCGCCAGAATGGTGGTGAACCTGACCGGCAGATCACAGACCCGAATCTCGATGGTACCAAAATCGAGATTTGGCCGCGCATCCCACCAGAGATCGCGAAAGCTCTCGATGATACCATACTGTCTGAGCGTTTCGATCTCATCGACAAAGCACTGCCAGTTTTCCATGTACTCAAAAATCCCGGCCAGCGGCAGCGCCTCAAAGAGCTTGGACCGATACGACATCAGCCCGGAGTCCTTCCCCTGATAAAACGGTGATGAGCAGGACAGCGCCAGAAAGAGCGGCAGAATCCCCTGAATCGCGTTGCAGACTCTGACGGCCGTCTCAGCGTCGGGTAAACCGACGTGAACATGCAACCCCTGGGAAATAAAACGCCTGCCGACAATCTGCAGTTCCTGCATGATCTTTTCGTAACGCTCGTGCTCGCTTAATTCCTGTTCGGCAGCCAGAGCGAAGGGGTGAAGGCTTGCAGCGTAAAGCAGAAAGCCATTTTCAAGGGCAAGTTCTTCAGCAAGAGAACAGGTCTGGAGCAGATCGTTTTCGACATCGCGCAGGTCGGCGCAGACACCGGTCTGGATTTCGAGAATCGATTTAATGAATTCAAGCGACAGGCGAGGACGCAGGATTTTGGGGGCCTGGTCGATCAGCAGCGGGGCAAAGGGTACGAGATCGAAATTTCGGGCATCGACAATCTGAAACTCTATCTCCACTCCGAGGGTATGTGAACTGCTCGAAACAAATTCCATGAATCGCTCAGTTCTTATCGATTGAGCCGGAGACGAACGCAGGCTGACTTTTGTGCAGCCAGCGCCAGGCTGCCGAAGATAACCAGGCCGCCCCGATCCGCAGACAGTTTTCATCGAAATCAAAGGTCGGACTGTGGGCGGGACCGGCAGGCGATTCCGGCATCGCCCCGAAGCGTACCAGACATCCCTCGGTGACGTGTTGATAAAAGGAAAAGTCTTCGCCGCCGAGGCTGGGATAGCCCTGGGAGACAACCTTGTCGATTCCGGTGACGTCGTAGGCGGCTGCACGGGCGATCTCAGCTGCTGCGGCCGAGTTGATTACAGCCGGAAGGCCGTGTTCGAAAACGATTTCGGTATGAACATCGTACATGGTTTCAATGGAGTGAACGATCCGCCGCAATCCGGAGATGGTTTTTTCACGGTACTCTTCATCGGTCGACCTGACGGTACCCTGCAGCACCGCCTGCCCGGCAATGATATTGTGAACGGTACCGGCCTGAAAACTGCCGATGGTAATCACCAGAGATTTATTGGGGTCGACCTCGCGGGAGACCAGCGTCTGGGCGATCATGACCAGGCTGGCCGCCGCCACCACCGCATCGGATCCTTCATGGGGCCGTGCCGCGTGGCCTCCCCGCCCGGTGACTTTGATCATGAACGGATCGGCATAGGCACAGATCAGCCCTTCATCGACGGTTATCTCACCGGTTTTGAAATGGGTATCGATATGACCGCCAAATATCGCCTGCACCCCATCCATCACCCCTTCCCGAACAAGCTGCGCTGCCCCGTTGCCGTGTTCTTCGGCCGGCTGGAAGATGAGTTTGACCCGCCCTCTTCCGGTTCCGTTTTTGTGCAGCAGCGCGGCGGCCCCCAGCAGCATCGCCACATGCCCGTCATGTCCGCAGCCATGCATGACTCCCGGGTTCACCGAGGAGAACGGCAGCCCGGTCTGCTCGTCGATGGGCAGCGCGTCCATGTCAGCCCGAAGAGCCACACAGCCACCACGCCTATCACCAATTTCAGCGATCACACCGGTACCGGCGTGACCGCCGGTCGAATCAATGCCCAGTTCCACAAGTTTTGCTCTGATAAACGATGCGGTCTGGTATTCGTCGTAGGAAGTTTCCGGACAGGCATGCAGATGCCGGCGAATATCGATCATCCAGCGGTGCAGCTCCTCATCGACACGAAAAACAGGAAGATTAGAGTTTATATGGCTTGAACTACTCAATTTTTATGGCTCCGATGCCGCTGTAGGTATGATCCTGCACCGCCTCTTCAGCGTCCCGTTCATGGTCATGATCGTTGCAGGCACCCTCTTCAGGCTCAGCATAGAGCACCTGCCCCACATCTGCCTGATGGGTTTCCTCCACCATATACAACTCATCGGACTCTTCGTTGTCCTGATCGAAAACGGTGTCCTCCGGTGCCATATACCGTTCAGGTTCGTTCCTTGCTGCCGTGTAAGGAGGGTGCTGTCTTAGAGGTTCGAACAGCTGTTCTTCACCATCAGCGTCGTCGGCTTCCGACTCGTCTTGAGCCGCTGCTATCGTGGTCAGATTGAGTGTCAGCGACTGTTTGAAAAAAGCAATGATACCGTCCTGCACTTCGATGACCGAAATCAGTTCCCAGCCGGAACGACCATATGCGTTCAACTGCTCTTCGATTTCAGCTTCATCGAGAAACGCCCCTCCGAGCAGGCCTTCTTTCTTGAGTTCGAAATGAACGGTTTTGTAGCTCCACTTCATCGATGCACCCTTTTGATAAAGTGTCTACCTTGTCTAAACGAAAGAAACGTCATCATATTATTTTTTCAGTGCGTCATTGATAAAGGTACCCTGAAATCGGCTGCCGTCAGGTTTTATCAGGATACCGCTTCCGTTTCTCCTGCCCTTGTAAAAATCTCCGTCATAGATCGTACCGTCGGCTGATTTCAACACCCCGTAACCGTCGGGCAGGTCATTTTTAAACATGCCTTCGTAGACCGCTCCGTCTGCATAGACCAGTTTTCCCTTGCCGTTAAAACTGTCGTTTTCAAACGCTCCCCGGTAGCGGCTGGTGTCGGCAAACTGATATTCACCAAGACCGTCGAACTGATCATTTTTGAACTCGCCGACGTAGGTGGTCCCGTCGGGGTAGGTAAAGGTACCCCTGCCGTGTCGTTTCCCTCGTTCGAATTGACCGGTGTAAGCGCGTCCGTCATGGTACGTGTAGGTTCCCTTACCGCTGAACTGATCATTTTCGAACTCACCGTCATAGCGGTCGCCGTTAGCCATGATCAATACCCCGCGCCCGTGTTTCAGGCCGTTCTTGAGTCGGCCCTGGTATCTGGAGTTGTCCTGATAGACAAAATCGACGGTGCCGTTATAAGGCCCGCTGCCGTCGTCGCCATGAACGATACCGTCAATCAGCTCGGGACCGCTGTCAGGGGAAGGTGCAACTTCGGGCGCAGGCTGCATGTCCACAGCCGATGTCTGCTGCTCAGTTTCGTCTGCAGCGTCCATAGTCGCATTATCGAACGGATCCTCTCCTTCTGCCTCTTCTTCCGGCGCAGCTTCAGCAGCTGCCGGTGATTCTCCGCCTGATACACCAGTCCCTGATGCCGGAGCAGACGGCACAGCGGAGGGCGGTGCTTCTCCTTCCGGAAGCACCGGTTTGCCGTCAACAAAGGTGCCGCTGAAGCGATGCCCGTCACGATACTCGATACTGCCCTGTCCATCCGGTTTACCATCTTTGAACATACCGCTATAAACAGAACCGTCGGCGTATTCATAACGTCCCTTACCATGCATCAGTCCGGCGACAAATGCTCCTTCGTACAAACTGCCGTCCTGAAACTGCATCGTGCCGCTGCCGTCGGCAAGCCCGCCGCCGAACTCACCGTTATAGACCGAGCCGTCGGCGTAGCTCATCACCCCGGTACCGCTGAACATTCCTTTCTGAAAACCACCCTTGTACGTGCTTCCATCCTTGTAGACGAGTGTCCCCTCACCGGAGTAGAGATCCTTTTTAAAACCGCCTTCATAGACATCTCCAGAGGGCAGTTCGAGAACACCATGGCCTTCTCTGGCTTCATCTTTGAACTCACCGCGATAAAGCGAGCCGTCAGGATAGGAGCGGACACCTTCGCCATGCGGCCGGCCACTGCTGAACATACCCTCGTACCAGCTGCCGTCCGTATAGACGAGACGCCCCTGGCCGTCGATCATGTTGTTGCGAAATTCGCCTTTGTATTCGCGTCCGTCCGGAAAAAAGAGAACGCCCTGTCCATGATATCTGCCCAGTTTGAACTCGCCCCGGTATTTCATGCCGTCCGGCATCACCAGATAGCCCTGGCCTTCGATGATTCCATCTCTGAATTCACCGCTGTAATGGCGTCCGTCGCCGCCTTTGAGCTCGCCGGAGCCGGACATTCTGCCGTTTTTAAACGAACCCTTATAAACAGTCCCGTCTGGAAACGTCATCACCCCATGGCCGTGGGCCTTGGTGTTGACAAAATCGCCTTCATAGCGCCTGCCGTCCTCAAGCAGATAGACACCCCTGCCCTGACTGCAGTCACCCTCGACACAGGCCGACCAGACCGATGGGGTGAACAACAGGCAAAGAGCCGATAACAGGTAGAACGTCCGTATCGCGGTCCTCATAAATTCTCCCGAGCGTAGCGTCATGATTAAGCTCTATTTTCCTGATATATCTTTTTCAGTACTCTGCCCATTATTGCAATACCTTTTCCGACCTCAGCATCATCCTGTGAATAGGTCACCCTGACACATTCGTCTCGATGTTTCCAGCCATCATCGAGACCGGGAAAAAAATAGTTGCCCGAGACCACCAGGACTCCCTGCTGTTTCAGGCGCTGGTAGAGCTCGACACTGCTGACAGGCAGATCCTCGAACCAGAACCAGAGAAACATCGAGCCTTCCGGTTTATGCACACGGTAGGGAATCCCATCAAAGGATTCACGCACAGCAGCGAGGGCTTTCTCGCACTTTTGCCGATAAAAGGGTCTGATAAGCTTTTCGCCGATTTTCAGGATTTCACCGGTGCGCACCAGCGGATCCATCAAAACCGGGCCGAAACTGCTCGGCGCCAGGGAAATAATTGCATTCATCGCCGCTACCGCCCGAATAATATCTGCTCTGGCGATAACGATTCCGGTTCTGACTGCCGGCAGCCCCAGTTTTGAAAGCGACAGACATTTTATCACGTTTTCATTCCACACCGGGGTAGCGTCGGTATAGATGATCGATGGGAAGGGAACTCCATAGGCATTGTCCAGGATCAGCGGTATCTCCTGCCGGCTGCAGAGCTGCAGAAGCCTGTTCACCTCATCATCGGTAATTACATTGCCGGTCGGGTTGGTCGGTCGTGAAACGCAGACGGCTCCGGTTTCTTCACCAATCTGGAGATTGTCAAAATCGACCCGGTATTTGAACAGACGCTCCTCGAGCAGTTCTATCCGGGGCCTGTTCGCGACAAACAGGCCGTTTTCCAGGCCAATATCGGTATAGCCGATATACTCTGGTGTCAGCGGCAGCCTGATATATTTATCCCGGACGCCCTCAAAGCGGCCGCCGAACATGTTGAAGAGGATGAAAAACGCGGTTTGGCTGCCGTTTGTCAGGCAGATATTTTCCGGCCCGACATCCCAGCCGTATTCATTTCTCAACAGTGCGGCGCAGTTCTTTATAAAGGCAAGATTTCCCTGGGGCGGGTCATAGATCGAGGCCAGGTCCCTGAGGGAGGGATCGCAGGCCGCGATCTCCTCCATCCGTTTTTTGATTAGCCTTTCAAAAGACGGAATTGCGCCGGGGTTGCCGCCCCCCATCATGATGATGTCTTCATCACCGCCGAGTGCCCTGCCGAGATCATCCATCAAAGAAATGATGCCGGCTCCGGAGGTGAACTTTTCTCCAAACCTACTTAATTTCATAACATTAGGGTGCCTTGCACAATTAGGATTTTAGCTCAAAATCAGGGCGCACATGGTCGAGTACTTTAACCATGATATACATGAACAGCAGCGAGAAAAGCAGCCTTCCCCACAATATGCCGCCGAGTTTCGCCCCGAGCGCCATCATCACCAGGGTGTCCTCGATCAGTCCATGGCTCAGCGACATCAGGGCTAAAGAGTTGAAGACCTCGCGACGATCCATTGTTCCGGCGGTGGTTTCCTTGATGATCAGGGCACCGCCGTAGGCGATGCCGAGAATCATACCCACCACCGTCACCGGGGCAGCCCGGTGGCTCATGCCGAACAGCGGCAACAGCGGCTTGAGCAGGTATTCCAGCAATCTGAACAGACCGAGAGCTTTTAATATCCGCATGACCAGCAGGACAAAGAAAATAACGACACAGATAATCAGGATATTGAAGGACTGCCCCAGCGCCCATTGAACCAGGGTCTGCTCCTGCGGCCCTGCCTTGAAAAGCATGATCGGCGTGTCCTGCCAGATACCGGTTGCGCTGCACACAGCGTTGAGCAGAATCCCATAGAGCAGGCCGCCCAGAAGGCGGATCAGGCCCATCGGGACTATGCCGGCTCCAGCCTTCTTGGTAATACTCAACTCCACCGGCAGCGAGTGGGCAATCAGCATGATCGAGGCAAGCACCGTAACATCGGCAACCGTCAGGTGCAACGACGGCGCCAGAGCCGCATAAACACCGATGCCCCCGTAAGGCGTTGTGAGAATGGCAGTGGCCCATACCAGGGCGAGTTCCCCGGGCAGCCCCATCAGCCCCATGACCGGATCGAGTACTTTGCCGATATAGACGATGAGCCCCAGCTCCTCAAGTATCTTGGTGAAGATAATAGCTGGAATGGTAACCTTGAGAAGCTCGACGGCGGTGACATAACTGTCTCTGCCGAGGTCCTTTAAAAAGGCCAGGGCTCCGGCTTTCGAGGTCGAGAAATTCATCACAGCTTCAGAAAAAGGTTGTCCATGCTTCAGCCGCTGATGTCGTGCAACTTCGGGTAATCAAACATCAGCAGCCGGCCTTTTCCAGCTTCGACAAGATTCCATGAGCTCAACTCAAATTCAATGAGGACGATGCCGCAGGTCGGTACGTTTACCAGCTCACTCGCAGTCAGCAGCTCGGCACATTCGGTGAGGCCGTGATTGTGCGCGACCAGGGCCAGCGTCGAGACTGAATCTTCGGTTTTTCGAATAACCTCGAGCAGTGGTTCTGAGGAAAAAGTGTAGAGCTTTTTTATCAGACTTATTTCTTTTTTGGAAAAACCGAGCTGGGCACCGATGATCCGGGCGGTTTTACATGCCCGTTTGGCGGGGCTCGAGACGATAATCTCCGGCTGCCGATTAAACGAGGCCAAACGCTCCCCCATGAAGGGTGCATCACGTTTGCCTCGCTTGTTCAGGGGACGCTCAAAATCGCTCAGCGACAGGTCGGACCAGCTCGACTTGGCGTGCCGGATTAGATAAAGATATTTCATTTCGACAATCTTCTTTCCTTTATTTCCTGCCAGAGCAGCTCGTAGGCCTGGGCAGCCACTGACTTCCTCGGGGTTGATCCGACCGGGCGCCGGTACATGCCCATCTTCTCTATCTCCGCCATAAACGGCACATAACTCTGCATGAAGATCGGATAGGACCGGTACTTGTTCATGATCGAGGTATGCATCATTTTCCTGCGCTCGACCATGGAGAAAAAGGCGAGAATCTTTTTCTTCTTGCCGCCCGCCTTTTTGGTCAATTTCAACAGCTGCTCCAGCGCCAGCAGGGACAACGTTGTCGGCACTACCGGCACGACGACGCTGTCGGCGGCGGTGATGATGTTTTCTGACAGCAGGGTCACGTTGGGCGGACAGTCAAGAAAAATATAATCGTATTCCTCGGCCAGCGGTTCGAGCAGGGACTGCAGCACCTGCCGCTTTTTTTCTTTACTGTCCTCATTGATTGCCAGATCCAGGTTTCTGAAGGAAAAATGAGCCGGCAGCAGGTCGAGCCCATCAAAATCGGTGCCCCGGATAAACTCGTAAAACTCACCGCTGAGCAGACGTGTGCGGTTGAATTTCTTCTTCGGTTTGATCCGGTAATAGAACGAAGCCGCCCCCTGGGAATCCATATCGCAGAGCAGAACGCGGGAATCAGCGGCGGCGGTATAGGCCAGGTTTACTGAAGTCGCGGTCTTGCCGACCCCCCCCTTGCTGCTGTATATGGCGATTATCTTCATCTGCTTGCTCCAGAGCCTCGCTTACTTGTTACTGATGTTACTTATTGATCATCGACGTGAGGATCGAACCCACCTGCGGCTGGACGAATTCCGTGTAGGTTGACTCAAACCGGGCTCGAACCTCTTTGTGCTTTTCACTCAGGACACCGATCAGGCCGCCCAGCGATGCCGCAAAGCGTAAGGTCTGAAGATTTTTTCCCCGCAATGCATCGAGCTCGCCGGCAAGCATCTCCTGCTGAACGGAGAGATCGTTGAAGGTGCCCAGATTATCCTGCAGTTTCTTCATATGTTTCAAAAATGCTTCCATCTCTTCCTGGTCATAGAAACTCTTGAAAAATTCCAGCAGATAGCGGAATTTCTTTCCCCGTATCCTAAGCTTGTGAAGCGCCTCGTCCCGGCTCGCTGCATCGATAGCATTACCGTGGCGGACAAATGCTTTATACCGCTTGAGAATCAGCTGATCGACAAAATCCCTGCAGGAATCAGCGCCGGATCCATCGTGCAGGCCGGAGTCGGGCTGCTCGAGGAAGGTGCGCCAGTCGCTGATCAGTTTTTCATAGCGCGGCGAGCCAAGATGATTCTGCAGCGCCTTGAGCTCATCACCGCGACGGGCTTCGATCTCCTCGAAGAAACCGAACATGCCGGAGCGCAGCGTTTCCGGCAGCAGGCTGAGGTAATCGTCTTTTTCAAGAAGATAGACATCGATGTCCCTGAGCGGCCCGGTGATCGAACCCAGCCAGCCGAATTCTTTCTGAAAATATACACACGACTGCTGAGGCAGCACCTTTTTCAGCAGGCTTAAAAGGGAGCGGGTCCGGCGCACCGCAATTCTGAAATCGTGGAGAAATTCTGAATCGATGTCATCGATCACACCCCGCTCATTCATCTTCAAGTCTGCAGCAAGCTGCAGGCAAATCCTGGACACAGCCTCCCCGATCGTCGCCTCGGGAGCCAGGATGACGCCAAACTTGGCCCCGTAATCCCGGGGTGTACGTTCGCTGTCGGTGAGCAGATGGTGAAGCAGATGTTTACGCTTGAATGAATCGCAGCCGCGATCAGTGAAGTAGCCGACAATGGATTCAAACTCCTGCTCATAGCCCCGTATTTCCTTAACGGTAACCAGTTCCGGCAAGGCGGCAGCGGTTCCGACAGGTTGATCGTCCCTGAGACTCATGCGGGCCACGGTTTTTCGGTCCCTGTTCATGATACGAAAATCAGTATTGCCGACGGTCGTCTCAACGGCCGGCACAAGGGCTCGTATATCGATATGTTTTTTGAGCTGGGCAGACAGCTTCCTGGAATCGAAATCGCTCAACTGGAAACAATTCCGCTTTCGACCCGAGGCCTCGGCCACGCATCTGCCGCTGAAACGCTGCAATACCAGGCGGCCGCTTGAGGAGTAGAAAAGGAGATTATCACGATGGAGCCGCCAGTCAAAGGTGTCATAGTAGACGCGGTCCTCGAAAGTGACGGCTGACTCCTCGACTCTGAATTTTTTTGACAATTGGTTGAGCACGGCGGGAAAATCGGTGGTGCTCTCCACCCTGAACATCGCTGAGCGCAGCCGTTTCATATCAGGACCGGTAATCTGCGTTTATTTTGATGTAATCTATGGACAGGTCGCAGGTGTATATCTCCTCACATCCCGTTCCATCCTTCAGGTCGATGCAGACGGGAAAATTCTTCAGTTTGAGGACTTCAGCGGCTTTCTCCTCGGCCGCGGCTCCGACGGCCACCCCGTCTTTAACCAGCAGCACATCGCCAAAGGCGATGTCGACCCGCTCCGGATTGAACCTGACACCCGAGCGCCCCATCGCTCCAAGAATTCTGCCCCAGTTTGCATCTTCACCAAAAAACGCGGTCTTCACCAGATTTGAGTTGGCCACCGTCCGGGCAATCTGTTCCGCATCACTGGTTTCTTTGGCTCCACAGACCCGAATCGTGATACATTTCGTCGCCCCTTCCCCGTCTTCAACGATTTTCAGGGCAAGATCCTTGCAGATATCTTCGAGTGTATCCTGAAAGAGCTGATAGTCTTCATGCTGATCACTTTCTATCCACTGATTACCAGCCGAGCCGCTGGCCATGACCAGGACCATGTCGTTGGTGCTCGTATCGCCATCGACGGTGATCCTGTTGAAGGTACGCTCAACCGATGTCTGCAGGGCGCTTTTCAGCTCGGGGAAGCTGATCTGCGCGTCGGTGACCAGAAAGGCGAGCATGGTGGCCAGATTCGGCATGATCATGCCTGAACCTTTGGCCATGCCCATGAAGCGAACTTCGCGGCCGCCGATCTCGACGGACCTGACAACCGTTTTGAGGGTTGTGTCGGTGGTCATGATTGCCTCGGCCACCTTGTCGAACTGTTCTACCGAGAGACCTTCGACGAGCGGCTTCATCGTCCGCTCAAAAGCTTCCACATTGAGGGGCAGGCCGATCACTCCCGTCGAGGAGACCAGTACCATCTCTTCGGGGATACCGAGAGCGTCCGCCGCCAGCCGGCTTGTCCGGATGGCCGCCGCCATGCCGTCCTCTCCGGTACAGGCATTGGCGTTACCGCTGTTGACCAGAAGGGCCTGACAGCGCCCCTGTTTGAGTCGGTCGATACTGAGCGTTACCGGAGCCGCTTTGACCTGGCTGGTGGTAAACACTCCAGCCGCGACAACCGGGATTTTCGTGAAGATCAGGCCGAGATCGAGCCGATCCCGGTATTTTATGCCGGCGCTGACCGCCGAAAAATAAAAATCTTTTAATATCATTGAAAAATCCAGTATAGTTCCAATCTGTCCAGCTACTTGCGCATCAGGTCAAAAGTCCGCCCGCCTGCACTGCGACATTGACGGCTCCCTCCAGCTTGGCGACATTGAGCATAAATACATGACAATCAGAATATATTATAGATAACATCTTGATGTTTAACAACATTGAAAGAAAAGATTCATCTCAGCTCCTGATTTAATCGGGTTATCATGGAATCAGAAGGCACGTTCTGGATATCCTCCATCTACCCAACGCTCGTTCTGCTCGCCGACCTGACCATCAGAATCGGGTTGTCGTTTCGCGTGATCATGCGCAGAAGGCCATACGGAATCACCTTTGCCTGGCTGATCGTTATTCTCCTCATTCCCTTCTTCGGGGCTATTGTTTATCTGCTCGTTGGCGAGAACCGGATATCAGACAAGCGTATCGCCCGCGCCAGACAAAGCCAGGACTATTACCAGTACTGGCTCAATTCACTCAAGGGCAGGTCCCCGGTCGCCTGGGAAGATAAAGTTGAAAGTTGCCTGCCGCTGCATAACCAGGCTGAAAAACTGATCGGCATCCCGGCGCTGGCCGGAAACCACCTCGAGTTGATCGAAACACCCGATGAAATTCTCGACGCCATTGCTGAAGACGTCAGAAAGGCCCGTTCCACCTGCCATCTGCAGTTCTATATCTGGCAGGAGGGCGGCAAGGTTACCGAGATCGAAAATGCGTTAATCGAGGCCGCCGGACGCGGAATAACCTGCCGGATCCTGCTCGACTCGATCGGCAGCAGCGATTATTTGAAGGGCAACCGGGTCGAAGAACTCAGAAGCGTCGGGATCAAGGTGCAGGAATCTCTGCCGGCCGGCATCATCAAAGCGATCTTTGCCCGCATCGATATTCGCAACCACCGTAAAGTCGTGGTCATTGACGGTAAAATCGCCTATACCGGCAGCCAGAACATGGTCGACCCTCGCTTTTTCAAGCAGGAATCGGGGGTCGGCCAATGGATCGATGTGATGGTCCGGGTCACCGGTCCCGTCGTCGAATCATTAGCCGGCACGTTTATCAGCGACTGGTACCTGGAGTCAGATGAAAAGTTGATGGAGAGTCTCGGCATCGAAGCCGCCGTTGCCGATGTCCGGCAGCGTACCGATGTACATATGGTCGAGAAGACCGGCGAAACGGCCGTACAGCTGGTTCCTTCCGGCCCCGGGCTGGTTCCGGAGGTCATTCATTCGCTGCTGCTCACCGCGATCTACTCAGCCAGAGACGAACTGGTGCTGACGACACCCTACTTCGTTCCCGATGAACCGCTGCTGACGGCCCTGAAATCAGCCGCCCAGCGCGGCGTCCATGTCGTCCTCATCGTACCGGAGAAAAATGATTCAAAGCTGGTTCATTACGCCAGCCGTGCCCATTATCTCGAATTGATCAGGTCCGGCGTCAGAATCCAGCTGTTCAGCGGCGGTCTGCTCCACTCCAAGACTATCACGGTAGATCGTGAATTTTCTCTGTTCGGATCGGTGAATCTCGATATGCGCAGCTTCTGGCTCAATTTTGAAGCGACTCTGATTATCTACGATCGAAGATTTGCCCAAAAGATCCGCACCATTCAGGCCCGCTACGAAGATCAGTCCCACGACGTCGAACTGGAAAAAGTTGAAAGCAGACCGATGTTCAACCGATTCAAGGAAAATGTGGCCCTCTTAATTGGTCCGCTTCTTTAAAGTATGCGCATTCTACTGATTTCTGATCTGCACGCCAATTTCGTAGCACTCGAGGCAATCAGTCGCCGCTTTGCTGCCGACGACTTCGACCTGATTTTAAACGGAGGCGACAGCCTGGTTTACGGCCCGTTTCCAAATGAGACGATCGACTGGCTCAGGAGTTACAACGCACTGTCAATACTTGGCAATACCGATCGCCACGTCATTACGCTGCTCCAGGGGGAAACTTTTAAAAAACCGAGAAAAGCAGAAAAAAGAATCATGTACGGCTGGACCGCGGCGGAGCTCAGTCACGCCAACCAGGCCTGGCTGCTGGAACAGCCTGCTGCTCAAACTATCAGCTCCGAAGACCCGCACGACTTGGCTTCCCCGAGCACATTCCTGTCAATGTTTCACGGCAGCCCGGCCGATCCGGACGAATTTCTATTCTCCTCCACGCCGACCTGCCGCTTCAAAGAACTGGCCGGACTGGTTTCAACCCCTCTGGTAACAATCGGACACAGTCATCAACAGTTTCATCATGAAGTTGATGAGGTTCATTTTATCAATCCGGGCAGCAGCGGCCGCATGTTCGATGGAAAAATCAGTGCCGGATGCGCCATTATCGAAAAAGGTAAAAGCGATTTCAACATCAGCCTGTACCGTGTTGCCTATAACGCCAGAAGTGTTGCTGCTGAGATCGAGCGGCTCAAGCTGCCGAGTATCTATAGCGAAATGTTTCTCAGGGGCCGCAAACTCAATTAACATTTGATTTGCGGACCTGATCTCTGTTAGATTCATGCCAGGCAGGGCTGCTCCAGGCCCATTTGTGTCAGTTCACTTTCCCTTCAACGTGGGGCCGGCCAATGGCGGAAAACTCGAAGAAAAACAAGAAATCCAAAGCGGATAAATCCGAGGTCAAGCTGCAGGAGTTAACCGCTCTGCGCAACCTCGACTCCAAAGAAGGCAAGGAGAAGACCGCGGTCTGGATCAAGAACTGGCACCTGGCCTACGAGTTTGAACTGCGAAAGCTGCAGGTCGAGCTGATGAAACTGCAGCAGTGCATGAAGAAAGACGGCAGACGGGTACTGATGATTTTCGAGGGCAGGGACGCAGCAGGCAAAGGGGGGACGATCAAGCGCTTCATCGCCCATCTCAATCCGCGCTACACACGGGTCATTGCCCTGATCAAACCAAATGAAACCGAAGAAACTCAATGGTACTTCCAGCGCTACATCTCGCATCTGCCGGCGGCAGGTGAGATCGTCTTTTTTGACCGGAGCTGGTACAACCGGGCGATGGTCGAGCCGGTCATGGGGTTCTGCACCGATGAGCAGAATAAGCGTTTCCTCAAAGACGTTCCGTTGCTCGAGGAACTGATCGTCAAAGACGGCATCAAGTTATACAAATTCTATTTCTCGGTTTCCAAAGAGGTTCAGAAGGCGCGGTTTGATTCGCGGCGCGAGGACATCCTCAAGCAGTACAAGCTCTCACCTGTCGATAACCTCGCCCAGGAGTACTGGGATCAATATTCCCTGCGTAAATTCCAGATGCTCCAGGAAACCAACCGAACCATGGCACCGTGGACGATCATCCGCTCGGACAATAAAAAAATGGCCCGGATCAACTGCATCAAGTTTTTCCTCAGCCAACTCGAATATGAAGGAAAATTACCGGCCGAAGAACTGGCGCCGGACCCTGAATTCGTCGTCTCCGGTATCGACGAGCTCAGACATATGGAAGAGCACCTGATGAACCCAGGCAAACTTTATGGCTGAGGCCATCAGGCGGTGGCCAGGAGCAGCGCCGTTACTTTTGAGAATCCATCGCATTTAACTGGCTTTCCAGGCCGATGACCTGGTCTACCGGCAGCACGAAGGCAATACCGGTTCCAGGTTTATGGAACTCTCCTGCCTCGCGGATCGCGGTGAGTACCGGCTCCACCAGATGATCACCAAGCAGAAACAAGATAATATCGGTCTGCGACTCGAGAGTCAGACCAAAAAAAGATTTCGCTTCCCTGATACCGGTTCCCCGGCCCGGAATGATTGTTGCGCCGGTTGCCCCCGCAGCTTTTCCGGAATCGACTACATGGTCGGTGTAATCAGGTTTTACGCTGGCTAGAACCACCTTAAATTTCATTTTCTCTCTCCTTTGTGCGACTGCGGCGCGGTCGTTTCGCATACCATGTGGTGACCTGACCATAAGCCAGAACTGAAATAATAGGAAACAGGCTGGCAAAGGCGATCAGTCCGAAACCGTCGAGTGCCGGATCACGCCCCGGAACAGTCTGGGCCAGGCCGAGCCCGAGGGCGGCGACGATCGGTACGGTAACGGTAGAGGTTGTTACGCCACCGGAATCGTAGGCCAGGGCAATAATTTTTTTCGGTGCATAAAAGGTCTGGATGACGACAATGACATACCCTGCCAGAATGTAGAGGTAAAGCGGCGTACCGGTGACGATTCTGAAACAGCCAAGGGCGATGCCGAAACCGACGCCGACGGCGACGACAATGCGCAGGCCCAGTTTATCGATGGTGCCGGCCGAAACTTCATTGGCTTTTAAAGCGACGGCGATAAGTGAAGGTTCGGCAATGGTGGTGGCAAAGCCGACGGCCGCTCCAAAAAGATAAATCCAGCCGTACCTGGACCAGTCGGCGGCCGTATATTCGACACCGGCTCCGACAATAAAAGCTGGATCGGAAAGCTGACGAGCCATCGTTTCACCGATTGGAAACAATGCCTTTTCCAGCCCGATTAAAAACAGAGTAAGTCCGAGCAGGACGTGGAGCACGCCAATAAGAACACTTTTCAAGCGCGGAACCGGCTGCCTCAGGACCACAACCTGAAAAAATACGATGATGCAGAAGATCGGAAATACATCTTTGATGGTTGCCGAGAATACCGTTATGAATTGATTGATAAACTCCATCTCGGGCCACTCATGAAAAGATAAAAATGCCGAAGCCCATGACGAAGATCATCGGAAAAAGCGAGGCGAAAGCGATCAGTCCGAAACCGTCAACCAGCGGGTTACGCCCCTTGATAATCGTCGCCAGACCGACACCGAGAGCGGTCACCAGCGGCACGGTCACGGTGGAGGTGGTAACACCGCCTGCATCATAGGCAATACCGATGATTTCCCGGGGTGCAAATGGCGTCATGGCCATCACACAGCAGTATCCGCCGATGATCAGGTAGTGGATCGGAAAACCTTTGACGATTCTCAAGACACCAACGACAACCGCCATACCCACCGATACGGCGACGGTAATCCGCAGCCCCATGCTGTATGACCGCAGGGATTCGGCAGACGGGTCGATCAACGCCGATGCCGCTGATATCTGGGCAGATTTGTTGGCTATGGCGATCAGCGATGGTTCGGCGATGGTAGTGGTGAAGCCGAGCCCGAAAGCAAAGAGCAGGAGCCAGATGACCGAACCGCGCCTGGCCAGAGCATCGGCCAGCGTTTCGCCGATCGGAAAGAGACCGGTTTCAAGCCCCTGGATAAAGAGGCTCAAACCGGCAACAACGAGCAAAAAACCGAAGATGATATCGCCGATCTCCGGCAGGGGCTGGCGAATAACCAGAGCCTGAAAAAAAACGATTACCCCGACAATCGGCAGCAGATCACGGCACGAATCGCGAAGCCTTACAGCGCCGGCGATGACAACCTGATAAGCCGCTCGACTGAGGGTGGTCTGGTTCAAGCCAGTTTACCGCAGCACTTTTTGTATTTTTTCCCGGACCCGCACGGACACGGAGCATTACGGCCGATTTTGTCGCCTTCCCGCTTCACCGGTTCCTTGCTCTGTTCAGCAGCACCGGCAGCCCCTTTGTTCAGCTGCATCTCCTGCTCCTGACGCTGTTTACGCTCCTCCTCCAAGCGCTCCACTTCCTCTTCCTGAACGAGGCGGACATGCATCAGGGTCTTGATGGTCTGCTGTTTGACGGTCTCGATCATACTCATGAAGAGATCGAAGGCTTCCTTCTTGTATTCGTTCAGCGGGTTTTTCTGGCCGTAACCACGCAGGCCGATGCCTTCTTTCAGGTGGTCCATGCTGAGCAGATGTTCTTTCCAGTGAGTGTCAACGATCTGCAGCAGGATAAGTCGTTCTATCTGACGCTGGTTATCGGCCCCGTTAGCCTCTTCCTGAGCGACCCGCGCTTCCTCGGCCAGTTCGGCGATTGCCTGATGCAGACTATCGGCGTTGAATTCGCCTTTCTGCTCATCAGTCCACTCGGACTTGCGTCCGAAAATCTCAGAAATCTGCTGCTCGCAATAATCCCAGTCCCAGTCCTTCGGGTCGATCCGTTCCTGGGCGACCTCGGCGACGATGCCGGAGATCAGATCCTCGGTCATATCCTCCAGCACCTGCTGCAGGTTGTCGCCCTCGAGCACTTCACGTCGCTGCTGGTAGATAACCTCACGCTGCTTGTTCATGACATCGTCATATTCAAGCAGGTGTTTACGGATATCGAAGTGATGTCCCTCAACCTTGCGCTGGGCATTTTCGATGGCCCGGGAGATCATATTGTGTTCGATCGGTTCATCCTCTTCCATGCCGAGTTTATCCATGATGCCGGATATCTTGCCCGAACCGAAAATGCGCAGCAGATCGTCCTCGAGCGACAGGATAGAAGCGCGATGATCCGGGGTCACCCTGGCGCCCGGAACGACCGCGCAGCTGATTGTCGATGCGCCTCGATTCATGACGCGAGGTACCGAGAATATGCAGCCCGCCGGCCTCGACCACGCCTTCGCCGAGCTTGATGTCGGTTCCCCGGCCGGCCATGTTGGTGGCGATCGTGACTTTTCCTGACTGACCTGCATCGGCAATGATTTCCGCTTCCCGCTCGTGCTGTTTGGCGTTGAGTACTTCGTGGGGGATTTTTGCCTTCTTCAGCATCTGGGATATTTTTTCAGAAACATCGATCGAGATGGTACCGACCAGAACCGGCTGGCCGCTGGTATGCATCTCCTTGATCTCCTCGACAACCGCACGATACTTGGCCTTCTCGTTTTTGTAGATGACGTCGGCGAAGTCCTTGCGGATCATTTCCATATGGGTGGGCAGCACCACCACATCGAGGTCATAGATCTTCTTGAACTCCGGAGCTTCCGTGTCCGCCGTACCGGTCATTCCCGCCAGTTTGTCGTACATCCTGAAATAGTTCTGGAAGGTGACCGAAGCCAGCGTCTGGTTCTCCCGCTCGATCTTGACGTTTTCCTTGGCTTCGAGCGCCTGGTGCAGACCGTCACTGTAACGCCTGCCCTCCATGGTTCGACCGGTGAACTCATCGACAATGACGACCTGTCCGTTCTTGACGATGTAATCCACATCCTTTTTAAACAGGACATGTGCTTTCAGGGACTGGTTCAAATGGTGCAGGTACTCGATATTGCGGGGATCATAGAGATTTTCGATCTTCAGCAGCTTCTCGCCAAGGGCGATACCTTCTTCGTTGAGCGACACCTGACGGCCCTTTTCATCAACCAGGTAATGCTCATCCTGCCTGAAATGGCTCATGATTCGGTTGACGTTTTTATAAAGCTCGGTGGAAACATCGGCCGGACCGGAAATGATCAGCGGCGTTCTGGCCTCGTCGATCAGAATCGAGTCGACCTCGTCGACGATGGCGTAATTAAAACCGCGCTGGCAGAAATCCTCGAGCGAAAACTTCATGTTGTCGCGCAGGTAGTCGAAGCCGAACTCGTTGTTGGTACCGTATGTTACATCGGCACGATAGGCTTCTCGTCGTTCACTATCGCCCATGTCGTGAACGATCCGGCCGCACTCCATACCCAGAAATCGATAGACCTGGCCCATCCATTCGGCATCGCGGGTGGCCAGGTAATCGTTTACCGTTACAACGTGAACGCCTTTGCCGGCAAGGCTGTTCAGGTAAACCGGCAGCGTCGAGGTAAGCGTCTTCCCCTCACCGGTTTTCATCTCGGCGATACTTCCCTGATGGAGCACCACCCCGCCGATCAGCTGGACATCGAAATGACGCTCGCCAAGAACCCGCCTGGAGGCTTCTCGTATGACAGCAAACGATTCAGGAATCAGATCATCGAGGGGTTCGCCCTGAGCGACCCGCTCCTTGAACGCGACCGTCCTGGCTGCCAGGGCAGCGTCATCGAGCTTTTTTATCTCTGGCTCCAACTCGTTGATGCGATTGACCAGCGGCTGGATCTGCTTCAGGACCCGCTCATTTTTGCTGCCGAAAACTTTCGTAAGTACTTTTCCTATCATCGTAACCGGTTATGTATATGGTGAAAAAACAAGAGCTGTGACGACCGGCATACTATACACGATCGGCTATTTTCGCAATGTTCCAGAAAAGATGCCCGGGCTGGAGCCGGCTGTCGTCAAGGCAGTGGATTTTCGAACTGATACATCAGTGCTTCCTCGTCGCAATCGGGAAACATGGTGCAATTGATGCAGTCGGACCAGATTTTATGCGGAAGATCGCGCTTGTCGATGTCGACAAAGCCCAGTTTTCGGAAAAATCCCGGCTGGTAGGTCAAGGTGAAAATATCATGTATGCCGTAGTCCACCGCTTCATTCAGACAGGTCTGCACCAGCCGGGTGCCGACCCCTCGCCTCTGCCCATTATCAGCGACGGCCAGCGAGCGGATTTCGGCCAGATTTTCCCAGCAGATATGCAGTGAACAGACACCGGAGATGGCCTGGTCTCCCTCATCCCAGACAACAAAGTCACGCAGGTGGTCATAGAGAGAACTGATCGAACGCCCCAGCAGCAGTTTCTGGTCGGCGTACTTCTGCAGCAGCCGATGAATCTGCCGGACATCATCCATTCGCGCTTTTCTGATTATCGGTTCCATAGTTGGTGAAGTGTCAGCCAGGGCAGCTGCTAAGGCTTGATCTTCTTGTTTTCTTCCAGATGAATGACCGGCTGCTCCTGCTGAACACTTCCGGCCTTGAATCCGGTCACCACCGGTTCTGACGGCTTCAGCAGCGACTGCCCGGCCCAGACACCGAAAATAAACATCCACAGGAATATGCAGAAACAGACAATGGTTATCGAGCCGATGCCGCTGCGGGACAGCTCGAACTTGATCTTTGTTTTGCGCCGTTTTTTCTGCGTTGCCATCTGGGGCTTGGCCTTACATGTTTTGCGGAGCACTCAAACCGAGAATTTCCAGCCCGTTGCCGAAAACTGTCTGTAAACCGGAGATCAGACGGAGTCTGCTCCGGGTAAGCGCTTTATCCTCAGAGATTACCTTGTGCTTGTTATAATAGCTGTGAAATAGACCGGCAAGCTCCATCAGATAAAAAATAACCCGGTAGGGTTCGAGCTCGAGGGCGCACTCTTCGATCAAGGTCGGAAAAGCTCCCATCTGCTTGAGCAGCTTGATTTCCTCGGGCTCTGAAAGCAAAGACAGATCCGCCGCCGCGGAGACGTCATCAATCCCCCTTTCTCCGGCCTGGCCGAGTATCGAACAGGATCTGGCAAAAGCGTACTGGACATAGTAAACGGGATTTTCCTGACTCTGCCTGGTGGCCAGATCAAGATCGAATTCAAGCTGGGAATCGGGTTTGCGCATCATGAAGAAAAAACGGGCAGCATCGGTACCGACCTCGTCGAGCAGCTCGTCGACGGTGACAAAATTGGCCTTGCGGGTCGACATTTTGACCTGCTTGCCGTCGCGCAGCAAAGTGACGAACTGGTGCAGCACCACCGTGATCTTCGACGAGTCATAGCCCAGCGCCTCAACCCCGGCTTTGACGTCGGGTATGGTGGCGATATGGTCCGAGCCGAAAATATCGATCAACCAGTCGAAATTGCGTTTGAACTTCTCACGGTGATAAGCGATATCGGGCAGCCGGTAGGTCGGCTCACCGCTGCTCTTGATGATCACCCGGTCTTTCTCCTGACCGAGTTCGGTGGTCTTGAACCAGGTGGCGCCGTCTTCTTCGTAGACCAGCCCTTTTTCTTTCAGTTCACTGACCACTGTATCGACATGACCATCTTCATAGAGCGAGCGTTCGTTGTAATAATTGTCGAAGCTGATCCCCATCCGCTCCAGGGTGGCGGAAATATCTTCGAATATCGCCTGCTCGGCTACCTTTTTGAACGGCTCCACTGATGCACAGTCAACCAGTTCGCGGCCATGTTTTTCGATAAGCCGGCGGCCGATATCATAGATGTATTCACCCTGGTAGCCGTCCTCGGGAAACGAAGATTCGCAACCGAGCAGTTCCAGGTAGCGGGCCCGGGCCGACTCACCGAGTACCCGCATCTGCCTGCCGGCATCGTTATAGTAATACTCGCGGTAGACCTCATGACCGGTAACCTCGAGCAGCCGGGCAATACTGTCGCCGAGGATGGCCTGACGGCCGTGCCCGATAGACAGCGGCCCGGTCGGGTTGGCACTGACAAACTCGACCATCACCCGCTGCGAACGACCGACATCAGATGTTCCATACGAGACGCCTTTCTGCTCGATATAAGGCAGGAGCTGCTGCCAGACCCGGTGCACGATGGTAAGGTTGACGAACCCGGGACCGGCGATATCGACGGACTCGATCAGCTCGGTTTCCTCTCTCAACTGCTCGGCAACCTGGTTGGCAACCTCGCGCGGGGTGCGTTTTTCGATGCCGGCCACGACGAGGGCGATATTGGTGGAGAAATCCCCCTGGTTTTCATGCTTCGGAACCTCCACCGTGTATTTATCGGCAGCAGCCATACTCCAGAGATTATCCCCGACCCCGGCCAGAAAGCAGCGATCAACGATTTCTTTTACCCGTCTACGGATCATGGTACGAATTCTCTTCTGTTATTGTTTCCGAGTGAACAGAGCACCTCATAGCTGATCGTATCGCTCCAGTTGCCAATTTCATCGGCGTCGATGCTCGCCTCCCCCTGGCGGCCCATCAGCACCGCTTCTGCTCCGGTTTCAATCCCTTCGATGCCGGTGATATCAACCATGCACATATTCATGCAGATTCGTCCTCTGATCGGTGCCCGCCGGCCGCCAATGAGGACCTCGGCTTTATTTGACATGGTTCTGAAGTAACCGTTGGCGTAGCCGATAGGCAGAACCGCAAGCCGCGTCGGCCGATCGGTGACATAGGTGTGGCCATAGCTGATGCCCATTTTTGCCGCCACGGTTTTGGTCTGGATGACCCGGGTCGAAACGGTCATCGCCGGGCGCAGCGAGTTTTTCCGGTCCCCGCGCCCTTCTGCTCCGTCAGGATAATAACCATAGATGGAAATACCTGACCTGACCATATCGCCGTGGGCATGCGGGTGGTATAAGATCCCGCCCGAATTGCAGATAGACGCCGCCATCCGGTCGCTATCGCCCTGTTGACAGTCCCCTTCGGAAATTCGGTAGAACAGTTCCGAGGCCCGCCTCGAGTGGTCGGAAGACCGGTTATCGCTGCACGGAAAATGGCTCATCATTCCCGCCGGCGAAATCGACAATGACCGGCAGATTTCAGATATTTCTGCGGCCCGCTGCGGATCGAAGCCGAGACGCCCCATACCGCAGTCAAATTTCAGGTAGACATCGAGGGCTGCGTCAAATTTTTTATTGGCCGCAGCAATCGCACCGAGATCATCAACGCTGAAAACAACCGGGGTCAGCTTGTGGGTATAGAAATAGTCCACCTCGGCATGGTCGAAACCGACAAAGACAAAAATGTCGCCCCGGCAGCCTGATTCACGCAGTGTCACCGCCTCTTCCATCTCAGCGACCCCGAAAAGGTCGCAGCCGCTATCGCTGAGAACACCGGCAGTGTGAACCATCGAATGACCGTACGCATCGCTCTTGACCATGGCCATGAACCTGACCCCACGGCCGGTTTTGCTGCGCAGATAGCGATAATTGTGCGCCAGAGCCGCGCTGTCGATGATAGCTCGGTTAAAAGAAGGCATGGTGTCTTACCCTTTGCTCATGGCATAGATCTCTTTCCAGCCGTATCGGCTCGAACAGAGCAGCGACCAGCCGATCGCGGTGCAGGCGAGTCCGAGCAGAACCGGGGGCAGCGAGCTTGCCCGCAGCATAAATCCGAACAACATCATAGCAAAGACCAGCAGCCAGGTCTGCCAGGAATAGACCGCCCCGATACAGGTGTTATCACCGAAGCGCTTAATCCTCTCCACCCCTTTGCGCGCAGATTTGTTCACTATGTAATGCGATTTCACGCTGCCGAGAATAATACCCAGAAACGCAACAGGCAAGAGTTTGTCTGCTCTGAGGTAGACGACTCCGCGATAGAGCAGCACCAGGCCGATGGTCGTCCAGAGCATCGAGGCAAGCAGCAGATGCGTTTTCGGGGAAACACCGGGCTTCAGTTTTCGGAGCCAGGACACCATATCGCGGTCGCCAGAAAAAAGTTAAGCCCATCACCCAGAGAGGGTGATGGGCTTGGAAACAATATCGCTATTGAGATAAATTACATCTCGGTAACGGTGATTGCACCCTCAGGACAGACTTCCACGCAAGTTTCGCAGCCCAGACACTCGTCTGCTTCAACCGGATCAGCTTTGCCGTCCACCATCTCAAATACCTGTGCAGGACATGCTGCTACACATTCTTCATCACCAGTACACTTGTCATTGTCCACAATTACTTCAAACATGATACACCTCCAAAAGGAAATTAAAAAAACTAAACATTATAGATGTTTAGCCAGCCTCAAAACGAATCGGAACAGACCTCTGTTTTGTGTAAATATCCAATTAATAGACCACCCTATATTTGTCAAGCAAAAACACCATACCACAACGTGTCATTTTAAATCAATGCTGTTTGCTGGCGTCTGAAGGTCTGTCCGGGGTTCACTGACGCTCCAAATCGATCGGTATCAGCCTCTGAAAACAACCACTGCCATTGCCAATATTTTATTGGTCATTACTTTCTATCCCCGAACACGTATCAACCGTAAATCATCACCATGGACAAGCACATGGCAGAGAAGAAAACGCAGATAGAACAGGCAAAGGAACTTGAAGCACGGGAACGGGCGATGGTGGAGGGGATCCTCGAGGGCAGCCCGGACGGTGTCGGTGTCGTCGTCGTCAGGCTCGACTGCGGCTGTCGCAAAATGGCAGCCGTTTCAATTGACGGTGAGCCGGCTTCCAAGGTCATCATGTACCGCGATCATGCCGAATCGATATGCGACGCCTGTAAAGACGACCAGGGAGCCTACATGCGGGTGATCAAGCAGTTCATTCATTGGAAAGATCCGGCCCCGGATAGTGGCAAACAGCAGGAAATATCCATGAAAGTGCTCGGTTCCGCCGAGACGTCCACCCATTAACTGCCGGTCGTCTCCATCTCCTCTCGATAGTCCCGGCAGCGCTGGACGAAATACCCCGCCCACTGCGGGGTTCCTGCTGCGTGCAGGTGAGTGTAGAGGGCCAGCACATTGTTGACGCTCAAGCCGTCCGACTTATCCTGAAAACCGGTGCCCCGCTCCATCTCCAGCGCAAGATCAGCGCTGCTACCGCTCCACTCAAGGATCGTCGAATACCTGAATTCATGCCCCCGGGCGCTAAAACCAACGGGGAAGAACGGGTTTTCCTTTTTCACGGTGAATATGGAATAGCCGTGTGCCTGCGGCTTTTTCGACATTCCGAAAACCACGTCGAAAACCCCGGCAAGCGGGTAGCGCTGATCATCGATGATGATCTCCCGGCCCAGATAGATCAGCCCGCCGCACTCTGCGTAAATCGGCAGGCCGGCAGAGGCAGCCCGCTTAACCGAGCGGCGAAACCCCTCGTTGGCCGCCAGCCGGGCGGCACTGGTTTCGGGGAAACCGCCGCCGATGTAGAGTCCATCCAGTTCAGGCAGGGTCTGGTCATCGAGTGCATTGACAGGAACCAATCGGCCGCCCTGTTTTTCGATTGCCTCGAGATTTTCGGGGTAATAAAACTGAAAGGCCGCGTCCTGAATGACACCGATTCTGATCTCGGGAGCACTCCTGCTAGTTTCGGCAGGTTTCCGGGGTGCTGAGATGCGCTTATCAACCGTTTTCATCACCGCCTCAAGCGCTTTCAAATCGATATGTTCTCTGGCCGTTGCGGCCAGCAATTCCAGTGCCCGCGCAGTGTCATCATATTCCTGATAGGGGATCATGCCCAGGTGACGCATCGGAAAGACGTCCTGCTTCATTCGTGGAATTGCACCGAGCACCCGGGCATCGGTGTAGTGGTGGATTGCCTCGGTAATAATGTTCTGCTGACGATCGGTCGCCACCTGATTGAGGATGACACCGCCGACCCGCAACTGCGGCTCGAAGGTAATACAGCCCTGGACGAGGGCGGCAACGGTGCGGGTCATTTTCGTGCAGTTGACCACCAGCAGGACCGGCAGGTCAAGCTGCATGGCCAGTTCGGCGGTGGAAGAGCCGCCGGTGGCGGTAACCCCGTCGAAGAGGCCGCGATTACCTTCAACGACCGCGTAGTCTGCCCCGGCCGAGCGCTCGCGAAACGACGAAACCACGGTTTCTTCAGAAAACAGGAACGGGTCGAGATTGCAGCAGGGATGTTCCGCGGCGCGCTGGAGCCAGCCGGCATCGATGTAGTCCGGGCCTTTCTTGAACGGGGCCACGACAGCGCCCTGCCGCACCCATGCCGCACAGAGGCCAACCGCGACAATGCTTTTGCCTGAGCCGCCCGAAAGACCGGCGACAACAATGGATTTGACGCTTGTTTCAGTCATCGTAGTGGGTTTTTCTACCATAATGAGCCCAGGCTGTTTCATACAACTGATTCAGCTCCTTTTCGAGCCTGAGCCGGTAATGCTCAATCTCGTCGCGATTGAGCCCTGCGGGGACACTGATCGGTTCCCCGTAGAAAAAATCGATCCGGGAAAAAGGCATCGGTATGCAGGTTCGATCCCACGATTTAAAGGTAAATGAACGTGAAGCCGACCAGGCAATGGGCAGAATCGGCGCGCCCGACTTCGAGGCCAGCAGCACCGAGCCCGCCTGCGCCACGTGCGGCGGACCTTGAGAACCGTCACCGACCATCCCGACATGCCAGCCGTTAGCGAGATAGCCGAGCAGTTCTTTAATCGCCAGCAGTCCTCTTCTATTGCTTGAGCCGCGCACCGTTTCAAAATTCAGGCATTGCGCCAGCCGGGCAATATATTCACCATCCTCACTGGCGCTGACCAGCACCGCCGCCTGATCGTCCTTGAGGTGGTAGAAGACATAGACCAGGCAGTAATGCCAGAAGACCGCAACGATACTGTTGCCCTGATCGATCCCCTTGCGGTTGTCAGTACCGTGCTCTCTGATTCTGCAGGTGGAAAACCAGATCCGCAGGAGCAGCGACAAACAGAACGGCAGCAGCGTCAGGGACGCTTTGTGAAAAATGCCACGTTTCACCCGATCTCGATCTCCAGCTTCTGCAATGCTTTAATTTTATCCCGCAGTACGGCCGCCTGTTCAAAAGCCAGCTGGGAGGCGGCCTCATTCATTTCCTTTTCGAGGCGGGAGATTTCTTTCTGCAGCTCACCTATGGAACCAAAGAACATTTCTTCCTCAGCGGTGGACAACGCCGCCGTTTCGGAGCCGTCAAATGCATACCCGGCCTCTTTGAGGTACTGGTGAATGGTGTCTTTTACCGGTGAATTGATCGTCTCCGGGGTAATACCATATGTTTCGTTGTGGTCCTGCTGCAGTGCCCTTCGCCTGTCGGTCTCGTCGATGGTTCGCTGCATCGAACCGGTGATTTCATCACCGTACATGATGACCATGCCGTTGACGTTGCGCGCCGCCCGTCCGCAGGTCTGGATCAGGGAGCGCTCCGAACGCAGAAAACCTTCCTTGTCGGCGTCGAGCACTGCGACAAGCGACACCTCCGGGATGTCCAGCCCCTCCCGCAGCAGGTTGATGCCGATCAAGACGTTGTAATGACCGTTGCGCAAATCACGAACCAGTTCAACCCGCTCAAGCGTCTTTATATCTGAATGCAGGTAACGCACCTTGACTCCCAGCTTCTCGTAATAATCAGTGAGGTCCTCGGCCATGCGCTTGGTCAGGGTGGTCACCAGAACGGCCTCGTTTCTCTCGGTCCGCAGTCTGATTTCGTGAAGCAGGTCGTCAACCTGGGTCGCTGCCGGCCTGACTTCGATTTTGGGATCGATCAGCCCGGTGGGACGCAGTACCTGCTCGACGATGTTATCACCTGCCTTTTCCATTTCATAGGGTCCGGGTGTTGCCGACACATAAACGACCTGGTTCACCCGCGTCTCGAATTCCTCGAAACGCAGTGGCCGGTTGTCGAGGGCTGAGGGCAGCCTGAAGCCGAAGTCCACCAGGGTCTTTTTCCTGGAGCGATCACCGTTATACATGCCGTTGAGCTGCGGTACACCAATATGGCTCTCGTCGATAAAAAGCAGATAGTCTTCGCTGAAATAATCGAGCAGGTTGGGGGGCGGAACGCCTTCAGGTTTGCCGGTGAGATGCCGGGAATAGTTTTCGATACCGTTGCAGTAGCCGAGTTCCTGCATCATCTCCAGGTCGAACATGGTCCGCTGTTCCAAGCGCTGGCGCTCGACCAGTCGATGCTCCCGCTCAAGCTCATCGAGGCGCCGTTTCAGCTCTTCTTTGATGGTCCGCAGGGCAATCTGCATGCGCTCTTTGGAGGTGACGAAATGGGAACCGGGGAAAACGGTATATTCGTCCATTTCGGCGATCACCACGCCTCTGAGCGAGTCGATCATGGTTATCGATTCGATGGTATCACCGAAATACTCGATACGCACGGCGCGCTCTTCCTCGTGGGCCGGGAAAATGTCGATCGTATCCCCCCTCACCCTGAAGGTGGAGCGGTGGAAGGAAAAATCATTGCGCTCGTACTGCATGAAGACAAGACGCCGCTGGACCTCCTCAGGCGGCATCTCCTCGCCGCATTTCAGGAAAAGGTGCATGTTGCGGTATTCTTCCGGCGAACCGAGGCCGTAAATGCATGACACCGATGCGACTATCAGCACGTCGCGCCGGGTGAGCAGGGAGCGTGTCGCGGAATGGCGCATCTTGTCAATGGCATCATTGATCGATGAATCCTTCTCGATATAGGTATCGGATTGAGGAATGTAGGCTTCCGGCTGGTAATAGTCGTAGTAGGAAACGAAATATTCGACCGCGTTACGGGGAAACAGTTCCTTGAATTCAGAAAAAAGCTGGGCCGCCAGAATCTTGTTGGGGGCGATAACCAGGGCCGGCCGCTGCAGCTCGGCTACGATTCCGGCCATGGTGAAAGTTTTGCCCGAACCGGTGACCCCGAGCAGAATCTGGTCGCGATGGCCGGAATCGATCCCGCTGACCAGTTCACTGATCGCCTTCGGCTGGTCGCCTGCCGGCGAAAAGGGACTGACGATCTGAAAGGGAATCTGCGCGGTCGTCATCATCGCTCCTGCTCGAACTCTTTGGCCAGTTCCTTGGCCTCCTGCAGAAAGCAGTGCGGGTTTTCCTTACTTTCCTGAAACAACGTCACCCGGTACTGGTCCAGTAGCCCTGCCAGTGCCTGCCACATATCCCTGTTGGAGACAGCCTGACCGTCTCTGGTCCGCCAGTTTCTCTTTTTCCAGCCTTCGAGCCAGGCGGTACAGCCGTCATAAAGGTAACCCGAATGGGTATAGACGTGCACCGGCAGATCCTTTTTCAGGCTTTTCAGCCCCTGGGTCAAAGCGTGGAGATAGAGCTGATTGGCACTCATTCCAGTGACCCGTCCACCAAGAATTTTCAGATGGCTGCGCCAGGTGAGGATCACCGACCAGCCGCCGATCCCGGTCTTATGGCTGCAGGTGACGCCGGTAAACAGATTGATCTGCCCGGCGGCAGACCCTGTCTTAACCGGCTGAATCTCCGGGGCCAGCTTCTTTCGGGCCGCCACTGCGAGTTCATCCGCTCTGACGTTATAGGGGTCGGAGCCATGCCCCTTGACCCAGCGCCAGTCAACCTGATGACGCTTGATCTGGGTCAGCAGCTCTTTCCAGAGGTCACTGTTTTTCACCGGCTTTTTATCGGCGGTGCGCCAGTCATTTTTCTGCCATTTGTGTATCCAGTCGGTAATCCCGTTTTTCAGATAGATCGAATCGGTGTAAAGCACGATCTCTGCTCCGGATGCCTGGGCCCGCAGAGCTTCAACCGCTGCACACAGTTCCATCCGGTTGTTGGTGGAAACCGTTTCAGCGCCGGAGAGCTCACTTATTACCGTCGTCCCCCGCAGTACCACAGCTCCCCAGCCGCCGGGGCCGGGATTGGGGCTGCAGGCGCCGTCGGTGTAGATCGTCAGTTCCGTTACAGTTCCTCTGGCTTTCATAAATACCGTCGTAATACCGTTTGCTTACGAAGTTGAACACTGCTCCACTTCTTGCTGACAAGCTGATTCGTCGGAGATAGTACCTGTTTCACGATTATTTTTCACGGATTTGCAGAGGCCGTTCGGCGGGGAGTATTCGATGCAGCCGGTTTCAGTTATCGGCGGCAGGAGCAGACAAAGAAATTGGTCCGTACCAGGCGGTGATCCGGGAACCGGTGTTGTCGCTGTCCGTCATCAGTGCGACCCCGGTGATCATCCCCGGTTCCTCAGAAAATGCCCGTCTGTAGTCCTTGACAATGTCTCTGGAAAATGACCGCCAGGAGCCGCTGCTGCCGGCGGCGGCAACCACCGTGACAACCGAATCGTGATGCGGGTTTTCTGCAAAGGTGTCGACCGGATCGGCGGCTGTCCAGACATAGCAGAGCGTTTTATCCTGGAATCCGTTTTTCACAAGAGCGTCACCGCCGGCGGCGGAATTACCGAAAGATACCATCAGCCTGACCGGAAAATCGTCTCCTTTTTTGTCCACCAGAGAACTGCCGGGCAGCGTCCGGTCTATTTTCCAAGACCAGTTCAACAGCGGATAATGGCGGGGGTCGATCAGCACTGAACGAACAATTGCCCCTGCTCCGCCGTCTGAGTGCGCCTCGATGACCGGCCCGTAGGTTGGGTCCTCAACGACTTCGTAGCGGGTCACGGAGTCGATCTTTGGAAAGCTGAGAGGCTCCCAGTCAGCGGGTAGTTCGCCTGCAGATAGCCCGGATCTGTAACGACTGAGATCAATGACCTGATCATCACCAAACCCGGCTGATGTAAACATCAGGAAAAAAGCCGCCGTAATGAGAAGTTTCAGGCAGCAGCTGCAGCGACTCGCTGCAGGCAGCCGACGAGTGCTGCTGTTATGGCTCGCTGTTAAGCGACCAGTCATAATCGAGGTATTTGATACGGACATCGTCCGCTTGAGCCTGAAGCGCTTTTTTGAGTTCTCCTGTTGCATGAGCCAGAAAAAACGAGAGCACCCCGTCCTTGAAGTCTTCCTTGTACCATTTAAAAATAGAACTGACATAGAGGGTCGTACCATCGAGATAATTATGGTCGGGATCTTCGAGGAAATTGCGGCTGCTCGTTTCCAGCTGGCGCTCAAGAAAAGCTCCGCGATAAGGTTCCCCAATCAGGACCGGACAACTTTTCGAGGCGCAATTGACAGCGAAGTGAATACGCGGTTCTTCGAACTGAACCCGGATGATATCGTGCTCGATGTTATCGAGGCTGTATGTTTCCCCGCCCAAAACCGCAAACGAGATGTCCCAGGGACTGGTGAACAGGCCGCCTATGTTGCGAATTGAATCGACCGGCTCGCCGTCCTTGAAATTGTTCAGTATCAGCTTGATAGTATAGCTGTTGTAGGCGTTGATGTAGTAGGCCAGCCGCTCAGAATCGGAAAGCTCTTGCGGGCTGGTTCGAGCCAGCAGATCGAGGTAACGGTCAAGTTCGGCTTCATCCTTTCTGAAGCCTTTGTAATCAACAGCCCCGTCACTGACATGCTTTGCCAGCAGTTCACCCCACCGGTCATGCAGCGTTTCTGCTGCTGCAGCCGCGACCGCACCATACCAGGCCAGGAGAACGGACAAAACGAGCAGCCATATTTGTTTGCGCTGTGCCAAAAGCATGGTCATCCCCTGTAGCGATGAATAATTTTCAGCAGGGTGCGAACCTTGTCCGAAAATATTTTTTCCGAAAGTACTGAGCCTATCACCCGTTTGTTGATCTCAGCAAGGGTCGGATAGGGCTGAACGCTGCCGGCGGCTGTGGAGAGCTTGACGCCGCCATTGAGCAATGCTGCCCACTGCCCGAGGAGATCACCCGCGTGGTAGCCAAGAATTCTTACTCCCAGAGTCTTGCCCCGGCTGTCAAGCAGCAGTTTTATCCTGCCGGCCGTCTCACCTTCTGCCTGAGCCCGGTCATTATCGGCCAGTGCTTCTTCATGAACCCGGTAATCGATACCCTCCGCCTTTGCCTGGTCCTCGCTCAAGCCCATGCCGCCCAGTTCCGGGTCACTGTAGGTACAGTGCGGCATCCACCGGTAATGTGCTTTGCGCGGTAAACCGATTACCGCGTTTGAGACGACGATGCCCCCTTCGTAACCGGCTGCATGGGTGAACTGGTACCCACCGATGACATCGCCGGCCGCATAGATGTTCTTTGTGCTGGTACGCAGGCGGGCATCAACTTCGATACCCGAATGGCCGTAGTCTACCCCGCAATTTTCAAGCTGCAGACTTTCGATATTGACCGAGCGCCCGGCCGCTACCAGGATATCGCTGCCGGTAATATCCAGCTCCTCACCGGCGTCGGTCCTGATGGAAACCGTTTTCATTCCATGCTCACTGCAGGCTTTCTGCATATCGCAGCCGAGATGAAAGACGACACCTTCATGCTCGAGAAGGCGCTGCAGCTCGAGGCTGAGCTGCGCATCCTCTTTGGAGAGTATCCGTGAACTGCGCTGCAGCACCGTCACCTTCGCCCCCAGACGATTAAAAGCCTGGGCCATCTCGATGCCAATGGGGCCGGCCCCGATGATAATCAGCGAATCGGGCAGGTAATCAAGAGAAAAAATCTCCCGGTTGGTCAATACCCCGACAGCATCAATACCCTGAAGCGGCACCATGGCAGCCGATGAACCGGTGGCGACAACCCATTTTCGCGCGGTAATTCTCTGTTCACCGGTATCGACCTCGTGATTATCGCAAAAGGCTGTCTCACCGAAGCGGACATCCACACCGAGTTTGCTGAAACGCTCAACCGAGTCATGCTGTTGAATGATCGCAATAACCCGTTTTATCCGGTCTCTGATCAGGGAAAAATCGACTGGAGGAAGTTCACTCTTCGGCAATCCATACTTTTGGCACTGCCTCATCTGATGATAGAGCCTGGCGCTCTTGATCAGGGTTTTACTGGGCACACAGCCAAAATGGAGGCAATCCCCCCCGAGCAAGGGTTCTTTTTCCAGGAGCACGGTTCGGGCTCCGAGCTGAGCTGCGCCGGAAGCAATGGTCAGGCCGGCGGCCCCGCCGCCGATAACGCCGATATCATAGTCGAATGCGCTCATATCAGTTCCGGCTACTGGATGCTCTCCATATCCTGTGCCCGGCGGAATCGTTCCATAATTTTTTTGACGCTGATCGGAAACAGTCCGAGCAGCACGAAAGAGCCGATGAGACCGGGCGACAGTATGGAAGCCAGCGAGTCGATTTGAGCCAGTTCATTGCCGGCGTTGACATAAACGACCGTGGCCGGCAGCATGCCGAGCTGGGACACCCAGAAATAGGTGGTGACCCGCATCTTCGTCAGACCCATCAGGAGGTTGATGATAAAAAAAGGAAACACCGGGATCAGCCGCAGAGAAAAGAGGTAGAAGGCCCCCTCTTTGCGCATGCCCTCATTGATCGTATGCAGCCTGGCACTGAACCGTCCCTGGACCCAGTCCCGCAGAAAAAAACGCGACGCCAGAAAGGCGCAGGTCGCGCCGATGGTCGAGGCGAAAGACACCACAATAGTTCCGACCATAAGGCCGAACAGGGCTCCGCCGGCCAGCGTCATGACGGCGGCACCCGGCAGAGACAGTGCGGTTACGATGATATAGATCAGCATGTAAAAGGCAATAACCGTAAAACGGTGCTCGTCATAGAGCTGCTGGAAACGGCTCTGGGACTCTTTGAGGTAGTCGAGATTGAGATAGCTCGACAGGTCGAAATAGAAGAACAAGCCGACAACAACAAGCAGCGCAGCCAGGATCAGAGCTTTCTGCAGAGTCGCGCTAGTCATCTCTGCCCGTATCCTGTCGGCGCTGTGTCATGATGAAAAATATTCCCAATAGATGCTGTTCTCCGGGCAGAACTTTATCGTTTCTTCGACAACGCATTCATCGTAGAAATCAAGGTCGCACACTTCGATATACCCGCCGCTCTCAGAGAGCCTGAAAATATGTGGGGCGAGTGCCAGGCAGCAGCCGCACTTTGAACAGGTTGCTAAATCGACGGTCGGAACTTTTTTGGCTTTGGGGATAACTGCACGCGTCACGACCGTATACTCCGTTTTAAGCGTACTTCTGTGACTAAATCTTGCTGGTTAGCTGCAGAATTTGGAATAAACAGTTCACAATACATGTAAAAAGAATAACTATTATCAATTCAAAAGCAATTTTCAGACGGGCTTGAAAAACTGTCTGACTGCGGCTTCAGTACCATTGAAAAGTGGCGATAATGTGCTATATATATTCGTTTGGTGTTTTGGTTTTTATCAAATATTTCTACACGGTAGGACTTTTCAGACAACTATTCACTAATAATTCGTAGCAGCAGATGGAGAAAAGATGAGCAACAAGGAACTGGCAAAAGGCATATACTGGGTTGGCGCTGTCGATTGGGATGTGAGAGATTTTCATGGCTACTCGACCCTTGCGGGAACGACCTATAACGCGTTTCTGATTATCGATGAAAAAATTACTCTGATCGACACGGTCAAACGCTCCCACTATCAGGACATGATGCATCAGATCAGGGATATCATCGATCCGGAAAAAATCGATTATCTGATCATCAACCATGTCGAACTGGATCATGCCGGTTGTCTTGACGAGGTGATGGATGCAGTTAAACCAGAAAAATTGATCTGTTCACCAATGGGCGAAAAAGCGATCCTCGAACATTTCCATCGGCCGGACTGGCCTTTCGAGGTGGTCAAAACCGGGCAGCAGATCAGCCTCGGCGAACGCACTCTCTATTTTCTCGAAACACGGATGCTGCACTGGCCCGATTCGATGTTCACTTTCGCGATGGAAGACGGCATTCTCTTTGCCAGTGACGCCTTTGGACAGCATCTGGCCACCAGTGAACGGTTCGATGACCAGGTGCCCCTGTCGGTGATCATGGATCAGGCCGCCAAATATTACGCCAATATCCTCTATCTCTACAACCCGCTGGTCAGAAAACTGCTGGCAAAGGTGGGCGAGCTCAACCTCGACATCAAGATGATCGCTCCGGACCACGGGGTTATCTTCAGAAAATATATCAATGAGATCATTACCGCCTACGACCAGTGGAGCAACAACAAATTCGACGAGAAGGCGCTGATCATCTACGATACCATGTGGTATTCGACCGAGAAAATGGCCAAGGCCATCGCCCGGGGTGTCGAGCAGGAAGGTGTGTTCGCCGAAATGATCAATCTCAAGGTCAATCATCGCAGCGATGTGATGACCAAGGTGCTCAATGCTGGCGCTCTGGTACTTGGCAGTCCCACCCTTAACAACGGCCTGCTGCCGCGAATGGCCGGCTTTCTGATGTACATGCGCGGCCTTAAGCCGCAGAACAAGATCGCCGCCTCGTTCGGCTCATACGGCTGGAGCGGCGAATGTGTCAAACTGCTCAATGAGGCCGTCGAGGATATGCGGCTGGAACTCGTCGATGAAGGTATCCGCTGCAAATATGTACCCACCGACGAGGACCTTGATGCCTGCGTAGCCATGGGCCGTCGTGTCGGCAAAGCGGTGAAAGAACGCAAACAGGAACAGGACGGCTAGAACCGTTCGAATACAGCCAGCTAGCTAGACACGCAATGGAACTGCTCGGCAAACATACTGTACTGGTCGAAGGCGACACGTCAGAAGCCTGCAAAACGCACGCTCTGAACTTCTTCGAGCAGACCTCGCTGGTTCACTACGACCGCATCAGTATCGACGATACGATTTTATCGCCGAACGACCCGGAGTTCAGCGCTGAACTTGAGGTCGGGTTGAAGAAAAACCGAACGACGCTGATCCGGTTCATCGATGAACTCGGCGCCAGCGGTTTCAGAAAAAAGTGCGACCTGATCGATCTGAGCCAGGGCTACCAGTCCAAGATCCTGCATATTATTGCCCATTTCCTTGATGGCTTTATCGGGATCGACTCGACATTCTACAACCTGATCGACGATTCACACTGGCTCCCGGATGAAACCAGAGACAGAATCGAGCAGCAGCCTGACCGCTTCAGGCTGCTGTCTCTGAAATGTTATTCACTGACCCCCAGAGAGGCTTCACTCCTTCATACCTGAAGCTGTGCAGTCGAGATTAATATTCACGCAGGTAGCCGCCATGTCCGCCGCCATCAGTTACCGTTTATTTCGGGACCAGATACCATCGATCAGCAGCGAACGTACCCGATCAATCGTTGCTTCCAGGGAACTGGATCACTATCAGCTCCTCGATGTCAGGCAGCCGGGGGAATACGCCACGGGCCATATACCGGGCGCACTGCTGATTCCGCTTGGTGAACTGGAAAAGCGCTACACCGAACTGGACGCTGAAAAAGATACCATCGTATACTGCAGGAGCGGCGTGCGCAGTAAGACCGCCTGTCAGATCCTGACCAGGCTCGGCATTGACCGCGTCCACAACATGACTGGCGGCATCACTGCTTACAACGGCAATAAGGTTGAGGGTAATGTCGAGTCTGGCCTGGAATTTTTTATCGATGCTGATTTCGACTCAGCTTACGAACTGGCGTTTGCGATGGAAGCAGGACTGAAAAATTTTTACCTGACCCTCGCCGATGAAGCCGGTAACGACGAAGAGCAGGAAGCCCTGAGCAGACTGGCCCGCTTCGAGGACGGGCATATGAAACGGCTCAGGAAGAAGTTCGGAGAGGTCTTTTTCGCCCCTGACTCGACGATTACAGAAGGCGGCCTCGACGTGGAGGAGATGCTCGCCTATTTCGGCGAACAACTCGACAGCCGCGAGAAGATACTGCAGCTCGCCATTAAACTCGAAGCCCAGGCCTTTGATCTTTACAGTCGGCTGGCCCGGGAGCATCAGGGCAAAGATACTGAAGCATTTTTTCAGTCAATGGCTGCAGATGAACATCAGCATCTGGTCATTGTCTCAAAACAGCTGGATAATCTGCTCTAAACCATTTATAAATTATAATTTCATATCCGAATCATACGATACCGAGGTAAACCATGACTATCGCTCCTTTCAGCGCCGACGAACTCTACACGTGGGTTGTCGAAAAGCAGGATTTTGTCCTCTTGGACGTAAGAAATGACAAAGATTTCAACCGATTCAAGGTAGAAGGGCCCTACCCCATCGAGATGCTCAACGTGTCTTATTTCGATTTCATGGAAATCGAGGACGAATGTGTCGCCAAAATGCCTGCCAAAGACACCCCCATTCGAATTGTCTGTGCCAAAGAAGGATCGGCACAATTTGTTGCCGAAATTCTCGAGAAGCATGGGTTTATCGACGTCCGCTATCTCAGCGGCGGCATCAAATCCTGGGGTAATTTACTGGTTCCCAAACTGCTCAACCCCGATGAAGACTATGAGCTCTACCAGTTTATCCGCCCTGGAAAAGGCTCCTGCAGCTACGGTTTGCTGTTCAACGGGGAACTCATTCTTTTCGATCCGACCAGAGACGTCGACTACTACCTCGGTTTCGCAAAAGACCAGGGCGCCGCCATCGTTAAAACCGTCGAGACTCACCTGCAGGCCGATTATATTGCCGGCAGCAGGATGATTGCCGAAGCCACCGGGGCTCAGTTTTACGCCAATGAAGGTGATTTTTCCGGAGCAAAGATCGACTATATCAAGCTCCAGGATGGAGACCAGATCGGTTTCGACAACGGCCCTTCGGTGCTGGTGATATTCTCCCCCGGTCACACCCCCGGCAGCACCATGTTCGTTATCGATCAGCGCTACGTGATCTCCGGAGACATCATTTTCATCAAATCAATCGGCCGGCCGGACCTCGGCGGCAAGGTCGATGAATGGTCCGGGACGCTGTTCAATACCATCACCAGCATCAAGTCGATGGATGAATCGATAACCGTACTTCCCGGCCACTACATCGACTGGAACGAAGCCGATAACCGTCTCAACTTTGCCCGGCCCTTGAGTGAGGTAAAGAAGATAAACGAGTCCATTTACGCCATCAACAACGAGAATGATTTCCTCGAATTCATCAAGTCGCATATGCGGGAACAGCCTCCCGAATACGCCACCATCAGACTGGTGAACGCCAACCTCGAAGTTGTCGATGACGAAAAAGCCGAAGTTCTTGATCTCGGCAAGAATGAATGTGCCGCGTCAGCCTATGCGGCGTCCCAGCAGCAATAGGTTCGGGATTTAACGTCAGCAAAACTCCTCACGATATCAGCTTCATGGAGAACGATTCCTGGACTGCAGCGCGGGGAGTTTATTTTTTATCATGAATGTAGAAAAACAGTTCAGCTGTGCCTGCGGTGAAAACGCGATAACGCTCTCATTTTCAGCCAGTATGCCAACCGCCGTCGTCGACATGGTCTATTGCCCCCGCTGTGAAGAAAACGGTCATCCGCACGCCAAAGCCTGGCCGGTCCCCGGAGACTGGTTTCTGCACTTCGACCTGGAAATCGCCCGAATGTTCTCGATGGCTCGACTCGATATCGACCCCGCTCTGGTCAATCCCGGTTTCATCGTCGATGGCGGCTTTGTGCATTAAGCCAACAGCTGCACGGCGCCCGCTCCGATACACCCCCTCAGTCCATGATTCACAGCGAACCAACAGGGTACGAAGACGAACCCCGTGAGCTGTTCGAGGAACTTCCGGCAGAACTTCACAGCTTTCTGTATCATCATGAACGGCTGAGTCAGGACCTGGCCTCAGAAACAAGCTATTATCAGAAGCAACTCGGGGATCGATGCAAAAAGATACTCGAGCTGGGCTGCGGCACCTGCCTGCTTTCCGCAAATCTCAAGCAACGCGGCTATGATCTGACCGGCATCGATATCGATTTAGCGATGCTGAAAAATGCTGAACCTCTTTGTCACGGCAGCCTCGTTCAAATGGACATGGGTGCGCTGGCCTTTCGTCCCTGTTTCGAGGCGGTTGTGATTACCCAGAACACGCTCAATCTGCTGGTCGACCCCGCTGTCATTGGCCGCTGTTTGAATGAAATCAGAGAAGTCCTCATTCCTCCCGGCCTGATCATGGCCCATCTGCACTGCAGCGAAGAAGATCAGGAAGATCTCGGGAAGCGCCGGCTGCAGTTTGCGATGTTCGATCATCCCGAGGGCGGTACGATCATCGGGGAATCGATCCGCTCCTATGATACCAGGCTCAAAGCAGTCACCCTTGAACAGCGCTATAAGATACGCCGCTTCAATAAAGCGTTTGCTGATACAAACTATCGAACCAGCTCAGTTCTTGCCGCCCTCAGCAGAAAACGCTGGATAGAGATTTTTGCAGAAGCCGGATTTGTGCTGGAGTCGACCTGCTCAGATTTCTCCGGGGCCGCCCGAAGCGACGGCCCAACCCTGCATCTCACCGCCTCTCTGCGGTAACCTGACCAGCCCCGATATTTCACCTCAGGCTCATCATTACTTATCCATTCATCGACGGATTTTCTATTGACGTCGCCCCCAATCATGACAACGGTTTTTCCTGATTTTACCCGGAACTTGTTTTGATGAATGATTTTTCGATGAAATTGCAATTAAGAGCACACTTTTTCACCCCTCTTGACCTAGGTCAAAGAAAAGAGTCCGAATCCGGCTAAGATGACCCGTAACAATCGGGTGTGCATCAGAACCCCCGTGGCTACCAACCGAAAAACTTAAGAGGAGGAATGCTCCATGTTTTGCAATCAATGTGAACAGACAGCAAAAGGCAGCGGATGTGAAAAAATCGGCGTCTGCGGTAAGACCGAAGATGTCGCAGTCCTGCAGGATCTACTTACCCATGCCGTTCAGGGTCTGGCGATCGTCGCGGTCGAAGGCCGCAAGCAAGGTATTGTTGATAACGCGGTCGATCGTTTTATCTGCGAGGCGACCTTTGCCTGTCTGACCAATGTCGACTTCGATCCGGCCCGTTTTGACGCCTGGATCAGAAAAACCGTGCAATTGCGCGATCAGTTACAAGCAAAGGTCGAGGCAGCCGGTGCTCCAGTTGCGAGCGACGCTGCTGCACTGACGTTTATTCCGGCACCTGATCTCGCCGGCCTCGAGGCGCAGGGCGCCGAGCTCGATTTCATCAATTCTCTCGATGACAATGAAGATCTGAGATCGCTTAAGCAGATCGCTCTTTACGGTATCAGAGGGCTTGCCGCCTATACCGACCATGCCGCCATTCTTGGCCAGTCGGATGACGAGGTTTTCGCGGCGATCAACGAACTGCTGGCCGTACTGACCCGCAAGGATCTCGGTGTCGACGACCTGGTTGCCGGCGCGATGAAAATCGGCGAGGTCAATATCCGCGCCATGCAGCTTCTCGACGAAGGCAACACCGGGACCTACGGTCATCCGGTTCCGACTCCGGTTCCGCTGGGCACCAAAGCCGGCAAGGCCATTCTGGTAACCGGCCATGATCTGAAAGATCTGGCCATGCTGCTCGAGCAGACCAAAGGCAAAGGCATCACTATATACACCCACGGTGAAATGCTGCCCTGCCACGGTTATCCGGAACTCAAGAAATATGACCATTTTTACGGTCACTATGGAACCGCCTGGCAGAACCAGCAGAAAGAGATGGAGGTTTTCCCCGGAGCCATTCTTTTTACCACCAACTGCATCCAGAAGCCGCGTGACTCTTATAAAGATAACGTCTTTACAACCGGCCTGGTAGGTTGGCCCGGTATCAGCCATATCGGCGATGACAAGGATTTCACCCCGGTTATCGAACGGGCTCTGGCACTGCCGGGATTTGCTGCCGATGAGGATAAAGGTGAGGTACTCACCGGATTTGCCCGCAACACGGTCATGGGCGTAGCCGACAAGGTAATCGAAGGCGTCAAGGCGGGCGCCATCAAACATTTCTTCCTGGTCGGCGGCTGTGACGGCGCCAAGCCGGGCCGAAACTACTACACCGACTTTGTCGAACAGGCGCCGTCCGATACGGTTATTCTGACTCTTGCCTGCGGCAAATTCAGGTTCTTCGACAAGAAAATAGGCGATATCGGTGGTATCCCCAGACTGCTCGACGTCGGTCAGTGCAACGACGCCTACTCGGCCATCCAGATCGCCTCGGCTCTGGCCGATGCGTTCGACTGCGGCGTCAATGACCTGCCGCTGTCGATGATTCTGTCCTGGTACGAGCAGAAGGCCTGCGTGATTCTGCTGAGCCTGTTCAGCCTCGGTATTAAAGACATTCGCCTCGGACCGTCCCTGCCTGCTTTCATCACCCCAAACGTGTTGAATGTTCTGGTGGAAAATTTCGCCATCAAACCGATTGCGGAAACAGCCCAGGAAGATCTGCAGACGATTCTGGCCTGAGGATTAACGCTTCAGGGCGAGTTTTAGAAATTCACACGACAACCAGGGGCCCGCACCGGCATGTCTGATACGGGCCCTTTCTTCTCTATGCTTCCCAGCAACGCTCCCGGCTTTACCACCATTACAGGCTATACGGTCGGATCCCTTTCTATTGCTGATCTTGAACTGCTCCATAGAGCACTAAAAAAATACAAGATAAAAGATATTCGGCTGAGATCCGGCTCGCAACTCAGTGTTGCAGGCCTTCCCCCGGAGCTGATCGAACCGTTTCGCCGCAGTATCGAACCAATCCTGCAGCTGCAGCCCGTCAACGGGATCACCTCCATTCTGAACTGCAGCGATTGCGACAGGTGCGGTCCGGATTGTATCAACAAACAGAACCTCGTTGCAGGGCTGAGAAACCTCGATTTACCCCGGCCGATGCCGGCAAAAATCAAGGTCGCCGTGGCCGGCTGTCTGCGCTGCTGTACGATGCCCCGCATCAGGGATATTGGTTTTATCCCCGGCTCGGCGCACCTGAATCGCTGGCACATTTCGTTTGGCGGCAACGGCGGCAGAAAACCGCGCATTGGCGACCTCATAGCCACCAGCCTGCCGCAGACAGAAGCACTCGAATTTGTCCGCCGGGCCCTCGTTGTATATCAGCGGGAAGCAGAGCGGAAAATGAGAACCGCTGATTATCTCAGCTCAACCACACCTGATAGTTTCATCGAAAAGATCAGAAAAATGCAATCAATTGACTCAGGTCAAGGGAAGTAATCCGGTTCCTGCTACAATAGATCAAAACAACGGGAAAGGATACTTTTCCAATCTGGCGATAGAACGAAACTAACTTAGTGAGGTTGTCATGAAACAGACCAGAAAAATAATAGAGATCAACGAAGAACTGTGCGACGGCTGCGGACTCTGCGTTCCTGATTGCGCCGAAGGTTCCCTCCAAATTATCGACGGCAAAGCCAAGCTGGTTGCCGATAAACTCTGCGACGGCCTCGGCGCCTGCCTGGGCGCCTGCCCGACCGGAGCATTGCAGATTATCGAGCGTCAAGCCGACGAGTTCGACGAAGAAGCAGTTGAAGAGTATCTGGCTGAAAAAGCGAAGCAGGAAAAGCAGCCTGCGATGGATTGCGGCTGCGCCTCGACGCATATAAAAACCTTTGCTGCCCCGACCCCGTGCGAAGGCGCCAATAAACCGGTCCGGCAGGGACTTTCTCCCATGCCCGGCAACGCTTCGGCAACGGACTCACTGTTGTCGCACTGGCCGATCCAGATTCGGCTGATACCGCCCCAGGCGCCGTTTCTCAAAGGAGCGGACGTCCTGGTCGCAGCTGATTGTACGGCTGTTTCAACTCCTGATTTTCAGCAGAAATATCTGGGCGGCAAGGTGGTGATGATGGGTTGCCCGAAGTTCGATGACGCTCAGTCCTACATCGACCGTTTCGCTGAGATCATCGATACCTGCGAACTGAAATCGATCACCATCCTGATTATGGAAGTACCGTGCTGCTCGGCGATGAACGTGATTATCAAAAAAGCGCTGGAGAAAGCTTCGGCGACGGTACCGGTCGAACAGATCACAATATCGACAAGGGGGCAGGAATTAGAGCGTTTGAGCTGGTAAGCGGATAAAAACAAACCCCAGTGAACGGGATTTTTCTGACACGCGGCAGGAAAACCCCGTCGCCTATTTCTGAGGCCAGCCGACGATCAGCCGACCCTCCGCCTCTCTGATCACCGCTCCTACCGAGATCAGCAGATGAAAGAGCGGGCGGCCGAAATAAAACAGCTCTTCGCCCAGCGACAGATCATGGCGTGAAACCTGCTCGGTCCTGAACGCCACTTCCGCATTGGCCAGCGACTCAAGCCTGTCTGCGCTTTCAGCTCCGCCGGCTTGAAGAAGAGAAGCGAGGTCCGGGCACGGAAACGATTCTTCGTGCTCAACTACGGCGCGATACAACGGATTATCAGCATCGATCAGTTCTGCCCGGCTGAGCAGATCTTTTTCGATGATCTTCTCGATCGCCCCGGTATTCCAGCACTCCAGCTCCCGGCAGGATTTCGGCCGGGTCTCATAGATCATACAGCTCTTCTGAGCGGGATCGAAAAAGTAGCAGCTCCACTCTTTGCCGATACCGCTGATTTTAATCAGCTCGCTTTTCACCGGCTGGACCTTTCCGCTTATCGGATGGTGCACCAACTCATTTTTTCTGATCGTAATCAGCTGAGAGATCGGAATGATTCCTTCCTCGATCAGCTTCTTGTCTTCTGAATGCAGGGCAGGTCCGCCGTTTGCACAGCAAATGCCGCACTGGCTGCATTCCGTCTGGGTCGATTGCATCGCAGAACCTTACCTGTAAAAGCCTGAAACTGTTTGCTGAGGTTGACGAAAGAGCCTAAAAATCCATGATGAAACTATAAACACCTTCCTCGATGGTGCTCGTCACATTGAGTCCGGAGTGGTTGAATATTGCCTGCATTCTGTTGTTGTTGCGCAGCACTTCGGCGGTAAAACCGCTGATGCCGTTGGCTTTGGCTATATTGACCAGATGCCTGAAGACAAAGGTTCCCAGCCCCTTGTTCTGCCACTCGTCCCGGACAACGAAGGCCACCTCGGCCCGGTTGGTATGCTCGTCGAGGTAATAGCGCCCCACGGCGATGATTTCATCCCCGTGAACCTCCGGCAGGATGCCGACAATAGCCACATCCTGGCGGTGATCGATATAGACGAAATTCTGGATCTGCCGTTGACCGAAGCGCTCCTGATGGCTCATGAACCGGTAGTAGATCGTCTCCTGGGACAGATCATAGAGCAGGTCCCGCATGCGCGGTTCATCGGTCGGGTGAATGGGCCGAAAGGTTATTTCGGTACCGTCCTTGAGCAGGTATTTGGTGGTCATGTAACTCTGTGAAGCGACCACGAATTTGCCCTCGACATCGGCAAATTCCTCGCGGATGTATTTCGCCTCGATGGCCTCTTTGAGAAGCTGAGGCCGAACCTGAGGGTGAGCGATCGAGATCAGGGCCAGGGTGCGATCCTGAACCGATTTACCGTGCAGGTAGGCGCTGCCGTATTCGGTCACCACGTAGTGCACGGTACCGCGGGAGATAACCACACCGGAACCGGGACTGAGACGGGCAACGATTCGTGATCTCCCGTCCACGGTAACCGAGGGCATGACGATAATGGGCCGGCCCCCGCTGGAACGAGCGGCGCCGCGGTTAAAATCAACCTGACCGCCGATTCCCGAATAGAAGCTGCCGCCTTCCGAGTCGGAACTGACCTGGCCGGTCAAATCGATTTCCAGAGCCATGTTGACGGTGATCATCGAGTTATGCTTGCCGATGACGTTGGCGTCGTTGACATAATCGGTGGGCCGAAATGAAAAAAGCGGATTGTCATCGATATAGTCATAGAGCTTACGGCTGCCCATGCAGAAACTGCCGATCACTTTGCCCCGGTCGACCACCTTGTGTTTCCCGGTAATGACGTCCGCTTCGATCAGCTCCATGATCTCATCGGTGATCACTTCGGCATGCACGCCGAGATCTTTTTTATCCTTGAGGTGCTCAGCGACGGCCATCGGAATCCTGCCGAAACCGGGGACCTCTCCGAGGCCAAGCTGGATGGTCGAACCGTCAGGTACCAGCGCGGCCACCAGTCCGGCAATTTTGCGGGTCAGCTCAGGCGGTTCTTCGACAAGGCTTTCGATCAGCTCGGTTTCTGCAGGGACGAGGATGTCGAGGTCATAGACATCGATCAGCGAATCCCCCCTGGTCCACGGCATCCTCGGGTTAACCTGGGCAATAACCAGCGAGGCGTTTTCAGCGGCGCTCTTGACAATATCAACTGATACGCCGAGGCTCATCTTGCCGCGCTTGTCTGGCGGCGTCACCTGAATCAGGGCGACGTCGAGGGGAAGGCGTCCCGATCTCAACAGAGCCGGAATATCATACATCAGCACCGGGGTGTAATCTCCCCTGCCCTCCTGATAGATCTCCCGGACGTTGCCGCCGATAAAAAATGAATTGACCTTGAAGGTCTCAGCATACTGCCGGTCGATGTACGGCGCATCGCCTTTGGTCAGCAGTTGGACGATCTCGACATCGGCCAGTTTCTTGGCCTTTTTGACCAGCGCTTCGACCAAAACGAGCGGCTCACCGCAGCCGGTACCCAGAAAAACTCGATTTCCCGACTTAACCGCAGCCAGCGCCTTGTTGGGTGACAGGATCATGTCGCGGTACTTATCCTGCCAGTCTTTGTCGTATTCAACCATTACTCTTATACGGGCTCATTCCGGGCCAGGTTCAGATGCACATCGGCGACCACCGGTTCCATACCGGCCTCGCCGACGATAAAGGGGTTGATGTCGATTTCGGTAATCTGGGGAAAATCGGTGGCCAGCTGACTGATGCGCTGCAGACCCGAGGCGATGGCATTGATGTCGATACCATGCTTGTCGCGACGGTTCTCGAGCATCGAATAGGAGCGGGTCGATCTCAGCATCTGGATGGCTTCGGATTCGGTAATCGGGGCCAGATGAAAGGCAACGTCTTCGAGAACCTCGATAAAAATGCCGCCGACACCGAACATCAGCATCGGGCCGAATTGAGGATCGCGGTTCATTCCTAAAATGACCTCGAGACCGCGCGGGATCATCTGCTCCACATAGATGCCGTCAATCTGGGCCTCCGGAGCCCGTTTACCGATTTTCAGCATCATCAGATCGTAGGCGTCTTCCACCGCTTCGGCGTTGGCAAGATTGAGTTGAATGCCGCCGAGATCACTTTTATGAATAATGGTTGGTGAGATGATCTTCAATGCCACCGGATAGCCGATACGCTCGGCGATCTCGATGGCTTCCTCCTGGTTGACGGCAAGGCTGCCCTGCGGGATTTTAAACCCATAGGCACTGAGAATATCCTTACCTTTGATCTCGCCGACACTGGTGCGGCCGGTGCGCAGCCGTCTGGTGATGATGCGCTCTACCCGTCTTCTGTTTACCCGGAAATGGGTGATCTGCCGGGGAGGCCGATTTTTCCAGAGGGCATAGTGATGCATCGCCCTCAGCGCGGCCACCGCCCGTTCGGGAGAATCGAAATCGGGCAGTCCGGCGGCGGACAGTTCGCTGCGCCCGGGGAGCACATCTCTGCCGCCCATGAACGAAGCCAGAACCGGCTTTGAACCATCGATGGCAGCCGCCACCGCCTCGGCGGTCTCGGCCGGTCTGGTCATGGTCTGGGGGGTCATGATCAACAGGATCGCATCGACGGATTCATCGCGCTGGGCCGACTCGATTGCTGCACCATAGCGCTCCGGGTCTGCATCTCCAAGGACATCGATGGGGTTGTTTACTGCCGATTCACGGGGCAGCTTCTCGCGCAGCAGGGTTATGGTTCTATTTTCCAGAATGGCCACCCGCAGCCCCGCCTTTTCCACCGCGTCGGCAGCCATGGTTCCGGGGCCGCCGGCGTTGGTGATGATCAATACCCGGTCGCCCGCCGGCAACGGCTGCAGGGCCAGCGCCGCCGAATAGTCGAACAGGGCTTCGAAATTTTCGGCCTGGACGACGCCGGAACGTTTGAAGGCGGCACCGTAGGCGCTGTCGACCGGAGCCAGGACGCCGGTATGCGACGCCGCCGCTTTCAGGCCGGTAGGCGTGATCCCGGATTTCAAGATGATCACCGGTTTCAGCGCCGCCGCTTCCTCCGCCGCCTTGACGAAGCTTTCGCCGCCGCTGATATCTTCGAGGTAACCGATGATGACCTTTGTCTGCTCATCTTTAGCCAGGTAGGTGAGCAGGTCGATTTCATTGATATCTGCCTTGTTGCCGATCGAGATCATCTTCGAGACGCCGAGGTGACGGGTACTGCAGAGATCAATCATCGCCGCGCAGACGGCCCCCGACTGAGAGAAAATCGAAATGCCCCCTTTTTCCGGGAATCTGCCCGCAAAAGAGGCATTGAGATTGTGATGGGTGCTGATGATTCCCAGACAATTGGGTCCCAGCATCCTGACCGCTCGCCGGCGGCAGATGGCGACCATCTTCTTTTCGATTTCGAATCCTTCCCGGCCCAGTTCCCTGAATCCGGCAGAGATAACGACGATCCCCTGGGCGCCATGGTCGATGCTCTCCTGAATCGCTTCGAGTACCCGGTCACGGGGTACGACAATGACCGACAGGTCGACCGGCTTGCCATAGGTCTGGAGATCGGGATAAGCGGGACGATCGAGGATGGTGTCTGTTTCGGGATTGATTATGACGATCTCACCGCCATAACCCGAAGCGATCAGATCCGCGAGAACGTCGTGACCGACTTTGCCGGCAGTGCGGGAGGCTCCGACAACCGCCACCGACCGGGGTGTAAAGAATACATCCAGATTCATCGGCTACCTTCTGGGAATGAACGCACGATCCGGCGAGAAAGGAGGAGCGCTTATGGTTTCAGCAGGGTGAACCCGCTGTCCTGCAGATGTTTGTGAACATTGCCGACCTTGAACGAATCGATGCGCATATAGATCCGGTCAAATCCGCCGATATTGCCGATTTTGATCAACCGGGTGCACTGAACCTCGTTTTCCTCGAGAATGGTCGCAATTCTACTGAGACTGTTGTGACTCTTGGTCTCATCGAGAATGGCAATCAGCGATGAACCTGACTCGGCGGAGCCGAAAAGTTTCTTGTAGGCTGCCGTCAGGTCCCGTATCGAAAAAATACCGATGACCACATCATCTTCGGTGACCACCGGCAGGGCTCCGACCTTGTCCCGGTCGAAAACAAGAAGAGCATCGTCCAGGGTAGCCTCGATGCTGACGCATGAGCAGTTGATGGACATGATTTCGGAAACCGGAGACACCGAGACCTGCCTGAAAATTTTCTGGGATGTTTTTTCGTCAACGACACTGGAAGGATATGCCGACCTGAGGTCCCGATCGGAAACCATCCCGATCAACTTCCGCTGCTCATCGACGACCGGCAAGTGCCTGAATTGATTATCATCAAGTAAACGGCGCGCCTCCGACACCGGGGTATCTGCGGTTATGGTCGTCGGGTCTGCAGTCATGTAGTCAGCGATAAACATATGAACACCACCGGTGAATCAAGAAAATGAGCTGATTATTCGATTCTTAAACCGTTATTAAATCACAACAGCGTAAACATTTCATGTTTTTAATAGGGGCACGGAAAAATGTAAACAGTATAATGAGTAAAGATGACTGGTGGTTATTATCTCCTGTAATAATAAACCCCGGGATTCTTGTAAAATTATTCCGGACGTAAAGCCTCGATCCGGTTGTCGGGAATCATCGAAATTTCAGCCTCAAGCGCACCGCCCAGATGACACTCACCTTTTACTACAGCAGTCTCTGTCCGCGTTGCCGGCGGGCCAGGAAGCATCTTCGGGACCTTCTCGGTTCAAGATACGCGGCCGACTGTATCGAAATAGACAGCCTCAAGCAGCCGTTTAAAACGTGGCGGGCCGGCATCAGAATGATACCGGCCCTTCGATTCAGAGAGGACGTGCTCAGCGGTCTGCTGTTGTCAAAAGAGCAGATCGGTATTTTCTTGCATCGGCACGGATTTATCCTTGATCAGCCGGCGCCGTAAAACATCATGACGATTACTGCATCTGCAGTTTCTGAGGCGTATAGACCGGCAGCGGCGCCGGTGCTCTTCCGGGCTGCGGCAGAGCCTGATCGGGCAGCTCGATATCAAAGCCATCTATCTCGACCTCAGGTTCAGCCAGCGCTTCTTCGCGCAGACTCTGACGGGCTTTGAGCTCACCGAGAAGGAGCGGATCAACGTCATTGATTCTCTTTTCCACCGTGCGGATATTACTTTTGACCCGATCGCCGATTTCCACCTCGGGGTATTTCATCAGGATGTCGTTGAGTACCTGCCATGATTCAGCCAGCAGCGTCTTCTGGGTCTCGACGTCGGCGGCTTTTGTCGAACGCACAAAAATGTCCGCGGCTCTGCGCCGCTCATTCGTCGCTGCAGCCAATGCCAGTTCGTCGACACGCTCACGGGCTCGTTGCTCGAACTCCGTTCCGAAGAGCTGAGTCAATGAGCTTATGGCTCCATCGACATCACCGGAATCAGCACGGGCCGTCGCCTCGTTCCAGGTCGACTGCAGCGCCTGCAGTTGTTCTATTTTCTGCGTCTCCCGATCAACAGCATCGGCGAGCACGAGCGCGTCAATTTTATCTTTAACGACCACCAGCTTGTCCGGGCTCAAATTTTCCTGGGGCAGCGTCTGCAAAAGTGCCAGGGCTTCTTGAGTCTGCCCGTTCTCCACGAGTTGATCGGCTTCGGCTAATTTTCCGGTAAACCACTGCTCCGCTGCCGTCAGCGTTTCCTCCTTGATGATCTCGACATTGGCCGATACCGGAGAATAGGGATAGTTCTGCAGAAATGTTTCTGCCCGCCAGACGACGGAATAACCATCGATCGATGGTGAGTATGCCAGGTAGTCCCGCAGCAGTTCAGAATAGTCGGTAAGCTCCGGACTGCCTTTCATGCTCCGTTCGAGCATCGAAAGCTGAAGCCGGGCCCACTCATTGACCGTACCGATTTCCTGATAATCTCTGGTGAGCTGTTCATACTGCCCTTCGGCGCCGAAGAAGTTGCCGGCGGCAACGTAGAGATCAGCGAGTCGCTTGCGAATCAGCAGCAGACTGCCCTCCTCAAGAACCGATCCCGACATCTGATCGACAACCTGCCGGTAGACCTCCGCCGCCTCGGCCGGCTGCCCCAGATGAGCATAGGCACTGCCATACCTGAGCACGGTTTCCTGCGAAACACGTTCTTTTTGATAGGCCGACAGCTGCGCCCAGACCTCGATCACCTGCTCATAGGCCTCGTCCTGGTGTAGTTCGCGAATCAGCGTTTCAATTTCAACTACTGAGCCGGAAACATCCATGGGAGCAGTTCCGGAAGGATCGGAGCCCGAACCGTCAAGCAGGTCCCGGCATTGTCCCTCAACAAACTCGAGGTCTCGCTGCAGAAGCGCAATGACATCGCCGCTGTTGTCCCGGGTCATGCTGCCTGCCTGCTGAAAATTCTGTTCCCGCAGGCCTTGATAACCTTTGAGCAAGGTCTGCAGATCACGAAAGCAGTCTGCCATCAGCTGAGCCTGCCGTGCATCCAGGCTGGCAACTCCAGACTGCTGGTCAAGTTGCTGCCACTGCCTGAGTTTATCCTCGTATGCGCTGATACGAGCATTGATATCGTTGTCAGATAAGGTACTGGTCAGACCGGGCTGATCCAGAAGGCCGATATCTGCAGAACCAATGTCGGGAGAGGTAATCGGCTGCGGCCCTGTCCCTTGCGTTGGCAGTTCCTGAATAATGGGGTCTGAGCCGCCGACGGAAGTGACCGGTTCTGCCGGGTCACGGTCCTGGTATGGTCTGGGCAGCGGCTGTTGAGCGCAGCCTGCGGTTACTGCCGCGATAACGGCAGCAACGAATATGGTCCGTATGTTCATGGCGAAATAGTTTTTGTTTGACGTTTGATATTGGTGTCGGTGTAGACGCGTGGGTATAAACTGCTCTCTGCTAGAAGATAGTAATAAGCAGTCCGGGAAAATGCAAATGTTCCAACCGATGCTACGATCTCAACCGGCTGATTTGAAGCCGATAGCGGCGAGCGGATCCACCCGGCTCAGTTGGCAGGACGTTCTTCTGCTTCTGCTTTTTGCGCCTCTTCCACGGTCGCTGCATTGCTTGCGGGAATCTGATTGAGCCAGAACGGTGCATAACTTCGAGCCGGACTGAAGCCAAGCTCTTCGTTGGCTTTTCCAAAGGTAATGATCGATGGCCGGTAGCGATCAGCGGGGTCAATTTCCTTAAGTGGTATTTCCAGTCTGCCGCCGTAATCTTTCAGTACCGCAAGGTTCTTCTGCCCCATATCTTTACGATTGATGGCAAGGCCCGAAAAGCTGAGATCGACCGGATCGAGCCGTGCATTGAACTCCCTGTTTTTGGTGATCGCCCGGGCGATCTCAGTCCAGGCAGGCAGAGCACCGGCTGAACCGGTTATCCGGGTTGAACCTCTGCGCATCGGCTGATTATCGTCAAAACCGACGTAGACGCCGATTCCGTAGCCATTATCAAGTTCCATAGCGGTGCCCTCTTCATTGGGAACCGGCACAAAACCGAAAAAGGAAGCATTGGTATAGCGGTTGGCCGTTCCGGTCTTGCCCAGCAGGGGGATGGACAATGACAGATCATCGAGAACGGCCTCGCCCGCGTTCTCGGATGCGGTCAGCTTGACGTTGGCATCCGCGTATCTACCGGTGCCGAATTTTACCGCGTTTTCAAGAATATGACCGAGCACCAGGGAGGTCTTTGAGGAAACGGCGCGCCGGGCCTGAGCCTCCGGCCGATAAAGAACAGCCCCTTCTTCGGATTCGATCCTGTCGATAATTGCCAGCGTATTGTTGATATCGCCTTCATCACCTGGAAAAAGCGTCAGTTTACCGGTCACTAGTGCCTCATAAACCCGGGTTGTTTCTATCAGCGTCGTCACATTCGAGCCAAGCGGAAAAGAGAGGACCGGCTCCAACTCGCTTTCGATGCCAAGAAATGAGCCGAACGCGGTTAAGTAGGTCAAGCCGACAAGAATACGATAATCTTCGACCTCCTCGAGAATCTCCATCGAATAGGGCAGATGCTTGCGCAGATTCTGGTATTCGCGCTCGACCTGCTGCATAAGAAATTCAAAGCCTCTGACGCTCAGACCGCCTCCCAGCCTGATTCCGCCAACGGCTTCATCTTTTTCAAAGATATCGATCGCCTGCACAAATTGCTGGGGACTGACAATCTGCAGATGGTCGGCGGCATAGGAAGGATTGATGAATGTATACTGCGATGTCAGCGGATCAAGATAGAGATAGGCCCCGCCGCCGGCTGCAGCACGGTAGTTTTGCTCTGCTGATCCAGCTATCACACTATCGAGCCCGAGATAGGAACGCAGCTGCTGGTAAAGTCTGGAAACATCGAGGAAGTTGTTGGTCAGTAGTCTCTTTCTCAGTCGCAACTCTTCTATTTCGTAAGATTTCAAACCTTTGGCAGAGAGTTCCCTGTCGATTTCCTCAGCGTACCGGGCAAAATTCAAGCCGAAATGCATCTGTTTGATCAGCGCATATTCACTGGCAAGCCCTTCGAAGACGAGATCCGGCTCGATGGAGGATGCCGCTTTTCTGAATGCCGCCTGTCGCACCATATCATCGGTCATGACAATGCCGTAGCGGTCCCGAATCCGGGAGCGAAACAGCCGGTATGGTTCAGGCTCGTTGTCTAGCGTTCGCCGGGCCAGTCCCAGATAGGCGGCCACGTCTCTGAACTGTGTCGTGCTGAGGTTGTCACACAGGTGGGCGGCGAGCCAGACCGAGGCTAGGTTTTCGGAACGGACACCGGCCCAGCTCATCGAAACCTGCTCACTGTCGATCTCATGGTCAGGCCGGGGGAAATAAGCCTGATTCTGAAAGATGAAGATTTCACGACGATTCGTCAGCAGGTCGGCACTGTTCCAGCCAAGTTGCAGTGCAGCCGCATAGACGAAAGGCTTGTAGGATGAGCCCATGGTCCGCTGGCCGTACATGGCCCGGTTGAAAAATCTGTTTTCGACACCGCCGGCGACGGAGACAATTTTTCCCTCATGCAGCGCAATGGCACCGCCCTGGATCTCCGGAAAACGTTCCAGGTCAAATATCGGCGTCAGGAACTCATCGATTTCCCTGACACTCACCCAGACCTTGTCTCCTTTTTCGAGTTCTTCGAGCAGGTTGCTGAAATCACTTTTCCCCGGTTCCGTCCAGCGGTTTTTCTGCCATTTGACCCGCGCATCGACAATCGTCTCGAGTCCTATACGATCGATTATTCCGACACCGTTTTCAAGCCCGGTATCGATACCGATGGAAATTTCATCCCCGTTCTGCTCGATACCGGTAATTGTCCCGAAGACAAAATTACCCTGCTCGATACTCAGATCACCTTGATAATCAGTCTCCTGCAACTCCTTTTGAATTTCTTCACGCTCGTATCCGCGCAAGCGTACATCAAGGGTGGACAGCTGTTTTCTGAGGCCGAACATGGTCCGCTGCTGTATCTGCTGGTCGACGGTGGTGATAATTCGAATACCAGAGGTGGCTATATTGTCGATACCATAAACGCTGAGGGCATCCAGGACACGCTCGGAGGCGACTGCCTCGGTGACCAGTTCCATGACATAATCGAGCGAATAACCGACCGTACCTTTCTGAAAAGGAACTTTCGTGTTGATGGCCTCCCGGTAGTCAGCCTCACTGATCATTTCCAGATTTTTCATCGAGTTCAGCACGTACTCGACCCGCTGCCGGCCGAGCTCTTTTGCCTGGGCGATCTTCTCGGGAGTTTTCTGGATGAATGGGTTGTAATAGTTAGGCCGTTTGACCGACCCGGCGATATAGGCGGACTCGATCAAGTTCAGTTCGGACGGCTTCTTGTCAAAATAATAGCGAGCCGCCACTCCCAGGCCGTGACCGTTGCCGTAAACGTAGAACTGGTTGGCGTAAAATTCGAGAATCTGTTCTTTGGAATATTGGTACTCGAGCCGCAACGCATAAATCAGCTCGATGAACTTGGCTTTGTAAGAACGATCCTTGCGCTTGAACAGATTTTTTGCCGTCTGCTGGGTCAGGGTCGATCCACCCTGAACCACCCGGCCGGCTTCGATATTTTTTATTGCCGCCCGGCCGATGCCTTGAATATCAAAACCGAAATGGCTGAAAAACCGATTATCCTCGGCAGCCACCAGCGCATTGACGAAATTCTCCGGAATCTCCTGGTAGGTCACATATTTTCGACGCGCTTCCGAAAAGAAAGAGCCGAGCACGGTCTCACCGTCATTGTAATAAACCGGACTCTCACGGCCCAGGATGTGGTGAATGTGATCTTCTGAAATTTCATCACCGGGCTCCAGTACGATTAACCAGTAGAGCGCTCCACCGGCACCAAGACCGGCGAGAATGAACAGAACAAGAAAAAATATGAAAAGCTTTTTAATCATCTACATCAGAGTAAGGCCGGACGAGTCGAATACATTGAGATATCAGGTAAACAACCGATTTCCAGACAATAAATTTCAATATGCTTGCGTAATCAGATCCTTCCGGTATATTCAGAAAAATTTATCCTGTTTCAAAGTAGCGAGAATGTACATCGTTATCGGTGATATCTCAACCGGGATAATCAAGATAAAAACAGGCACCTTCAGAATGCACTAAATACTAATATTTTAAATATCATAGAATATCTTGTCTATTTATTTTTCACGCATATCTGCTGCATCCACCCTGACCCTGTCGGCACTGCTTCTCATGTTCCTCTCAGGTTGTACCGCACCAAACACCGGCACAACCATCGCTCTTGAGCAGTCCAACGAAATCTGTGAACCGGACCTGCTCGATCCCGATCTTGAACCGATGAGTGCCGAGCCCGAAATCTCACTGGCTCAGGAACTCGAGGCCCTGGCCCGGTCCGGCCCCTGGGAGCGCCCCCAACCCCATAAGATCGACAAACCCGTTCTGGCCGAGATGGAGGAGGCGGAACCTCTGTATGATTTCCCCGTTGTCAGCAACCGTCAGGTTGCAACATATGTCGATCTTTTCACCGGTAAGCAGCGCAAATACTTTAAGAAATGGCTATCACGATCGGGCCGCTACCGTGAGCTTATTGAGCGTGAATTTGAAACGGCAGGGCTGCCCAAAGACCTGATGTATCTGGCCATGATCGAAAGCGGCTATAACCAGCGTGCCTACTCGAAATCGAAAGCTGTCGGGCTCTGGCAGTTCATGGCTCCGACCGGGAAAGAGTACGGTCTTTCGGTAAGCCGCTATGTAGATGAACGCCGAAATGCGGAAAAGTCGACCAAAGCAGCTGCATCGTATCTCAAAGATCTGTACCGGGAATTCGGCGACTGGTATCTGGCCGTCGCCGCCTATAACGGCGGCCCCGGAACCATGCGCAAAGCCATCAGGAAAAGCAAATCGGAGGATTTCTGGAAGATCGCCCAGGATCGCTATTTGCGCCTCGAGACCAAGCGTTACGTGCCCAAATTAATCGCCGCCATCATCATTGCCAAGGAGCCGGAAAAATACGGTTTTACCGATATTTCCTACGAGGAGCCGCTGAGTTGGGAGACGCTCGAGGTCGGCCCGGGGCTGAGTATGGATGCGGTGGCACTGCTTACCGACAGCACCCCGAAACAGATCAAGATACTGAATCAGGAGCTGCGCACCTCGAAAACCCCGCTTGACAGACAGCGCTATCTGGTAAAAATTCCGCCGGGCAGCAAATCCCTGGCCCAGACAAATCTTCCCCGGCTGCACAGCATCGTCACCACTGACTACAAGACCCATGTGGTCGCCAAGAATGAAACAATCGCCAGGATCTGCGGCCGCTACAATATAAACACGACAACGCTTCTGAAGGTAAACAACCTGACCAGCAGCAGTCTGAAGGCAGGAACCAGGCTGCGCATACCGCAACAAATTGTCAGTTATCGCCTTCTCCCCGAAGGCATGGATGCCCGCCTGGCATTCGGGGACGATCTGATTTTACACAAGGTCAAAAAAGGAGAAACGATATCGAAAATTTCCCGCCGCTATCAGGTACCGGCGGAACTGATCGTCGCCTGGAACGGCTTACCCAATATGCACAAGATTGCCGAAGGTCAGCAGCTCGCACTTTATTTAGGCGGCTCCAGTTCTTCAAAAGAAAATACCGGTACTGGTTCAAACCAGCAGGCCACTCAGTCACCACTCGTCGTCCTCTCCGATGCCAGCAAGCGTGCGGTCAACAAAGTCCAGCCCGAAAACCTCTTCACCTGGTACCGGGTCAGATCAGGGGATTCACTGTGGACGATCTCGAGAAAATTCAACACCTCGCCGGATCGCATTAAACGCTGGAACAATTTAAAATCCAACCTCATCCACCCCGGCAGCAGACTCAAGCTCAAGGATGTATGAGCGTTTTCCCATCTTCCACCCCAGACGTTTCGTCCGATTCATTGCTCATCATGTGCGGAAGACGTACACTGACCGCACCAATAGATGAATAGCTCACCGTCTGCACAGACATCGCCTGACTGCAGTGCTTCCTCCAGGGCTGCTCTCTATCCGGCCGATGTATATTTCCTCGAGGAAGGTGGCCGCAGCGTTATTCTGGTAGGGACGGCCCATGTATCACAGCATTCGGTGGAGCTGGTTCGCCAGGTGATCGAGCAGGAACGTCCTGATTATGTGTGTATCGAGCTTGATGAAAAACGCTTTCAGGCATTATCCGACGAGCAGCGCTGGCACAAGCTCGATTTGAAATCGGTGATAAAAAACCGTCAGTTGTCAACGCTGATGGTATCCATCATGATGGCTTCCTATCAGAAAAAACTGGGAGACAACCTTGGTGTATCGCCGGGTGCAGAACTGCTGGCCGCTGCCTCGGCAGCAGAATCACACGGTATTCCCGTCTGCCTCTGTGACCGTGATATACGAATTACGCTGCGCCGGGCCTGGAAATCCACCTCGCTTTTCAGAAAATTTTACCTGCTGACTGCACTGATTGCCGGACTGTTCGACTCGGAAGATATCGATGAAAAAAAACTCGAAGAGCTGAAGAATCAGGATGTTCTGACCGAACTGATGGCTGAGATGGGAGACTCGCTGCCGGAAATGAAGCGGGTACTGATCGATGAGCGCGACATCTATATGGCTGAGCAGATCAGACAAACGCCGGGAGAGTGCATCATCGCCGTGGTCGGTGCCGGCCATGTGGAGGGTATCAAACGCAGCCTGGTAAAGGAACGGCAGGCACCGCTGGCCGAATTGCTGGCCATTCCGCCCGTCTCCAGAACCTGGAAGACCCTGGGCTGGCTGATACCGGCCGTCATCATTTCCTCCATCGGTCTGGTCGCTTTCCTGAAAGGTTCTGAAGCCGCCGGTGACAATATCATTTACTGGATATTGGCCAACGGTATACCGGCATCGATCGGTTCAGCACTGGCGCTGGCTCACCCGCTGACAATCATCGGCGCTTTTGCAGCCGCCCCGGTAACGAGCCTTACCCCTGTCATAGGCGCCGGTTATGTTACCGCTTTTATTCAGGTAATGACCCGGCCTCCGGTGGTTCGTGAATTCGAGACGGTCGGCACTGATATGGCTTCCTTCAGCGGCTGGTGGCGCAACAAACTGCTCAGGGTTTTTCTGGTTTTTATTCTGACCGGGATCGGCTCGGCGATCGGCACCTATATCGGCGGCTACGAAATAATCAGAACATTGATGAGCTGATTTAAAGGGCACCATGCAGCATGAGAAGAGCAGCTCAATCTCTGCATTGAGCAAAAACCAATCTTTCAAGGTAGCCGAAATATCATAAAATATCAGACCATGAGGTCTCAAACGCCAGTGAAGTCATTAACCAACAGCCAGAAGAAGTTCTTACGGAAACTCGGACATGGAATCAGCCCGGTTGTCTATATCGGCAAGGAAGGTCTCAGCGAAACGGTGTTTTCAGCCATCGATGATGCACTGAAGCACCATGAGCTGATTAAAGTCAAAATTGTAAATACCGACAAATTATCAAAGCACCAGGCCGCCGAGCAGATTCCCGCCCAAAGCGGAAGCCTGCTCGTACAATTGATCGGTAAAACGCTGATCCTCTACCGGCCGAGTCACGACCGCAAAAAAGAAGAGCGGATCGTCTTGCCGAAAAACTGAGCCTGCCGTACTCCTATGACTTCTCTTCTACTGGATAGCGGTTCTCAAACCATTCACGCCAACCGCCTTTCAGGGCAAATACGTTATCAAATCCTAACGAGATAAGCTCTTGTGCCGCCCGGGCACTCGTATATTCATTGGGTCAGGCGCAGTATAGAACGTATATTTTATCCTTGCCGTGAGCGTCGGCCCAGGAAGCCACCTCACTCGGCTCCACCCTGACGGCTCCCCTTATTTTGAATTCACTTGAACTCCAGTCACTGCCGGTTCTGACGTCGACAACGACCAGATCCGGGGAGTTCAGCATGGCTTTGAGACCTTCCTTGTCGATGGTTTTGATATCCGCCGCCGATGATTGCAGCGGAATGAGCAGGAACAGAACAGCAATTGCAAGCAGTTGTTTCATGATATTCACCTTTGCTGATCATCGCTGATCAGCTGCGAGATATTCACAGAGACCGGTTCAACGATGTCTGACAGTTTTTCAACGATTCTTTGAAACACCGCCCCGGCTCAAGTCCAACTATAATGTCGCTTTTTTAGATCTGCCAGTAGGTGACGTCTTCACCGTGTCAGGCAGCCTCTGAGAAGGCCGTATCCGCTGTCTTCGCGCGAGGATCGAAGTTCGATTTGGCAGCAAGTTCCTCAAACAGTTCTTTTTCGGTATCACTCAAAGAATCCGGAATCATGATCTTCACGGTTATCAGCAAATCGCCGCTGCCCTGTTTTTTTGCAAGCCCTTTATTCTTCAGGCGAAACTGCCTGCCGCTCTGGGTTCCCGCTGGAATTTTCAAGCGTACCTGACCATTCGTGGTCTCGATATCGACCTTGGTTCCCAGGGCCGCCTCCCATGGTGTGATGGCGACTTCAGAAAGCAGATCGTAACCGCATAGAGCAAATCTGTGGTCAGGTTCGATCCTGATTCTCAGCAAAAGATCGCCGTCAGTACCGTTCTTGAAACCCTGCTGCCCCTGTCCTTTCAAGCGTATGGTCGAACCTTCGGTGACTCCCGGGGGAATTTTCACCTGTATCTTTTTTTGCCGACGCTTGAAACTCCCTGAAATATCCGGAGAATCGACTGCCAGAAAGATCGTTTTCGTACTCTTTCGAATCAACTCATCGAGGCTGAGGACCAATTCGGCCTGCACCGGCTCCGGAGCCGAATCAAAAGCATTGGTAAATCCCTGATCAGTGCCGAATGAGGTTCCGAAAATATCTCTCAATATATCCTCATAGCCGGCAGCACCCTCTGAATTGGTTCCACGGTAAAAGTAGCTGCGGCCATGCTTGCCGGTGGAATCGTTATAACCTGAATAACCGTCACCGGCGCTGTGGAATCGTTCTTCAAAGGAATCGGTACCGTTAGCTTTCTCGTACTGATATACCTGCTCCCAGTCATCACCATAGCGATCATAGAGTTTTTTCTTGCTGGAATCGGACAAGACTGCATGAGCCTCGTTCAGCAGTTTGAAACGCTCTTCAGCGTCTGCCTCCTTATTCACATCGGGGTGACAGCTGCGCGCACCTCTGCGGTAGGCCCGCTGGATATCCTCCGGCGAATCATTTTTTGAAACGCCTAAAATGTCATAATAATCTTTTTTCATTTGTCTTTAGCATTGATAGTCGTTATGTCTATTCACCGTCAGCATCTGCTGATGCTTTTTAAAAAATACTGCAGAAATCAAGCGAATATTCGTTTCAGCCATATCTACACTAACCATTTATATTACTTAATCAATATTTTACTATTAATAATTTAAACCGAAAGTAGCGAACATCTTCCAGCCAGCGACATACCGGTTGCTATTTCCCTCCCATCCATTACCATTGATTCAAACGGCCGCTACCATGGCCGCATTACTCCTGCTCGTATTATTGTGCACCAGACACCGCTGCCATGATAAACCTGCCCCCGCATCCTGCTTTTGCAGTCAAGACGCTTCCCGCCGTCACCTTCGGCGCCGGTTCAATTGCCGAACTCGTAACCATAACCGAGCCTATCGGCACAACGTTTCTGCTGATCACCGGTGTCTCTTTTACCGATCGCTGTCTCACCTGGAGCACTATCGAGGGTAAATTGACGGAGCGCAGTGGTAAGCTGCATCACGTGCAGATCGGTAATGAACCTACTCCTGAAGATATCGACTCGATTACCGCCCACTGTGGTGGCAAGCATATCGACGCAGTCATCGCCATAGGCGGAGGCAGCGTCATCGATGCGGGCAAAGCCGTGTCGGCGATGCTGCCGGAAGCAACGCCGGTTGAACAGTTTCTCGAAGGTGTGGGAAATCGCCGGCCCGACGGCGTCAAGATTACCTTTATCGCTGTTCCGACCACGGCCGGCACAGGCAGTGAGGCCTCGGCCAATGCGGTCATTACCAGACCAGGCCCGGACGGTTATAAAAAATCACTGCGGCACGACCGTTACATTCCCGATTTCGCCATTATCGACCCGGAACTGATGCGCTCGTGCCCGCCACCACTGACTGCGTCATGCGCGATGGACTGTTTTACCCAGTTGGTCGAAGGATTCCTGTCAACAAAAGCTTCCCCGTTCACCGATGCGATCGCCTGGAGCGGGCTCGAGGCTCTTCAACGTTCATTGGTAACCGTCTATCTCTCTGGAAATGATCTGCAGGCCCGAAGCGACCTGGCCTATGCTGCCCTCTGTTCAGGGATCGTACTGGCAAACGCCGGGCTCGGAGTAATACACGGCCTGGCGCCGATTCTCGGCAGCACGTTTGACATGCCCCACGGCAGCGCCTGCGGCACCCTGATGGCTGCCGGCAACGAGGTCACCTATGATAGATTGCTGAACGGGTCAGCGAAGGATCCGGCGGCGCATCCTGCCCTTGCCAAATATCATCGCCTGGGACATCTTTTCTGCCCTGAGGCAGAGGTTTCCGACGACAGGGGAAGATGTTTTATTGAGGAACTGTATAGATTTACCGAATTGTTCGAGCTGCCGACATTGTCCGAATTCGGCGCAACAGCCGACCATCTCGATCTTCTTGCCGAAGGGGCATCGATGAAGAACAATCCTGTTGAACTGAGAAGAGAGGAAATTCGGGCAGTCCTGCAGAAACGGCTCTGATCAATTGCCCGACACAAGTACATACTGAGCCTGAATAGTTTAGCTGTCGCGACGTCCTGCAAAGCAACAAAACTCGTGGAAGGCTGTTACAAATCAGGATAAGTTCCTCTCACTGACTCTGCTCCTCCAACTGGCTGCGTCGCGCGTCTTCGATCTCTTTTACCGCTTTGGCTTTTTCTATCGGCGTCTGGATATAATCAACACCACGGTCAGCAACTTTTTGCACCGCCTGGTCGATGACGGAATCCTTCTCAACGCTCTCCTCGTCGCCTGAACAACTGGTGATATATGGAAAAAGGACAAGCACAAGCAGCAATAAAACAGTGGATTGAATCGATTTCATCGGCTTTACCATGATCTGAATAAGTGATGTGCCACATAATTTAGTTTTAGCCATTGAACTGCTGAGCCGGTACAATGCACAATTCGTCTCTATCTTCAGAATATCATACCAGTGAACGACTCGGCAAGACGTGGTGAATAATCGCAACACCAGAGAAAGCAGCGCGCAAGGCGGCAGACAGACGGGACCTGAAGCTGCACCGGTGTCGCTGAGCAGTCTTATCCGGGAACTTCTGGCCGACCAGTTCCGCCGGCACCGATATCGGCTTCTAGCCGGTTTCCTGGCACTGATCTGCGTTGATTTTCTGCAGCTCAGCATCCCGCTGCTGGTGAAGCGGGCCATCGACTCGCTGAGCGGTCCGTCACCAACCGTTGCCTACCTTGTCAAACTGGCTGTCGCCATTATCCTCATCGCCGGATCAGTCGTACTCCTTCGCTTTGTCTGGCGCATGCTGATCATCGGTTTTTCCCGTTACCTCGAGCAGGCGCTGAGAAACAGAATTTTTTCGCATGTGCTGGCCATGGATCAGCATTTTTTCTCGCGGCGCTCAACCGGAGACATCATGGCCCACGGTTCCAACGACCTGGCCGCGGTCCAGATGGCCTGCGGCATGGGTATGGTTGCCGCAGTTGACGCCCTGGTTCTGTCTGTGGCGGCTATCGGCTTCATGATCCACATCCACCCGTCCCTGACGTTTTTTGCCCTGCTGCCGCTGCCGTTTCTGGCGCTGATAACCAGGATTCTCTCGGCCCGCCTCCATCACCGCTTCAATCATGTCCAGGAACAGTTTGCCTATCTTACCGAATTTGCTCGCTCGGCCCTGGTTTCGGTCAACCTGATCAAGGCCTACACCAACGAAAAGAGCCAGCTTGAAAAGTTCGACCGGATGGGCCGCAGCTATGTGCATGCCAATATTCGAGTGGCTCTTATTCACGGTCTGCTCTTTCCGGCCTCCACCCTGATCGGCAACATCGGTTTGTTGATCGTTCTGGTTTTCGGCGGTCGCCTGGTAATCGAACATTCCATCACCATCGGCGACTTCGCCGCTTTTACTACCTACCTGCAGATGCTGATCTGGCCGATGATGGCCGTCGGCTGGGTAGCCAACCTGACCCAGCGCGGCATCACGGCTCTGCGAAGAATTAACGACCTGGTCACCACCCAGCCGATCCTTATAGAGATTCCGTCATCGGAGCAGCAACGGCAGACGGGAAACGGATTCAAAGCGGTAAATCTGAGTTTTTCCTATCCGGGTTCGAGCAGCAGACAGCTTGAGGATATCAGTTTCGAGGTGGAATCGGGCATCGTCGGGGTCGCCGGTAAAACGGGCAGCGGCAAGACGACGCTGTGCAAACTGCTCGTTCGCCTCTATCCGGTGCAGGACGCTCAGCTTTTTTACGGCGGCGTCGACGTCAACCGGCTGCCGGTCGATCAGGTCCGATCCGACATCGGCTATGTCGCCCAGGAACCGATCCTCTTTTCAGATACCATTCGGGCAAACATCGGTTTGAGCAGCACCGATCTGCCAATGGAGGCAATCGAACGGGCAGCAGCAGATGCCGACATTGATCAGGAGATAAACGATTTCACCAGAGGCTATGAGACCATTATAGGAGAACGGGGTATCACCCTGTCCGGCGGCCAGCGGCAGCGTATTGCCCTGGCCCGCGCTTTGGTCTCCGATCGGCCGGTGCTGGTTATCGACGATGGTCTCTCAGCAGTCGATACCGCCACCGAAAATCATATCATTTCATCTTTGAGAAATCGACTCGAGGCAAAAACCGTTTTTATCGTCTCCAACCGGATCAAGCTGCTGTCGATGACCGATCGGATAATGGTTTTTGAAAACGGCAGACTAACTGATAACGGCACCCACGACGAACTTCTGGAACAAAACGCTTTTTACCAGGCCATGCACCTGAAACAGATGCAGGAGCAGCCGGAGAACACCAATGCGTAATTTCGGCTACATGGAAAAAGGGAGCAGCAGTTCTCTCTACGATCTGAGACTCTGGCTGCGGATTCTCAAGAGCAGTCGCGGTTTTGAGATCGCCATCGTCATAGCCGTCATCCTCTCTCTTGGCGTCACCGCCGCCGCGCTGAGTCTTCCCTACCTGATGAAAACGGGGATCGATGCCTACATTACCGCAACACATCTGAGCCTGGAGCAGCGCTTCGGCGGTCTCGGCCGACTCGGCTTCTACATCGTTCTGCTGATCCTCGGCGGCTTTCTGCTGACTTTCTGCCAGGCGGTGCTCCTTGAATGGGTCGGGCAGTCCGTCATGCACCGCATTCGTCAGCAGCTGTTCAGACACATCCTCGATCTCGATCTCTCCTTTCTGAATTCTCAGCCCACCGGCCGGCTCGTCACCAGGCTGACCAATGACATTCAGAATATGTACGAGATGTTCACTTCGGTGATGGTCACCCTGTTCAACGATATTCTCCGCTTGATTGGGATACTGGTGGTGCTCTACCTGATGAACGTCAAACTTGCCCTGACCATGTCGCTTTTCGTGCCGCTGGCGCTGGCGTTAACCGCTGTTTTTTCCCGCCTGGCCAGAGAAAAATTCCGGGAAATCCGCAGTCAGCTCTCCAGAATTAACAGCTTTGTCCAGGAATCGGTTTCCGGCGTTTCCATTATTCAACTCTTTGGCCGGCAGCAGCAGTGGTATCAGAAATTCGATGACTTGAGCCGCGAATACCTGAGCCGGACGCTGAAGCAGATCCGGCTCTTCGCCGCCTTCATGCCGCTGACCGAAATGATGAGTTGGGTCGCCGTATCGCTGATCATCATTTACGGCGGCTCCCAGGTCATCGGCCGCTCGCTTACCATCGGGGAACTGATCGCCTTTATCGCCTATATGCGCCTTTTTTTCCAACCCCTGCGCGAGCTTGCCCAGAAGTATTCAATCGTCCAGTCGGCTCTGGCCTCGGCCGAGCGGATTTTCGAGATGCTCGACACGAAGAACAGCATAACCGTAACCCAGGTCCCGGTTCAGCTCAGCACGTCAGATGGTTTGATCGAGTTTGATGCAGTCAGCTTCGAATACGAAGCTGATCAGCCGGTAATTCGTCAATTCAGCCTCACCATCAACTCCAGGGAAACGGTCGCTGTGGTAGGACCGACCGGCTCAGGAAAATCGACACTTATCAGTCTGCTGCTGCGCTTTTACGAACCGCAGCAGGGTGTGATCAAAATCGACGGCATCGATATCGCCAAACTCAGTCTCGAACAATTACGCACCATCATCGGTGTCATCCTCCAGGATGTGTTCATTCTCGATGATACGCTGATCCAAAATATCCTCATGGACAGCGGTCGTTCGCGATCTGAAGTTGAAACGATAATCGAGCGTCTGGGGATGAGTTCATTTATCGCCAGGCTGGAAAACGGACTCGACACCAGAATCGGCGACGGCGGACGGGAACTTTCAAGTGGTGAGAAGCAACTGCTCGCTTTTGCCCGGGCACTCTGCCGCGACCCTGCTGTTCTCGTTCTTGACGAAGCCACCGCCTTTGTCGACTCCGAAACCGAATCGATGCTCGAGCGGGCGATCGAGGGACTGACCGATCGGACCTCGATCATCATTGCTCACCGGCTCTCAACGATCAAACGGGCAGACAGGATCATCGTCATGCAGGGCGGCAGAATCGCAGAACAGGGCAGCCATGAGGAACTGATGCAGAAAAATGGAGCCTACGCTGAATTGATCCGGCTCGACACCTTCAAAGAGCTTTAGGAATCAGAGAATGTCGCTGAAAAAAAATGGTATCAGAACAGGCGTCGCAGCATGGCTCCACCATATCGGGTAATTTACTGAAATGATACGGACAATGCTCTGGTGGGGCCGCTTCGATCCGGATTATTCACGTAACCGGATCCTCAGAAACCTGCTGAAGAAAAACGAGATCACGGTTCGTGATTTCAGGCCCCGATCGTCATATTTCGGCACGCTCGAGTCACTGCTGCATCCTCCGGAACCGGCCGACGTTGTCTGGGTTCCGTGTTTCCGTCATCGTGACCTGATTTCGGCCCGCCGCTTTGCCGACCGAACCGGGGCACCTCTGGTTTTCGACCCGCTGATTTCCAGCTGGGACAAAATTGTCCACGAGAGGGCCAAGTATCCGGCCGCTCACCCCAGAGCGATGAAACTGCTGAAGCAGGAGCAGTCCCTTTTCGGCCGAGCCGATTATGTGGTCGCCGACACCGGGCTGCATGCCCGCTTTTTCGTCGAGCAGCTCTGCGCTCCAGAGGATCGGACCCTGGTTATTCCGGTCGGAGCTGAAGAACCGCTGTTTTATCCCCAACCGTCCCGTGTTCTCTCAGAACCGCTGGAGATCCTGTTTTTCGGCAGCTTTATCAGTCTCCAGGGTCCCCACCATATTGTCGAAGCAGCGCGAATGATACCTGAGGCCCGCTGGACAATGCTGGGAGACGGGCCCCTCAAAGCTCAATGCCGGGAACTGGCCGGCGACCTCAGCCAGGTAAAATTCGAGGACTGGCTGCCCTATGATGAGCTGGCAAAAAGGATCGGCGCCGCCGATATCGTCCTCGGCATTTTCGGCGATTCGGCCAAAGCCGGAAGAGTCATTCCCAATAAAGTATATCAAGCACTGGCCTGCGGCCGGCCGGTTATCACCAGACACTCGGATGCCTACCCGAACGAAGTGCGTAAGGATCTAAGCAGCGGTATGGTCTTTGTCCCGCCTGCCGATCCGGCAGCACTGGCTGGTGCGGTGGGCAATCTTTTGCGGCAAAAAGAGCGCCTGCCTATTCTCAGCGAACGTGCCGCCCGGACCTACACCTCCCTGTTCAGTGAAACTAGAGTTCATGATGGGCTGTTTGAGCTTCTTCTGGAACTTTCCGGTTAAAACGACAGCGAATGAACCGTGCGATCATACGCCGCCAACATTTATTATCTCTATCTGATCAAGCTGGCCAAGTGGCTGATGCTGATCATGCCCATCGTTGTTCTTTTCTATACCGACAATGGGCTCGATTCCTATGAGGTCTATCTGCTCCAGGCCGCCTACTCGCTTGCTGTGGCGATTTTTGAGATACCGTCCGGCTACCTGGCCGACATCGTTGGTCGGCGTACCACCCTGATCTGGGGCACGGTCTTGGGCGCTGCCGGTTTCGGCCTGTTGTCCGTATCCTATGGGTTCCCGACCTTTCTTCTGGCGGAAATCATTCTAGGCATCGGCGGCAGCTTCATCTCCGGGTCCGACTCGGCCCTGCTCTATGACAGCCTGGCAGCCGACGAGCGCCAGCACTATTACTTGCGCTACGAGGGCAGAATTACCGCAATGGGCAATCTCGGTGAGACCCTGGCTGCGATCGGCGGCGGCCTGCTCGCCGCCTGGCTCGGCTACCGCTCGGTCTATGCGGCTCAAACGATGATAGCGGCGATCGGTATTCCGGCAGCACTGCTGCTGATCGAGCCACTCAGGCAAAAACGGATTGCCCGGCCGTCCATCGGTGAGATTTTTCGGATCAGCAGATACGCCCTTTTTATCGACAAAAAACTGAGCGGCGCAATTCTGGCCGGCTCCATCGCCGGCACCGCAACGTTGGGAATGGCCTGGACAGCGCAGATCTATTTCGTCGAACAGGGTTTTACTGAGCGCGAAATCACCCCGCTCTGGGTTCTTCTCAACCTCGTTGTTGCGGTCATCTCGGCCTACGCTGCACTCGTGGTCAGTAAACTGGGGACCCGCAGAGCTATAATCATGGCTTCGTTTTTGCCGTTTGGCTTCATTCTGCTCGGTATTTTGCCGCTTGGCGGCGCCCTGCTGTCTCTATTCATCTTTTATATGATACGGGGCTACACGACCCCGATGTTCAGAGACCTGATAAACAGCAACTGCGATTCAGCATTTCGAGCCACGGTTCTGTCGATCAGAAGCCTGCTGGTCCGGCTCCTGTTTTCAGTCGGCGGACCGGCAATCGGCTATCTGGCCGCCGCCACCTCGCTTGCCAGGGCGCTGATACTGTTCGGTCTCGTCCTGGGCCTTGGTTCCCTGGCCGCGAGTCTGTTTCTTTTTCGCCATCACCACTTCACCGGTGCCGACGACGGCAGCTGATACAGACTCAGCAACTGGGGTACTATTTTTCTGAACAGAATAGCGGCAATCTGCACCCGCCTTTGCGGATCACTTCTCGTTCAGAACCGGCCGATATCTAACAATATCTTTACCCTGTAAAAGATTGGTGGTACATATAGAGTAGAGCAGATCTGCTTATGACCAAGCGGAATCTCGCCGACCAGAATTCATACATCATGGTGCGCCGGGACCAAACAGATCGAGTACAATTTTCCACCGCTGTGTTATTTTGTTTTGACATTGGTACGATGTTTTCTTATATCTATTTAAGTTTTTAATTAACTACATTGCTCAACCTTTTACAAGGAGCTGATATGGTATTGAAATCTAAGGGATTTTTTGCCTTTGCCTGGATTATCGCCGCCCTTCTGCTCAGCCTCGGAACCACCCCGCACACTGGTGCTGAGACGCTGACTGAACCTGAGGTCTGGTCCGAAAAGGCAGCGGTGCGATTTGGGCTGATCAACAGTCCTGACAGCACCATTGCCTTACAACGAATTGCATCGGCACAGGCCTTACAGGCCGAAGCCGAGGCGCTGCTGAGACATCCCCAGGTCAATCTCAGTGCAACATACGGGCAGACCAATAACCCGATGTACTCGTTTGGCAATATTCTCAACCAGGGAAGCTTTTCCAACGCTATCGATTTCAACGATCCCGGCCGCACTGACAATCTCAACCTGATGGCGGAATTAACCTATCGCCTCTATAACGGCGGCAGAGATCAGGCGAGCGTTGCCGCAGCCGAATCCGGTTACCAGGCCAGCCAGGCAGCTCTCAGCGGAATTTACCAGCAACTCGGCTTCGAGATCATCAGAGCCTACCAGCATATCGTTCAGGCCGATGAACAACTGCGGGCTCGCCAGGCCGAACTCGAGGCTATCAGCGCCTCACTTACCGTTGCCGGGGCGCGGTACGAGGCCGGTGACCTGCTCAAGACCGAGGTGCTGAACTTCGAGGTTCAAAAAGCCCAGACCAGTGAAAATCTGATTGTCGCTCAGCATCAGAAATCACTGGCAGAAAAGGCATTTCTGAACCTGCTTGGTCTCGAACCGGGCCCGGTTGCCATTACTACTGATGGTTTTGAAGATCAGAACATACCGGACAGCGTGCCCTCCCCTCAGCGCCCCGAACTTCTGAGGATGTCAGCGCTGCTCGAAGCTTCCGGGGCCGAGCTGCGGCGCGTCCGTGGAAACGATCTGCCGACGTTTGACGGTTTCGCCAGCTATCAGTACGACTATGGCTGGGTCAACGACGGTTCGGGTGATTCATGGATGGCCGGTGTAAAGCTGAACTACAACCTCTGGGACGGTCGCCGGGTTGACGCAGAGATCGCCCGCAAGGAAGCTCACTACCGGGAGCTGGAAGGAATGCTCAAAAAACTCGAACTCAACATCAAACTCGACATTGAAGAGGCCCGGCTGAACTACCAGCAGGCGCTCGAGCGGCGCAAGGTCACCGAGAAAATGGTCGAGGTTGCCAAAGAAAGTGCCCAGCTCAGCAGAGAACGATTTCGCCAAGGTGTCATCCTTTCATCAGATATGCTGGACACCGAAACCCGATTGACCGACACACTCGTCCGTCAGGCTGCGGCCCGGGCCAACTACCGCGTAGCCGTTGCAAATTTACGCAGAGCGCTCGGCTACCAGCAATTTAGTGCAACAACCGACGAACTACTGGAGACTCAGCAATGATGCCATCACTGTTTTCAAGGTATTGGTTCCTGCTTCTGTGCGCTTTTTTCACCCTCCTTCTGGCTGCCTGCAAGTCCGATCAGGAGGCGCCGCTGCAGACAGAGCAGGATCTGCCGCCGCTTCAGGTCTCGGTGGCAATCGCCGAAGAGATTAAACCGCTGCGCCAGACCCAGGTCATGGCTACGGTGGAAGCGGCGCAGAGCGCCTCAATCGCTGCCAGAATCAGCGGTAATATTACCGATCTACCGGTTCAGCTGGGGTCCCGGGTTAAAAAGGGCGACACCCTGATCGTCATCAGCGCCGACGAAATACGAGCGAAGCTGAACCAGGCCGGCGCCCAGCTCGACCAGGCCCGGCGCAATCTGAAGCGGGAACAGAACCTGCTCAACAAAAACGCCGCCACCCCGGAATCGGTTAAAACGCTTGAAGAACAGACAAAAATTGCTGAAGCGGCATACCGGGAAGCCCAGACAATGCTTGACTATACGACCATCAAGGCCCCGTTTGACGGCACCATAACCGCCAAGCCGGCCAGTATCGGCGATCTGGCAACGCCTGGCAGGACGCTTCTTCGGCTTGAAAGCGAATCCAGCCTGCAGGTCATCGCCGACATTCCCGAAGCACTGGTGCTGCACCTGGCAATCGGCGATCAACTCCCGGTAGAGATCGAAGCTGCCGCTGTCGAGGTGGACGGCAGCATCATCGAAATCGCCCCGACGGCCGATCCTGCTTCCAGAACAGCGCCGGTAAAGCTGCGCATTCCGATCTCGGAAAATGTCCGCTCCGGCCAGTTTGCCCGGGTCAGCCTGCCGGGATCGACCGGAACGGCAATTATGATTCCAACAGCTGCGGTCAAACCCTTTGGTCAGCTCAAGCGGGTTTTTCTTGTCGATGGTGACACCCTCAGATTGCAGCTCATTAAAACGGGGGAACAAATCGACGCTCAGGTCGAGGTGCTCTCAGGCGTCTCTGCCGGAGACCGCGTCGTCGTCTCGGAAAACCCCGATCTCAGCGACGGCCGTAAAGTAACGATCAACTAGTCAGACTAATCCGAACGAAGGCAGGCATGGATACGAAAGATATTGAGCATAGCGGCTTTGCGGGCCGGCTCGCCGGAATGTTTATCGACTCTAAACTGACGCCGCTGGCCATCATCGGCTCGCTGCTGCTTGGCATTCTGGCAATCGTGATGCTGCCCAGGGAAGAAGAGCCGCAGATCAAGGTGCCGATGATCGACGTGATGGTTTCGATGGAGGGGGCGTCACCGCAGGAGATACAGGAGCAGGTCACGATACCGATGGAGAAACTGCTCTACGAGCTCCCCAACGTCGAATACATATATTCGACGTCGATGGCCGGCAAAAGTCTTCTGGTGGTGCGTTTTTATGTCGGCGCCGACCTCGAAACCGCGATTGTCCGGCTGAACCAGAAGCTGGCCACTAATTTCGACCGTATTCCCCACAATGTTTCCCGGCCGCTGATAAAACCGCACACCATCGACGATGTTCCGATACTGGCCCTAACCCTGCACTCAGAGAATTACGATCAATACATGCTGCGCCAGGTTGGCGCCCAGCTCGATGATGCTATCAAAAATATTCCCGAGGTTGCCGAGACAAAACTGATCGGCGGTGCCCGGCGTGAATTGAGAATACTGCTTGACCCTATCCTGCTGGCCTCGCGCAACCTGTCGATCAATGAACTGATTTCCGTTCTGCAGCAGGCCAACCAGCAGAGTTATAGCGGTTCCATCATCAATTCAAACCGGGAAATTGCGGTTCAGACAGGAACTTTTCTGACCAGCGCCGAGGAAGTCGGCAGAATTGTCGTCGGCGTCTACGGCGGCAAGCCGGTTTACCTCGATGAGGTTGCGGAAATACGGGACGGACCGGAAGATCCGGCCCATTATGTGCTCTACAGTGCACCGGGCCATGCTGATCTCGAAGCCGCCGTAACGCTATCGATCGCCAAGCGCCCCGGAGCCAATGCTGTTGCCGTTGTTGAAGACGTCCTGGAAAAAGTCGAGACCCTGAAGGGCAGCGTTATACCGGCAGATATCATAGTCAGCGTAACCCGTAACTACGGGGAAACGGCAGCTGAAAAGTCGAACGAACTGCTCCTCCATATGGGAATTGCCGTATTCGGCGTCGCCATCCTGATTCTGCTCTTTCTCGGCTGGCGCGAATCTCTTGTGGTGATGCTGGCAATCCCCTCCACCCTGGCCCTGACCCTGCTGGTTTTCTACCTCTACGGCTACACATTGAACAGGATAACCCTGTTCGCCCTTATCTTTTCGATCGGTATCCTCGTTGATGACGCCATCGTCGTGGTCGAAAACATCGTTCGTCACATGCACCTGCCCGGGAACAGCAGGAGGCCGCTCCCGACGGTTGCCGTCGAAGCGGTCAGCGAAGTCGGCAACCCGACCATTCTGGCTACCTGGGCCGTCATCGCGGCAATTTTACCGATGGCTTTTGTCGGCGGCCTGATGGGCCCCTACATGCGGCCGATTCCGATCGGTGCGTCGGCGGCCATGCTCTTTTCTCTGATCATCGCCTTCACGGTGACGCCATGGGCGGCGGTTCATTTTCTCAAATCGAGATCCAGCGGATCCAGTCATGACCACGACAAGGCTCCCGATGATTTCTTCACCAGGCTGTACCACCGGGTAATGGATCCGCTCCTGGCCCATGGCGGCTGGCGGCTGATTTTTTTCACGGTTATCACCCTGCTGCTGCTCGGCTCGATGGCCATGGTAGGACTCGGACACGTCAAGGTGAAGATGCTGCCGTTTGACAACAAGAGTGAGTTTCAGGTTATCCTCGACATGCCCGAGGGCGCGACCCTCGAACAGACGTCCCGGGTTGCTCTGGAAATGGCCGCCGTCATCAAAAAGGATCCGGCGGTGGTCGATTACCAGGTTTATGTCGGTACCGCTTCACCCTACAATTTCAACGGCCTGGTGCGTCACTATTTTCTGCGCAGCGGCCCGACCGTGGCCGACATCCAGGTGAATCTGCTCCCCAAGCATGAGCGTTCGCTGAAAAGCCACGACATCGCCACGCGTGTAAGACCGCAGCTCGCCGCGATTGCCGACCGCTACGGGGCGGCCCTGGTTGTTGCCGAGGTACCGCCGGGACCGCCGGTGTTGCAGACACTGGTGGCGGAGATATACGGACCAACCGAAGAGTACCGGCTGGCCCTGGCCGAACAGGTCAAACAAATCATGCGCTCCAGCGCAGGTGTAGTTGATGTCGACTGGTACCGGGAAGTCCCGCGCACCCGCGCCCTGATCACGGTTGACAAGGAAAAGGCCGCATTGAGCGGAATCAGCGAATCTCAGATCAACCAGACCATCAAAATAGCGGTCGACGGGCTGTCGATTGACCTGTTCCATCAACCCAGCGACAAAGAACCGATCAACATGGTTCTCGAGATACCGCGCTCCCAGAGTTCCCGGATCGAAGAGCTGCTCAATATATCGCTGCGCTCCCAGGCAGACCGCCAGGCCCCGCTGGTTCCGCTGCGGGAGCTGGTGCACATATCCCAGACCGATGTAGAGCAGCCGATCTACAGGAAAAATCTCAAGCCCTTGATTTATGTGACCGGGGACGTGGCCGGGGTGGTGGAAAGCCCGGTCTATGCAATCCTCGATATGAACGAGAAGATCAAAGCGCTCAATGGAGCCGATTACGGCTCAGCGGAAAACCAGGTAAGAATCTATAACCTTTTCCAGCCGTTCGACGACAACGAACCGGCGCTGAAATGGGATGGAGAGTGGCATATCACCCTGGAGGTTTTCCGCGACCTTGGACTCGCCTTTGCCGTGGTTCTGGTCCTTATCTACATGCTCATGGTCGGCTGGTTCAAAAACTACATCACCCCGCTGGTGGTGATGGCCGCCATCCCCTTCTCACTGATCGGCATTCTGCCGGCTCATTGGGCTTTTGGCGCCTTCTTCACCGCCACCTCGATGATCGGCTTCATGGCCGGAGCGGGCATCGTCGTCAGAAACTCGATCATCCTGGTAGATTTCATCGAGCTCAGGCTCAAACAGGGGCTGCCGCTTGCCGAAGCCGTGGTTGAGGCCGGGGCGGTTCGCTTCCGGCCGATGCTGCTCACCGCTCTGGCGGTGGTTGTCGGCGCCTCGGTGATCCTGGCCGACCCGATATTTCAGGGCCTGGCCATCTCATTGATGTTTGGCGAAATCGCCTCACTGCTGGTGAGCCGGATGGCGGTGCCGGTGATGTACTACGTGGTCAAAAAGCGTCACCAGGCCTGAGAGCTCAGGAAAGATATCCTTCTTTCTGCAGAAAGATGAGGATCTCCTGGGCCGCCTCCAGAGGCGTGATGGAGCTGGTGTCCAGGGAAATATCGGGTCTTAGCGGTTCGATATAGGGATCGGTGATGCCGGTCACCCCTTTGATCTTGCCGCTTCTGGCACGGGCATAGAGGCCTTTGCGGTCCCGCCGCTCACAGACCTCGAGCGGCGTGGCCACGTGCACTTCGATGTAGCCGCCGTAGCGACTGATCAGCTCACGGTTGGCCTGCCTGGACTCCTCATACGGAGCGATCGGCGCGCAGATCGCGATGCCGCCGTTCTTGGTGATTTCACCCGCTACGAAACCGATCCGGGTGACGTTGAGATCCCGATGTTCCTTTGAAAAAGTCAGCTCCGAGGAGAGGTTCTTGCGGACGATGTCACCATCGAGCAGAGTCACCGGACGATCCCGCATCTCCATGAACTTGACCAGCAGAACCTTGGCGATCGTCGACTTGCCGGAACCGGACAGACCGGTAAGAAAGAGGGTGAACCCCTGTTTTGATTTCGGTGGGAAGGCGTGCTGCAGTTCTTCGACCATGTCGGGCCAGACAAACCAGTCCGGAACCGTTTCACCGCGCATCATCCTTTTCTGCAGATCGGTCGAAGTAATCTTCTTGAGCGTATCACCAGTCTCACTCAGCGGGAAATAGGCAGCCTTGGCTTTATCGTAGCCCCAGTCCTGCATTGGCACCATCTCGATACCGGTCCGGTCCGCATAGTCACGCACCAGCTGCTGGGCCGCTCCTTTTTCATAAAACAGCTCAGTGCCGTTGCTGCGGGCAAAGGGGTCCGCCTGATCGTTTGAAACCATAAAATGAGAGCAGCCGAAATTTTTACGCATGATCGCCTGCAGCAGCGCCTCACGAGGCCCCGCACGACGGGTGGCAAACGGCGACAACCCGAGCATGATCATGTTGGGAGGAAATTTTCTGGTAAAGACCTGATAACAGCAGATGTGCGTGTAGAAATCGACATCACCCGGGTGATCCAGACCGACAACCGGCTGCAGAAAAATAGAGGAACCGATTCGTGTTGCCGCGTCAAGCACCATCTCCCGATGGGCACAGTGCAGATACTGCTCGGTGTGAAAACCGAGCACCCGGCGCCAGCCGTTCATGGTAAAACGCCGGACGCTCTCAGACGGCGTCAGGCGCAGCTGCAGGAAATCATAGTGAACCGGCAGCGTAATCCCCTCGACGCTGCCGCCAATGTACCAGGATTGGGTCTGCCCGATGAGCTGCCGCACGCCCGGGTGAGCAGAGCTGTCCTCTGTACCGTATACCAGCCGAGCCTCTTCTTTTTTGTCCGGCATCCAGACATCGCTCACGGTCAAAATCGCCAGCAGGAATCCCTCCTGGTCGTTCAGCGCAATTCTCTGACCCGGCTGTAATGACCCGGCAAAAGATTCGGAGACATCGAGGCAGATCGGAATCGGCCAGACGGTACCGTCGGTCAGACTCATCGAATGAACCACCGAGAGATAGTCATCCTTGGTGAGAAAACCGCTGAGTGGATAAAACCCGCGGTTCAGTATCAGCTCGAGATCGAAAAGCTGGCGTTCGTTGAGATCAAGTGAGACCAGCTCGAGTGCCTGCTGTTTCAGGACCTCGGCCCGCCTGATGTGAACGACCAGAGATTCGGAGTAATCTTCAGTTTTCATTGTCTGTTCTACCCGGATACCTGGTTGATTGTATGGCCCAAGGCGTCTGTTTCAAAATTTCTGAAGGCGATGCGATCAGGCGTCGCGCAATTGTCTGCAATAGTGCTCATAGGCATCCACCAGCCCGGACTTCAACGAAAACCGCGGGCGCCACCCCAAAGACTGAATCCTGGTGACATCGAGCAGTTTCTGCGGTGCGCCGTCGGGCTGAGAACGATCATAGCGGATATCCCCGTCAAACCCGACCAGCTCCTGAATCATCGAGGCAGCTTCTGCAATGCTGCAGTCTTTCCCGGTACCGACGTTTAAAAAACTCGGTCTGGTATATACGGATGTTAGCTGGTCAGTGTCGAGGCTCCGATCATAGGTTTGCTGATCGATACGCATAACGCTCAAACAGGCGGCCGCCATATCATCGACATGAAGAAATTCTCTTCTGCCGCTGCCGCTTCCCCATAGTTGCACATAAGGATTGCTGCGCAGAGAACCGGTGTCACCGTCAAACAGTCCCTCGCCCGATATCGTCCGGAATTTCCCCGTAAACACTGCGGTCGCGCTCGATTCCCTCTTCATCCCCTGCGGCTGCCAGTTTTGCCAGATGGCATTTGCGGATGACGGCGGGTATTACATGGGAGTTCTGCAGATGGTAATTGTCTCCTGGACCGTAGAGATTGGTCGGCATCACCGCCCGATAGCCGGTGCCGAACTGCCGGTTGTAAGACTCACACATCTTGATTCCGCAGATTTTGGCGACCGCGTATGGTTCATTGGTGGGTTCGAGTACGCCGCTGAGCAGGTACTCCTCCTTCATCGGCTGCTGGCAAAATTTTGGATAGATGCAGGAACTGCCGAGAAAAAGCAGGTTGGTGATTCCTGCCAGGCAGGCCTGATGGATAACATTGGCCTGAATCATCGTGTTCCGGTAAATAAAATCAGCCGGATAGGTATTGTTGGCATGAATGCCGCCAACCATGGCAGCGGCGAGAACGACATAATCGATCGTATTGGCTGCAAAAAAATCGTGAACGGCAGCCTGGTCGGTCAGATCCAGTTCTACTGAACCCCTGGTCACGAGGTTCCGGTATCCTTCGCGCTCGAGCAGACGCACCACGGCTGACCCGACCATGCCCCGATGCCCGGCAACAAAGATCACATCCTCTTTTCTGAGATTCACCCGTTCCGGTCTCATCGTCACGACCCGCTACTCATGGTAGCTGAAGGTGCTGAACCCTTCGTTTTGACAGAGCGCGTCTTTTTTGGCTTCGTCGAGGTCGTGAAGAACCATCTCCGACACAAGGTCTGCAAAAGAGGTCGTCGGGGTCCAACCCAATTTTTCTTTAGCCTTCGCCGGATCACCGAGCAATGTTTCAACTTCTGTTGGTCTGAAATAGCGGGGATCGACGCGAACGATCGTCTGCCCGGGCTTCACCTTGAGATCACCTTTCTTCGAATCTATCGATTCAACGATTCCGGTTTCCTCAACTCCTTCACCGTGCCAGGCGAGGGTCATTCCGCACTCGGCAGCAGCCTGATCGACGAAGGCGCGAACCGAATGCTGCTCGCCCGTTGCAATGACAAAATCTTCAGGCTTCTCCTGCTGCAGCATCAGCCATTGCATTTCGACATAATCACGGGCATGCCCCCAGTCACGCCTGGCATTGAGGTTACCGAGATGCATGCATTCCTGCAGCCCCAGGGCGATCCGGGCCATCGCCCGGGTGATTTTCCTGGTCACAAACGTCTCACCCCGGCGCGGAGATTCATGGTTGAAGAGGATTCCATTACAGGCATACATTCCATACGCTTCCCGGTAATTGACCACGATCCAGTACGAATAGAGTTTGGCGACCGCATAGGGCGAACGCGGATAAAACGGGGTCCGCTCCGTTTGCGGCGTCTCCTGCACCATGCCGTAAAGCTCCGAAGTCGACGCCTGGTAGAACTTTGCTTTTTGGGCCAGGCCGAGGATGCGCAGCGCTTCGAGCAGCCGCAGCGTCCCGAGGGCATCGGAGTTTGCGGTGTATTCAGGCTCCTCAAAAGATACAGCCACATGAGACTGGGCGGCCAGGTTGTAAATCTCGTCCGGCTTGACCTTCTCCATGATATGGATGAGGCTCGATGAATCGGTCAGGTCTCCGTGGTGGAGAATGAAGTTACGGTCAGTCTCATGGGGGCCCTGATAGATATGGTCGATGCGATCGGTATTGAAGAGCGAAGTCCGCCGTTTGATACCGTGAACCTCATATCCCTTATCCAGCAGAAACTCGGCCAGATAGGATCCGTCCTGGCCGGTAATACCGGTGATCAGTGCTTTTTTCTTAGTCATTGTCTGAGTTATCTGCGTATTGTATGCGAAGCGGCTGTTGATTATCGCCGCTAATTAACCACACTTGTCACCGCAATGGCAAATGGATTCTTTTACTCCCGGCCCGTTGGCGCGCGCTGCTCTATGTTCGCTCGAGCACCAGCTTTATGTACGTTGCGAAGCCCGGTTAAGACTGGAGAGGAGCGCTTTTACCGAAGCGATGATAATATCGGTATCGACGCCTGCTCCCCAGAACTTGCGCCCGTCGCCGCGTTCGATCTCGATATAGGCGATGGCTTTGGCATGGGAGCCGGTGTTGATCGCGTGTTCGTGGTAACTGCTCAAGGTCCAGTCGTTGGTTATCTGCGATTTGAGCGCATTTGAGAAGGCATCGAGCGGCCCGTTGCCGGTTGCCTGGATATCGCGTTCGACGCCTTCCACTTCGATGGTGGCCTCGACTTCTGCGAAAGAGCGCCGTTCCTGCTTGTCACTGTGACGTTTCATGACGTGAAACGAGTGCAGGTCGAAGGGGGCATGAACATCGATATAGCTCTCTTCAAATTCGTGATAGATCTCGTCGGGCTTGAGCTCTCGACCTTCCCGATCGGTGACCTGCTGGATAACGGCGCCGAACTCAGGGTGCATCTCCTTGGGCATCTTGATGCCGAACTCATGATCCATGATATAGGCGACACCGCCTTTTCCGGACTGTGAGTTGATCCTGATGATCGACTCATATGTTCTGCCCACATCGCCTGGATCGATCGGCAGATAAGGGACGGCCCACTGCCTGGAGGAGGAAATCTCATATTCCGTCATGCCTTTGTTGATCGCATCCTGGTGAGAGCCGGAGAAAGCCGTGTAGACCAGCTCACCGGCATACGGGTGGCGAATGTGCACCGGTATTCTGTTGACCCGTTCGTAAACGTCTACCAGATGGTTGATATCATGAATATCGAGCTCAGGATTGACGCCCTGGGTAAACATGTTGAGTGCCAGGGTGATCAGATCGACATTGCCGGTCCGCTCGCCGTTTCCGAAAAGCGTTCCCTCGACCCGGTCGGCTCCGGCCATTAAAGCCAGCTCGGTGGCGGCGACCGCGCAACCGCGGTCGTTGTGCGTATGGACGCTGATAACGGCGGCCTCGCGATTCTTCATATGGGTACAGAACCATTCGATCTGGTCGGCAAAAATATTCGGGCTGGTCAGCTCCACGGTGGCCGGCAGATTGATGATCATCTTGTTGGTTTCATCCGGCTGCCAGACATCCATGACCGCCTCGCATATCTCAAGTGCAAAGTCGAGTTCGGTACCGGTGAAGCTCTCCGGCGAATATTGATATCTGAATGAAGTATCCGGATACTTTTCAGCCTCTGCGGCCACCAGCTCAGCGCCGCGAACCGCCAGGTCGATGATCTCTTTTTTACTCATCTTGAAAACCACGTCACGCTGCAGCGTCGAAGTCGAGTTATAGAGGTGGATGATTGCCTGCCTGGCCCCGGTAACAGACGCAAAGGTTTTCTTGATCAGATGTTCCCTGGCCTGGGTGAGTACCTGGATACAGACATCTGAAGGTATCCGTTCATCTTCAATCAGCAGCCGGGTGAACTCGAACTCGACCTGGGAGGCAGACGGAAAGCCGACCTCGATCTCCTTGAAACCGATCTCGACAAGCAGCTGCCACATTTCCAGTTTTTTCGACAGGCTCATCGGCTGAACCAGTGCCTGGTTGCCGTCACGCAGATCGACACTGCACCAGGACGGTGCCTTGTTGATCATCTTGTCGGGCCAGCTCCGATTTGCCAGCTTGACCGGTGGATATGGACGATATTTACTGACGTGTTCTATGTTCATTGCTCTCTCCCGGTTTCCTAATAGAGCGGTTTATTGAAAAAAAACATAAAAAAAGGCCGCGGTCTCAGCAACCGCGGCCTTTTAACAATCATGGATGTACAAGCGCTACATGGCCATGACCAGTCCGACGGCTGGTGTATAAGGCTCTGGTAGAGCCAGAAACCATGTGCTTTTTCTTGTCATCATCATATTCGTTGTCTACATATCTCAGGTATCATTCTGATATTACGCTACATTAATCCTGCATCCTGGTGATTGTCAAGGTCATATCGCACTTTTTTCCTGAACCGCAGATAATCGTGCCCGCAGTCGTCTTCCCCGATGTGCAGGCAGATGTTTTGTCTGTTGACATATAATTTCTGGCTCTCTATAGTTTGGGGTTCGTTCAAAAAACCGGGATGACCGGTAACAGGGCTCTTCAAAGCCGATCACGAGAAAGGATCAGATCATGCCGCAAATCAGTGGTGCCAGGGCAATCGTAAAATGTCTTCTGGAAGAGAACGTAAGCACAATCTTCGGCTATCCGGGAGGCGCCGTCATCGACCTTTACGACGAGTTGATGCAAAGTCCCGAGCTTAATCACATTCTGGTGCGTCACGAGCAGGCCGCCGTCCACGCCGCCGACGGCTACGCCCGGGTCACCGGCGAGGTCGGTGTCGCTCTTCTGACCTCGGGTCCAGGTGCAACCAACGGTGTCACCGGTATTGCCACCGCTTATATGGATTCAATACCGATCGTCGTCCTCACCGGTCAGGTTCCGACCCCGCTGATCGGCAACGATGCCTTTCAGGAAGTCGATATCGTCGGCATCACCAGGCCCTGCACCAAGCACAACTATCTGGTAAACAGCAAAGACGAACTGGTCGAAGTCATGCGCGAGGCGTTTCATGTTGCCCGCACCGGCCGCCCCGGGCCGGTACTCGTCGACCTGCCCAAGGACATCATCAAGGCCGGTATCGATTTTGTTGACAGAAAACCGGTAAAAATGCTGAGTTATCAGCCCAACTATGAACCGCATATGGGTCAGGTGGACAAAGCCTGCCGGCTCATCATGGAGGCTCGCAAACCGGTGCTCTACGTCGGCGGCGGAGTAATCCTCTCCGACGCAGCGCCGGAGCTCACCGAACTGGCGCTCAAACTTGACATCCCGGTGACCATGACACTGATGGGACTGGGAGCCTTCCCCGGCCATCATGAGCTCTCCATGGGCATGCTCGGCATGCACGGAACCTATACGGCCAATATGGCGGTGGCCGAGAGCGACCTGCTGATATCGGTGGGCGCCCGCTTCGACGACCGGGTCACCGGCCAGCTGGAGACGTTTGCAACCAATGCAAAAATAATCCACGTCGACATCGACCCGACCTCGATCAGCAAGAACGTCAAAGTCGACGTCCCCATCGTCGCCGACTGTAAAAAAACTCTGACGGCAATGAACAACTGGTTCAACAACCAGCAGGATATCTCGGTTGAGACCGAAAAAGAAAAGCACAAGCTATGGTTCGACCAGATATGCGAATGGCAGCGGCTTCACCCGCTCGGCTACCATGAGGACGGAGACCTGATCAAGCCCCAGTACGTTGTTGAAATGCTCGACAAGCTGACCAACGGCGAGGCCATCATCAGCACCGAGGTGGGCCAGCACCAGATGTGGGCCGCCCAGTTTTACCGCTTCAGCGAACCGCGCCGATTCCTGACCTCAGGCGGGCTGGGAACCATGGGCTATGGTTTCCCGGCCGCGATCGGCGCCAAACTGGCGATGCCCGACAAGGTCTGCATCGACATTGCCGGTGATGCCTCGATCCAGATGAACATTCAGGAACTGGCCACGGCCAGGCAGTACAACACGCCGGTTAAAATAGCCATTCTCAACAACCAGTTCCTCGGTATGGTGCGCCAGTGGCAGGAGCTGTTTTATGAAAAGCGCTACGCTTCGACCATCATGGACGTTGCTCCCGATTTCGTCGCCCTTGCCCAGGCCTACGGCGCCGTTGGCTTGAGAGCCACCAAAAAGAGTGAAGTGGAAGATGTAATCAGAGAAGCTCTGGCAGTGGACAATACGGTACTGATGGATTTCAAAATATCACGTGAAGAGGGTGTCTTCCCGATGGTACCGGCCGGCAAGTCAAACACCGAGATGCTGCTGGTGTAGACGGCCTCAGTACGAGCAAATCGATACTATCCGGGTAACGAGATGAAACACACCCTTTCAGTGCTGCTGCAGAACAAGCCTGGAGTACTTTCGCGTGTTACCGGGCTGTTCTGTGGCAGGAACTTCGATATCGAAAGCCTTGGCCTGGCTGAAACGCTGGACCCGAAATTTTCCTGCCTGACGCCGATAACCAACGGCGACAATGCGATCATTGAAATCCTTCGTCCAATCGCTATCAAGGAGATCGTCCGCACCGGCAAGATTGCCATTGCCCGCACCCGCATCAAAAGGTAATCAGATAGATCATGAAAAAAGAAACTGTTCCCGTTGCCCCCGAAGGCTACCCGTTTATTTTCTTCAGTGGTTTTCTTACACTGATCAGTGCGTTTCTCGGTTATCAGGTAATCACCCTAATTTTGCTCGGGGTGACCACGTTCATTCTGATGTTTTTCAGAGATCCCGAGCGCACCGCGCCCGACATTGACCGCGGCATCATCTCTCCGGCGGACGGGAAAATCATTTTTGCTGAAACAACGACAGACAGCCGATTTACGGATGAAGAAGTGGTAAAGATTTCAATCTTCATGAACATCTTCAACGTCCATGTGAATCGTATCCCCTTCTCCGGTACGATCACCAGGATACAGCATGTTCCCGGCGCCTTTCTTGCCGCCGACAGCGAAAAGGCTCATCTGAACAACGAATATTGCGCAGTCAAGATCGTCACGACCGATCAGAGGGAAGTCACCATGGTTCAGATTGCCGGCCTGGTTGCCCGCAGAATTGTCTGCCGCCTTGAAAAAGGCGACGTGGTGCAGCGGGGAGAACGGTTCGGCTTGATCCGTTTTGGTTCCCGGGTCGATCTCTTTTTACCCAAACAGTCAAATCTGGCGGTCAGGGTCGGTGACCGTGTGACGGCAGGCGAGACCCTGCTGGCCTATATCGGTTGAGTCGGTTGAATCGGAGTGCTGTATCGATACTGTCGACTATTCAACCCTGCCTGTGATGGCTGATTATTGTCAAGAACGAGTCTGCAGCCGGTGCAGGCCGGCTTTCTCTTGAACCGATGCGGATCATCGCAGGTTCGGCCAAAGGGCGGCGGCTCTTTTCTCCCCAGGCACGGAGCAGATCAATCCGTCCCACCGCCGATCGCTCCCGAGAAGCGCTTTTCAATATCATTGGTGAACGAATCGGCAACGCTCGAGTGCTCGACCTGTTCGCAGGAACCGGAGCATGCGGCTGCGAAGCTCTGAGCAGAGGCGCCTCCCGGACGGTATTTGTCGATAATTCCAAGGCTGCCCTGGCACTGATTCAGGCAAATATCGGCCTGATTGGCGGCGGCCCTGAACGGTCCCGCATACTCAAGATCGATCTTTCGCGCGGCCTAACCAAGGTTCAGCACCTGCTCGACGATACTCAGCGCTTTGATATCATATTTGCCGACCCGCCTTACCGGCGCGGTTTATCCGATAAAATCGTATTAGCTCTTGACAAGAGTTCGCTGCTTGCGCAGAATCCGTTGATAATCATAGAAGAGCAGAGGATGTTTGAAGCTCCGGGGAACCTGCGCAATTTAGAGCTTTCAGACAGCAGAACCTATGGGGAAAGTTCCTTTTTCTTCTATAAAGCCCGAGAAAATCAACCTTAAAAGGAGCGGCACCGCATGAGCGCCAAACCTAACGGCGAGTCGATTGCCATTTATCCCGGTACCTTCGACCCGATAACCAACGGCCATCTGGACCTGATAAATCGAGGCTTATGTTTATTCGACAAGGTGATCGTCACCATCGCCGTCAATCCCGGCAAGCAGCCGCTTTTCTCGCTTGAAGAGAGAAAAAAGATGATTCTTGACTGCTATATGGATGAGGAGCGCGTCGAAGTCGACTACGTCTCCGGATTGCTGGTCGAGTATGCGGCACAGCGGCAGGCCCGGGCAATCATCAGGGGACTCAGGGCGGTTTCCGATTTCGACTATGAATTTCAGCTCGCCCTGATGAATCGTAAACTCGAACGCTCGGTTGAGTCGGTTTTTCTGATGCCCGGTTTCCGCTGGATATTCATCAGTTCCTCCATCGTTAAAGATGCGGCAAGTCACGGCGGCGACATCAGCGGTCTCGTTCCCGAGCACGTCGAAAAGATGCTGATAGAAAAGTACCGCTGTAAATGAGAGACCGCCGGAACCGACACCACAGCTCCAGAAGAAGAATTGTCCTGTTTTTCGGCAGTCTGTTGCTGCTCTGGCCGCTGTATCGTTTTCTTTCCCACAAGCTTCCCAGAAAACCAAGAATCATTGAAGCCAGCGGCACGCTGCAGAACAATACCTTTCTGACCAAAGACCGTTTTATCCTGTTCGGTGATAACGAAAATCTCTGGGCGGTTTCCAGAACATGCACACACCTTGGCTGCAAACTTAATTTCATCGAGGACCAGAACTATCTCGAATGCCCCTGCCACCAGAGTAGATTTGCTACCGATGGCACGGTGCTCAGGGGACCGGCCAAAAATCCGCTGCCCCTTTATCAGGTTGAACAGACGACTGAGACCACCTATCTGGTGACGATCACCTGAAACGATGAGAACAGATGGCAGCGGCGGCTAACAAGAAAACAATATTGGGTCTCGTCAAGTGGGGGGACTGGAGTCTTATCAGCCTCTACATCTCGCTTATTTCCGGTATCATTGTCGGTATTCACTACAGCCCCGCAGCACCGTTCTATTCAGCCTCGGCTCTCGATATCCTCGTTCCCTACGGCACCTTTTTCAGATCACTGCACTTTTACTCGAGCCAGTTCTTTTTTCTCTTCGCCGTTATCCACTATATTGCCGTATTCGATAAAGCACAGAGTTACTCAGCAAAGAACTACAGCTACCTCATTCTCACCTTTCCCTGCATATTGATGCTGCTCTTCACTGGCTATGTGCTGCGCGGAGATTCAACCGGCTTTTCAGCGGGAATGATTGCTGAGAATATTGTCCTGACCGTTCCGTTCTTCGGCACGGCACTCAACAATATGCTCTTTTCGATCACCGACCACGGGATGGATCGTATTTATCTGCATCATGTCATATCGTTTGATCTGCTCTTCTTGTTTCTGGCTTGGGAACACCTGCGCAGATACCAGACAGCCGTATCGTCCCATCTCCTGTTCATCTGCGCGATTCTGCTTTTTTCACTGGTCATAGCCGCACCTATTGATCCTGAATCGCTGGGCCTTCTTTATATCACCGGCCCCTGGTTTTTCCTCGGTCTTCAGGAACTGCTGCGCTATTTACCGCCATTCATCGCCGGCGTTGTGATCCCGGCTGCACTGGTTGCCGCCCTGATACTGTTAAAAAAAGATTTTCGCTGGTATCGGCAGACGCTCTATTTTCTATGGGCCTGGCTCGGTCTCTACCTCGTTCTGACCATAGTCGCATTGACCGCACACGGTTGAGCGAAGACGACTGCGGCAGCGGGCTCAGGCAAAATGGGCAAAAAAAAGGCCGCACCTGAACGGTACGGCCTTTTTTCTTTCAGGTTTAGCAACGATTAATCAGTAAGCATACGCTGCTGCCACTTGAGTATTTTTGCCGTTTCATCGGACAGCATCAAAAGAGCCTGATTCTGATCCAGGATCGAGCTGCTGATGTTTTCCAGGTTGGCGTAGGCGGAATTGAGCAGTTCGACTGCTTCACCATCGAACTGACCTGATTTTTTGCCGATTCCCGAAACTACTGCACCGATAAGATGCGTCAGCGTTTTTTCGATCGGTTTGCCGGTCAGACTGTCTTCCAGACGCGCCAGTTCGTTTTTAATGGCAGTCAGTTTTTCTTCGTTCATATCCTCGTTCAGTGAAGCAACACTTGCTTTCAAGGCCATGAGTTTTTCTTCGCTCAAAGAACCTGCCTCAGGAGAAAGCGCCTCTTCAGAAAGGAAGTTCTCCAGCCGATCCTCAATATCTTCAGTCGCTGACTCATCGCCCATTGAAGACTGCGCTTCCTCATCGATATCGCTTAGCGCCGGAGAAACGGGCGCGTCCGTCGGCTCGTCGGGGTCGCCATCAAAACCCAGCACACTGTCGTCAAAAAACTCATCGACGTGTTTGTTGATTTCGTCATTGCCTGAACGTTCCTCAGCCAGTCCACCATCGGTTTCGCTTTCCGCGCCGTCAAACAGAGCCGGTGCAAGCTCGCCGTCCGCGAGCGGCAGCGGTGATTCATCGGAATCGTCGTCAGCATCGGTTTCGACATCTACACCGGGTACCATTCCTGCGGGGTGCATCTCCTGCGCCTGAGGCGCGGGGCCTTCATCCTCATCGAGGCCGGCCAGTGCCGGAGCAATAACACCACCGTCGAGGGTCGGCAGGGCTTCCTCGTCGGAGTCGTCATCTGCTTCTGTCTCAACATCAACGCCGCGCAGCGCTTCTTCAGCACTGAGCCCCGCAGGCCCTTGGCTGCCATCCTCCAGGTCACCAAAAAACGAAGCAACCTTTTCCAGCGCTTCTTCGGAAAAACTTTCACCATCGGCGAAATCTTCATCGACAAAAGTCTGTTCGAACTCACTGGTGTCATCAAAGCCCAGTTCCGCAGCGCTTGAAATTTCAGATACCGGAGAAGCGCCCGGCAGTTCTTCCTCCAGCAGACGTTCTTCAGCTTTGTGTCTGGCAATTGCCTCAGGAGTGATTGTCTCTGCGATCTTTTCCTTAAAGCGGTTGAACTTCTCAGACTCTGAAAGAATGAGGTCCTTCAGCCGCTCAGCGCTCAGGGACCCGTCAACGACTTTTTCCAGGGCCAGGTAAAATGAGTTGAGCAGCTTGAACGCTTCAGCATGGGAAGCACTTTTCATCAACTTGATATAGCCGCCGATCGCATCAATTCCCTTCAGCAATATGGAATGCGGCCTGCTGTCAGACCATTGTTCCTGCAAACGGCCGACTTCCTTGCTGACTTCGGCCAGTTCCTTATCGCTAATCTGCCAGTCGATGCTGAGAATATAGGCTTTGAGATTATAAAGATCGGGAGCGACATCTCCTGATTCGAGCGTGCGCTCTTTGAGTTCCGCCTCAGGTACAAATTCGACATCGTCAGTGGTTCTCTGAGCCGCAGCTGGTGCGACACCGATCTGCTGTTTGAACCGCTCGAATTTTTTTACGTCCGCAAGAAGAATTTCTTCTTTCTCCTGCTCGGAGATAGCGGTATCAAGAACGATTTTTTCAAGGTCGTAAAAGAAGGTGATCAACACCTTCATCGCATTGTGATGGGCGTCCGATTTTTTCTGATAAATGTATTTGGTGATTTTCTGCAGGGCCTGGGTGTAAACGATCTTAACCGGGTCATCGGCCCAGACGGACTGGGCCTGGACGAGTTCGTCATTGAAATCGATCAGAATTCGGTCGGTGATTTCCCATTCGATGGAGAGCATCAGATTCTTCAGTCTGAATATCGGTGATTCTTCCTCTCCGGCATATTCAAAAAGATCGACATACCCGGTATCGAAAGACTCGTCAGCAATGTCATCCAGTCCGATTGTTAGGTCATCGTCGTATTGATTGCCTCTGGTAGGTTCCACCGTGCCTTCTCTCTAGAATAGTTTTTTCTGAATCGAAATGATCGTTGACGCTATGATTTTCTTCAAGGTCGCCGCCACGTTATACCCAGTCACCGCACTTGATTCAAAATAAGGGGCCTGTAGTCTGCTGTTCAAATCCTTCTGCAGAATTTCAGTAGGGAGAATCGGTATACCGTGCTCTTTGAGGTCAACTTTGTTGTACTGCATGACCAGCGGTATTTTGAAAATGCTTTCTTTATAGGAAAGTAGATTTTCATGGAGCTGGTTGAGCGAGCGGATGTTTTTTTCGCGCTGTTTCGACATCGCATCGGCAACAAAAACAATACCGTCAACTCCTCTCAATACCAGCTTGCGGGTAGCATTGTATTTTACCTGGCCGGGAACGGTATAGAGCTGTATTTTGATGTCGTAACCTTTGATCTTTCCCATATTGAAGGGTAGAAAATCAAAAAACAGCGTTCGGTCACCATGGGTTTTGAGACTGACCATTTCCGAGACGATCTGATTCCGAAACGTTCGGTTTATATATTCGAGATTGGTTGTCTTGCCGCATCGTCCCGGTCCATAGTAGACTATTTTAACCTGAACGACCTTTTCCTTTAAATTGATAAAACTCAACCTGCCCCCCCCACGTTATCGGTCAACTCCATCTATTTGCCCATTCAAGTTCATGGATCAACCGATCAGGGTTTGTTCCACAACCGCTGAATCTTCTCGATTGCATCGACGACGTTGAGGCGCAGAAATCCCAGAGAAATCTCCTGGCCGAACATCGAAATCATCAGCAGTTCTTCATCTATCTTGCTGAAATGAATACTCGACTCCTGCCCCTTGTGAAACAGCAACGAAAATTCCTGTTCACCAACCAGCTTCGCCATGGCATCGACCGTGGCAAAGTTACCCGCCGCCAGCGCGGCAAACGAATAGACGTCGTATTTACTCACTCCATTGTCTTTTGCGGTAATGATATTACCGGCCATGTCGATAACTATGACGCAGTCAACCCCAAGCTTAATCAATTTGTCAGTGAGAATCATGTCGATCTGCTCAATCTGCTCCTGACTGACAATTCCGTAGTTCATACCCGTTTCCCCATGTTGAATTTTGGTGAACCTGCTATTTCAATGACACTCTTTTGAATTATGGAAAAGTAGCGTATTATTTAGCTGTTAAAAGGTAACTAGCGCTTCGATCTGCACCCAGAGATGAGGGTTTCCCCTCAACAATAGTCAGAAATTATTAGTTATTTTTGCACAACTCTCCAGACCGCGAGCATTCGCATTATATTACTATACGATAGATTTTTTTTGAGTTGAAGGAGTTTTTTCTATTTTTTAATAAAAATCAAAAGCATAAAGTGTTCGACCAGGTCATATCACACTGCAAATATCGATCTCAACCGATATGCGCTGTGATCACCTCGATTGGTTGTCGGCAGGGCCTGAGAGAAGCAAACAACACAGCAAATCAGCCAAATAGCCATTGCACAGTCAATTCTTATCTGCTATGAAACCTGCCGGAGGTTAACGACGATGAGCAGAAAAGCAGCACCGCCGCCACGAATACCCGATGACGCAGCGGTCATAGACAGCCACTGTCACCTGGACATGGATGACTACCGGATTGATCTGGAAGAAGTCATCTCCCGGGCTGCGGAATCCGGGGTGAAAGGCATCGTCACCATCGGCATCGATCTGCCGAGCAGTCATGCCGCGATCGCTATCGCTCGCAGCTATCCCTGCGTAAGGGCAACGGTTGGCATCCATCCTCATGACGCGGACTCTGCCGATGAAAAAACACTGGGCTCACTTGCCGAGCTGGCCGTGAACAACCCTGACGAGGTGGTGGGTTTTGGGGAGATCGGCCTTGATTATGTCAAACGCTACAGCGATCAGAAAACTCAGCTGGCTGTGTTCAGAAAGCAGCTCAAGCTGGCGCGGGAATTGAAGCTTCCGGTAATCATCCATGATCGTGAAGCCCATGACGACTGTTTACAGATTATCAGAGAAGAAGGCCCTTTTGATCAGGGCGGAATCATGCATTGTTTTTCCGGAGATAGTGAATTTGCCCGTAAAATTATCGATTGCAACTTCCACATTTCGATTCCGGGCATCGTCACCTTCAAGAAGGCCGAGATCATGCAGAAAGTAGCTGCAGAGATACCCGAAGAGCGGCTGCTTGTCGAGACGGACGGCCCGTTTTTAGCCCCGGTCCCCTATCGCGGTAAACGAAACGAACCGCTCTATACACTCTACACCCTTGCTGCACTGGCTGAGCTCAGACAGACGAATTACGCGCACCTCGCCCGCCGGACGACGACCAACTGCTGCGAACTGTTTGGCTATTCCTTCAACTGCTGATTCATTTCATCATGCCTGAGAAAACAATCGCGGAAAATATATCACAGGTTCGTGATTCTATTCACGCTGCGGCGCTCAAAGCCAATCGAAATCCTGGAGATATCAGGCTGGTTGCGGTTTCGAAACGATTCTCCGTTTCAGCAATTGAAGAAGCCTGCGCAGCCGGTCAGGTAATCTTCGGTGAAAACTACATCCAGGAAGCGGTCGAGAAGAAACAGGCGCTGGGTGAACGCATTGAGCTTCACTTCATCGGCAACCTGCAGAGCAACAAGGCCAAACTCGCCGCCCACCACTGTACGATGGTCGAAACCATCGACCGACAAAAAATTGCGCGGGCTCTGCATAAACATCTGGATCAAATGGAGCGCAGTATGGACATACTGATCCAGGTGAACATCGGTTATGATTCGAATAAATCGGGGGTGATGCCCGATGAGGCGGAAGCACTGCTGAGGAGCCTGGAGGAATTTCCGCGACTGCGGCCCCGGGGGCTGATGACCATGACGCCTTTCTCCCCTGATCCGGAGGCGGCCCGTCACTATTTCAGGGCGCTGCGTCAGCTTGGTGAAGAAATTAAGTCCAGAGGTCTGTTTAAAAACATTGAAAAATTAGAACTATCCATGGGCATGTCGCATGACTACCCTGTTGCCATCGAAGAGGGTGCTACCCTGATCAGGGTCGGCACTGCAATATTCGGGGAGCGGCCGCCGCTTTCTGCTAACCGAACATGACAGGATTATGAAATGAAAATCACGATGATCGGTACCGGCTACGTTGGCCTGGTTACCGGAACCTGTTTTGCTGAGTTTGGTCATCATGTGACCTGTGTCGATAAACTCGAAGAGAAAATCGAGCGACTTCAGCATGGGGATATTCCGATTTATGAACCGGGACTTGATGCGCTGGTGGCCAAAAACAGCGGCGAGGGCCGGCTCAGGTTCACCACCGACCTTGGTGCAGCCGTCGGCGAGGCGGAGGCCGTCTTCATTGCGGTCGGCACCCCATCGAGCAGGCGCGGGGACGGTTATGCCGACCTGACCTATATTTACGAGGCATCGAAGGAAATTGCCCCGCTTCTCGATGGTTACACCGTCATCGTCGACAAAAGCACCGTTCCGGTCGGAACAGCTCGGCAGGTCGCCAGAGTTATCAGGGAAACAAATCCGGAGGCCGATTTCGACGTTGCCTCAAATCCGGAATTTTTACGCGAAGGGGCTGCTATCAGCGACTTCATGAGACCTGACCGGGTGGTCATCGGTGTCGAGTCAGAACGGGCCGAGACACTGCTCAGGGCGATCTACCAGCCGCTCTACCTGCAGGAGACTCCGATCGTCAAAACTTCAATCGAAACGGCCGAACTGACAAAATACGCCGCCAATGCCTTCCTGGCGACCAAAATCAGCTTCATCAATGAAATCGCTCTGCTCTGCGATGCGATAGGTGCCGATGTGGTTGCTCTGGCCAGAGGAATCGGCATGGACGGCAGGATCGGATCCAAGTTTCTTCACCCGGGTCCCGGGTACGGTGGGTCCTGCTTTCCCAAGGATACCCTTGCCCTGATGAGAATCGCCCAGGAAAACGGTGAAAGTCTGCGGGTCGTCGAAGCCGCAATCGAGGCAAATGGTGCTCAGAAAGCCAAAATGGTTAAAAAGATCCGCGATGTGCTGGGCGGCTCCGAAGCCGGCAAAACGATTGCTGTGCTCGGCCTGACCTTTAAACCGGAAACCGATGATATGCGCGACAGCCCGTCGATTACCATCATTCCAGCCCTGATCGAAAAGGGGGCAACGATTCGAGCTCACGACCCCCAGGGTATGGACGAGGCGCAAAAGATGCTGCCCGGCGGAATTATCTACACGAAAAACTCATACGAGGCATGTACCGGCGCCGATGCGGTCATCATCATGACGGAATGGAACCAGTACCGGGCACTCGACCTTGAGCGCCTGGGCGAAGTGATGAAGCAGAAAAACTTCATCGATCTGAGAAATGTCTATCAACCGGAACTGGTAAAGCAGAAAGGCTTTACCTATACAGGGGTGGGGCGAACCTGAAAAAGGCCCGGCATGGTCGACACCATGCCGGGCCTCACACTGCTGATCTGAAGTCGCTAGCCTGAATATTTCATGAGTTGATAGGGCCAGCTAATGTATAAGGCCTATAAACTGCAGCATCGGCTTATTTGCAGAAAAAAACAAATAACATTTTGAGCCTTTTGCAAAACTAAGATTTTCGTTCAAAATCAAGGCATGTGAAAAATTTTACCACAGGCATATAATTGATATTCCGAGGATAAAATTTTGAGCATAACGCAGAGTTTGGGCGAAAAGATCGTTTTGCAAATGGCTCATTTTGATAGTATTTGTTTTTTGACTTTCTGTCGTATTCCCATGAACTATTCTGCTTAGTTCTTCCGCTTAGATGCCCGCTTGGAAGCTTTGAGCGGATTGATTCGAACGGTGGCAACTACGATCTCAGGCTTCTGATGAGTGGCGAAATTGCAGATCCCCAGCCGCCACTTGGCCTCCGGGTTCACGAAGGTTGTACAGTGCTTGACGCCGTCTTCCTCGACGATGCGTTCACATCCTTCACATTTATCTATGATAGGCTTGAAATTGTTTTTTGTAGCTGTACCTGCCATATCGGCCTCCTGATTACTGGTAAGTTCACTGCTTATTGATATCTGATTTAACCTGCTATCTGATTTAACCTGCTATCAGCTCGTTTCATTTATTGCTGAACTGCAACATCTTTTATTACCAAACTAGCGTCACACCAGCAAGTAAATTCATAATCCACGTGATTATAACCATATATTTCGGCCAAATTTACGAGTTTCAGCCAATTCCACACAAACAACATAATTTCAAACATTTACGCTCATCATGTTCAAAATAAACGGACCTTGCAAAGCTTTCTTGTATTATCCAACCTCATGGAATATAATAGGATTTGTGATAAATCGGTAAAAAGGTCACCGTATGTATCACACCATGTGATACGATAATTTTCTGTACTCCTGGAGAACGATATGCCTGCTTATGTCTGGAAAGGTCGAAACCAATATGGTGAAAAACGCAAAGGTGAAGTCGAAGCTCCCGACCAGGCAGCGGCGCTCGCCCATGTCAAACGAATGCGCATCACCGATCCGGTGGTTAAGGAAAAACCTAAAGATCTTCTGGAAAGCATACCCTTTTTTCAACCCAGGGTGACCGACAAAGATGTGGTCGTTTTCACCAGACAGCTGGCGACCATGATCGATGCCGGACTGCCGCTGGTTCAGTGCCTGGAAATCCTCAGCAAGCAGCAGGAAAATTCGACATTCAAGCGAACCATTGCGGAAATCCAGGAAGATGTCGAAGCAGGAACGACCTTTGCCGATTCCATGCGCAAACACCCCAAGGTATTCGACAGCCTTTACTCCAATATGATCGAAGCCGGAGAAACAGGCGGTATCCTCGATACGATTCTGAACCGGCTCGCTCTCTTCATGGAAAAGACCATGGCCCTGAAGAAGAAGATCAAGGGAGCCATGACCTACCCGTCCATTTGTCTGGCCATATCGATTCTGATTCTGGTTGTCATCCTGGTTTTCGTTATCCCGGTTTTTGAAGAGATGTTCTCCCAGATGGACGCGGCACTGCCGGTGCCCACCCAGATAGTCGTGGCCATGAGCAACGCCTTCAAGGAAAATCTGTTGTGGATCATATTACCGATCATCCTCCTTGCCTACATATTCAAGCGTGTGTATTCCACCGAAAAAGGACGCTACCGGATCGACCAGGTATTTCTGCACTTGCCGGTCATAGGTGTACTGATCAGAAAAGTGGCCGTAGCCAAATTTACCAGGACGCTGAGTACCATGCTGCAGAGCGGCGTACCTATCCTGGAAGCCTTACAGGTGGTTGCCAAAACAGCCGGCAACAAGGTCATCGAACGTGCTGTTTTCAGGGTTGCGGACGCCATTGCCGAGGGCCGGCCGATGGCTGAGCCGCTGATGGAGAGCGGCGTCTTTCCCAATATGGTTGTCCAGATGATCAATGTTGGCGAATCGGTCGGCGCCCTGGACACGATGCTCGAGAAAATTGCCGATTTCTACGATGAGGAAGTCGATCAGGCGGTCGCCAATCTAACGGCGATGATCGAACCGTTTATGATGGTTTTCCTGGGCGGCATGATCGGCACCCTGGTCGTCGCCATGTACCTGCCGATTTTTGAAATGGCCAGTCACATTTAGAAGATTACGATCAAAAACAGCAATTTAATTGACCAAGACTATTGCTTTATTGCGTGCCCGACTTATTTTTTGAGCAATACTGAATAATTGCCAATGCCAAGGAGGAGACGATGACTCTCACAAAAGCGGACCTGGTGCAACAAGTATATAAAAATCACGAAGGGCTTACCAAAGCGCAAGCCACTGCTTCCGTCGAGGCATTTCTGAACCTGTCCAAGCAATCGCTGATCAACGGCTCCGATCTTCTGCTGAGCGGATTTGGCAAGTTCAACGTCAAGGACAAAAACTCCCGCCGGGGAAGAAACCCTCAGACCGGTGAAGAACTGACCCTGGACGCCAGACGGGTGGTCACTTTCAAGCCCTCGGGAATTCTGCGGGAAAAGATCAACAAGTAAGTATTGTTGTAGCGAGCTGTCAGCATTCATCAATTAGTGATCCAGCCTGCGGCGGGTTTTAAGAACCCGCCGCAGGCTTTTTTATTGATGGTGAGGATGGCAGGGTTGGCCGACGGCCTCTGAGTAAAACCATGGGCAGATTTCTGAAAAATCTGTGCTCCCGGGAAACAGCATGAAGTTAAACAGCGGCTCGGTAGATGGAACATTGCTCGGTCATGTTTTCCCCTGGAGCCTGCATCGAGATTTTCCGGCTGATCCCGATCGGCAACTGATTGAATCAATCGAACGCTACGGGCTGCTGCGCCCGCTCATTGTCAGAGAGAAGCGGGACAACTGTGAATTAGTCTGTGGCGCCAGGCGTCTGGAGGCACTGCGCCGGTGCGGCAAAGATCGCAAGATCAGCTGTCTTGTCGCTGACCGCTCCACCAGTGACAGAGACCTGCTTGAACTTGTCGTTGAGGATCAAGACCAGAGTGGCCCCCTGTCTCCGATCGAAACCGCCTACCTGATAGAGCTCTGGCAAAATATCGATCGCCCTCTGGATCAAAAAACCGTGCAGGATGCCACCGGTACCAGAAGCGAGACCGAATGCAAACGGTTGTTAAGCCTTCTCGAACTCGAAAAGCCGCTCATCCTGGCTGTCCATCATGGTGCTCTTTCTGTGAAGATCGGTCTTGCATTGAGAGACCTTCCACCAGAGCAGCGCATCTTCATCTTCGATCTATTCAAAAGATTGTCACTGAATACCAGCAAGCAGCGCCGGGCACTGGAACTGGCCAGGATTATCTCAGTAACGCAGGGTATCAGTCTTGATGAAGTCTTTACCAACCATTTTCCTGAGGTGTGCACAGGCTCCGTTGACAATGTTCCTCAATCTGCAACCCGGATGCTCAAAAAGCTCCATGAATTGAGCCACCCGCGCCTCAGCGCTGCCCGGAAGAATTTCAACGAAAAAGTCCAGCAGCTGCGCCTGCCGGACAGATGCACCCTGGAACCGTGGCCTTCTTTTGAACGCGAAGCGGTCAGTTTGACTACAGAATTTGAAGATTTCGAGTCGTTTCAGAAAGCCTGGCAGAAAATAAAAGACCTTATCTAACCGGTTCTCTTTAACCCTGCTCCGTGTTGGCTATCTTGTCCCGATATTCAAGATCTCCGCTGACCATCAGATCAGAGCCGAGCCTGCGGTATCGGACATTCTTGAGCCGCACGGCTTCCTCTCTGCCGCCTCCAGTCAGGTAATCACTGATTACCGGCGTGCCGCCGGCGCCACCCAGAAACGGAGCGTAGAAAAACTGGAGGCGATCTGCCAGTTTTGCCCGAAGAAAGGCCGCATGAACCGTTGCTCCGCCCTCCACCAGAAGAGAGGTAATGCTCCGCTTCCCCAGTTCATCAAGCACCTGGTCGAGGCGCAGTTTCCCGGCCGCGTCAATCCCGACTGGGATAACAGTAACGCCGCCGCTGGTAAGCCGTTGGATTTTTTCAGGCGCAGCATTTTCTCTACAGCAAATCCAGGTCAACATGTCCCGGTTGTCAACAATGACCGCGGCATCGACTGAAATTGACAGACTGGTGTCCAGGATCACTCTGACCGGGTTCTTCGTTTTATACCCTTTAAGCCGGGCGGTCAGGGAAGGGTTATCGATATTGACGGTATTAATGCCCACCAGGATTGCATCCGAGCTATCACGCAGCTTATGAACCTGGCGCAGCGATTCGGGGCCGGTTATCGAATCCCGGCGCCCTTTTTCAAATGAAATTCTGCCATCAAGGGTCAGCCCGGCCTTGAGCAGCACCCAGGGCCGGTCTGTTTCGATATAGCGAATAAAGGAACGATTCAGCTCACGGCACTGCTCCTCGAGCAGTCCATGCCTCACCGTGATGCCTGCAGCACGCAGCTGTTCGGCACCGCTGCCGTCCACCAGTGGATTCGGATCGAGCATACCGATGCAGACGCCGGCGATTCCGGCCGCGGCCACCGCCTTGCTGCAGGGCGGTGTCTTACCGGTATGGCTGCACGGCTCCAGGGTCACATACAGCTCTGCTCCCCTGGCCGCTTCTCCGGCCTTGTTCAGTGCTTCGATCTCGGCATGGGGGCCGCCCGCCTTCTTGTGGTAGCCCCTGGCAATGACCCGGCCTTCTTTAACGATGACCGCCCCGACACAGGGGTTGGGGGAAGTTCGGCCGTAGCCCTTGCGCGCCTCCTTCAGGGCCATGCGCATATGGTCGCGGTCGGCATCGGAAAACCCATCATTCATGCGGCTCACCCCATTCACTGATCTTCGCGGGACTCGAGCAGAACTTTCAGCTCATCCATGAATTCATTCACATCCTTGAACTGCCGATAGACCGAAGCAAAACGAACGTAAGCCACCTCATCGAGGCGGGAAAGATCCTCCATCACCCATTCTCCTATTATCGACGAAGCAACTTCCTTGGTGCCGATATCCTGCAGCTTGTGTTCGATATCGTCCACGAAAATATCAATAGTGTCCCTGCTGATCGGCCGTTTTTCACATGCTTTTTCAAGCCCGACAATTATTTTCTGCCGGTCCCACGGCTCCCGCCGACCATCTTTTTTTACCAGCACCGGCATCATGACTTCAAGCCGCTCATAGGTGGTAAAGCGCTGATCACAGGCCAGGCACGAGCGCCGCCTTCTGGTAATCGTACAATCCTTGTTGAGGCGTGAATCGATAACTTTATTGTCCAGATGTCCGCAATAGGGGCATTTCATAGTTTTCTCCAGGAGCCGAAATGATAACTCATCTCAGCTTATCAGCAGAGCGCGATCGGTGCAAACTAAGAGCGCCGGATGTATATAAAAAAAGCCGGTACCGCCCGAGGCAGTACCGGCTCAAATCAATAATGCAGAAACGTTCAGGTGCTGAACTTGGCAATTCTCTGCTTATGGCGGCCGCCCGCAAACTCGGTTTTAAGCCAGACATCGACAAGAGCTTCCGCTACCCCTTTGCCGAGCACCCGGTCTCCCAGACAAAGGATATTGGCATCATTATGCTCTCGGCTCATCCGAGCGGTGTACTCGTCGTGGCACAGGGCTGCGCGAATGGCGCTGTGCCGATTGGCGGCAAGCGACATGCCGATGCCGGTTCCACACACCAGAATTCCGCGGTCCGCCTGACCTGAAAGTATCTGATCACAGACTTTGTCGGCGAAGTCAGGATAGTCAACCGAGGCGTCTGACTGGCAGCCCAGATCGTGAACATCATGACCGGCGGAGGAAAGCAGTGTCACCAGAAACTGCTTGAGTTCAAAACCGCCGTGGTCGGAGCCGATGGCAATGATCATGGTCTGTTCTCCTGCCTCAGTCGTTGAATCGCTTGAATATGACAACTCCGTTGGTACCGCCGAACCCGAACGAGTTGGAAAGTCCGTATTCGATTTTCATGTCGCGGGCCGTGTTCGGAACATAGTCCAAATCGCATTCGGGACTGGGCTCATGCAGGTTTATGGTCGGCGGCGCAACCTGATTCTTGATGCTCAACGCCAGAAATACCGACTCGATACCGCCGGCCGCGCCCAGCATATGACCAACCATCGATTTCGTCGAGCTGATCGCCAGTTTCCTGGCGTGATCACCAAAAACATTCTTTATCGCTGTCGTCTCACAGCGATCATTGAGCGGGGTCGATGTGCCGTGAGCGTTGATATAATCGATTTCAGCAGGATTGAGCCGTGCATCTTCCAATGCCAGCGTCATACTTCGGGCCGCACCTTCTCCGTCTTCCGGCGGTGCGGCTATATGGTAGGCATCACTGCTGAGACCGTAGCCGACCACTTCAGCGATAATCTCTGCCCCCCGGGCCCGGGCATGATCATAATCTTCGAGAACAAGAATGCCGGCGCCTTCAGACATGACGAAACCGTCCCGATCTTTGTCGAACGGGCGCGAGGCCTCGGTCGGGCTGTCATTACGCTTCGACAGCGCCTTCATCGCGGCGAACCCGTTGAGACCGAGCGGACAGATGACCCCTTCGGTCCCGCCGGCGATCATCACATCACTCATGCCGTACTTGATATGCCGATACGCCTCACCGACTGCATGGGTTCCGGCAGCACAGGCGGTGGTCAGGGTCAGGTTGGGCCCTTTGGAGCCGATGTCCATCGAAATGTGCCCCGACGGCATATTTGGAATCGCCGTTGGGATGAAAAAGGGTGAAATTCTCTTGAAACCCTTTTCCAGATAGATTCCGTGCTGCTCGGTAATGGTCGGCAGTCCGCCCATCCCGCACCCGGTCATCACCCCGATCCGCTGGCAATTCTGCTCCGTAATCTGAAAACCGCTCTCCTCAAGGGCCATCCGGGCTGCCACAATCGCATACTGGACGAACGGTTTGAGTTGTTTAGCGGCTTTCTTGTCGAAATGCTCCTCAGCAACTAAATCGGTGACCTCGGCAGCAATCTGCACCGGATCGCCCGTCGGATCATAGCGGGTGATCCGCGCCACACCGCTCTTTCCAGCACAGATATTATCCCATGTCTTCGCAACTCCAGTGCCAAGAGGAGTCACCAGTCCTGTTCCGGTTACTACTACCCTGCGACTCGTCATTGAAGTTTCCTTGGAAGTGAAACGATTTCAGGTGTGCTCAAAAAGCAGCTTATTTGATTTTGTCCACGTAGTTGACCGCATCCTGAACGGTGACGATCTTCTCGGCGTCCTCATCGGGAATTTCTATGTCGAATTTCTCTTCCATGGCCATGATCAACTCGACCAGATCGAGAGAATCGGCACCGAGATCGTCTACAAACGAAGCATCCGGAACGACTTTATCTTTTTCCACACTCAGCTGCTCAACGATGATTTCTACCATTTCCTGATTTATAGCCATTTTTCTTCTCCTTGATGATGGTGTAATTCCACCTGCAGTAATCTGCTTTCAGTTACCATGAGAGTCGCTCTCACGAATGGGTAAATGATGCAATTTTTAACATATATTTGAGTTTTGCAATCATTAATTTCACCTGGCGGGCTGCCCCAGCCATATGCGCAACCTGCCTACCATAAACACTACATATACATGCCGCCATTCACATGGATGGCCTGGCCGGTGACATATCCTGCTTCATTGCTGACCAGATAGGCAACCGCAGCGGCAACGTCTTCTGCTTCACCAAGAGATCCAAGAGGAATCTCGCTGAGCATTTTTTCCTTTACCGTGTCGTCGAGAGCGCCGGTCATTTCGGTAACGATGTATCCCGGAGCCACGCAATTGACCGTGATCTTTCTGGAAGAAAATTCACGGGCCAGAGATTTGGTCAGACCGACCATACCGGCTTTGGCAGCAGAATAATTTACCTGGCCGCCGTTTCCGGAAAAACCGACGACCGAGCTTATGTTGACGATCCGTCCCCAGCGTTTCTTCATCATCGGCTTCACCGCTGCTTTGGCACAGCTGAAGGCCCCCTTGAGGTTGGTGTCGAGCACGCTGTCCCAGTCGCTTTCTTTCATCCGGGCCACCAGACCATCTTTGGTGATACCGGCGTTATTGACCAGAATGTCGATCGAGCCGCTCTCTGACACAATTTCTTTGAATGCATCCTGAACCTGGTTGAAATCGGCGACGTCGAACTGAATTATCCGCCCTTTTCCACCCTGCTCTTCAATCATTCTGATCGTTTCTTCGGCGGCTTCCGGTCGACTCACATAATTGACCCAGACAAAACAGCCCATCTGAGCCAGCCGGCAGCTGATCGCCTGGCCAATGCCTCTTCCTCCGCCGGTGACGATCGCTATCTTTTCTATATCACTCATTGGCCGCGCTGCTCCTCTATTCTGGCAATCAATTTTGGGATGACTTCGTACAGATCCCCAACGATGCCGTAATCGGCGACGTTGAAAATCGGTGCGTCGGGGTCACGGTTAATGGCCACGATCGTCTCGGATGACTGCATGCCGGCCACGTGCTGGATGGCTCCTGATATGCCGCAGGCTATATAGAGTTTCGGGGCGACCGTTTTACCGGTCTGGCCGACCTGGTGCGGATATGGTATCCAGCCGGCATCGACCACCGCTCTCGAGGCGGAAACCTTTGCTCCCAGTGCTTCAGCCAGCTTCGTGATCAGCTCGAAACCGGTCTCGTTTTCGAGTCCCCTGCCGCCGGAAACCAGGATGTCGGACTCCTGGATATTGATCCTGCCCTGCTGCTGGCTGACCGACTCGAGCACTTCAATCCTGCTGCTCAACTGGTCAGCTCTTAATTCGATATCAACGATTTCTCCGCTTCGAGCCGGATCGAATTCAAGTTCCTTCATCACCTTGGGCCGCACCGTGGCCATCTGCGGCCGGGTGTCGGGACAGACGATGGTTGCCATGATATTGCCGCCGAATGCCGGTCTGGTCTGGAGCAGTGTTCCGTCTTCTCCAATTTCGAGCCTGGTGCAGTCGGCGGTCAGTCCGGCGTCGACCGTTGTCGCAACTCCGGGGATGAAGGATCGGCCGATAGCGGTTGCCCCGGCAAGAACGATCTCCGGTTTATGTGTGCTGATCAGCTCAGATACGATCTTCTCGAAAACATCATCGGTAAAAAACTCGAGGGCCGGGTCATCGGCCCGATAGACAAGATCAGCCCCATGCCCGATCAGCTTTGCACCACTGTCACCGGTCTGATGACCCAGCAACAGAGCGGACAGCGGTACGGACCGGTCGTCGGCCAGTTTTCTGCCGATACCGAGCAGTTCGGTGGCCACCGGGGCCAGTTGACCGCCGGTAAATTCGCAGAAGACCCAGACGCCCGTCCAGGAGTCGAGATCGTCCTGCTGCGCTCGCCCGCCGCTGTCATCAATTGCCAGAGCTTCTACTTCACAGGCTTCGACACAGGCTCCGCACAGATTACAAGTAGCGCCGACCAAAGCCAGACCGTCGACGACCTCAATGGCCCCGAAGGGACACTGGTCTTCACAGATGCCGCAGCCGATACAGAGTTTATCGTCTATGTGTAACATTGGGGGCTCCGAATCAGACCAGGTACGGTTTCAGGTTTGCAACCAGCTGCTCGACCTGTTCATCAACCGTTCCGGATAACATGGCCCGTTCACCCCGGGGTTCCGGAGGAAACACCTTGACCACCTTGGTCGGTGAACCCGGCAGCCCGATACAGGCGGGATCTGCGCCGATATCACCACCATTGAGCTGCCTGATCTCGGCTTTTTTGGCTTTCATTTTTCCTTTCAGCGAAGGCACCCGCGGCTGATTGATATCCTTGACAACAGTAATCAGCAGCGGGTAGGCCGATTTCAATACATCATAACCATCATCCATCATCCGCTCCATGACGATGGCTGTATCGTCCGCCTCCCTGATTTTCTGGATACAGGTGGCGTAGGGAATCCCGAGCCGCATGGCGAGGCCCGGTCCAACCTGCGCGGTATCTCCATCGATCGCCTGTTTGCCGCAGAGGATCAGATCACAACCGCCCAGTGTTTCCACCGCCCTGGCCAGCGTATAGGAAGTCGCCCAGGTATCGGCGCCGGCAAAGCTTCGATCCGAGATCAGTACCCCCGCATCGGCTCCGCAGGATATGGCCTGACGCAGCACCGCCTCGGCCTGCGGCGGCCCCATACTGATGGCGACGACCTCTCCGCCGACGCGCTCTTTGATCGACACCGCAGCCTCGAGCGCATGCTGATCGTAGGGATTCATGATCGACTCGACACCTTCTCTGGCCAGCGTATTGGTCTCGGGGTCAAGGCGTACGTCCTTGGCGTCGGGGACCTGTTTAATGCAGACAATAATCTTCATTGACAGTCGGTGTAGCGTTAATGAATTCGTAATTCTTGCAGAGAAGCCGCCTAGCGGTTGTACTCTTTGTTCAGTTCCTGACCGATGACGTTGCGCTGAACCTGATTGGTTCCCTCGTAAATCTGCAGGATCTTGGCATCGCGCATCATTTTTTCAGCCGGATATTCGCACATGTACCCGTAGCCGCCCATGACCTGGACGGCATCGGTGGTCACCTTCATGGCGACATCGGTGGCGTACACTTTGCACATCGAAGAAACCTTGGACATATCTTTTGGATGGGCGTCGATATGCTTGGCCGAAGCATAGGTGAGGGCCCGGGCCGCTTCAATCTGGGTGGCCATATCGGCCAGCATGTGCTGAATCGCCTGAAAGCCAATGATCGGCTTGCCGAACTGCTCTCTCTGTTTGGCATAGGTGACGGCCATGTCGAGCGCACCCTGGGCCAGGCCGACGCCAAGCGCGGCGATGCCGGGACGGCTGGAGTCAAGCGTTTTCATCACCGTGATGAAACCGGTCCCCTTCCGGCCGATGAGCCGATCAGCGGGAATCCGGCAATCCTTGAAGATCAGCTCCGTGGTCGAGGAGGCGCGGATCCCCATCTTCATCTCTCTGGGGCCGCAGGAAAATCCGGGATCACCCTCTTCAACGACGAACATCGACGCGCCGCGGGCACCTCTGCTCTTGTCCGTCATGGCCACGACTGTGTAGATCTGCGCCTCACCGCCGTTGGTGATCCATTGCTTGGTGCCGTTTAAAACCCACTCGTCTCCGTCGAGCACCGCCGTTGTCTGAATACCTGAAGCGTCGGAACCGGCATTTGCTTCAGTAAGCCCGAAGGCGGCAAATTTTTCACCGGTGGCGACAGCGGGCAGGTATTTCTGCTTCATCTCATCGGAGCCGCTGATCATGATCGGATAGCTGCCCAGCGCAGATGCCGCGAACGCGGTCCCGACGCCGATGCAGCCGCGCCCGAACTCCTCGAGGGCCAGGGAAATGTCGAAGCAGCTGCCGCCAAAACCGCCATAGGCCTCCGGAATCGGCAGACCGAACAGGTCAGCCTGGGCCATTGCATTGAGGATCTCCCGGGGAAACTCATGCTTTTCATCGAGTTCAGCACGCTGGGGGATAATCAGTTCATCGGTGATCTGCCTCGCAATATCGACGATCATCTGTTGTTCTTCAGTAAGAAAACGTTCCATCTCACTTCTCCTTTACCAATTCAGCAGGGTTGCACCCCACGTTAAACCGCCGCCGAACGAGCAGAACAAAACGGTATCGCCGTTTTTGATTCTGCCGGACCGGTTCGCTTCATCCAAGGCAATGGGTATTGATGCAGCCGAGGTGTTGCCGTAGTTCATGACATTGAGGACGACCTTTTCGTTGTCGATCTCAAGCCGCTCCAGTAGTTTATTCAAAATTCGAAAATTAGCCTGGTGAGGAATCATCACATCGACGTCGGCAATACTCAGTCCGGTTTTCTCGAAAAGACCGGAAATCGCATCCTCCATCGCTTTGACCGCATACTTGAAGACCTCCTTTCCCTCCATGATGATATGGGCGCCGGGATTGTCATCAACCAGCAGGTCAGGGTTCTGACTTGGGGCGTTGTGCATATAGAGCAGATCCCAGAGGCCGCCGTCGGAGTAATGGTTGGTGCCGATGATCCGGCGCTGGTTGTCTTCATGGTGCCCGAGCACCGCGGCACCGGCCCCGTCACCGAAAAGGATGCAGGTGTTGCGATCTTCCCAGTTTACCCGCGAGGAAAGCGTTTCAGCGCCGATGACAAGGATCTTCGACTGAGGGTCGGTGCGCACGTAGCGATCGCCGATATCGAGCCCGTAAAGAAAGCCGCAGCAGGCGGCGTTGACGTCATAGGCAAAGGCGTTGGTCGCGCCGATCTCTTTTTGCACATAGCAGGCGGACGACGGCATCAGCATATGGGAACTGACCGTCCCGACAATCAGCATGTCCAGTTCTGTCGGAGCCACATCCGCCATCTCCAGCGCTTTGACGGCCGCTGCAGCTGCGAGCTGATAGGTCTTCTCGCCGGCGCCGCCGATGCGCCGGTTTTCGATCCCGGTTCTCGTTCTGATCCATTCGTCGCTGGTGTCGACAATCGACTCCAGTTCGACGTTCGACATCACTCGTCTGGGCAGACACGAGCCCGTTCCTTGAATAATCGTTCCCATTATACCCCTGCAGCATCACTGGAGAGACCATCAGATAAGTCCCGGGCGATGACATCGTTTAATTTCAAGCGCTCCATTTCAAAAGCTCCGATGATCGCGTTTTTTATCGCGTATGCACTTGATTTACCGTGACAAACAATGCCGATCCCTTTGATGCCCAGCAACGGCGCCCCGCCGTACTCTGCATAATCGACACGTTTTTTAAACTTTTTGAAAGCAGGCCTAGCCAGCAGGTAGCCAAATTTGGCCATCGGGGATTTGACGATCTCCTCACGAAGCATTTTCATAACCGCTTCGGCCAGTCCCTCACTGATTTTCAGGACGATATTGCCGACGAAGCCGTCACAGACGACAACATCGACGTCCCCCTGGAAGACATCGCGCCCCTCGATATTGCCGATAAAATTGAGGCCGCTCTTGCCAAGCAGGCTATAGGCTTCTTTAATCAGCGTATTGCCCTTGCCCGACTCTTCACCGATGGTCAACAGCCCGACTCGAGGTTTATCGACATCGTAGAGTCCAGAAAGGGCCGAAGCCATGACGGCGAACTGGTAGAGATGAACCGGGCGGCATTCGACGTTGGCGCCGATGTCCATGATGACCACCGGACCTTTCAAGGTAGGAAAAGCCGAAGCCAGGCCGGGTCGGGCCACGTTTTTGAGCCGTCCCAGTTTCCTGACACCGGCCGCCAGCGTTGCTCCTGAGTTTCCGGCGCTTACAGCAGCGGCAGCTTGTCCCGATTTGACCTGGTCGAAGGCGACCATGATCGAGGAGTCTTTTTTCTTGCGGATAGCCTCGACCGGGTTTTCATCCATCCCGACCACTGAGTGGGCATGGATAACGTCGATACGATCGAGCATCTCCTGCTTGACGGAAGCGGCCCTGATAAGTTTCTCCAGCACCGCTTCATCGCCGACCAGAGACACGCGTAAATCCTTGCGTTCCAGGGCGAGCAGGGCGCCGTCGATCAGTTCCTGCGGGCCGAGGTCTCCGCCCATGGCATCCAGGGCTATCTGCACGATACGTCCTTAAACTTCGGAGTCGATGACGTATACCGAGGATTTGTTGTATTTACCGCAGCTGCCGCACAGCTTATGCGGCTCTTTCGGCTCACCGCAGTCCTGGCAGATCGACAGAGCCGGCCTGGTCAGTGCGTGATGAGAACGTCTCTTGCGGGTACGCGATCGCGAATGTCTTCTTTTGGGTAATGCCATGATAACCTCCGTTATGCACAAAACCGGCTCAACGATCCTTGAGGCGGCGCAGCACTGCAAATGGTGAATCGACTTCTGTCTCTTCGCAGCGGCACCGTTCACTATTGAGATCGGCCCCGCATGTCTGGCACAATCCGCGGCACGATTTCCGGCAGAGAATCCGTGGAGGAATGTTCAGATAGAGCTGCTCGCGGAGCAGATCTGAGATATCGATTACCGGTTTTTTCAGGTACAGTTTATTGTAGTCTTCTTCGCGGCACTCGTAATCGTTGTGCCCCGTTTCATAGTCTTCACTACCGATTATACACACATAGGCAAATTCAGCAGCCGTGTCCAGTTCCACCGGCCTGCAGCACCGATTACAGGAGACAGCGATCCTGACTTCCAGGCTGCCCCTGACGAGCGCTTCACCGCTGCCGCTCAGCGATGCATCGATACGGCCGCGTGGTTCACCCACGAGGCTCACATCATTAGCCGGAAACCAGCCGTCGTTGACAATCGTCCATGTCGCTGAAGACTGTTCGAGATCACTGAATAATATCTTCATGATAACCGGCCTTTGAGCGCCAGAAACATACCTTAGACAAGCGGCTAAACAAGGAACAATAATAAACATTATTAAAAAAAACCAGAAAAAAGTGTCCGCCACCGAACTGGAGTCGCAGAATCAAAAGCTGAATCGAGTTTGCGAACTGAGAAGCAGAATTGCTTACCAGCGTTTGTTCAGGCACCCTTCAGTTTAAGAAAATCAGAGAATTTGTGACAGACGCGCCGAACAGCGCTGCAATCTGGTCGATGCCTTGAGGAGAAATAACTCAAGCAGAACAACCGCGATATCGGGGTGCTGTTTCTTGAGTTGGTCAAAATTATCCCGGCTGAACTTTAGAACGGTTGTGTCCTCGACGGCAGTCAGGGTTGAATTGCGCTGCCCGGTTCCAACAAGGGCCGCCTCTCCGGCGGGCGCTCCGGAGGACAACAAAGCGACGGCTTGGCCGGGGTTGCCGAAGCCATTGAGCTGTCGCACTGCAATCATCCCCGAAACGATCAGGTAGGCAGCGTCTGCAGGCTCACCGATGGAGTAGAGATGCTCACCCTTGCCAAGCTCGAGGTTTTCCAGCAGCGGCTCGACGACAGCCCGCTGCTCCGAATCGAGGAAATCGAGTGGATACATATCAGCTGGGGCTCTTTTCCTCGGCAAAGGTCTTGTTTTTGTCTTCGATGATCTTGATCAGCCCTTCATACTTTTCAGTACGCAGTATCGAGCGGAACTGCTCCATATAGTTGCGTACCAGGCTGACCCCTTCGATGTTGATGTCGTAAACCATCCAGGTATCGAGTTCCCGCTGCATGATGTAATGAATGGGGATCTCCGAACCTTCGTAGGGGACCATGGTCGTCACCTGGGCTCTTTTTCCCTTGATCCTCTCGCCGACAAAGCTCACCGGCTGACCGCCGTATGTTTCGAGTTTACCGATATAAACGTTTTCCAGGAGTTTGGTGAACTGCTCGACGAAGTATTTCTTGTCTGCATCGCTCAAGTCATGCCAGGGGCGGCCCAAAACCCTTTGCGACATTTCCCGGAAATCAAAACCGCTGGCGATTGCAGTCATAATTTTGCTCCTGCGCTCCTGCTTGTTGCCATCTCCCTGGAGCGCAGCATCGTCGAGGATGGTGATCACTTCCTCGATAACCGGCTGCAATTGCTGGGTCGGGCTCTTGTCATCTGCATAAGCATGAACTCCTGAAAAAAGAAAAAGAAGAAACGCTGCTGCCGCATGATATATGATGTTCATGTATTGTCCTGTGAGATTTCAAGAATGGTAAGAATACCTACTTCGGAACGATTGAACGCCGGTAGTCAAAGTAGGCCTGACGGGCTGCCACGTAAGGGTCGAGCGAAATCCGTTTGAGCTCCTCGTAGACATCGGGGGTTATCGACATCAGGTTAACCCGATCCGTCCCGAGATAGGCGGCATCAAAAACCAAACTGTCGCTGACATACGGCACGGGATGTAAATACACATCACCGACAAAGCCGAACGAATCCCTCACCGTGGAAGGCCCCAGAAACGGCAGCAGGATATAAATACCCTCGCCGACCCCCCAGGTGCCAAGCGTCTGGCCGAAATCTGCCGGGCGAGGCTCGATGCCGAAGTCGCGGTAAGCCGGGTCTCCCAGACCGAAAACACCCAGAGTACTGTTGATCATAAACCGCGACAACTCGATTCCCGCGTCCTCAACCTTTCCCTGCAGCAGATTGTTGATGAATCTGATCGGCGCGGCAATATTATAAAAAGCATTGCCCAAGGAGTCTCTGATATCTTTTGGGACTGCTGCGGAATAAGCATTTTTCGTTGGCTTCAGAACCCAGAAGTAGGCCTTGTCGTTAAAAGTAAAAATCGCCCGGTTTAACGATTCGAGCGGATCATTGACATCAGGCTGTTCATTGAAACTGAAGTCATCCTCAAAAATCGGATCTCCCAGAATCCTTTTCCGCTCATTGATAAAGGGTTCATCATCCAGAAGATCCGGCCCGGTGAATCCACCGTCATTTTCCGCCAGAAGATCGGCAGATGAAGGGCCGGTCTGTGCCTCTGTTAGCGAGCCGGCACCGGAGCCGCGCTCATCGGCAGCACCACTGAATGCCGGCGCGGCGATGAAAAAAAACAGCGATATAAAAAGCAGAAACGTGCGCATCGATGTTTTCCAGTTGCGATACATACCATTACTCGGCGCTGCCAAAAGCGAACTTGGAGATCAGCGACTCGATATCCACCGACGACTCGGTGTCTAAAATCAGTTCATTTTCCTCGAAAAACTCGGTGTCGCCGCCCAGGGAGATCTGAATGTATTTATCTCCGATAATACCCTGGGATTTTACCGAGACGATCGAATCCAGAGGTATTCTCAGCGTCTTGTCAACCTGCAGTGTCAGTTGGGCAAGATTGTCTTCATTGAGCTTGAGACCGCTCACCTGACCGACGCTGACTCCGGCGACCTGGACCGGCGCCCCGTTTTTTACTCCGGAAACATTTTCGAATTCAGCTTCGACACTGTAGGTCGAGGCCCTCGTCAGAAAAGGCACCTCGCCCAGGTTAAGGGCCAGATAAGCGATGGCCCCCAAGCCGGCGAGAACGAAAATGCCGACGATGTATTCGGTAGTTTTATTGTGCATGATCAGATCCGTATTAGTCAAGTATCGGCAGAATCTACTCCATGATTCTGGACTGATATATTTCCCCCATGGTCGTTTTGACAAACTCTTTGATGTGCGGCTTGTCGGACCATTGTATTGCATCGGGGCTGTCAAAAACATCGACCCGGCCCTGGCTAAGAATAATCACCTGGTCCGCCAGATTAAATACCCCGGGAATATCGTGACTGACAATGATCGAGGTATAGCCTCGTTCTTTTATGGTGCGGGAAAACAGCTCATAAATTTCATGGGTCATAACCGGATCGAGGCCGGTGGTAGGTTCATCGAAGAGCATGATTTCCGGTTCGAGCTGTAGCGCCCGGGCCAGACCGACCCGTTTCTGCATACCGCCGCTCAACTGAGCCGGATATTTTTCATGGTGGCTCTCAAGATCGAGCTGGGCAAGGCTCTCCATGACAGTCTGCCTGACCTCTTCTTCATTTTTCCTGGTACGTTCCCTCAGCGGCAGCGCTACGTTGTCAAAAACGGTCATCGAATCAAACAGCGCCGACCCCTGGAACAACACCCCAAAACCGGTCCGGACCGCTTCGAGTTTGCGCCCGCGCAGCCGGACAACATCCTTGTCACCAACCAGTATTTTACCGTCATCGGGCCTGATCAGGCCGAGAATCAGCTTCAGGGTGACGCTTTTCCCCTGTCCGCTGCCACCGGCTATAACGGTAGTCTGTCCCCGGGGCACGCCGAAACTGATATCGTCGAGCACACGCTGAACCCGGCCCTCGCGGTTGGTGAAACTTTTTGAGACCCGGCTGAATTCTATCGCAATTTCTTTCATAACAGAATAGCCGTCAGCAGATAATCAAATATCAACACCGAGATCGACGACAGAACAACCGCCTGGGTCGTCACCCTGCTGACGCTTTCAGCGCCGAAACCGGCCCCTCGTATTTGCCTGACAAAATAGCCTCGGCCGGTAGAGATCCAGACAACAAGCAAAGCAAAGACTAGCGATTTGACGAACCCCAGAAAAATATCGTGGTTGGTGACACTGCTCATCATACCGTCCATGTAGCTGCCGGGATTGACGCCCATCAGCACGACACCGGAGACGTAACCTCCAAAGATGCCGATGACATTGAAAAAAGCGGTCAGCAGCGGCACCGAAATCAGCACCGCCAGAAATTTTGGGGAAATGAGAAAGCGAAACGGATCGATTGCCATGCACTCGAGCGCGTCAATCTGCTCGGAAATTCTCATGATGCCGAGTTCGGCGCACATGGCCGAACCTGCACGCCCGGCAACCATCAGGGCGGTAAGCACCGGCCCCAGTTCCATGATGATCGTCAGCGAAACAGCCGAGCCGAGCATTCCCTCGGCGCCGAATTTACTGAGCGAGTAGTACCCCTGTAGGCCAAGCACCATGCCGGTCGACAGGGAGGTAAAAAAGATTACCAGAAATGAACCGGCTCCGACGAAGGCAACCTGTTTGAGGAGCTCTGCCAGCCGAAAGGGGCGCCTGAATATGCCGATGAGCGCCCAAAGCAGGAACAGTCCCATCCTGCCCAGGTCGGAAACCACATACATCCACCAGTTACCCAGACGGCCTACCAGTGAAAACGCACCTGAAACCAGCCCTGCTTTCATTACCATTCTCTGCATAAAGACATAGAGGCCGGCGCATGCGCGACCTGTTGAGACATTCTCCGGTCTTTCCCCAAAACAAGCCTGATCATAATACGATATGAAGGGTTAAAGTCAATCATTGTACGGGAGCGACAAGCACAATCTCATCGCCTGCGCGGATCGAAAGCCTCCCGCAGGGCTTCACCGATAAATATAAGCAGAACCAGACTTCCCACCAGCACAATAAACGTCGACAGCGACAGCCACCAGGCATCGATATTGGCCTTTCCCTGGGCCAGCAGCTCACCGAGGCTCGGCGTCGACGGGGGAACCCCCAGGCCCAGGAAGTCGAGACTGGTAAGCGCCAGAATCGAGGCCGACATTCTGAACGGCAGAAAGGTTATAACCGGGGTCATGCCGTTGGGCAGCAGGTGGCGATACATGATCACCGGGCTGCTTACCCCCAGCGCCTGGGCGGCGCGCACATAGTCGAGATTTCTACCCCGGAGAAATTCAGCGCGCACGTAATCAGACAGCCCCATCCAGCTGAACAGGGAGAGCAGAACCAGGAGCAGCAGCGCACTTGGCTGAAAAATCGAAGCAAAGATAATCAGCAGATAGAGCTCCGGCATCGCCCCCCAGATTTCAATGAAGCGCTGAAAAAAAGATCGGTCCGGCCGCCGAAATAACCCTGGACCGCGCCGCACAAAATACCGATCAGCGTGCCGACCCCGGTCAGCGCCAGGCCGAACAGAATCGACAACCTGAAGCCATAGAGCAGGCGGGCGAAGACATCCCTGCCCCGGTCATCGGTGCCGAGCAGGTTATCCCGGGTCGGCGGCGACGGAACCGGCCCGTCTATAGTATAGTTAATGGTGTTGTAATCGTGCCGGTTCGGCGGAAAAAAAGATCGATTTCCCGGCTCGCGCATCAGTTCGGTAAAAAACGGATCCCGGTAATCGGTTTCCGTTTCAAATATGCCGCCAAAGGTCGTCTCCGGATACTGTTTGACGATCGGAACATACCAGCTGCCCTGATAGATCACCAGGTAGGGCTTGTCGTTGCTGATCAGTTCGGCCCCCAGACTGAAGACGAACAGCCAAAGAAAGATCACCAGGCTGAAATAGCCTCGTCTATTTCGCCTGAACAGGCGCCAGCGCCGCCGCATCGGTGACGGTGATGCGGCGCGGCGGGACTCAGACACCATATTAAAAGTCGACACGGCTGAAACTGATGCGAGGATCCACCATCACATAGCTGAGATCGGAGAGCAGCCGGCCGACCAGGCCGATGATGGAGAAGAAATAAAGGGTTCCCAGAACTACCGGATAGTCCCTGTTGAGCACCGACTGATAGGCCAGCAGCCCCATGCCTTCAAGGCTGAAAATGGTTTCGATCAGCAGGCTGCCGGTGAAAAATGAAGCGAGAAAATAGCCCGGAAAACCGGTAATGATCGGGATGATCGCATTCCTGAAAACATGCTTGAACATGACCGTGCGTTCATCGAGCCCTTTGGCCCGGGCGGTCAGGACGTACTGTTTGGAGATCTCCTCGAGAAACGAGTTTTTCGTCAGCATGGTCATGACAGCCAGGCTGCCGACCGCGCTGGAAAATATCGGCAGTGCCATATGCCAGAGATAGTCAAGGACCTTTGCGCCTGCACTCAGTTCCGACCAGTTGTCGGAAACCAGCCCCCGGAGAGGGAAAATCGACCAGAAACTGCCGCCGCCGAAGAGAACGAGCAGGGTGATACCGAGGACGAACCCGGGTATGGCATAGCCGACCAGGATCACCGTCGAGGTAAAGACATCAAAACCGCTGCCGTCACGCACCGCTTTGGAAATACCCAGCGGGATACAGACTCCGTAGACAATCAGAAACGTCCAGAGCCCCAATGACATGGACACCGGCAGCCGGGAAATGACAAGATCGACCACATCGCGCTGATAGTAGTATGACTCGCCGAAATCAAAGCGCAGATAATTGGCCATCATTGTCAGAAATCGCTTGATTGGCGGCTGATCGAAGCCGTAAAGTTTTCTCAGCGTCTCGATCCGTTCTGCATCCAGCCCCATTGCACCGCGGTATGCCGAACCGCCGGACGCTTCGCCCCCGGCTCTGCCCTGCCCCTCGATCTCGGCAACCATTTTTTCGACCGGGCCGCCGGGCACGAACTGGGTAACGACAAAGGTGGTCAGCATGATACCGATCAGAGTCGGGATCATCAGCAGCAGACGTTTGGCGATGTAGACAAACATAACGGGGACGGTCGAAATTGTTCTGTCGTACCACTCGGTACAAGAAAGCGTTGCTTTAACGGCGCAATTCTATTACAGCATTGCCTGACGATACCGGCGATCAGATGGATTATCAAGACAAAGATAGTAACACTGTCGGACCCACACAAAACACCAGTCGGAAACAATGATGATCAGCACCGAACAGGAATTCAACGAACTGATTGACAGGGCACTGCACAGCGACAGTGTCGGCATCGACACGGAATTTATCTGGGAGCGCACTTACTACCCGGTTCTCGGGCTGGTCCAGGTAGCCCTTTCAGACGAGGACTGCCACCTGATCGATCCCCTTGCCCTCGAAGACCTGACACCGCTGGGCCGGCTCCTGGGCGACTTCAGCGTGGTCAAGATCCTCCATGACGCTCCGCAGGATCTGATCATTCTCAGCCGCGTTACCGGGGTTATTCCGCAAAATATTTTCGACACCCGGATTGCCGCCGGCTTTTCCGGCCTCTCGTCGACCACATCGCTGCTGCGGCTCATGCAGGAACTGCTCGATATTGACCTGCCCAAAACCGAAACCCGGACAAACTGGCTCAAACGTCCCCTGGCCCCCTCTCAGATTGACTACGCCCTCGACGATGTCCGTTACCTCAGGGCGCTTAGAATTCTGCTCCTGACCAGGATCATCGACCCCCAGGTTACATCCTGGCTCGACGAGGATTTGCAGAGTCTCAGCATGCCGGAATTATACGATCAGATCGATGACCAGACCCGCTACCTGAAAATCAAAGGCAGCAGCTCCCTTGACCGGCGCGGCCTGGCAATACTCAAGGATCTGGCAGCTTTGAGGGAGCAGGAAGCACGCAGCCTCAATCGTCCGCGCGGTCATGTCTTCACCGACAGATCGCTGCTGGCGATTGCCGGAAAAAAACCGACATCGAAAAAGCAATTGTCCGAATGTGCTGTGCTCTCTTCTAAAAAATTAAAGCGCTATGCGGACGCGATCGTTTCTGCCGTCAATGGTGCCATGGCCCTGAATGACTCTGAGTTGCCGCAGAGCAATCGGCGCATTCGCCTCAGCACCAAAGAAAAAGGTCTCTATGAGCGGATGATGAGTTTCCTGGAGACAACGTGCGCCGGCCGGGGTATCGATCCGCAGCTGATCGGCAACGGTGCCGAACTCAAGCAACTGATAAAAAACCGGGGCCAAAGCGACAGTTTCCTGCCGGAAAAATTCAGAGAAGGCTGGAGAAACTCACTGCTGAATGATTTTTTTCAGCAGCACTGATACTGTCCCACATTGCCTGATTATCGTCCATGTCCCTGCTGGAAAAGACCTTTTCGATCGTTGCCCTCTGTTACATCATCTCGTTGGCGCTGTTTCTTGTTTTCTACCCGGCGGCCCGCGATGTAACAATGCTTCTTCCCCTGTCGCTGCTTGGTGTCGGCTTCAATGCAGGCCTTCTCTTCGTGGTGTTCAAAGATATTTTCAGCCGCCGCTTTGCCTCACCGGCCCGGAAAATCGTCTGGGCCGCCGTCATTTTTCTATTCATGCCGGCACTTCTTCTTTACCTGCCGCTGCATGGTTTCCGGAAGCGGCCATAGCGCGCAGGCGCCGGCACGAGCCGCCGTTTGTGCGCTGTCGTTACGTTCTTGACTTATTCATTGAATCGAAGTATTTTTGTTATCTTTTGATTTTTATTTTTCGCTCCTTTCAGGGTCGTTTTATTAACGGGATGCGTAAGAAATTGTTTTTACTGGTTAATCGTACATACCTTTAACGCAGAAAATAGTGGATTAGATGTTTGAAAACCTGACAGACAGACTCGAGGGAGTATTCAAAAAACTCCGCGGCCACGGCGTTCTCACCGAGGACAATATAAAGGAGGCCATGCGTGAGGTTCGCATGGCGCTGCTGGAAGCCGACGTCAACTACAAGGTCGCTGCTGAATTCGTCGACATCGTCACCCGGAAAGCTGTGGGCAGCACGGTTTCCCAGAAATTGTCCCCGGGCCAGCAGGTTATAAAAATCGTCCACGAAGAGCTGGTCGAACTGCTCGGCGGCAATACCGAACATCTGCGCCTTGACACTCAGCAGCCGGCGGCGATCATGCTCGCCGGACTGCAGGGTTCAGGTAAAACGACCACGTCGGCCAAACTCGCCGCCCAGCTCAAAAAGAAGGGCCGCTCGGTCTACCTGGTGCCGGCGGATATCTATCGGCCGGCGGCAATCGAGCAGCTCCAGGTGCTCGGTGAACGGCTCGACATTCCGGTCCACCCGTCAGCCACCGATCTCAAACCGGTGGACATCTGTGCCCAGGCACTCGCGGCGGCCCGGGAAAACGGCTACGACACCCTGATCATCGACACCGCCGGCCGCCTCCATGTCGATGAAGCCCTGATGGGCGAGCTCAAGGAAATTCAGGCGGCCGTGGCCCTTTCAGAGGTGCTCTTCGTCGCCGACGCGATGACCGGCCAGGACGCGGTCAGCGTTGCCGAGAAGTTCAATGAAGATCTGGAAATTTCCGGCGTCATCCTGACCAAGATGGAAGGTGATGCCCGGGGCGGTGCAGCCCTGTCGATCAAACGGGTGACCGGCAAACCGATCAAGTATGTCGGTGTCGGCGAAGCGCTCGATGCGCTTGAAGTGTTCCATCCCGACCGCACCGCATCACGAATCCTCGGCATGGGCGATGTCCTGACCCTGATCGAAAAGGCCGAAGAGGTTGTCGACAAGAAGGAAGCCGACAAGATCGCTAAAAAGCTCAAGCGCAACGAGTTCACCCTGGAAGATTTCCTTGATCAGATCCAGCAGATCAAGAAAATGGGCTCGCTCGAACAGATCATGGGCATGGTGCCGGGCATCAACAAGCTGAAGCAGCTCAAGGACGCCCCCCAGCCCGATGAAAAAGAGCTTGCCAAGACAGAGGCGATCATCCGCTCCATGACCATCAAGGAGCGCCGCAATCACCGCATCATCGACTCCAGCCGGAGGCAGCGCATCGCCGCCGGTTCGGGTACCTCGGTGGCAGAGGTGAACCGGGTGCTCAAGAGTTACTCGGCAATGCTGAAAATGTTGAAGAAGATGCGGGGCAAGCCGGGCGTCATGTCCGGCAAAAAGAGAAGAAAAGTTCCGAAAGGAATGCGAAGATAACAATCTCGGGACCTCTATCGGTCCCGATGAAAAACCGGAGGTTAGCATACCCATGGCAGTTCGAATCAGATTGACCAGACTCGGCAGAAAGAAGAAACCGTTTTACCGAATCGTCGTAGCCGACAGCGAGCGCGCTCGTGACGGTAAATTCCTCGATATTCTCGGCACCTACGATCCGCTTCAGGAGCCGGCAGAAATAGATATCAACGACAAGAAGCTGCAGGACTGGATCACCAGAGGCGCGTTGCCCTCTACCACGGTCAAGAGCCTGATCAAGCAGGCTGCTGCTTCTGCTGCTGAGTAAGCGATGAAAGCACTGGTTGCTCATATAGCAGAAGCGCTGGTGGACAGCCCGGAGCAGGTTCAGGTCAGCGAAAATGAGAGCGGCGACATGATCGGCCTGGAGCTGAAGGTCGCCCAGGAAGACCTGGGCAAAGTGATCGGCAAGCAGGGGCGGACAGCCCGGGCCATGCGCTCCATTCTGTCGGCTGCTGCCGCCCGGGACAACAAGAAAGCGCGGCTCGACATTCTGGAATAGCACCGGACTGTCATGGCCCCGCAGTTTCCCTATCCGGCCGATCGTTTCGACCTGGTCGGCAGGGTGACCAGATCCCACGGTATCAGAGGCGAAATAAAAGTCGCGGTGCTGCAGGGATCTGTCGATGATTTCAATAACTACAGCCGGGTGGCCCTCGTAGCCGCCGACGGCCGGATGACCGATGTACTTGACATCAAACGATCGAAAGTACAGGGAAAACAGATCATCCTGAAACTTGACACCATTGACACTAAAGACGAAGCAGACCTGACCGTTTCGATGGGGGTGCTCAGTTTGCCCTGCGAACGCCGCAGCAGCGACCGCCTACCCGGAGATGATCTGATCGGCACCCGGGTGACGACGACCGATAATGCATTCATCGGCGTCACCCGGCGCGTCGATCATACCGGAGCACATCCGCTGCTGGTCGTCGAAAAAGATCGTGATGAAATCCTGATCCCGCTGGTCGATTCGATAATCGTCGATCGGAGGGGTGATACCGTCGTCATCGACCCGCCGCCAGGCCTTCTCGAGATCAACAGGGAGGATCGGTAAACGATGATTTTTTCCATCATCACCATCTTTCCGATGCTGATCGAATCCTGCCTGCAGGAAGGCGTTGTTGCCCGGGCCCGGAAGCGGGGCCGGATCGAGATCGATACCGTCGATCTGCGTGACTTCACCCACGATCGGCATCGAACCACCGATGATCGCCCTTTTGGCGGCGGTGAAGGCATGGTGATGACTCCGGAGCCGCTTGGCGAAGCCGTGGCAGCGGCCGGCCGGCCGGAACTTGACGGCAGACGGGTTATCCTGCTCAGCCCTCAGGGCCGCACCTTTACCCAGTCAGTGGCCGAAGAGCTGCTCAGCGAAGAGCAGCTCGTTCTGATCTGCGGCCGATACGAGGGCGTCGATGAGCGCTTCAGGGACTGTTGCGTGGATGATGAGATTTCCGTCGGTGACTTCATCCTCTCGGGAGGGGAGCTGCCCGCGCTGATGATCGTCGATGCGCTCACCAGACTGATTCCCGGGGTGCTCGGCTGCTCGGATTCCGCTGCTCACGACACGTTCAGCAGGGATCTGCTGAAACACCCGCAATATACCCGACCGCGGGTATTCAACGGGGTCAGTGTACCGGAGGTGCTGTTCAGCGGTGATCATCGAAAAATAGCAGAATTTCGTTTTCTCGAGTCGGTCAGAAGAACAGCGCAGCGGCGTCCCGATCTGTTGCAAAGAGCCGCCGCACATTTTTCTGAAAAGGAAAAACGGCTGCTCGACAAACACCGGATCGATTACCGACTCACAGAGTCGGAAGATATTGAGCGCAGATGAGACGGGATCGAGCCAGGCTGGCAATCGCGCTGCTGCATTATCCGGTGCTGAACAAGATCGGCGAAACCATCGGCTCGGCGGTAACCAATCTCGATCTGCATGACATCAGCAGAGCTGCGAGAACGTATGAGGTCGGCGACTACTATGTGGCCACCCCATACGATGATCAGCGCCGGCTGATCGAGGAAATAACCGGCCATTGGCAGAACGGACACGGTGCCACGGCGAACCCGGCCCGCAAAGAAGCCCTGTCGATCGTACGACCGATCGACGGACTTGAAAACATTATCGGCGCTATGCGCACGCGCTGGGACGCACGTCCGCTGGTGATTGCGACGAGCGCCAGAAAGCAGGCTGACGAGATCAGCTACAAGGCGCTGAAGACACATATTGAAACGGATCAGTCCCCGGTGCTGCTGGTATTCGGCACGGCGCACGGACTGGCCCCGGAGTTGATGACCAAGGTCGACGGTGTTTTGCCGCCGATCGGCAGCAATGGCGATTACAATCATCTGTCAGTGCGGTCTGCGGTTTCGATCATCCTGGACCGTCTGCTTGGTGATAGAAATAACGGAAGGATAGAAGCAGTTCACGACAAAACAATAAACCTGCTGCATCAGACAAAAGGATCAGCGAAACAAGAAGAAGGGTTAGAATAATGAATCCGATTATCAGTAAAATTGATCAGGAGCAGATGCGCTTCGACCACCCGGATTTTCGTCCGGGCGACACGGTCAAAGTCCACATCCGCATCATCGAAGGCAGCAAGGAGCGAATCCAGATTTTTCAGGGAGTCGTCATCAAGCGCAAGCGCGGCGAGATGGATGCGTCCTATACCGTTCGCAAAGTGTCGCACGGCGTCGGCGTGGAAAAGACATTTGCGCTGCATAATCCGCGCATCGAAAAAATCGAGCTGGTCTCCCGCGGCCGGGTCCGACGTTCACGGCTGTTCTACCTGCGCGATCGTCGCGGCAAGGCAGCGCGTATCCGGGAACGCGGTATCCGCTAGGCTCTTTTATTTCTTCATCGGCCGGGCCATTGGCAGTTTCGCCAGCGCCGGTCCGGCCGAAAGAGACGATGCAGCCTTTTCTGCCAGGCAGCTGCGAAGCAGACGACACCTTCAGCTTTGAGCGTCTGCTCAGGAGCCGCGGTTTTGCAATGATAGCCGGCACCGATGAGGCCGGTCGCGGGCCGCTGGCGGGTCCGGTCGTTGCCGCTGCGGTGATTCTCCCCCCCCATGCAGACCACACTCCTTTCTGCGACTCCAAGAAGACAACGGAAAAACAGCGTTACCGGCTCCAGGAAGAGCTAAAGCGCATCGGTGCGGCAATCGGTATCGGCATCGTTTCCGCCGCAGACATAGACGCTATCAACATCCTCCAGGCTTCCCTGCTGGCCATGAAAAAGGCCGTTGAAAACCTGGGTGCAGCTTCAGAAAACAGACCTGATTTCATCCTGGTCGACGGCAATCAGAAGCTCCTGGTCGCCACCCCGCAGGAAGCGCTGGTCGGCGGCGATGGGCGATCGGCTTCGATCGGTGCCGCCTCAATAATCGCCAAGATCACCAGGGATGAGATCATGGCAGACCTGCACAGCCGCTACCCGACCTATAATTTTGCGGCCAACAAGGGCTATCCGACTGCGGAACACCGAAGAATATTAGCTGAGATCGGCCCCTGCCCGTTTCACCGTTTCAGCTTTAGAGGAGTCAGGGAGTTTGTCGAAAGAACGCATCAGCCTCGGTAAACAGGGTGAAGATATCGCCGTCGTTTTTCTTGAAAACAAAGGTTTCGAGATCATCACCAGAAATTATCGGCAGAAAAGCGGCGAAATTGATATTATCTGCACTGACCGGCAAACCGTTGTCTTCGTTGAGGTCAAAACCAGAAAGACGGCTCGCTTCGGAGACCCTCTGGAAGCGGTGAATCGGCGCAAACAACATCAGATCAGCGTCACAGCGCTTGATTACCTGAGCCGAAACAATCTGCACGACCAGCCGGCACGGTTCGATGTCGTCGCTGTAATCATCGGCTCCGGGAATCCGCAGATCACCCATATCAGCGATGCTTTCGACTGCATTTGAGCGCCTGCGTCGACGCCACAATAAAAACAATGCCTGAATCCGAAACAACAGCACTGCCGCTGGGCATCACCATGGGCTGCCCGGCGTCGATCGGCCCCGAACTGATCATCAAATATCACCGTGCGCGTAAACCCGGCGACGACAGAAAGGTCATCGTCATCGGCGATATCGGAGTCCTGGAGAAAATCGCCGCCCAACTCGACCTTGGCGTCGATATCTGCGCATGGGAGCCGGGAGAGCAGATTCAGCCGGGGCGTCTCAACGTCTGCAGGGCATCACGCCTCGACACGACGCTCTTTTCATTCGGCACCCCGACGCTGCAGACATCTGAAGCGATGGCCGCCTATGTCGAAAAAGCGATCGAATTTTGCCTGGCCGGCCGGCTCAAGGCGATGGTGACCTGCCCGATCTCCAAATCTTCGTTGAAGCAGGCCGGTTACAACGTCCCCGGACACACCGAGCTTCTCGCGCAGCGCACCGGCGCCGCCGAGGTGGCGATGATGCTTACCGGACATTCCCTCAGGGTGGTCCCGGCGACGATTCACTGCTCACTTTCAGAAGTGGTGCAGAGCCTGAATAGTACTGACATCACCAGGCAAATTGTCCTCACCGAGAAAGCGCTCAGAGAAGACTTCAATATCGAACCGGTCCGGATCGGCATCGCCGGACTCAACCCCCATGCCGGAGAAAACGGGCTCTTCGGCAACGAAGAGCAGACCATCATCGCTCCGGCCATCGAAGCTGCCCGCACCATCTGCGGGCCGAATGCAGAGATCAGCGGTCCCCATCCGCCTGATACCATCTTCTATAAAGCCCGGACGGGCATGTTCGACGCCGTGGTCTCGATGTATCACGACCAAGGCCTGATCCCGTTCAAACTGCTCCACTTCGACGACGGGGTCAATGTGACGCTGGGCCTGCCCATCATCAGAACATCAGTCGACCACGGCACGGCTTACGATATCGCCGGCCGGGGAATCGCTGCAATCAGCAGTCTCGAGGCCGCCGTCGATCTGGCTGAATGTATGGCTGAAAACAGAAACAGGCGCATGAGGAGCTCACAGCAATAAAACCATGACCAGAACACCCCCCGGACTATTCATCGTATTTGAAGGCATTGACGGCAGCGGCAAGTCAACCCAGCTCAAGAGGCTGGCCGAATCGTTGGAAAAACGGGGCCATGATGTGGTGCAGACGCGCGAACCCACGGAGGGCCCCTACGGCCGGAAGATCAGATCACTCTATCTCGACCGCGCCTCGGCAACTCCTGAAGAGGAAATCGAACTGTTTATCAAAGATCGACACGAACATATCGAGCAGATCATCGAGCCTGCTCTGGCGCAAGGCAGAACAGTTCTCTGCGACCGCTATTTTTTCTCCACCGCCGCATACCAGGGGGCGGCCGGCTGTGATCCGGATGAGATCATGGCCAGGCATCATTTTGCCCCGGTGCCCGACCTGGTGATCATCATTGAAATCGACCCCCGGATCAGTATCGCCAGGATCACCGAGCAGCGAGGAGACGTATTAAACGATTTCGAACAGCTCGAATCACTGAAAAATGTCGATTCCATTTTCAGACAGATGGACTTACCGTATATTGAGCGAATCGACGGCTCAGCGCCGGAAGATGAAGTTCACCAGCAGGTGATCAGCCTGGTTGATCCTCTTTTCAGCCGGCTCACTATTTCAGGTAATCGGGAGCTCAGGTGAAACTTACTGTAAACCGTTTTCCAGACAGCGGATTTCTGCTCATACTGCTCTGCCTGCTGATAGCCGGCTGCAGTGCTGCACAGGTAGATCCCGCCCCCTCGCAGCGTCCTGCAGACGAACAGATCGTCGAGCAGTCCACTCAGGACCTCTCCTGCGCCTACTTTTATTTTCTCTGGGGCTCGCATGCCGAATACAAGAAAAACTATGACGCAGCCATCGACGCCTACCAGAAGGCACTGGTCTGTGATCCGACAGCCAGATACATCAAGAACAAACTGCCGATCCTGCTCTTGAATAAAGGAGATATCAGCGCAGCTGTTGACCTGCTCCAGGAAAATATCACCGTCGATCCCTACGATACGCCCAGTCGAAAACTGCTGGCCGGGATATTGGCTCGGCAGAATCGAACCGAGCAGGCCATCGATCAATATCGGACGATACTCTCCTACGAGCCGGATAATGAGCCGGCACTGCTCAGGCTCGGCATCCTTCTGGAACAATCAGGCAGCACCGAAGAGGCCGAGACAACGCTCAACCGGCTGATCGAAATCAATCCCGGAGCCTATTTCGCCTATCTCGCCCTGGCCCGGATGAGCGCTTCGCCGGAATCCAGCGAAGGCCACTACGGCAGGGCCATGAAGCTGAACTGGTCCAACGAACTGGCTTACGAGGTCGCTCAGTTCTATATGGATCAGGCGGAACCGGGGGACCAGGAAAACTATGAAAAGGCCGTCACCCTGCTACGCGAGGTCCTTGAAAAAGACGAATCCCAGGAACAGGCCCGGCTGATGATGGTCCAGTCCCTTCTGGGACTCGATCGTGAAGAGGAGGCCATCGTTGAACTCAGCCTCATCCCGCGCTTTCGCAATTCACCGCTGCAGTTGTCCCTGGTACTCGCCAAACTCTACGTACGGCTGGACAACTACGATCAGGCGATCGACCATCTCAAGGAAATACTCGTCTACGAAAATGACGGCGCTTCCCGCTACCTGCTCGGCATTCTCTATTCCGAACGGCAGCAGTTCCGCGATTCGCTCGCTGTGTTAGCAGAAATCGAGCCTCGGCAGGAAGAGTTTGAAGATGCGGTCATCATGCGGGCCAGGCTGCTTCGGGAGCTCGGTGAAGCGGAGTCGGCCCTGCAGATGCTCGTCGACTATACGGCCGATGCCCCAACGCAGAGACCGCTGTTCTTTGTCATGGCAGCGTCACTGCACCAGGATAGCGGCAGCCCACAAAAAGCGCTTGCAATCCTTGATTCGGCAGCTTCAGTCTACCCGGAAAACGAACAGATTCTATTTGAGTATGCTCTGCAGCTCGAACGGGCTGATGAGCTCGAAGCAGCCATCGCTGTCATGCAGAAATTGATCGAAATCAATCCCGATCATGCCGAAGCGCTCAATTTCGTCGGTTACTCCTGGGCAGACACCGATCGCAACCTCGAACAGGCACGCGAATATATCACCCGGGCAATGCAGCTCAAACCCGGCAACGGTTATATCCAGGACAGCCTCGGCTGGGTGTATTTCAAACTCGGCGACCTCGAAGGCGCCCGCACAGAACTTATCCAGGCTCTGAAACTGCTGCCGGAAGATCCCTACCTGCACGAACATCTCGGCGATGTCTATCGGGCCCTGAAAGATAACAAAAAGGCACTGGAGGCATATCGAAAAGCGCTGGAACTCTTCAAAGAACAAGACCAAAAAGTGCAGATTCAAATGAAGATAGATGCGTTGGGCGGATAGCAGAATCTCTGTCTGCCTTCTGCTGTCCGTGATCGTGGCCGGAACAGTTCTGAACGGCTGTGCCCGACACCCCTGGACCGAGACCGTCGAAGGCGAGCGCAAAGCGGCAATCCAGGCAGCTTTTCTCGATTCGATCAGTGAACGGAGCCGATGCGGACCGGGCTCGGACAGCGAGCTGGCGTTAACCTGGGAGACGCCGACCCGGACCTATTCTTTTGAGGCATACTGCCAGCTGCTCGAACCGACATACCTGAAACTCGCCGTCAGCAGTCCGCTGGGGCTGCCGCTGCTGGTCATCGCCACCAACGGGCAGAGCTACCAGCTGCTCGATGCTGTCAGAAAAACAAGTACCAGCGGTGATCTTGGCACCTGGGCAGCGCAAAACAATATCGATCCGACCCTGGTAAACCGCCCGTGGGTCGGCTGGCTCACCGGACGCAGCACGGCGACGGCCTCTGATATCGCAGAAATCAGGCTGGACGAACGCAACAGGGGGGCCTGGCTGAAGATCATGCACGAAGGACAGGAAGGTCTCGCTGACGAATATATCCTCTTTGATGCGGAGTCAGGCACCATAACCGAGCGGATGATCCTCGACGATCTCGGCAGAAGCCGCGGCCTGATCTCTTACGAGCGCTGGCAACAGGGCAGTGCTTGCCCGCGACCGGTTGAAATCTCGATAACCGGGCTGCCGTACAACACTTCAGCCGGGCTGCTGTTTGACAATATCGAACCGGCCAACCTTGCGCCGGACAGCTTTATCCTCGCCGTTCCCGCTTCGTTTAGAAAGGAAGTGCGGCCCTGAATCGGGTTTTGGTTTCCGCCCGCCTGGAAATCAGACGAAAGGGATGCAGGGGTGTGCCTGACTAATTCGTCTTGACACCGTCTGTCTGCAGTTCTTTGACAATGACCACGAACAGATTGTCTTCCTTGAAGAACAACTGCTGCAGGTCATAGTGACGGTTCGGTACCAGGACCAGTTCGACCCGTACCTTGTCGGGATCGTTCTGCTGAGCAACGGATATTCGATTGATGAACTCTCCGCTGGTCTCGATCAATTCAGGGACATTGCCGTCGATGGTCGTATCCATGAAGTCGCAGACAACCCGCGGCTCACCTTTTTCTATGCCGAATACCAGCGGCGGAGAGAAATGGTTCAGCCTGAAGAGTACCGTTTCACTGTTGTTGACAGACTTTTCAAACGACACATCGAGCAGAACCGACTCATCCTGCAAAGGCTCCGCCGGCTGCACTTCAGCGGTTTCTCCTGCCGGCTCCTCTTTTTCCGCCGCCGGCTGATTGTCTTCAATTTCAGCAGGTGCCGTTTCAGGTGCATTTCGGTGCCGGGCCGCTGCCCGAGTCGGCAAACTCTTTCCCGGCCTGCTCATCACCCTGCGGCTCGACTTCAACCGGTGCTGGTGTCAGCGCTTCTTTCGCTGATTCCACAGAAGCCGCTTCAACTGTCTGATCCGGCTGAGCTGTCTGATCCGGCTGAGCTGTCTGATCCGGCTGAGCTGTCTGATCGGTCTGACCGGCCTGCTCAGGGCTCTGCTCATCTGTTTCAGCTGTCCGGGGCGCGCTCTGTTCCTGTTCAGGCGTTTGCGGTTCAGCGCTATCCTCCCGCGCCTCCTCAGCGGCAGAACCATGCACCACTTTGAGCTGTTCAAAGCCGAGGTGGACCGGACCTTCAGTCGGCTGCTCGGCAGCATCGGAGCTCTTCATCTCCGGGGTCAGGGTGACGACCAGACTGCTGTTGGAAACATTGAAAGAATAATCGTATTGATAGGGTGTGTTCTTCTGGATATCGACAACGACCCGGGTTTTAAACGGGTCACGGTGCATACCGACGCGGAGACCACTGATGATTTTTCCGCCGACATCACTGATCCGCTTTACACCAGCGGGATAATTGATGCCGAGAAAATCCAGGACCAGCCGAGGCCGATCCCCTTCGATCCTGAAGGTTTTCGGGGTGTGGGAGCCGTTGAGCTTGAAAACGACCTGCTCCGACTCAGGGTTTTCGACAAGAACCGAAATCGATTCGATAGTGGGTGTACTCGCCCCGGACTGAGCGCTGAAAGTCAGCGCAGAGAGAACGATAAAAAACGTTATAAGTGCAATATGTATCGGCTTCACGACTGGAGTACCCATTATGTTACCGTGCCTCTCAGGCCATGGCTGATCTTACAAAAAAGGGAATATGTGTCGATCAGATCCCGGTAACCGGTCGGCACGCACGTTGGAAGACATGGCGCAACAAGGACGTTTTCTACAAATATCAGACTATTTCAATACCTTATCCGCTCTTGAAAAGTCAACCTATTTTCAGTAGATAAGGATGTCCCTTTCTACGGTAAATTAAGTAAATATGCTGTAGGCTGTCGCCTTTCACATACCATCGGAGATACCGCAACCATTATGGGACCATACGAATTTTTACCGTCCGTCAGCAGGCCCGGCCGCTACCTCGGCCGCGAATTCAACCTGCCGGACATCGATTTTGATGCCGATCTCAGCTGGGCACTGATTTTTCCCGACCTGTATGAAATCGGCATGTCCCACCAGGGGCTGCAGATTCTCTACCATATACTCAACCGGGAACGAGGCCTTGCGGCCGAGCGCTGCTATTGTCCGGCACCGGATGCTGAAGCGCTGATGCGCCGGCACCGGGCAGCAATGACGACCCTTGAAAGCGGGCGCCGCCTGACGGATTTCGACCTGATCGGCATTACCCTGCCGCATGAGCTCTGTTACACCAATATTCTGACCATTTTCGATCTGGCCGGCATCGACTTTCTGGCCGCAGACAGAAGCGAGTCGGCACCACTCATTCTCGGCGGCGGAACCTGCGGATTCAACCCCGAGCCGGTCGCCGAGTTGTTCGATGCAGTTGTCATCGGCGATGGAGAAGAGGCAGTCGTTGAAATCAGCAGGCTGGTCGCTTCGCTGAAAAAAGAGGGAGCCGGGCGTACCCGGGTTATCGACGCTCTCGCTTCAGTAGAAGGAGTCTATGTGCCCGGGAAATATCGCCCACGCTGGAAAAAAGATGGAACCATCGAATCGATAGAGGCGAAGGCGTCGGCGCCGACGACGATACAGCGCCGGATTCTTCCCAGCCTGGACCGGATCGATCACCTGCACAAACCGCTGGTGCCCAATGCCCGGATCATCCACGATCGGCTAACCGTCGAAGTCGCCCGGGGCTGCACCCGCGGCTGCCGGTTCTGCCAGGCCGGCATCACCTATCGGCCGGTCAGGGAACGCTCCGGTGAACAGATCATGGAGCTGGCCGAACAGGGCATCACCAATTCCGGGTTTGATGAAATTTCGCTGTTGTCTCTTTCCACCGGTGATTACAGCTGCCTGTCCGACGTCCTGCCCCGGCTGATGCAGCGTTTTGGTGAAGAAAAAGTCTCCGTTGCAATGCCGTCGATGCGGGTCGGCACCGTCACCAAAGCGCTGATGGATCAGATCCGCACGGTTCGCAAGACCGGTTTCACACTGGCCCCGGAAGCGGGCAGCGAGCGGCTGCGCCAGGCCATCAACAAGGGGATCAGTGAAGAGGATCTGCTCCAGACCGCCGAGCAGGCATACGCCCTGGGCTGGAACCTGATAAAGCTCTATTTCATGATCGGCCTGCCGACCGAGACCGATGCTGATCTCGACGCCATTGTCGACCTGGTTGAAAAAACCGCTCGTGCCGGGGACGTCAGCGGACGCTCCAGGAAGAAGATATCGGTCAGCGTCGGCACTTTCGTTCCCAAGCCTCACACCCCGTTTCAATGGGAAGCACAGCTCTCTATCGAAGAAAGTCGCCGAAGACTGAACTATCTGAAATCGAGGCTCCATAAAAAATCGATCAGCCTGAAATATCACGACCCGGAACAGAGCTTTCTGGAAGGAGTCTTTGCACGGGGCGACCGGCGCCTGACGCCGCTGCTGATCAAGGCCTGGGAACAGGGCGCCCGGCTCGACAGCTGGAGCGAATATTTCGACCTCTCCCGCTGGCTTGAGGCGGCCGCTGAAATCGGCCTGGAGCTTGACAGCTGCCTCAGCGAACGAAATATCGACGAGCCGCTCCCCTGGAGCCACATCGACTCGCTGGTCGATCCGCAGTTTCTGATCGACGAGCGCAACAAGAGCTTTCAGCAGGACTACACTCCCGACTGCCGCTACCACGGCTGTCAGCAGTGCGGTCTCTGCGACTTCGAGACGGTGATGCCCATCGTTCATAAACCTGAGCAGACCAGCGCCGACCCGGCAACCGAACCAGAGCCGGCGATCGAATCCGAGCCAGCCAAAACTGCCGAAGCTGCCGAACCTGCTGAGCATCATCGTTATCTGGTGAGCTACTCCAGGACCGGCCTGATCTGTTATCTGGGACATCTCGAATTTCTGCAGATCATCCAGCGCGGCCTGCGCCGGGCGCGGCTCAAACCGCGTTTTTCCCAGGGCTTCAATCCGTCCCCGAAGATCTCCTTCGGGCCGGCGCTGCCGGTCGGAACCCAGAGTCTCGACGAGTTTTTCGCCGTCGATCTGGTCATGGAACTCGAAGACCCGGCTGCGACCGCTGAACAACTGAATCAGTCTTTACCGGAAGGTTTAACCGTCAAAGGCATCATCCCGCTCTCTGGGAAGCTGACTCAGAACATGGCCAGCACCTATGAAATAGAACTGCCATATATGCTTGACGCCGCCGCTGAAAAGAGCATCGAGCAGTTCCGCGGCTCTGCTTCATGGGTCATCGAAGTGACCAGAAAAGGCCGGCGTAAAAAGCTCGACCTCCGGCCGCTCGTATCAGATATAGAAGCCCTTGCAGAGCAAAAAGTCAGGCTCACTCTTATCAGTCGCAGCGGAGCTCCGGGGATCAAACCGAGCGAGGCTCTGGCAGCTTTATTGAAACTTGACCAGGAGACGACGCTGAAACTGCGCGTACTGAAAACCTCCTGGGTCGAAATCGATCCCTGATCGGTCTTGCCGCCTGTGCTGGTTTCATGGTAAGAAACATGACCATTACCAACCAGTGCAGATTATCAGTCGAATTTCAGAAGGAGATCCCATGAACAAGAAAATCGTCTTGCGTGATGATGAAATGCCTCTCCAGTGGTACAACGTCGTTCCCGATCTGCCGGGAGGACTGCAGCCGCCTCTTGACCCGGAGACCAAGGAGCCCATGGGGCCGGAAAAACTGGCCGCGATCTTTCCGATGGGGCTGCTCGAGCAGGAAATGTCGAGTGAGCGCTTTATCGACATTCCCGAAGAAGTACTCGATATCCTGAAGATCTGGCGCCCGTCCCCGCTGGTCAGAGCGACCACGCTCGAAAAGGCCTTGAAGACTAAAGCTAAAATCTATTTCAAGAATGAGGGTGTCTCACCGGTTGGCTCGCATAAGCCCAATACCGCCGTCGCCCAGGCCTATTACAACAAGCGCGAAGGCGTCAAACGGATGGCCACCGAGACCGGCGCCGGCCAGTGGGGCAGCGCCCTGGCCCTGGCCGCCAACAAATTCGGCCTGGAATGCAAGGTCTACATGGTGCGTATCTCCTTTGACCAGAAACCCTACCGTAAATCGGTCATGCACGCCTACGGTGCCAGCGTCGTTCCGAGCCCGAGCGAGGAGACCAACACCGGCCGCGCCATCCTGGAGAAAATGCCCGACACCCCCGGCTCACTGGGTATCGCCATTTCTGAAGCGATCGAGGATGCAGCCACCAGAGAGGACACCAACTACGGCCTTGGCTCGGTTCTCAACCATGTGATTCTGCACCAGTCGATTATCGGGCTCGAGGCCAAAAAGCAGATGGAGATTGCCGGGGACTACCCCGACGTGATCATCGGCTGCTGCGGCGGCGGCTCCAATTTTGCCGGACTGGCGGTACCGTACGTTCCGGATTACCTGGAAGGAAAGAAAATCCGCTTTGTCGGCACCGAACCGGCTTCCTGCCCGACCCTGACCGGCGGTCTTCTGGCCTATGACTTCGGAGATACCGCCCAGACGACGCCGCTTCTTTATATGCACACCCTCGGCCATGATTTCATTCCTCCGGGAATTCACGCCGGCGGCCTGCGCTATCACGGGATGGCTCCGATCGTTTCGGCGATGGTCCGTGACAAGATGGTCGAGCCGATCAGGCTGCAGCAGCTCGAGTGTTTCGAGGCCGGCGTTCTCTTTGCCCGGACCGAAGGCATCATTCCGGCACCGGAAACCTGCCACGCCATTCGGGGCGCAATCATCGAAGCCACCCGCGAGCCCGATGAACCCAAAACGATACTGTTCAACTTTTCCGGTCACGGATTGATCGACATGGCCTCATACGACCGCTACTTCGCCGGTGAGCTGCAGGATTTCGACTATCCTGAAGCGCAGATCGCCGCGTCGATGGCCAATCTGCCGAAGATTTAAAGCGATCAGGACCTCGGCGCCGATGCGTTGGTCAAGGCCCGCCGCTGTGAGTGTCATGCTCGCGCTGTGGGCCTTTTTCATGGGGCCCGGCATGGTGCCCGCCGAAGATCAGACGGATCCCGGCAGCGCAGCACTGCAGCGCCTGGTTGCCAACGGCGGCTATATGCTCACCAGGGACGGCCAGACACTCGCCCGGTTCAACGAAAACAGGCTTTTCGTTCCGGCCTCGACCATAAAGATCGCCACGGCGCTGGCGGCGCTTGAACTGCTTGGTCCGAACCACCGGATAAAAACCGAATTTTTCCTTCACAACGATACGACCCTGTGCATCAGAGGATATGGGGACCCTTACCTGATTTCGGAGCGGATCGATGAGATCGCCCTCACCCTCAAGGAGAAGGGGGTGAGCCGGCTTGAAAAGATCATCATCGACGATCACTATTTCGCCCTCGATGGGCCGGCCGACGGCTCGGAAAACTCAGACAACCCCTACGATGCCGAAAACGGCGCCCTGGCGGTGAACTTCAACTCGGTGTCTCTGAGCAGGCTGGCCGATGGGTCGATCACCTCCCCCGAGCCCCAGACGCCGCTGCTGGACATCACCAAAGAGATCGGCTCACTGGTCGGAGGAGGAACCCACCGGGTCAATATCTCCGCCTTTTCAAGCAGGAACGAAACCATCACGCCGCTGCGCTATGCTGCCGAACTGTTTGCCAAGATGCTGCGCCGGCACGGCGTTGTCGTTGCCGGCTCATTCGAGCGCGGCAGGGTGGATCAGCGGGATCGCCTGATCTACATCTACTCCAGCAAAAAAACGCTGGCACAGATGCTGCGCGGCTGCCTGGCGCACTCCAACAACTTCATTGCCAATCAGATCTTTCTCGTATGCCGGTGCGGCCCGCTTCGGAGCACCGGCGACCTGGGAGAAAGGGTGCCGCGCCGTCAGCGAAGTGCTCGCCGCCCGAATCGATGAGCATCACTTCACCATTGTCGAGGGCTCAGGCCTGTCGCGAAACAACCGGGTCTCGCCGGCGGCCATGGTCAGCATACTCCAGTCATTTGCGCCCTACGCCGAGTTGTTGCCCAGCCGGGACGGCATCCTGCGAAAATCGGGGACCCTGAATGGTGTCTACGGCTATGGCGGCTATTTCAGCTCCGGCGGCAGACTCGATCCGTTCGTCATTTTACTCAACCAGCCGGCCAACCATCGGGATCGGCTGCTGAGACAATTAGCCAGGCTCTACCAGGATCAGCGTGAGAATCCTTAACGTCATCAGCCAGCGCCCGGATTCGACCGGCAGCGGCATCTATCTTCAGCAGATCATGACCCAGGCATGGTCAAGCGGCCACGACAATTACCTTGTCTGCGGCCTGAACGGCAGCGGCCCTGTCAAATTGCGAGGCGTCGATCCCTCCCATGTCAGCGTTGTTCGATATGACACCCCGGAAAACCCGCAGGCTCTTCTCGGCATGAGCGATGTCATGCCCTATCCGAGCAGAACCTTCAGCAGCCTCGGCCCTGCCGACGTCACTTCCTACCTCGAGCGTTTCAGGTCAGCAATCGCTTCCGCCCTGGACCTTTTCAAACCCGATGTCATCCATACCCACCACCTCTGGCTGGTCAGCTCGATCATCAAAGACCTGGCTCCTGAGATACCGGTCGCCGTCAGCTGTCACGGATCGGATCTCAGGCAGTTTCACCAGTGTCCGAGCCTTGCTGCCGCCGTTTCCAGAGGGTGTAGAAAGATCGAACGCGTCTGCTGCCTCACCGCGAGCCAGCACGACGAGATAGCAGCGCTCTATGGCATTGAGAAAACGCGCATTCATATTGTCGGAGCCGGTTTCGACGACCAGATATTCAACCTCGAGAACCGTATGCCAGGGAACAATGAGCGCTGCACGATTGTATACGCCGGCAAGCTCAGCTCTGCCAAAGGCGTCCCCTGGCTGCTCCGCGCCCTCAAAGCGCTTGAACGATTTCCGTTTCATCTTCATCTGGCCGGCAGCGGCCAGGGACACGAATATCACCACTGTATCGAGGAGGCCAAAAAGTTAGGCAGTCAGGTGACTATCCACGGCCCGCTGCCTCAGGACGAACTGGCCAAGCTGATGCGCCTCAGCGATATCTTCATCCTGCCCTCGCTGTTCGAAGGTCTGCCGCTGGTCGTGCTCGAAGCGCTGGCCTGCGGCTGCCGGGTCATCACCACCGACCTGCCCGGCTGTCGCGAGATAGCACAGCGGCTGCCCGAAGGTTCCATCGACCTGGTTCCGGCACCGGTGACGCTCGATGCGGCAACCAGTCACCCTGCAGACGAACGCCATTTCACCGATGACCTTATTCGGACGCTTCGTCCGTACATGCATGATAGACCAAACAGCGGCGGCCACGTACTCACCAGGACCGATCTCGATTATTTCAGCTGGAAATCCGTCTATCAACGAATTGAAAAGATCTGGATTGAAGTCGTGTCAAGCTCCCGGCATCGTTGAATAAAACTTGCAAATATGCAACTATTGAGCTAGGCTGCTGCAAATATTTAGACCAGCAGCGTTCAGATCATCGAAAACAAGGAGAGAGACAATGAAAAAGGCATCGGCTCAATGGTGGATGGCGGCGGTACCGGCCTCGGCAGCACTGCTTCTGATTGCGCTGTTCAGCAGTTCATGCAGCACGCCCATGGGCAACCCCGAAGATGGAAAACGCTGGTATTCGATGAATAATTGTTATGCCTGCCACGGCGTTAATGGCGACGACGGCAAAGCACCGGTTGTCAACAACCTCGATATGAGCTTCTGGCGGTTCAAGCGTATCATCCGCGATGCCGGCTCACCGATCATGCCGAAATACCCCGAAGAAAAAATATCCGACCAGGATGTTGCCGATCTCTACGCCTTTTTGAAAGCCCGGTAGCGGTCCCCGGGACCATCAGAGAAAAATCCGCGGATTACTTTAATTCCGGGAGATTGTGATTAATGTTAGGCCAGAAACGGTACCGCGCTGTGATATGAGATTGAGCGTATGCCCAGCGCAGTCACCACAACTCGGCCGTTTAACCTCAATCTGATACAACCAACATGATCGAATCCTTTTACAATCTCCTTGGCGTTTTCGGCTTTCATCATCCGATCCATCCAATCATTGTCCATGTGCCGATGGGTATGGTGGTCGGTGCGGTGGCTTTCTCCCTGGCCGATTGGAAATGGCCGGATAAGAGTTTTGCCCGGACGGCTTACCACTGCATCATTCTCGCCCTCGTCGCCGTCATTCCCACCTATATCGCCGGACTGCTCGACTGGCAGGAGTGGTTCGGCGGCGATTACAACCAGTGGATCATCATCAAACTGATTCTCGGCGTCGCGCTGACGGCCATGCTGATTTTTACCGTTGTCCAGAAGCAGAAAGGGGCGCCGCAGAAGAAGATGTTCGTGCTCTACCTGGTCAATCTCGCCATTTGCGGCGGTCTGGGTTTTTCCGGTGGGGAACTTCTCTACGGCGGTTAAAGCCTGACTCACACTAACGATTACTCATACACGTCAGCGTCGCAAAAACGCGGCGCTGCACGATCCTTGTCTGAGAGCTCGGGGCTGAAACCCTGCGGCCAGTCGATACCCAGATCCACATCGTTCCAGATAATCGAGCGCTCATGCTCGGGTGCATAGTAGTCGGTCGCCTTGTAGAGAAAATCGGCCGACTCCGAGAGCACCATGAAACCGTGGGCGAATCCCGGAGGCACCCAGAACTGCAACCGGTTTTCCTCGCTGAGGCGGACCCCTGCCCATGTACCGAATGTCGGCGCTGAACGGCGCAGATCGACGGCCACGTCAAACACCTCACCTGAAACGACCCGGACCAGCTTGCCCTGGGGCTGATTGATCTGGTAGTGCAGGCCCCTCAATACTCCGCGAGTTGAACGGCTGTGGTTGTCCTGAACGAAATCGCAATCAAGCCCGGTGGCCTCGAACCAGCGGCGGCGATTGAAGCTCTCCATGAAGAAGCCCCGCTCGTCACCGAAGACCTGCGGTTTGAGGATCAGTACGTCAGGTATGTCAGTGGTGATTATTTCCATAACTTTTTTTCGAGTCGCTATCTATTGATACATGTTCTGATAATATTTTTTATACGAACCGTCGATCACCGTCTCCAGCCATTGCTGGTTGGCCAGGTACCAGTCGATGGTCCTGTCGATGCCCTGTTCGAACGTCAGAGACGGCTGCCAGCCGATTTCATCCTTGAGCCGGCTCGAGTCGATCGCATAGCGGCGGTCATGGCCGAGCCGGTCGGTGACAAAGGTAATCAGCGAGGTGCGGCTGCTGCCGTCGGGCAGGCGGCCGATCTTTTTGTCGAGGATTTCACAGATGGTGGTGACGACCTCGAGATTGGTCTTTTCGTTGTTTCCGCCGATGTTGTAGGTCCTGCCTGTCCGCCCTTTCTCAAGAACCTCGATGATCGCCCGGCAGTGATCGGTGACATAGAGCCAGTCCCTGATATTTTTGCCGTCACCATACACCGGCAGCGACTTCCCCTCACGGCAGTTGTTGAACACCAGCGGGATCAGTTTTTCCGGGAACTGGTAAGGGCCATAGTTGTTCGAGCAGTTGGTGATCAATATCGGCAGGCCGTAGGTATGAAAATAAGCACCAACCAGATGGTCCGACGACGCCTTCGAGGCCGAATAGGGAGAACGCGGGTCATAGGCGGTTTCTTCGGTGAAGTAGCCGGTCTCTCCGAGCGATCCGAACACCTCATCGGTGCTGACATGCAGAAACATCGGCTCCTTTACTGGTGCCGCCGCACCGAGCCAGGCCTTCCGCGCCGCTTCCAGAAGGGTGAACGTACCCAGGATATTGGTGTTGATAAAGGCGGCGGGGCCGACAATTGAGCGATCGACATGGGATTCAGCCGCGAAGTGAACAACCGTGTCGATCTGTTCCTCGTCAAAGAGCCGGCCGACCAGCGCCGCATCGCCGATGTCGCCTTTGACGAAGCGATAGCGCTCATTGTCTGAAAATGATGCAAGATTGTTCAGATTGCCGGCATAGGTGAGCAGGTCGAGGTTGATGATTCGCCAACCGGGACAGATCTCTGCGGCCAGGTGTATAAAGTTGGAGCCGATGAAGCCGCAGCCGCCGGTCACCAGCACCGTTCTTCCTTTTTCCATGACAGTCTTGTAATTTAAGTTGCAATATTTGGCAGAAAACCTATGCTTCTGAGTTTTTTCAAGGGCACCATACCCAGTAGCTTTCATTTAGCAAAGGACATTTTCACACGATGAGTTCCCGGCTCGAAGCAGAAATCAAACGGCGCCGCACCTTCGGCATTATCAGCCATCCGGACGCCGGTAAAACAACACTGACCGAAAAGCTGCTGCTTTACGGCGGCGCCATCAACCTTGCCGGAGCGGTCAAATCCCGCAAGGCCGAGCGCCATGCCACCAGCGACTGGATGGCGGTCGAACGCGAGCGCGGCATATCGGTGACCACCTCGGTGATGAAGTTCACCTACCGCGACTTCGAGATCAATCTGCTCGACACCCCCGGTCATCAGGATTTTTCAGAAGACACCTACCGCGTTCTGACGGCGGTGGACTCGGCGGTCATGGTCATCGACAGCGCCAAGGGGGTTGAGGCTCAGACAGAAAAACTGATGGAAGTCTGCCGGATGCGCAACACCCCGCTGATCACTTTCATCAACAAGCTCGACCGCGAAGGACGCTCGCCGCTGGAACTGCTCGATGAAATCGAGGAAAAGCTGCAGATCGAATGCTCTCCCCTGTCCTGGCCCATCGGCATGGGCAAGCGTTTCAAGGGGGTCTACAACCTCTATAAAAAACAGCTCAAACTCTTCACTCCCGGAGCAGAAACAAGAGACCAGCCGGGTATCACCATATCTGATCTGAACAGCCCCGAGCTCGATGAGCTGATCGGCAGTCAGGCCGATGATCTCCGGGACGAAATCGAACTGCTCGAAGGCGCCGCCAACCCGTTTGAGTACAGCCATTACCTCAAAGGCAACCAGACCCCGGTCTTTTTCGGCAGTGCGGTCAACAACTTCGGCGTCCAGGAAATGCTCGACACCTTTGTCGAGATGGCACCCGGGCCGTCTGCCCGTAAGAGCGTCAGCCGGGTCGTCGAGCCGTCCGAACCCCAGTTCTCCGGCTTCGTTTTCAAGATCCAGGCCAACATGAACCCGGCCCATCGCGACCGTATCGCCTTCATGCGCATCTGTTCAGGGGTTTTCAAAAAGGGCATGAAGGTGCGCCATCATCGCATCGGCAAAGATATCAATCTGGCCAACGCCATCATTTTCATGGCCCAGGACCGGGAAAACGTCGAAGAAGCCTGGCCGGGCGACATCATCGGTCTGCCCAACCACGGCACCATCAAGATCGGCGACACCTTCACCACCAAAGAAGCACTGAAATTCACCGGAATCCCCAACTTCGCCCCCGAACACTTCCGCCGGGTCCTGCTGAAGAACCCGCTGAAAATGAAGCAGCTCCAGAAAGGCTTGGTCCAGCTCGCCGAAGAAGGCGCCATCCAGGTGTTCAGCCCGCTGCTCGGCTCCGACTACGTCATGGGTGCCGTCGGTGTACTGCAGTTCGAGGTGACCGTGGCCCGCCTGAAAAATGAGTATGGGGTGGACGCCGTCTATGAAACGGTCAACTCCAGAGCGGCGCGCTGGGTCACCTGCACTGACAAAAAGAAGATGGCGGAATTCGAGCGCGCCAACCAGGCCGCCCTGGCTCACGACTCGGAAGGCTTTCTCACCTATCTGGCCGAAAGCGAATGGATGCTCAACTACTTCATGGAGAAGTGGCCGGATATCGAATTCCACAAGACCCGCGAGAACATATAGGCGGGCTGCACAGGGGGCACTGAACGGTCACGGTCTATGGGCCGGGTTGTGAGATGATTCCGTGTGCTACGCTCCCGGCCTTATCCTCCGACCGCTGAGGCCGGCTGGATGACGGCTGCTTCGCAGCCTATGGCAGCCGGTTGCTGCGCAACCCTTCGGGCCTGGTTCAGCGGTCTCCGGGGCCTAACGCTGATGCACACTCCATCACCTCACAACCCTCATTCAAGGCAGTGATTTTAGAGGATGAATCTTGCGGGTCTGCCGAATTTGCTGAGTAACTGATTTTAAAATAATGAAAGGGCGGAGCACGTGTGGGGGTGCTGACGGAGGCTGCATTGTGGAGGCCCGACAGAGCAGTGAAAACGATTACCGACCGCAATAGGCCGCGCAGCGGCCGTCATCCGGTCGGTTTTTCACTGCTCTGTTTAAAAGGCCGGAGCGCAGCAGCCGCAGTCGGCAGACCTTCACGTGCGGCAAGACGGAGTTTTCAGCCAGGCATTGAGCCGGGTAACTTTATAAGAACATCTGGAGGAACTTTGAAACGATCAAGAAACAAAAAAAGAAGCAAGTACTCAACTCTCGGAGTCGACGAAGACCAGCGCCTGGCCTTCGGTCAGGGCGCGGGCGGTTTTTTTGCGGGCGCCGGTAATGATGCGCTGGACGGTGCCCCGGGACACACCCATGCGCGAACCGGCCTCCTCCTGAGTGAGTCCCTCGAAGTCGCAGAGTCGCAAGGCTTCGAGTTCATCGCGATGCAGATTTACTTTATGCAGCTCGCCAAGCGGTGTTCCGGTCGGCTTGAAAGCTCTGCCGCAGAAGTTTCCCTCACAATGTCTCAGTTTTTTAGGGCGTGGCGACATGTTTTATGATGGCACTGATTAGCTTATTTTCCAGGTCGGTGATAGTTTCTGTTTATATACAGACATATGCCCAAAAAAGCAACTGAATCGAGTCCGGCGGGTCATTTCCAACAAGCCATGGACAGAGCCGCTAAATTCAAGTAGAATATAACGATTTTCAAGCAATAACAATCCCTTTGAGCTATTGTTGTTTTCAGCACCTGACCGGTAAAGCTGAAAGGTTGATTCATACGACATATCTATGAAATTCAAATTTCCGACAGTGCCCGCTATCCTTTGTGCACTGGTGCTTCTTTTTCTGTTTCAGCCCCTGCAGAGTTCGGCAGCCGATGCTCCGAAGGTCAGCGGACCTCATTTCACCGATATCATTGTTACCACCTCCGACACCCACCTGCTTTTTTTCGGCGAGCTGGAAAACTCTCTGACCAGCGAGATGATCGAGGGGCTGCACAGCGGCATCCCGGTACAGTTCTCATTTTTCGTGGAACTCGAAAAGATCGAGTCGAACTGGTTCGATGACCAGCTGGCAAAGATCGAGTTCTCCCACTCACTCAGCTACGACACCCTCAAACAGCTCTACACCGTCACAACTCAAGAGATCTCCAAAAAAGTGCACACGGTAGAAACGCTGGAGGAAGCCAAAGTTCTGCTCAACGAGATCAACGGCCTGAAGATCGTCAAACTCGAAGAGCTCGAGCCGGACCAGACATACCGCCTCAGGGTTAAGGCAGATCTTTACAAAAAAACACTGCCGCTCAGCCTGCACTCCGTCATTCCGTTTATCTCCTGGTGGGATCTGAATACCGACTGGCACACCATCGAGTTCATGTACTAGGGAGACTTCCCGGGAAATGGAAAGTCACAGCAGCAGCCGGAACAGCGATCCCTCAGCGGATGATCTGATGCTGGTGCAGACCATACCTGATGTCGAGCAGCGCCGTCAGAAAAGACGAATTGTCGTCAGAGTCATCTTCATCTGCCTCTGCCTCATCCCGCTCTTTATCTGGCTGCAGGGCAGACTTTTCGAAAAAGATATCCAGCTGCCGCTCAACTCCAATATCGTTATATTCGCGCTGATCAACCTCAATGTCATTCTCATTCTGGTTGTTCTTTTTCTGGTTCTTCGCTACCTGGCCGAACTCATTTTCGAGCGCCGCAGAAAGGTCATGGGCAGCAGGCTGCGCACCAAGCTGGTAATCTCATTTCTGTCGCTTTCACTGTTTCCGACCATTCTGCTTTTCTTCGTAGCCCTGCAGTTTATTTCTTCAAGCGTTGACTACTGGTTCAATTCCAGCATCGAAGAGTCGCTTCAGGAGTCACTCGGCCTGGCCCGCTCGGTGATTGTCGATACCCGCAACCAGGCCGCCGGCAGCGCCGACAGAATTGCCGATCGGACGGCGTCCCAGTCTTTTGAGACACTCTCTGCCGAAGAACTGGCGCCGCGGCTGGAAGCACTGCTCGAGCTGACGCCGCCCGCCGTTCCTTCGATGCTGACCCTGATCATCGACGCCACCGGGATCGAGCTAAGCGCAGCCACCAGAGAACTCGGCGTCATTGCCGCCCCGAAAATACCGGTCCAGACCCTGCAGCAGGTGCGCAGCTCTCAGGAGGCGTCATCGATCATTCAGAAAACCGAGATCGGCGAACTGGTCAGGCATGTCCGCACCATTGCGCTCGGACCGGAACCGGCAGCCTCGGCGGTATTGATCACCTCGCTGCTCATCGACCGGTCCAGAATTGATCAGATGACCCGCATATCGAGCGGTATCGACGATTACCGCCAACTCATCCACCTGAAGGAGCCGTTCAAGTTCTGGCTGCTGCTGATCCTGCTGATTGTCACCCTGCTGATCGTCTTTGCCGCTATCTGGTTCGGCCTGCGCATCGCCCGCACCATCACCGAGCCGGTCGACAAGCTGGCAGCGGCAACGCAGCGGGTATCCGAGGGCGACTTTGATTTCACCATGGAAACCGAGTCGGAAGATGAAATCGGCCAGCTCGTTTCATCCTTTAACGCGATGACCGCCAACATCCACAGCAGCAACCAGCAGCTGGCCGAAACCCACACGGCGCTCCAGCAGAGTTCCCAGGAATCGGAACAGCGCCGGCGCTACACCGAAATAATCCTGCAGAACGTTTCGGCCGGGGTCGTTTCCCTCGATGATCACGGCAGAATTACGACGATCAACAACTTCGCCGCCAAACTGCTGCGCATTAACCGCTCCCAGTTCATCAATATGACCTATCGCGAAGCCCTGCCCCGTGAATACACCCACATACTCGACCGCTTCATCGAAGAGATGTACACCACCGGGAAAATGTCGATCGAACAGCATCTCAAAGTGACGCTGAACCGGGTACGCCTCTCGCTGCTGGTAAATTTTTCGCGCCTCGAGGATGATGAAGGGACGCCGATCGGTTTCGTCCTGGTCTTCGATGATCTGACCAAGATCGAGCGGATGCAGCGTATGGCCGCCTGGCGTGAAGTGGCGCGGCGCATCGCCCACGAGATCAAGAATCCGCTGACGCCGATCCAGCTTTCCGCCCAGCGGCTGAGAAAGCGCTACCCCGAGATTCTCCGGGAAGAAGATTCTGTGTTAGATCGCTGCACCGAAACGATCATCAGCCAGGTCGAAGCACTGAAACAGCTGGTCAGTGAATTCTCCCAATTTGCCCGCATGCCAAAGATCAGCAAAGCACCGGGGAGCCTGGCAAAATTGACCGGGGAGACCCTTGTTCTCTACCAGGAAGCGCACAAAGAGATCGATTTTGTCCTGCATGCCGAGACTGAGCTGCCTGTTTTCGAATTCGACGCCGAACAGATCAAGCGCTGCCTGATCAATCTGCTCGACAACGCGGTGGCGATGCTGCCCGAAGGCGGCAGGATCGATATCGAATTGTCGCTCAACCATCTGGCCCAGACGGTGCTGCTCAAAGTCCGCGACAACGGCCCGGGCATCAGCAAGGAGAATAAGCTGCGCCTGTTCGAGCCCTATTTTTCAACGAAGAAGAGCGGTACCGGCCTCGGACTTGCGATCGTTTCGACCATCGTCAACGATCATGGCGGCTATATACGCGTCCAGGATAATGAACCGACAGGATCAGTCTTTATCATCGAACTGCCGATCACCACCAGCGAGAATTTCATTCAGCCCGAAAGCGTTGCCGGAAGCGCTGATAACGTCTAGACCAAACATTCGACCTACTCATTTATCCATAACAGGAGAAAAACCATGGTATTTCCCGAATATCGGCCCCGCAGAATGCGCCGCAACGAAGCCCTGCGCACCATGATCCGCGAAACGACGCTGTCCGCCGGCCAGCTGGTTTATCCGCTTTTCATCGTTGCCGGTAAAAATGTGCGCAACCCGGTGGCCTCGATGCCCGGCGTGAACCAGATCAGCGTCGACCAGCTGGCCGCTGAGGCGAAAGAATTGCTGGAACTGGGCGTCAATGCCGTAATGCTCTTCGGTATTCCGGAGAAAAAGGATGGTGTCGGTTCCGGCGCCCATGCCAAGGACGGTATCGTTCAGCGGGCGATCAGAGAATTGAAGAACAAGGCCCCCGGACTGCTGGTCATCACCGACGTCTGTCTCTGTGAGTACACCGACCACGGTCACTGCGGTTTTCTGGTCAACAACGAGGTCGACAACGATGCGACCCTGGAGATCCTGGCCAAAACGGCTCTATCGCATGTCCGGGCCGGCGCCGATATGGTCGCCCCGTCTGACATGATGGACGGCAGAGTCGCCGAGATTCGCGCCGCACTCGACGAGAACAACTTCGAAATGATCCCGATCATGAGCTATGCGGTCAAATATGCGTCATCGTTTTACGGCCCCTTTCGCGATGCCGCAGATTCGACACCACAGTTCGGCGACAGACGCGGATACCAGATGGATCCGGCCAACAGCCGCGAAGCGCTCCGGGAAGCCACGCTCGATGTCGACGAAGGCGCCGATATACTGATGGTCAAACCGGCCCTGGCCTATCTGGATATCATCGCCAAACTGCGCGATGAGTTCGATCTGCCGCTGGCCGCCTATCACGTCAGCGGCGAATACGCGATGATCAAGGCAGCGGCAGCCAACGGCTGGATCGATGGTGAGCGGGCGATGCAGGAGACGCTGCTGTCGATCAGGCGGGCCGGAGCCGATATCATTATCACCTATTTTGCCAAGGACATGGCTCGGCTTCTGATGAAGTGACTTAGGAGATACCGGTCCTATCCTTTTGTTTTACCGTCTTACTTAAGAACCATGCTGAACTGACCACGAGGGCGCCGAAGGCATCGGCCAGCACATCGGCCAGCTCGCTGCTGCGGCCGTCGATGAAGCTCTGATGATACTCGTCGCTGATCCCGTAAAGGATCGGCACCAGCACGGCGGCAGCAAACACCAGCCCGCTCCTGCGGACCCGGGTCTCTTTTGAAAAGGCAATGATCACGGTCCAGCTCAGCAGCCCATAGGCAAGTGCATGGGACACCTTGTCAGCCCCGCTGAACATTGGCAGATCAAGACTGTCCCCCGGCTGCTGGGAAAAGAAAAAAATAATCCCCATGCAGACCAGCATGGGGATGAATACGAACAAATCCAGTCATAAAGAAACAGTACCCTTCTCAGTCAGTCAAAAATTTTCCGAACCTACCCAAATCATCAAGCGTGGTGAGACACCATGCAGGGCGAGAAGACTTGAAAGAGGCTATACACAGTTAGTATGCCTCTTTCAAAAGCGACGAAGCACTGCATGGTGTATCGCCGCGCCTCAACCAATATGGATTTCGCTCAGCATCTCTTGTGGGATTTTCTTCCTTATTCGTTTTACTGACGCGGCTACCTCTTTGACCGGGCAATCTTCGAGAACCTTTTCGGCTTTGTCGGTGTAAGCGGTCAATACCATCTTCTTGTCCCTCACCGCAAAGGTGTGGCTCCACTCGATCTCGATGGTTTCGGGGTTCTCGTCGATCGGATTTGGCAGAACCTCGCCGTCTGCGGCGAGCTGGACGCAGTCGGACTGGGTGACTTCGAAGAGCCAGCAGTTCCCCTGACTGGTGGAGAGCAGGACGAAAACACCGAGTTCAGCGATGCTCTGCTTCATTCTGCCGGGCAGCTTCGACGCTCTTTTCCACCGCCTTCATCAGCGATATCTTGAGCTGCTCTTCCGGCGTTGACGGCCGCTTCTCGATGTGCGGGTTCCGGGCACAGCAATGCTTGTATTTTTTGCCGCTGCCGCAGGGACAGCGCTCGTTTCTACCTATTTTCGCCATGTCGCACTCCTTTCACGTGAAAATTCATCTACTAGGAGCACTTGGAATAGCCGCAGGATTTGCAGGTTTCACAGCCTTCCTCGAACACCAGATTGCCCGAACACTCCGGGCAGGTATCGGAGAAGCCGTGCTGGGTTCCGGCCATGAACGACTTGAACAGTTTGCTGAGTTGGGCCGGCAGATCAAGCATATGGCCGCTGGAACGGTCAAGCTGCTTGATGATTTCGTTCATCGGCACATTGAAGCGCAGGGACAAAGACACCAGCCGGCAGGTGGTGGTCCACATGGTCGATTTATCCTTCAGATCGACCCGGTTGTCGAAGGGGAATTTGGCAAACACCTCCATCGGCTGCTCGTTTTCATCGAAACAGACGATGATGTAGACCGATTTGCCGTCCTGGTCCTTCACCCGGTAGCGCTTGGCGCTGAGCACGTCGGGCAGGTTGCGTTTGCCGTTTTCGGAGACCACCGCCGTCCCGGCTTCGGGTTTCGATTTTTCCGAGCGCTCCTTGGTGTTCAGCACCTGGGAATCCCGTGAGCCGTCCCGATAGACGGTCAAGCCTTTGCAGCCCAGGTTGTAGCCGAGCAGATAGGAGCGTCTGACATCCTCGCGGTTGGCCGTGGAGGGCAGGTTGATGGTCTTGGAAATCGAGCTGTCCACCCCGCTCTGCTGGAGAATGCCCTGCATCTTGATATGGTCGTCGGGGCTGATGTCCTGGGCCGTGCGGAAGACCTCCTGCCACTTCTCCGGGATTTCGTCATGGCCGATCACCGTGCCGCTGTCGGCCACTTTTTCCATCAGCTCCTTGGAGTAAAAGCCCTGCTCCATGGCGACTTGTTCAAAATATTTGTTGACCAGTACCAGCCGGTCGCCGTCCATGACGTGTTTGATCATGACGATTGAAAAGTAAGGCTCGCAGCCCGAGGCACAATCGGCGATCATCGACACGGTGCCGGTGGGTTGAATCGAAGTGAGCGCCGCATTGCGCCGCGGTTCGTAGCCGGCCGTTTTCTTGTCATAGGCGGGAAACGGCCCTTTCTTTTTGGCGATCTTGATCGATTCGTCTTCGGAGATATCGCGGATAAAGTTCATCACCTCGGCCGACTGCTGCCGGCCTTCATCGCTGGCGTAAGGAATACCGAGCTGAATCAGCATGTCGTGCATACCCATGATGCCGAGGCCGATCTTTCTGGTCTTCAGGGTCATCTCCTCGATTTCCGGAATCGGGAAGCGGTTGCAGTCGATGACGTTGTCCAGGAAAATCGTGGCGCTGCGCACCGTCTGCTCGAGCCGGTCGAAGTCAACGGCTTCCTCAGAAACGAACCTGGCCAGGTTGATCGAACCGAGATTGCAGCTTTCATACGGTAAAAGCCACTGCTCGCCGCACGGGTTGGTGGCCTCGAAGGCGCCCAGGTGGGGCGTCGGGTTGTTTTTGTTGGCGCTGTCGATGAAAAGCACGCCGGGCTCACCGTTGAGCCAGGCCAGATCGACGATCTGATCGAAGACATCGCGGGCCTTGAGCTCCCGGACGACATCTCCGGTGGAGGGCTCGATCAGTTCATAGGTACCGTCCACCTCGAGCGCATTCATGAAAACATCGGTCAGGGCCACGCTGAAGTTGAAGTTGTTGAACTTGTCCTGCTCCTGCTTGGCGGTGATGAAGTCGAGGATATCGGGGTGATCGATGCGCAGCACGCCCATGTTGGCGCCCCGCCGTTTACCGCCCTGCTTGATGGTCTCGGTGGCGGCATCGAATACCGCGGCAAAGGAAAGCGGTCCGGAGGCGACCCCCTGGGTCGACTGCACCGAGGAGTTCTTGGAGCGCAGGCGGGAAAAGGCATAGCCGGTGCCGCCGCCGGTCTTGTGAACCAGCGCGCCGTTTCTGACCGCGGTGAAAATACCGTCCATCGAATCATCGACCGGCAGAACGAAGCAGGCAGAGAGCTGGCCCAGATCGGTGCCGGCATTCATCAGACACGGCGAATTGGGCAGAAACTCCATATTGTAGATCATATCGAAAAAACGCTGCTGCAGCGCATCGTAGTTTTTCGGCTTGCGTTTAGCGGCAGCCACCGCGCTGCTGACCCGTTCACAGAGCAACTCCCAGTTCTCGACCGGGTTACCGTCATCATCTTTAAGATAGTAACGGCGCTTCAGCACGGTTTCAGCCGTTTCAGTCAATACCTGCGGAGCGTCCTTTTCAGGCATGTGTCCCTCTTTCTCGTCAGCAAAAGGCTCGAGCATGTTGCCACCCATAAATTTTAAATCTTGAATCTGGAATCTTGAAAATTGAAAACAGAACAACGGCTCTTCTCCCCAGAAAAGCCGGCATCACTACGCCTCAGTAGCGTTAGGTAGCATATACACTACATTTACCGCACTCACAAGAGGAAACTACAATATATAGTATATAATAAGGAATAAGAACAGAAAATCGAGATGATAAATTGATTTTTTAGAATAGTCTTATTTTTGTCTTAAGTTCCTGGCATGGTTGAGGTTTTCCTTGGCCATCTCAAGGAGGTGGGGAATCGTGTCAACGGAGGAGCCGCCCGGCCCGCCCGGCGACGTGCCGGTCGCATCCTGAATCAGCTCTTCATAAACACTGACAGCCTGGTCGAAACGGCCCTCTTTCTCCAGGGCGACCCCAAGGTTGATCAGGGCATACGGGTTGCCAGGATCGATCTTCAAGACCTCGCCGAAATAGTTGATCGCGCCGCGGTTATCTCCCCGGCCCATAAGGGCAACGCCGCGGTCGGTGAGTTGTGCCGTCTGGAGCGGGTCAGGGTTGACGAACAGTTCCTGCCTGGTTTGCTCGATAACCGGGCCGAGCTGGTTTTCTTTATCCATGGTGACCCGCGCTATTTCAGCGGGGTTATCGACGATCCGGGGAGTGACGAAGATAAACAGATTGGTCTGCAGCTCACGGGTTGCCCGGGTTTTGAACATCCAGCCCAGCAGCGGGATATCGCCAAGTCCGGGAACTTTTGACTCCTCTTCGATAGAATCCTGGCCAATGATGCCGCCGATGACGATGGTATCGCTGTTTTCAACCACCACGGTGGTTCGCGCCGAGCGTACGAAGGTGGTCGGCGTCAGGGTGTCTTGCTGCCCTTTGAGCTTGATGACCTCCGTTTCGATTTCCAGCCGCAGCGTGTCGGCCTGGCCGATGTGCGGCGTTATATTGAGCTTGGTGGCCACATCCTTGTACTCGAACTGGGTGTAGTCCTGCTGACTGGCGGTGGTGTTCTGGGAGGTAATAAACGGGACGTTCTCGCCTACCGTGATCTCGGCCCGTTTGTTGTCGGTGGTCAGGATCTGCGGTGTGGCAATGATGTTGATATCCTCGTCACTGCGATAGGCTCTGAGAATCGCGGCGATATCGGGAAACGTTATACCGCCGATCTCGATACCCTGCTTGAGCACGCCAAGAGACAGTCCGGCAGGCAGCAGCGGTGTTTCCGGATTGGTGATTCCCTCGATGATTCCGTAGGCCGGTTCGCCGCTGAAGCCGCCGAAGGCAACGCCGTCTCCGCCGGATATCTCGTCCCCGCCAACCCACTGAACGCCGACCTCGAAATTTTTGTCGGTGTTGACCTCCATGATCAGCGCCTCGAGATAGACCATGCGCCGCGGTATATCGAGCTTTTCAATCACCCCCTCAAGCACCTTGAACTCGGCTTTCGAGGCGGTGACGATCAAGGCATTGGTCTCCTCGTCGGCCATGATGTTGACCTCTTCCGATATCGCCGTCGTCTTTTCGCTCCCGGCCTCTGACTGCTCTTTTCTCGGCAGGGCGGTCAGCACCTTGGCCATTTCCGCCGCCGTCGCGTTCTGCAGGTAGACCACGTGGATATTGCCGGCCCCCTGCTCGGTCTCGATATCGAGTTTGGATACAAGGCCTCTTACTTTTTCAATTTCACTCTTTTCACCGAGCACGACCAGGGCATTGATACGCTCGTAAGGAATCACCCTGACCCCCGACACAGCGGCACCAGGCGCACCTGCGGCCGAGACGGCGCCGCTCTTCTGAAAAATTGTCTGGAGAATCAGGCCGACGTTTTCGACATTACCGTGTTCAAGCGCAATCACGGCGACCTGCTCGCGGCCATAGGGCACATCGAGCGTCTCGATGATGGCCAGCAGCCGCTTGATGTTGGACATCGTATCGGTGATGATCAGCATGCCCGACTGGGTATGGGCAACGATCACCGAAGATTTGGAGATCAGCGGTTTGAGGACCTGATTGATTTCCACAGGAGAGGTGTACTGCAGCGGGACGAGCTGGGTAACGATCCTGTCTCCGGGTTCCGTCTCGACACCACCGCGGATGATATCCACATTCTGCGCTCTGGCTGTGGCCAGCGGCACGATTTTGGTGACCGATCCGCTGGGCACCGTTGTATATCCGTGGATCTCCAGAACCGACTCGAACACCCGGTAGGCATCCTGTTCTGAAATTTTAGTTGGCGAGAGAATGGTGACCTGGCCCTGCACCGACGGATCAACGATGAAATTTCTGCCGGTCAGTTCACTGATATATTTGATGAAAATCGTAATATCGACGTTGTCGAAATCGATGCTCACGAAACGCTCTGCCGAACGGGCGTCCTGCTGGGCGCTCAAGCGGCTCTGCTGTCAGGCTCAGGGCCAGCAGCCAGGCAACGACAAGAGCGGTTGCCAGCGAACATTTTTTAAATCGGAATAGCATAGCTGAATCAGACCACAAAATGTAAAATAGTTATTTAGATTCCTGCTCTATCTGCTCATAAACACGACCTTTAACGACGACGCCGGGTCGTTCTTGCTGGAGCCGGTTCATATCTATTTTCAAACCGGCATCAGTTCCGCTTCCGCCGGCCTCAGCATCACCCTCGGCCGCGCCGGAGAAAAATTCGACCGCACTCTCCAGCTTCGGGGGCTGGACTGCCGGTATCCGTAAACGTCTTGCTTCGGAGATGTCGAGCAGCTCATTTTTTCCCTGACGACTGACAACGACCTTGCCGGGCGAAATCTGCTTGATACTGGCGCCGTTTATCACATCACCTTCTTTCAGCAGGTTCTGTTTTTTATTTTCAACGTCCAGAATAACCGCCCGGTTGGTGCCGTCTTTTTCAATAATCGTGCCCATCAGAACCAGGTCCGGTTCGGCGGGCTGCAAACTGTTCAGCAGCTCTGTCGAATAGTCACCCTGCCCCGCCGGACGTTTGGGCAGAAATATATTTCTTCTGGAAATCGCCTCGCGGTCAAGCCGCTCCGCCCTGCCGGCGGCCGGGTCTGGGGCTGCATCTGCGATCTCGACAGAAGCAGCGGTTCCGGGACTGCTCAGCACAGCACCATCGATCTGCCGGTAAAAGGCCTTCACCCCGAAATAACTGCCCGCACCGAGCAGCAGCAGAATAACCAGGTGGCGAACAATTGAGCCGCTCTCTGTGATGTTTTCAAGTCTCATAAAATTACTCAGACCGGCTCGATTTCCAGGGTTACAATATCGAGCCTGATATCGAGCAGGCCGCTTTCCTCCGAGCCGTTTCGAATTACCAGCCGGTCAATGAAGACAACCTCATCAAAAGACTCGATTGCATCGAGAAAATCAACCAGCTGGCTCAGCACAATACCATCTATGGTAATTTCGATGAGCGCCTGTCTGATGCCGTCCTGATATGGTTCGCTTCCCGGTTTAATCGACACGACCCTGTCTTTCAGGCGCAGCCTGTCCACCTGCTGCTCGACATAGCTGAAGAGACTGAAATCCGGGCTGCGCTGCTGCAGCTGCTCGATGATATCGCGCTTATTGAGGCTGACCTGGCGATAGTGCTGCTGCAGCAGCTTCATCTCCACCACATCGCTCGTCTTCGTCTGGAGCAAACGTTCCAGGCGGTGCTTGCTGTCAAAAAACGGCCCAACTACAGACTCATAGACCAGAAAGCAGACAACAAATATAAGGCCGGTCGTGAGCAGCAGCCGCTCACGGCCGCTCAGCCTGGCGACAAATGCAGCGGCCGACTCTTTTATGTTCCGCTTTTCCTGATTCATGTTCATGCTGCCCATCAGAGAAACAGGGTGAGGGTAAAGTCAACCCCGCCCCCCTCCTTCGAACTGCCTGCCGAATCGATCGACACGCCGGTATAGAGCAGCGATGCTTCAAGACTCTGCTTGATTCTGTCAACATCGTTGTAGGTATCGGTCACCCCGTTGAGCCGAACCGTTTTCCTGTCGAAGGAAAGGCGGTCGAAACTGACCTGTACCGATGGCGGCAGACGGTTCGAGATGTCTGCAATTACCGCTACCGCCCTGATCTCCGGATGTTCTACGATACCACCAATTGCCGATTCATCAATCTCCTTGATCCGTGCTTTGAGCGACAGCAGCGGGTCGGCCGCTGATCGATCGTCCCCGATCGTCTGCCGATAGATCTGCGCCGCTTCGGCAGCAAGCCTGTCGTGCTGGCGGGAAAGGGTAAAATAATCGTAGAGTTGATATGCCGAAACAAGCAGAATTGCCACCAGAACGAGGGCCAGGAGCGGGGCGAAGCGTTTTATCGCTTTACCCTTGTCACTCTTCTTCCCGGCACCTTCGGCCAGATTGATCAAGCGCGGATCCGCCGGATTCAAGGCTGCTGTTGCCGACAACGCCTGCTGGGCATAGACGGGAAACTGCGCACCACTGCTGTCGCCGCCGATAGCAATATCACCCGAATCGACCACCGAAACGTTGCCAAACAGCTCCGCATCCGCAAACAAGGCGGTGTCTATCTGATCAGCCATGACTCCGCCGAGCAGAAGCTCCGGCGACTCGCTTTCGTCCCAGTCAAGCGCCAGAGCACGCCCGGTTCTTCTCAGCTCCGCACGCAGCGCATGACCAGCCCCCTCTGCTGCACCGGCCAGTGAACGCGCCGCCTGCAGGGTACCGTTTCGAACCAGAAAGCAGGTTGATGCGGCAGCACCGCCGTCAACGTATAAAAAGCTGTTATCGCCGTTCCTCTCAACGATCAGCTCCAGCAGGCGCCCCATCGATGAAACCGTTATCAGCTCCGGAGTCAATCCGTGAGCATGCAGCAATTCCAGCCACGGCTCCAGTTCCTGCTCTTTGACGATGGCAGCCAGCAGCCGGGTACCGCCTTCGGAGCGTGCGACTGCAACGGAGTCAAAAAGAAACGGCTCAGCGCTGAAACTGATCCTGTCCATCAGTTCATAGCGGAGCACCTCATCTATCTTGCGCCGCTCCGTAAACGGTAGATGGAGGCTTTTGAAGTAGAAAAACGAGCCCGGCAGCGACAGGTAGCAGCTGCAGTCACGCGCACCAATCCGGGAGACGACCTTCTCCGCCGCTTCCAGGCAGTCCTGCCCAGGTTCAAACTCAGCGCAGGCGGAAGAGAGCGGTTCCGGTGCGCTTTTCCCGACCCTGCAGAGCATGCCGGCAACCATCCGGTCACCGACTTCTAGATATGAGCCGCTCTTTTGCTCCCATGCGCTACTCCACACCACGGTAGTGGATCGTCATGCCGCCCGGCGATCGACCAACCAGAGCCGTGACAAACCGCTGTTGAGATCCATCCCGGGCCGCCGCTGAAATTCTGAAATACGAGCTCCTGGTGGTAATCAGTACCGGCTCGATCAGCGCATCCCGCGGCCAGCCGGCAAGCGCTCGATGCCACCCCGGCTCGGCAAGCAGCGGAGCCGACGCGGAGTCAGTTCGAAACTCCTCGACATCACTCATGAGTTCATCTGAAATGTCTGGAGCCAGTGCCTGGAAAACCGGAGGCGGGGCCGTGTTGATATTGATCCTGGTACGTCCATGGATGGTAATATAATCGGACAGCCCGCTCTTTTCACCATTTCCATACAGGATTTCAGGCGTAATCCCTCTGACCTGAAGCAGTTCATCGATGGTTTCCAGCGCCCCGTTTTTTGCCGGATAGGGGCGCTCCAGGGAGAAATAGTAATCGTTTTCAGCCCCGAACGGCAGCGGGGTATCATCGCCGTCGAGCCAGTCGGTGAGCGAGTCAGCAATAATCAGAACCTGTTCTTCACCTTCGACGGCAAACGCCCCGCTGCTCAAAAGCCTGACCAGCACAGCGCGAAACAGGTCAGCCGAGCGTTTCCCCGATTCTTCGCCGCTTTCTGGTACCAGCCGGTTGACGGGGAACAGGCCGGAGAGATCATCGATCTTCACCCGCAGGCTGCCCCGCTCGAACAGAGGAGCAAGATCCGTCTCCTCAAGCCTGCTCCACGCTTCGATCAGCGTATCAGAGGCGCTCAACAGGCGATCATCGTCCAGGACAGAGAGGCCTATAGCAACTCCCGACTCGGCCATGGCCTGAAGCCTGACCCCATCCTGGTGATAAAAGGCGCGGACCATGGACGAGCGGGCCCGCTCGTTGAAGCTGATGACCAGAACCGCAAGCACGGAGATGGTCGCCACCACCAGCAGCAGCGCCATGCCGCGATCACCGGGCCGTATAGTCGCTTCCATATCAGCCGCCCTCAGCGCTGCTCGAGTCTGCAGTCTGTGCCGCCGGAACCCTGAACGAAGCCGGGAAGCGGTGCGCCTCAGCCCGGCCCTGATCACTGTCTCCGCGCTGCAGCTCGACCCTGACCAGGGACGGAAAACGGCTGTCGTCGAAGCTGCTCTGCTCCCCGCCCGCACGCGCCTCCCAGCGGTCGAAGAAGACTCCGTCGGCATCTTTGTAAGTCAGTGACAAAGCACTGATTCCGGTACCGACACGCAGCCTCACCGGCCCTGACTCAGGCTGAGATGTATCAGACAATTCGAACCTGTATTCGGTACGATAGATATCATACGTTGAACTGTTTCCAGCTTTTTCCAGACTATAGCTGACCCGGACGAGTTGCGGCTGAAAAGCATTGCTGTCAAATTTCAGATGGCTGCTGGTGACAAATTGCAGAAAGGCTAGCATCGCTGTCTCCAGCGCCGGGATCTTCAGCTTTGAATAATCCTGATGTGCCTTTGTACATGCCAAAGATATCGCGCTGCAGCTGGTCGAAGAGAAGCTGCGCAGAGCGTTTCGCCGCACCGCTGCTGTCAGCCTGATCGACGATCCTGAACATCGAGGAATAGACACCGTAGACCAGCATCATTGTTACTGCCAGCACCGAAACACCGACCAGGAGCTCGACCAGGGTAAAGCCGCCACCTTTATTTTTTGCGCCTGCTTCTCTTGTCACGACTATTTAACCCTGAAGCGGTAGCGTCTCATGGTGAACGACTCATCGCGCCTTGAATCGGTGATCGTCAGATCGATGCGCTCGAGGTTTGCGGCGGCACCGGGAGGTATGAGCCCCGCTGCATTGTCACTGTTGTTGAACACAGCCCGCCAGGAATAACCGTCGTAGGCTGGACCGAAATCACCGGAGAGAAGCCGCTCGGAGGAGTCCTCGGAGAGGATTTCCGCCATCCGGGTTGAGCCGAGGCTGGCCGAGGTGACGGTAAAGTCGCTGATATCGGCGACAAACAGACTCCGGCTCTGGCTGGAATAGAGAACGGTGAGGCCGATCGCCAGAATGGCCAGGGACACCATGACCTCGAGCAGGGTAAATCCCGCTTCGTTTATTGACCGGTCAGCCATCGCAGGGATTCAGCGGACTGGAGTGGAAGCAAAGTTCACGCCGGCGAAGGCTGACGATTTCTGCTCGACGATCTCGACCGCGTCATCAAACGGGGTGCTTTTTACCCGCATGGTTCTGGGGCCATAAACAAGATCGATCAGCACCGGCTCCATCATTCCCCTGCGGTTGATGTAAATCACCACCGTGCCGCTGAGCGTCCGTCCCGCACTCTGCGTCCAGACAGCGGCGATCGCTGCCGGAAGTGAAATTTCCATCCCGGTATAAGCGGCCGGATCGGCCTTCTGATCCTTTGTCTCAACCGGCTGCGGGGTCATGGCCAGGCTGCCTGCCGACAGATCGACAACCAGGGCGATACCGTTTTCAGATTCAAGGGCCCGTTCTCTGGCCTCGGCCATGATGGATGCAACGAGGCGGGTCGATTTTCTCAATGGGTCATCAAGGAACTGCGTCCGGATTACAGGAACTGAGATTGCCAGCACGACAGAAATCACCACGCCGACGACAAGCAGCTCAAGCAGGGTAAATCCCTTTCTGGAAATAGTCATCTCCGAGACACTATTCAGGGTAGCCTTCAAGGTGCCTTCAGTCAAGCTCCCAGCTGTTGATGTCCGCGTCGTTGCCATCACCGCCCCGCGCTCCGTCGGCGCCGAGCGAGCTGAGATCGAAATCATCATGAAGGCCCGGGCTGAGGTAGACGAACTCGTTGTCCCACGGGTCTCTCGGCACGAACCTCGAATCGAGATAGCCCCCCTCTCTCCATTTCGACGGAGCTCTGCCGCTTTTAGGTGCTTCGATCAGGGCGCCAAGGCCCTGATCGGTGGTCGGGTAGAAGCCGTTGTCGAGACGGTAGAGTTTCAGGGCGGTTTTGATACCGGCGACCTGAACCTCGGCTTTGGTCCTGCGGGCCTCTTCGGGCCGGCCGATGATTCTGGGGCCGATGTAACCGGCAAGAATGGAAATAATCACCAGGACCACCAGCAGTTCAATCAGGGTGAATCCTCTTTCCAGCCTCTGTTTTCTGTAATTTATTCCAGCTGTTATCATGTGCGGGGCATCAGGTATCTTCGGGTTTCATCTGTGCGCCAATCAGCGAATCACCTGATTCATCTCGAAGATCGGCAGCAGAATGGAGAGTACTATAAAGCCGACGAGAATGCCCATGATTACGATCAGGACCGGTTCGATCAGAGATGTCAGGCCGCGGGTTGTCGATTCCAGTTCCCGCTCGCTGCTGATCGCCAGTTTTTCGAGCATCTCCTCCAGTTTTCCACTCGATTCACCCACCGCCAGCATCTGCACGAAGGTTGATGGGAACCACCTGGAACGGGCAAAAGCCGGCACCATGCTTTTCCCGACCCGGATGTCCCCGATGGCTTCATCGATTACCGCGCTGATGCAACTATTGTCAACCACCCGTTTGCTGATTTCAAGCGAATCGACGATATCCACCCCGCTGCTCAAAAGACTCTGCAGCGTTGACGAAAAACGAAACAGGACATTTTTCTTCACCACTTTTCCAACTACCGGCATGACTTAAAGCTGCATGGTCCCGCAGCCTTCTGCCGGACGGCTTGGTCAGGTAGATCTTAAGAGTGATGACAGCAGCGAAAACGACCAGCAGAAGCAGCCACCAGGAACTGCGCAAAAATGACCCGAGGCCGATCAGAAGCTGGGTGGGCAGCGGCAGCGCCTTCTCCATCCTGGCATAGACCTGCATGATATCAGGAACCACGAAGGTGATCAGGATGAAAAGCACCCCGGCGCCGACGATGGTCATGAAGGCGGGATAGATCATCGCTGCCCGAAAGCGGCCGCTCACCTCATCGAAGCGGTCGCCGAAGTCAGCCAGCCGCGAGAGCACCAGCTCGAGCGAGCCGAACGCTTCGCCGGCCCGCACCATATTGATGTACATCGGTGAAAACAGGCGCGGCCGGCCCTGCAGCGCCGCGCTCAGGGAGGCTCCCTCGCTGACCGCCTCTTTCAGCTCGACAACGACCTTTCTGAGCACCTGATTCTCGATTTGACCGGCAATTGCCGCCAGCGCCGAATCAAGCGGCGTACCGGCCCCGATCAGGGTGGCAAGCTGCCGGGTAAAGACATGCATTTCGGTTCGACTGATCCGGGAAAACGTCAACAGCTCGCTGATTCCAGCCCGCCCGGAACCTTCCCCGCCCCGGGAACGAACAATCGACACCGGATACTGCCCCCCGCTCCGCAGCCGCTCCCGGACCGCCGCCTCACTCTCACCATCCATCACCCCCGATTTCCGCGACCCGTCAGGAGCCAACGCTTCATAATCAAATACCGGCATAGTGAATTAACAAGGAAAATGAGACGTGTATTGGAATCTGAAGATCAGTGATATATAGACAATCACACAATATTTTTGAGCACTCGGCGGAAGGTGAATAAAAAGTTTCGTCAAGCACCAAAGCCTACACGCAGAAAGTAAAAATGGGAAGTTTCGTCAAGCACCAAAGCCATTCACGCAGAAAGTAAAAATGGGAAGTTTCGTCAAAGATCGAGGCATGGATAGTAATCGCCCCGCAGGCGTACACGTAGTACGCCGAGGACGCGATTACTATCCATAACGAAGAGATTGGGCGGAAATCCCCATTTTTTAGCGCCATTTGATGTGGCGCACCCCATCTCTTTCTGTAATTTCAGGCGTTCTGGTCCTGGAGGTTCCTGAACGTTCCGAAACCTTCTCAGCCGTCTCCGGATCCGTCTCCGGCTCAGTCCGGGGCTCCTCCTGTTTCTTTTTTTCCACCTCTACGTTATCCGGAGATTCAGCCTGAACCTCCTCAGTCTCTTTCAGTTCCGCTTCGGTCTTTAGCTCAGGCTTGACTTCCGGCTTTACCTCAACCTTTGTCTCGGACGTTGTCTCAGGCTTTGTCTCGGGTTTTGTCTCAGCCTTTGTCTCAGCCTTCGCAGAGGCCGGGGCAGTTTTCACCTCTTCGGGTTTTTCTTCCTTCGACTGAAACAACCGTTTCAACCAGAGCCAGAAGCGCTCGAACCAGCCCTTGTGCCGGCGGGATTCTTCGATCTCGAGGCGGCGCTGGTGCACGGCCAGGATCTCGTCGTGGGTGAATTCCTTGCGGAAGAGATTTTCGGCCGCCTCGGCTTCGAGCATTTTCAGCTCGTCGCCTTCCAGCTCGACCACATTGACTTCGATTTCCTTCCAGCCCAGGTTTTTACAGGCGCTCAGACGACGAAAACCGGCCACCAGGGCGTCATGTTCATCGATCAGGACCGGATTGATCAACCCCACCTGGCCAATGGATTCCTCCAGTTTGGTGAGATCGCCGATATCCTTGCGTATTCGCGTTGCTTCATCGACCTTGATCCGTTCGATATCAATCTTCATGGATTCTCCGGAATTCAGGTTATTGGTCTTAACTATCTCCTTGATATAGCGACAATAACACGAACATGGAACAGAAATGCAAAGCCTAATTCTAGTATATAGCTGATAGTCCGGCAAGCCATTTCAACCCTGTCCGCGTCGCAGAGCTGCCCCGAAGCGGCATGGTTATTTCTGCATCAACTGGGCCACCGCCTGATCGAGGCCGTCGAGGCTCAGCGGGAACATCGGGAAAATCTGAGCGATCATCACTATCGTCCTCGTGTACGGCCAGCTTCGCTCCGGCACCGGGTTGAGCCAGACGCTGCGGGAGAACAGTTCCGTCAGAAACCTGAGCCGCTCGATGGAGGGGCTGCCGCTTCTTTCAAAGGCATGGATCGATCCATCGGGCACCATCAGCTCGTAAGGGGCCATCGAGGCGTCGCCGACGACAATCAGCCGGGTCTGCGGGTCGAGTCCGGTAAAGGAATCGATCGACACCGGCTTTTTATATCTGGTCGGGTCCTCCCAGAGCGTATCATAGATCGTATTGTGGAAGTAGTAGGTTCTTATGTCCTTGAACTGGGCCTGGGCATAGGAGAAAAGCGTCTGCACGAGATGGACATGGGGGTCCATCGACCAGCCGCCGTTGTCGATTGCCAGAATTACCGAGAGCCGGTCGACCATGGCGCGGTCGAAGACGATCTCGATCTCGCCGCCGTTTTTCATGGTCTGGTAGATCGATTCGTCGATATTGAGGCGGTCCTTCGGACCGCGCGGCACCATGTTCCGCAGCCGTTTCAGCGCTTCTCCGATGGTAGCGCTGCCCAGCAGCCGGTCGGCGCTGTAATCCCGATAACGGCGCTCGGCGGCGACCTGCACCGCCGATTTGTTGCGCGACTCGCCGCCGACCCGCATGCCGCCGGGGTGGTAACCGGAATGGCCCACCGGCGAGGTGCCGCCGGTGCCGATCCATTTCGAGCCGCCGTCGTGCCGCTTTTCCTGCTCGCGCAGCCGCTCCCTGAAATAATCGAGCAGTTCTTCGATCGATCTGTTCTCCAGCTCCTTTTCATCGACCCCGAGCGCCGCAGCCGCCGTCTTCGGGTTCTTCAGCCACTCGTCGAGCATCGCGTTGGCCCAGAAGTCGAGCTCGTCCTGTTGATCGACAACCATGTCGGCGCCATCAAAGACGTGGCTGAAGACCTGGTCGTAGCGGTCAAACAGCTTCTCGCTTTTGACCAGGATCGCCCGGGCCGCCACATAGAGATCATCGATCGAGTTGACCAGCCCGCAGCGGGCGGCGCGGTGCAGGGTCAGAAACGAGGTGGGGCTGACCGGAATGCCTGCTTCGCGCAGTTTATAGAAGAATGATACGAACATCGCCCAGATCGGCTCTCTCAGTTCCTGAACATGCCGCGTTTCCTGATAACGTCGGTGGATTTCTGATAATCGCCGCTCTTTTTGAAGAGGACGCCGAGGTAGGGTATCTCCTCTTTGAGCTTTTCGCCGCTGCTGAAATCGGGGTCGGCCAGCAACGCCCTGATCCAGTTGATCAGCTCCCGGGTGGCCGGCTTCTTCTCGACCGCTTCGATCGAGCGCATCTCGTAAAAGAGCGAAATTGCCTGGCGAGCCAATAATTCCGAGATATCGGGAAAATGCGAGCCGATGATTTTGCGCATCATCGACGGCTCCGGAAAGGCGATGTGATGGAAGTTGCAGCGCCCCAGAAACGGGTCGGACAGATCCTTCTTGGCGTTCGAGGTGATGATGATCACCGGCCGCACCCGGGCCTGCACCACGGTGTCGGTCTCGATGATGTCGAACTGCATCTGGTCGAGCACGTCGAGCATATCGTCCTGAAAATCACTGTCCGCCTTGTCGATCTCGTCGATCAGCAGCACGCAGCGCTCATTGCTCGTGAACGCCTGGCCGATCTTGCCCATCCTGATGTAGTCGTCGATATCGGCCACGTTGCGCTGAGAATCCCCGAAGCGGCTGTCGTTGAGCCGGGTCAGGGTATCGTACTGGTAGAGCGCCTCGACCAGTTTCATGCTCGATTTGACGTTGAGAACGATCAGCTTCATCCCCAGACTCTGGCTGACCGCATGGGCCAGCATGGTCTTGCCCGTACCCGGTTCACCCTTCAGGAGAAGCGGCATCTCCAGGCTCATCGAAATATTGACGATCCGGGCCAGCTCATCATCGAGTACATAGCGCGCTGCCCCGGTAAATCCATTTTTTGACATGTATAACCTCTATCGAGTTTGCTGATTTATCTCTTTATAATTTCAGAGCGTGCCAGCAGCCGGGAACCGATTACATACCAGATCAGCGCGGCCAGCTGGCAGACCAGCAGCAGGCCGAAGCCGTAGTAAAAACCGGCTTCATGGTAGCTGCCGTCGCTGTTCAGCGGCCACTGCTCGATGATCACCCCGATAAGCCACTGCCAGGCAAAAGCGGAGATGAATACGAGCATATTGACCCCGGTGGTGACCCGCCCGGACAGCCTGGTCTCGAACAGCTGCGACAATCCGGCATAGGCGATGATTCCCGCGGTACCAATGAAGCCGAACGCCAGCCAGACCGCGACATAGTATGACGGCGGCGTCACCAGCACCAGAAACTGGACAACCAGAAACAGCGCCATGCAGAGTGCCGAGGTCCGCACCGGCGAAAATCCTCTCCGCGAAAGACGGGCTGCGACATAGCCTAAAATAATAAATCCGGCGATCATCGCAACCGCGACCCAGAAAAGCATCGATGCCGCCGCTCCCCGTTCCAGCCCGATTACGTCGCGCAGCCAGGGGCCGGCCCAGAGTCCCTGGATGGCCAGAAAGCCGGTCTGCGACATGGTCACCAGCGGGGCAATGTGCCAGAATTTGAGGCTGGTGAAGACCTCTGAGATACCGCGCATCTGGGCGCCAAACGAATCGGTCGCCGAGGTCGACTCTTTCTCCGGCACGACAGTCAGCACCAGCACGGCGATGATGATCGAGAGGACGGCAAGCAGGACGAATACCGTGCGCCAGTCGCTGATCGAGACAAGCCATTCCACCGGTGCAGTGGCGGCCAGCGCCCCGAGACCGCCGCTGGCCATCTGAAAGCCGTTGATGACCGGCCACCGGTCGCGGTCGAACCAGACGGTATAGGCTTTGAACGAGGCCATCAGGCAGGCCGAAACACCGAAGCCGATCAGCGCCCGGCCGACCACCAGGCCGGTCAGACTGTCGGCCCGGCTGAAGATAAAGGCGCCGAGACCGGCAAAGAGCAGCAGCGCGGCTTCGGTCTTTCTCGGGCCGTAACGGTCGAGCAGTATGCCAAGCGGCAGTTGGAAGGAAGCAAAGGTGATGAAGTAGACCGAGGTCAGCAGACCGAGATCGGACGGCCCGACCCCGATATCGGCTGCCAGGTCCGGAGCCAGCACCGCGTTGACGACCCGGAACAGATAGGAGAGAAAGTAGCCGGCCGCAAAGGGCAGAAACACCCGCATCAGGGTGGCAAGACTCATTGCTTCTCCCCGGAAAACACTGCACCAAGCAGCATCGGCAGGGTCTGTTCGACATCACCCTCGAAAAAATAGTCGGTGATCACACTGGCGCCGCTGAAGCGGTCGCGCCCCAGCGCCTGCTCACGGTTAAACTCGAAAATCATCCCGCCGTGGTGTTTGACCGTCAGCGGCAGTCCGGCAGCGGGGTATACCTGGGCCGAGGTGCCGATAACCAGCAGCAGTTCACAGCCGGCGATCAGCAGCTCGATCTCGTCCATGTTCCGCACCGGTTCGCCGAAGAGCACGACATTTGGTTTCAGCGGAGCGGCGCAGGAGGGGCAGTTCGGAACATCGTTCATATGGTAATGTTCATCTTTCACCGGCTCGATATGACCGCAGCGCAGGCACTGCAGATGCTGGTGATCGCCATGGATTTCCAGCACGACTTCGCTGCCCGCCTGCTGGTGCAGATTGTCCACATTCTGGGTGATAACCCCGGCCAGACGGCGGCGCTCTTCGAGCTGCGCCAATGTCCGGTGGGCCGGGTTGTGGACTTTACCGAGCAGCGTCTTGCCCAGCGCCCGGTAGAGTTTCCAGGCCTTTTCCGGATGACGGTGAAATACATCGAGCGTGGCGTACTCGTCGGGTGCGTAGACCGTCCAGAGGCCGCCGGGGCTCCTGAAGTCGGGGATGCCGCTGCCGACTGAAATCCCGGCGCCGGTCAGCGCCACCGTTTTTTTCGAACGCTGCAGCAGTTCGGCAGCCTCTGCCAGCCGGGCGTCTTTCGCGGATTTGATGACATTCATCTTTTCACCCTCGATGTACTCTCCATCGATTCTCGGAAAAACCGCTGGTTATGATCGATCGCCTCGATCACTCCGGCCCGGAGCGATTCGAACAATTGCTCATCGAGCTCGAAACTGAGCTCGTCCATGAACACTTTTTTTACTTCCAGCGGAATACATAACATTTCAGGGAAATGGCGCTGAATATATTCAGCCTGGTAGCCCTTGCCGTCGAACACCTCGTTGAGCGCCGCCCGCACCTCGCAGTCGGAAAGCTCTATTTTTTCAAGTTCTTTTTGAAGATTTTCCACCACCGGGCCGAAACGCTCATCATCGATGAACCAGGTGCCGATATTGAACAGCGGCGGTGAACCGCTGATCCGGGTGTAGTTGTAGGAATGCAGATCATAGAGCACGGCGGAACCGAACATGTCCACCAGCACCTCGCAGAGTTCGTGCAGAACGCGGTAATACACCGCATGGTGGGTCAGCAGCTCTTCCCGCTCCACCTCGAGCATCGGCTCCAGCCACACCTTGCGGCCCCAGGCCTCGCTGTAGATACAGGCTTCGGGACGCCGGTTCAGATCGTAACAATACCTCGAATCGAAGACCTTGATGGAAATATCCATATCGTCGATGATCGATCCGGTAAAAGGATCTTCCTCGAACTGACGCTGGGACTCGGTCACCTCCATTTTGGCTGCCAACGATGCAGCGACCCGGTGACCGTCATGGATCGCCGTCGCGATACAGGGGACAAAGCGCTTGACATCTATCTGAAACGCTCCCGAGTCGAGCATGGCCGCAAAGGGCTGCCGGCTCCTGATCGTCTCGATACATTGCTGCAGGTTCAGTTTTTCCATGACGGCGGCAAATTATCTGATTCATCCTGTTCTTGTATCTTATTTCCATGAAGCCCTCAACCATCGACGTTTATGGTCAGATTTTTTTTAGCCTGTATTTCAAATCATTTATCATCAGACAGACCTTTTCAGGGTCTGTTTTTAGCCTGCCGCGCTTGTATCTGCAGCTTTATTTTTGATACGATTATGTGTGGCTGCTCTGAAATCCTCGATTTTTCCCTGCAGCCGTGCGTGACCGCCATGGAAGTTCTGCACCGCCCGCCACGTGGTACATCAGTGCAGCATTTTCTTCTATCCACGTTTAAGGGTTGTCGGTGCAGAAAGCGGGAATTAGGTAGCCATTAATCTTCAGGTCTCCAAACAGATGATAAAGCTGTACCCGCCATCAGCTCAGGAGGGGTTAGACTTCCTCGAGTTGTGTTCAGCTGTTTCCGTTTCGCTGGACGAAGCTGAACGGCCGACGGAAGTCTGCCGGGTCTTGTATCAGCACCTCTCAAACTGCATGGGCGAGCTTGCCTGCGAACTCTTTCGCGCTGCTGCCGAGGACGATATTCTGCTGCCCTCATCGCGCCACCAGCAAAACCCTGCGGCGCTGCACACGGCTCGTGTCCCCGCTTATCTCGACCGCACCGATCCCCGCATAACGGCACTGTCCTCCTCGGCCAGACCCGCAATTTTCGAGCGGGGTCTTGCCTCTTTCAACGAATTGGACAAACTGCTCAGCGACACTGCCAACCATTCCCACCTGCTGATCCCTCTGGCCGGGCATGACGGTCTGCTCGGTATTTTCTACTGCGGACACCAGATGTCCGGCTTTTTCAAAGCCCATTTTCTCGATGGTTTTGCGGCGCTTGGCACGATCATCGGCTCGCATCTCAAACGCATCGAAACCCTGCACGAAAACCGAAAAAGAATCGGCAGCCTGCAGCGGGCCGAACTGGTGCAGAAGGCGCTCTATGAAATCAGCGAAGCGGTACACGCTGCGGAGAACATGGATCAGCTCTACGAGACGCTGCACCGGATCGTCGGCCGGCTGATATCGGCGCGCAACTTCTTTATCGCCCTGACCGAAAAATCAAAAGACAACACCATCATCACCTTTCCCTACTACGTCGACACCTTCGACTCGGACTTCCAGGGTCTGCAGATCACCCTGCGTCCCGGTGAAAAGCGCAACATCACCGGTTTTCTGATCGAGAGCCGCTCTCCGCTGCTGACCGCCGGCACCGAGGATTTCGACGAGATCTGCGAGACCAACGACATCACCTTTTTCGGCGCCAAGCCCTCCTCCTGGCTGGGCGTGCCCTTTTACAACGATCATATTTCCGGGGCTGTCGTCGTCCAGAGCTACGACGACTTCATTTACACCGACAAGGACAAGGACCTGCTGCGCTATGTGGCCAACTCGGTCGGCGACGTCCTCGCCCGCAAGAGAAGAATCGACCAGCTCAGGGAGGCGCGCGACAAGGCCGAAAACGAGAAGCAGAAAAAAAGCGCTTTTCTGGCCAATATGAGCCATGAAATCAGAACCCCGATGAACGGCATCATCGGCATCACCAACCTGCTCATCGGCTCTGATCTCGATGATCAGCAGCGCTCCTACCTGGACATGATCAGGACCTCGTCGAACCGGCTCCTGAACCTGGTCAACGACATCCTCGATTTTTCCAAAATAGAAGCCGGTAAAATGCGTATCCGGCGCTCGACGTTTCGGCTGCGCGACACCCTGGCTGAGCCGATGAGCCTGCTCAGGGTGCAGACCGCCCAGAAAAAGATCACCCTCAAGTCGATTGTCGACAGCAATGTGCCCGAACTGCTGATCGGTGATCCGAACAATCTCTGCCAGATCATCATCAACCTGATGGGAAATGCGCTGAAGTTTACCGAGGATGGCGAGATCAGGCTGCGCGTTAAAAAAGACCTCCAGGCGCAGACAGAAGGAAACGAGCGGATTACCCTGCTTTTCTGCGTCTCGGATACCGGTGTCGGCATTCCCAGCGACCAGCAGAAAAAGATATTTCACGCCTACGAACAGCTCGACACCGTCGGCAACGACTCCTACAAGGGTTCCGGCCTCGGCCTGGTCATCACCACCCAGCTGGTCGAGTCGATGGGCGGCCGCATCTGGCTGGAGAGCGAGCCCGGCGAAGGAAGCAGGTTCTATGTTTCGCTGCCGTTTGAAATTCCGATCCCGGTTACCCAGAACTTCAGCGGCAGATCCGCCTCCGCCGGCGGTGCGACAAAGACGAGAAGCAGAAAGGTTCGTATCCTGCTGGCCGAAGATGACAACATCAGCCAGACCATTGCCGTGGCCATGCTCGAGCAGAACGGCTGGCAGGTTACCGCGGTGAACAACGGCAACGAAGTGCTCGCGGAACTTGACGATGAGGAGTACGACCTCGTCCTGATGGATATCCAGATGCCCAACCTCGATGGTTTCGAGACGACAAAGCAAATCCGCCGGCACACCGAGGAGCGTATAGCCCGGATTCCAATCATCGCGATGACCGCCCACGCCATGCGCGAAGACCGGGAACGCTGCCTGGCCGCCGGCATGAACAGCTATCTGTCCAAACCGATCGAGACCAGGGTGTTCATGGACGTGATCGACAAGATTCTCAGAGACTCCCGCCCCATTTAGCCATTGTTCCTCCGGCTGCTTGCCAGCCGCCCCGCTGCATGGTACATTTCGCGCCTTATTTATTTAACAGGCATCAGAGCGGCAAACCGGATGACTTATATCTTCGACAGGATCACCTATATATTCGACCCGCTCAACCACCGCTGGGAACACGAGAAGCTGCACCGCAAGATTTCGCTCTTCCTGGTCGTGTTTTTTCTGGTCGGGCTTCTCTGTATCGAACTCAAGCGCATGGGGGTGATCAGCGGCGACGCGGCACGCTTCATCCCCTACAGCCATTTCTCCGCCATTGAAATTGCCTTCACCGTTGTCCTGATCCTCGAGGTGATCAGCCTGATCTTCACCCTGCCCTGTTCGTTCTCGCGCTCGGTGGGCAAGCAGTTCGAGCTGCTGGCACTGATTTTGATGAGAAACGCCTTCAAGGAGCTCTCTCACATTCCCGAGCCGATCAGCTTCATCGGCAACGAGGAGGCCGTCCTGCGCATTGTCGCCGACGGCTTCGGCTCGCTGGCCATTTTCTCGCTGCTCGGGGTCTACTACCTGATCCAGGGCAAAAAAGGCGATCCGCCGGAAGACCCGATGCGTTCCGCCGACCTTTACGGCTTCGTCGCCGCCAAAAAGGGCATCGCCCTGCTGCTCCTGCTGGCCTTTGGCTACATGGGCATCCGCAGCGGCTGGCTGACGATTACCGGCATCGAACATACCGATTTCCTGCACGACTTCTACACCCTGCTGATCTTGACCGACGTGCTCGTCGTCCTCATCTCGCAATGCTACCAGCCCGGATTCTATGCGGTGTTCAGGAATTCGGGTTTTGCGCTGTCGACCATGATCATCCGTATTGCCCTGGCGTCGCCGCCGTTTTATAATGTGCTGCTCGGCATTGCCGCCGCGCTCTTTGCGATATCGCTGACGATTGTCAGCCGCAAGCTCTTTAGTTCGCGCCAGTTCCTGTCACACTGATAAACAAGGAGTCAGACATTTATGTATATCTGCGTTGACTTCGACGGCACCATCGTCGACCATTGCTATCCAAAAATCGGCACGCAGGTCCCGAAAGCAATTTATTGGCTGAAGCGGCTTCAGGACCAGGGTGCCAGACTGATTCTCTATTCGATGCGCTCGGATAGTGCGGCCGGCGGCAAGCTGCTCTCGGAAGCGGTCGCCTATCTGCGGAAAAACGGTATAGAACTTTACGGGGTGAACAAAAACCCGGATCAGGTCAGCTGGACCTCGAGCCCGAAGGCATACGGTGATGTCTATGTGGACGATGCCGCCTTCGGCTGCCCGCTGATCAGACCCCGCGGCTTCAGCCGACCCTGCGTCGACTGGGAAAAGGTGGGCCCGGCCCTGATGGAGTGGCTTCTGAGGGAGGGGTGAAAACGGGGTCTGTCCCCTATTATTCTAGAGCGACCGTAATCTTTCCTGATAGGACCTGTTTTTCGGATCGAGCATCAGCGCCCGTTCATATTGCTCTCTGGCCCGGTAGGTAATTTCTTCCTCCCGGTAATGGTCCCCAAGCCAGGCGTGAAAAGGGGCATAGTCGGGCAGATAATCAATCCCCCGGCGGATCACCTCGACCGCCTTGTCCTGCTGCCCATGGCGACGGTAATAGGAGATGAGCTGGTTGAACCAGCCGGCTTCGATGTTTTCCTGGCTGTCCAGGAATTCGAGTGCTTCGCTGCGGAAATAGAGAGACTCCAGGAGGCGCCCGGTCTTTTCCAGGTAGTCGCCGTAGCGGATCCAGGCCGCGGGACTGGGCGGCATCAGTGCGGCCATCTCCTCGGGACTGAAATTCCAGCTCTCGAGCAGCGGGATCAGCCGGTCCAGCACTTTGGCATTATCCGCCAGCCGATCCTTCACCACCTCCATTGCCTGGTCGCGCCGCTCCCTGGTCAGCAGCCACTCGGCCCAGTAATGCGTCAGGCTGTCTTTATCGAGTGCCCGCCGGTAGGCTTCCCGCATCAGCGCGTCCGCTTCGTTCTCACTTTCAGGCGGCTGCAGCATCGCCGCCCGCAGCAGATACTCCCCCTTCATCGGCTCCAGCCGGGCAGCATCGAGGGCATAGGCGGCGGCGTCCTGCAGTTGACCCTGCACCTGGGCGACGCCGCTGCGCCGGTAGGGGTAGATTCCGGCAAAGGGGTCGTAGCGCATGGCTCTGCGCAGGGAGTCATCGACCTGTTTTGCCAGGTCCGGAGCCAGATATCTGGAAATATAGATATCAGATACTCTGGCGTAGCTGCTGGCACCAAAGAGAATGGTGAACTGGCCGACAGCGGCCGCGATCAGGAAAAAGAAGGCTGTCATGATCAGTGCTTTATGCTGCCGCATGCTCATGCGCGGCAGCAGCGACACTTCCGTGTAGTGCTGATAGCGGTTGTTGACCACCGCAACCAGCACCCCGCAGAGAAAGAAAAAATAGAGCCCCACCGCCCCGTTCTGGAGATTGAAATCGACCAGGCTGTGCAGCAGAAGCGCGGAGATTCCGACGCCCGAACCAAGGCCGACCAGGACGACGAGCCGATCCTTGCGGGCCATGATTTTTTTCCAGCCGTGGGCGAGGACGGCTCCGCAAAACCAGAGGGCAAGCGTAAAACCGAGGACGCCTCCGGTGGCCAGAAGCTCCAGGTAATCGTTGTAGGCATGGTGGAATGACAGATCAGCGCTGATCGTCTTGAAAGACGGATAGACATCGGCAAAGGTGCCGAAACCGCTGCCCAGCAGCGCAAAAACCTTGATCATTGCCAGGCTGTCGCCCCAGAGCTGGAAGCGGGCATCCCGGACGGCACCGCCGGCATCGAACCCCTTGTCGAATTCATCGATGATCGGCTGCCAGCCGAACCAGCTGACAACAAGAAGAACCAGACAGAGCAGCACCCAGAAACCGGCCTGGCCGTAATTTCTGCGCTTATAGCCCAGCAAGGCGGCGAAGATGACGAGCGCGGCCAGGGTGGTCAGAATACCGCCGCGGCAGAGACTGACGAAGACCGAGAAGACCAGCAGGACGAAGGAAAAGCCGAGCCACAGGTAGAGGTTGCTCGCCGGCGAGGAAAACAGGGTGACGAATCGCTCCCGCCAGGAGGCGTCGAAAGCACGATTCGGCCGGTAGAGCAGAAAGAGTGACAAGACCAGCGGACTCAGGGCGCCGATAAAGGCGGCATATTGATTGATGTTGATCCACGGCCCGCCGGGATAACCGCCGGGAGCCGGCCGGAACCAGTAGATCAGACCACCACTGCTGAACTGCTGGATGATCGCCAATAAGGCAATACCCGCGGCCAGGAAGGCGACGCACTTCAGGGTCAGCCTGATTCGCGCGCTGGTGCGCAGGAGCTGCACCGTGAGGATGTAAAAGAGGCCGTAGGAGCCGATCCGCAGCAGCTCCTGCAGCGTTGCCCCCCGGTTTACCGAGACGGGCGTCCAGGCATCGCTTCCCGAGAGCTCGTAGACCGGCAGATAGGCCTCCCAGCTTGCCGGGGAGACTGCTTTTATCAGTAAGGGCGGAAGCGGCACCAGCTGCAGGACAATGAGCCCGATCAGCAGCCCCAGCGGCAGGATGCCGGGCACCTCCAGAACCGGCAGCCGCGCCCGGCCCAGCCCGAGCAGGCAGAGCAGCAGCGAGACAGCGGTGAGCAGCTGCACGGTCAGCATCGACCAGTGCTCCACGGTCCCGAACGCCAGCGGCGCGAAAGCGAGGATAAAAAGAAAAATCCGAAAAGAAGCGTTGGTCATCCGAACGTTTTAGCCGCTCAACAAATGGTTATCAAGTCTATTTAAGATTAAGGCGCGCAAGAAATTGTGAAAAAGGACTTTCTATTAGAGTGAACGTAAAATGAGGATTTTTGTTCGAGATCAAGGCATGCGGCCGATTTGATCCGCAGGCGTATATCTTAATACGCCTGCGGATCAAATCGGCCGCCTAACGCAGATATTGGGCAAAAAGACCATTTTTAAGATGTACTTTTTATAATACCTGCTATCCTCCCTCGCCATTACGACGCCAACAGCGTTTCCCAAGAGACCAGCAGATACAGTTTCTTCCAGAAAAGGCATATGCTTTGACGCTGCACATTTAGCAGTTACCTGTTTAAAGCGAGCAGGATATGATGTTACGGGGTTGAATGTGTATTTCGCAGGTAGATCACAAGAGAGTGCGGTAATGCACTCAATATGTTTATTGCGCATTGAGCGAGGCGGAACGACCGATTATTATAAATTAGCTGATACAAACGGGCCGCATCCCAAAAGAGGGCCATTTGGTTCTATAGAGGAAATAGCTGAAGCGGTTGCAGCAAATGATGGGGCTCCGTTCGGTAAATATCTTACAGGAATGCCCGCACTTGATATGAGCAATTATTAGTCACGAATGAGTCTAATAAATTCAGGAAGTTGCCATTGAAATCGGGGTCTGACCCCGATTTCCCTATCATTTACTGATGAACAACTTGCCACAGCAATTGAAAACGGCGATTTAATAGAGGTGACATCATGAGAAAATCTGTTGCAAAATCAATAACCAACACAATCACTGACTTAAACAAAAGTGGCCTGGTTGACGATATCACAATAAAAAACATCGAGAATCTTTGTCTGCCTGAAATACAGGAATATAGTCCCCAGAAAATTGTCACCATCAGGAAGAAATTCAAACTTAGTCAAGCAGCTCTGGCCAGTGTTTTTAATGTGAGCACATCAACTGTACAGAAAGGGGAACAAGGAAATAAAAAACCGACCGGTGCTTCGAGAAAACTTTTAGACATCATCGAACGAAAAGGGTTAGAAGCTCTCATTTAAAAAGCTTATAACCAGCTGGTGGAAATGACGCCTGTTGCTTCGCGTAATCCTTACCATTGAAGGTTGGACGTATTCGTTAAGAAACAACCCAATTCGAGTAATCTCCGCGCGGGACATGAGCCGGAAAGAACGAGAGGTTTACGACAATGCCTAAACAGATACCGAAATTTAAAGATGAAGAAGAGGAGCGTGAGTTCTGGGCGACCCACGATTCCACTGAATATGTAGACTGGCGGAAAGCAAAGAAGGCTGTGTTTTCAAACCTGAAACCTTCCGTGAAAAAAATCTCTCTGCGCCTTCCTGAATCCATGCTGGAGGAACTCAAACTGCTGGCAAACAAGAGAGATATCCCATACCAGTCTCTGCTGAAAATTTTCCTGGCCGAGCGGATCGAGAAGGAACTCGAGACGTAAAATAAGAGCCAGCCTGTCAAACAGCTTAAATAACTTACGATACCGGCCTATATCATTCTTCGCAACTCATCTCTCTCATTTTTCGTACACAAAATCAGATCTTCTAATCAAGAACGTCATTTAATTAGAGGGGGAGCCGAAACACCTCTTGGACATGACTAGAGCCTATTATTTTTGAGATTATTTGATAGGAGAACGGTCTGCCGGGGAGGTGCGTTAAAAACCGGACATTTAACCGGACATATTTTGTTTTGCTAATGTCGTATATTATTGTTATCATTTATATATGAAAAATAAAGAAAAGGACATAAAGAAGAATTCAACGCACCTTGCGGATCGTGATGAACCACTCTCTCTGATGGAGCCTTTATGTATTCCTGCAGATTCCAGGTTCCGAAACTCATTGAATGATCTTGCAGTAGAACTTGCCGCAAAGGCAGCCGGATTTCGTCAAGGATTACCCCCGTCCGTACAATCTGCACTGGCAGCCCTTGTACGAGGAATGAACTGTTATTACAGCAATCTCATAGAAGGACACAACACCCATCCAGTAGATATAGAGCGTGCCCTGAAGAACGATTACAGTGATGACCGGGATAAACGAAATCTGCAGCTCGAGGCCAGGGCGCATGTTGAAGTTCAAAGCTGGCTCGATGGGGGCGGCCTTGCAGATCATGAAGCGACAGTGTCCGGTCTGCGTGAAATACATCTGAGGTTTTATTCGCTTTTACCCGATGAATTGCTCTGGGTAAAGGATCCAAGAAGAGCAAAGCGCATCCGGGTTACCCCCGGTGGTTTGCGAGAGCGTGATGTCCAGGTGGGGCGTCATGTGCCGGTGAGCCCCGGTTCTGTCCTCAGATTTTTGAATAAATTCGAAAACGTCTACACAGGCCTTGGCAGAGCTGAGATGATAATTGCATCAGCTGCAGCTCATCATCGGCTCCTCTGGATCCATCCATTCCTCGACGGCAACGGCAGAGTCGCCCGTCTGCTTTCCCATGCCATGCTGCTTCGGACTCTAGATAGTGGAGGAATATGGTCTGTCGCCCGAGGCTTGGCAAGAAATGAGCAGCAGTACAAGCAGTTGCTTGCCAACTGTGATAAGACACGGCGCAATGATCTGGACGGTAGAGGGAACTTAAGTGAAGAGGCATTGGCGGAATTCACACGTTTTTTTATGGAACTCTGCCTGGACCAGATAGCTTTTATGAACAGCCTTCTGCAGCCCGGCCGGCTGGCGGAAAGGATAATGACCTGGGTGGAAAGGGAGGTACGACAAGCCAGGCTCCCGCAAAAATCGGGTCGTCTGTTGGAAGCACTACTTTTCCGGGGCGGAGAGCTTCCCCGGGGTGAAACTGCAGAAATACTCAATGTAGGATCCCGCCAGGCCCGGAGAATTGTGTCAGCCCTCATGGATACGGAAGTTTTGGTCTCCGAAAGTTCACGGGCGCCTTTATTTATCAATTTTCCAGCCTACCTGGCCGGAGAATGGATGCCCGGCTTATTTCCTGAGAAGTAACGCAATTCATAAAGTTTGCAGCATTCTTTGTATTTGATAACACTTCTTATTGTCTGCATTCAGCCGTAACGTACTGGTGAGACATAATTCCCACGTGTCCCTTTATGAAAAGAATCTCTGAAACACTATCATTCAAGATCTGATCCCACAAATTTTCCAGTTGACGGTTGAAAAATACATGATATTTTCAAGTATAACTTGAAATTTACAGGTCGATATCATGGTAAAAAGAAGTCTGCAGCTGCCTTCTCCTGGTACGGAAACCTTTTTTTTGTGGGGACCGAGGCAAACCGGGAAGACTACCCTGTTGCAAAGCACGTATCCTGATGCAGTCTACATCGATCTGCTCAAAGCCGAAGAGTACCGCCGCTACCTTGATAATCCTGAATATCTGCGGCAAGAACTATTAAGCCGGAATGAAACACCTTTTGTCGTTATCGATGAGGTGCAGAAGCTTCCGATTCTGCTCGATGAAGTCCACTGGCTGCACGAAAATCGCAATATCCACTTCGCCTTATGCGGGTCAAGCGCCAGGAAAGTGAAACGGGGGCAGGCCAACCTTCTGGGAGGCAGAGCGATACGTTATGAACTGTTCGGTTTAGTATCCTCCGAGTTGTCCTCTGATTTTGATCTCAACCGATTTTTGAACAGTGGTTATCTGCCAAGAATATTTTTTTCAGCTCAACCGCGGCGGCTGCTCAATGCCTATGTTGCCAATTATCTAAAAGAAGAAATTGCTGCTGAAGGGCTCGTACGAAATCTTCCTGTTTTCTCAAACTTTCTCAACCTGGCATCGCTATCCGATAGCGAGACGGTAAATTTCTCCACAATCGCTCGTGACTGTGGTGTCTCCAGCCAGACGGTAAAAGAATATTTCCAGATTCTTGAGGATACGTTGCTTGGCAGATGGTTGCCCAGTTTCAGGAAGCGCCCGAAGAGAAGAGTTGCCCAGTCTCCGAAATTTTATTTTTCCGATGTGGGGATCGTAAATATTCTTGCCAAACGAGGAACTGTGCAGCCGGGCTCTGAATTATACGGCAAGGCATTTGAGAACTGGTGTTTTCAAGAACTTAACGCCTACAATATCTACAGTGAAGCGTATGCAGAGTTGTCATTTTGGAAACTGGCAAGCGGAATTGAAGTCGATTTTGTCGTTAACGACATGGAAATTGCTCTTGAGGTAAAATCGTCCGAGAAAATATCTGACAACCATCTCAAGGGGTTGAGAAGTCTCAGAATCGACCATCCGGCGGTAAAGCGAAGCATCGTGGTGTGTAATGATCAGAAAATGAGAGTGACTGAAGACGGTATAGAAATTGTCCCGGCCCAGTTATTTGCCGCCATGCTCTGGGAGGGGGAGTTGTTTTAGTAAAAAGACAATCTTCTCCCCTAGAAAAGATCCCTTGTTGCCACTATTTCCCTTTATTCATGATAGTAAAAATTTCATCATTATCGAATGTGGTCGATCAGTCAGAAATAATGAGCACTATTTCTTAGGGCCGATCACCTGCGATAACGGAATTTATTGCACAGAAGTGTCAACCGTTTGACAAACACAAAATTACCGGTTAATATCCATGCAAATCAGAAACGACTGTTATCGAAATGCATGGATACGTAAAAAGGATACGTGAAGACGATATCTCCGCGGCCCTGGAGCGCTCTCCAGCAGTTGCCATACTGGGACCCCGTCAGTGCGGTAAGTCCACGACCGCAAGGAAGATACTGAAGAGGACACCCAGCGTGTACCTCGACCTGCAGGACAGAATCGATCGTAACAAATTGAGCGAACCTGAGCTCTTCTTCGAGCGTCATCGAGGCGAGCTGATTTGCCTCGACGAGATTCAGATGATACCGGAGTTCTTCTCGGTGCTCAGATCCGAGATTGACAGGGACCGCAGAGCGGGAAGGTTTCTGATTCTCGGTTCCGCCTCGCGCGACCTGCTCAGGCAGTCGACGGAATCTCTCGCCGGCCGCCTCGCATACACCGACCTCAGCCCATTCATGTATCCGGAAATACGATCCACCGTTTCCCTCGCCGACATGTGGCTGAGAGGAGGCTTTCCTGATAGCGTGTTGGCAGAAAATGACGCCTACAGTTTCGACTGGCGCCTCGATTTTATCCGCACCTATATGGAACGGGATATTCCCTCACTGGGATACTATATCCCGGTGCCGGTTATCGAAAGGTTGTGGCGCCTGTTAGCCCACTATCATGGGCAGGTAATCAACTTCAGCAAGTTTGCCCAGGCAGCCGATCTATCCATTCCAACCCTGAAGAAGTACCTGGCCCTGCTGGAACAGACGTACATGGTCAGAATTCTTCCCGCATCTGCTCCGAACACAAAAAAACGACTGGTAAAATCTCCTAAAGTCTACATCCGGGACAGCGGCATCCTCCATGCATTGCTGGGTATCGAGGACTACGATCAACTGCTGTCCCATCCTTCCGGAGGAGCATCATGGGAGGGAATGGTTCTGGAAAACCTGATTCATTTGAACAAACGCTGGACCTGCTCATATCTCAGAACATCAAATGGAGCGGAAGCTGATCTCGTTTTGGAGAGGGCTGGTCGGCGCCACCTGATCGAATGTAAACTATCCAGGGCGCCCCGTCCGTCGAGGGGCTTCCATGAACTGATGGAAACCCTCCAGCCTGACGCTTCCTGGATTGTCGCGCCAGTTCAGGAGCGCTACGAAATCAAGAAAAATATCTGGGTGTGTCCGCTGGATCAGATAAGTCTTTGATTCGAGGCAAATCAGGTCTGGACGAATTCGGGGTCTGACCCCGATTTCTCAAATCTGGGTCTGACCCCGATTTCTACTTTGCTGTCTGATCTTTCTTAATAAAAATGCTTAGTGTCTTCATCAACAAAAATAAGTCTTCTAAGAACAACTCCCTGGGGGCTGTTCTTGTCAGTTTAACAGGTAACATCCAGATACATAAGGAGTGTGGGATGGTTCAACATATAATTTCTGTTGAAAAGTTTGGTTCCCTTGACGTCTATAATGATAATGAAGAACCAGTCAAACTGTCCTCCTTATGGCAGAAGGCAACTGCAGTCTTGGTGTTTGTACGTCATTTTGGCTGAATAATCTGCCGTCAGCAGGTTGCTGAGCTAGCCGGGTATCAGGATGATTTTTCACAACGGGGGGCGCAGCTTGCCGTCATCGGAAATGGAGGGAGCTATGATTTAAAAAAATTCAGGAACGTGACAGGATACCCGGGGATATTGCTCACAGATCCTTCCCTGGAAACCTATAAATTTTTAGAGTTTAAAAGCGGTCTTACCGATGTCATCGGGATAAAATCCTTTACTCAGGGTTTTTCAGCTCTTAGGGCCGGCTTCATGCCTGGTTCGCTTCAGGGGCATGCCCTGCAGCTTGGCGGAGCTGTGGTAATCGCGCCGGAGGGTAAGATAACCTACCTTTTCAGAAGCTCCGCAGCAGGCGATCACCCGCCAGTCTCGGCCCTACTGGCGGCCGCAGCGAATTCGGGGTCTGACCCCGAGTTCGCTCCTGCTAGGTGAATCTGAAGATATTCTATTTTTCGCGATCTATAAGATCCGCGCTGATGACCGATTGCAATGCTAGGTCCTTACTGACTAAAAGATGCGTCTCCATCTTCTTATATGCATCTTCAATATCACCTCGCTTAAGTGCCAGGTAAATATTTTCATGCTCCATTACTGCACGCGACAGCTGATCATCTCGTTTCGGTATGTTCAGTGCCGCCCACTCGGTAAACTCTAGAATCTTATTAACCGAATCGATAAAATATTTGTTTTTGGTGATCCTGGCCAAACAGAGGTGGAAATCGCGATTGTTCCGCACAAATGATTTCAGGTCAGCACTCTCTACCGCCAGGCGGTCCAGACGTATATTTTTTTCCAGTCCCTCTAAGTCAGAAGGACCGAATTTGCCTGAAACCTGCTCGATAATCGCCAGCTCAATAGGAATCCTGAAATCATAAAGATGCTCAACATCTTCCAGCATAAGTGATTTGATCTTATAGCCGCGTTTCGGAATTGCGCGCACGAAGCCTTCTCCTGCGAGATCTTTGAGCGCCTCTCTCGTGGGAGTCCTTGAAATCCTTAGCATCGCACTCAGAGAAGGTTCGCTGAACAGCTCGTCAGGCTTGATTATGCCGGTGAGAATAGCCTCCTTTATCGCCTCGTAGGCCAGATCTTTCAGGGTCCTGGGGGCATCGATGGCCGCGAGATTAAAATTGTTTTCAGGCATAAATCAGCGTATTCGGTCTGATGGGTTGAGATTGTGTATCATTTTTTTTAAATCAGCCTGCATCTCTAGAATAACGTTTCATGGCCCATCTGACCAGCTTGACGATCAGTGGAATAATCCAGATCGAAATAGTCAAGATACCCAGGAAAGCGGACATCGGCCTGTCAAAAAACCCCTCAACCGTGCCGCGGGCCTTGATGACCGATGCCATGAAATTATCTTCGACGATCTTGCCAAGCAGCAGTCCAAGAATCATCGGTGCCAATGGGAAGTCATTCTCCTCCATAAAATAGGCCAGAATGCCGACAATGAGCATCACCCAGACATCGAAGATTGCATTATGCACGGCAAATGTCCCGATAATGCAGGTCATGAGAATCAGCGGAAACAATATGCTTGGCGGCACGGCCAGGATATGGCGGGAAAGTTTTATCGCCAGGATCCCGAATGGAATCATGAAAATGTTTGCGACGATGAACATGATGAAAATAGCATAGACAAATTCGGGACTGTTGATAAATACCGTCGGTCCGGGATTGATGCCTTTCATGAACAGGACGCCGATGACGATGGCGGTCAGGGTATCGCCGGGAATGCCAAAGACGAGTGCCGGAACCCACGCGCCGCTGACGCTTGCATTATTTGCGGAGCTGGCATCCACCAGGCCTTCCACATGGCCGGTTCCATATTTGTCCTGTTCTTTGGAGAATTTCTTGCCCACCGCAAACGCGATATAGGCAGCCATATCGGCGCCGGCCCCGGGCAGTGCTCCGATGATTGTTCCCAACGCGCTGCTTCGGAGCGCATTTATTTTGTATTTTCGAAACACTCGGCCAACGCCGACAAGCAACTCACCGATTTTCTGCTGAATCTTCTCTCCTTTGAGATCTGTCCGGGTGACTTTTCGTATCATTTCAGAAACGGCGAATGCTCCGATGAGTGCGGGCAGTATTGAAATACCTGCTGCCAGGTCTTCGTTTCCGAACGCAAAACGCGGATACCCCATCGCCACATCCAAACCGATCGTTGACATGAACAGGCCGAAGATGAGCGCCACCGTTCCTTTTACCTGAGAGCCATGAGAGATAATCACCGAGCATGAAAGGCCTAGAATCGTGAGCCAAAAATACTCAAAGCTGGAGAATAACAAGGCCACTTCCGCCAGTTTTGGAGCGGCGAGGATAAACACGACGGCGCCGGTCAAGCCCCCGACAGAGGAAAAAATAACGCCGGTACCCAGGGCAAGTTCCAACTGCCCCTTCTTGCTCAACCGATGCGATTCTTCGGCGTAGGCCGCAGACGCAGGAGTACCCGGTATCCGCAGCAGCGCACCGGGAATGTCTCCTGCAAAAATAGCCATCGCAGTCGTCGCCACGACGGCTCCCATTGCAGGAACCGGGTCCATGAAAAACGTCAGCGGAACGAGCAGTGCCACCGCCATGGTGGCGGTCAGGCCGGGAATAGAGCCGACAAAAAGGCCGAACAATGATGAAAACAAAAGGACGAGCAGAACGGTTGGATCGAACACCAGAGAGAGGGCTTCAGCAAATGCGTGCATGGCGCCCCCTATCGAATGACATTGATTAAAATGCCGGGCGGCAGCGGAACCAGCAGTATGTAGGCGAATATGGCATAGCTGACCGCCGTGAACACGCTCGAAACGATCACTGAGAGCAGCAGGCGGCCGTCGGTGTAGTCGTACAGCATCAGCAGCAGCAAGCCAAAGGTCGTCGGTATAAATCCCAGAGGTCTGGAGAGGAAGATAAATACCACGATCACGAAGGGAATAAGAAACATTCGACGCCAGCGGACAACATTTGATACCCACTGGTCGAAGCGAAACAATGGTCCGCCCTTATACTCTCTCATGCCGGTGACGATGAGAATGATGCTGGCAATAATCAGGACCCAGGCCAATACCGTCGGAAACGTGGCCGGGCCGATATTGTTTAACGGAAGTGATGGGAATTTACTGGCCTGCCATAAAATGGCCAGCCCGAAAATGAACAATACAATTCCGATAATCGCATCATTGACACGCATTAACTCATCTCCTCTCTATCATGCCGATTGGTGCCGGATATCTAAAGCTAACAAGGTCATGAGCCATACTATGCAGCGTCATGCCGAGGCGAAAGCCTCAGTTATCCCTGTCGCTGCAATCGGTACGGCCATTTATCGCTCATACGGCAGAGACCAGCGCTCATTCCGGCCTCTGCTTGAATAGATGCCCAACCATCAGCGAGCATGTACATCCCCCTAAAAAAAAACGGGAAACAGTGCGCAGGCCAGATTTATCGTGCCGGTCATCCGACGTTAGCGGTCGACCGGCACTGGGCAACAGCGCGCGACGGGCGCTGCCATCCCTGAACTATTCAGCAAGGCCAAGTTTTTTAAGGATACGGCCGTTGGCCTCATGCATGTTGGCCATGAAAACGCCCAGGTCTTCCCCTTTCAGGTACCGTAATCCATAGCCGCGCTTGTTCATCACTTCCTGGAATTCTGGGCTCTCATAGATGCGCTCAATTGATGCGGACAGCTTATCAACGATGGGTTGCGGCAATCCCTTAGGCCCTACGATGCTCCGCCATGTTCCGCCTTCTATTTCTATACCGACGGCTTCATTCACGGTTGGAACATCGGGATAAAGCTGGGATCTGGTCGGGCTCAGAACAACCAGCGGGCGTACTTTCCCCGCTTCGATCAAAGCGGTGGCCTCAGGAAGTGTCGACGGTCCGATTTCGACCCCTCCAGCCGCCAGTTCCTGCAGAATCATTGCACCACCTTTTACCGGCACGACAACCACACTGTTCGGGTCGATGCCATAGGCATCGAGCAGGTTGCTGAAAGCCAGATGATGTCCGGCCCCCACCGGTGTCGCCATGTTATAGGTGCCGGGATTTTCTTTGATGGCGTCCAACAGTTCTTTCAGGCTCTTGAACTCGCTTTTTGAATTAACGAGAACAGTCGTGGCATCGACGTTGAACAGCGCTATGGGAGTGAAGTCCCGGTAAGTGACGTCTGATGATTTAAACCACTCATACGTGGTCAATGAAAACGTGGCGAGCCCCAGGGTATAGCCGTCCGGCTCTGCTCCTGCAATAGCCTTATGACCGACAACCCCGCCTCCGCCAGTTCTGTTGACGACTTTGAAAGGTACTTTGTATTCATCTTCCAACATCTTGGCGATGATACGCCCGGTGGCGTCCGTGCCGCCGCCAGCTGAGTATGGCACGATCAGTTCAACGGGTCGTTCGGGCCATTCGGCGAAGGCGCTGGAGGCACCACTGCCGATCACCAGACAGATGGCAAGGCTGAAAACCAGAAAAAATAGATGGGTACGAGTGCGCATGGTTTCTCCTCCTGATTACGTTGCTGCGGTTAGTGCTGTTTATCGAACCAAACAGCGAGTTGATTGATTTTTCCGTGCGGCTGACAGTCCAATAGCCGTGAATGGACTATCTCTGCAGTGTCAGCAATGCTCTATTTCGTTGAACCGTAGAACTGATTTTTCAATATTTCTTTTATCTCCCTGGAAGTCGTAGCATTTCCAAGCGCCTTCATTCGAGCATCCTCTTCTTTTTGAAGAGCTCGAACATTGTGCAGCACGTCTGATATTTTTGAGGCCGGAAATCTACAGGCACCATTTTCATCCATATGAATGATTTCACCGCAAGACACATCCATCCCTCCAACCGAGACAGGGACATTGACCGCGTGCACCGCCATTTCACCATGTCCGGCCGTCACCCCACTGAGCATGTACTGGAATTTCATGCCGCGGATCTCATCGATATCTCGCGACGGTCCGTTTGAGATTGCTCCCACACATCCCAAGGCCTTCATCGCGCTGGTCATATTTCCTCCGGATAGTCCGACTTTGTCTGCCAGTTGAAGAGGAAAGTTCTGCTGGAAAACTAAAATTGAGGGTTTGGGCGATTTTTCAAGGGCCTCGACCACATCCAGAAAGGAAAGGTTTTCATTATTGGCATCCGGCAGACCATACACGCAGGTTACCGCATAGCCGACGGTACGGCCAAGTTCCGGGTACATGCAGCGTATGGACTGGTCCGTGTACCAGTTGTCTTTCCAGGGATTGTAGAGGCCAAGACAGAGGTGGTGTCCGGGATATGTGGCGACCACATTGGTAATAGAAGGAGTATCAAAGGATTTCAGTTCTTTGATCATCTCAAGCTCGGATAATTTTCCCATTGCTCTCCTCCAGAAAACCCACTGGTGATGCCTCAAAAAACCGTTACCACCCCTCGATAGTGTGTAGCATACTACATACTATAAATCCGGCTTTTGATCAACTTGTTTTACCGAACAGCTTACTCAGTTCATCATCAGGCCCGGCAAAAAAGTTGTGATCACAGGAACATACGCAATTATCAAAGCAATTATAACCATGGTAAAAAAGTAAGGCATCAGTATCGGAATTGTCTCTTTAACCTTTATTTTCCCAATAGCGGTTGCAATGAACAAGAGAATTCCAACCGGAGGGGTGATCCCGCCGATCAACAGCGTGACGACCATGAACATCGCCAAATGGATAGGGTCAAATCCATATTGGGCTGCCAGAGGTGATAATACCGGTACAAGAATTAGAATTGCAGAGGTGCCGTCAAGGAAAAGTCCCACCACCAGAAAAACGATTACCAGAAGGAAGGTAATTACTGCTTTACTCGAGCTGATAGAGTGCAGGAGACGAGGCGACCTGATGGGGAAACATATTAATCGTCAGCAACCAGCTGAAAAGTGATGCGGCGGCAATGATCAGCATGGTGACACCGGTCATGATCGCAGCCTCGAAAAAACTGTGAATGAAATTTTTGATAGTTCAGCTCTTTTCTTAAAACGCCGATGATGATCGCATAAACGACGGCAACAGCTCCAGACTCGGTAGCGGTGAAAACCCCGCTGATGACTCCCCCAATGATGATAAAAGGCATAATCAGGGCGTCGATCGTGTTTATAAATGCCTTGAATTTCTGCGCCAGTGTTGTGGCTTCATCTTTCGGGTATTTTCTGATAACGGAAATCACATACGTGAGAATAAGAAATCCTACCCCCACCAGCAGACCGGGAATAATTCCCGCGATAAACAGCTGCGCAACGGACAGACCGGTGATTGACGCATAGATAATGAAGAGGATGCTTGGCGGAATGATGGGCCCGATACAGGAAGATGTGCACGTGACCACTACAGAAAAATCGGCGTCATAGCCTTTCTTCTTCATGGCTGGTATAAGCATCGCCCCCATTACCGACGTATCAGCCGCGGCAGAACCTGAGATACCCGAGAAAAGAATACTCGCCAGAATGTTTGTCTGAGCAAGACCGCCACGAAAATTTCCCACCATCGTGTCTGAAAAGGCAACTATCCTTTTAGTGATGCCGCTGCTGTTCATGAGCTGACCGGCCAGCATGAACAGTGGAATCGCCATAATGGGAAAGGAGTCCAGGGTGGCAAAAAATCGCTGGGCTACAAGCTGTAAAGGGAGATCAGATAGAAAAAATATCACCAGCAGGGAGGAGCAGCCAAGAGCAAGTGCAATGGGCAGATTGATCAGGAGGAAACCAAAAAAGAAAAGAAATAGCAGGAATGTTTGCATGATTTCTGTCTGATCAATCCAAGGGAGCTTTGAGCGCCTTTATTTTTTTAAGAGAATGCTCCAGATAAAATATGAGTATCGTGAGTCCTCCAACAGGTATTCCGGCATAAGGGATCGCCAGAGATATCTTCAACGCCGGAGAGGTAATGGTGATATTGTGAATGACCAGCTTTGTTCCATAGTAGATCAGAGTGCAGCTGAACAACGTGACCATTACAATGGAAACATAATTCAGTATGATATTAGCTCGCCTGCCAAGCTTGTCTTCAACGATATCGAGGCTCAAGTGAGCGCCTTCGCGAAAGCCCAGTCCCGCTGCAATCATGGTCCCCCAGACGAACAGGTAACGAGCGGTTTCTTCAGCCCAGGTAAACGAATTATTAAAGACATAACGAGCTATTACCTGCATGCTGGTGACAACCACCACGGCGGCAAACAATGCCACCGTTGTGTATTTGAAGAATGTAAATACGGTTTTCACTACTGAACCATTTTGATCTTCTCGATAATCTCCGGACCGTTATCTATTGCCGAGGCAAATTTATCCCACACCGGCTGCACGGCCTCGACGAGCGGGGCCTTGTCAATTTCATGCACGGTGACTCCAAAGCCTTCCATTTCCTGCACCGCTTGTACCATCTGATCAACTGTGCGGGCTTTTTGCTCCTCGACAATTTCGGCCATGACCGCGATGATTTTGTCCTGGTGCTCTTTGGGTAAGCCGGAGAAGAATTTTTCTCCGATAAGAAGCGTCACGCCAAGATTGATATGCTCGGTGAGGGTAAAATGCTTTGCCTGCTCATAAAACCGCATGGCTTTAATGCTTGTCGGAGCAGACTCCATGCCGCGCACGACGTTGGTCTGCAGGGACGTGTATACTTCACCCCAGGGGATAGGAGTAGCGTTTGCACCAAGTGCATTTATGGTTGCGATGACAACATCACTTTCCATTGCACGCAGCTTCATCCCTGAAAATTCGGACAGTTCCGTTACGGGATCCTTGGTGATGAAGTTACGGAGGCCGTCCGGGTACCAACCCAGCGGCCGCAGCCCTCTCTTCTCTATCAGGATTTTATCCATTTCCATCACAACTTCGCTCTTTAATGCGTTGTTGAGATGTTCATAGTCCCGATAGATAAATGGCAGCGTGAGCAAACCAAATTCCGGCACGAGATTGGCAACGTAACCCGTATCTGCAAGACACATCTGGATGGTTCCGAGCTGCACACCCTCGATATTCTCCCGCTCGTTTCCGAGCTGTCCATCCGAGAATACCTGCACCTCTATACCGCCATCGGTAGCAGCTTCGATTCTCTTCTTGAACTCATCGATAACCCATTGATGAGGGCTCTTTGAGGTTTGATGGCTCGCAACTTTGATCGTGTAGGTTTTACTTTGAGCTTCTTCAACAAGTCGATCAGAAAAAAGCGACAGACATGTAATAGAAACCAGAGCAATTGACAGGGTCATGATTTTCTTCATGGAATTCCTCCTTAAAAGTTTAAAATTACCTGTAATGGGAGTCCTGTTTCAACTCCCCTGATACCCGTTTGAAAAAAATAGATAATGAATAACTCTATACTGTTAGTAAAATTCAAAACCTGTGTTGCATTTTTATTACTTCCGCAGATGTTTGTAACGCTCGACCCGCAGATCCGCCTGGGCTTTGTGGCCCCTGAAGCCTTCCAGTTCGCAGAGACGCGAGCAGTATTCACCGATCAGCAGTGAAGCTTCCTCGGTACAGCGCTGGTAGGTCACGGTCTTGATGAATTTACCGACCCACAGACCACCCGTATAGCGGGCCGCACCCATGGTCGGCAGGGTGTGGTTGGTGCCGATCACCTTGTCTCCGTAAGAGACATTGGTTTCGGCGCCGAGGAAAAGCGAACCGTAGTTGGTCATTCGGTCGAGGAAATACTGGGGATCGCGAGTCAGGATCTGGACATGCTCAGAGGCGATGCGATCCGCCTCTTCGACCATCTCCTCGTCGCTGTCGACCAGAATGACCTGGCCGTAATCCCACCACGACGCACCGGCGGTTTCCGCGGTCGGCAGCGTCTTCAGCTGTTTCTGGATCTCGTCCTCGATTTCGTTCGCCAGCTTCTCATTGGTGGTCAGCAGGATTGCCGGCGAGTTATAGCCGTGTTCGGCCTGGCCGAGCAGATCGGTGGCCACCATTTCGGCATCGGCCGTCTCGTCTGCGACGATCAGTGTCTCCGTCGGACCGGCGAAAAGATCGATGCCGACGCGGCCGTAGAGCTGCCGCTTGGCCTCGGCCACGAATGCATTGCCGGGACCGACTAGAAAATCAACCCCGTCGATGGTCTCGGTTCCCATCGCCATTGCCGCAACCGCCTGAATGCCGCCGAGCACGTAAATCTCATCTGCGCCGGCCATCGACATGGCAGCGACCGTGGCCGCCGGGTGAGCACCGTCATTGGGTGGCGTGCAGGCGATCACCCGCTCCACGCCGGCAACTTTGGCGGTCAATATCGACATATGAGCCGAGGCAACCATCGGGAATTTACCGCCGGGGATATAGCAGCCGACACTGGCAACCGGGATGTTCTTGTGCCCCAGAATGACTCCCGGCATGGTTTCGATCTCGATATCATTCATCGAGTCGAGCTGAGCCTGGGCGAAGTTTCTGATCTGGGTCTGGGCGAATTTGATGTCTTCAATCGTCGATTCGGGCAGTGAGTCGATGCAGGCCTGGATCTCTTCAGCGGAAAGGCGGAAGCTTTCTGGACTCCATTTGTCGAACTTCTCGGACAATTCCCGCACCGCAACGTCGCCGCGGCTGTCGATATCTGCAAGAATACCTTCCACAATTCCCTTGACCTTGGCCTCGTCCGATTTTGAGGCTTCAGCGCTGATCCCCTCTTTTAATACCTTTTTCATGGTCATCTCCTCATGCTCAAACTTTATGTGATATCTCGATTTTTTGTTCCGCTCTGCGTTCAGGCGCTCTCCCTTTACTCTGATAAAAATAGGCTCTTGGCTTGGAAGACATAAATTTCAAATTTTCAGAGGCACCTCAAGTTCTGCGCCCAGTTCCTGCAGTTCCTCGTATAGTGCGAGCGGTAATGGAATCCCGTCTTTTTCTCTTTGCTGTGCAGTCCGGTATTCGATTTCCCCCGGCACGAACATTTCCCTGGTGCTGTCCCACATCGGCGAGGTCTTTACTACTTCGACAAAATGGTTCATCCGTTCAATGAATTGCTCCTTTTCCATGAGGGCGAGCGGATTGATGGCGATCATGAAATGGCCGGTCAAACTCGGATCATCGGGATAACGATACATTCCTTTCATGCCGTCCATAAAGGCCCCGCCGGTCATGACCCCGCAGAGAATATCGACGACGAGCGCGAGCCCGAAACCTTTATGAGCGCCCATTGGCAGCAGAAAACCTTCAAAACCTGTCGTGGGGTCATCGGTTGGTTTGCCGTCTTTGTCAGTAGCCCAGTCCAGAGGGATCTTCTCGTTGTTTTTTGCTGCGAGCAGCAGTTTCCCTCCAGCCACCGCCGACAAAGAGATATCAAGCACAAAAGGAAATTGGCCGAAGGTAGGGACCGCCACCGCGATGGGATTGTTGCCGACGATCGGTTTGGCTCCCCCTGGAACGACCATGTTCTGGACTACGTTACTCATGCATATTGCAATCTTACCTTGCTCTGCTGCACGTCTCACATACAGGCCGGTGGCGCCGAAGTGGTTTGAGTTCTTCACCCCGACTGCCCCCACACCAAACTCATCGGCCAATTCTATGGCACGGTCAATTGCATCCCGGCCCACAACAAACCCCATACCGCTGTCGCCATCGAAGATCTCAAACGCGTTGAATGAGGACACACGCGTAATATCAGGCACTGCGTTAACCGCACCTTTCAAGAGCCGTTTTGTATAGATCGGCACTCGCAAAATACCGTGCGAACCGATTCCCCAGAGGTCTGTCTGAACAAGACAATCGGCGCAGTACATGGCGTCGGTGGCGTCCATTCCCGCCCGCTCAAATATGTTGGCGATGTAGTGTCTCAGCAATTCAGCCTGGATCAATTTCTTTTCATTACCCATAGCGACTCACTCCGATCTTGAGTTTGATGCATCAGGTGTGAAGCGCAGCTTCATACCCCGGCAAATCCATCAAATTGCCTTACCAGCTCGCACGCGGTTTTGCTGAGCGTGGAAGTATCCGACATAAGAGTGATAATATCGTATCCTCTCTCAAATTTATTTTTTGCATCTTCGAATGAGCTTGAAATCGTGGCCAAAGCAAGGGAACTGGGGATGACCACCTTTTCAATTTGCCTTATTGCCGCCTGAACCTCTTCGGCTGAAGGGTCGCCGAGGTAGCCCATGCTCGACGACAGATCCGTAGGGCCTATAAAGATGCCGTCAATTCCTTCAACTGCAATCAGGTCGAAAATGTTGTTCACCGCCTCACTTGTTTCGACCGCAATCATGACAAAAATGTTGTCGTTGGCCGTGCGGATATACTCCATCGGATTGTTTCCGTAATGGGCCGCACGAACACTGCCGGCGACGCCCCTTATCCCTGCGGTCGGATACCTGACGGCCTGGACCACCTGTTCGGCTTCTTGTCGGTTGTTTATATAAGGAACCAGCAATCCATATGTCCCAGCATCCAGGATTCTCTTGATTTGCACGAAGTCGTTCCAGGAAGTCCGGGCAAAAGGAACCGTCTTCTCCCCTTTCATCGACTGAATCTGGTTGATAAGCGTCTTGATATCTCCGGGACCATGCTCGAGATCGACGATAATCATGTCGAAACCGGCCTCGGCCATGATTTCTGTGGTAATATTGCTTCCTGCTTGAGCCCAGGCTGCTGAGACCTTCTTCTTATTTTTTACCTTTTCTTTTATCAGGTTGATTTCGCCGGATTTCATAAGGTTTCCTTTTACAGATTAGTTGGTCTTGATTTGAACTGGTTGTAGAGCGTGAAAACTATTGAAGCAAGAGTGGCCAGCAGGAAGAACAGCGATATCGGTTCAGTGAAAAACGGGGCGATACTGCCCTGGCTGGACATCAGACCGCGCCTCAGGTTGACTTCGATCATCGGACCCAGAATAAAGCCCAGCACCACCGGCGGCAGCGGGAGCTCGTATTTCTCCATGAGATAGCCGACAAAGCCGAAAAACAGCAGGCTGATTGCGTCAAACACACGATTGTTCAGACCTATTGCCCCGACCACACACAAAACGATGATCACCGGGAACATGATTTTCTTCGGAATTTTCAACAGTCGTACAAAGATTCTGATTCCGTAAAACTCAGCAATCAGCATGATGAAATTGGCGAGGATCAAGCCGGCAAATATCGAAAAGATAACCTCGCCGTTTCGGGTAAAGAGCATTGGACCGGGTATCAAGCCATGCAGCATCAGCCCCCCGAGCAGCATGGCTGTCGCGGCATCACCGGGTATGCCGAGGGTTATCAAAGGGATAAGTGCCCCTCCGACAGTGCCGTTGTTGGCCGATTCGGCAGCGACGATGCCGTCCATGCAGCCTTTTCCAAATTTTTCCGGGTGCTTGGAACGCTTTTTCGCGGTGAGCCAGGCGACGAGATTGGAGGTCGACGCCCCGACTCCAGGTAAAATGCCTATGGCGATACCGATGACCGTAGAACGGAACCAATTCCACAACTGACCGAAAAATTCTTTAAGCGTAAAACCAAAGCCCTTGATGGTAAAGGTCTGGATCGCGTGCGTTTCCTGGGAATTCCCTTCGCACAGTTTGAACAGCTGGGGAACGGCAAACAATCCAATCAACACAGGTAAAAGGGAAAATCCGCCGCTCAGCTCATGCCAGCCGAATGTGAACCGGGGAAACGCACCGATCGGATCAAAACCAAACAATCCGAAAAAAACCCCTAGACTGCCGCTCAAAAGTCCCTTGACCATTGACTTACCCGACAAGCTTCCGATCATCGTCAGGGCGAAAAGCGCTACTGCAAAATATTCATAATTACCAAACCTTAAAGCGAATCTCGCCAACGGCGGGGAGATGAATATCAGCGCAACCACGCTCAGCACACCAGCCATGAAGGAAAAGACGATTCCGGTCCCCAACGCCTTGCCAGCCTCACCCCGCTGGGCCATGGGATAGCCATCGAATGTAGTTGCGATTGACGAGGGAGTACCTGGTATTTTGAGTAAGATGGCAGATATGAGCCCTCCAGAGACCCCTCCGATATAAAGCCCAAGGAGTAGCGACATGCCATTTACCGGATCCAGGCCATAGGTCAAAGGCAGTCCAAGCGCAATGGCCATGGTTGCGGTGAGGCCGGGAATAGCCCCAAAGACGATACCAAGCACGACGCCGGTGAAAATAAACAAGATGGTTACAGGGTTCAGGACGGCGGCAAAACCGCTGATGAGCAGCTCAGTCATGGTGGTTCACCCGCTAAACAAAAAATCCTAGAGGAAGGTAGAGTCCCAGCACTTTCGTAAACAGCAACGTGATGATGGCGCTCCCCAGAATTGAAGACACCGTGAAAATCATCAGCATCTTGAATGTCCTATTTTCAGCGAGCAAAAAGAGTTGAATTGCAAGGTAACCAGCCGTGGTCAATGGAAATCCCAGGGTCTCGATAAGTCCGACATAGAGAACGAGCAAGAGGATGGTACAACCCAGTACTATTTTCGCTTCACGACTTAACTCAAATGGTTTCTTCGTCTGTTCTGAATCGGTTGATGAGGTATCGTCCTCCTTTCGCGCATAGGTTTGGAACAGTAATGTGGCCCCCAGGGCAAGAATGATGAGGCTGATAACCCTGGGCATAAAACCCGGCCCAATGGTTAGTACGGTACGAGTTTTTACGGTAAAGCTGAGGACAAAGATGATCACCCCGGTGAGGATGAAAAAAAAGCTCAACCCTCTGTCATGACTTTTAGGAAGCATGCCTATACTCCTGGAGACAACCGGTTCCCCCGCACATTAAGAGGAACCGGTTGTTTATTATTTGCCTATTTCTCAATAGCCTGAGAAAGCTTCTCGTAATATTTGAATTGCTCATCGAGATATTTTTTGGCTTCCTCCGGTCCCAGAAACTTCTGGCTGAGAAACAGGTCCTTGTATTCTTTCCGTGCGTCAGCCGAGGTGGTTCCTTCCTTTATGGCATCGGCGAATCCATTGATGATTTCCTCTGGTGTGCCTTTTGGAAAGGCAATGAAATAGAACTTTTCGAAAGCCACATCGATACCGCTTTCGTTCAGGGTCGGGTTATCAGGAATATATTCGCTTCGCTCGGGTGCAAACTGGGCAAGGACACGCAACTCGCCAGAATCAACGTAGTCCTTGATCATATTGATGGTAAATACGGAGACATCCAGATGCCCCCCGAGAAGCGCCTGCAGCTTATCCGAGCCGCCCCCGATATCGACCTTGTTAAACTTAACTCCGGTTGCATCCTCAATTGCGACGCCCTGGATGTATGAGTAATTTCCGAGCGACGCGGCGTATTTGATGCTGTTTGGCGAGTCTTTAGCCTTGGCAATGAGGTCGTCGATGGTCTTGAATTCTGATTTCGCATTCACAACGATCACATCAGAATCGGCGAAAGCCGGAATGCCGACGACTTCGAAGGCATTGTGGTCGAAGTCAATGACGTCCATAAGCTTATTCATGAAAAAGCTTGGATGATAATAGAGGGCGGTGTATCCGTCAGGGCGGGAATCTTTTACTTTGAGCGGTGCCAGAGAACCGCTTGCGCCGGCAAGATTAACAATGACGACAGGCTTTCCCAAAACCTTGGAGGTATGTTTGGCCATAATTCGTGAAGAGAGATCGGTGTCTCCCCCCGGCTTGTAAGGAATATAGACCTGGACCGTCTTTTTGGGCCAATCAGCTCCCATTACGCTGTTTTTAAACCCGTCAAACAATAATCCCGTTGTGCAGGCGACAAAAAGTACTAATACAAATGTCTTTTTCATGATCTTTCCCCTCCTTCAATTACTAAAAAATTACATTCTATCTCGTATCATCAGCCATCCGTTCAAACTATTCTCGTGGTTCACCTCCTCATGATATGTTATTTACCGGCCACGTTGGTTGTTTTCCTTCCAACACCTCAATCACTCCCTGGGCTGCGTGCAGAGACATCAGTTCTTTTGCCTCTTTGGTGAGTGCCGCATTGTGCGGGCTCAAAATCACGTTATCCAGATTGAAAAGTTCATTTTCAGCCGCCGGCGGCTCCCTTTCGAACACATCGAGCGCCGCCCCTGCTATTTCTCCTGATTTCAAAGCCTTAACAAGATCTATCTCTTTAACGACAGGGCCTCGTGCCATATTGACGAAGTAGGCACTTCGCTTCATGTGCCTGAATTCACCCTCACGAAAGAGATGATGCGTTTGTTCGGTCAGCGGAAGGTGCAGTGAAACGATATCGGAACACGCCAGGAGCTGATCGAGCGAATCGAATTTCTTCAAGCCTTCCGGCAGAGTGTCCGGGTCCATATAAGGGTCATAAACGCACACATCGACATCAAAGGCAGCCTGCATCTTCTCGGCAATTTGCTTGCCGATCCTGCCGCAACCGACGATACCGAGGGTTTTGCCTTTTACCTGGAAAAGCTCAAGCTGATCGCGATCGGCATACCTGCCAGATGCCACAGCCCGGTGGCACCCAAGGGTGTTTTTCAAAAGAGACAAATAAAAGGCGATAGAGTGTTCTACAACTGACTCGCTGTTGGATTCCGGAGCGTTTACCACCTGAATTTTCCGTTTTGTTGCGGCCACCACGTCGATACAGTCGACTCCAACGCCATGCTTTGCAACGACTTTGAGTCTTTTCCCATTCGACAATGCACGTTCATCTATATGCTGAGTCCTGGTAATAACGCCGTCGCAGTCATCAATACAGGCAGCAACATCGTCGATGGTATCACCCCTTTCATTAACCACCTTACACCTGTGCGCTTTGAGCAGATTGATTCCGCTTGGATCAATCGCCGCGGTGACCAGGACCTTTTTCCCCATATCAGACTCTTTGTTTTTCATAATTCTCTACACTGCGTAGAATCCGTATCTGGTACACACCGTAGTTCGATGCACTAGTTCGCCCTGGCCTTAATCCCGCAGGATTCACGGACCACCAGGTTGGGTTCCACTATTACGCGGTGCGTGTAGTCGCTATTTCCATTTTCGATCATATTGATGAGCAAATCGGCTGTGATGCTGCCCATCTGGTATTTCTTCTGATCGATAGTGGTGAGCAGAATTCTACTGTGAGCCGCGAATTTGGAGTTATCAAATCCTACAACGGCAATATCTCTTGGAACGTGTAAACTCTCATCACGGATTGCATCCAGGACGCCCCTGACAATACTGTCGTTTCCGGCGACAATCGCTTCAGGTCTCTCCGCTTCAAGAGCCAGTATTTTCTTTGCTCCCTGGTACCCGGTTTCAATTGAAAATTCGGCCTGGAATATAAAACGATCATCAACCGTCAAATCGTGAGCCTTGAGCGCATCGAAATATCCTGCCATACGCTCTCGCCCGGTATAGATGTCATCAGGTCCGCAGACTATTCCTATTTTTGAATACCCAAGACCGACAAGATGGTCGATGAGCATCCTGATGCCCTTGCGATTATCGCAGACAACGTGGCTGAAGTGCTCTCCCTGGACTACCTGATTCACCATCATGACAGGCAGGGTGCCTGCTTTTAGTTTTTCAATTTTCTTGTCGTTTTCTCTCACCGAGGCATACGCGAGCCCATCAACGCCCGCTCTCATCAGAAACTGAAGATAATCCTGTCTATTTTTCAGCTTTTCGTCAGTGCTGCAGATGATTACATAGTACTTATGCTCATACGCCTTATCCTCCATCCCCCTGGCTAACTCTGCAAAAAAAGGGTTGGAGATATCGTTGATGAGGAGACCGATAATCCGGGATTTATTGGACGAAAAAGCTCTGGCCCGAGGATTAGGGACAAAATCATGCGCACGAACGACTGCGAGAACCCGGTCTCTTGTTTCAGGTCGAACGTTCGGGTTGTCATTCAACACACGAGACACGGTGGTATGGGACACATTGGCCTGTTGGGCAATCTCACGGATGGTAAGTTTACTACTCAATACAATCACCTTTATGACTTAATGTTACTGGTAACATAATTTATGAATGTTTGTCGTGTCAACAAAAATTATATTTTGCTTATATAATTGTAATTATTGCAATTTATTTTTAATTAAATAATTTATTTGCTTTTATCGTTGTTCCCAGTCACATAAAAATACGCAACCAAAACAAGACCTAACGCCTTGGTAGCGCATAATAAATAGTAGCGTTTTGTCTTATCTATGAACCGAGGGGCAGCTCGAAATGTCTATCACATCCTGAAACTTGCTGAGCCCATTTACTAGAAGTCAGATCTCAGCAAACCTGGTAAAAATATTCGACCAAAAATATGATTTTATAATTACAGAGAACGGCGACAAGGAGATTCGAGAAGAGAAGCGCCGACAGTTTTCACGCTGCTGAAGAGAAGGAAATGTGAGCCTATTACATAAGATCAACATTTAGCGCTTGTGAGCAGCCCAGGATTTCTATACCAGCCTGCAAAGTAGGTGTAGTAGTTCAGTTGAGATCCGTCAGATACCAGTTTTGACCAGGAATGAATTCGGGGTCGGACCCCGATTCCGCAAGCCAAGAAAAGACGAGCCTAAGGTCTGGTTCGAGTCAACCAAATCGATGTCGCAGGTTTTGAGCACCGAGAATCAGGAATTGCTTCGAATTGAGGAATTCGGGGTCTGACCCCGATTTCTCTCTCTGAAAGAGTTGATCTTTGCAGTGAAGTCAGGCAATTGTACAGCTACATTTCTAGCTATTACGCACCAGGAATATCACTGCAAAAAGGAGTACGATGATTGACAGTACTATAAACGCAAGCAAAGCCCCACCCAGCAAGGTAAGAGCTCCATCCGAACAGACAGCCCCAAATTGACAATACTCAGCCAGAAATTTTTCCCAGACACTCTTGAGAAACGGTGAAATTGCCTCCCAGGCTTTAGCAGTATACCGAGATACCAGGTAAAAAAAGTCGAGAAGATAAGAAAGGAACCTCTCCCAAATTTCAATAAGCTTTTCCATGTCGCCTCCAAGAGATGGGGAAATTGGGGACAGACCACGTTTTTTATGTCGTAATAGTAAGGTGAAATCTGGGTCTGACCCCGATTTCTACTTTGCTGTCTGATCTTTCTTCATAAAAATGCTTAGCGAATTCGGGGTCTAACCCCGATTTCCCTCCCAGCTGAATTCAGCCCCGAAAATGTTACAGGGCAAAGGTCTGATCGGCGTAACGAGCGAGGGCTTCGATATCAAGAATGACAATTTCTTTTTTGGTTGCGGAGGCAATAATTGATTCTTTCTTTAAATCATTAATGACTTTACTGAAGGTTGCCCTATGCAGCCCCAGCGCCGTAGCCATCTCCTGCAGTGATATCTTGGGATCAAATCTATGATTCAAGCCACTGTATTTGCAAATGTCATATAACAGCCGGCAGACTTTACCGCGCACGTCAGTGTTCACTATCTCGCAGTGATGATGCAGCAGGACGCCAATTTTAAAAGCCAGATATTCGAATAAGTTCCGGGTGAGTGCCGGATGATTGGGGATGATTTGCTCCAGGACCGTTTCTTTCTTGAAAAAGTACAAGACACAATGTTCTACCGCCGTGAAAAAGGCATAGACCGGCATCGCATTAAACATGGCGGCATCGCCAAGGATATTGTTTTCGGTCACATAGAGAAGAATTGCCTGACGTCCGTCTTCGGCTACGGAGTTGAGCCTGAGGATGCCTTTCTGATTAAAATATAACCCGTCGGCGACTTCACCTTTGCCGAAAAGTATATGATTTTTAGGTAGTTCGATGCGTTGCCCCAGGTCCAGGACGTCGAGCCAGGGCGTGCACATCGCCTGCATCCATATGGAAAAATGCTGGCGGTTTAAAGACGCCTTGCTCGGTCCTGCATTCGGGGAGAATGGTTCGTTCACGTCTGGTGCAGTCGACTGTTTGGCGAAACGATTCTGCTCTGTCTTGTTTGCTGTAGTTGCAGAAACAATAGCAGATAACAGGGATTGTTCCAAGAGGAGCGGATGGAAAGATGATGACGCTAGTTCAGGGCACGGGCAAGATTTTCAGCACGGTGCAGCGCTGACAGCGCCGAATCGGCGGTAACCGGGAAGGCCATATTATGGATACGGCTGCCTGGCCGGCAGGCAAATTCTGCAATGGTTCTGAGATGGGAGCCATCGACCCTGTCCAGTCCCAGCATGTTAAGAGTGCTCGGCAACCCGACTTGTCGATAAAAGCTGAGCAGATCGCCTATAAAATCATCTGATCGGTCTTCCAGGGCGAGCTGAGCAATAAGGCCGACGGCAACCTCCTCCCCGTGGAGTGCTCCATGGATCTCGGGGATGAGGCTGAATCCCTGGCTGAAGGCATGGGCCGCCGCAACGCCGCAGCCTTCGAACCCTAATCCGCTGAGTAAGATGTTGGCTTCAATAATTTTTTCGAGATTGTCGGTTACGCTGCCCTTCCGGTGATCCGCTACCGCCTGGACTCCATATTCCCTGATTACGTCGTGGCAGAGTTCGGCCAAGGCAAGCATGGTGACCCCGGGCCTCCCGTCGAGAAAATTATCCACCCCTGAATCACGGCACTGGCTCGCTTCAAACCAGGTGGCTAACCCGTCTCCCATGCCGGCGACAAGGTAGCGAAGCGGGGCTTCCGTAATCACGCCACTGTCGACGATGACGGCATCAGGATTTTGATGCATTTTCAGAGGACCGCGGAATGTGCCGTCCGCATTATAGGTTATGATCATCCTGCTGGTTGCCGCATCATTTGAGGCGATGGTCGGGACGATGACGACGGGAAGCCCGAGTTTCAGTTTTAGTGCCTTGGCAACGTCCAACGCCTTGCCTCCGCCGACACCAATAGCGAAATCACAGCCCGACTCACCTGCCTCATGAACAGCTTTGTCAATATTTTCCGGAGATACCTCCCCTTCAAAATTGAAAAAAACCGGGCTGATCGCATGTGCGGCCAGGGCTGCCTCAATGCGGCCTCCCACAAGGTCTTTCTCAAAGGGGCCCATGACAACCAGGGGACGCGCTCCCAGAAAATGGATAAAGTCGCCGAGCCTGTCGATCAGGTCAGGGCCCTGGTGATATACGAGTGGAAACCCAAAAGAAAGCATGATTTCTCCACGAAGAGACTTCCTGCGGCGCTGGAGGAGAAAAAGGCAGCCGCAGGAAGCTCTTGTCGCCGGTTATCGGAAAGTGATCAGTTGACCCCAGCTTCCGCTTTTGCTTTATCTACAGCCTCCATGAGTATGTTCAGCCACTCATCACCATATTTTTCTTTGTACCAGTCCATCATGGCGTCGCGTGCGAACAAAAATGTTTCGCGCTCTTCGGCATTGGGTTCATAAATTGAACCGCCGCCCTTTATGAAGGTCTCGTTGGCGATGTCTTCCTGGTTTTTATTGAACTTGGTTTGCACATCGGCACCGTGCTTGAAGCCGTCCAGCACCGTCTGACGGATATCTTCGGGCAGCGTATTGAGCCACGCATCACTTAGCCAATAAAAACCAAACAGGAATGTATGGCGGTCGAGTGTGCCGTAATTGATGCTCTCGTTGAACTTGTTCGAGATGATATCCGGGGTCGCGTTCTTGGTGCCGTCAACGACACCGGTGGCCAGAGCGGTATACAGTTCACCCCACGATACCGGGGTTGCCGAACCGCCCAGCTTGTTTACAAATTCCTGCTGCAGCGGGGAGTTGATTGTTCTGATTTTCAAGCCCTTCATATCCGCCGCACTCTTGATTTGTTTGTCGGTGGTATAAAACGAGCGCCAGCGGCCGCCGTCGCTGACTGCAGCCAGCACGACATTGGGCATTTTTTCCTTGATCGCGGCGCCCATCTTGTCGAAAAATTGACCTTCCATCAATTTATACACCACCTCATCGCCGGGAATGACGTATTGGAGATCCAGCACGGCCAGTTCCGGCATGAAAGGGGTAATTCCCGCGATTGACGTATGCACCGCCTGGACGGCGTCCGCCTGGACCTGTTCCATTACTTCCTGGTAGTTGCCAAGCTGATTGCCGGGATAAATTTCAACTTCAACCTTTCCGCCGGTCTTCTCTTCTATGTAGCTTTTTATGGCGGTGGCGCCAACATAATCGTCATTGATGTCTGAAGCCGGACCCGCATGGGACAGCATCATGGTGTACTCTGCTGCATGCAGCGGAGCCGACAGCATTAGAACCGCGGCACAGATCAACAATTTGTGAATGTTCATGTCTAAACCTCCTTTGGTTTTGTTTTATACTGGTAACCCCAGCAACTTCGGCAGACTAAGCGACAGCGCCGGCCAATAAGTAATCAGAAAAATTACAATCAGGTGAACTAAGTAATAGGGCATCATCGCCCTGACAATGGTGGAGACTCGAAGTTTCGTGATCGAAGAGGCGGCAAACAACACAAGTCCAAATGGCGGTGTGGCAAGACCGACCGTCAAATTCAGACACATAACGACAGCAAAATGGGTGGGATTGATTCCCAGCTGTGCGAGAGAGGGGCCGAGGATTGGACCGAGTATTAAAATTGCCGGGCCGGCATCTAAGACCATGCCGATAATGAACAACAAGATGTTTGCAATAAACAGAAACAGATAGGGGTTGTCAGTAAGGGCGAGCACAAAATTGGCAAAATCCTGAGGTACCCTGGTAATTGTGAGAACCCAGCCAAACATCGCTGCGGAGCCAATGATAAGCAATATAACGGCTGCCGATAATCCGGCCCGGTTGAATATTGCCGGCAGCTCTCTCAGCTTCAGGGTCTTGAGAACAGCTACACTCAATACGAGTGCATAGGCAACGGCAATAATGGCGGCTTCCGTGGGACTGACTATGGAAAACAAGATCCCGCCCAAAATAATCAGCGGGGTTAACAAGGGCAAAAAACTTGTCCGTCCGGCAGCCAGTCTCTCTTTAAACGTCGCTCTCTCCTGCTTGGGATAGCCTCTGCGCCTGGCCAGAAAAGAGGTCATCACCATGAGCGCGAACCCCATGGTCAATCCGGGCACGACACCTGCGGCAAACAGTGCTCCCGTGGAAACCTCCATGATGTAGGAATAGACGATCATGATTATTGAAGGCGGAATAATCGGACCGATGATTGAACTGGCGGCCGTAACGGCGGCGGAGAAGTCTTTGGGATACCCGTCTTTCTCCATGCCCGGTATGAGGATAGACCCCAGCGCAGAAGTGTCGGCGACCGCCGAGCCGGACAAGCCCGCAAACATGATCGAGCTGAGAATATTGACCTGGGCAAGGCCTCCATGAAAATGTCCCACCAGGGTGCGGGCAAAGTGGACCAATCGTTCCGTAATCCCGCCCCGATTCATCAATTCGCCGGCGAGAATAAAGAGCGGCACTGCAAGGAGCGCAAATTGATTGATGCCGGCAAAGTCACGCTGAATCATGATCTTGTAAAGATTGACTTTGCCCTGGACGAGAAAATCTACGCTCGGGCCAAATATCAGCGCGAAGACGATGGGTACTCCCAGAAGACCGGCCGCTATGACAAGAATCAAATAGAGCGGGATCATTTCACTTCCTCGGCAGCTCGATATCTGAGGCCTTTCAGATCATCAAGAAGCAGCTCCACACAAATCAGCGCGAGAAGAAAAAAGCCGACGGGTAAGGCCAGATAGGCATAGCCGAATTTCAACCAGTCCATGCTGGGAATGATCCGCTGCATGCCCATCTTGGTAAAGGAAACGCCATGCCACACCATGAACCAGCAGACGTACAGAATCGTCAACGTCACCGCAATTTTAAGAATCTGGTTGATAACCGGGGGCAATTTCTCCACGAGCAGGTCAATGGCGACGTGGTCACGATTTCTCATGGCTACAACTGAGCCGGCCAGGACCATCCACACCAGGAGAAAGCAGGTGGCGTCTTCAGCCCACGTAATCGGATTATTGAGAAAATATCTACTGGTGACCGCAACAAAAAGTATGGCGGATATGGCGGAGAGCGCAATTGTTACAACAGCAGAACAGACAAAGCAGATAAGATCATTGAGTCGAGACAGTAACACTTGTATCTTCTGCATAGGAGCCCTGCCGAGTGAAATTTACCGTGTACCCGATCAATTTTGATTTGAACAATACCTGGTTTGGGCTATCGAAACTGTCGCGGAAACGACATTTCAGGTATTTCTTTGAGAAATGAGTAAGACTGCTCACCTGAATTGATTAGTGATCCTAAATCTTGTTAAATGAGGGGTATCAGACAGCTGGGTTGGAAAAGCTTATCTTCGTTTACCCTGAGCTCGAGTTTTTCTAATGATCAGATGAATTTTTAAAAAGCCAATCAATTAAGGGATTACATTTGTTCATAGCTGGATGAACATAATCTCTTATTCAAGTTCATCCTTTTCATATCATGTTTTTGCAGCTATCTCCAAAGCTCCCTTGATGTGCAGGTCGTCAATCTCCGATTCTTCGGTGACGGCAGTAAAATCCGTAATTTCAATTTCGAGAATGTTCGCCATCCGCTGAAAAATTTCACAGCGTCCGGGATCACCGATAATAATTACCGGTTCACCCGCTGTGCCGAACAACTGCTGATAGTCCTTAAACGCCGTCAAATCTTCAGCGATAATTGCGCATTCAATGAAGAGTTTTCGCTGTTCGGGGGTCGTATCCAGCAAAACCTCCATGAATCGGGGCATCAGCAGTGCCCGAAGAAAACCGGCATCACGAACGACAGAGGCTGCGGCTTCGAGAGAATCCTGCACTGCTTCCCCGGAAGAACGCGGCGAATCGCTATGGATAGACTTGCCGATTGAGGTGCTGCTTATCAGAGCCTCATATATCTGACCGCTCAAGGTGGAGATGCTGCCGGCGATACGCTCCTGCGCATCCACATGGATATACTTGGTATGAGAGCTTAAAACGATAATGGTGAAGGGGGGCCGGATTTCGGGGTAGTTGCGCAGCACCCCGAAACACTGTATTTCCTCACCCCTCATGAAGTCCATGAACCGGATCGATTCGAGCGTTCCCTTTCGAGGATAATCGTTTTTTACCCCAGGGACGAATATGAACGGAAAACCCAAAGGCAATACAGATTGATCGGAAACGATCCGAACATTGGCGGCGAGGTTGTCAACGCTCACGGGGGCGCACAGGTGGGGGATCTCGATCAGCCCGATCTCAGAGGTGATCATGCCTCCGGTAACACAATATTTGATATCCTTTTCACCAATTCCCGTCTCTTTGAATATGTCTTCGAAAATCTCTACCAGCCCCTTTCTCAGGGTGTCCCTGGAACCGGTGATGGCCGTATCCCTGACCCCGATCTTTTTTTTCTGCTGATGGGCTATGCCCCCCCTCTCATCCAGAATGTAGACTCTGGAATTCGTGGTGCCGCAGTCAATAACGGAGACGCACATCACCATGGACCTCGAACAAAGATTCTCTCATAATGGAGCCTCAGATCACATAAGCATGCCGAGCTGGTCGAGCTCATCGCGCATCTCCTCGGTTTCCTTGCGGGATGCGCTTATAAACGGCGAGCGCGGATAGGATGAAATTACCCCGCGAATTTCGAGCATGGCATAGACCGCCATCTGGGTTGACGGCGCTCTGTACATGATTTCCCTGATCCTGTTGATCCTGAACTGGGTGGCTCTGGCTTTTTCATACTCACCGGACTCTGTTTCGTTGAACATCTGCCTGCATATTTCAGGAAAGACATTACCCAGACCAGGGATGAATGCCTTGGCACCGAGGGCAGTGGAGGGCAGCCACATGGCTTCCGTCCCTGAAACGATGTCTTTGCCGATTGAACCGAACAATCTCTGGTAGGTTGCGTGAGTTAAAATATCGAACGTCGCATCCTTTATGCCATGCACGCCGATGTCGCAGCAAATCCTCTTTACCGTATCAAGCGAGAGCGGATAGCCCTGAAAGCCCGGGTTGTCGTACAAGTAGACCGGCAGATCATTGTCGACAGCCTTGACCAGGTCGGAAAAAAACCCGCAGACACTGTCCGGGGTGTGCTTGTAATAAAACGGACAGACTGCCGAAACGGCATCTGCTTCTGCATCTCGAGCGTGTCTGGCCAGCTCTGCCGAGTCCCGGTTGCTGGTGGTTCCCACCATGACGACCACGGGTATTTTGTGTTGAGTAATTTTGACTACGGTTTCGGTGACCTTCTTTCGCTCTTCCAGCGACATCAGGGGACCACAGCCGTAGGACCCGGTGATAAACAGGCCATCCACCCGGTCTTTTAAAAATGACACCAATGCTTCCAGCACCTCATAGTCCACCTCTTCGTTTTCCTTGAACGGAGTAATCATCGGTGGCACCACACCTCGCATACGAAAAGTACTCATCAATCTTCTCCCTGTTTCCAGTCCGGTTGATTTCGTTTTTGTCGATCGTTACCCGGCTACCATTCAGATATGGAGCCATCATCGTGCCGCCATACGGGCGCCCTCCAGCGATGACCTTGCTGAGCCATTTTCTCAACGACGGGTTCATTGACCTCTATACCCAGGCCCGGCCGTTCCGGAATAGCCAGATATCCCTTTTCGTAGGTAAATCCGGCTTCGGAAGACACATAGTCGAGCAGATCGCTGCCCTGGTTATAGTGAATCCCAAGACTCTGCTCCTGGATAAAGGCGTTGTAGCAGGTCGCATCGACTTGAAGGCATGCCGCCAGCGCGATCGGTCCGAGCGGACAATGAGGTGCCAGGGCAACATCATAGGCCTCGGCCCAGGCTCCAATGCGCACCATTTCGCTGATCCCGCCCACATGGGCAGGATCTGGATTGACGATGCTGGCGGCGCGTTTCTCAAAAACCTGCTTGAAGTCATAACGTGAATAGAGACGCTCTCCGATAACCAGCGGAATCGACGTCGATCTGGCCAATTCGCTCATCATATCCACCTGGGTCGATACCACCGCATCCTCAACGAAATACGGTCTGATCGGCTCGAGTTCCTGCAGCAGAATTTTGGCCATGGGAGCATGCACCCGCCCATGGAAATCCAGTGCCAGGTCCATTTCCCGTCCCACCGCATCGCGCAGCTCAGTAAGCTGTGCGACAATCTGGTCGACCTTGGCGAGACTGTCGACAATCTGGAGCTCGGCGCAGACATTCATCTTGGCGGCACTGTACCCCCGCTTTTGCAATTCCAGGGCCTGATCAACAAGGTTCTCGGGGCGATCACCGCCTATCCAGCAATAGGTTTTAATCTTGTTTCGAACCGGCCCGCCCAACAGGGCGTAGACCGGCGCACCGTAGTATCGCCCCTTGATATCCCAGAGCGCCATGTCTATGCCTGAAATCGCGCTCATCAAAACAGGGCCGCCCCGGTAGCAGCCGTTTCGATAGAGGGACTGCCAGATATCCTCGATGTGCAGCGGGTTCCTCCCGATAAGAAAATCGGCAAATTCCTCTATTTTGGCGGCCAGGGTTTGGGCATGGCCTTCCAGGACAGGTTCCCCCCAGCCGGTGAGACCATCATCGGTCTGGATTTTGAGAAAAAGCCAGCGCGGCGGCACGAGATAGGTGGTGAGCGCGGTGATTTTCATATCGGTTTTTTGCGGCTGTTTTGCCGGACCTCGAAAGTGATATGTGTTACATCCGTATGCTTCCCTAGGTGTAAGAGCGTTGGAAGACGACCCCCCTGAGTTCATGCCCGAGGGCTAGCCGGTCAAGATTATCGGCGATGAAATCCCATCGGCGTGATACGGTTTCTTTGGTCCACCCGGCCACGTGCGGCGTCATATAGACATTGGCCAGAAGATCAAAGCGGTGTTTCGAGGGCGGCACGTCGGCATGAGCCGAATCTGGATAGTTGTACCAGACGTCGATCGCCGCCCCGGCGATGCTCCCCGTTGTCACGGCATGGTAGAGCGCATCCTCATTGACCAGAGGGCCCCGGGCAACATTGATGAGGACCGCCGTGGCGGGCATTGCCTCAAAGACAGCTTCATCGATCAGCCCCTTCGTATGTTCCGTGAGCGCCGCGCAGACCACCAGAAAATCGCATTGCCCCGCAACCCGCACCACCTCACTCAGGGGAAAAACCTCGTCGACGAATTCAGGTTTATCGCCGTCGAGAAACCTGGAGTAGTTGGCCGCAACCACCCTGCTCCCGAACGTTTTGACGTAGCGGGCCAGGGTTTGGCCAATGCGTCCGAGACCGACTATGCCCACCGTCTTCCCACCGAGTTCACTGTGCGGTTCAGCCCCGAATCGACTGCTTCGCTCCCAACTGCCTGCCCGGAAAGAGCGAACCGCCTCCATATATTGGAGATTCCACTGCAGCATTGCCATTAGCACAAATTCGGCCACCCCTTTTTCGTGCTTGTGCACGTTGCATAACGCCGCCCCAGGCGGCAGCGCCTCGTTAATAATGCCGTCGCACCCGGCCCCGGGAACATGGACCAGCTTTAGGTGAGGGGCCGGGGGGATGTCATGGCCGTAGTCGACGGCGATCACCGCATCGGCTGCTGCAAATGCATCAGTCTTGTCCTTTGACGAGCTCAAATCATCGACCTTGAAGATCTGCCAGTCTGTTTTCAAGCGGGAAGGCAGCTCATGGGCGAAAGGTACAACCGGGGCGCCATAAAGGATAACGTTCAGCATGATCCACAGTGACCAGGTAAATGGTTAATCCGAATTAGTTTCGGAGCCGTCATATCCTCTTCGTCGTGAGGACCTTACACGCCGTATCAACCAGATCAGCAGAGGCGACAACCAGATGGCAATGGTGATAATTCCCAGTGCGCCGGCGACGGGCCGTTCAAAGAATGCGGAGAAATCCCCCTTTGATTTGAGCATGGAGGTGAGAAACTTTTCTTCCAGCATGGGCCCGAGCACCAGCCCTAAAATGGCCGGGGCAAGCGGGAAACCATTCTCCTCCATCAAGTAGCCGATCAAACCCAGTACCAGCATGACCGTTATCGCGAATACCGCATTCTCCACCGCGAACGATCCGACCATGCAAAAGGCCAAAATGATCGGCATCAATATGGTCTGCGGGATCAACAGGACCTGCTTGAAGACTTTTATGGCCCCAAAGCCAAATGGCACCATGAAGATATTGGCCACGAAAAATGACAGGAAGACGGCATAGATAAGCTCAGGCTCGTGGAGGAATACCGTTGGTCCAGGCGTTAATCCCTTCATGTACAGGACCCCGATCACGATGGCGGTCAAGGAGTCTCCAGGCACGCCGAAAACAGTCGCCGGAACAAAGGCTCCACCAATTGCCGAATTATTTGCCGCAGTTGCCGAAGCCAGCCCATCTGTGATTCCTGTGCCAAAGGCCTCAGGCCGCCGTGAAAACTTCTTGGCAACTGCATAAGAAACATAGGCGGCAATATCAGCCCCCGCGCCCGGGATTGCCCCAATGATGGTCCCCAGACCGCAGCCTCTGAAAATACCGTAGCGCAGGCGCCACACCTCTTTTCCTATGCCGCTGAATACATTGCCCAGTGGTTTCGCATCGGCTGCCGCCAGCGGCACGGTACGTGTCACCGCCCGCATGATTTCGGAGACGGCAAACAATCCGATAAGCACAGGAATAAAGCCCAGCCCACCAACAAGATTGGGGATGTCAAAAGTAAAACGCAGCAGTCCCGACACAGGGTCCAGCCCTATGGTGGCGAGAATCAAGCCGAACAGCAGCGCCGTCATCCCTTTGATGAGATCTCCTCTGGCTACGACAACCGCCGCGGTGAGTCCCAGGCAGGCCAGCCAGAAATACTCGTAGGAACTGAATTTAAGTGCTACTTCTGCTAGCGCGGGGGCCCCGAAGATCAAGACCGTCGAACCGAAAAGCCCTCCGATGGAGGAACACACAAGTCCGATTCCCAGAGCGAGCTCCGCCTTGCCCTTGCGGGTCATCGCAAATGCTTCGTCTGCGTAGGCCGCCGATGCCGGTGTGCCCGGGATGCGCAGCAACGCTCCGGGCAAATCTCCGGCAAAGATAGCCATTGCCGCAACGCTGACAATACCGGCCAAAGCGGGTACGGGATCCATAAAGAAGGTGAGCGGAATCAGCAGGGCCACAGCCATGGACGCAGTCAACCCCGGGATTGAACCTACTGTGAGACCGAAAATTGCGGTCAGAATCATCGTGATGATGACCGTTTTATCCATCAGCAGCAAGGCTGCCGCAAAAATCACATCCATGTCAGGGCTCCCGCAAACGGTTCAAGCACCCCCCAGGGTAGCGGCACAGACATGAAGCCCTGAAAAAAGATCTGTAAGATTAAAGTGACGAACAGGGCGATCCCAACGCTTGTCCAGAACCGGCGTGTAAACCAGGCGATCTGAATACTCAATAACAGGATCATGGACAGAAAAAAGCCGGCTACGTCAGAAATGAGGATATAGAAAATTACCGAAAACGGAACGAGGACGAAGTTGACGATATGGCGGGCCGATCGACTCCAGTCACCGAGTTCAACCCATTTTCCCTCGGGTCTGCCTTCGAGAAAACGACGCCCGATAAGTAAAATACCGCAGAAAACTAGCCCCGCGCCGATAATCGTGGGGAAAAACCCAGGCCCATAACTGATGTGCCTCAGTGTATCAAATCCGGACGAAAGATATATGATCGCGGCTCCAAAAAGGGAGATGATCACGCCCAGTATGGCATCGTCGAATTTCATTATTTTCCCGTCTCTTTATCCCAGGCGCGGGGTATCCAGTTTGTCAGGGCGGTGATTGCTACAAGCCCAATGCCTTGATCACTGCCTGGACGTTTTTCGTTTCATTTTCCATGAAGGCCTTAAAATCGGCGCTGTTTCGCCACAACAGGCCAAAGCCCCGCGAGGTCATGGCTTCCTGAAACTGCTGGCTTTCATATATCTCCTTGATGGCCGCTTCCAGTTGAGTAGCTATGTCCTCGGGTAAACCGGCCGGCCCTACCACACCGCGCCATGCTCCCAAAAGAAGGTCTTTTCCGGTTTCTTCCTCCAAGGTCGGAATGTCAGGAAAGGCTTCCAGGCGCTTTGTACCGAATACGGCGAGCCCGCGGATCTTTCCAGCCTGAATCAAAGCACCGGCTTCAGGGACTGAACTCGGCACCACGTCAACGCCGCCGGCAGCCAGCTCCTGCAGTGCTGCAGCAGCGCCTTTGCCAGGGATCATGTTGATTTGTCCAAGATCTATGCCCCAGTCGTACATAAGCGTAGCGATCGCCAGCGGCCAGGATCCGCCGCACCCCCCGCCGCAGGCAATGTTGAAATTCGTTGGATCTGCCTTGATGGCATCTAATGCTTGAGAAATGTTTTGATAGGGTGAATCGGCTTTTACGTGAAAACCTGCTGGATCGAAGTTGTACTGAGCGATTGGAGTGAAACTCGCAACCTCAAAATCGGCCTGGCCCAATTCCTTATAATGGGCGTAGTTATAGAGCACACCAATGGTATAGCCATCGGGTTTTGCATCAACGATACTGGTGATGCCAACGACACCTCCTCCCTGGCCCTGGTTTACGACGTTAAAATTTTGTCCAAATTTCTCTTTGAGCTGGGCTGCCAGCAACCGACCGGTCGCATCAGTCCCTCCACCCGCACCCGCCGGGACAATAATGGTCACCGGCCGTTCAGGCCATGCAGCCATGGCATTAATCCCAACAGAAAGGGTCAGCGCCACTGCGGCAACTAATGAAGCAATCAACGTAACCTTTCGCATCATAACCTCCTCTACTCTTGAATTGATCTTTTAGAATTCAGGGCCTGAGATCTGAAAGCCCTTCGTTCTCGGGGAATATCTGCATACCGCTCGAAATAATCGATACGTTCGTCTAATGTTTCCCACAAAACGATTGTGATATATCATGATATATCTTAATATGCATACAAGTTCAATAATTTTATGCTACATTATTCCCACAGGCGAGGTCTGCTCAAAAAGTACTGTAGCTACGGTGTCTTAAGTAATGAATAAGCCTTCATATCTAAGATAATCATCTAATTACATGTATAAAGAAGCACAGGAGAATAAATTGTTGACGTCACCACCCTTAACCCGATCGATTCGGCGAAATGGCGTAAAGAGTTTGGCAGAACAAGCTTACGAAGCTCTTGAAGAAAAGTTTGTAATGCTCGAATTGATCCCGGGTGAAATTTATACGGAAGCACATCTCTCAAACATGGTGGCGCTTGGTCGAACTCCGGTCCGGGATGCGATCCTTCGCCTTGAGTATGATCAGCTGCTGAGCGTTATTCCCAGGCAGGGCATTACAATTATTCCGCTTGATTTCGAGCGCGACCTGTTGGCCATAGATGTGCGTGAAGCGGTAGAGAAGATGATCATTTTGCGAGCGACCCATTTGGCGACTGACATCGAACGGAAACGGCTCTACAGAATGGCTGAAGAAATGGAGAAGGCGTCTGTTTCCAAGGATATGTTGACATTCACCCGCCTTGACAATCTTTTTCATGAGTTCGCCGCCGATTGCGCTAAGCAGCCTTTTGCAACCAAGATACTCAAACCACTGCATTCCCTATCCCGCCGTGCCGGAACTATCCTGTTCAAAAACCAGTTCGACCGTCAGATTGAAGAAGCACCGCGCACTCATTATATATTGATGCGCGCGATGGCCGACGGAAACACCGGCAAAGTCTTGATCGCTTATCAAGAACTGATTGATCGCGCACGCAGGGTCACGAGGGAATTAGCGGAAGAACAGCATTTTTAATTTATGGCCGATCGTGTTCGATAAAAACCTTTGTTGCGTGAGTCCAAACATAACTCATCAACATGACAAATGTCAGTTAGTTCTCTTCTGTAAAGAGTCTTTGATACATTTTCCAGTTGAAGGCTTGAAAATACATTTAATTTTCAAGTGTAAATGGAAATTTACAAGCTAATTCCGTGCTGTAAAGAAGTATGCAGCTACCTTCGCCAGGTATTAAAACCTTCTTTATCCTTTTAATTTCATCCAGCTGTTGCTATATTCTTACCAGTAAGACAAATCCTGTCGGAGGTTCGTCATGGCTAACATTGCAACAACCAAGATGTCATCAAAAGGACAAGTTGTGATACCCGAAGATATTCGTAAGCGCTTAAATCTGCAGGCCGGGGCTCAATTCGTCGTAGTTGGTGATAAAGATGTTGTTATCCTGAAAAGTATTACCCCACCATCAATCGACGAGTTTGACTCCCTTATCGCTGATGCACGCAAGAAAGGAAAACAGGCCGGACTAAAAAAAGCTGATATAAAAAATGCAATACACAAAGTCCGCGGAAAAAAATGAAAATAGTTCTGGATACCAATGTATTCATATCTGGTATTTTTTTCACTGGCCCGCCCTCACAGATATTAAAAGCATGGAAAGAGAATAAGATTCAAATGCTCCTTTCCAAAGAGATACTTGATGAATATCAACAAGTAGCAGAGGAACTCTCTAACAAATTTTTATCAGTAGACATTGAGCCAATCATAGAACTCTTAACAATTTATGGTGAAGTTGTTGAAACCGAAGGCATCACTGTCTCAGCATGTCAGGATCCTGATGACAATATGTTCCTTGAATGCGCAATCGCCGGCAACTGCAAAGTAATTGTAAGCGGTGACAACCACTTACTAAAAATATCAGGCTATCAAGGCATAGCTGTAGTCAAACCGAGAGATTTTACTGATAACGTCCTTTGCAATTAATGGCAGGCCGATCACATACGATAAGAACCTATATCACTCTAAGCCCCCCACGTTTCACATTTCCCCATTTGGCGGTAGAGGTCAGGAAAAAGTCCAGCCAGAAGTGGCAAAACTCCTTGTGAAGCGGCTGGCTATGCATTATCATCTGTTGTACAGTTACATGTACATGTTTATCTAGGAGGCAGATTATGGATACTTTAACATATACCTCAGCCAGAGCTAACCTTGCTAAAACTATGAAGCAGGTTTGTGACGATCACTCCCCTGTTGTTATCACACGTAAAGCCGCTAAACCAGTTGTCATGATGTCTCTAGAAGACTACCAAGCTCTTGAAGAGACGGCATATTTATTGAGAAGCCCTAAAAATGCCCGCAGGCTTCTCGAGTCAGTCGCTGAACTCGGAATGGGTCAAGGTATAGAAAAGGAAATTTCTGATTGAAGCTCTTATTTTCTGAAAACAGTTGGAAAGACTACCTTTACTGGCAACGAACCGATAGAAAGATTTTAAAACGTGTTAACCTGCTCATCCGTGATATTCAACAAGTGCCATACGAAGGAATTGGAAAACCCGAGCCTTTGAAACATGGCCTTTCCGGTTTTTGGTCCCGTCGTATCACTGATGAACACAGAATAGTCTATAAAGCCGAAAACGATGCCATTTTGATCGCCCAATTACGCTATCATTATTGAGGCATAACTCTTACTGTCCCCCTTCTTCTGCTTGAGTTCATTTCCAGCCGTCGCGGGAGTTTTTCCGAATCCATTCGCGATTGACTGGTCACGCATCATCCTCACCTCCCCGCTTTTCAGTCATGTCCTGTCCCGGCCGGACCCAGATCCAGGCGAGGACAACCACCAGCCCGAACAACGAATATAGCGTGATGAATACCCACTGAGGTGCATCATAGTAGATCAGCCTGCCGACCCAATAGGCCACAAACGATCCCGGATACGGCTGCTCTCCCGCCGCACCGCGAAGGTTGCTTTCCCAGACGGTCAGTGGACAGAGCCGGCCGGCCCACGCCAGGATTATTACGGCTCCTATGGCAAGAACATGGCAGAGACGAAATGGCCGGTTGCGAACCCAGCGCCACTTCCGGAAGTAGCCGATGACAACCAGAAGCTGCCCGCCCACCACAAAGACAATAAAGGCGAGATGAACGATGAGAATCACGTCTGCAGCAAGTGAATATACCGAGTTCATCATCCTAGCGGAGCGTCATATTGATCTGATGAAAACACGAACATGCAGGTATCCGGCTATTTTCTCTGTAACAGTTCAGGGGTAAGATGAAAACTTGAATATTGTTTATATTCCAATCACCGGATTATGAGGACGTTTAAATCGGGCCGTAACCTCAACAGCATGATTATGACAACATTTCGACCACACAAGAAGGCTGCAGGCGTTAATTATGTGCTGCACCTCTCTTTGACTTTCTTGTTGACGGCATGTTCCCCCACATTCATCACACCTGCAGCGGAGTCCGACGGTTCCCCAGGTATGGCAGAACACGTATTCACCACGTTCGACAACACCCGCCTGCCGCTGAGAGTCTGGCAGCCGTCCGGTAAGACAGCCGGGGTGATCATCGCCCTGCACGGATTCAATGACTATTCCAATTTCGTCAAAGACGCTGCGCGCTATTTCAACAACAACCAGTTGACTGTTTATGCCTATGATCAGAGAGGTTTTGGTGAAACAGCGACACGGGGCAGATGGAGCGGCAGCCAGGCATTGATTGACGACTTGATTACGTTCATAGCTCAGCTCAAAATAAAGTACCCGGACACCCCGCTCTACATCCTGGGAGAGAGCATGGGCGGCGCCGTCACGATAGTGGCCATGGCAGGCCGGGATAATCCGGGCGTCGAGGGCCTCATTCTCGCTGCGCCTGCTGTCTGGGCACGATCGACGATGCCCTTTTACCAAAGGTTTTTCTTATCGCTCGCCGCACATGTCATTCCCTGGAAGAAGGTTACCGGTGAATCGCTTCAAATCAGCCCGTCGGACAACATTGAAATGCTGAAAGCATTGGGAAAAGATCAGCTTGTTATCAAAGAAACGAGAATCGATGTCCTCTACGGCCTGACAAATCTGATGGATGAAGCCTATGCACATGCAGAGCGGCTGGAAAACAGGCTGCTCCTCCTCTATGGGGAAAAAGATGAGATAATTCCTCGGGGCCCAACCCTCTCGTTCTACAATAGATTGCCATTGCGTTCACAGGATCAGCAGCGGATAATTCTCTATGAAAAAGGCTATCATATGCTTTTGAGAGATCTGCAGGCTGATGTGGTGCTCCAGGATATCGTTGATTGGATCAAGGAGTATGAGGGAGTGGGAATTCGGTGAAATCGGGGTCTGACCCCAGAATTACGGGTCTGACCCCGATTTCTCCTCTGCTCCTTCCCGAATCGATGCTGGAATAATTCAAACTGCCGGCAAACAAGAAAGATGTCCTCTATCGACCACCCTGCCATTTTTTACTAAGTCTAAGATTCATGTCGCCCGACAGAAAAACAGGACCATCGGGCGACAATGTCAGCATGGGAGCTAATTACTGTTCGATGTTCAAGACACTGAAAACCTTGTCCTGCAATGCTTTGTCCTTAATGAGTGGTAAAACCATCGGCCATACGGTGCGTGACTTCTCGACCCATATATCTTCATCTGTGGGCTGGCCAAACAAGGTTACACCATTTTCAGCCAGTATTTGCTTGCCGGTCTCATCCATTTGTGCTGCCATAGCCATGGCATGGTCTGTGGTTTCCTGGCCAGCTTCTAAAACGGCTTTTTGCAGGTCTGCAGGAAGTTTATTAAACCAGTCTTGGGAGACAACCATCGGATTGATCGCCAATTTGTAGCGCACGTCTGTTACGTGATCAATAACCTCGTAATATTTCATTGAGGCAAGTGAAATATAGGTCATCTCCAGGCCATCAATAACTCTCTGCTGCAGCGCACCAAACAATTCACCAAAGGCCATCGGTACAGCATCTGAGCCCCACGCTTTGAAAGTGGCTACCATTACTGCATTATTGGGTACTCGAATCTTAAGGCCGGATAAGTCATCAATTGTAGCCACCTGCTTTTTGTTATTAGCTATTACACGGAATCCCTGTACACCCCAAGCAAGCGGCATGTTGCCACTTTCAGCGACCATGGCACGCGTGAAATCAGGAGCGGCTTCCTTTACAACCTTGACGAAATCGTCGTTACTGCGGAATAAAAACGGCAAATCCAGAACAGACAAGGAAGGTGCAAAAGCACTCACGTTATTGGAAGCGAGAACGGTAGCCTGCACGATACCGTTTTGGACATCCTGGAAGGCACGCTGTTCGGCACCAAGCTGCCCTCCTGGGTAAATTTCAACTTCAATCATGTCAGTTTTAGCCTCGATAAGCTCCTTGAATTTCAATGCTAAGACCTGGTAGGGATCCTTCGCATCTGCAGAGTTGCCATGGGCGATTTTCATTACAAATTTATCAGCAGCACATGCAGTCCCCGCTATAAATAGAGCCGAAATGATAATGATACTGATTAACACAAGCCTGGTTTTCATGATAAATTGCCTCCTCTAAAATTTACGCACGCAAACTTTGTGCAATTGTTAGCGGCCAAACAGCCGCGGTAAAAATAGAACTAGGCCTTCACCGAACCTAACCATAAAGAAGATAATTCCGATCAATACAACTGTGTAGGGAATGATAGCCTTTGATGCCCTTTCCAAGGAGATTCCCGTCAAATTCATGGCAATGAATACATTTGGGCCAAGTGGTGGACTTAACAGTGCAATTTCGTTGGCCATTACCCAAAGAATGCCAAAGAATATGGGATCGATACCAAAATGATTGATAACCGGCAGAAGAATGGGGCCGAGGATTACTATTGTTGCAAGGGTATCCATAAACATTCCCAATACAAACAGGAAACCGACGAGCATGAATAGAACCATATAAGGATCATTTGTCAGTCCCAGTAAGACATAGGTTGCCTTTTGCGGTACTTGATACATGGTCAGAAAACGGCCAAACAGTACAGAGACACCAACGACGACAACCATGGTTGAAACCACCAGGTTTGTATTGTTGACGCATTGGATGAAATCGCTCCACTTCAGTTCGCGATTGACCACAGCACCGATGAAAATGGCATACACCACTGCAACACATGACGCTTCAACCGGCGTGAAGATACCACCGTAAATACCCCCCAGGACAAGGACCGGCGACATGAGTGACCAAAAGCTGCGCCGGAAACAGACAAAAAAATCCGCTACGTTGTATTTTTTATCACTAGCCTTGTACCCAGCGCGCCGGGCAAGAGCATAGGCCGTCAAGATCAACATTAATCCGACAATAATCCCAGGGATAATCCCAGCCATGAACAAGGAAGTGATTGAAACGTTTGCGACAACACCATAGAGGATCATCGGATTACTGGGTGGAATAAGAATTCCTAATGTTCCACCGGTGGAAACAACACCCGATGCATAATCCACAGAATAACCCCGCTTCAGCATGGATGGTATCATAAGGCTGCCGACTGCGGCCACCGTTCCCGGTCCTGATCCAATAATGGCTGCAAAGAACATACAGGCCAGAATGGTAACAATACCGAGCCCTCCTCGTACACCGCCTATAAGGATTTCGCAGAATTCAACAATCCTCCCGGCAATTCCTCCCTTTTCCATGATTGCCCCTGCTAAAATGAAAGCAGGTACTGCCAAAAGTGGAAACATGTCTGAAACTTTGAATAAATCAAGAGGGATGATAACAAAAGGCAGGTCACTAAAAAACAGCACTGCCACCGTAGAAGCACCAAGGGCTACAAAAATAGGAACTCCCAAAAAGAGCATTCCAAACAAGAGAACCCAGATCATTATTTCAATCTGCATTGATCACTCCTTTCTATCCGCTGCTGCCGAAATCCCTTTACTGTCCCCAAGAATGGATTCGCGATAGACGATAACGCGCCACCAGCGTTCTATGAGCCTTACTGACTGCAGGAAAAAACCGATTGGAATCAAAGCAAACACGTATTGCATATTCAGCATCAATGCACCTGATACCAATGGGCGTTCATTCATACTGTCTATCAGCACGATACTTTGATAGATCACAATCATGTTGAAGCTGAGCCAGATGAGATCTGAAAAGGCAAAAACTGCTGTGCGAAGTGGAGGTGGCAACAGATTGAGGTGTGCCGTAACCCGTATGTGTGTTCCCCTTTTAGCTCCCATGGCGGCCGAGATGTAAACTAAGCCCAGCAGCCCGAATCGCGAAGTTTCTTCCGCCCAGGAAATTGACTGCCCCAGCCCATAGCGAAAAATTACCTGGATAAAAAGCAATGCGACGATACTCAATAAAAGTACACCGCAGATTATCCACTCAAAGTTATCTAGTAGCTTTCGCAGCGTTCTTACCATGGTCACCGGTTTCCTTGACTATTCATAATGAGCTGAGCCTGAATGCATCAGCCTGGTTGGAAGCGTTGAAACATCTTATTCTGTTACGAACGCACTCAGAAACAGCCTTCGTACCGATCGCCCATGCCGAAAGCATATCCATATCGGGGGTATTGCAGATTGATTTGGCGATACTGTTCCTGAAACAGACTTTGAGCATGGTGTTTATGTTTATTTTTCTGATTCCTGAATTGATAGCTTCGGGGAGGTAATCATCGAGCACGCCTGAAGCACCATGAAGAACCTGGGGACAGCTTAATTTTGTTGAAAGCTCCTTGATCAGACCACAGTCAATAGACGAACTCTGGTTTTGCATGCCATGTACTGAGCCGACCGATACTGCAATCAGGTCGATGTTTGTTTCCCGTGCAAAATCAGCTGCTTTTTCCGGGTTAGTAAAATTTTCAGATATATTCTCAGGCGGGGGCTCCTGGGCTGGGACAATACCTATCTCTCCTTCCATCGAAGCGCCATAGGCATGACTTAGTTTTGAGGCCTTGGCGGTTAAACGCACATTTTCATCAAAAGGCAGAGCTGAGCCGTCGAACATGATTGAAGTGAACCCCAGATCCAAAGCCATTTTTATCATCTCAAAGTCCTTCGCATGATCCAGGTGCAGCGCGATCGGCACCGTTGCCTTCTCAATCATTTTGTGAATTGCAGAAATCAGGGGGGAGATGTCTCCAAGGTATGCAAAAGTCGATGGTCCGACAGCGAGGATAACCGGGGCGTTTTCCGCTTCTGCAGCCATGATTGAAGCACGTGCCAGTTCGATGTTGTGAACATTGAATTGACCCAGAGCCCACTTGTTATCATTGTCATTAATCATTGTGTGGCTCGTCACTGCTCTCATGGCCCAACCTCTCGTTGATTCTTCGTATTTCCAGAAATTTCCAATTTAATTATCATTTAAGAAACCCCGTAGTCTATTTTCATCAGGAATACCTTCACGCCCACCCGGCTTAGTGCATTTCAATGCTGCCGCGGCCGAAGCAAATCGAGCAGCTTCTGCAAAACTGTTCCCCCGGGAAAGGCACAGTGCCAATGCACCATGAAAAACATCTCCAGCCCCGGTTGTATCTATTGCGTTTACCCTGAAGGATGGTTGGTGCTTTAGGGCTTTATCCTCAAGCCACATGCATCCTTCTGCTCCTGCCGTGACACAGACAGTCCCCGGGCAGACTTTGGCTGCCTTGAGCAGAGCAGATCTATGCTCTGTTTCATGGGTAAAGGACTTAAGCCCATCGTCTGAAAAAACGGCGTAGGTTGCCATGGAAATTAATGTCTCAAGCTCAGGGGAATCGGTTGTTTCTATGTCAATCATCGATGGAACGGAACATCTCCTGGCAAGGTCAAGAACATACTTTGCTCCCTCTGGCCATTTAATATCGGAGAGAACCATGCTTGTATTTGGATGAAATGTTCTGGGGAGACGGTCTGTGCTGCGGGAGAGGTTGCTGCCACTGTAGGCAACAACACTTCTTTCTCCTTTTGTATCAACCAGTACAGCCGCTAACGCGGACTGAGCTCCCGGGACAATACAGATTTCGCTTATGTCTACTCCATATGCTTCAAGTTCGTCTGTGATCTTGCTGCCGGTATTATCATTTCCGACCTCGCACCACAAAAGCGGGTGGCCCCCAAGACGGGCGATCGCAACTGCTGCAGTTGCTGCAGGGCCTCCTCCCGATTCTCTAAAGTTAGTGGCAGAGATTTTTCCTGGAGCGAAAGAGAGGGATTCAACAAAGAAAATCTGGTCCCAGACAGCACGGCCCACACACAGAATAGTACTCTCCAAATCGGCCCCCATGCCTTGTTTAAAATGTCAAAAAGGCGACCATAAATCTGTTGAAATGCTAACACGATTAAGGTGCGCAACACAGCTAATTATGAGCAGTTCTGATAGATAAACAGGGTAACGCTCCACTGTGTTTAGAGATCGGAACAAAGGGGTACAGACCCTGAATGAACAGGTCTTTCCCCTTTTTTCTAAATCTATTTTGTCAGCCTGCAAGTATATCAAACGCGATCTGGCAATTCAGCTTTATTCCCTCAATCATCACTTCTTCGGGAATAGAATATTGAGAATTATGTAAAGGAGTCGGGTTGTTGCCGATGCCCGAGCCTAAAAATATAAAGCACCCTTTTACTTTTTCTAAAAAAAATGCGATATCTTCCCCTCCCATAGTTAAATCCGGTGTAACCAGATCTTCCGTCTTTTTAATTTTCAATGCTGCTGTTTTCGCGATCTCAGCTGCCTGAGCATCGTTATAAACAGGTGGAGAACCAAGAACAAAATCAAGAGAGAAGTCAGCGCCCATGGATGAGCACACACCATCGATAATCTTCTCCAATCTCTCTTCCCATGTAAGCCAGGTTTTCTTTGAGAAACTTCTTAATGTTCCGTTTAGCCAGGCGTTCTCCGATATAATGTTCATCGTACTGGATTCAGAATGGAATTTTCCAATGCTTACAACGCAGGGTTCAATGGGGTTCATCTGGCGGCTCGTAATTCTTTGAAGAGCTGAGACAACCTGAGTACCTATTTCAACAGCATCAACACACAGGTGCGGCATTGCACCGTGTCCCCCTTTTCCATGAATTTGAAGCTCAAAACTGCTCATGGCAGCCATAAGGGGACCTGATTTAATACCAACCTTACCCTTTTCAATAGCTGGCCATATATGGGTACCAAAAAAATAATCCACTTCAGGGTTTTCAAGTACACCTTCTCTGATCATTATTTTGGCACCACTGACATCTTCTTCACCTGGCTGAAAAACAAAGCGAATGGTTCCCGAGAGCGTTTCTTTAACACTGTATAAAAGTTTAGCTGTACCAAGAACCATGGCCATGTGGCCATCATGTCCACAGGCATGAGAAGCGTCTTTATGTAAAGAGGAAAAATGGAGCCCTGTGTTTTCTTTGACAGGCAACCCATCCATATCCGCTCTGAAGACAATGTTCGGGCCTGGTTTATTTGTCTTTAAATCGGCAACAACTCCGGTTTTGCTTAAAGCAGTATTGATGTCTAAACCAATTTCATTAAGAATGTTAATTATACTCTCAGTAGTTTTAGGTACATCCAGGCTAATCTCAGGTATCTGATGAAGGTGCCTCCGGATTTCTATGGTCCATTTCTCAATCTCCACCAGTTCATTTTTGAGTTGGTTCAACATACTTTTCCTGTGAAGAGATAATTAACCGGTCTGGTGAAAGTACAGCTGCAAGTCACCTGCGGACAGTAAAGATTCTGTTAATATTGAGCCACGATAAGACGGAAGAATTATCTAACGAATTGTAAACTTACTATCTTATCGGCTGAGTGATTATATTGTCAGTTAGACCGACATCAGCTTTCTGGACGCTTGTATCACCTGGTCTTTTCCCGGTAGACAAATTTTCTCCAATTCAGGACTGAAGGGTATTGGAGTATCCAGGGCAGCGACCCTGGCCACCGGTGCTTTAAGCTCTGCAAAACATTCCTCATGAATGCAACTGCTTATTTCAGCTCCAATGCCCATGCGCCGATGATCCTCGTGCGCGATCAGGGCCCGGTTTGTTTTACGCACGGATTGAAACACGCAGGCCTCATCCCAAGGCAACAGAGATCTCAGATCTATCACTTCGGCCTCCACACCTTCCTGACTCAGCTCATCAGCTGCCTCCAGACAATGGTGCAGCATATGGGAATAGGAGATGATGCTTACATCTCTTCCTTCTCTTACTACTTTAGCTTCATTGAGAGGGACGAGATAATCTTCTTCCGGCACTTCGCCCATTTGGGGATACAGCCGTTTGTGTTCCATAAAGAGAACCGGGTTGTTATCTCTGATTGCTGATTTCAGCAACCCCTTGGCATCATAAGGAGTGGAGGGGGCGACTATTTTCAGTCCGGCGCCGTGCATGAACAGGGCTTCCACGCACTGGGAATGTTCACTCCCGCCGCCTCCCTTGGCGCCGGAGGGAAGGCGAATTACCATCGGCACCGGCATGTTGTCACCATGCATATACATCCACTTGCCTGCTTTGTTGTAGATTTCATCATGGCAGACCCCGGCAAAGTCTGCCAGCATCAGTTCACACACCGGGCGTACAAAACCGGTAACCGCTGCGCCAACAGCCCCACCGATAATGGCCGTTTCACTTAATGGCGTATCTCTTATCCGCCGGGGGCCGAATTTGTCCAGCAGCCCTTTCGTTACTCCAAAGATACCACCAAACTCTGCAATATCCTGCCCCATGACCATAACACTCTGGTCTCGCTCCAACTCCTGGGTCAGCGCTTCATTCAAGGCCTGGGCAAAACTGATCTCTCTCATTTCTCGACCTCCCTTACGCGTAAACTCCACTGAAAATTTTCTGCGAGTCCGGCCAGGGACTGTTTGATGCAAATTCGCACCCCTTTTCCACTTCTGAGGCAGCTTCTTTATCAAGGTCTTCTATGACGCTTGCTTCCACCATAAAATGTTCTTTCAGCAGTTTCCGGGTTGCGGCTACCGGGCATTCGCTTTTGGCTTTCTCGAACTCTTCCGGCTTTTTGTATTCCTGGTGGTCCCATTCATGGTGCCCCCGCCAGCGATTAACCATCCCTTCGATCAAGCTGGGCCCCTGCCCACCTCTCGCCCGCTCCAGGGCCTGGTCCATTGCATTACATACATCCAACAGCTGATTGCCATCCACGGTTGCTCCGGGCATACCGTATGCTGCAGCTCTATCGCTGATTTTTTCAATGGCGACCTCCTTGGCTAACGGGGTGGAAAATCCGTAGCGGTTATTTTCGCAGATGAAGATGACCGGCAGTTTCCATACTGCTGCCATATTCATTGCCTCATGTACCGGACCCCGGTTGGAAGTACCGTCGCCGAAATAACAGGCCGCAACCTGTCTGCTCTCGATATAACTGGCCGCCAGGGCTGCCCCTGTGGCAATTGGAGCATTTCCTCCCTGGCTGCCGCTGATCCCTATGATACCCAGATCTTTGCTGGAGAGGTGAACACCACCCTTGCCGAGCGAACAGCCGTCAGCCCTGCCCATGAATTCGGCCAGTATGCTTCCAGGTGTCATGCCTTTGGCGAGACAATGACCGAAGCCTCTGTGGGAAAATACCAGGTAATCATCTTTTTCAAGACAGCCTGCGGTACCGACTGAGAGCACTTCGTGACCGATGCCCAGGTGCAGGGATCCGGGGATTACTCCATCGGCATAGACCAGCACCATCTTTTCTTCAAATAACCGTGTCAGAATGATTTTGTAGTACAGTTCCAGGGCCGTATGTTTGGTAATAGACATGTAAGTCTCCTGTTCAGCTGAGCATTTGCATACTTGACCAGGTTGGTAATCGCCAATTCCAGGTCATTGGTTCCAAAACGAGCATGATTTCAATATAGGAGTTCCGGTAAAAACAAGGCAATTTGTGGAAAGAAAATCACCGCGATCACCCCCAGCAAAAGCGCAAACAGGAACGGCACCACCGCAATCGAAAGCCGCTCCAAAGGAACATCCGCCATCTTTATCGCCACATAGAGATTTGCTCCCAACGGCGGGGTCAGAAAGCCTATTTCACAACACATAACAAATATTACGCCAAAATGTATGGGGTCGATCCCCAGCCCTGCAATCAATGGAAGAAATACCGGGGTCAAGACAATGATCTGGGCCAGGGTCTCCATGAAGGTACCGATGAAAATAAGGGCCGCGACAATTAAAAATATGACAACAATCGGATTGTCTGAAACCGAGCCCAGCCATTGGGCCACATAGTACGGCACACGATAAAGCGTGAGCAGCCGGCCAAAAGTCAATGCTATACCCACGATCATGATGATTGTACCGGTAATGAGCGAGGAGTCGACCAGAGCTTTGTAAATATTTTTCAGCGTCAGTTTACGGTATACCAGGCCGCCTATCACCAATGCATATATCACCGCGATCTCTGCCGCCTCGACCGGAGTGAATACTCCGGAATAGATACCTCCCAGAATCAGTATGGGAGAAAAGAGGGCCCATTTCCCACGCCATATAGCTATGAGCAATTCCCTCGGGTTAAACGGCTCGCCACTGCCTACGTAGCCCTTGCGAACAGACACCAGGTACGCTGTCAACATCATGAAGCTACCCACAACCAATCCCGGTATCATCCCGGCCATAAAAAGCTTGGTAATGGACACGTTCGCAACCACCCCGTAGATAATCATGGGATTAGACGGAGGGATTAATATACCCATAGTACCGCCTGAAGAGACGACGGCAGCAGAAAATTCTTTCGAGTATCCCCTTGAGACCATACCGGGGAGCATTATTCCGCCAATAGCCGCAACTGTTGCCGGGCCGGAACCGGATATAGCCGCGAAAATCATACAGCCCATTATGGCGACAAAAGAGAGGCCTCCAGTAATGTTCCCCACTAATTTTGAAGCTATCTCCAGGATGTGTTCGGTGATGCCGGATTTCTCCATTAGGGTCCCGGCGAGAATAAAGCCGGTTACTGCAATCAGAGGCAATTGGTCGGCCCCGGTATAAAGAGTCTGTGCGATCATGGTCAGGGGGATTTTGCCGTCCACCAGCATGGGGATGATGCAAGCCATACCGATGGCAGCCAGCACCGGCGTCCCAATAGTCAGGCAAATCATAAAGGTGGCAACTAAGATCACGGTCTATATATCTCGATTATGAATAAATTCTATCCATTTACGATAATAGAGCTGTAACAGGCGAAAACTCATTAAAATAAAAGAAAAGGGGACGATTGAATAAACCCACACCATATTGATACCCATAGCTGGAGAGGTATTGGGGAATTCTGACATGATTTTCAGGAGCTCAAACCCGAAGAACACGACAAAAACGTTAAAAACCAGCCAGATAACATCTGAAACAAACACTACTGCTGTTCTGATTTTTTCATTTTTAATCATCTCGACAAACGTAGTGACCCTTATATGCCCTTGCCGCTGCACTCCCAGAGAACCGGCCAGGTAGCAAAACCAGACGAATACAAAACGGCTCAACTCCTCGTTCCAGGAAAAAGCCTGGTGCAACACAAATCTCATGAATACCTGCAGGCACAGCAATAGCACCAGAAAGGCCAGCATGGTCGCTGAAACGACTTCCTCGAAATAGGTATCAAATATTTGAAAAAACCTGGCTATCATTGACTCTGAAATTGTTCGCCTGTCGAAGAAACAGTTGCCGACGTCAATCCCGTCAAGAAACGGTTGTGCGCACCTTAGCCGGCAATTTCTGCATGCCGATTACAATAAGGGAGCAACCAAAAAGAAGTATCCCCCTTCGTTTGCTCCCTTAACGCTCGGTGATTTCCATCTGTCGGGATAAAGGCGGTTTGCCGGGCAGATGGATGAAGGTTAAGGTTTATACTGCTCCGCCACTTTCTGTACCTGCTCCACTATCGCCTTTCCTTTTGCGGCGTCTCCGCTGCCGATACCTTCGAATTGAGCCTCCCAGGTACCTCTAGCCCGCTTCATCCATTCTTCTTTATCCGTGGGAGCGCCAGAAAACACCATGCCCAATTCCTTCAACCTGGCAATATCTTTTTCTGTAATCTCTTCTACATATTTTCTTTCCCACATCATGGTTTCTTTGCCGGCCTTAACCACGACATCCTGCAATTCCTTGGGTAATGTCTGGAAGAATTTTTCGGACAAAATCAAAGCTCCGCCCTGAAAAATCCAATCGATATCAGTAACGTATTTTTGAACTTCATAGAATTTAACGGCCAGAATACGTTAACAGGGTTTTCCTGGCCGTCGATGACGTTCTGCTGCAGTTGGGTAAAGATAGGCCAGCCCATCGGAATTGGGTCGACGCCAAAGCTTTTGAATGCGCTGAGCATGATGGGGTTGTTCGGCACCCTGATTTTCAGACCTTTCAGGTCGGCAAGACTGGTAACAGGCTTTTTGGCGTTAGACAGCACCCTGAAGCCGGCATCAGTTACGGTAAGGATCCGAACTCCGGCTTCTGCGACGGACCACTGGTTAACCTGATCCCACATGGTATCCACAACATGGCGAGCTTCTCCGATAGAGCCGAACATGTAGGGAAGGGTATAGAATCCCAGGCTCTTTGCAAAGACATTCAAATTGGACATACTGATGAGGCTAGCTTCCTGAGAACCAATCTGACAGCTGCGGACACTTTCCTGCTCACCTCCTAACTGAGCTGCCGGGTAGATCTCAACGTCAATCTCACCGTTGGAATACTCTTTGACTCGTTCCTGAAAATCCAGACACACCGCGTGGAAAATTGAATTTTTGGGATCAGGGTCATTGGCATGCCCGAGTTTGATGGTGTAAGTGGCTGCCCATCCCTCAAATCCTGTACTTACAAGCATGGTCGTTACCAAGAGAATCGAAAAAAACCATTTTCTTTTCATTTCCAGTTCCTCCATTCTGTAATGTTCTTAAGAAATCGCAAGCTACCTTGAAAAACAGGCAGATATGCGGGCCACTTATCTATATGCCAACAGCGTCTCTACTGTTTGTTCATCCGTAATCAGAGTGTCTATTAATCCACCTTTTAAAGCTGCATCAATGGTTGGAACCCGATCTTCACCGGAGCCAATGGTTATTTTATGAGGAATCTGCTTGAATTGCTCAAAACCAATTCCCATAATATGTTGATTTGTCTCGGTTTTATGCAATTTACCTTCGTTCGTGATTGCATTCCACAGATATGGCCAACCGAGCCTTCCTCATATACGGCACGAGACTCCTGCCACGTTAAAAAACCACCCTTGACAAGAACACTTTCCTCAGGCTTGTTGCTGCTGATTCCGGTGAGGGACATGTGTAGCTTTTCCATAAGGGCTAAGGTGGCTTCGATTTGCGGTTCTCTGCTTAAAAGAGTTTTGGCATTCAGATCTTGCAATAAGAAGGGGGCGTTGATGGCATAACAATCGGCTTTCAACTTCCGGGCCAAGGTCTTAGCAAGCTCAAAACCGTCATAGACCGGATTGTTGAAACCCAAACTTCCGGCTAGCTGCACTACAACATTTCCCTGTGTATCTAAAGGCACTAGATTCTCTACAGCTCTGTGCAGGAAACTGCCCCAGGCAATACCTATAAAATTATTATTCTTGACTCTTTTCCTGAAATATTGAGCACTGGTATGAGCAAGTTTGTTTAAAATATCGTCTCGCCCTTCCCCTCTTTCAGACAGCACTAACTGGATGTGAGGATATTTTTCTTTAAAATGGGGCATGAAGGGTGAAGGCGTTGCATCATCAGCGGCTATTGTGATCTTTACGATGCCTTCCTGTCGGCATTTTTTTAAAGCAATACTGATGGACGCACGGGACAGGCCTGTGAGGTCAGCTATCTTCTGCTGAGAATAACCTTCCTGGTAATACATCCTGGCCACATTGATAAGTAGGGATTTATCATCAAGAGAAGACATGGATGCGCCTTTTTTATGACCAACACTACTGACATATGTTAGGATTGCACAAATAATGACATATGTCAGCAAGAGATTCAAGCATTAAAATGAATCCCTACTCTCAGAATGAAAAGCGGTTTTATATTCTCGGTAAAACCAATGAAGAGCGGAAACTGTTTATTGCCTTCACGTTATGAAGCAACTTAATTCGAGTAATCTCCGCTCGGGTCATGAGCCGCAAAGAAGGGAAGTTTGAGGAGATAATCCCGCTCAGATACTCACGCTGGAGGGCTCATTCCAATTTGTTCCGCGATTGCTAAAATTCTCCGGGCCGACTTGAGCACCGGTGCATCGACCATTCGGCCGTCTACAACAATTGCCCCGCTATCGGAAGATTCAGCGGCTTGAACTATTTTCAACGCTTCGACAATTCAGCACTTGTCGGCGAAAAAACCGTATTCACCGTTTCGAGTTGAGATGGATGGATGCACAGTTTGCCGCTGAAGCCAAATTTCTTCGCCTTGGTACACTCTTCCTCCAGGAGTTGACGGTCTTTAATTATTATATTCGGGGAATCGATCACCGGGATTCCGGCATATCCACCGGCCCTTATCAACGTTCTGCGATACCCGGCCATGACCTCCCATGACAATTCGCATCCCAGTTCTGCGGCGAGGTCGACCGCACCCAGCATAATTGCATCAACTCTGTCACTTCCCCTGCGATGTGGTGTGCATTTAACAGCCCTTTGCTTGATTCGATGAGAATCAGAAGTTTGCTGGAGATATTGCAATCGTTCAATAATTCATCATAGAGCCGCATTTCATCAGCGGACTCAACCTTGGGCGCCACAAGCAGGTCCGGCTTGACGGAAAGATCTGCTATTGCGAGCAGATCGCTCAATCCGTGTCGGGTGCTTATCCGGTTGATCCGAACGGCGGTTTCACGCTGCCCGAAGTCGTTATCGACCAGCAGTTTTTCTAGATTATTTCTCGCCTCTTCCTTGTGCTGGATCGACACGCCATCTTCCAGTTCGATGATCACCACATCGGTTGACAATGTTGGCAGCCTTGGCGACAATGTCCGGCCTGTCCGCCGGGGCGAACAACAAACTCCTTCTTACTTTATGGCTGATTGTATCCATGCGATTCGTGATCTCCTTATTCTGTTGTTCCATAAGACAGGGAGTTTGCCGTCATCGTATCCCCGGCGTTTAATCAAAACCGCTCGGCGATACGACATGATGAGATCGTTTTTCTGGTTGTATCCCCGTGTTTCAAACTTGAGAATGCCCGCATCCGGCCGTGAATTGGATACGCGGGTTTCAAGTATCTCCGATTCAGCGTACAGGGTGTCGCCGATGAATACCGGCCTGGGAAGTTTAATATCTTCCCAGCCAAGATTGGCAATGGCGTTCTGGCTTGTATCCCAGACGCTCATTCCCACCACGACAGAAAGCGTCAGCGTGCTGTTTACCAGAGGTTTCTCAAACATCTGGGACCCTGCATAATTATGATCGAAATGCACGGGATGCTTGTTCATCGTCAAAAGCGTGAACCAGGTATTGTCAGCTTCACTGATCGTTCTTCCCGGCCAGTGCTTGTAGATATCTCCCTCCGAAAAATCTTCAAAATATTTTCCCACATTTGGCTGATGGACCGTCATGAGTTGCACCTCCTTTATCCACCCTGCTTCACGGTTAAGCTCAGAAGAGCGGAGTAAACATTTTGCCAGGCAGCCAGGTTGATACGCCCGGGAAGAAAATAAGGAAAAACAGCATGGCCATAACAGTGATGAAAAAAGGTACCACTCCTTTGAGAATTGTCTCGAGCGGCACCTTGGTCACACCGGCCACGCCATAGAGCGTCGCGCCGATCGGCGGCGTAACCGCGCCTAATTCACAGTTCATTACGATGAGGATGCCCAGTGCCACCGGATCCACCCCCATCGCTATCATGGTAGGCAGGACGACCGGTACCGTCAGGCCGATCATGCCGCCTGCATCCACGAAACATCCCAACACCATGAGGATGATCATGTACACGAATATGAAGTGAAGGTGGCTCAGGCCCAAATCGATCACATACTGGGTTATCTTCTGCGGCACATATTCATTGGCGAGGATTCCGTTAAACAGGCCGACCCCTCCCAGCAGGAAGAAGCACATCGCCGTTACTCTCAGAGATTGGGTAAGAATTTCAGGTAAATTTTTTATAAAGCGGACTCGATCAAACAATATCCCGTAGAGCATGGCGTAGGCGCAGGCAACGGCGCCGGCTTCGGTGGGTGCAAACACACCGCCGTAGAGCCCGCCAAGAACGATTGCAGGCATCAGTAACCCGGGGATCGACGAGGGAAAGGCTTTAACGATTCTTGACCATTGAACTTTTTCAGTTTCCAACCCCAGCCGCTTGGCCTGGATAATAATGACGACCATGAGCAGACACCCTAAAATCACTCCGGGTACAATACCTGCGATGAACAACTTGCTGATGCTTTCGTCAGCGATAACCCCGTAGAGAATCAGCGGCCATGACGGGGGAATCAATATGCCCAGCGTTCCCCCTACGGTGATGATGGCTGTTGCCAATGAATCGGGATAGCCGTGCTGCTTCATGATGGGATAGGCTATCAAGCCCAACGCAGAAGCCTCAGCCAGGCTCGAACCGGTAAAGGCGGCAAAAATTACCGCCGTCACCATGGTCGCTACTCCCAGGCCGCCCGGTACCCACTTCAGTAATTCATGGAAGAAACGGAACAGTTTTTCGATCAAATCGGTATGGCCCATAATGAACCCGGCCGTAACGAAAAACGGGACCGCCAGTAAGCTGTACTTATGCAGGAAAAAAAGAAAATTCTGGCCAATGATCGTTGCCGGATAATCCGTCAGCAGCAGGACATGCAGCATGCTGCTGCCCATCAGGCACAATCCGACCGGGACGCTCAGGGCTAAAAACAAGAATAGGCTGCTGAACAGAATAAACATCGCCTATCTCGAAAATTGTTTTAAGCGGGTAAAAAACGAAATCGACAGTTCGACAGCCAGGAAGAAAAAGCCGATTTCAAGCAGCAAATAAAATGGCCAGATCAGCAGGTCGGCGCTCTCGGTTTTGCGGCCGAACTCGTATCCTGATATGACAAAATCAATCCCGCACCAGATGAAGACCACGCAGATGGCAAAACCAACCGCAAAAGCTGATAGTTCAATAACCTGAGCTACTCGTTTGAACCTCCCTCCCTTGCGCTGCAACACTTCCAAAATCAGGGTAAGACGAATGTGGGAATTGCTTCTCAGCGCTACACTGAAATAGAGAAACATAATTGCCATATGCCCATAAACGGCAACATCTTGATACCAGATAAAGGTATCGCCGAACAGATAGCGCCGCACAACCTCAATAAAGGCGAGCAGAATGATCGCCAACAGGCAATAGCGGCTGATGTTTTCAATTACAACGTCCTGCCAGAAGGCCCAGATCTTGCCCACACTCACCATGCGTTCATTATCCAGATATCGTAACTATGCTGATTTTATAAAAAGACGGTGACCATGGGGTCACAGCCACCGTCAGAGCGGATTTTTACAGCTCTTTGCTAATCCGAATTGACATATCAAGAGCCTGAGGCCCCTGTTTGCCTATTTTCTTCTCGATGATTTTTCTAATCGGTTCAATCCACGTTTCCTTGTAGGGCGCCAGATCTTCATCGTTCAACAGATAGAATCCGGGGGTAGAGGGATCATCGGTGCCAAACGCTTCGATGTCTGCCTGATCCTTTTCAAATTGCCATTGCATCTGCTTCCTGGCTGCCTCTTCAGCCGCTTGTCTTACAGCCTGCTGGGTTGTCGAGTCGAGGCCATCCCACCATTTCCGGGCAACCAGAAAAATGTAGTAGTCGGGTATCATCCCGATGGAAGTAAAATACGGCAGCGTTTCCTTTACCTTGCCCCAACTGCTCAGGCTCGTGAATCCGGCATCCACGACACCGCTCTGGGCTGAAGGAACAAATTCCCCCCAGGGCATGACCACGGGGTTGCCGCCGAGAGTCTTGACCATTTCCAATTGGGTGTGTTTTTCATACACACGTACTTTCTTTCCTTTCCAGTCGGCCGGTTTATAGATTCTTTCGCGTGACCCGATACCGATAAACGGGCTGAGGTTTCCCCACGACAATAGTACAAATCCTTTCTCTTCTGCGGCATCTGAAATGAAGGCGCCGATTTCCGTCTGAGGTATTTTCTGGACCTGTTCATACCTGCTGAAAAGTGACGGCATTCTCAGGCACAAACCGTTCGGTATGATCCCCGATATTTTACTCAATGTTGCCCAACATGATTCGAGTGTGCCGGCATGCATGGCTTCCAGGGAGTCTGCATTGTTGTAAAGCGAACTGGCGTTAAAAACTTTCACCTCGCTTCCCGGCAATTTTTTCATCAGTTCTTCTGCAAACCATGAAGCGGCTCTGCCTTGCGGCATTGTTTCAGGCGTATCGGTAGTCAATCTCATCGAAAATGATGCGCCGACTGCCACGCCACTGAAGATCGTCATTATGGAGACGATACATAAGATACAAACAAGCCTTATCCTGTTTACGGTTCCCATAGCATCCTCCGTGCAATGTAAGTAATAAAACGCGCTGCCCCTTTAACGCAGAGCCCCCTTATATTGTGCCGCTTTTCTTGAGCTGCTGAAGATCTTCTTTAGTGAAACCGCCCAAGGTTTCCAAAATTTCAGTTGTCTCCGCTCCCATCGCCGATCCTGGCCTCAGTTGCGGCTGATAGTTGTCCATGCTGAAAGGGGGACCGGTCTGCCGGATTTTACCCAGCGTCGGGTGATCGTATTCCACGATCAAACCCAATTCCTCCACCTGGCGGTCCCTCAATGCTTCTGGAATACTGTTGACCGGTGCGACAGGTACATCACCTTCCAGTAAGTGCAGCCAATCGCGTGTGGCCCGGGTTTTAAAATGATCAGTAAGAATCGCCAGCAGTTCATCCCTGTTCTGATAACGGTCTTTTATGGTCTTAAAGCGATCATCCTCAAGTAAGTCAGGCAATCCGATTCTTTGTGCAAGCGCAACAAAAAATTTATCCTGCTGCGCCATGACCATGAGCCAGCTGTCTGACGTTTGAAACAGCTGTGATGGAACAATGCTCTGATGAGCTCCCAGAGGGAATTTTTGAGGTTCCCATCCCGTAGTCAAATGCCACGAGTTCAGGTAGTTGGCATAACTGACGGCAATTTCCAGAAGGCTGGTATCCACCGTACAGCCATACCCGGTTATTCGAGCCTGGTGGATTCCTGCAAGGATAAGAAAAGCGGCGTTGGTGCCGGCGGCCATATCGATCACCGAGACACCGCATCGGGCCGGCGGGCCATCCGGCTCACCCCCCATCCATGCCATACCGGACAAAGCCTGGACAAGGTAATCGTAGCCTGGATATCCCTTGCGTGGACCTTTACGGCCATACCCGGTCAAAAAACAACATACCAGCTTGGGATTATATTCTTTCAGGTGGTCGTAGGTAATACCCATTTTTTCAGGCATGGTGCCCTTCGGGTTGGCAAACAGCACATCGACTTCAGGCAGAAGTCGATAAAAAACATCCATACCGCCCGGTTTTCTCAGATCGAGCGTTACGCTTTTTTTATTCCGGTTCAGGCACTGGTAAAATAGGCTATCTCCATCCTTGGCGCCAGGTGGGATGTGGCGCGAGATATCACCGGCAGGCGGGGTCTCGATTTTTATTATCTCTGCCCCCAGATCCGCCAACTGCAGAGTCGCCCAAGGTCCGGCGCCGTAGGATTCTATTGCCAGCACCCGGACATCGGCCAAAGGTTTTCTTTTTGGCATAGCACCCTCCTCCTGGTGGGAACGACCCAGACTGCCTCTTTGACGAGAAGAAAATTATTTTACAAATAACAAGAGCAAGACACATGCCAGCGGTAGGGAAACAAGACTCTATAATGATATTATAGAGTTATTAGATGTATCTCTGTACCGGCAAAGGCATCCGCCGGCAAACTTGTCTCTTTTTTATACAGGTGTCTTGTTTAGATACAACATATCTTCGATTGAGCGTTGCCCGCAGACCCGCAGAGATATAAATGAGAGAGGACGTGCTTTACAACAAACCGATTTATATATGAAATACAGACAGAAAAATAGAATATGAATCCGCATAAGAACAGAGTGGAAACGAGATATATGTTCTATATTGATACAATGGTCTATTCGTCAGTGATCTATTCGAGCTTCCTGTATAAAGTCGCCCGGCTGATCCCCAGGGCTCGGGCCGCTTCCGATTTGTTTCCTTGATGCTCCTCAAGAGCCGCCTGGATCACCTGGCGGGTTATTTCTGCAAGTTTCTGATTCCTTGGCCCGGCACCCGGTACTGGAGATATCCTTTTGGTTTTAAGGTGGAAAAAGTGGTCAAGATGTTTTGCTTTAAGTGTATCGCCTGTCAGCCGGGCAATGGAAAACTGGATGGCATTTCGCAGCTCGCGCACATTACCGGGCCAGTCATGGGTTTTGAGTCTGTCCAAGTAGTTTTTTGAGATTTTCGGAGCCAGTTTCTCGGACTGTGGGAAAAATTCCTTGATGAGTCCATCTGCCAATGCAGGGATATCCTCTATCCGCCGGCGAAGAGGAGGTATTGCAATCCTGAACACATTCAACCTGAAAAAGAGATCCTCACGAAAAGCTCCCTGCCCGATGAGAGCGGTGATATCGCGGTTGGTGGCTGCAATGATTCTCACATCAACCGAAATTGCCTTTTCTCCGCCCAGGCGCTCGATCTTTCCATCTTCGATAGCTTTGAGCATCTTTGCCTGCATGGTGTTCGGCATATCTCCTATTTCGTCGAGAAACAACGTGCCCTTGTGGGCCAGTTCGAATTTGCCTAGGTGAGTCCTTATAGCACCGGTGAAGGATCCTTTCATGTGCCCGAAAATGGTCGACTCGATAAGCTCGGTTGGAATCGATGCACAGTTCACATCAACAAAAGGATATTTTTTCCTGTGTCCTGCGTTGTGTATGGCTTGGGCAACTAATTCCTTACCGGTACCGCTTTCACCCTCAATTATCACGGGCGCATCGGTTCTGGCCGCAACCTGAACAAGAGACTTTATTTCTGCAATGGCCCGGCTCGACCCGATGATCGATTCGAGCCGGTAGCGAGGGTGGTCAACCGTCGCATCATAAAGCATTTTTGACAGTGTTTTAATATTTTTGAGCTGAATCAACACTGCCCCTGCATCCCTAAACTGCTGTTTGATGCTCTTGGCGCTTACAAGATACAACTGCCCTTTGCTCTGAAATTCAGTTTGAGCAAGTTTTGCGTCAGGGTTTTCAAGCAGCTGGGATACAATTTCGGCAAGGACAAGACAGTGGGGAATCTCTGCCAGTTGAGCCGTCTGATGAGCATAGTAATCGAAATCTATTGCGTGTCTGGCAGCTCTGTTCACTTCTCGAATACGACCGTCGTAGCCGACGACGATAACACCGTCCTCGAGTGAATCAATCGCAATCTGCAGCGACTCGCTGTAAATCGCCATCTCCCTTTTCGCTTCATCCAACTCGATAAGGTTTTCTATGGCCGTGCTCGCCGCGACGACAATGCTTTCTGCATGCGGGTATTCAATAAGAACCTTGCCGCCGACTGCGATAACACCTAAAATTTTTTTCGACTTGGGGTGTGGGATGGGTGCGTACACACCGCTAATATGATGCAAGATAGAGTTGTAGTGTTCACAGCCGGACATGCGAACCGGCTGTTTGAGCCTTTTTGCCAAACTGAATCCGGTGGTCCCAAGACTGTGCTCGTCATAGCACACTCCTAACTGCAACCCGTGTTTTTCCCTGACCCTCAGATCCTCCGGCTGGGCCAGCCTGACAAGATGATAACCGTCCACATCGTAAAGGGAAACGATATAGCGCGACCCTCCAAAGGAATCGAACAGATTTTCTAGTATCGGAGAGGCCAAGTTGATTAACTGATTAGCCTTGGCAATTTGCTTTCGATATGCTCGATGATCGAGTTGACTGCTGGGTAAAATTCGGTTCGGATCTACGCCAAGGTTTCGACTGCGCAGCCACGATTCTGCAATACATTCACGGACGATATGAGAGTCAATCTTTCCTTCCTGCATGAAGTTTTGCCACGCAGTCAACAGGGCGGCTTGCTTCTGAGCCGGGTCAAAATCCCAGGAATGAGATCTCAGGTCTTCTTTGTGAGCGATCATATTCGTCTTTTACCAGGAATGGTCATTGGAGTGACCATTGTGGGTATAACATTAAAACACCGCGAACAAGATCTAAAGCCTATCTTCTATAATACGCTATCAGGATTGCTTGCATAGATTAAATTCCGACGGGTTCACTGTTCAAGACGGTTGATTATCTCTGAACGGTGTCGAGGTCAAAACAATCGGGGGAAAAGGTCTTGTTTTTTTTAGCTGCCTCCGGGGTAACATAAGCATCGTCAGTGCTCACCCTCCCCCCTTCTGGAAATCCAATTCTTTTCCAGGATGATGCTATACCAAAACCACAGTAGGCACATCATGCAGACAAAAAGCAGAGAACAGGTCCCTCCAAGTACTTAAACCCATTCCCACTGTTTTATTTTGTAATTTGAGAAAACAATGACGCATTTGCGACAAGATAGTTGTCATCAGATCATAACTATAGTGTGTGCATCAGAGGCAGCGTTTGACGAGATAAGGAAGAGATACAGGTCTGGAAACGTTGAAGCTGCTTGATGGTGAGATCTTTCCGATGGACAGAAAAGATTTGGTGTCAGAAGAGAAGTATGGGATCATAAACACACGAAATCCATGGTATTTCCGTATGAGTTTGAAAATGCTTATCAATTAATGGAAGATTTTTGGAAGGATGTCAATTCCATAATTGATTCAGAGGTGAAGAAATGACGACCAGGGTATTGAGAATAGGGATCATCTCTAAAGAAGACTATATGCAAAGGACGATCGCTATTGCGAAAGGAGAATACAAGCCAAGAAAAGACGAATCGAAGGTCTGGTTCGAGTCAACCAAATCGATGTCGCAGGTATTGAGCACCGAGAATCAGGAATTGCTTCGCATCATTCTGGAAGCCAGGCCGCGTTCCATTACCGAATTGGGAGGGTTGGCCAACAGGAAAAAATCGAATTTGTCGAGGACTCTCAAGACATTGGAGAAATATGGAATTATAGAGTTGAAGAAGGCCAAGGGAAAAATCGAACCACGAGTGAAGGCAACCGATTTCAAGGTTGAATTCGGCCTTCACTACAGTTCGCCGGGAAGATGTGAGACCAGGGTTTGAAGGATTTGGGCTCATCTCACACTATGGTCTCTGAAACTTGACACCAAAAATATAATAGGCTGGGGGGCAAACCCCTGTTTTCCTGTTCCTGGCCGATTAAGGGAGGAACTTTGGCTTGCAGAAGGGATGTTATCGGGTTATCGGAACCGTTTTAATTTCAAAAAGGGATGGCCATAATTTACCTGTCACAAATAATCTATCACCTTCAGGATCATACATAATTCCATTCAGAACACCCGGCTCGTTTTCACTCTTCATGCTGCTGGAAAGACCACTCAGGTCAAGGTAGCATGTTACAACGCCATCCTCAGGGTCAATGATAGCTATCTTGTCAGTTTTCCAGATATTGGCATATATTTTTCCATTAATATATTCCAGTTCATTGAGTCGGCTTACCAAACCTTGATGGTCATGGACTAGTATTCCACCTATTTCCGAAAGGGTTTGGGGATCAAAAAAATAGAGTTTAGCCGTACCATCGCTCACAATCAGTCTTTCGTTATCATGTGTAATTCCCCAACCCTCATAAGGAAATTCCCATGATCCGACAAGAGAAAAATCTTGCTTATCATACTGAAATATAATGTTATTTTCCCATGTAAGTTGATAGATCTTGTTTTCGTATACAGTAATTCCTTCAGCAAAAATCTGTTTATCATAGTCGTGCTTTAACTCAACTTTTCCTGTTCGCAGATCAACTCGCTTCAAGGAAGATTGACCATATTGTCCTGTTCCCTCGTAAACCTTTCCCTTATCCCAAGCCAACCCCTGGGTGAATGCCTTTGGATCATGAGGAAATTCATTGATGATCAGATATGTAAACTGTTTGGGCTTATTGATTTGAGCATTGCAGAATCCTGCAGGCAGCAACAAAAGATAGACACCGAGAAAAAAGATTGAGAAAGCGTCAAAACGACGGCAACAGATTGTTTTCATAAAAGTGATGGGTATCTATTCGTCAGGCCCGGGGTCTGACCCCAATTTCCCTCCTGCCTTATCTCCCCAAATCTCTTTGAGGCGCTTGTCGCGGCCGCAGTTCCAGCGATACGCCTTGTAGCGCAGCGGGCTTTTTTTATAGTAATCCTGGTGGTAGCTTTCGCTGCCTTTGATGGGATAGAAGGTCGATGACTCAAGAATGGGGGTCACGATTTTTTTACCGGGAAATTGCGCTGCAACCGCTTTTTTAGACTGCTCGGCTACTTTCCGCTCCGTTTCGCTGCTTACGAAAATCGCACTCAAATAACTTGGTCCTTTGTCACAAAACTGCCCCCGATCGTCGAATGGATCGATATTCACCCAGTAATGGTCGAGTATATCCTGGTAACTGACGATATCCGGGTCATAGGTGATTTCCACTGCTTCGAAGTGACCATCATGGTCGCCGTGGTAAGTCGGGTCTTTGAGCGTACCGCCGGTGAAGCCGGAAATCACATCGGTTACACCATCGAGCTTTTCAAAGTCCGATTCCATGCACCAGAAGCAGCCGCCGGCCAGAATAGTTTTATCCGCCGCGGCAAGCGAGGCAAAAAACAGCGGATGAGCCAGGATACATAGAGCCAGAATGATTTTCATCGAATTAGTCCTGTTGATTGTGTCGGGAACGTCTCATGCAAATCAACACTCCATGACAACAAAATATCAGCGTTGCTGATCCCGACGATTTCCTGCTTCCTGCCCTGATTGAAGGGGCGCCAGTACGGCCCGGGCGGGAGCGCCGTCACCGTGGCGGATCTTCAATGGCAGGCAGTGCAGCATATAGCGGCCCGCCGATACCCGGGTCAGATCAAGTCCTTCAATGATCCAGATATTTGCCTCGAGCAGGGCCCGATGGGTCGCCACCCCGTCGTGATGAAATCCGCCCACCGACAGATAATCGACACCGACGCTCAGCACCTTGCAGGCCGCGAGATAGCGGGCTGCCTCGGCCGAGATGTAGACAAAATGCTCGTTGAAGGGAAGTTCCCACCAGCGTTTGGCTGAGTTTTTTGTCTTGAGCAGAAGCCGTTCACCGGCGAGAGGCTCGCAGGCCTCGAGCGCGGCGCGGCTGATCGATTGTTCCCCGTCCAGGTCGAGCACCCGGCATGGGCCGATACCGGCTCTAATCGGCATGGTGTCCATACCGGCGGCTCCGCTGATAAAATGCAGCGGCGCATCCATGTGGGTGCCGGTATGGGCGCCCATGTCGAGCCGGGACACGGTGGCGTCGTCTCCCGCGTCCTGATCACGCATCCGGGTAATAGTCACCGGAGGATCGCCCGGCCAGTTGAGCATGCCTGAGGTTAAGGGCACGGAAATATCCATATAGTGTTCAGGATCGGGCTGGGATAGCTGTTCGTTTGTCATTGGTTTTCACCCATTTTCAGTAAAGCCGGGATAAAGCGTCATGCCGCCGTCGATAAAAAGTGTGGTGCCGTTGATATAGTCCGCCTCGTCCGAGGCCAGCCAGACGGCGGCCCGGGCGATATCTTCGGGTTCGCCTATACGCTTGTAGGGCACCAGTTTCATCAGCTTGTCGTAGGCTTCCCGGGTTTCCCAGGCGGGGCGGTTGATCGGTGTTCGTATGGCACCCGGGCCGATGCTGTTCACGCGGATCCGGTACGGGGCAACTTCCTGGGCGATGCTTTTCATCATCAGCATCAGACCGCCCTTGCTTGCCGCGTAATTGACATGACCCGCCCAGGGCACTATCTCGTGAACGGAGCTCATGCAGATGATTTTACCGGCAGAGCAGGATACCGTTTTGTTGACGCCGCGCCGCTTGAATTCTTTAATCGCCTCGCGGGCGCAGAGGAACTGCCCGGTCAGGTTCACGTCGATGACCTGGCGCCACTGCTCCAGCGTCATCTCCTCAAACGGCGCGTCCCGCTGGATGCCTGCATTGTTGACCAGGATGTCAAGGGTGCCGAAGGCCTCAATCGTGCGGGAGAACATGCTCAGCACCTGCGCTTCACTGGAGACGTCCGCCTGGATCGCCAGGCTTCTGCTGCCGCAGCGTTCGATCTCCCGGCAGACCTCAGCCGCCTCCCCGGGGTTGACCACATAATTGACGACCACATCGGCACCACTATGGCCCAGGGCGATGGCCACGGCTCTGCCGATGCCGGAATTGGCTCCGGTAACCAGCGCTTTCTGGCCCCTGAGCCGTTTGTTGACCGGACAGTCCGGCATGACAACTTCTGGCAATTGTGGTGATTGTGGCAGCGGCTGCTCCATGATTAACCTCCCCTGGCTGCGTTGTTAAGACCTATGTGATCAGCGGACGGCGGGGATACAGCAGCTTGGCCACCAGCCCTGTCCAGCCGGTCTGGTGCGAGGCCCCGACGCCGCGCCCGTTGTCGCCGTGAAAGTATTCGTAGAACTGCAGATAATCACGGAATTGCGGGTCATTCTGCATCTGGGGAGCATGGCGGTAGATGGGCCGTTCTCCTTGCTCGTTCAGCAGAAAGAGGCGGGTCAACCTCTCCGACAGGCGCTCGGACACCTCGAGAATGGTGCAGTAGGTGCCGGACCCCGAAGGGAATTCAATCGTGAAATCATCGCCGTAATAGTGATGGAACTTCTGCAGGGATTCGATGATCAGAAAATTGATCGGCAACCAGATCGGCCCCCGCCAGTTGGAGTTGCCGCCGAACATGCGGTTATCCGACTCGGCCGGGGTATAGCGCACCTCGTGATAATGGCCGTGGTGCTCAAACAGATACGGGTCGTCTTCGTGCGCCTTGGAGAGGCTGCGAATACCGAAGTCTGAGAGGAATTCATCCGGGTCAAGCATCCGCTTGAGCAGCTGCTTCATGCGCTTGCCGCGCAGCAGAGACAGCAGCCGCCGGTCGCCCCGGCCCGGTTCATACCAGTGGGAAACCAGTCCGGCGAGTTCAGGTTCGTGCAGCAGTGTCTGGTCGAGTGCCTCGGAAAAGCGAGGCAGCCTGGTCAGGGTTTCCGGCTCGATGGTCTCCACCGCAAAGAGCGGAATAATACCCACCAGCGAACGGACCCGCAGGGCAATGCGCTGCATGTTACCGTTTGCGTCGGGCAGGGACAGCTCGTCGTAGTAGAACTTGTCCTGCTCGTCCCACAAACCGATGCCGCAGCCGGCCATGTTGGTCATCGCCCTGGCGATGTTCAGGAAATGACGGAAGAACTTGATGGCCATCTCTTCATACACCGGGTTATGCAGGCTCAACTCCAGCGCGATGCGCATCATGTTCAATGAATACATCGCCATCCAGGCGGTGCCGTCGGCCTGGTTGATGTGCCCCCCGGTCGGCAATGGTTTGCTGCGGTCGAAGACGCCGATATTGTCGAGCCCCAGGAAGCCGCCCTGAAAAACGTTGCGCTCCTCGACATCCTTGCGGTTCACCCACCAGGTGAAATTGAGCATCATCTTGTGGAAAACCTGCTCGAGAAAGGCGAGATCGCCATCGCCTCCCCGCTGGGCACGCTCCATCTCGAAGACCCGCCAGCTGGCCCAGGCGTGGACTGGCGGGTTGACATCGCAGAAATTCCATTCATAGGCGGGCAGCTGCCCGTTGGGATGCAGGTAGCGCTCCCGGGTAAACAGCAGCAGCTGCTGCTTGGCGAAACAGGGGTCGATCAGAGCCAGAGGCAGACAATGAAAGGCTGTGTCCCAGGTGGCGTACCAGGGGTATTCCCAGGTGTCCGGCATCGATAACACATCGGCGCTGTGCAGATGTCGCCAGTCGTTGTTTCGCTCCTGCTGCCGCACCGGGGGGGCATCCGGTGGGTCGCCGTCGAGCCAGCGGTCCACATCATAGTGATACCACTGCTTGCTCCAGATCATGCCGGCCAGGGCCTGGCGCTGGATCAGCCGGCTATCCTCAGCGGCCATGTGCTGCTGCAGTTGATGGTAGAACTCGTCCGCCTCTGCACGGCGCCCAAGCAGGATGTCGTCGAACCCGTCCAGGCAGGCATCGACACCGAGCCGGGCCCGGAAAACGCGTGTGGTCCGGGCCGGGATTTCTTCATCGAATTTAAGCCCTGCCTTGGTGCCGCGCTTCTGCGGGTTTACCGCCCCGGCTTGAGCGTCGACAATGAAGCGGTGAAATGAATCTTTTGGGTGGCTGACGCCTGCACCGGGACTATCGTTGTCGCAGAAAATCAGCTCAGCGTGGTCGCCGGCCAGCCTGAAACCTTCGAAGTCGGGATGGTGAAGCCGGACAGCTCCTTCTTCCGCTGTAAGTGCGGGGGGCTGTGTTTCGGGTGTGAAACTCCAGGTATTGCGAAACCAGAGCTGGATGACCAGGGTGAAGGGCTGTGTTTCATCTGAGAGATTGGTCACCGAAACATTGAGCAGGATATCATCAACCCCGGCTTTGGCATACTCCACCAGAATATCGAAGTAGCGGTCGTCGGCAAAGATGTCGGTGTCCGTCAGTTCATATTCGGGCTGGTCGGCGCCGCGTTTTGCGTTTTCCTGTTCGAGCTCCGTGTAGGGAAAAGCGGCCTGCGGGTATTTATAGAGCATCTTGCAATAGGCGTGAGAGGGCAGTGCATCAAGGTAGTAGTAGCACTCTTTGACGTCCTCGCCGTGATTGCCCTGCGCATTCGTCAGGCCGTACAGCCGCTCTTTGAGAATCGGGTCCCGGCCGTTCCACAGCGCCAGTCCGAGACAGATCCGCTGCTGCTCATCGCTGAAGCCGGCCAGACCGTCTTCGCCCCAGCGATAGGCTCTGGTGCGCGCCTGATCATGCGTCAGGTAATCCCATGGCTCACCGTTGCCGGAGTAGTCTTCACGAACGGTGCCCCACTGCCGCTCGCTGAGATAGGGGCCCCAGCGATACCAGTCTTTTTCCCCGGATTCCTGCTGCTGCAGGCGCCGGCCCTCGGTGGTCTGCGCCAGGGCCGCAGAATGGGGGCAGCATTTTCTCGCCATTTCGCTCAACCTGTTCTTGTACCCCGGGCCGCACTCTTTTCTTTAGGCCCCAGGGTTAAAGCTCTGGATTTAGATAAAGAAGATTACGTTTGTATTGAAACGTTCTCAGCCAACCATCATCGCACTGAATTGATGCACCTTACCTCACAGTATTACTGATGGCGGATTTGGCAACTTCGATAACTACAGGGTGTTTCTAACTCCTGCAGGTATGAGCTGATCGGTTTTTGATCCTTCCCTGAAATAGTGGCCACTCAGATAAGTCATATTCCATCGAAATCCTATGAAAGCGACAGGCGGATGCCGGCGGCGCCCAGGCGGCAGCGCAGGTCCTGGCAGAACAGCTGGAAGTCCTGAGAAGCGGGCTCGAGGCCTTGAACATAGCCGCACCGTTTGGCGGACCCCTCGATGTAAAAAGGAGCGGCCCGGGATCAGCTGATACAGCCTATGAATATTTTCTGCCCCGCTTCTCGGTTGTGGTGGAGCTCCCTGAACAGGTGCAGCAGCAGGCCCGCAGCGGACAGCAGGCCCTGATCCGCTTTCGCGGTACTGAATTGCCGCCTGGTATTCATCTCTGGCAGGATCTCAAACAATGGTTTGAGGAAAAACAGAATCAGGCTTGAGGAACTGTGGGGACAGACCCCTTGAAAAAGGGTCTGTCCCCATATCGCGGTTGAGATCGGTTTAATATTATGGAACAATGATGACTATGAAGTCGATACGAGCCCTCCTTTTTGCTGCCGCGATTATTCCGCTGACGCTGGGCGTCCTGCTCCTGATCGGGGTCACCTTCCGCCTCGATTTTCTCGATGCACGGCTCGAGTCGCTGGCCGGAAATCTGCTGAACCGGGAGGTCACCATTCTCGGCCCGGTCCGGCTGAGTGCATCTTTTAATCCCAGCCTGCAGCTTGGCGGCGTCACCATCGGCAACCCCGCTGACTGGCCGGATCAAGGCGGTCACCTGCTGGTGGTCGAAAACGCAGTGGCCCAGCTCAGCCTGGTGAAGTTGATCCAGGGTGGGCTTCATATCCATAATCTCGAGTTCGAGGGTGTCGACCTGAACCTGGTTACCCAGGGCCGACCATCGCACCAATTTCCACTTCGAAACTGAGAAAACGGCCGCTGAAAAACCGGCACGCACTCACGAACTGAGTTCGCTCGACCGGCTCAGCCTGCGCAACCTGCGGCTCAGCTATCACGATCAGTTCAGCGGTACATCATAAACGCTTGAAATCGACCAGGCCCACGGCAGTGCCACAGCTGAGGGTCCGCTGCAGTTCTCTTTCTCCGGCCGGTTCGGGGACAAACCGATAGCCCTGAACCTCACCGGCGGCACCCTGCAGGAGCTGCTCTCGGGGGCTGCGAGCTGGCCGGTCACCGATGGCCGTTTGAACCTGGCCGATACCACCCTTGATCTGAGCGGTTCATTTAATCTGGCAGCAGCGGACAGGGCCGCTTACCTGAGCCTGGAAATCGAAGGACGCAACCTGGACCGGATCGGCAGCCTTTTCGACTTTTCGCTGCCCGATATCGGTGAATTCGTGCTCAACTCGAGAATAGCCGTACAGCCGGGCAATCTGCAGTTTACCGACACCCGGTTTGAGGCCCTGGGCAGTTCTCTTGGGGCGGACCTCGTCCTTTCCCTGGCAGGGGTGCGGCCGTTTCTGGCCGGGAGTATCGAACTTGACGTGCCGGATCCGGCGATGCTCGGTGCATTGGCCGGCGGAGCGGAGGCGGACGAGGAGGCTTTGGCAGCGGAAACTGAAACGCCGCAGATGGCGGCACCGCCCTGGCACCTCTTGTCTGCAATCGATACCGACCTGCGTGTGAGGGTGACGGATACAGCAGCCGGGCCGCTGCAGGTTCACGACATTTCCGGGGTGGTCTCACTGGCCGACGGCGACCTGGTCGTGCCGCTCTCTCTGGCCGTGACGAACCTGCCGGTGTCTGCCCTGATCGAGGTGGCCACCAGCGGGCCGGTACCGGCAATCAAGGCCAACCTCTCAAGTCCCGGCGCCGATCTCGATGGACTGCTTGCCGCCGCCACCGGCACCCAGTCCATGCAGGCGGATCTCGGCGCCGTGTCGCTGGCACTGGCTGCGGATGGCGCTACGGCTGAACAGCTTCTTGAGGATCTGGCTGTCTCCCTGGAGCTGGGGCCGTCGAACTTCAACAGAGACGGTGCGGTAATCATTGCCACCGAGAAGGCAGGGCTGGACTACGTATATGAACGCTCCTTTTCAATGTCCGCCTCGGGTGAACTCCTGGGCAGCCCGCTGGCGGTTGAGAGCCGCTACGATGCCACCGCCAGTCCGGGGCCGGTCCTGTCCATGCAGTTTGAGGCCTGTGAAACCGATCTTCGCATCGAGGGGGCAGGCGATGACAACGAAGCGGGCTCCAGCACCTTCACGCTGGCCATGGAAGGCCGGAACATGTGCGGCCTGCTGGATCCGGTCGACGAGTTTTTGGGGGAGACGGCGGAATTTTCGCTGCTCACCTCTGGCAGACTGACCCCGAACCTTATAAATATCGTCCATCGACAGGCTCAGTCTCGGCCAGGTCATGCTGAACGGACAGCTCAGTCTGACGGAGGATGAAAACGGTACTCCGCGCATCAACGGAAGCCTGTTCTCCGAGCGAATCGATCTTGTCGACATCCTTGATCGCGAGTCAATAGAATCCGGCCCCGCTGCGCCGTCTGTCGTTTCGGACCCTGGGCCCTCAGCCGAACCGGATCCGGCTGAGAACCAGTTTCTTGCGGATAAACTGGAACAATTGAACGAGCTGCTGGCCATGGAGGTGCTGCCGCTCAAACAACTGCTCAGCGCCGACCTCGAACTGGCCATGAACATTGGAGAACTGCACACCGCCGAGGTCGACATCGCCGATATTGCGTTTACCATTGTCACTGAAAACGGAGCGCTCAAACACTCACCCTTCCAGGCCCGGATCGGCGGCAGCACCTTTACCGGCAGCGCCGCAATCGACGCCGCCGCAGCAATCCCGGTGGCTCACCTCGAGCTGGCGACCAGGGATTTCATCCTGGCGGAACTGCTCAGGGATTTCGATATGGAAAAAGTACCTGATGTTTCGGCCAGCGAGGTAGACCTCGATATCAGCCTGAAAGGAAAAACCGTCCAGGAAATGCTCCTGCAGGCCGGCTACCTGTTCAGGCTCGAGGCCGGCCGGATCGTCATTCCCCGGCAAACGATGATACCGCTTCAGGTCGCTTTCAATACGGTAGACGTGGTCGTTGAACCGGGGCAGCCGACGATGATCGCTCTTGACGGGGACATCAACTCCCAGGTGCTCACGGTCGATATCAGCACCGATGGCATTATCGACAAGGGAACGGACAAGCCGATTAACCTGACTATGCAGGCGGCGCTCGCCGATGCCCGGCTGGAAATCGACGGGCTGATAAAACGGCAGGTCGACGAGGGCGCGGCCGAAGAAAAGCTGCGCCTGAGCACAACCCTTTCCGGCAGCCGTATGGACAGCCTCAATGAGCTCTTCGGGCTCAATATACCGCCGCTTGGCCCCTACACGGTCGAAGGCACCATCGGCTCGGGACGCGGTGATGAGACCGTGCGTTTCTACGACATGGGGCTGCTGATCGGTGATTCCGTCCTCGCCGGTGAATTATCCCTGCAGTTTTCCACCGACCAGGATGATGAGCTCAGATCTATCGCGGTTCAGGCACACCTCAACGCCCAGACGATCCAGCTAAACGATTTTCAGTTCGGCGACTGGTCAGCGGTCGCTGAAAATGAGGCAGAAACGGACGCTGACCAATCTGAATCCCAGCTTGCTCAAAATGAAAAAAGACTACTCAACCTGGTCAGCGCCGACGTCGCCAGGCAGGTAAACGGCACGATCGACATCGAGGTCGGCGAAGTGCTCTCGGGAACAGACCAGCTCGGCAGGGGCGAACTCGAGGCCCGGCTTGAGAATGGCCGCTATTTTCTCGACAAGCTGGAGCTCGACATCCCGGGAGGAAAAGTCGAACTTACCGGCAGCATGCACCCGGAGCCCGAGCGCATCCGCAGTGAGCTGTCCATGAACGTGAATCAGTTCGATTACGGGATCATGGCCAGGCGGGTGAGGCCCGGCAGCGACCTCAAGGGTTATCTGAATCTGCTGCTCGACCTCGACGGTGTTGCGCCGACCCCGCTGGAGCTGAAGCAGCACCTCAACGGCCGCTTCAAGTTCGGGGTGCTGCCGGAGCAATTCCAGGCCGGCGTCCTCGATCTCTGGGCGGTCAACATCCTCACCGCCGCTCTCCCTGCCCTGCTCACGGGCAGCAGCTCGGTGGTCAACTGCCTGGCCGGAGACTTCACCGTCGAAGACGGCGTAATGCGCCCCGAGCTCTTTATGGTGGATACATCCAAAATGAGGGTTCAGGGCAAAGGCCAGGTCGACCTTGGCACCGGCGCGATAGAGTTTTTTCTGAAGCCGACTCCCAAATCGGCCAGCTTCTTCAGCCTCGCCACCCCGATCAGCGTTACCGGGACGATCCTGGATCCCGATATCGGGGTGACGGCCGGCAGCGTGGTAACCACCATCTTCCGGCAGGCCGCCAGCGTGGTGACCGTACCCTTCCAGTGGCTCTTTTCAGAACGCATGGACGCCGACGGCGCACAAGTATGCGGTGAGGCCATGCAGTGGGCCGAGACGGATGATCAGGATTGAGTGTGGGGCTGTTTTTATGAAACGGTGTCCTATCTGCGAAAGTTCAGCTGTGCTTATACTCCTTCCTGGTATTGCCCTGCATTAATCGGATAACGAGCGATACAGCCGCGCCCACCAGAAGACGTGACGCGGGTGACGCCAGATCAGGCAGAAAAAGCGCTGCAGGCCGGTTACCGCCCCGTAGTAGATTCCCAGCCACCATGTCGGCGGCAGGAAGGTCCGCCTCAGAATTTCAGGCAATCCCCGCCCTTGTGCCTTGAATTCCCTGAGCCGTTTGTGCGGCCAGCCGTCATAGGGGAACGGCTCGAGAGCCTGCTGAGGTATCCAGCCGGGATCGACCGTTTCGGGGTTCCAGGGTGCAAGATGGTGGAGCAGCGGAATGGCCTTGATGAGCAGCGGCGCCTCACTCCGAACCCTGTCCCAGTCCAGCTCAGCGTAGTTCTTCTCGACAAAGCCGATCAGGTCGGCAGCGTTGATCAGCTTGTAGGGTTCGTAGGTCAGCGGAGCATGAAAACCGTGCTGGTAGAGGTAGTGCAGCGTTTCTTCGTTGTTGAGGGTGCGGGCGCTGGATGAACCGACGCTGAAGCTGCGGGACTGTTCATGGAATCGATTAAAATCAACGGCAGGATAGTAGGGCGGACAGTTCGGATAGAGGCCGCGATGGATCTCGATGCAGATTTTTGTCTCATCCTCATCGCGGTAGAGCGGCGGCAAGTGGAAATGATCAGCTGGAATGACTGCTTCTGCCTGATGGAAACCGTTCTGCTTCAGGAGCTGATGAGCTGCGTCTGATTCCCCGGGGCGAAAGAGCAGGTCGATATCGCGCATCGGCCGAAGCGAGGGATCAGGGTAGAGGGTCTGGCAGAGAGCGGCTCCTTTCAGCACCAGCACGTCGAGCCGGTGCGCTTCAAGCAGATCGAGCACCTCTGCCAGCACCTGAATTCGAATTCCGGACTGCTTCCGGTGTCGACGTTCCAGCAGGACGAGGCTGCGCTGCACCGATGGCGGACAGTTCGCCCCCGATTCCTGCAGATGCTTTTTCAGAAGCGGCGCCATCCCCTCCGTTTCGGCCCGGCTCAGCAGTTCATTCCAGTCGCTGACTGCTGCGCAGCCGTGCCGAATCAATTCGTGCTGTTGCGGGTGAGATTCGATTCGGGCGCAGACATCCAGGAGCTGAAAACGTTTCATCTGAACAGGATCGAGGCGGGTTCGAAAACAGCTTCAAGATCGTCGAAACTGCCGTAGCTCAAGGTGTATGACCGGCACGCCCTGACTATTCGAGACAGGGTTTCCACCCCGAGTCCATCGTGGTTTCGGGCATTGACATGGGACTGCAGCAGGTAGAGGCAGCTTCTGGCCGGGGAGATTTCCTCGAGCGACAGCGGGGCGCCGGGGATGAATTGTGGAAAGATACTATGGGACAGTTCTGATCGTTGCGGCTGATAGTCCTGATTCAGCAGCCGGTGGGGGATGATCGCGCCATTCTCGTCGGCGATGGTCAGGCCCCGCTGGTCATCTGCAACGAAGCGGGCCAGAAATTCTTCGCCGCCCTTGAGGCTGACCGGCCGGGTCAGCGGCGTCACCGAAGCGTCAGCGCCAAGAAATACCAGCTCATCGGTGAGGTACTGAAAACCATTTGATATGAGCCATGCGGTCAGGCTGCTTTTACCGGAGCCGCTCTCTCCGGGCAGGATGATGCAGGCGCCGTTGCGACGCACTCCCCCGGCATGCAGGGCGTGGTGGGTGTCGTTGGAATCGATGCAGTGATAGAGCACCTCGTTCATCAGGATGTAGGCCAGCTGATACGCGGAAGTGCCGAAATAAAGCCGTTTGTCCCCTTCCCACAGGGAGAGCTTGTTTTTGGTACCGGAACAGACGATGTCGAATACTTTATGCTGCACCGCTGCGGAATTACCGGGAAAATCACCGAACAGAAACTCCGCCAGATCAAAGCCGAACTGATTGTTGCATAGAATCCTGAATCCAAGCCGGTCAAACCCGGACTCGAACATCAATGGCGATACACCGGGTTCAGTCATCTGAGAGCGTGACCACACCGCTTTCAATCAGCGTTTCCAGAACGCCTTCGACGTCATCGGCGATGGTTTGTTCTTTATCGGGGTACGCCTGCTGCAGACATTCGATGATCTGGCCGACGCTGAGATCCTCCCTGCAGAGCTGCAGGACCGCGTTGGCCGCATCGTTGAGATAAAAAGCTTTCGATCCCGCCTCGTTGTAGATCAATGTCTCGCTGTCAAAATCTTCGGCGCTAAATGACGAATTGACAACGGGTTTCCGGCTCAGGTTCATGGATCACTCCTTTACTCTGCTTTTCTTGAAAAAAGCTTATACACCACACGAACCAGAACGTAAAGAAGGACCCCATTCACCATCCCCCCGGCCAGCAGAAGAATACCAGAGACCAGAGCGGAGCCTGATTGACCGCCGTCCAGCGCCCCGACGAGCGCCGGCCACGGCTGGGTCAGCAATACCAGGAAAATCCCGGCCATCGGAGTGCTCTGCAGCGTTGCCAGCATGATCACGAATGCGGCGATGACGAGTAATCCGTATACCAGGGCAATTACGAGCGCTACTCTTGATCTATGCATCAGCTTTTCTCCAGGGCCGTCTTCAGTTTCTCATCCCGGCCATAGATGTCCTCACTGAAACGCAGCCGCCCTTCTTCATCGTGCCAGACGGTCAGGTAGCAGCAGCGTATTGACTGAACGGTCGAATATCTGTCACCGCAGCAGGTGGCCGATGAGAAAAACGTATCGCCGCCAAGCAATGAGGGAATAAGCACTCTATACCTATATCATACGCACATCATACGCACAACGACCCTGCTCAAGGAACGTAATCATTCTTTAGGAACTGTTGAGAAGAAATGTGTCGAACATTCCGGCCATTCTCATGATGAGTTCGGCCTCAGCTCAGTGTCAACAAGGAGCACCGTCCTCTATTGCAGTATCCGCATCAGAATCTTGCTGAAAATCAGCATTGCAAGGACCGCGAAGAAAAAGAACATGCTGAGCCGGTAACTGCCGAAGGCAAGCGCCAGTCCACAGGCTGCGGTCATTATGGCCAGCAGAACGATATAGAGCAGTCCCGCGATTCTGATCAGCAGATCGCGGTGTTTAGACTGAAGGGCCGCCACGCTTTCCTCTCTTTAAACGGGCTTTGAGCAGCAGCCGGTTCAGGTAGGTGAACGGGGGCCTGCCAACTGATGTTCTGCCCTCCATGGCCTGCTTTCGATTGAGCAGCAGATCAAGGATGTGGATGGTGCTGATCTTCTTCGATAGAAACTGGACGCAGCCGGTGCAATAGGTAATAACCGGTCTTCCGCTGCTCTCGGTTTTTCTCTTCCGGCTCCACTGCTCGGTGATCTTCGGCGCCACGAAACAGGCCGCGCCGCCCTCCCCGCAGCAAAATGTTTTTTTTCTGCTGTGCTTCATCTCACTCACGCTGAACCCCAATGCAGCGGATATTTTTCTGACGCTTTTATGAACCTGCGCGTCTGTGCGGGTGGCACAGGGATCGTGTATGGTGAAGTGCTTGGCCGATTCATGCTGATTAAAATCCTCTGCAGAACCGTCCAGACTGTCGGCAAGAACCTCATACACCGTCAGCACCTTAAATTCTGAACCGTAACGGCTGAAAATCTGATGGCAGCTCGGACAGGCGGTAAGAACCGTTTGTATCCCGCGCATTTTCAAATCAGCCGCTAGTGCCGTGAAGGTATTGCTGAAGAAATCCGCCCGCCCCAGATCGTGTGACGGTTTGGCGCAGCAGTTTAAAACGATGCCGAGATTGTCAACCTTTCGACGTAACAGTGAGAACAATCGGTATGCCTGCCCGTGACGGCTGCCGGCCAGCGCGCAACCGGGAAAAAAAACGGTTTGGCAGCCCTGGGGCAGAAGTTCCAGGCCAAACAACTTTGACAGGCCGCGCTTCTCGTACGCCAGGATGCGGTGATGCTGCTTCAGCGGTCCCCTGCCCTCTTCCACCAGTCGGCAGCGCATCTGCCTGAACATTTCAGCCGGGTGGATTTTTTCGGGGCAGAATACGTCGCAGAGGCCACACAAACTGCAGGAGTAAATGGTTTCCGGCTCGAGGCCGCCGCCTTCAAATTGAACCGCCTGGGCCGCCGGGTTGCCGAACTGCTGCAGGTAGGTGCACTGGCCCACGCAGTTGCCGCATTCGGTACAGCCGTCTCTGATTTCGGCCAGCGATCGGTCTAGCTCATCCATCTACATTGCTGCTGCTAAGATTAGTCGAGTCCATTTCTTATAATATGGTGGCGGGTGCGGTGGCGAGCTATTTTCACCTTGAATGGCTGAAATATTTGTAAAAACAAAAATTATGTGTAAAATTATAAAGATAATTCAGGAAAAGTCGGCCGAGGCCGGAGAAGCCTTTTTTCATGCAGTCACCTTGAGGGAGGTTGTTATGTTTTTACGATCGTTTTACGCAGCGATATTTTGCCTGCTGACACTCAGCGTTGTCACGGCTTCCGCCGCTCAGCAATACTTCGAAAAAATCGACGGGGAGATCAGCACGGTCAATGACAAGAATACAGCAGCTGAATTCGAGTGGGCCGGTTCACCGGTCTATATGGTCAGGACCGCCGACAATTTCATTATACTCTACGACAGGTCGGAGTCGATGGGCAGCCGCTTTCTCGACACGGCAATGACGGAACTGCAGGCCGAGCGAAAAATCCTTCGGGAGAAAAACGCAACCATGCCGGATATGAACTGGATGGCCGGCATCTTCTCTTTCACCCCCGGTCTTGGCACAGACAACCTGACCACCTTTTATCCGATGCAGCCCTACGACAAGCAGAAGTTTCACCGGGTAATCGACAATATGCCCAGGGAGCCCATGGGCGCAACGCTGCTGCAGCAGGGTTTGTTCGAATTGAACAACATACTGCCGGCTTTGCAAGGCAGGACGGTCGTCTTTCTTTTTACCGATGCGCAGTATACACCGGCAGCCAACTTTAATTCGCCGTCTATCATCGCCGCCCAGCTTGCCGCCCAGTACGACGTCTGTTTTGCCGTACTAGATGCCGGCGCCGAGAAGAATGGGCTTAAACAGCTCCAGAAAATCGCCAACGTCAACGACTGCTCCTATATGGTCGGATTCGCCGATATCATCGGCAACCCGGAGTGGATGACCGGCGCCCTGTTCGATATGTCCGACCAGGATCCGGGCATGGGCAAGGAAGTCAAAATGGGCTATGAGTGGGAAAATATCCTTTTTGATTTCGATAAGTTCAACGTCAAGTCCCAGTACTACCCGATCCTCAACAAAGTGGCCGACTACATGCGCGCCAATCCCGAAGCCCGCATCGTGCTCATGGGGCACACCGACAACGTGGGCCCCCGTGAGTACAACATTCAGCTCTCCCACAAGCGCGCTTCCGCGGTACGGCAATACCTGGTCACCACAGAGGGAATCGATCCGGGCCGCATCACCCTGAACGGATTCGGCTACGACGATCCGATCAGCGACAACAACACCGCGGCCGGCAGAGCCAAGAACCGGCGGGTCCAGGGTGTATTGATCGACAGGTAACGTTAGAGCATTATTACTTGCAGGGGTGGAGCCATGTTGGTTCCGCCCCTTTCTTTTTCGGAAAACCTATCGGCAATCTCTATTGTTTTCATGCATCTTGCCGATCATTTCCAACCTGAGCACATGTCGCCATGGAAACTCGCCATCTACAGATATTTTGCGCCGTTTATCGGACCCGGAGCTTTACCAGGGCGGCCGAAGAGCTGTTTACCAGCCAGCCGACCATCAGCGAGCACATGAAGAACCTCGAAGACCGGCTGGGCTGTCCACTCTTCGACCGGCTCGGCCGTTCGATCGCGCCGACCACGGAAGCGGACATTCTCTACCCCAGGGCCGTTGAAATACTCGCCGAGCTGAAAAGGCTCGAGTCCACCCTGGCCTCATCGGCTAAAACCGTCTCCGGTAAAATCGTCATTGGCGCTTCGACGATTCCCGGCGAATACATACTGCCTACCCGGGCGGCCGAGTTCAACAACAGCTACCCCGATGTTTCGTTTGAAATCCTGATCAAAGACTCGGGCCGGATTATCGAGGATGTCAGCGGCGGGAGGATATACCTGGGCGTGGTTGGCGTCGAAATGCCCTCGAACAAACTTGAATTTTCTCCCTTCCAAAGCGATGAGCTTGTTCTGGCAGCAGCGGCCGAGTGGCCGATTGGTGACACGATAGACGGGGCTGAACTCGCAGAACACGAATTCCTGGCCCGGGAACGGGGTTCGGGCACCGGCCGGAATGTCGAACAGTTTCTCAATCAGATCGGTATTTCCCCAGCGGACTTGAAGATCAGGGCAACCCTGGGATCGAGCACGGCGATAAAGGAAGCGGTAAAATCAGGCCTCGGCGTGGCGGTGATATCCAAAGCCGCGATCGGCGACGAATTGGCCGGCGGCAGGTTGAAAATCATCGAGATCCGGAATCTGTCGATGAAACGTTCTTTTTACGTCGTCACCCCGAAACGGCGCACACTGCCGCACCACTACCAGGTGTTCAGGGAGTTTCTGCTGGCCGGTGCAGATTAAGGCTGCCTCAAGACTGGGCAACCCGATAGACCTCCTCGATGGTGGTTTCCCCCCGTCTCACCCGTTCGGCACCGTCCTGCAGCAGCGTTCTCATCCCCTGAGCGCAGGCATGTTTCTTTAACTGGGCGGCGTCCGAAGTCTCGAGAATGATCTGCTTCATCTTTTCGTCCAGCACCATAAATTCATGGATTCCGGTTCTGCCTCGATAGCCCGTCTCCAGGCATCGATCACAACCGCGTCCGCGATGCACCACGCCAGCGCTCAGATCACTGGCTGAAAGACCGATTCGCTGCAGTTCTTCGTCATTTGGCCGGTATTGCTCTCTGCATGATTCACAAATCCGCCTGACCAGGCGCTGGGCCAGAACCGCATTGATCGAAGAACCGATCAGAAAGGGCTCCAGTCCCATGTCCCGCAGGCGGGTTATCGTAGCGGGCGCGTTGTTTGTGTGCAGCGTCGAGAAAACCAGGTGCCCGGTAAGGGCCGACTGAATGGCGATTTCAGCGGTCTCGCGATCGCGTATTTCACCAATCAGGATGACATCGGGGTCCTGGCGGACAATAGATCTGAGTCCGGAAGCGAAGCTCAGCTCGATTTTGGGATTGACCTGCACCTGGCCGATGCCGGGAATCCGGTATTCGATCGGGTCCTCTACCGTGATGATGTTGATTTCGGTGGTATTGATTTCACTCAGCGCCGCATAGAGCGTCGTGGTCTTTCCGGAGCCGGTCGGCCCGGTCACCAGAACGATGCCGTTGGCAGACCTGATCATCCTGTTGAACAATTCGAGATTGTCCGGAGCCATCCCCAGATCGCTCAGCGACAACCTGATGGTCGATTTATCCAGCAGCCGCATGACGACCCGCTCACCGAAGGCAGTGGGCAGCGTCGCAACCCTGATATCGATATCCTTGTTGCCGACCTTGATTTCGATGCGGCCGTCCTGCGGAAGCCGTTTTTCGGCAATGTTCATTTTGGCCATCAGTTTGATTCTGGAGACGAGGGCCGACTGAACATGCTTGGGCGGCGTGAACATATCGTAGAGCACACCGTCAAGCCGCTGCCGGATCTTGACGTTTGACTGCTGCGGCTCGATATGAATATCTGAAATTCCAGCACGCACCGCCTGGGAAAGCATCAGATTGACCAGCCTGATCACCGGCGAATCACTGGTGTCATCGAGCAGATCCTCGACCTCCTCGATTTTAGAAAAAAGCAGATTCGCATCCTCATCGCCGATGTCTCTGATCACCTGTTCAGCACTGCCCTGGGTCAGATCGTAGGCCGAATTGATGGTCCTGACGATCTCACTCTCACTGCTCAGCACCAGACGGCAGCCACGCATCTCGAGGATAGAGGCAGCCTCATCGACACCATCGAAGTGAAAGGGATCATTGATCGCAATACAGGGTTCCCCATCGATCCTGAGCGGCACGAGCAAATTCTTTTTCAAAAAGGTGATCGGTATTTTTGCGGTAAATGCGGTATCGGAGCATTGAGGCAGATGAGCGACATGGTCGAGCTGGAAATAATCAGCCAGAATCGACAGCAGCTCGGTTTCCGTCAGCAGCTTCTGCCGGACAAGCATGCGGTTGAGATCAATGGACTTCTGCCCGGCTGCGGCAAGGGCCCGCGCCAGATCCTCTTCAGCAAGTCCTCCCTTGTCGAGCAGCAGTTTGTCTAACCTGTTATTCATGATTGGCGACCATTCAGTTCAGCTCAGTAAACCTGAAGCGCGGCTCGGTGAGCGTTCCATCGACAGCGTAGGGAAAGGATTGCCGGCGGAACTGCTGATACATCGTTCTGAGCTGATCCGCCAGATCGGGACGCTTTTCGAGCAGGCCCGGCTGCGGGGACAGGGTGCCGGTTATATCCAGGGTGCTCTGTTCCCAGGGGCGATCCCCCCGGATTTCTCCATAAAACGTCCCGGCGAGCAGCGGTCCGGCCGCCTTGCCGATGGACATCTCCAGCCTGTTGTCCTGATGGCTGAGTTCAGCGCTCAGGGTGTCGAAACGAACCTCGCTCTCGCCGAAGATCGGCCTGCGCAGCTCAGTATAAAACTCAGTGATCCCCAGTGAACCGTTAAGTCGGACATGTGAAGTCCTGCTTTGATCGATGACCGCCCGCCCGCTGAAGGACAGACGCCCGCGTAAAGGGCGGTCGATCATGCTCTCAATCATGGTAAGATCTGCCAGGTGCAGCTCGGACAGATCCAGGTTTCTGAGCTCGATCAGATTGTTTTCCAAAACAACCAGATCAGTTTTCAGATCCCCGCCCAGAAGAACCCCGACGACACCGACTCGTCTGAGCGGGTATCGGGGCTCAAACGACAACAGCAGCGTTTCAATCGGCAGCTCAACCCGGTAGCGTTTGGAGCGGACCACGACCTCGTATAAACGAAGCTTCAGCGGATGGATATATTTGATCTCGCCGATCCGGCATTCTATCCCGGGAAGCTGCCTGCCGATGAACTGCTCGGACCAGGACAGCATTTTGTCCCGGGGAAACAAATAGATCAGCGAGACGATGATGACAATCAGGCTGAACAAAGAGTAAAAAAGAAAAATGAACAGCCGTCTCAACATGAAAGAATGAACCCTGGGTGCGCAGTCATGGTTTTGTCTACAAACATCCACATGCTACGCAGTCTCAGGCATAAAAACAACTGAAAACAAAGAAAATTAGCAATGCGATATGAATTATCATATAATGGCCTCGAAGCCATGACAGAGTAAATTCGACAAACAGTTTTTTGCCACTGCATTCACCGATCAGAACAGCCGTCAATTCGCCTATGTATAACGACTATTTCGGGTTTTTGGAAAACCCCTTTTCCATTGCCCCGGATCCTCGCTATCTCTACATGAGCGAAATGCACCAGGATGGACTGGCCCACCTGAAGCACGGCCTCTCCAGCGAGGGGTGCATCACCCTGCTGACCGGTGAGATCGGCACCGGAAAGACGACGTTGTGCCGCTTCTTTCTCGACCGGCTCGACCCGACCGCCAATGTCGCTTTGGTCGTCAACCCCGGTCTCAGCGCTTTCGAACTGCTGGCATCGATCTGCGGCGAATTTCGGCTGAAGGGTACGGATAATTATTATTCCACCAAGCACTACCTCGATGGTTTAAACGAATTTCTGCTTCAGGCGCACGCCGAAAACAAACCGGCTCTATTGGTTATCGACGAAGCCCAGAACCTGGACAAAGACGCTCTGGAGATGATTCGGCTGCTGACCAACTTTGAAACCGACCGGCAAAAGCTGCTCAAAGTCATCCTGCTTGGCCAGTCTGAGCTGTCGACGCTGCTGAGAAGCCCGGACCTGACCCAGGTAAACCAGCGCATTACCGGACGATTTCACCTGGACGGGCTGGATCTTTCAGAAACCGGCAACTATATCAGACATCGCCTTTCGGTTGCCGGCAACAATCAGAAACAACTCTTCGACGATAACGCGATAAAGAAGATCCACCAGTTGACCGGCGGTATTCCCCGACTGATCAACAGTCTCTGCGACCGCTCCCTGATCGGCACGTATGCAGAAGAAAAGACACGGGTCGAGACGGCGGTCGTCAAAAAAGCGGCAAAGGAGATATTTGGCTTCGACCACACCTCGAAAACCATTGAAATCCCTGTTCGCAGTCTGGTGTTCGGGACGCTGTCGCTGATTTTCATTGTCCTGTTCTGGGCCGGCAGCACCAGCGATATCTTCCACCTGAACCTCGAACGGATACTCTCGGGGGCTCCGAATCAGCCCGTTGAACAGTCTGATCCTACGATACCTGAAGAACAAAACGGGAGCGAGTCATCACCTGAACAGCCTGCAGTTGTCACCTTAGACACGGCGGTGCCCCCTGATACAGCCGCCGAACCGGACCAGAAAATAGAAACCGCTGCTCGACCACCGCCTCCTGACTACGATGAGTCCGAGCCCGGCACGCAGGCTTCACCAGAGGAGGAGGCCGCCGCGCAGAGCAATATCACTATTGCACCGGTGCAAATTACGGCGCGCCGCCAACCTGAGGCCGACACAAAAATCGTTATCAAAGGTATTGAGATAACCGAGTAAACTAGTGTTTTTGCAGTGCACCAACAGTCTATGTCCTACATCCTCGACGCCCTGAGAAAATCTGATGAAGAACATCGGAAAAACGGTGCCAGACCGATCCGCTCCGGGTTCTCCTTCAGCCGTCGCCCTGTCTCCCGACAGCGCCGAAACACTTTCGGCCTGATTCTGGTAAGCTGCATGCTGATTGCCGGTTTGCTTCTTGGCTTCGGACTGTGGTGGTCGCGCTGGGACTCTCAACAAGCTCCCGTCGGCAGCGCCAGAGAACCCGTGCGTGAACGTTCAGAAGAAGATGTCGGCCACTCTTCCCGGACTGCTGACACAGAAGCGCCCCGGGATACACCAGTGCCCTCCAGTGTACAAAAGAAGCAGGCGGAGACTGGGGCCGTCGACCGAACCGAAAACCAAGCGGCGATCATTCCGGAGCCGCCGAATACCGTCAAAGATGTGCAGCAGCGATTACCCGATCTTCACTTCAGCGGTCACGTTTACTCGCCGGTACCGGAACTGAGAATGATCATGATCAACAACACGGTCGTTCGTGAAGGACAGATCGATCGCCCCCGACTTGTCCCTGATCGAAATAACCAGGACCGGAGTCGTTCTGCGCTTTAACGGCACGCCGCATCAAATTGATCTGTTCTGAGCCGCCCGACTCGCGTATCCGCTCGATGAACCGGCTCGATATTGTATTTCGAGAAAATTCAGGTATGATAGGGCTATTTTCACCAGCTCAACACCACTTCGAAGAGGATGCCATGAGTTATGTACGCCCGTTGTTCCTTTCTGTCCTGCTGCTCGCAGCCCTGCCCGGATTCAGTGCCACCGCCTCAGCTGACGAAGGCTTTGGCATCGGCGTTAAAGCCGGCACCATGGGGGCAGGCGCTGAAATCAGTGCCGCGCTGGTCCCGAATACCAGAATTCGAGGCGGCATCAATTACCTCACCTATGAATTCGATTCGACCATTGACCGTATAAATTACGACTTTGATACGCAATTCAATTCAATTTCCGCCCTGCTCGACATTCACCCGTTTGGGGGAGCGTTTTTTCTCAGCGGCGGCGTCTATTTCAACAATAACAGCGTCGATGTAAACGGGACGATCCCGCCGGAAAGCTTTCCGGCCGATTTTCAATCATATGCGTTTCTGTCTGACTACCTGTCCATCAGCGGTGAAGTCGAATTCATGCCGGTAGCCCCCTACCTCGGTCTTGGCTGGCGCTCCAACAGCGGCGAGCCCGGCTGGGGACTCGGGGTCGAGTTGGGCGTCCTCTATCAGGGAGCACCCGATGTAAAGAATCTTCGCTTGAATGCGCCGGTCGATGTCAACGACATAAGCGAGGTGCAGCAGTTTCTGAAACAGCAGGAGAACGACATCGAGGATGAGCTGAGCTGGTTTGAGTGGTATCCGGTTGCCTCACTCATGCTCACCTACCACTTCTAAAAAAGGCGCAGATTGGCCCAATCTCTGCGTTGAAGGCTGAAATTTTATCCTCGACGTATCCGTGATACGCCTCCGGTAAAATTTCAGCCTTCGCCTTGATCTTGAACCAATCTGCGCCTTTTTCCTCCTTTTTGTTATCCGTATTCGTTTGCTGCGCTATCCGGTCTCGCTTTGCTCGCCCCTGATACTCGTTTCGGTTTCGTCTGATTGCTGCGGTCCGGTCCCGCTTTGCCCGCCCTGGTAATTGTTACGCTTTTGCTTGATTTTCAGCTGATTTGTACTTTCAGGCCCGGGTGTTTCAATCATTCTTAACCACTGGGGCGGACCCTTTTGGCGGCAGCCGGCACCCCAATCTTACGATGGTCGATGGGGAAATGGCGGTGCTTTTTCGTTGAAGCGTTCTGATATCTCTGGGGAAAAACCTTTTTCTGTGAGTGGCCTAAAGCGGCCAGAAAATCGGGATGAGCAGCGTGGCGGCCGCGACGACGAAGATATTCAACGGGATGCCGAGGCGGAAATAGTCGAGGAAGCGGTAGCCGCCGGGGACGAACACCATCAGGTTTGTCTGGTAGCCGAGCGGCGAGGCGAAGCAGGCGCTGGCCCCGAAGCAGACGCCGATGATAAAGGGCTTCGGGTCGACGCCGATGCCGAGCGCCGTCGAGATGGCAATGGGCAGCAGCAGCACCGCCGTGGCGTTGTTGCTGAGGATCTGGGTCGAGATGCTGGTCAGGGCAATGATGCCGCCCAGGACCATGATCGGCGAGAGGCCGGTGAACAGGCTCAGAAATGTCTGAGCATAAAGCGCCGATGCTCCGCTTTTTTCCATGGCCAGCCCCAGGGCGATGGTTCCGGCGATCAGGAGCAGCACATCACCCTGCATGGCCCGGTATGCGTCGCGCATCTGCAGGCAGCCGGTGACGATCATCAGAAATGCGGCGATCAGGGCGCAGGTCATGATATCGGCCAGCCCCAGGGCGGCGGTGCCGATCATGCAGACGAAGTTGATCACCGCCCAGGCCGCCTTGCGTTTGTGGACCAGTTCTTCATATACATCTTCGATGATCAGGTAGTCTTTTTCCGAACGCAGCGCCTCGAGTTTCGAGCCCGAACACCAGATCAGCAGGATATCCCCGGTTTTCAGCTTCACATCGTAGAGCTGGCGCTCGGAGATATGCTGATCCTGACGTTTGACGGCAATGATATTGATCTCCTGGTCCCGTGCCAGCCTGGTATTTTCCAGGCGCTGACCAAGAAGATTGGAACCCGGCGCAATCAGCAGTTCGACGACGATCGGCGCATCTTTCTGGGCGCCGAGAGACAAACCGTTTTCGCCGTACGGAAGCTCGACGCCCTCCTCGTGCAGTATCGCCACCAGATCGTTGAGCGAGCCCTTTACCAGTAGAGTATCACCGGATTCGATCGTCTTGGCATCGCGCTTCGGCTGATATATCCGCTCCCCGCTGACCAGTTCGATCACCTCAAGCGCCGAGAACTTTTCCTCGAATACCGCACCCGGGTGCAGGCCGACGAGTTTTGAACTTTCATGAATTTTCAATTCAGCCAGGTACTTGCGATGATCACCATCCTTGAGCTGACAGATCGGGTTGGCCAGCCCCGGCAGCAGGCGCGGAGAAGCGACAAGCAGAAAAGCGATGCCGACGACGCCGATGGGGACGCCGACGACAGCGAGCTCGAACATCGAGATCGGGCCGTAACCGGACTGGGCGCTGAGATCGCTGATGATGATATTGGTGGAGGTACCGATCAGGGTGGAGGTGCCGGCCAGAATAGAGGCGTAGGAAACCGGGATCAGGAATTTAGAGGGGCTCAGTCCTAATTCGCAGCACATCGCCATGACCACCGGAATAAAGAGGATGACGACCGGGGTGTTGTTGATGAATGCGGATGCTACCGCCACCGATACGAGGATCAGCCCAAGAGCTGCAGTCACGTTTTTCTTTGCGATCCTGGTTACCTGACGGCCAATGAACTCGACCCCGCCGGTACGCATCAAACCCCTGCTGACCACAAACATCGCCCCGACGGTAATAACCGCCGGGTTGGCCAGTCCCGAAACCGCCTCCCGGGGCGTCAGCAGGCCGCTGATGATCAGGACGACCATGATACCGACAGCGGTCAGATCGACCGAGATCTTTTCGGTGATCAGCAGATAGATCGTAACGACCAGGATGGCGGAGATGAACCAGATATCCATGAGATTTCAGCGCTGACGTGGAAGACCGCCTGCGTTTCAGGCAATCCGAATCTTCACTATAAGTATGAAATCAAAACTGATAAGGAGCCGTTTTGATTATGGAACGACAGGGAAACGGGCAGGCAGCTCCAGAAAAGAGCGGTTTATGAGGCATTCATGTGCTGGTCGAAACCAAGCAGGCGGCAGAGCAGACCGTACGTAAATCCCCAGATGAAATAGTCGTCCATCGGATACACCGGCCTGATCATCGAAGAACGCACCTCGATGACCCGATGTCTGGCCTTGTCTCTAAAAGCCTGGGTCGACAGCCAGCTATACCGGGCAATCTCCTTTTCTTCGATGATCACCTCCGGGCGCCCGTCCATTTTGAACACATAAGGCTGCACCAGAATCGGCGCCTTGACGTTGCGGCCGGCCAGGGACGGTTCGCAGGCCTGGTGAAGCGAATCGGAATCGAGCGCGATGCCGGTCTCCTCTTTGACCTCGCGAATACAGGTGTGATAGAGCGTCGGATCTTCGACCTCCCTTCTGCCGCCGGGAAAGGCGTAATGTCCGGACCACGGGTCGAGCGGATGCACTTTGCGCTTGACCAGCAGAACGGATTCGACCGGTTCCGTACAGACAATGATGCCTACGGCCGCGCGAGGCTCTTCTAATGTCAGCGGCTGTTTCAGTTCAGAGGGGTCAGCTTTCATTATATGAGTTTATTCAATCAGCCGTGCCATTGCAAGCAGCATGAGTAAGCAGATTGAGGGCTGCCGGGTAGAATCGATCGTCGGATCCGCTTCAGGTAATGATCGGCCATTGTCAGAAAACGATAATTCGGTTTTCAATTTGAGTTTAAAAATGGTAGACACAGCCAGGAATCATTATCATCTTGTGATACAAGATTACCATTAGATTAGCACAGCGCAAACAGAGGATTCAGTTTGAAAAAAGCATACCAGGAATTTCAGAAGCAGATCGAGCGCTCCATTCCGCGCCGGAGAATTATCACCGACCCGCTCAAGAAGGTGGCCATCGGTGTCGATGCCAGTTTTTACCGACTGGTTCCGGAAATTATCATCGATGTCGAGAGCGAAGACGAGGTGCGGATCATCCTCAGCGAAGCGCGCAAACGAAAACTGCCGGTCACCTTTCGGGCCGCGGGAACGAGCCTGTCCGGGCAATCCATTACCGACTCGATCCTGGTTCGGCTGGGCAGAGGCTGGGATCAGTACCGCATCTACGACGAGGCCGGCCTGATCCAGCTCCAGCCAGGTATCATCGGCAGTCTGGCCAACCGTGAGCTGGCACCGTTCGACCGTAAAATCGGGCCCGACCCGGCCTCCATCGACAGCGCCAAGATCGGCGGCATTCTGGCCAACAACGCCAGCGGCATGTGCTGCGGCGTCGAGGAGAACAGCTATCGAACCATCTCCTCGCTGCGGCTTGTATTGATCGACGGCACCGTGATCGATACCGGCGACGACCGCAGCATCGAAAAGTTCAGGAAAAGTCATGCCCCGCTGCTCGACAGGCTGCGGACTCTGCGGGAGCGGGTACTGGCTAACGACGAGCTGGCCGAGCGCATCAGATACAAGTTCAAGATCAAGAACACCACCGGCTACAGCCTCAACGCGCTGACTGACTACGAAGACCCGATCGACATCATGACCCATCTGATGGTCGGCTCGGAGGGAACCCTGGCCTTTATCTCCGACACCATCTTCAAAACGGTGATCGAACACCGCTACAAAGCCTCGGCGCTGATCCTGTTTAAAAATGTCGAGGATGCCTGTAAAGCAATCCCCCTGCTGCGCCAACAGCCGGTTGCCGCCGCCGAGTTGATGGACCGGGCCAGCCTGGCCTCGGTGGAAGGTAAAGAAGGCATGCCCGACTACCTGCAGGGCCTGGGAGAAACGGTCACCGCTCTGCTGGTTGAAACCAGAACCAATGATGAGTCGGAACTCGAAGGCCAGGTCGCTGCGGTAACCGAGTCGCTGGCAGGTTTCGACACGGTTATGCCGATCGAGTTCACCGCGGTTCCGGCAGAATATCAGGCCCTCTGGAAGGTACGCAAGGGGCTGTTCACCGCCGTCGGCGCCGTTCGCGAAACCGGCACCACGGTGATTATCGAAGACGTCGCTTTCGCCACCGAGCATCTGGCCGAGGCGGCACTCGAGCTGCAGCACCTGTTCAGCAAATATAATTACAACGAGGCGATCATCTTCGGACACGCTTTCGAGGGCAACCTGCACTTCGTCTTTACCCAGGATTTTTCGATCGAAAGCGAAGTTGCCCGCTATCGCGACTTCATGGACGATGTCGTCAACATGGTGGTCGATACCTACGACGGCTCGCTCAAGGCCGAGCACGGCACCGGCCGCAACATGGCTCCTTTTGTCGAGAAAGAATGGGGCACCGCGGCTTACGAGCTGATGCAGGAGATAAAGGATATTTTCGACCCCGATTACCTGCTTAACCCCGGCGTTATTCTCAACGACGATGCCGAGACCCATATTAAAAACCTGAAACCGCTGCCGGCCACCCATGAAATTGCCGACACCTGCATCGAGTGCGGCTTCTGTGAACCGGCCTGTCCGTCGAGAAACCTCAGCTTCACCCCGCGCCAGCGCATCGCCGGCAGGCGGGAGATCAGCCGGCGTCTCCACAGTGAAGGCTCAACCAGGGAAGTGAAGCGCTTCAGCCGGCGCTACCAGTATCCCGGCATGGACACCTGCGCCGCCGACGGCCTCTGCGCCACCCGCTGCCCGGTCGGCATCGACACCGGAAAGATGGTCAAGGCGCTGCGCGACGAAGCCAACGGTCCACTCGCTGAGAAAATCGCCTCGGCGGTAGGCTCGCAGTTCGACAAGGTGGCCCGTTCCATTGCCCCGGTGTTAAACGGCGTCGACGGTGTCCACAAACACACCTCGACCGCCTTTATGGAAAGTGCTTCGAAAGCGGCCAGAGCGGCGACGCTGAGCAAGCTGCCGTTGTGGAACAAGGAAATGCCGACCGGATCGAAAAGGATCAAACCCCGGCCCATCGACCTGTCCAACCCGCTCAAAGTCGTCTATTTCCCAAGCTGCGCCGCCCGGGCCATGGGTGGACCAGCCCGCACTGACAGCGAGCGCAGGGATCTTCCGGAGGTGACCGCATCGCTGTTGAAGAAGAGCGGCTACGAAATCATCTATCCGGATAAACTCGACAAGCTCTGCTGCGGGCAGGCTTTCGAGAGCAAAGGATTCATGGAAGAGGCCGACAGGAAATCGGCACAATTATCAGATCTGTTCCTGGCCGCCTCGAACAACGGTGAGCTGCCGATTCTCTGCGATACGAGCCCCTGCGTGCAGCGCATCAGGGCAACGGTCGACAAGCGTTTGCATGTCTATGAGCCGATCGAGTTCGTCCTCCAGTTTCTGCTGGAGCGCCTTTCGTTTACCCGTAAAGCTATATCTGTTGCCGTGCATCCGACCTGCAGCACCCGCAAAATGGGGCTTGAAGGGAAACTGCTCGAGCTTGCCAGACGCTGCGCCACCGACGTCGTCTGGCCCGAGGACATCTATTGCTGCGGCTTTGCCGGTGATCGGGGATTCAACTACCCGGAGCTGAACGAATCGGCGCTCGACGGGCTCAAGGAGCATGTCTGTTCGTGCGATACCGGGTATTCAACCAGCAAGACCTGCGAAGTCGGCCTGGCCCTGCACTCCGGCATACCCTATCGGTCAATTCTCTATCTGGTGGACGAGGTGACCGAAGAGATCAGCTGAGGAATATCTGTAACCAAGCGGGATAGATTTTCAGGCGGCCAGGGTCACGCAGCAGTTTCTCCCCCTTTTTTTGGCCTGGCGCAGGGCTTTGTCGACCCGCTGCACGAATAACTCGAGGTTTTCCGGCGGCTGGTAGAAGCTGATGCCGAAGCTGCAGGTTATGGTTGCTCCGGTCGAATAGCCGTTCTTCTCGATCAGCGTGCGCAGCTTCTCGCCAAACTGTCGCGCATGTTCGAGATCGATTCCGGGAGCGAGAATGGCGAACTCCTCGCCGGCCCAGCGGGCAAAGACGTCGCTCTTCCTGATATTGTCCTTGACCAGCTCGACCATTTCCTGGAGCATCATATCTCCGGCCGTACTGCCGAGCTTATCGTTGACGGACCTGAAGTTATCGATGTCGAAAAGGATCATCGACAGCGGCGTGCGGTAGCGGTCCGACCGTTCTTTTTCCCTGCTCAGCTCATCACTGAAATAGGCCCGGTTGTAGGCGCTGGTCAGCCGGTCCCTGCGGTTCTGCTGCTCCAGAGTCTTGGACAGGTTGTCAATCTCGATCTGGTGCAGCTGCTCTGAATCCTGATAGCGTTTCAGCAGGGTATGGATGGAGAGGGAAAACGAGTAGGCCAGAAACAGAGCCAGAACGACACTGACGACGAAGATGACGGCCAGAACGGCAAGGTCGAGTGCCAGTTTCTTTTTTTGCTCAGCCCGCTGCTCGGCGATTAAGGCATCGAGCGAATCCAGGTAAACGCTTTTAGCGACAATCCAGTTCCAGACCGGGTCGTGGGTAAAGTATGCCAGCTTCCGGCCCAGGCCGGGTTCGCCGGCCTCGCCGGGACTGTTTTTGGTATACCAGTAAATGACAAACGATTCACCCCGGTCGCGGATATCCTTCATGAAGACCTTTCTGAAATCGTGCCCTCTGGCATCGGGAAAATCGGTGGACAGGAGCTGGCCTTCGAGATCAGGCCGGCCGGGGTTGAACAGCATCGTGGCAAACCCGTCGCCGCCGGCCATATCGTGGAGCTTGTAGATGAAATAATTGCCATCGGCCAGATCCTGGGCCCAGCCGAGCCGATTCAGTAAGAGCTGCTGCAGATCAGCTCCATCGCCGGCATCATCATCAACGATCCGATCTTCATCGTAGTTTTCGATCTCCTCTTCTGCGCTGACATCGTCCCCGGCTGCAAGCTGCTCTTGCAGTTCACGGTTCAGTGATTCTATTCTGAGCAGAAGATTGTGAACATCAGCTCGAAGATCTACCTTCTGCTGCTCGACCAGCTGGGTTTCCAGCCGCTCGAGCCGGCGATCTGCGATCTCGTATCTGGTAACGACAAAGTAGGCGCCGACCCCGAAAATGATGACGCTGATCACGACGATGATCAGGAAAAAGACGGAACGGGCGATATTCTGCTCGTTAACGATAGCCATGTTTACCTTGACCAGGGTTCCTTATTGACACCAATTGTTCTGACAAAAGGGCACGGGGCACGCATCATGGACCGGCCCATGCGGCGTGCACGGATCTCGCTCTTCAGTATCAGCGATTACAGCGAAATTTCAACTATTTTCAGTTATTATCCAGATATTCACCAATTGCGTCGACGAAGACACTGCCGTAGCGCTCACGTTTGCTGGCACCGACACCGTGGATATCACCCATCTCATCTATTGATCTGGGTCGATGAAGAGCCATCTCGGCCAGGGTCCGGTCATGAAATATGACAAAGGGCGGCACCCCGGCCTGCTGGGCAAGCTCCATCCTCACCGCACGCAGTCGCTCAAAAAGCGCTTCATCATAATCGGGGATTATCGACGCGTTGTAGGTGCGCTTTTTCTCTTTCAGCGTCTCCCTGATCCGGGGCCGGGCCATCTCAAGCGTCTGTTCACCGCGCAGCAGCGGCCAGGATCGCTCGGTGAGCCGCAGGATCGAATAGTTTGCCACATCCTGCTCGAGCAGACCCTGATGAACCAGGTGGCGGATGATACTGCCCCAGTAGTGCTGATTCTCGGACGCTCCGATTCCGTAGGTGGACAGTTCCTGATGGTTGAGCTGAATAATACGCTCTTTTTTCGAGCCGCGCAGCACGTCGATGACATGCCCGGCTCCGAAGCGCTGACCGACCCGGTAGACGCAGGAGAGCAGCTTCCTGCTGTCCTCGGTGATATCGATCATCTCCGGCGGATCCAGGCAGATATCGCAGTTGCCGCAGTCCTGCTCGAGAGGTTCACCAAAATAACCGAGCAGCACCCGGCGGCGGCAGCCGAGCGCTTCGGCAAATCCAACCATGGCGTTGAGCTTGTGCAGCTCGATGCGTTTGTGATCCTCACTGTTCGATTTCTCGATCAGTCCACGGGCCAGCTGCACGTCCCCGAAACCAAACAGCATGAGGGCTTCGGCCGGCAGCCCGTCGCGTCCCGCCCGGCCCGTCTCCTGGTAATAACTCTCGATGTTCTTGGGAACATCGTGGTGGACCACGAAACGAATGTTGGATTTGTCGATGCCCATCCCGAAAGCGACCGTCGCAACGATGATCTGTACCCGGTCATGGAGAAACTCATCCTGGGCATGCTTGCGCTGCTTATCGGTTAAACCGGCATGATAGGTAAGCGCCCTGAACCCCTCGTCGAGCAGCTGGGCGGTGACTTTTTCCGCCCGCTTGCGGCTCAAACAGTAGACAATTCCAGCCTGGTCTTTCCAGGTGCCGAGGAAGCGGACAAGCTGGTCGAGGGGTTTTACCTTATCCTGCACCAGGTACCTGATATTGGGCCGGTCAAAGCCGGTGATAAAGCGCTGCGCATCTTCCAACTGCAGCCGCTCGACGATATCTTCTCTGGTATGCGCTTCGGCGGTGGCGGTCAGAGCGACGATAGGAACACCGCTGAAACGGCGGTGCAGGTCTCCGAGTTTTCGATACTCCGGACGGAAATCATGCCCCCACTGGGAGATGCAGTGAGCCTCGTCGATTGCAAAAAGTGCGATGTCGATCTCCAGGAGCCGGGACAGAAACTCCTCACTCATCAGCCGCTCCGGGGCGATGTAGAGCAGATCGAGGGAGTTGTTGTGAAAAGCGGACAAAACCTCCCGGGCTTCGGTTCCTGAAAGCGAAGAGTTGTAATAGGCGGCCTTCACCCCATAAGCGCGCAGGGCATCGACCTGATCTTTCATCAATGAAATAAGAGGCGATACGACAATGGCCGTACCGGCACGATGCAGAGCCGGAAGCTGATAGCAGAGCGATTTCCCGCCGCCGGTGGGCATCAGCACAAAACAGTCGGCACCGTCGATGATCCGTTTGATAATCTCGAGCTGGCTCGGCCGAAAGTGATCATAGCCAAAAACAGCCTTCAATGTCTGGTGCAGTTCGTGTTCCATAAACCTGCAATGAGAAAGAGTGTTGCTGCTCGACACGGGTCAGGTCTTATAATTATTGCATGATCCCGCTGACATGGTATGAACAAACTATCTTTTTCATAATAAAAATTTGTAAAAACAACGATTAAAATAGCATGGCACTCTTACTTTTTTATGTAAGCCTGGCGCTTGGCGTATCATTTCTCTGCTCCATCATGGAAGCGGTGCTGCTCTCCATCTCGGCCTCATTTGTTGCAAAAATGGAACAGGAGCGGCCCCGTCTCGGCGCCCGGCTGAAGAATCTCAAAGTCAATATCGACCAGCCCCTGGCCGCAATATTGAGTCTTAACACCATTGCTCACACGGTTGGCGCTGCCGGAGCCGGGGCCCAGGCCGCGTCTATTTTCGGCGATGCCTACATCGGCATTATTTCAGCAATTCTGACCCTGCTGATCCTGGTGCTCTCCGAGATCATTCCCAAGACCCTGGGCGCGGCCTACTGGCGCCAGCTGACACCCTTTGTTGCCACTTCGTTGAAAATCACCACCCTGCTGATGTGGCCGCTGGTGAAAATGGCCGAACTCCTGACCCGCCTGATGACCAGAAATAAGCCCAAGACCAGTGTTCATCGGGACGAATTCATCGCTCTGGCGGAACTCGGCTCCCGCGAGGGAATCTTCCACAAGTACGAGTCGAGGGTGCTGCAGAATCTTTTCCTGCTGCGCGACATCAGGACCAGGGACATCATGACGCCCAGAACCGTCGTCTATGCGCTTGCAGAAAACCTGACCGCAGAGCAGGTCATGGCCGACAACGGTCTGCTGCGCTTTTCCCGGATACCGGTCTGGGGCAGCGACCTCGACGATGTCAAAGGATTCGTGCTGAAGAGCGATATCCTCCAGGCCTGCACGGACAAGCCGGAAACGATTCTAGAGGAGTTATGCCGGCCGATCGTCGTCGTGCTGGACACACTGTCCCTGCATGACCTCTTTGAAAAAATGATGAACGAGTCGGCCCACATCGCCCTGGTTGTCGATGAATATGGCGGAACCGAAGGGGTCGTGACGATGGAGGACCTGATCGAAACCCTGCTTGGCCTTGAAATCGTCGATGAGTCCGACACGGTCGAGGACATGCAGGAGGCCGCCCGCAAACAGTGGCAGCGAAGAGCTCAACGGATCGGCCTGCTGTTGGAGGAGTAGTCCGTGCAAGCACCTGCTGAAGCTGAGGATACGTCAGCGGGAGGGAAGCCGGATTAATCTCCGGCCGCTGCCGGGAATAACCGCAAAAGACGGATCGGCGCCAGGGCTCGACCCGTCTTTTCAGCATGAGGCGGTTTTCTACCCCGCCTGTATTTTATGCCTGCACATTCTGCAGTGCGGCGATTCGCTCTTCCAGCGGCGGATGGCTTCTGAACAGACCCGCCAACCCCCCTTTTTTCGAGCGGATTCCAAAAGCAGCCATCTGATCCGGCAGTTTTGACGGCTCGTGGTGAGCCTGCAGCCGCTTGAGCGCGTCGATCATCTTCTGGCGGCCGGCCAGGCCGGCTGCCCCGCTGTCGGCCCTGAACTCGCGCTTGCGCGAAAACCACATGACGATGATCGAGGCAAACAGGCCGAGGACGATCTCCAGGACGATGGTGACCGCCATATAGCCCATGAATCCGAGGCCGCCGCTTTCGTTGTTGGATCTGAGGGCATTATTGATGATCGAGGCAGCAACCCGTGACAGAAATATCACGAAGGTGTTCAGCACCCCCTGAATCAGCGCCAGGGTAACCATATCGCCGTTGGCGACATGGCTGACCTCGTGGGCCAGGACGGCTTCCACCTCGCCTCTGTCCATGTTGTTGAGCAGCCCGCTGCTTACCGCCACCAGGGCATCGTCGCGTTTCATACCGGTGGCAAACGCGTTCATCTCCTTGGCATCGAAAGATTGCCACCTCGGGCATACCGATGCCGGCCATTTCCGCCTGGCGCCTGACGGTGTCGACCAGCCACTGCTCATGCCTGGTTCTGCGGCTGTTCGATTACCCGGGCCTTGGTCGCCCGCTTGGCAATCCATTTGGACAGGGCCAGCGAAATGAACGAGCCGCCCATGCCGAACAGTGCGGCGAAGACAAGCAAGCCCGAGACCTGCGTCGTGTCGACACCAAGTACCGACATGACGATCCCGAGCAGGACCAGAATCGACAGGTTGGTCGCGATGTATAGAAGAATACGCATTATCTACCTCCAATCAGATGTGTAAATGTAATGGACCATCTTTTAACATCGCTAAAATAATCATGGGTTCTCCATTTTCCACAACGATTGCAGAAATCTAATATGATCGAATAACTGCCTGACGTTTTCCGCATCAGGCAGTTATGCACTGCTTTTCTGGGGTAGCCACAGATGAAATGGTGCGGCTTACTTGTCCTCGTAAAGCCCGGCAATGAAGTCGACCATTTCAGGTACGTATTTATCCCCCCAGCCGCTCGATTTGGCGATGTTGAGCGCATTCTTGGTGGCCGGTGAAATAAAGCTCGGCACCTTGAAGTCATCGGCCATGCTGGCATAGTAACCCAGGTCTTTCAAGCCGTTACCGATTGTAAAAGCCAGCGCACTCGGGTCTTTATCCACCGCATTGGTCTTGATCCAGTCCATCATTCCCGAACGCAGCGGGCCCGACGACATCACCTCGTAGAGCGTGGCCCGCTTCAGCCCTGCCAGATCAGCCATGGCGAAGGCCTCGGACATGGCGCAGGCGGTGGTCATCGCAAAGAAGTTGTTGATCAGCTTCAGGGTGTGCCCGGCACCGACCGGGCCGACGTGGAAGACATTTTCACCGAGGTCGTCGAGAACCGGCTTGGCCCGCTTAAAATCGGCCTCGTCGCCGGCTCCCATGATGTTGAGCAGACCGTCGACCGCCTGGGCCGGGGTGCGTCCCAGCGGAGCATCCATCATCGACGCACCTTTGGCCGTGCACTCCTGGTAGAGCGCCCTGGTGGAGCCGGGAATCGAGGTGCCGAAATCGATGACCAGGCTGCCTTCCTGAAGCCCTGCCAGAACGCCGTCATCACCGCGCATCACCGTCTCGACCGCAGCGGTCGTGTCGACGCAGAGCATGATGATCTCGCTGCTTTGAGCCACGCCGGCCGGCGTGGCCGCCTCCACTGCTCCGCGGCCGACCGCGTCCTCGATCGGTTGACGGTTTCTGTGGGCCATCACCGTCAGCTCATAGCCGACACTCTGCAGACGCTGAACCATGGCCGAACCCATCAGTCCCAAGCCGATAAAGCCAATTTTCGGTTTTTGTGTACTCATTTTTTCCTCCCGTTTATGGTTTGTGATTATGTTCCTGTTTCTTCAGTAATTCCGATGCGATCTTTACACGTTTCTCGATTTCATCCCAGTCTTCCCTGACCATCAGTTCCTCCGGACAGAGCCATGTGCCGCCGCAGCAGATAACGTTGTCCCGGCTCAAATAGTCGCTGAGATTGTCCTGGCTGATCCCGCCGGTCGGCATAAACGATACATCCTGATATATAGCATTAAACAAATCGATCATCTTGATACCACCGCTCAACGAAGCGGGAAAGAACTTGAGGTTGTGCAGCTCGTCTTCCCGTGCCGCCTGAACCTCGCCTGGGGTCGAAACACCGGGGAAGAACGGTATCCCACGACGGCGGCAGTGGGCTGCCAGCGGTCTGGTAAAGCCGGGACTGACGACGCCCTTCACCCCGCAATCGGCGGCATGATCAACCTGCTCCGCCGCGAGCACCGTCCCGGCAATAACGATGAGTTCGGGAAACTCTTTGGTGATGTGCTTGATGGCTTCGGGCGCACAAGCCGTTCGATAGGTGATTTCCATAACACCCAGCCGGCAGCGCAGCAGCAGATCAGCCAGTCGCCGTCCGGCATCGACACTGGGCAGACTCACCACCGGGACCAGCTTCAAAGATCTTAAGTGATCGACAATATCAATATTCATGGGTTACCGTTTCGAGATTTTCTGCGCAGATAATCAAAGCTTATCAGAAAAAGTTGGTGATCAGCCTGAATATACTAATTCCCGATGATCTTTATTGTCAACTGCCTTCGCAGTGGTCAGACCGCCTTGACACTGAACAGCCGTATTGCTATACACTTGATTACAAGCGCTTGACTATTTTCCCATTTCACAAAACCACAGGTACTCGCCATATGAAAGCAATAGAAGTCTCTGGAACCCATGAAGTCAGCCTGATCGAAAAAGCCGAACCGGTTATCGGCGATCCGCAGGATGTTATCGTCAAGATCAAGGCGGTCAGCATCTGCGGCACCGATGTCCACACCTTCGAAGGCACCCACCCGTTCGTCAAACCGCCGGTGATTGTCGGCCACGAGTGCAGCGGCGAAATCGTCGAGTGCGGCTCGGGCGTAAAAAGTTTCAAAGCCGGCGACTGGGTCGCCATCGATCCGGTTCTCGGCTGCGGCTCCTGCCGGGCCTGCAGATCGGGACGGGCCAACGCCTGCGCCAGTGTCAGCTGCCGCGGCGTTCATGTCGAGGGCGCCATGCAGGAGTACTTTGTGGTGCGTGAAGCCGATGTCTACAACATGCCGGACAACGTCAACGACCTTGCCCTTGGCGCCGTCGTCGAACCACTGGCCATCGGCGCCCAGGCCTGCTGGCGCGGTATGGTTTCAGCAGACCAGACCGTCGTTGTTTACGGTGCCGGTCCGATCGGTATCGCGGTCATGCTCAACGCCCACTGTCTCGGCGCCCGCTGCATACTTATCGATATCAAAGATGATCGGCTGCAGCGTGCAGCAGACCTGGGCGCGCTGGCCGTCTTCAACGCGGCTGACCCGGAACTCAAAGAAAAAATCCTCGATCTCACCGACGGCGAAGGACCCCACGCCACCTGCGACGCCGTCGGCCATCCGGCGATTTTCGAGCAGTGCATCGATCTGGTCGCCCCGACCGGAACGGTTATCCTGCTGGGCATGGACGGCAGCCCCAATGATGTGACCGAGCTGCAGATTTTCAGAAAGGAAATGAGCGTGGTCGGCAGCCGCATGAACTCGACCATGTTCCCTACCATCATCGACCGCGTTGCCTCGGGCAAAATGAAGCTTGGACACATGGTCTCGCATCGTTTCAGCACCGCCCGGGCCGCCGAGGCCTTCAGTATGGCGGTCGAGCAGCCGGCCGGATTTCTGAAGGCGATGATTACGTTTTAGCAGCCAGGAAAGATAAAACCATGAAACCAATAAAGCTCGCCCTGATCGGCGAATGCATGATCGAACTCCAGGAAGTCTCAGCCGGTGTCACCAGCCAGACCTTTGGCGGCGACACCCTCAACACCGCGATATACTGCGCCCGGCTGGCCCGCGACCTGCCGCTTTCAGTCGATTATGTGACCGCTCTCGGCACCGACACCTTCAGTGAAAAGATGGTCCGCTTCTGGGAACAGGAAGGCGTCGGCAGCTCGCTGGTTCTGAGAGAACCAGGGGAAACGCCGGGGCTCTACTATATCGAGCTCGATGAATCGGGGGAAAGAATTTTTCACTACTGGCGCTCCACGGCTGCTGCCAAAAAATGCTTCGAATACCCTGACAGTGAGCGCGTTCTGGCCGCCCTCTCAGACTATGATGGAATCTATCTGAGCGGCATCAGCCTGGCCATTTTCACCCCCGCCAGCCGGCGCCGGCTCCTCGATGAGTTAGACGCGCTCGCAGCCGCCGGGGTATCTGTCTATTTCGACTGCAACTATCGACCCCATCTCTGGTCTTCTTCTGCTGAAGCCATAGAGGTCTACCAGCATTTGTACCGGATCAGCGATATTGTCTTTCTTACCACCGAGGAAGCGGAAATCGTGCTTGCAGGCGCCAGCGGCCGCGAGATCCATGAGCGGCTGCGCAGCTTTGGTGCCAAGGAAATCGTCGTAAAAGACGGTGAGCTGCCCTGCATCATTTCTACCGGTGATCAATTCATCGAAGTTGCGGCTGAGTCTGTTGAAACGGTCGTCGACACGACCGCCGCCGGTGATTCTTTCAGTGCGGTATACCTCGTGGCCAGGACATTTGGCTGCCGGCCGGAAGTTTCCGCACAGCTGGCGCACAAAACAGCAGCGTACGTGGTACGCCACAAGGGTGCCGTGGCCCCGCTGGATAAAATGACGGTGACCGGCAAAGATATCGGCGGCTGCCGGCCGTGACGGTCGAGCCGCTTGTCCTTGCCTTTAAACAGAGCATGAGACGCTGAGAAATCACAACGCACACCGACAAACAACAAAAGGAGTCAGTCATGCAGGATATCAGAGTACAGGAGAAAGAGCTGAGATCACTGGTAAAGACAAAGTTGACCAACGGCGGCCTCAATGAAGTCGATGCGGGAATCGTGGCCGATGTTCTGGTTCATGCTGATATTCGAGGCGTCCGCTCGCACGGTGTCATGCGCACGGAACACTATGTGACCCGCCTTGCGGCCGGCAGTCTGAATAAAAACCCGACATTTGGTTTTACAAAACTGAGGCCGGGTGCCGGGTTGCTCGATGCCGATGACGGCATGGGCCACCCCGCCTGCCTCGAGGCGATGAACAGAGCCTGTGAACTGGCGAAAGAATCGGGCATCGCCATGGTCGGCGTCCACAACGGCAGTCACTGCGGCGCTCTCTCCTATTTCATGCTGCAGGCGATATCGAAAAACATGATCGGCATCGGCGTCACCCATACCGACAAATGTGTCGCCCCGTTCGGCGGCTCCAAGGCCTTTTTCGGCACCAACCCGATCGCCTTCGGCTTTCCATGCAAAAAGCATGATCCGGTGATTCTCGATATGGCCACCTCGAACACCGCCTTTGGAAAAATTCTTCACGCCAGGGAGCAGAACAGCCCGATCCCGGACGACTGGGGCATCGATGAAAACGGTACCCCGACCACCGACCCGCACAGCGTCACGGCCATGCTGCCGTTCGGCGCCCACAAGGGATACGGCATCGCCCTGGTCATCGACGTGCTGACCGGCGTGCTGATGGGAGCCGCCTACGGGCCGCATATCACGGCGATGTACGGCGACTACGACAAGCCGCGCAAACTGGCCTCGACGATGATCGCCATCGACCCGGACACCTATGCCGGTTTCGATCGATTCTCCGAGACCATGGACGCCATGGTCGACGACCTGCACGCCGAACCGCCGGCCCCCGGCTTCGACTCGGTAATGGTTCCCGGTGAAGTTGAATGGAAGAACGAACGCTACAACCGCGAACACGGCGTCCCGGTTCTGGAGACGATTTACGAATATCTGAAAAGCTAGGGAAGGTGCGGACCGTTTAAAAAGCTATTTGAAGCTGGCTCCGCCGAAGAAGTTGATGGTGCCGTCTTCGAAAAGTTTAACGACCCCGTCTTTCACCTGATCAAGATGATATTTCATGGCCCGGGCGGCAGCGTCCGGGTCACCGTTCTTCACCGAGAGGAGTATCGCGTCATGCTCTTCCAGGGTATCTTCGAGGCGGTGGTAGACAAGGGTCGTCAGATGCCTGATCCGCTGGATCTTCTCGTTGAGCTGCGAGACGAAGCCCTCGAGAGTTTTGTTGTTACAGTAGGTGATGAGCTGCCCGTGAAACGCCATATCCATCTGGAAAAATGCAACATGATCCCGCGCCTCAGCCGATACCGCCATGGAGGCGGTGTACCCGCTCAAGGTATCGATCCACTTCGCCGTTCTGTTTTCTGCAACGCTTCTGACTGCGTGGAGTTCGATCATCTCCCTGATCTCGTGAATCTCCAGGATATCCTGCAGGGTCAGATCTGATACCCTGAATTTTTTCCCGTCAGCTTCTTCAACAAAGCCGTCGCTTTCCAGTCGAATCAATGCCTCTCTCACCGGCGTTCTGCTGAAGCCCATTTCCCGTGACAACGGCTGCACCATGAGCAATTCACCGGGCCGGAGCTGCAAACGCATAATGCGCTCCTTGAGTATCTCGTAAGCCTGCTTGGTATATGAAAGTGATGTGTCGTGCTTCATTTTTTTATGCTTCTGGCTATTAATGTCCATCCGTCATGCAACGAACCCACAGCCGATATTGTATTTCCAGTAATTTCAAACATAAGGACATTTATAATGCATGCTTGGTTCATTATCAACGCAAAACGAATTGACATTTGAATTCACAAGTGTATACATAATCTTCAGATCTATTTTTTTACGAACTGATTTTCAATTACCGCATCTTCACCAATAATCAACCTATTCTGAGGTTTCCAGATGATTAAGCCAATCACATTGAATGGGCCCTCCACCATCGAGTTTGGTGCCGGAAAAATTGCAACGCTAAAAGAACATCTGTCTGAAAACCGCAGGATTTTCTTTCTGATAGACCCGCCGGTGGTCAATGCGGTCCAGCCGGTCATCGAGGATATTTCAAACAGCGGTGCCGAAGTAAAAATATCCACCGATGTGGTTCCCGAACCACCCATCGAGAGCCTCGAGGCCCTGCTTGATCCGGTAAAAGCCTTTGCTCCCGACGCGGTCGTCGGGATTGGCGGCGGTTCGGCCATGGATCTGGCCAAACTTATTTCTGTGCTTTTCAGTGGAGAGCAGCAGACCGATGAGATTATCGGCATCGGCAATGTCAAGGGCCGCCATGTCAGACTCATCACCGCCTCGACTACCGCAGGGACCGGCAGTGAGGTGACGCCCATCGCAGTTTTGACCGACACCGCAGCAGGACTGAAGAAAGGGGTCGTGAGCACCCATATCATTCCCGATGTGGCCATCGTCGACCCCGAGTTGAGTATCGGGGTGCCGCCGGCCATTACCGCGGCCACCGGTATGGATGCCATCACCCATTGTATCGAGGCGTACACCAACAAATTCTCCCACCCGATCATCGACTTGCTGGCGCTGCAGGGCATTCAGCTGATGTACAAAAACCTTGAAACGGCGGTCATCGATGGTGAGAATCTTGAAGCTAGGACGGCCATGGCGCTGGGCAGCCTCTACGGCGGTATGTGCCTTGGGCCGGTGAATACGGCTGCAGTTCACGCACTCGCCTACCCGCTGGGGGGGACGTTCAAGATCTCCCACGGCATGTCAAACTCGGTGCTGCTGCCGTTTGTGATGCAGTTCAACCTGCCGGCCTGTGTTGAGCGCTATGCCGAGATCGGCAGAGTAATTGGATTGAAAGCAGATGGGTCAGGTGAGGATCTTGGTAAAGCTGCAATCAGGGCGATACGCGAACTGTCTGAGAAATGCGCGATTCCGGGCAGTCTTGAAGCCATCGATATACCCGAATCCGCCATCGAGGACATGTCCAAAGCGGCCATGGAGGTGCAGCGGCTGCTGAACAACAATCCCCGCGAAGTAACGCTTGATGATGCACGGACGATCTATCAGCAGGCTTTTCGTGGCCGCATCGAGCTGTAGAAAACCCGAACGGATCAGGAAAAAAATATGAAAGGATATCATAAGAGGCTGTTACAAATTGATTTGACCGGCAGGTCATACGAGTTCCAGGATATTGGCGAGTCACTGCTGAAGGAAAGTATCGGCGGCAAAGGTTTTGCCGTTCGGACCATGATTGAAGAAATTCCCGCCGGAACCGACCCGCTCTCCCCGGAGAATGTGTTCATCATCGGTACCGGCCCGGCGACAGGCACCAGGATGTGGGGCCAGTCACGCTTCGGCGTCTATACCAAAAGCCCGGCCACCGGCGGATTTGGTGAATCCTACTGCGGCGGCACTTTGGCCCCCAAAATCAAAGGCTGCGGCTTTGATTTTCTGATCATCAAGGGAAAGGCCGACGCGCTGGTGTGGCTCTCCGTTACCGAAGAAGGTGTCACCTTCAATGATGCCGAGCCGATCAAGGGGCTCGAGACAGATCAGGCCGAAGCCCACATGCTCGATAATTCGCAAAAAGGAGCAGGAGCGCTGGTCATCGGGCCCGCCGGGGAAAACCTGGTCGCCTTTGCCTGCATCAAATCCGATCGCTGGCGCAGCCTCGGCAGGGGCGGCCTCGGTGCAGTCTGGGGTTCCAAGAATCTCAAGGGAATAACCTTTGCCGGCAAACGCAGCTGCCCAATCGGCGATGAAGACCGACTCAAACAGCTGATCAAGAAAATCTCTGAAAAGGGAGCGGCTGCTCCGGTAACCAAGATGTATCAGAATCTCGGCACCCCGATGCAGGTCAGGGTGACCAACGCCCAGGGCTGCTTTCCGACCAGGTACTGGCAGAGCGGTCGCTTCGATAAATGGGAAAACCTCTCAGCTGAATACATGCAGGAGAATTTCGATGTGAAATCAACCGGCTGCCCGCCCTGCTTTCTGCGCTGCACCAAGCACAGTGTTGTCCGCAACGGGCGCCATGCCGGTCTCGAACTGGAAGGGCCCGAATATGAGACGATTTACGCACTCGGCGGACTCAACGGTATCGACAGCCTCGAGGAAGTCGCCTGGCTCAACGATCTCTGCGACCGGCTCGGCATGGACACGATGAGTGCCGGCAACATTTCGGCGTTTGCAATCGAAGCGGTAAAAGCTGCCAAAATTGAATGTGATATCGACTACAACCAGCCTGATCGAGTGGCAGAACTGTTCAAACTGATCGCTCATCGGGACGGTATCGGAGAGATTTTTGCCAACGGTATCGTCAAAGCGGCGGCATCTCTTGACATGGAAGACCAGGCCATCCATGTCAAAGGCCTCGAACCGGCCGGTTTCGACCCCCGGGTTTTAAAAGGCATGGGGCTCGCTTATGCAACCGCTGCGCGGGGCGCCTGTCATTTGAGAACAACCTTTTACAAAGCTGAACTGTCCGGTGAATTCGACCGCGACCAGATCAATGGCAAAGCCCGGGCGCTGATCGACTATGAAGATCGGGCAACCCTGTTCGACTCGATGATCCTCTGCCGATTCTTCCGGGACTTTGTCATGTGGGAAGAGCTCCAGGAGCTTGTCGAGGCGACAACCGGCAGAAGCGTTGCCAGAGAAGAGCTTGCCGCGCTGGCCGGGGAAACGACAAAACGTACCCGTGAATTCAACCGCCGCGAAGGTCTTGATGAAACCACCGACACCCTGCCGAAGGGCTTTTTCAAGCCCACCGAGGAAGGTGCCGTCATAGCACCCGAGGAGTTGAACATGATGCTTGAAGAATACAACGAATTGCGCCGTTAAAACATCTAGCAGACGTGGTACATTATCAGTGTTTACAATAGTTTTGCAGATTGACAGAGCAGTGCTGTTAGGCTATTTTTCGAGTTCCTGCAAAAGACATTCGTCTTTTTGCCCTGCCGGAGCCGATCTTCTGGAAGCAGCGGGATTTACCCGCCGGCGCCAGGTATCGGCAGGCATAACCTACAAGTGTGGAGGAGGTCTACCATGAAAAAACGTTTTATGCTGTTGCTTATCTGTGCAGTTGCCCTGACCATGGTCAGCGCCGGTCTCGCCGTGGCGGCGACCAAGGTCAAGTTCGCCCATGTGTACGAGACAAGCGAGCCGTATCACATCAGAGCAGTCGAGGCCGCCGAGGTTCTCAAGGAAAGGACCGACGGCCGTTATGAAATGGAGGTATTCCCCGCTTCTTCACTCGGCAAGGAAGCCGACATCAACCAGGGATTGAGCCTGGGTACGGTCGATATCATTATCTCCGGCAACCTTTTCGCCGGCAGATCATACGGCCCGCTGGCCATCGCCGGCTCTCCGTATATGTTCCGCGACCTGGATCACTGGCGCAAGTACACCGAGAGCGACCTGTTCGATGAGCTTTCCGCAGGCTACACCAAGGCCACCGGCAACCATATCGTCGCCCACACCTATTATGGAAAACGTCACGCCACCTCGAACAAGCCGCTGAACAGTTGCGCCGACATGGAAAACCTGAAGATACGGGTGCCCAACGCGCCGCTTTATATGATGTTCCCGAAAGCCTGCGGCGCCAATCCGACCCCGATTGCTTTCGCCGAGGTCTACCTGGCCCTGCAGCAGGGAGTCGTCGACGCCCAGGAGAATCCGCTGCCGACCATCAAGGCCAAGAAGTTCTACGAAGTGCAGAAGTATATCAACCTGACCGGCCATATCTCCGACAGCCTCCTGACCATCATGGGCGGTCCGTTCTGGAACAAGGTTTCCGAGGAAGACCGCGCCATTTTCATCGAAGTGATGAAAGATGCCGCGAGCAAGGCAAGCGACGATATTCTCAAGTCCGAACAGGAACTGGCTGCCTGGTTCGAGGCTCAGGGCGTCACCGTCAACGAAGTCGATATTACATCGTTTCGCGAAGCGACCATGAAACTGCACAACGGACCCGATGCAACATGGTCACAGGAAATCTATGATCGGCTGCAGGCAATTCAGTAGCCAGCCTTTCAGTACCCGTTTAACCTGAACAAGGGCGAAAATGACTGAACAAAATCACCAGACCAAGGATCAGCATGACGAATCATCCAGCGGCTTCATTGAAGACGTTGAAGTCAACTGGAGAGACTATCATATCGAGGACTATGTATCGTTTGTGATTTTCTGGATTCTTGGCGTTGTCGTTTTCGCCCAGTTTTTCAGTCGTTACGTGCTTAACGACTCCATTGCCTGGACCGAAGAGATCGCCCGCTACCTGCTGATTGCGGTCGCCTTTGCCGGGGCGCCGATCGCGGTCAGGAAGAACAGCCATATCCATGTTGAGTTTTTCTACCGCTTCATTAACCGTCGCCTCGGCCGCGTCCTCTCGGTTCTGGTCGATCTGATCAGAATCGTCTTCTTCGCCTACGGCTCCTGGCTCTCATGGAAGATCCTCAAGCTCATGAAGATGCAGTATATGGTCGCACTCAATATTTCGATGGCCTGGATCTACAGCCTGGTCCTGGCCGGCTTCCTGCTCATGACCTTTCGCGCCGTTCAGGTGGCTGTCAAGCACTGGAGACAGGGCTACAGCTCGCTTGATCACAGGCCGGAAGATACCACTCTGAACTGAGCCGACTTGTCCGGATGTCCTCTCATTAATTCTTTTTCGAGCCTGTTATCATGCTGATTGCAATAATGCTGGTGGTTCTCTTTTCGCTTCTGATTGTCGGCGTACCGGTCGGTATCGCCCTGGCCGGCAGCTCCATGGTCTGGATTCTGATGTCCGGTTCGGTGCCCGACTTCGTCGTTATTCATCGTATGGTAAACGGGGTCGACAGTTTTCCGCTGCTGGCCATTCCATTTTTTATCCTGGCCGGCAACCTGATGAACTCCGCCGGTATTACCAACCGGATATTCGCCTTTGCCACCGCCTGCATCGGCTGGCTGCGCGGAGGCCTGGGCCATGTGAATATCATTGCCTCGGTGCTTTTTGCCGGTATGTCAGGAGCTGCCGTTGCCGACGCCGGAGGGTTAGGCACCATCGAGATCAAGGCCATGCGCGACGCCGGTTATGACGATGACTTCGCCGTCGCCGTCACCGCCGCTTCCTCGACCATCGGCCCGATCATTCCACCGAGCCTGCCCATGGTCGTTTACGGGGTCATGGCCTCGGCCTCGGTCGGCCAGCTCTTTACCGCCGGCTTTATCCCCGGCATGCTGATGGCCATTGCCCTGATGCTGCTGGTCGCCTGGTATGCAAAGAGGCGAAACTATCCCCGGGATAAGCGTTTCTCCATCAAGCTGCTGGGAATCACCTTCAAACGGGCTTTTCTGTCGCTGATGACGCCGGTCATCATCGTCGGCGGAATCTTGACCGGTGCCTTCACGCCGACTGAAGCGGCGATCTCGGCCAGTGTCTATGCGCTGTTTCTGGGTGTCATTATCTATCGCACGCTGACCTGGAAACGGCTCTTTCACGTCAGCATGGACACGATCGAGACATCGGCGATTATTTTGTTTATTGTCGCCGCGGCTTCGATTTTTGCCTGGATTCTCACCAGCAACCGGGTGACCGAGCATTTCGCCGCGATCCTGATGGGCCTGACCGAGAATCCCATCCTGATCCTGCTGATGCTCAATCTGGTATTGTTCGTCGTCGGCTGCTTTATGGAGACGGTCGCCGCCATCACGATTCTTGTACCGGTGCTGCTGCCGATCGCCGAGGGAGTCGGCATTGACCCGGTGCATTTCGGCGTTATCATGGTTCTGAACCTGATGATCGGTTTATTGACGCCGCCGGTCGGCATGGTACTTTATGTACTGTCGCGAGTGGCGGGCATCAGTTTCGAGCGCTGCTCGGCCGCCACCCTGCCCTTTCTTTTTCCGCTGGTGGTGGTTCTGGCACTGATCACCTTCGTGCCGAGCTTTTCGATGTGGCTGCCGACGTTGATTTACCGATGAGATTTGCGGGATCAACAATGTGCAGGGTACACCCCAAAAAAAGGTAACAAGCCAGAAATACGGCTGATAATGCGTGGAGCCTAAAATGAGCTATCTGGATGAAATGTTCGGCCTGCAGGGTAAAACAGCGGTGGTCTCGGGAGGGGCCGGCGTCATCGGTACGATCATGTCCGAGGCGCTTCTCAAAGCAGGCGCCAGGGTAATGATCTGGAGCCGTTCCCAGGAGTCGATCGACGGGGCTCTCGAACTATTGAAAAAAATTCCCGACAGCGCCGAACGGATCACCGGCATGCAGGTCGATGCCGGGATCGAGGCCGATGTCGAGCAGGCCCTGAAAGAAACTGCGGCATCTCTTGGCCAGCCGGATATCCTCATCAACGGGGTCGGCGGCAATATCGGCAAATACCCGCTGATCGAACAGGATATGGAACTGTTTGAAAAAGTGCTGCACATGAACCTGGTCGCCGGCCTGATGGTTCCTACAAAAATCTTCGGCAAATACTGGATCGAGAACAGGATCAAAGGCTCGATCATCAACCTGACCTCGATGGCTTCCTACAACCCGCTCTCCGGTGTCTGGGCCTACGACGCCGCCAAATCGGCAACCCTCAACCTGACCATGGCCTCGGCCAATGAATTTGCCGGCCACGGTATCAGGGTCAACGCCATTGCCCCGGGATTCTTTCTGGGCAAACAGAACCGCGCCCTGCTGGTTGACCAGGAGTCCGGGGAGTACACCGAACGCGGCAAGGCGGTCATCGCCCATACTCCTTACGGCCGCTTCGGTGATGTCAAAGAGTTGGCCGGAGCTACCGTGTTCCTGGCCAGTGACGCGGCAGCCGGTTTTATCACCGGAGTATCAATTCCGGTGGACGGCGGCTACCTGATTCACAACATTTAGATTCCTGAGTACCCTTAAGCTCAGCCTTGTGAAATAGCATCTTTCGGCCGTCACCTGTGGCCGGGGGGGGCAGGCACCTCCGTGTGCGACGCTCCGGCCCCTGCCCGCCCTCGCTCTTACAGTTGTTTTTGATAGATGTGAACGGAGGGGGTGGCGCGGTGGAGGCTGCGTCGCGGAGGCCCGCCGTGGTCGTGAAAATGGTTGGCGGCGGTTTTTAAAAGGCCGAAGGCCGTCTTCCCGCCGACTTTTCACCACCACGGCGATAAGGCCGGAGAGCAGCAGCCGGAGCCGTGCCACCCCCGGCTTCTGCCGGGATATCAAATCGACCGGACGACAGAGACCAGGAAAATGGCGGTACTTTGATTCTCTCAGTCGGATGTGACTGAGTGTCATGGGTAATCAGATTTAGATTTTTTCAGATCAGAGCGAAACACCCCGTTTCCACGGGATAAAATCTTCCTGACCGAGCCGCACCGCTTTAGCTTTATAGCTGCCGCTTGCCGTTTCAATGCACATCTTTTCAAGCTCGGCAGCCAGGTCATCGAGTGATTTTTCTGCTGAAATAATCGGCCCGGTATCGAGATCGATCATATACTCGAGCCGCCGCGCCATCGGGGAGTTCGACGACACTTTCAATACCGGCACGATCGGGTTGCCGGTCGGTGTGCCAAGCCCGGTGGAAAAGATGATCAGGTTGGCGCCGGCGCCGGCCAGAGCGGTTGTCGATTCGACATCGCCGCCCGGGGTGCAGAGCAGATTCAAGCCGCGTTTGGTCGCCCGCTGCGGGTAATCGAGTACATCGACCACCGGCGAAGTGCCGCCTTTCTTGGCAGCGCCGGCCGACTTCATCGCATCGGTGATCAGGCCGTCTCGTATATTTCCCGGCGACGGGTTCTGGTCAAAATCAAAACCGACCGCCTGCACTTTTTTCTGGTAGCTGCGCATCAGCTCGAGAAAACGCTTACCGATCTCAGGGGTGACACAACGCGATACCAGCTCGTTTTCGACCCCGCACAGCTCCGGGAATTCTGCCAGGATCGTGGAACCGCCTTTAGCGACAATATGATCCATCGCCCTGCCGATCACCGGGTTCGCCGAAATTCCCGAAAACCCGTCGGAGCCGCCGCATTCGACCCCGATCACCAGTTCCGACACGGGCACCGGCTCTCTGCTGATAGCGTTGGCCTGCTGCAGCGAATTCAGGGTCTGGCGGATAATCGCCTCGAGCATATCCACCGGTTCATTCCATGATTGCCGGTCGTAGTAGAACACCGGCTTGGTTGCACCTGAATCTATTCTGGCGATCGCCTCCTGCAGAGCGACCACCTCGGCCTTCTGGCAGCCCAGACTGACGACCGTCGCTCCAGCGGTATTTGGATGAGTTATATAACCGGCCAGCAGCTCGATAAGAGAATCGGAATCATCAGGTGTCGTTCCGCAACCCATGTGATGGGTCAAAAAGCGGAGTCCGTCGATGTTTTCAAACAGCGGTTGAGGCTGATGGTCGAATGCTTCAAGCGAGATAACGGGCTCATCGGCCCTGCCCGTCGTTTTCACCTGCTCGACCAGTTTTTCGGTGATATGCTGATACCGGGGCGCAGTGGTATAACCCAGCGCCGGCACCAGAACTTTTTTCAACTCGTAGAGTTCCTGGTTGGAGCAGAAGACCAGCGGCACGAAGATCCAGTAATTGGCGGTACCGACCTTACCGTCGGGACGCCGGTAACCCATGAACTCCGAAGCTGAGGACTCATACGGCGCAGGAGCCTGCCAGTGAAACGTCTGGTGGGACTCCTTGAACTCGGTGGTGGCATGGTCGAGATTTTTCGTGCTGATCAAAGTTCCGGCCTCGATCTTTTGATTTGCCCGGCCGACGATGACCCCGTACATGATGGCGAGATCTCCTGGTTCAAGAGCGACAAGAGAGAGTTTATGTTTGGCGGCAATATCGGTTTTCAGCACAACCGATTCAGCACCAATCTCGACAACGGTTCCTGCGCTCAGGTCGGTCAGGGCGACGATGAGGTTGTCTTTCGGGTCTATCTGAAGGAAATGTTGTTTCTGCATAGCATTTTTCCCCAAGGTTGAATAAAGAAGATGACAACGGAAATGCTGAATTTGTTGTAACAGGTATAGTGACAAATATCTAAAAAAATAACCGGTTACTGCCCTTTGATAAGCGGCTGCCGCCGCACCCGGATAAAAATCGAGGTTCGCCTTTTGCTTGTCTACCTTTCTCTGATCCTGACCATGCTCTTCTGGGGCGGGACCTTCATAGCCGGTCGTCTGATTGGCGGCTCGATTCCGCCTGCCGATGCTGCTTTTATGCGCTTCTCCCTGGCTGCCGTGGCTCTTGCTGTTCTTGCCAGAATCATCGACGGCAGACTGGCTCTGCCGCCCCGGGATCAGATCGTCAATTTGCTGCTGCTCGGTTTGAGCGGTGTCTTTATCTACAATATCTGTTTCTTTACCGGCCTCAGACACATCGAGGCCGGTCGTGCCGCATTGATTATCGCGCTTAACCCGATGATCATCGGTCTCGGCGCCGTGCTTATTTTCGGAGACCGCCTCTCACCGCTGCAGTCCGCCGGACTGCTCGTTTCTCTGATCGGTGCCCTGCTGGTCATCAGCAATGGTCATCCCGCCCAGCTCTTATCAGGCGGCGTCGGCATCGGCGAGGCTTCGATTCTTGGCTGCGTATTCAGCTGGGCCGCCTACTCACTGATCGGCCGCAAAGTGCTGACGGCCATGACGCCCCTGGCAGCGGTGTTCTACTCGGCGCTCTTCGGCTCGCTGCTGCTCTTTGCTGCTACCATGGCTGACGGTACGCCGCCGTCTCCAGGAAACTATCTTCGCAGCGACTGGCTGTCTCTGCTCTATCTCGGGATATTCGGAACAGCGATTGGCTTTTCTCTTTATTATCGGGCAATTCGAGCAATAGGATCGGCCCGCTCCGGGGTGTTTATCAACCTGGTTCCGCTCTTTTCGATCCTGCTCGGCTGGCTGATTCTTGGAGAAACCATAAAAAGTTCGGTATTAGCCGGCGGAGCAATTCTGCTGCTCGGCGTGTACCTGACCAACCGTCCACGTCCTGCTGCGGATCCGGCCCTGGGTCATCCGCGCGGTGTGACAAAAGACTTGAGATTTGAGCACAAAAGGAAGTAGTCTTAGCAGACACTTATTATCCACTACTAACCTGTTGAAACCATGAGATATCGACACCTTATAAACATGTCCCTGACAATTGCCGTGCTTTTCAGTACCGGTGCCTGCACCATGCTCGGTCCCGATTTCACAACTCCGGACAGCAAGACCCCGGCTCTCTGGAGCGAACAGGACAGCGATCTGTTTCTGAAGCCCGGTGCGGAAGAGACCATCGGCTGGTGGTCGAATTTCAACGATCCGACGCTGGACAATCTGATCAGCCTCTATGCGGAGCAGAACCTGACCCTGCAGAGTGCCGCCGTGCGCATCATCGAAGCACGGGCCCGGCTGGCCCAGGTGCAGGGTACGCTCTACCCGCAGTCGCAGAAAATGACAGGTGATCTGTATACCATCGGTGACCGCGTTACTCCCAGCACGGTTGATCGCTACTACAACGCTGCCTCGATCGGTTTCGATGTGGCCTGGGAAATGGATTTCTGGGGCAAATACCGGCGCGCCGTCGAGTCGGCCGATGCTGCGTATCTGTCATCGATTGCCGACTACGAGGACATACTGATCAGCCTGACCGCTGAAACGGCCAGAACGTATGTGAACATCAGAACGCTCCAGGAACGAATTGGTCTGGCCAGAAAGAACGCTGATCTGCAGAAGGATTCCCTGGACCTGGTCAACCTTCAGTTCGAAGCGGGCGTCGTCACCGAACTCGACGTTCTCCAGGCAAAAACACTGCTGGCAACCACCAGGGCCGCTATCCCCAATCTTGAAGCAACGCTGTCCAGCGCCAAAAACGCACTGGCCGTGCTGGTCGGACAGCTGCCCGAAGAGATCGATGCACTGCTCGAGCCGCCCCGGCCGGTCCCTGAAATCAGCGAACAGATCAGCCTGCTGCTTCCCGCAGAACTGATGAGAAGAAGACCCGATGTGCGCCGCTCGGAGATGCAGGCCGCCGCCCAGAGCGCCCGGATCGGGGTAGCGAAGACTGAACTCTACCCGAGCTTTTCCCTGTTCGGCAGCATCGGCTGGAGCACCACCGACATCGGCGACAGCAGCCTCGGCGACCTGTTCGAATCAAACAATTTCGTCTATACATTCGGTCCGACATTTCAATGGAACCTGTTCAATTACGGCCGGCTGAAAAATGAGGTCCGCATTCAGGATGCCCGCTACCAGCAGGCCATACTCAGCTACCAGAATACCGTGCTCAATGCGGCCAGAGAAGTCGAGGACTCGATGAAAGACCTGGTCCAGTCCCGCAAAGAAGCCGGCTATGTCAAGGAAAGCGTCGACACCGCCCAGCGCTCGACCGATCTTTCGACCCTGCAGTATAAAGAGGGACTGACCGACTACCAGCGCGTGCTCGACTCGATCAGGTCGCTGACGCTGCGCCAGGATGACTATGCCCGGACCAAAGGCAAAATCGCTACCAGCGCCATTGCCCTCTACAAAGCGTTTGGCGGCGGCTGGCAGGTTGATTACACCAATGATCGGCTGCTCCCCGAAAAAGTTTTCGCCGAGATGGAAGAGCGAACTGACTGGGGTGGGATACTCGAGCCAGAGGAACCGGCTGGTGAGTGAGGGACTTTTCGACCGCAGCAAGAGTTTTAGAAACCTGCTCATTTTTCTATTGCTCTATCTCTTTGCCAGCCCCATTTTGTCAACCTATCCTTCGCTGACAATCATCATCCACAGCCTGCTTTCACTCACTCTCGTACTGGCAGTATTCGCCCTGCACAAGGAACAGGGCGGCTATCGCTCTTTTGCTCTGCTGCTTATTGTTCCGGTATTGGCTCTTTACTGGCTCGGGCTCTATGCGATCATACCGTTTGAACTGCTTTCGGCCTATGCACTGCTGTCTCTGTTTTTCACCCTGCTCATCATTGCCTTTGCCAAACAGTTCCTGAAGGCGCGACAGGTCAGTTTGCAATTGATTTTCGGCACCCTGTGCCTCTACCTGATCATCGGCCTGCTCTGGGGTTCTCTTTACTCACTTCTCCACACAATCAGCCCGGAGTCTTTCTCAGGGGTTCTGCTTGACAAGTCATCCCCCGGCAGCCTGCTGACCACCTTCAACTATTTCAGCATCGTCACCCTTACCACTCTAGGCTACGGAGATATCACCCCGCAAACCCACGCCGCCAGTGCATTGTGCCAGATCGAAGCTATTGTCGGTCAGTTCTTCACTGCGGTTCTCGTTGCCTGGCTGGTCGGAACCTATGTTTCCTCACGTGGAAGTTCTATCGATTCTTAAGAACCTTATCTGAAAAGGAAGAATTACATAATGAATCACGTCAACCTGGGAAAAACCGGCGTCAAAGTATCGCAGCTCTGCTTCGGGACCATGTCGTTCGGAGCTGAAGCCGATGAAGACATGTCCACCAGGATGTTTAACCGCTGCCGTGAGAAAGGCATCAATTTTTTCGATTGTGCCGATGTCTACAGTGACGGTGTAGCAGAACAGATACTGGGCAGACTGATCGAGGATTGCCGCGATGACATCGTGCTGACCACCAAGGTGTGCGGTCCGATGAGCAAAGATATCAATGCTCGGGGTTTGTCGCGCCGCCATATTGTTGCAGCCGTTGAAGCCAGCCTGCGGCGCCTGAAAACCGACCGGATCGATATCTATTTTGCCCATAAATTCGATGGTGATGCCGATCTCGAACAGACCCTCTATGCGTTCGAGGACCTGGTTCGGACAGGCAAGATCCTCTATCCGGCGGTGAGCAACTGGGCAGCGTACCAGGTTGCCACTGCGCTGGGAATCTCGCGGCGGGAAAAAATCGCCGAATTTCAATGCATGCAGCCGATGTACAACCTGGCCAAGCGCCAGGCCGAAGTGGAACTGCTGCCGCTGGCGGCGGCGGAAAATCTTGCGGTAATCCCTTACAGTCCGCTGGGCGGCGGGTTGCTGACCGGTAAATATGGAAAAGAGCGGCGCCCCTCAGCCGGAAGGCTGCTGGAAAAGGATATGTACAGCAAGCGCTATAGCCTCGACAATTATTTCGAGACCGCCGAGCGCTTCTGCGCTCATGCCGAAACTCGCGGAATTGCGCCGGCGACGCTCGGAGTCGCCTGGGTGATGTCGCATCCGGCAATTACCGCACCAATTATCGGCGCCCGCAACCTCGAACAGCTGGAAGCCTCTCTTGACGCGACAAATGTCGACATGACGCCGGAGTGGCGCGCCGAGATAACGGCGCTTTCCATCGACCCGCCGCCGGCAACGGACCGACTGGAAGAAGCACTCTAGGCTGAAACCAGGCGCTCGCTGCGTCTGAAGTGGCGTACTTCAAAGACGGCAACAAAGAGAATACCTCAATAATCTTCTTTGTTTCCCGCCGCAGGCTGGTGGTCCCCGCAGATCGCCTCTACCGAGGTATAACCGACCCCGAGCCTGCTGACGCCCATATCAAGATAGGCCCGGGCCTGCTGTTGATCGCGAATGCCCCCCGAGGCCTTGACCTTGATTCTGCCCCGGGCCGCATCGAGCATGGTCTGCACCGCTTCCGCAGTAGCACCCCCGCCACCGAAGCCGGTGGAGGTTTTGACGTAGTCGGCCCGGGCGGCTACGGCGCACTCCACCGCTGGTGAGATCAGCTCCGGCGTCAGCGCCGAGGTTTCCAGAATCACCTTCAGAACAACATCACGTGGCCCGGTTATTTCAGCGACTGCGCGGATATCCTCCTCAACCCGGCGCCACTCAGCCGAGCGGATGAAGCCGTAGTTGGCCACCATGTCGATTTCCCGCACGCCTTTTTTGATATATGTTTGCGCTTCAAACGCTTTGACTTGGCTTAATCCGCAGCCGTGGGGAAAGTTCAGGACGACACAGATATCGGTCGTTGTATCCCGGCAGAGGTCGACCGCCAGATCGATATCACAGGGCCTGATGCAGACCGTCCGGCAGCCGTACTCAATTACTTTTCTTATCGCCTGCTCCGCCGGGATCTGCTCAAGCTCCGGGTATAAAACCGCAGCGTCAAGGCAGCGGTTGATCGTTTCACTCATGGCGATGACTCCATGCTACTCTCAATAATCCAGTATTACCATTTCGATCCGGTGCTGCATCTCAGCTGCGGCTCCGGTCCCCCTGAAGGTTCCGGAAACCGGCGCGGCGTTGGCGACCAGCGCGGATGACGCATAGGCAATGTGACGGTCGGCGACTGCCAGCCCGTGGGTCGGATCGTAGCCCCTCCAGCCGAAACCGGGCAGATAGACCTCGACCCAGCCGTGCAGGTCGGCTTCCGGCTCGGCCGGATCACCCTCCTGACAGCCGCTGACGAAGCGCGCCGGAATACCGACGCAGCGGCAGGCCATGATAAAGACCACAGCCGTATCCCGGCAGGCTCCCCGCGCCGTTTCCAGCGTTTCAGAAATCGACTGAAGGCCGCTGTCCAACCGGGTGACTTTATCTATCGTTTCAAAGAGGTAGCGGTTCAGACCGTCCAAAAAGCCAAAGACGCTGCCGCTGCCCGTTTCAAGATTTTTGACGATTCCATCGACAGCGCTTCGGTCTCGCTCATCGAGGATAGAAACGTGCTCGAGACAAGGTGCAAGGACCATGCGCTCTTCGTGGTAAAGAACGAGCGGCAGCTCATCCGGGCAGGTCAGAAAAGAATCGAACGGATTTGATTTAAGTGTTTCTACCGTGAAGCGGGCATGGAGTTCGAAGCGCCCGGTCAGGTCGTTAAACCAGACCAGATGAAACGGATTGTTCTCCCCGTCGATGCCGTTGGAAATCCCGGCGGGTTGCGGCGCCACGTCTAAATCATAGCTGAGCAGCCGCTGGCCCGGGTCGCTCCGGGGGCAGATCCTGATCAGGTGCGGTTCCAGAAAAACCTGGCGCGAGTAGCTGTAGATCGTTGAATGACTGACGCGGTATTTCATCAGGCTGTTTCTGCCTCAGCAGTGGTTCCGGCTATTTTACCCGCTCCAGCTTCGAAGCGACGTTCTCGATCCACTCGGACGGCAGTTCCAGCACCGACGCTCGCAGCCGGTCCTGCCACCAGGTGGAAATTTCCTGGAAATCTTCATATTCGTAGCGATGTTCCACCAGATCACCGGTTGCTCCATAATAGAGAACCACATCGATGGGGAAATCGACCCCGGAAGCGCTGATCCTGGTCGAATCGAAAGCCAGGCAGCCGACCTTGAGAGCAAAGAGCAGCGAGTCGCTAAAGACCAGGGTTCGGTCGAGCACCGGCTTGCCGTAACCGCGGGCGCCGATAATCGCGTAGGGAGTGTTCTGGCCCACTTCCACCCAGTTGCCCTCCGGGTAGACCATGTAGAGCTTGTGTACCGTATCGCCGCTGAATTGGCCGCCGACCAGGGCGTGGATGTCGAAGCCCAGGCCGCCGTCCAAGAGGGCGGCCTTGTCCTCGACGGCGACCTTTCTCAGTGAGTCGGAAAACCCGTTCACCACCTTGTAGAGCCGATTGCAGTCATCGAGAAGGCCGCTGCCGATATCATCTTCGAAATAAGTCAGGGTTTTGTCCCTGACCGAGCGCAGTCCCGATGTCATGATGAAAAACTGGCCGTTGCCAATCGAAAAAGATTTAATCTTTCTGGCGATCGTCACTTCGTTTCCCGAGGTGATACTGGTATCGGCGATGCCGACCAGCCCCTCCTGGACGGACATACCCAGGCAAAAAGTCATTTCGTTAATTCCTTACTGTTCCGCGTTTTTGGCAGATACCGGTTCCATCACCGCAAAAAAGCTTCTGAACACGGCATCGTCGATTTCATTCATCTGCATCTGCAGGTGGTCGGTGAATTCGTGCAGACCCTGTTCTAAAATATCCTCTATCGACTGAAACGACAATTCCGCACAGAGCTGGCCAAGCAGTTTTTCCGCATCGTTGGAGAAATAGCCGATACGGGTGCCGGTAATCCCGTGCAGCAGTTTCTGCGCCTCGGTCAGGCTGTAGAGTACCGAACGCGGAAACGAGTGGCTCATCAGCATGAAGCGGGCTACTCCCCACGGGGTTATTCTGCCTTCTTTGTGTCGGTAGGCCTGGAAGCTCGAGGTCGCCTTCAAGAGCGCCGACCATTGTACAACATCAACCGCGTTTCCGACATCATGAAGTCCCGGCAGCAGAACGAAATATTTGACATCGAGAATACGCGAGGTCTTATCGGCTCGCTCCAGCATTCGGCCGAGGTTGAAGAACAGCCAGGCCTCGTTGTGGTCCATGGCGTCCTCGCTCAAACCGCTCAATGCCTGGCTTCGTTTTTTTACCTCGTCACAGAATGTATAAGGATTATCGAACACCTCGGCCGGATTCTTTACCTCCTTGTCGATGGTATGAAAATAGACATTGATCAGCTCCCACATCTCCACCGGCAGCTGGTCCCTGACCGCCCGGGCGTTTTCTCTGGCCATATTGAGACACGACCAGATCGAATTTGGATAGTTCGGATCGATGGTCAGAAATCTGATCACATTGTTTTTGGTATCGTCTTCGTAAAGCTTGTTATACAGAGACTTGTCCCCGGTGATAGAAACCAAAGCCGACCAGTGGCTCTGCTGCATCATGGCCATGTCCAGCGTCAAATGCCAGTTGACATCGAGAAAGCGGGCGATATTTTCAGTTCTCTCCAGATATCGCCCCATCCAGAATAACGAATCGGCTACTCGGCTCAGCATATCTTTTCCTCTTGATTATCTCAATTGAGTACCCAGGTGTCCTTACTGCCCCCACCCTGAGAGGAGTTGACCACCAGGGAGTCCTTGACCAGGGCGACCCGGGTCAAACCGCCCGGGATAATATTGATCTCTTTTCCATAGAGAATATATGGTCTGAAATCGATATGCCTGCCCTCGAAATGATCATCGACGATCACCGGTGCTCTGGACAGCTTCAATGTCGGCTGGGCGATATAATTTCTCGAGTTCTGCCTGATCTTCGCAGCGAATTCCTGTCGCTGCTCCCTGGTCGAGGCGGGACCGACCAGCATGCCGTAGCCGCCACTTTCATTGGCCGCTTTGACCACCAGCTGCTCGAGGTTTTCGACGACATAATCGAGATCCTTTTTCTCGGAACAGAGATAGGTCGGAACATTGGGAAGTATGGGATCTTCGTCTAGATAGTACTTGATGATGCGCGGTACATAGGCATAGATGACCTTGTCGTCGGCGACGCCCGTTCCAGGAGCATTTGCCAGGGTCACCCGGCCGGCTTTGTAGACGTCCATCAGCCCGGGGACACCGAGAAGGGAGTCGGGGCGAAAAGCTTTAGGATCGATAAAATCCTCACCGATCCTGCGATAAATGACATCGACCCGTTTCAACCCTTTGGTCGTACGCATCATCACATAGCCGTCCTGAACCACCATATCGCGGCCTTCCAGCAATTCCAACCCGGTCTGCGAGGCCAGATAGGAATGCTCGTAGTAGGCGGAATTGAACATACCGGGAGTCAGCAGTGCAGCGGTTGTCTCGTCGGCGGAACGGTTGCTGACTTCATGCAGCATATCGAGCAGCATGGCCGGATAATCATCCACCGGCCTGATGTTGGTCTGCTGGAAGACAAGCGGCAGCGTCCGTTTGAGTATCTTTCGGTTAGCCAGCACATAGGAGACGCCGGACGGTGAACGAAGGTTGTCTTCAAGAACGTAAAAGTCGCCCTTCTCGTCACGCACCAGGTCGGTACCGGTGATGTGGCACCAGACCCCGAGCGGCGGTTTGATCCCCCTGCACTGCGGGTAATAGCCGTCAGCGGACTCGATGAGCGCAGCGGGAACCACACCGTCTTTGATTATTTTCCGGTCGTTGTAGATATCGTCGATAAAAAGATTCAACGCATAGATGCGCTGCTTCAAACCCTTCTCGATGATGTCCCATTCCCTGCGCTCGATGATTCGGGGAATAATATCGAACGGGAAGATCTTTTCCGTTCCCTCCGAATGACCATAAACGGTGAAGGTTATGCCCATATCGTAAAAGAGCTGCTCGGCGGCCGCCTGGCGGGCGTTGATCTCCCCTTCCGGCAGCGCCTCGATGCGTTTCATCAGCGGCAGATACCCGGGCCGCGGGGTGCCGTCCTCGAAAAACATCTCGTCGAAGAACTCGCCGGTGTCGTATCTTCCAAATTTCATGGCTGCTCCAGGCTTGGAATTTTCACTTCTTTACCACGCTCAGCCGCCGAACAATACGCGGCATAGACCGTCAGGATCGTGTCGGCCGCCAGGGTTGAATTGCACTGCGGCTCGCCCCCCGTTGCGGCACACTGGTAAAAATCCTGGATCTCGGCCTGATAACCGGTATACCAATCTTCATCGGGCGAGATGTTGGACCAGCCCTCTTTGGTCTCGATTTTTTCGACCACGTAAATGTCGTCGAACTGAGCGCCCCGCGGGTTGAAGCTTTTCATCGAATCGTTGGGGTTTATGTTGACCACCGTACGATGATTGTTGGCGGTTATTTCAATCCAGTTGTGGACGCCGCCAAGCACCAGCTCGGAAGCGAATAGATCGGCGAACATGCCGTCCTCGAAAACAATATGCATTGCCCCGAAATCCTCTATGTCGGTGTAGCCGGTCTTGATGAAGCCACGGTCTCTGAAATGCTCCGAGCGAGTGACGGCATGGACCCGGGCAGACACGGCCGCCGGCCGGATCGGTCTGCCCATAGTAGCCATGCCTTCGACCTGTTTCAGATACAGGGCGGCACCAAGCGGGTGCACCGCCTTGCCCATGATCGAGCCCCCGCCGGAATGCGACCAGATCCCGTAAAACGGGGAATGCGAGCCTGAGTGGGCCTCCTCACCGTGCATCCAGATGATCTGGGCGCCGCTCTTTTCGATGATCTCTTTTTCTTTCTGGATGCCCGGGGCATAGACCCAGTTTTCCGCATAACAGATTTTACCCGCGCTCTGTTTTTCAGCCTCGAGCAGGTTCCTGATACTGACCACCGCCTGATCGAGCCCTTTGCGGCGATCGAACGTATCACCTGAAAAACCGGGTTCGTCGTCGCCGAAATAACCGGTGAAAGGTTTTTCGATGATGACGTATGTATCTTTTTTCAGTACTTCCACCCCGATTTTCTCATGGGTGGAAGGCGGTGTGCAGAGATGAACGACATCGCTTTTGTCGACCAGCGCGGCCAATTCTGAGTACCCCTCGATGCCATGCTGTGCAGCAAATTCCCGGCACTTTTTCGCAGTCGGCGAATAGACGCCGACGATCTCCACCTCGGTGCCATACACCTTACGCAGTGCTTCTAAATGAAAGCGGGCGGCAAAGCCGGAACCGACGATCCCGGCACGAACGATTCTTTTTGCATTACTCATGGTTTCCCTTTTTGCGAAAATAGATTTTTGAACCAACGGTTGAAGCCGTGCAGCAGCCGGCTGAACCACCTGGTTTTACTGACCAGAGTCAGGACGATGAAAAAGATCAGGACGATACAGATCGGCCGCGAAATAAACGGCAGAACCTCGCCCTCGGAAATGACCAGTGCCCTTCTGAAATTGGTATCGAGCATGGTTCCCAGGATCAGGCCAAGTATCATCGGCGCCACCGGGTATTCCATCTCGTTCATCAGAAATCCCAGCACCCCGAAGAAAAGCATGACCCGGACATCGAACACCCGGCTCTGTATTGCAAATGAGCCGACCACGCAGAGGGTGAAGATAATCGGCATCAGCCGGGTACGCGGCACCTGCAGGACCTTGACCACGTATTTTACCATGGAGAGCCCTAGAATAAACATCGCACAGGTGGCCAGAAAGACCATGGCGACCACCTTGTAGACGAAGTCGGGCGACTCGATCATGATCAGCGGACCGGGACGGACCCCGTGGATGAACATCGCCGCCAGCAGCACAGCGGCCGGAGCGGAACCGGGAATACCAAGAGACAACACCGGGATGACCGCTCCGGCGACGGCCGCGTTGTTGCCGGTTTCTGAAGCGATCAGCCCCTCGATGCTGCCGCTGCCGAACTCCTCGGGATTCTTGCTGCCCCGCTTGGCAAAATCGTAGCTGACCCAGGCGGCGATATCCTCTCCGACACCGGGTATAGCGCCGATCAGGGTGCCGATCATGCCGGAGCGGGCAATCGTCGTGCGGTACCTGATGATCTCTTTTACCCGGGGCAGGATTCGGGTAATGCTGCTTTTTACCACCTTGACGTGTTCATACTTCATCATCGACAGAATCTCGGCGAAACCAAAGGCACCAACCATGGCCGGTATCAGGTTGATGCCGGCGGAGAGATTGCTGTTGCCAAACGAGAAACGGACAAAACCGTGAATCGACTCCATGCCGATCAGGGCGATAAAAACCCCTAGAAATCCGGATATCCAACCTTTGACCGGGTCCTTCGGGGCAGTCAGGTTGCCGGAAATGACAATGCCGAAAATGGCCAGCCAGAAAAATTCAAACGATTGGAAATTAAGGGCGAAGTTGCCCAGAAGCGGGGTAAAAAAGGCCAGCAGGATCATGCCGATAATCGAGCCCAGGAAACTGCCGGTGGTGCTGATGCCGATCGCCCGCCCGGCCTCTCCTCTTCTGGCCAGCGGATGTCCGTCCATCGCCGTGGCGGCATTGGCCGGCGTGCCGGGTATATTGAGCAGAATAGCGCTTCTGCCGCCGCCGTAGATGGCGCCGATATACATGCAGACCAGTATCAGAATCGCATTGTCGGGCGGCATCGTAAAGGTCAGCGTTGTCATCAGCGCCACCCCCATGGTTGCCGTCAGCCCCGGCAGCATACCGACGATGATGCCGAGTTGAGTGGCCCAGAAGATATCGAACAGGGTGCGCGGCGTCAGAAAACCGAGCAGCCCTTCGATAAAGTAGTTCACACCTTCGAACATCGATACCTCACGGCAGGTCAACCAGAAACAGTTTTCTAAAAATCAGAGAAATCGAGACCGCTGCGATGACGGCTTCGAGCAGGGCGACGCCGAGCATCTTTTTCTGAGCTGCCGGACCGAGGTCTGAGCGGTACTCGAAAATTACAATGAAGGCGAAGATGTAACCCATTGTCGCGATGGTATAATCGATCCGGCCAAGCAGACCGACCGCATAGAAAAAAGATAGGATCAGGGTCAGAAAAACGCGCTTTGCCCCGCCTCTATGCGTTGGCTCGTTTTTACCATCGCCTGCAGTAAAAAGAAGATAGCCGCCGCGCCTGCCGGAGCGCACGAAAAGGATCAGCGACAGAGCAAGCAGAATCATGCCGATCATTCCCGGTACCACGCCCGGAGCCGAGAACGGGTCGATATTGCGATGCTCAAGCCGCGGCATCGTATAAGACATGACCACGACCGAGATGCTGAAGGCGACCAGAACGATCGAGGTGATGAAATCCTTTTTGACCATTAAACAGACGATTGAGACAGAAGTGAACAGACGAAGCCAATGCCCGGGCGTTCAACCCCGGGCATTGGCAAAGGTGTGTTGCGAAACTGCAGTGCGGCCCGAGCTGTCAGACTAAGGACGAGGAATGCCGACCGTTGACGGATCGATGGCCGCATCACCGCTGTCGAATTTCAGCCAGGCGTCGAGCTGGACCATCGGAAAGGCTTTCTGCATCGCCGTCTCGCCAGCGGCCGGATCGAAAATCATCGCATTCTGGGCGGCGAAGGTCTGCAGTTCTTCGCTGCCTTTTAAAGAATCGTTCCAGACGGTCGTCAGGGTATCGACGACCTCCTCAGGGACTCCTTTGGGGACGAAAATGCCGAAATAGATCGGGGCGGTGACAAAATCGGGAATCCATTGCTTGATGGACGGAATCTCCTGGTCGTAACCGTCGATTTTCAGCGGTTCATCGGCCAGTACCGCCAGTGCTCTGAGCTTACCGGCCTTGAGCATGTCGACTTCTTCCTTGGCCAGTTGGGGAACCACATCGGTTTCACCCGCCACAGTGGCGATAACGGCCGGATTGCCGCCCTCGTATGAGACGTGCTTGTAGTCGATATCGGTGTATGACTTGATCATCTCAATCGCGGTGTGGCCGGCTGAATTGACCCCGGCGGTGGCGACTTTGATCTTGCCCGGGTTGGCTTTGAAAGCCTCGAGCAGCTCACCGAAGTCCTGATAGGGGGAGTCGGCGTTGACGGCGACCACGTTGGGAATGGCAAAGTTCAGAAACAGGTGCCAGTCGTCCAGCGTGGTGTCGAGCAGCCCCTGCACCTTGTAGACGCCGAGATCCTTGACCGCCCCGGCTGTCCAGTAAAGCCCGGTCTTTGGTTTATCCAGAACATCTTTGGTGCCGACCGACCCGGAAGCGCCCGGCTGATTGACGATAACGATTTTCTGGCCGAGCAGTTCCTCGAGTGCCATGGCTGTCTGTCTCGAAACGCCGTCGGTGGCTCCACCGGCACCCCACGGGACTACCAGGTTAATGGGTTTTTCCGGCTTCCAGCTCAGTTCGGCGGTTGCGCTTTGCACACCCAAAAAAGCACCACCGAGAAGCGTAACAGCAACGAGTACGATTACTGACTTGAGCAGATGTTTCATGACGTATTCCTCCTTGTTGTTTTTTTTACCTCAGCCCAAAAGCAATACCGGCCTCGCCGGCCAGCGCTACGAATTGATGGCCGTAGTCGATAAACGTATTCCAGCGATCCTCGAACGACGCCGTCACCGAAGGATCATGGAAAACGACAGCAACATGCGGTTCTATCGAAATCGGCACGCATTGTTCAGCCTCCTTCAGACTGCCCAGAATTTCCCCGATCATCGCTTCTCCCTCACCGGGAAATACATACCGGACAGCGCCATTCTCGACCACCGCATCCTTGATGTGAACGTAATCGACATAGTCGCGTACCTGATCGAAAAAATGATACGGATCCTGATGTCCATACGGCTCTTTGCCTCGGACATCGAGCATCGACACCGGGTTGCCGGTATCGAAAACGAGACGCAGGGCGGGCGAATCGACCGCTTCGAGCAATCTCAGTGAATGCAGATGGCTCTGCCCGCCCCAGCTCAGGCAGTTCTCGTGCAGACAGATAATACCGTTATCTTCGGCCAGCTCGGTGATTTTTCTGATATTGGCGATAATGACAGATTCAAGCTCATGGCCCAGCGGAACCGGCTTATCGATCCTGTAGCTCATGATTCTCAGATAGGGTACTCCGGCTTTGTGCATATGCCGGATCGAGTTCTTCAGCTCGGCAAGATCGATTGCCAGGTCACTGCTCGCATCGCGGCCCCAGTTGGCGACCGTCGAACCGAAACAGGCAATGGAGATATCAGCTTCCAGCAGACGGTCATGGACCCGGTCGAACTCGTCAGCGCTCAGACTGCTGACATTTTTCCCGGCGACGGTGCGCAGATCGATATGGTTCCAGCCCAGTTCCTGCAGCGCCCTGATCTGCACCTCGAGGTCATCGGAAACTTCATCGGTGAAACCGGAAATTATCGTTGAGCTATTCATAGCTATTCATCGCCACGGGGCGCACAAACCGGGGCGGCGATAACGCCGCTCAGTTCTGCAATGCCATGCATCATTATTAGAGCTGGCCCAGTCCGAGCCGGGAAACCGTCTCCTCGGTCGGGTGACCGCTTCTCTCATCCCAGCCGGATTGGCGGTAATACTCGACCAGGGCGGCGTCGAACTCGGCTTTATCGACCACGATGCCGTCGGAGACGCCGCCTTTGAGCGGCTGGTTGAAAAATTTATCGGGCAGCGCGTCGTCTTCTGCGTCGAAGCCTTCGCGCTGGTTGAACAGACGCATCATCACCAGGCGCCGCTCCCCGACCTCGAGAATTTCATCGATGCTCATGTCCCAGCCGGTCACCGCTTTGACCAGCTTGACCATGTCCTGGGGGCCGTACAGCGTCCAGGAAGCTCCCCAGCAGAGCTGGCAGAGGTTGGCACTGTCCATGAAGCTGAACAGGTACTGGGTCCGGCGCACCCACTCGACCTTGGCCGGCTGCAGGTTATAGGCGTGCTGCGGGTTATTCAGGCCCAGGTAGCTGAGACGCTCTTTAAAGGCCGGATAATTTTCTTCGGTGTAGGACAGGTCATGGTCGCAGCCCATATGGTCGGCTCCAAACGGGTTCATCGCGTAGAGCAGGGCCAGGCCTCTTTTGACCTGCGGCATATGGGCCGGGGCCTCCTGCTTCTTGCTGGTGATCAGGAATTCTTCTCCGGCACCCAGTTTCTCAGCAGCACGGTCCGAACCTTCGGCCAGCAGGTCGCCGAATCCTTCCCGGGCAGCAATCATCTCGACCAGCTTGATGACCATGTCGCCGTCGCCGAAGCGGATTTCCAGCCCGCCGGTCTGCTCGACGCTCAGTTGACCTGCTTCAAAAGCCTCCATGGCCCAGGATATCGTTGCTCCGCAGGAGATCGTGTCGATACCGTATTTGTTGCACAACTCATTGGCCTTGCAGATCGCCGCCAAATTGTCGACCCCGCAATAACTGCCCAGACTGCTGAGCGTTTCATATTCGGGACCGCCGAACACCGGATCTACCAGATAGGGCCCCTCGCTGATTTTGCTCACCCGTTTACAGCGGACGATGCAGCTGAAGCAGGTATCGCGCCCCTGGCTCCCCTGCTTACCCTCGGCGGCGCCCAGCAGCGCCTCGTCGTAAAGCGTCGGCCCGTCGATGGCCTCGTAATTGTCCATCGAGCCGCTCTGCCAGTTGCTGGTCGGCAGTCCGCCGATGCCGTTGTTGATGCCCACGGTGATGGCAGTACCATATTTACCGAAACCGCTGTTAGCCGGTTTTTTGAACAACTCCGCACCAGTGCGGATAACTTCCTTGAGCAACGTCCGATCGGCGATTTCCGGCTCCTCGAAACCACGCACCACAATCGCCTTGAAATTCTTGCTGCCCATTACCGCGCCCATGCCGGTACGGCCGTTGGCGCGGCAGCACATGCTCAGGACACAGGCGTAGGCGACACCGGCTTCACCGGCCGGGCCGATCTGCAGGATTTCGAGATTTTCCCGGTCATCGAGCTCATCTTTGATGGCCGTCTCGACCGCTTCAGTGGTCTTGCCCCATAACTGAGCGGCATCGCGCAGTTCCGCTTTGCCCTCGTCGATGAAGAGGTAGACCGGGGTATCGGCACGCCCCTTGACAATCACCGCATCGAAACCGGCGAATTTGAGTTTAGCCGGAAAAAAACCGCCGCTCTGGGAATCACCGATGGCACCGGTGAGTGGTGATTTCGCCGTAATGGTCAAACGACTCTGCCCCGAAACCCGGGCGCCGGTCAGGGTGCCGACGCTGAAGGCCAGGATGTTATCGGGTGAGAGTGGTTCGACATGACCCTTCATTTCGGTGAGAAGATAATAAAGGTTCAGGGCGCTGCCACCCATGTAGGTGCGGTAAAACGCTTCTGACGGCATCTCGGTGCTGATTTCCCTGCTGGTAAGATCGACTCTCAAGATCTTTCCGGTGTATCCGTATGGCATTGCTTCCCTCCTCTTTCCCGGGGCTTGAAAAGCTTCACAAGACACTGACGGGACCGCCACAGTCGAGACCATAGCGGCTATTTATAGCGTTACTTCAACCTAGCGGTTTCAGCGACTGTTGGCAAATACTTTGAATCGACAATCAGCATAAACCTGACAGAAAAACCGTACCAACCAGCTGATAAATGTACAGCATCTTCCTTGACCTCGGTGGTGAATATATGTAATTCTAAATTGTTACTATCAATTTAACCGGACTGCAGCTCTGTCTGCAGCTTGACATAGCATGAGCGTTAAGAAGACCGTCTACGAAGTCACCGAAGCGATCCACTGCCCCCTCTACGTCGAAGGGGATACCATGGCGCTGACCATGAGGTCCTGCTCCTGCGGTGCCGGAAAGGAAGTCTGCCTGGTACTGGCCCGGGATTTCATGAGCCTGCTGATCAAGATGCAGACCGACCCGGCCTGGAGCAACCTGAAGAATGCCGAGACCTTCAGCTGCAGCGGCTGCACCGGCCTGATCAAATTTACCGAGTGCTATCAGAATGACACCACCGATATCGAGGCGGAAAATGCCATCCCACGGCTGCTCAAGGTCATGGAAGAACTCAACGGCAGGCCGGTGGACTGCCCTTTTCTGGAAGCACTCAAAGCTGACAGAATCGACAACATTCTCGAAGATTTCGTGCCCATGGCTGTTCCCGCCCAGACCGTGCTGCTGAAGCAGAACCGGCCAAGCTTGAAACTCTACCTGATCCTTTCCGGCCGCTTCGCGCTGGAGAGAAATAAAGAGGTGGTTTCCATATTGGGGCCCGGGGAAATCGTCGGCGAGATGAGCTGCCTGGGCGCGGTCCGCACCCTGTGGAATGTGCGAGCCCTGGAAGACGGCCTGGTGGTCGATGTCACCGCCCAGGAGTTCGGCCACCTGCTGAGCAGTTCGGCAACCGTTCTGATCTACATCGCCAAACTGCTGGCGCTGCGCCTCGAGCTCCTCAACGCGGTCAAGCTGATCGACACCAAAGCCACCATGAGCGGCAGCCTCGAGGACATCACCCCGGCCGAGTTGTTCCAGGTATTTCATCTGCACCAGAAGACCGGTGTACTGAAAATGAACCTCACTAAAGGCGACGGAACCGTCTCCTTCAGAGAGGGCGGCATCGTCAACGCCGCCTACCAGAACAGCAGCGGCAAGGAGGCGATTTTCAGCATTCTTGGAGAAAACAGCGGCTCGTATCGTTTCGTTCCCGGCCTCTCGACAGCCGACCAGAAAGCGGCCGAGATCGGCGAGTTCATGATGCTGCTGATGGAAGGTGTGCAGCAGGAGGATGAGCGCACCGATGCCTCGGTTGACTGAGGCACAAACATATCGGAGACATGCGGTCATGCTCACAACAACGGGTATCCGAGCGTTGGCTTCAGCGGCCCTGTTTGTTCTCCTGTCGGCCATCGCCGCAAGCGCCGGCGACTGGCGGGTTCACCTGAAGATCTGCAATCAGGACCCGGTCTGCGCGAAGGAACAGGCCGCAGCCAGGGATCTTTGGGAGAGCCGGAATTGGACAGCGGAATTAAAAGAGTCCTGCCGAAAAAAGTACATCGCACCCTACAGCAAAGATTATTCACGTGCTCTTGCGTGTGTCACCGAACTGGAGAAACAGCGTCAGGAACTGGAAATGAACGAAGCCTATATCGACAGAAAACGCAAAGAGCACAAAACCTATCGCACCTGGGGCGGTATCATCATCAAATAACCATCCGGAGAACCAGTGAGCCTTGTTAGCGGAAGCGATTTACCGCTGATCTGTCCCCCGTTTTTATCAGCAGGGCGGCGCCGGTGATCCCGACGATAACGCTTGCCGCAGTTATGTAATAGGCGGAATCGATTCCCCAATGATCCATGCTGAAGCCGGCGAGCAGCGCCCCTACCAAAATGCCGGTGCTCATCGACAGGCTGAAAACACCCATCATCGTCCCGTGCCCGTACCGTTTTTTGCCCTCGATGGAGGCGTAGGCTCCCAGTACCGGCCAGATGATCGCCTCCCCGAAACCAAGCAGACAGTAGAGCAGCAGATAGGTGATGAAATGCTCCATCAGCGGGATCATTATGATCGAAGCGCTCAGACAGACACAGCCGGCAACCAGCAGAGACAGCTTGTCATAGCGATCGGCGGCCTTGCCGCCCGGCACCTGAAGCAGCGCGTTCACCAGCGTGCGGCAGGCCATCACCATACCGATCTGGAGGCCGCTGGCCCCTATTCTATCCGCCATCAGCAGCGGCAGAAAGGCCATCGACGGCACCATGATGATCATGGTCACGAAGCGGGCCAGCAGAATCCCCATGGTCAGCCGGCTCTTCATCATCATCGCCAGGCTTTTCAGCAGCCCGGTTTTAGAGACCGACGGCGCTGCCGACTGAACTGGCATGTTTTTCAGTACCAGCAGAAACGCACCGAAGCTGAGCAGCGCCATGACGTAGAAAACCGTAGCAAAACCGAACAGATCGAAGACAACCCCGCCGATGATCGGACCACAGCCGATGCCGCAGAAAATGGCAATGTTCAGGTAGCTCTGATAGCGGCCTTCCTGACCGGACGGTGCGAGGATACTCATGTAGGCCATGCCGATCGGCACGATCATCGCCGAGCCGACCCCCTGGAAAGCCCGGATCAGCAGCAGGTGCAGGACCGATGCCGCATGCGGAATGAGCAGGCCGACCAGCCCGTAAACGAACAGCCCGGCGACCAGAAACCCCTTGCGGCCCCACTGGTCGGAGAGGTTGCCGATGACCGGCTGCAGTACACCCCGGCTGACTGAAAAGGCCGCGATGATCATTCCCAGCGCCAGTCCGTTGGCACCAAGCTCTGAGGCAAAGACGGGCATCACCGGGATGATGATGCCGATGCCGAGCAGGGCGATAAAAACCGAGAGCAGCAGGGTAAGCAGTATTTTCTGGTTCATGGCCTGATCGGTGCCGATGTCTGTTCAGCATGGTCTCGAATTTACCCGGTTTTCCAGCACACCTGAGCAGCGCCTGCTCAGGTCGAGAAAATCATTGAAAACCGGCGCATCTGATCTTACTAGTTAATGGACTCTTTCAAAATCTCTTTCTCACCGTGGAGGAAACATTAATGTCCAGCCTTGAATCGACCCCGGAATTCGTAGCCGATGTCTACCAGAGAATGAGCCGCAACCTCGAGGTTGTCAGGCGCAGACTCGGGCGACCGCTGACCCTTGCCGACAAGATCCTGCTATCCCACCTCGATGATCCGGAAAATCAGGAAATGATTCCCGGCAAAAGCTACCTCCATGTCCGTCCCGACCGGGTTATTCTGCAGGATGTCCTGGGTCAGTCGGCGATGCTGCAGTTCATGATGACCGGCAGGAAAAAAGTCGCCGTGCCGACCACCATCCACTGCGACCACCTGATCGAGGCCCGGGTGGCAGGCGATCTCGATCTTTCCGCCTCGATAGCCGAAAACAACGAGGTCTACGACTTTCTGAAATCGGCGGCGGCCAAATTTGGCGCCGGGTTCTGGGAGCCGGGGGCGGGCATCATTCATCAGGTGAATCTGGAGAATTACGCCTTTCCCGGGGCGATCATCCTCGGTACCGACTCGCACACCCCCAATGGCGGCGGGATCGGCGCCTGCGCCGTCGGCGTCGGCGGCGCCGATGCGATCGACGCGATGGCCGGGCTCAGCTGGGAAGTCCTGCACCCCAAACATATCGGCGTGGTCCTCACCGGTGAATTGAGCGGCTGGACCGCTCCCAAGGACATCGTCTTGTACCTGGCCGGCGAACTGACCGTTTCCGGCGGCACCAATTCGATCATCGAATATTTCGGTCCCGGCGCCAAAACGCTGAGCTGTACCGGTAAGGCGACCATCACCAACATGGGGGCCGAACTCGGTGCGACGACTTCTATTTTCGAGTTCGACGACAATATCGCCACCTACCTCAAAGCCACCGGCCGGGCGGAACTGGCGGAACTGGCCGACCAGCACAAAGAACTGCTGAGCCTCGATCCTGAAGTTGTGGAGCATCCCGAGAACTACTTCGACCGCGTTGTCGAAATCGACCTGTCCAAACTGGAGCCCTATGTGGTCGGCCCGCACTCCCCCGATCGGGCCCGGCCGCTGTCGAAACTGGCCGCAGAAGTTGCGGAAAGCGACGAACTGCTCGACGACATCTCCACCTGTCTGATCGGCAGCTGTACCAACTCGTCCTATGAAGATATGAGCCGGGCTGCGGACGTGGCCGAGCAGGCTTCCGCCCATGGCGTCAAGGCGGCGGTACCGCTGATGGTGACCCCGGGTTCCGAGCAGATCCGGGCAACGATCGAGCGCGACGGACAGATGGATGCACTCAAAAATATCGGCGGCACGGTGCTGGCCAACGCCTGCGGACCCTGCATCGGACAGTGGAAACGTGATGCTTCCGTAGCGGAGAAACCAAACAGTATCGTCACCTCCTACAACCGCAACTTCCCCCGGCGCAACGACGGGCAGCCGACGACCATGAATTTTATCGCCAGCCCGGAAATTACCGTGGCCCTGTCACTGGCGGGGAAATTGTCTTTCAACCCCCTGACTGATCCTCTGACCGATGGGGAAGGCAAAGCCTTCAAACTCGAAGCACCCAAAGATGCTCCTGATGTGCCCGAAAAAGGTTTTGACAAGGGAGAATCCAAATTCCATGAGCCGCCCGAGGACGGCAGTGACATCGAATTAAAAGTTGACCCGAACAGCCAGCGGCTGCAGCTCCTGAAACCCTGGCCCAAATGGGACGGCGAAGACATCTGCCAGGCCCCGGTCCTGCTCAAGGCCAAAGGCAAGTGTACGACTGATGCCATTTCACCTGCCGGACCATGGCTGCGGCTGCGCGGACACCTCGACAAATTCAGCGACAATATGTTCATGGGCGCGATCAACGCCTACAATGACGAGGCCGGAACCGGGCTCAACGTACTGACCGGAGAAACGGGTGTACCGTTTTCAACGATTGCCCGGGACTACAAAGCAAAAGCGGTCAAATGGGTGGTTGTCGGCGACTGGAACTACGGCGAAGGCAGCAGCCGCGAACATGCGGCCCTGTCCCCGAGACTGCTTGGCGCTGCAGCCATTATCGCCCGCAGCTTTGCCCGCATCCATGAATCGAACCTGAAGAAGCAGGGGCTGCTTGCCTTTACCTTCGCTAATCCCGACGATTACGACGCCATCAGAGAGGACGACCGGGTCGACATCCCCAATCTCGATCAGCTGGCTCCGGGCAGGCAGGTGGACTGCATTGTCACCCATAGTGACGGCACGAAGGAAGAGTTCAAGCTGAACCACACCTACAACGAGGCCCAGGTCGAATGGTTCAAGGCCGGCTCAGCGCTGAACCTGCTGGCGTAGGCGGTGGTTACGACAGAGCACAACAGCTTGACAGCTTAGGTTACGGGTAACCCATGGCAAAGATCCGTATCCTGCCCGAAAACCTGGCCAACCAGATTGCCGCCGGGGAAGTGGTGGAACGCCCGGCCTCGGTGGTCAAGGAGCTTGTTGAAAACAGTCTCGATGCCGGTGCAGATCGGATCGAAATCGACATCGAAGGCAGCGGCACCCGGCTGATCCGCATCGCCGACAACGGCGAAGGCATGGACGAGGACGACGTGCTGATGAGCTTCGAGCGCCACGGCACCTCGAAACTGAGCAAAGACGACACCGTAATCTCCGTCAAGAGCCTGGGCTTCAGAGGAGAGGCCATTCCATCGATCGCCTCGGTGTCGAAAATGAGCATCACCTCGCGCCGGCGTGAAGACCAGCTTGGAACCGCTGCCTTTTCCACCTACGGTTCCATCAAAAAGGTTCACGAGACCGGAACTCCGGTGGGCACGATAATCGAGGTCAGGAGCCTGTTCAGCAACACCCCGGCCAGGAAGAAATTCCTGCGCACCGCCCGCACCGAATTGGCCCATATCGACGACACCATCAAAAGCTACGGACTGGCCCGGCCGGATGTGGCCTTTTCACTGAAAGTAAACGGTCGAACGACCATCCGGCTCGAGCACGACCTCGATCTGCAGCGGCGACTCTCGCAGCTGCTCAACTACGCCGGCGATTTCATTCACATCGACAGCGGTTCTCCCGGCCCGGACGGCATCGCCGTTTCCGGTCTGCTGGTGCCGCCCGATTCGACCCGGCCGACGGCCGCGAAGCTGCGCCTTTTCGTCAACAACCGGGTGATCAAGGACCGGCTCATTGGCCACGCGGTCAACGAAGGACTGCGCTCGTTCATGCTCAAGGGGCACTACCCGGCCGGCATTATCAAGCTCAACCTGCCCCCCGATCAGGTCGATGTCAATGTCCACCCGGCCAAGCATGAAGTTCGCTTCAAGGACAGCCGCAGCGTCCATCAGGTGGTGAGTTCCACGGTCAGAGAAGCGATGCTGACTGCCCAGCAGCCGCTGCGCAGTCAGATCTTTTCTGCAGCTCCTCAGGATCAGAAGCCTCCCTCACCTGCTCAGACTGCTATCAATCAACCGCAGCCGTCGCCCGGCCCGGTTGACAGGCACGTCGGGCCAACCAGCCAGGCCACCATTTATCAAGCTCCCCGCCACGTTCAGAACAGCGTCAGCGTTGCCGAACCTGAACCGGCAGCGAGCCCCCGGTCCGTTTCCGGGAGCATGTCCAGCCCAGCTGCGGTGGACGGGGTCCCGGAACCGGCGGTGCAGGTGGAGAACCTGATTGTCGTCGGCAGTTTCAAGGATCTCTATATCTTCTGTAGAAACGGCGACAACCTGATCGTCATCGATCAGCATGCCGCCCATGAACGGCTCCTTTACGAAGAGCTGCGCAGCCAGTATCTGCGCGGCAAAGTCGCCTCCCAGAATCTGCTTTTTCCAGTATCGATGGAACTGACCGTTTATCAGGCCCAGCTGGTCGAGGCCAACCTGGTGGAGCTGGAACAGATTGGTTTTGCTCTGCGCGACTTCGGCGCTGCGACCTGGATATTGAGCGCGGTTCCTGCTCTGGCCGGCAGCACCTCTCCCCAGGATCTTTTCTTCGAGGTACTGGAGCGCTTCGGCAGCGAGAACAGCGGTGCAGCCACTGACCGGCTGGAATACCTGTTATCCACCATGGCCTGCAAAGCAGCGGTGAAATCGGGTGATCAACTGAGCAGCCCCGAGATCAAAGCACTGCTCGAGAAGATGGCAGCGGCCGATCTCTTCAGCCACTGCCCCCACGGCAGGCCGGTGGTAAAACTCCTGTCAGCGGGCGATATCAGGAAATGGTTCCACCGGACATGATTAACAGAACATTCCCATTTCTCAAGCTCATACGCTTCCTCACCCTGCTCTGTATTGGGCTGGCAGTCTCCGGCTGCGCCCAAAAACCGGTTGGCCGGCTGATGGAGGTTACCGCTTACTGCGGCTGCGCTTCATGCTGCAGCTGGGAACGGGGCAGCTGGGCCTGGCTGAAGCTCGATTTCTGGAACCGCTATGTCAGCGCCGGGCCGCAGGAAGGTCTGCCTTACAGCGGTAAAACCGCCAGCGGCACCGATCCTCACGAGCCCGTACCGGGGCTGTTTTCGATGGACAGTCTCTACAATCCCTGGATGATCCCGGTACGGACGATTCTGTTTCCCTGGTACCTGGTTCCGCAGCACGGGACCATAGCCGCCGACACGAACTATTATCCGTTCGGCACCAGGATGTACGTACCCGGCTACGGCTGGGGAACGGTCGAAGACCGGGGCGGGGCGATCAAGGGGGAGGACAGAATCGACATATTTTATGACTCTCACCAGGAAGCGCTGCAGTGGGGACGCAGAAAAGTGCATGTCACCATCGAACGCCCCTGACACGCATATTTCATAAAAACAACATCCCCATCTTTTACGCATGTCGAGACAATCTGCAAGAAATTCCCTATGAACAGAGACCCCGTTACCATTATCGGTGCCGGTCTGGCAGGCTGTGAGGCCGCCTGGCAGCTCGCCAGGAGAAACTGCCCGGTAGCCCTGTACGAGATGAAGCCGGAAAAACGCAGCCCGGCCCACGAATCAGACAGTCTGGCTGAGCTGGTCTGCTCCAACTCGTTTCGCTCCGATGACCCGCACTCGGCGGTGGGCCTGCTCAAAGACGAGATGAGAACACTCGGTTCACTGATCATGCGGGTCGCCGACGAAACCGCCGTTCCGGCCGGTAAAGCGCTGGCGGTCGACCGGGAGCTGTTCGCCGCAACCATTACCAAAGCGATCGAGGCCGAAGCGCTGATCACCCTGGTGCGAAAAGAAATCACCGGGCTGCCGGATCAGGGAAGTGGCCCTTTGATTGTGGCCACCGGCCCGCTTACCGCCGAGCCGCTGGCCGAGAGTCTGGCTCGGTTCATCGGCGCCTCGCGTCTTTATTTCTACGATGCCATCGCCCCGATTCTGCATGCGGAATCGCTCGACATGTCGATAATCTACCAGAAGTCGCGCTACGACGACGGTCCCGGAGACTACCTCAACTGCCCGCTCGGAGAAGATGATTACCGCCTGCTCATCGACCAGCTCAACAAAGCTGAATATGCACCGCTGCACGATTTCGAGGAGGTCAAATATTTTGAAGGCTGCCTGCCGATCGAGATCATGAGCAGCCGCGGTCCCGAAACCCTGCGTTACGGACCAATGAAACCGGTGGGACTGGAAAATCCTCACAGCGGCCGGACCCCGCATGCCGTGGTCCAGCTCAGAAAAGAAAACAAAGACGGAACGCTCTTCAACATGGTCGGTTTTCAGACCAAACTGACCCAGCCCGAGCAGAAAAGAATATTCACCCAGATACCGGGCCTGGAAAAGGCTGAGTTCGCCCGCTTCGGCTCAATTCATCGAAACACCTTTATCTGTGCGCCGGAAGTCCTGCACAGCAGCCTGCAGACAAAGATGCGCTCAGGGCTGCTGATCGCCGGCCAGCTCTCAGGCGTCGAAGGCTATGTGGAGTCGACCGCGATGGGGCTGCTGGCGGGCATCAATGCGGCACGATTGTATAACGCTGAAGAAGCATTGACGCCGCCGCCGGAAACCGCATTGGGGGCGCTGATCAGCCACCTGACAGAATCAGACAGCGCCCATTTCCAGCCGTCAAATATCAACTTCGGCCTGTTTCCCGCCTGGGAGAAAAAGATACCCAAACGCCAGCGCGGGCAGGTCAGAGCGCAGCGCTCAGCTGCTGCACTGGCGGACTGGATCAAAGAGAGCCGGGTTCAACCGTAGCTTCTCGAGTGTTTTTCACACCTCTTTAAAGCCCCAATAGGGGTAATCAAGCTGATAGGCCGAGACCAGCCCCGGACTGTGCTCCCGGCTGGCGACCAGCCAGAGATCAGATTTTCGCCCGGCGTCTGCCGGAGGCTGCTCATGTTCTACGTCCGGCAGCAGAACCAGTGCGTTGTCGGCACTGTATTCGATGTCTCCCGATCCCTTGAATACGCCCATGTGCGGTGCTTCCCGGTAGGAGCCCTTATCGCCCCTGGTAAGCTCTGAAATAATCAGAAAGGAAACCTGGTGATCGTCTCTGATCGACTCGAACTGTCTGAGCCAGGCGTCGATGCCGCTGCGCCGTTCGCTGAAATCCTTGAACGGCAGTTTGTGCAGGCTGTCGATGATGACCGCGCAATAGTTCTGCTGGGTTTCATGCTTGATGAAATCGATGTGCCGGCGCATGATCTCGGGACTCAACTGGCGATCATTGACCACCCGGAAATTGTTGAGCATCTTCTTGAACTCACGGTGGGCTGCTTCGTAGCGCTCCCGCTCTTCTTCTGAAAATTCTCTTTCGATCAGCCGTTTGCTCTCGATGCGGCTGAGGCGGGCCATGGTGCGCTGAAAGATTTTCTGGCGGCCGTTTTCAAAATCGTAGTAGAGCACCGGCACCCCCTGACGGGCCATTTCGGTGCCGATCTGAATCATGAACGAGGATTTGCCCACTTTGGGCGGGCCGCCGAAGATATTAATGCCGTGGATGCCGTCCATCGCGCCGTCAAGGGCGGAAAACCCTGAAACCAGCTTTTGATACTCATCCCCGCCCTGACTTTTCAGTTTTTCAAAAAACCTGTCATGTTCCCGCTTGGGGCTGACAAACGGAGAGAACGCTCTGGAACTGCGGGCCATACCGATCAGCGCAGCGCCGAAACCACTGCCCTTGTCCCGGGCCAGCTGCCGGAGATTGTAGTTTCTCGGCAGCCCCGCCGGCCAGTTCAAGAGCCGCACCTTGTAGCCGATTCGAGATGCCAGGATACGGGCCCGGATGTGTGACTCGGCGTTGTTGGCGACGACGATAAAGAGCGTTCTGATAAATTCGAAACGCTCGACCTCGATCGAGTCAAATATCTGGGTGTCGGGAACGGCGATGCCGGGCAGACCCATCTGCTTGACGGTGAGCAGGTTTTCCTCCCCTTCACAGAGCACCAGGGCGCCGTTTTCGCAGCGCCGGATTGCCTCGACGTTGAAGATCTGGAACTGGTCGGCACTCATCCGGGAATCACCGTGCCAGAAAAAGTCTTCGGGCCGGTCCGGATTGACGCAGCGGGCCGTATAGCAGTTACCGTCTTCCTGGAAATAGGGGTAGACCACATAGCGGCCGTTGTAGCCGATGGACATCTGTTCGAGTACCGGTTTTTTGACGGAACTGCGCTCGAAGTCCTGGATGACCGTATCACTCAGGTTGTCCTGAAACGTCCTGATTTCCTGGTTGATCGAGTGAACGGGATAGTCTGTCTGGCGCGGGGCATACTCCCGGTCGGGGTCATAGCCGGGGGTGGAAGCGGGGTCGAGTTTGGCAAGCGTGGTGAACCAGAGCGGAAATCCGCCCCGGACACAGCGGTTCAGACAGCGAAAATAGCCGTGAAAAAAACCATCGGGATTGACACTGACCGCCAGCTTGCCGCTGCCGTCGAGTCCTTTTTCCGGACAGAAGGGACAATCACCGACCAGGGTCGCCTTGTCAAGACTGCTGTTTGCAAGGTTCTTGTTGTAAAAATCAATAACCGCCTGTGCATAGTCATTCATGAACAACTCCGCTCGTTGGCTTCAGGTATGACTGCATACCCTCAGTCTCTATGGTGACACCTCGCTCCAGAATCAATTCTACCCGCATATTCAGCGTTTGTTAAGCTCCGTCAGCTCTGCCGGCAGCAACGGTTCAACGACTCGATGCTCAGCGAGCAGCGAAACCACTTCAGCCAGCGGCAGACCGACGATGTTGGAATATGAACCGCTGATAGATTCGACCAGGACACCGCCGCGCCCCTGGATACCATAGCCCCCGGCTTTGTCCAGCGGTTCCCCGGTCTCTGCGTATGCCCGCGCCCAGGTCTCGTCAAAGGCCCTGAAGCGCACCCGGGAACATACGGACGCAAGAGCAGCTGCGCGCTCATCCAGACACCTGAGACAAAAGCCGGTTCGTACCTGATGCTCCCGGCCCGAGAGTTCCATCAGCATCGCAACCGCCTCAGCCTCGTTCCGGGGTTTCATCAGCAGATTTTCACCGGCGATGACGATCGTATCCGCAGAGAGAACCCAGGCAGCCGGGTGATTGCGGGCAACACGCTCACCTTTTGTCGAGGCCATCCGCAGAAGATAGTCCTGCGCCGCTTCCTGTTCGCGCCGGCTTTCATCGACGGCGGGGACGACGACCTCGAAATCGATTCCCAGCTCTGTGAGCAGCGTTTTTCTGCGTGGTGAGCCGGAGGCGAGAATCAGTTCCTTTTTCGTTTTGAACATGGTAGATGAAAAACCTGCCGACCCCTGCTGATGAATGTAGTGCGAACAACTGCCGCAGCAAACAGTAACGGCAATAAAACAGAACTTGCCCGCACGGTCATGCTCCTTATTTTGTCGATGGTTTAAACAGGTTTTTACCGATAACTCAAGACTACCTTGCAAAATGAAGTTTTTTGCTCAGAATCAAGGCGTGCATGAAAATTTTTCTGCAGGCATGCATGCAGATATTCCGACGCTGAAATTTTCACATACAACACAGAGTTTGGGTGAATAGACAATGTTTCAAGGCAGCCTCAGGATATGAGCATAAGACGACCGCTTTTTAACCGATGAACAGTTTCTTTTCTAGCGTCTGCTGATGCAATCTTCAATCAAGCCAGCACTACTCAAGACCACGCTTGTTCTGATCTGGCTGCTGCTGATCGGTTTGCTGCTGCGCCGCGATTTTTTCGTCCAGACCATCGACAGCAGAGAGGCCATGGCCCTGGAGCGCGACAGCCGGGTCGAGTATCAATCCATCTATTTCAAAGACCAGAAGATCGGCTACGTCGAGCACCAGTACCTGCCCCAGGATGACCAGACCATGAAGATCAGGCAGCAGGCCCGGATGCAGCTGCAGATTTCGGAGGTGACCCACCCGGTGGCGCTCGATCTCGAAGCCCAGCTTGGCAGTTCCGGTGCCCTGGCCGCTTTTGATTTTTCCTTCACCTCGCCGTTTTACAAGATGAAAGCACAGGGCAGTGTGGCCGGCGATACGGTCAGCTTCGAGCTGGATACCGGCAATAACGTGATCAGCGATCAGGTGGTTCTCAACGGTCCGCCCCGGCTGTCTACCTCGAGGCGCTCCTACCTGCTGAGCCGGGGAATCGAGAAGGGGGAAAAGGTGAAAATTCCCTGGTTCGACCCGTTCTCGCTGACCGGCAAGGAGTCGATCGTCGGATATCGCGGCAAGGAAAAAGTCCTGGTAAACGACCGGGTCTATAACCTCCACCGCTTCACCGAAAATTTCGGCGGCGCCCGGCTCAACTTCTGGCTCGACGACAGCGGCAATGTAATCAAGGAAGAATCTCCCGCCGGTTTCGTCTTTGTCAAAGAACCTGAATTCAAAGCGAAGTCGCTGCCGGACAGTGAAGAAGACCAGGCCGACCTGCTCGCTTCGGTGGCCGTCCCGGTCAAAGGCGAGATGTTCGACCTCACGGACATGGCCGTCGCCCGCTATCGGCTCACCCTGCCCGAGGGGGTGGCGTTTGACCTCGATTCGGGCCGCCAGCAGTTCAGCGGCCAGATCCTGACCGTGAGCAGAGAAGATATCAGCGCCCCGGCCTCGAATCCTGATTCATGCGGGGACACTGATGAACATCTGCTCGCTTCCCCCTATATTCAGGCCGGAGCTCCTGAAATTATCGAGCAGAGCCAGGCCATTATCGGCGGCCAGACCGACCCGCTGAAAAAAGCACGGGCGCTGGCCGACTGGGTCTACAATCACCTCGACAAACGACCGGTGATCGGCATTCCCGATGCGCTGACCACTCTGAAAGCGGGTATCGGCGACTGCAACGAGCATGCCTCGCTGTTTGCCGCCCTGAGCCGGGCAGCGGGTATACCGACCAAAATCGCCGTCGGCGTCGTTTATCATAAAGGAGCTTTTTATTATCATGCCTGGAACGAGGTCTGTGTCGACGGCCGCTGGATCAGCCTCGATACAACCACCAACCAGTTCCCCGCAGACCTCAGCCATCTCAAGTTTATCGAGGGCGAACTGGAGGAACAGGTAAAGATCGGAGCCTTATTGAACACCCTTGAAATCGAGCCGCTGCATCAATAGCCGTTCATACGCATAATCAACCCCTTCAACCAATCAGAAGATGAACGAACCGGTACTAAGCATAGACAAGCTCAGCAAAAAATTCGACACGATGACTGCGGTGGACGAGGTCGATCTTCGGGTTGAGAAGGGAGAAATCCTCGGGTTCCTGGGCCCCAACGGGGCGGGAAAGACAACCACGATAAAGATGATCGCCGGTCTGCTGCAGCCGACCTCAGGCAGCCTCTCTATCTGCGGCCATAAGATGGAGGCGGAACCGATCCGCTGCCGGGAACTGACCGGCTATATCCCCGACCGGCCCTTTCTTTATGAAAAACTGACCGGCGCCGAATACCTGAGCTTTATTTCAAGCCTCTATCCGTCCCCGGACAGCAGGGAGCGGCTCGAACAGGCGCAGAGCTACCTCGAGCTTTTCGACCTCCAGGACTGGCGCAACAACCTGATCGAAAGCTATTCCCACGGTATGCGTCAAAAACTGATCATGACCTCGATCTTCATGCTCGACCAGCCGCTGATCGTAGTCGATGAACCGATGGTCGGGCTCGATCCGAAAAGTGCACGGATCGTCAAGGAAATGTTCAAATCCAAGGCTGAATCCGGAACCACGATCTTTTTGTCGACCCACTCGATGGAAATCGCCGAGGAGTTGTGCCACCGGGTCTGCATCATCAGGAACGGAACGATCATTGCCGGCGGCAGCGTTGAAGAGCTCAAGGCACAGGCCCGGGAGGGTGCAGCCAACCTCGAAGATCTTTTCCTGCAGTTGACCGGTGCTTTCGAGCTGCAGGAAGTCGTCGCTGCGCTGCGCAGGAATTGATATGCCAGACGGGCGCCTGTTTCTGCCGTTTTTCAGATCGGCGACAAATCGCTTCTTCCGCACCCGGGCCGGGCTTAAAATTCTTGGCTTCATCACGGTCGGAGCCGTCATCTGTATCGCGCTTTATTTCTTCACCTTCAAAAGCGTCGGTTATTTTCATGCCCAGAGCGAGCTTGGCGTCATTCTGAGCATGAAAATTTTCCAGATGGCCTGGATCACGATCTTTGCGATGCTGATTTTCTCGTCGATGATCGCCGGGGTTACGACGCTTTATCTTTCCAGCGACAATGAGATCATCGTCGCCGCCCCGGTGAAGCTGGACGAACTCTTCAGGATGCGGCTGCTGACCACCTTCATCAATACCGGCTGGATGATGCTGGTCTTCTCACTGCCGATTTTCGGGGCCTTCGGGGTGGTCTTTGAAAGCGGCCCGCTTTACTGGCCCCTGCTCTTCGTGGTCGTGCCGGCAACCGCTTTCACCGCCAGCGGTTCGGCGATGCTGTTCGTGATCATGCTGGTTTATCTGTTCCCGGCCCGGCGCACCAAGGACATCATCTTTTATCTGTCGATCTGTTTCGGTCTTTTTCTTTACCTGATCTTTCGTCTGATGCGGCCCGAAGATCTGGTCAATCCGGAGAAATACAGCCAGTTCATCGAATACATGTCGGCCGTCTCCAACCCGGCGGGATTCTGGCTGCCGGCCAGCTGGAGCGCCCAGGCCTTGACCACCTATCTGCTCGACCGCCAGATCGACTACCTGCTGCTCGGCCTGATTCTTCTGACCCCGCTGGTGCTGCTCGTTTTTGGTGAACTACTGATGGCCCGCTTCTTCCTGCCGGGTTATTCCAAGTCCCAGGAGTCATTCGGCGGCAACCATCGCTTCAGGGAAGCTGGCGGAAGACGGTCGCGGCTGATCTGGATCTTCCGCAAGGAAACCATCTCCTTTCTGCGCGACTCGAAGGAGTGGTCGCAGTTTTTCATGATCGGCGCCCTGGTCGTTGTCTATCTCTACAACTTCAAAGTTCTGCCGCTGGAACGGACCTTCGGCAGCACCTATGTCGCCAATCTGATCTCATTTGGGAACATCGGGCTGAGCGGTTTTCTTGCCGCCGCCCTGGCGGCTCGTTTCGTCTATCCGTCGATTGGCGGGGAAGGAGGAGCATTCTACCTGATCAAGTCATCACCGCTGGGTGCGGCGAGATTTCTGTTCTACAAGTACCTCTTTTACCTGACGCCCTTTACCATCCTTATTCTGGTTCTTGTGGCCGTCTCGAACCATTTTCTGCAGATCGACGGGCCGATGTGGTGGGTGTCGCTTTTTGCCGCCGTGGTTATCTGCTGGACGGTGGTCGCCCTGGCGCTTGGCTTCGGAACGATTTTCGCCGATTATCATGCCGAAAACAAGAACACGGCGATGGGACTCGGTTCGGTCGTCTATTTTTTCTGCGCCGTGGTCTATATGCTGATCGTCCTCTCCAGCGGCATCAAACCCACCTACCGGCTGGTTCGCTCCTGGTTCAGATACGACGGTTCGATTCCGCTCTCCGATGCCCTGATGATGCTGAGCTGGGTTGCCTCAACGATAGTGCTCTCGCTGATCGTCATCGCCGTCATCAACAGGAAAGCCTCACAAGCTCTGAAGCCCCGATAAGGACCGGCTCAGCCCATGATCGCATAGCCGCCGTCGACGGTGACCACCTGGCCCTGGATCATATCGGCCAGGTTGCTGCACAGAAACAGGGTCACATCGGCGACGTCGTCGGTGGTTATCAAACGTCCCAGCGGCGTTCGCTTCAGGGCGTTTTCGAGGATGATTTCACGGTTGGGGAATTTTTTCAGTGCATCGGTATCGACAGCCCCGGCACTGACCGTATTGACCCGGATGCCCCGGGGTCCGAGTTCCACCGCCAGGTGACGAACCAGCGACTCGAGCGCCGCTTTGGAGGCACCGACGGTGGTGTAGTTCTCGATGGCCCTGACCGAGCCGAGGCTCGATACGGCGATGACCCTTCCGCCTTCCTGCATCAGCGGCAGGGCTTGCTGGACGAGGCTGAGCAGCGCCCGGGCGTTGATGTCCATGGCCCAGTTCCAATGCCGCGAGGTAAGCTCCAGGACCGGCTTCAGGACCCCCGAGGCGGCGTTGCTGACCAGCACATCGAGACGGCCGAATTCCCCGGCGATCTCGTCAAACATCGCCTCGACATCGCTTTCCTTGGCGACGTTGGCCTTGATGAGCAGGCAGCGCTGACCGAATTTCTCCACTTCGGCGGCTGTGGCCAGCGCATCCTGCTTGTGCCGCACATAGTTGACCACGATATCCATACCGTGCTCGGCCAGACGGATGGCAATAGCTCTGCCGATGCCCCGCGAACCGCCGGTGACCAGTGCTGCCTTTCCTGTCATGTTAAACATGGATTGTCCTCATTCCTCATTGTGGAGTGATTCTCAATTACTCCGGGCGGCGGCGCGGCGCAGCGAACTGAGCAGAAACCGAACGGGGTTGAACGGCACCGGATTGAGAATGGACGGCGCCTGAAAACCGGAGCCGTGAAACGATTCGGGCCGCTGCCCGAGCCAGTTTATTAATTCCGGCCGGGCGCCGGGAAAGGCGCGTAAGTCCGCAGCCCGCCAGATCGGACATTTTCGCTGATCAAGCTCCAAGGCCTGCAACAGGGCGGTGTCGAGGGCGACCGGGTCACGCCCGGCAGCGAGCAGTCCCAGCTCGAGCCGTTCGCCCTTGATCGGCCCCCGCCTGTGCATCGCCTCAATGCCGTCGACAAGGGCGACATGGCGTGGCACAAGAGTGGTGAGATCGAGCATCAAATCGCCGAATTTCGTGTGCGACAGACCGTTTTTCATATGGCACAACGCCTTGCGCATGCCGCAGACGATGCCGAACAGATTCTTCACTGCCAGGGTCACATACATCTGGCTGTGGGCCTTGACTTTGGGCAGGTTCACCAGGAGATCACATTCCAGAACCTGCTGCGCGACGCCTACCTTGACGTTGTGGGTCAAAATTTTTTCGACCGGATTGCTGAACTCGGCAATGGCCACATCAAGACCACCGAGCTCGGCGAGGATGCCTTTTTTACGCAGCACCTGTTCGGCACTGCCGAAAGAGGGGGAATCGCCGATCTGAAGCGTCGCTCCGTTATCGAGAAACCACTCGGCAACCGCCCTGACCAGCCGCCCGTCGCTGCAGGCCAGATTCGAGGCCCTGCTGCTGATCAGGTTCGGTTTGAGCAGCACGGTTTTACCGTGATAGTTCTGTTTGAACTCGAGCTGGTTAAAGGCCGACTCGCAGAACTCCTTGATCCGCCGGTGCTCATAGGTGCGGCAGTGGTCCAGCAGAATGGGGATTAGCTCAGCCATACATCAGCCTAGCCCGAAGAATGGAAATTCTGCTCTTCCACTGTTGATTTTACCTTCAAAAGATTCAATAGCAGACTTTTTTTAGGTGATATTTTCACTTTTCTTTTGTTTTTACGTGAACGTCGGGCTAACGGTTGAACGAGATAATCCTGATGCGGATCACATCCTCGTTGCTTTCGATCTGCTTGACGATATCTTTGGAAACTTCCGACTCCGTGTCGATGATGTTGTAGCCGATGGCGCCGTTTGATTCGTTCTTGTAGGAGTCGATATTGATCTGCTGATCTCCGAGTACATTGGTGATAAAGGCGATCATGCCGGGGACGTCACGGTTGATGACGATCAGCCGGGTGCGCACCGAATCGGATGGAATCACCTCGACGTTGGGAAAATTGACGCTGTTGGTGATATTGCCGTAACAGAGATAGCTGGAGATACTGCGCACCGCCATCATCGCGCAGTTTTCCTCAGATTCAGACGTTGAGGCGCCCAGGTGCGGAGTGAGCAGTACTTTTTCGTGTTTGATCAAAGCCTCGGATGGAAAATCGGCGATATAGCCCCGCAGGCGGCCGCTGTCGAGCGCCTCGAGAACGGCGTTCTCATCGACGATGGGTCCCCGGGCGTAGTTGACCAGCAGGGCCCCTTTCTTCATTCTTCCCAGAAATTCGGTATTGACCAGATTCCTGGTCCGGTCGATCAGCGGTACATGCAGGCTGACGATATCGGCCTTGCCGATCGCCTCGTCGAGTGAATGGACGAGCTCGACTTCGGGAAGCAGCATATGGATATTTGCCAGCCCCGGTTTGGGGTCGAACCCCTTGACCTTCATGTACCGGTGGATACCGCCGTTGGCGAGCCTGACGCCGATCTGCCCGAGGCCGATAACAGCCAGCGTCTTGCCGGCAATCTCACTGCCCCTGAAGGCCGATTTGCGCCGCTCGACCTCGCCGTCCACATCGTCTCCATTGGTGTCCCGCAGCGATTCGCAGAACTTGATGCCGCTGTAGATATTGCGCTGCCAGACCCCGACCATCGGAAAGACCAGGTCGACAACCGCATTGGCATTGGCGCCGGGGGTGTTGAACACACAGATGCCGCTGCCGGTGGCCTTGTCGACGCTGATGTTGTTGACCCCGGCTCCGGCTCTGGATACGGCCAGCAGCGACGGGTAATTGTCGGTATTGACCCGGGCGCTTCTCACCAGAATGCCCTGCGGGTCTTCCTCTTTTTCGGAAATGGTAAACGGTTTGCCAAGCAGGTCCAGCCCTTCTTTGGCGATCACATTTTTTTTCAACAGACGATATGGTTTCACAACGTACTCCAATAGAATTTCAGCGATTATTGCTCAGGATCCATGTTTGGACCTACTATATACAGCGTATCGGGGAGGTCAATCGGTGATTTGCAGGATCACGGCTTTATTGAGCCGGTAGACGCTGTCTTCGCGCTGATTGAGAAAACAGACGAGATTTGATTCGCTGTCGGCAGTCAGCCCACCATGCTCGAGCGCGGCAGCGCTGAACCAGTGAAACACAGACGTCTTGATCCAGGTTTTGCGCTGACCGGCACGGAAGAGCCCGTCGATCTCCCGGGGCAGCTGATGATAGAGTTGCCGGCGCATCTCATCGATCGGCTGCTCCTGGTAACTCAGCTGCTCGGGTAAAAATCGATGACCGCAGCGCAGCCAGTCGAAACAGATCAGTTCGCGCAGCAGCCAAAAGTCGCTTCGGCCTGCGGTCTCTTCGATCAGCAGACGCACGAGGGTTTTCTGGGTGGCGGCCTGCCAGAGATAGCCCCGGGCGTGGAAACGGCGGGTCAATGACTGGAAGAACTCGGCCATATCCTCGCCTGAATGTACCAGAAAACGCCACAGGGTCGGAAAATAGCGGTTGTTGCAATAGCGCTCGATACATTCACCCAGCCAGTAGAAGGTGCGCAGCGTGTCGGCATCCATCCAGCGGTTGACCAGCACGGAATAGGGAGGGTGGCTGCCAAACCGGTAGTCCCAGGCATCGGCCTGGGAACGTATCGCCGTGTCCGGCAGCAGCTTCAACAGCCCCATCTGGATATAGTGCGGCTCCATGCTGAAGAGATCGTTGATCGATTCTCTGAAGGTGGCTGCTGTTTCAAACGGCAGCCCCAGGATCAGGTCAGCGTGCAGGTGGATATTCTCCATCCTCCTCAGTTCCCTGATCACGTCCCCCGCCGCTGCCGGGTCGATCGGCCTTCTGATCGCCTGCAGCGTTTCCGGGTTGGTCGACTGAATACCGATCTCGAACTGGAAGAGGCCGGCGCGCACGGTTTTCAGAAAATCAAGCAGCTCAGCGCTGAAACGATCCGGGGCAATTTCAAAATGAAACAGGGTCGGCGGATCTTGTTCCTGCAGGTAGCGCCAGATGGCCAGGGCCCGCTCTGGAATATCGTTGAAAGTCCTGTCGACAAAGCGCACCGTTTCGGGCCGGTGCTGCAGAATATCGTCGAGTTCACCGAAAACCTGGTCGAGCTCCTTGCGATAGAGCCCGGACTCGGTTGAAGACAGGCAGTAGGTGCAGGAGAATGGACAGCCCCGGGATGACTCGTAGTAGACCGCCCGATTCTGCAGCTGCTGTTCAAAGTCCCGGGCTCGGTAAGGATAGCCGAAATGTTTGTCTCGAGTATGGTTACGGACGACCCGATAGGTTTTTTCAAGCTGCGCTTTTTCAAGGTCATCATAGAACCCGGCCCCGGCCGCCTCGATGGGCCCCAGAAAGATCGTAACACGGGGATTATCCGCGAACGCCTCGCCGATCACGGCCGCCTGGGGGCCGCCGACGACGATACGCCAGCTCGAATCCATATACAGGAGATCTTCGCTGAGGCGCTGGACCAGATCGCTGTTCCAGATCGACGCTGAAAAGAAGAGGTAGTCAGATTCTCCTTCGGCGATACGTTGAAGAAGCGTATAGCAGGGATCATTTATCGTGTACTGGCAGATCTCGGTGTGCGCCTCCGGGAGCTGCTCTTCAAGCTCGTTACGCAGGTAAAAGAGAGCCAGGCAGGAATGAGAATAGCGGGCATTGATGCCGATCAGTTTTATTTTCACTGGCGTCCCATCAATTGAGTATCTCTGATGCCCGGATCGGCGCCGCACTGGTTTTTCATCACCCCGGCAAAATCGACAAATTCCTTAGCATCTACCATCATGCTGATTATATGTATTTAACCAAATAATTATATTAACCGTGCCCTTAACCGCCCGGTGGTCGAAATCGACAGTCTACTGCGGAGTCTTTCATGCACCTCTTTACCACGATCTGCAAACCTGTGGCAATCAGTGTTCTTGCCGCTCTTATCGTTGTTTCATCGTCTGCGGCAGACAGTGCGCCGCCGGCTCCGGCCGGGATCGACCTGGCAATTTCATTTGATATCGACAACAAACTGATCCGGGGTACCGGCAGATTCAGCGTTGCCGAGGGGCAGCGTTTGCAGCTGATCCTGCCTGATCTCACGGTAACCGACGCTTTTTTGAGCACCCCGGAGCGGGAAAACATCCCGATTGAAATGCAGCGCTCCGACCTGCTCGAACTGCCTGCCGCCGATGTCGAGCAGACACTTCTGATCTCCTGGACCAAAGCGGTCGAGGACAGCTTTGCCAATCTCATCTCGGATCAGGCAATCATCCTTACCTCGGGCTGGCACCCGATTCCCCGCGAACCGGCGCTGTTCTCACTCAATGCTTCCGTACCCGAAGGGTTTACCGCCTTGAGCCAGAGCGACCAGCTGACAAAAGCGAAACCCGGTGAACCGTTTGTCTTTTCATTCTCACAGCCGCTGCAGAGCCTCGCCTTCGTTGCTGCACCGTATGAAAAAAAGGATCGTATCGTCCGGCCGGGCCTTTCGGTTCACACCCTGTTCTTTTCAGAAGATCGTGATCTGGCCGACGGCTACCTGGACGCGGCGGTCGATTATATGAAGCGCTACGAAGAGCTGATCGGTGAATTTCCCTATAACCACTATGTCATTGCCGAAAACATCATGGGGACCGGTTACGGTTTTCCAACATTCACCCTTCTTGGCCGGCAGGTGGTCAGACTGCCATTCATCAAAGAAACGTCGCTCGGCCATGAGATTCTTCATTCCTGGTTCGGCAACAGCATCGATATCGCTGCCGGATCGGGCAACTGGAGCGAAGGCTTGACGACCTATCTGGCAGATATGGCTTACCGCAGCGAGGCTGGAGAAGGCGCTCTGGCCCGTAAAGAGGCGATCCAGCGCTACCAGGATTATCTCACTGAAGACACTCCCACCCTCAACGAATTTCTCTGGGCCGGTCATGACCGGGTCACCAGCCAGGCCGACCGGGTAGTGGGCTACCAGAAATCGGCCCTGCTCTTCCATGAGCTCTCCCGACGGGTCGGTGAAGAGACATTTGCCCGCAGCATCCAGCGCTTTTATGATGAATTTCGCGGACAGACGGCATCATGGCAGGATATCAGGGCGATTTTTGAAGAGGAGTCTGCCGAGGATCTCGACACCTTCTTCTCCGAGCGGCTGAGCAGAAACGATCTGCCGGAGCTCTCTATCAGCAGCGTCTCGGTCAGCCAGGGTGCCTCGAGCACCATCCTTTCTCTGTCCATCTCCCAGGAACAGGCCGAGCCATTCGAGCTGCTGGTTCCGGTGATTGTCGAGACGCTGGCAGGACCGATCCGTTTTGAGAAACTGGTGAATGAAGCTCAGACGAAACTTACCTTCGAGCTCGACGCCACCCCGTTACGCGTTGTTATCGATCCGCACTATGATCTGTTGCGCAGCCTCACCAGCGGGGAAGTCAAGCCGGTCTGGTCGTCACTGCTCGGGGCTGAGAATTGTCTCCTGGTAATCACTGAGCAGACCGACCAGGAGCGCTACCAAGCATTTATCGCCGGGGCCCAGCGTTACGGCTGTACACTCAAAGCGGCTGCTGAACTCACCCAGGCCGATGTCGAAACCAAGTCGATAATTTTTCTGGGCACCGAGAACTCCCGTTTGAAAACGATCTACGGCGACCCCGGCCATCCGCGATCGGGTTTCAGCCTCGATGTGCGCGAAAATCCGTTCAATGACGCACTGGCGATGGCAATTGTCAGCTCGAGCTCGGCCGAGCAGACCGAGTCCGTTGCCCGCCGGCTCTCCCACTACGGGAAATATTCATACCTGCATTTCAGCGACGGCCGGCTGCTTGAAAAGCGTCTGCCGGAGACGGACATGGGAATCAGGATCGATGTGGAGGAAAAGCCCGCCGGCCTGGCCCTGGCGGAACTCGACCCGTTTGATTCGTTAGTCGCTGAATTATCTTCAAAAGATGTGGTCTATGTCGGCGAAACTCACACATCGAGGCCGGATCACCTGCTCCAGATGATGCTGATCGAAGCGCTCCATCACGCCCACGGCAACCTGGCGATCGGTCTCGAGATGTTTCCCCGTTCGAGCCAGCCGGCCCTGGATCGCTTCATCAACGATCCGGATTTCAGCGAGTCGGATTTTATCCGCGAATCAAAATATTTTCAGGTATGGGGCTATGATTATCGGCTCTTCAGACCGATCTTCGCTTTTGCCAGAAAGCATAAGATTCCGCTGGTAGGACTCAATATCGAGCGCGATATCGTCAGTTCGGTTTTTCAAAACGGGTCGCTGGACAGCCTTACCGAGGAACAGCGCAGCCGGCTCCCGGCTGAAATGCGGCTCGACTACGAAGGCTATGTGGAACGCCTCGCTCAAACCCACCGGATGCACACCACAGGCAATCTTGCTGACGGCGCTCTGCCTGGTTTCATCAAGGCCCAGGCACTCTGGGACGAAACCATGGCCGAGTCGATCAGCGACTACCTCAGCAGACACCCGGATACGCTGATGGTGGTTCTGGCGGGCAGCCAGCACACCCGCAAAGATTCAGGAATTCCCCCACGGGTGCAGGCTCGTATCGACGTAGATCAGGCTACGGTGATGAACCAGGCGACCAATCGGGCCTCGGCCAGAGAGCTTTCTCAAACCGCCGATTATCTTTTCATGCTCGAGTCATCCGAGTTCGGGGAGCAGGGAAAAATCGGGATTGTGCTCCAGGAAAAGCAGGGGGCAGACCATACCTTCATGCAGATCAGCGAGGTCAATCCGCAGTCCAATGCGGTTGCAGCCGGAATCGAAAAAGATGATATATTGATCTTTATCGATGAATTGGCTATCCATACGATGGATGACGTTCGCCTTGCCCTGCTCGATAAAACCGCAGGTGAAACGGTTCGAATTTCAGTGATTCGAGGTGGAGAGAAAACCGGCACGCAGATAGACATGGAGGTGGAACTGTTCAACCCGTCGCTGCCGGCCGGTCATCCATAGCAAATCGGAGAGCAGGACGAGATCATCAGTAATCGGGAGACAGATCAGATGGAGAGAGCTGATATACCGATGTACAATGAAGGGCCGCCGAAAAACCAGATCAGCCCTGAGACCCTGGTCAGCAAGGTCATTTCGACAACGGCTTTTCAGAACTTCTTCAACACCATCGCCAACGGCGGTTTCCTGCTGCTGGCCGCTTCCATCGGGGCGCTGTTCTGGTCCAATATCAGTCCCGAAAGCTACGCTCATTTCTGGCATACCGAGTTCACCCTGACAATCGGCGGTGCCGCCCTTTCACATTCTCTCGCCCACTGGGTCAACGACGGTCTGATGACCCTGTTCTTCTTCACGGTGGGTCTCGAGATCAAACGGGAAATGCTGGTCGGCGCCCTCTCCGACCCGCGCCGGGCCGCTCTGCCGGTCGCTGCCGCGGTCGGCGGCATGGTCGTTCCGGCGCTGATCTACTGGTTCTTCAACACCGGCACCAGTTCGATAAACGGCTGGGGCATCCCGATGGCCACCGATATCGCCTTTTCACTGGCAATCCTGTCGACCCTGGGCCGCCGGATACCGTTCGGCATCAGGATATTTCTGACCGCCTTCGCCATTGCCGACGACCTGGGCGCCATCCTGGTTATCGCCCTGTTTTACACTCCGGAAATTCATCTGACCTACCTGATCGGCGGCCTGGGTGTCTGCGCCCTGCTCCTGCTGCTCAACCGCTTCTGGGTCAGAAACCCGGTAGCCTACATGGTTCTCGGGGCCGTGCTCTGGTATATGGTGGCCCATTCAGGCCTGCACGCCACCATAACCGGAGTCATCGTCTCGATGTTTATTCCCGCCAAGAGCCGCTATAATACCGACCTGTTCATGAAACTCGTCCGGGACCGGCTGGAGCAGATCAGATGCGACGGCGATGAATGCGGCTACACCATGATGGTGAATCGTACCCATCTCGACGCCGTGCACTCGATCAATGTCGCCTGCTCCCGGGTGGAGACGCCGCTGCAGCGCATGGAGCACGCCATGGAGCCGTGGGTCGCCTACCTGATCCTGCCGCTCTTCGCGCTGGCCAACGCCGGCGTCGTACTCGGGGCTCTTGACCTCGGGGCGGCCATCTCCCATCCGGTGACCATCGGCATCATGCTGGGGCTTGCCCTGGGTAAACCGATCGGCATCATGATCTTCACCTGGCTGACCACCCGGATCCTGCGGGTCAACCTGACCACCGGCGCCACCTGGTCGATGATACTCGGCGTCGGCTTTCTCGGCGGTATCGGCTTCACCATGTCGCTGTTTATCTCGGCCCTGTCATTTGAAGAGCCGGTGTACCGTGAATATGCCAAAATCGGCATCATCGGCGGCTCGTTTCTGAGCGGGGTACTCGGTTATGCGGTGCTGCGCTGGGCCTCCAGGAACAGAAAAGGCTGAGAGTACGTTCAGAGACCAACGATCAGAGAGCCAGTTCGATGCCCACCGGGCAATGGTCCGAACCCTCGATGTCGTTGAGGATGAAGCTGTCTGTCACCATCCCGTCGTCGATCAGATCGCGGCTCACGAAAAAATAGTCGATACGCCAGCCGGCATTGTTCTTGCGGGCATTGAATCGATAACTCCACCAGGAATACTTGATCGTCTCCGGGTAGAAATGCCTGAAGGTGTCGACGTAGCCGCGGCTGAGGATATCGTCGAGCACGTCGCGCTCGATGCGCAGAAAACCCGATCGTTCCTTGTTGGACTGCGGATTTTTTAAATCGATCTCGTTGTGGGCGGTGTTGAAATCTCCAGTGATGATCAGGCTTCTTCCCTGAGCTGCCAGTGCGTCGGCATAGGCGAAAAAGTCGCGGTAGAAGTCGAGCTTATACTGCAGCCGCTCCTCGTCTTTCTGGCCATTGGGAAAATAGATATTGAACAGGATAAAACGTTCATAGTCGAGCTCGAGCACGCGCCCTTCGCAGTCGAAACGCTCGATGCCGAAACCGCAGCGCCAGGTGCGCGGTTCTTGTTTTGCATAGACCGCGACACCGCTGTACCCTTTTCTCGTCGAGGCGTAATCCCAGTAGGAACGATACCCACCGGGAGAGATCATCTCCTCGCTGCGCTGTTCCGCCTGCAGCTTGGTCTCCTGCAGGCAGAGGATATCGGGCTGCATCCGCTCGATCGATTCGTTAAAGCCTTTTTTATAAACAGCCCGCAGGCCGTTGACGTTCCAGGATAGTATCTTCATTGTTACTCGTTTATCTGTTTATCTCACGGGCTCTTTTCAAACAGCGCAGGATCAGTTCTGTTTGCTTTTGCGCCGCACTCCGGCGCTGTTCAGCTGCCTGGGCGGCGCACTTCCGCCGATGATTCAGATCGGCCCGGTCAGAGCTCAGTAAATCAATTTTTCTCTCAAGCTCGGCTGCGTTTTGGACCATGAAGCCGCCGCCGATCTGCTGCAGCAGATCGGCCGACTCTCGGAAATCAGCGACGTCCGGTCCAAAAAAGACAACCGTTTCCCAGACGGCAGGCTCCATCAGATTATGGCCGCCGCTGCCGCTCAGGCTGCCGCCGATAAAGGCAAGCGCACCAATGCTGTAGATGTCCGACAGATCGCCAAAGGTATCGACGACAACCAGAGCATGTCGGCGTTTGGCGCCCTCCTTCAGATCCTCCAGATAGTCGAAGCTGAGTCCGGCAGCGCTGAGCAATGCCGCCAGCGAACCGATCCGCTTCAGGTGGCGGGGGGCGAGAATCACGACCCAGCCGCGCTCAATCAGCCGGGTGAACAGCGGCAGCAGCAGTTCTTCTTCCGGATCGTGGGTCGAGCCGCCGATGAAGACATCGGTATTGTCATCGATGGCAAGTATCTGACGGTATGTATTGATAATTGCTGCTCTATCTTCGGGCAGCCTGACTGCATCTTTTATGTTGCCGGTTACCACCACCCGTCGCGGATCGGCTCCGACTTCAATGAAGCGCTGCCGGTCTGTTGCCGATATCGCCCCGATCCAGCCGAAGCTCTTCAACGCAGAGGCGAAGAGAAAAGCAAAACGGCGGTATTTCGGCATCGATGCATCTGAAATCCTGCCGTTGACCAGCACCGCAGGGGTGGCCGTTCTTTTCAGCCTGCCGATGAGCAGCGGCCACAGCTCGGTTTCCAGGCAGACGTAAATATCGGCATTAAATATGGTAATGGCTCGATTGACCGCAAAAGGAACGTCGAGCGGGGCCAGATGACAGCTCACGTCGGCCCCCAATTGTTGCCGGGCGAAATCCCGGCCGTGGATGGTCATCGTCGAAACAATGAAGTGGAAGCGGTCCGCTTCAGACTGCAGTCCCTCTATCAGCATCTGCGCCGCCCGTACCTCGCCAATTGAGGCGGCATGTATCCAGATGCGTTTTCCTGGAACAGGAGCACTTGCATCCAGCGGTTCATCGACGCGGTAAAAACCGAGCCGCTCGCTGAGCCCGCGCCGATGAACTCCTGATATCAGAACGATTATCAACAGAACCGGAAAGCTTATCCAGAACAGGAGGCCAACGCTGAACTGATAGATCGCAAACATAAAGGCGCAAAAAGATGGTATCGGGGTTGCTGGCAAAGCCAGAGCTGTTTTTTCCCGGCTGCCCGGCGGCCGGGATGACTCAATTAAACCGCTGGTGGATGCTGCGTCAACTGCAATCGTTGACTCACCCGCAGTTTGCACCAGATGAGACTGCTGGTTGCCCGACCGCGCCTTGACAAGCAGGGGTGGATCGTGTAGTCACAACAGTCCGTATGCACACAATCCTGAAGGAGGCAGCATGAACAGATCAGCACGGCTACTATTGGTACTGATTACCTTGTTTACTTATATCCATGGAGATTCAAACATGTCCGAGGCGAAAATGAAAGACGGCCTGTATGCGAAATTTTTTACCAGCAGAGGGGAGATCCTCTGCAAACTCGAATTTGAAAAGACACCGCTTACGGTCGCCAACTTCGTCGGCCTGACCGAAGGCACCAAGGAACTGGGCGGCGGCGCTCCTTCCGGCACCCGCTTCTATGACGGCCTTACCTTTCACCGGGTCATTCCCGACTTCATGGTCCAGGGCGGCTGCCCGCTGGGCACCGGAACCGGCGGTCCCGGCTACACCTTCCCCGACGAGATCGACCCCGACCTCAGGCACGATGCTCCCGGCATTCTATCGATGGCCAACGCCGGTCCGGGAACCAACGGCTCCCAGTTCTTCATCACCCATGTCGCCACCCCGTGGCTGGACGGCAAACATACGGTATTCGGCAATGTCATCTCCGGGCAGTCGGTGGTCGACGCGATCCAGCAGGGTGACAAGATCGACAGCATCGAAATTATCAGGGTCGGTAGCGATGCAGAGGCCTTCCAGGCCGATCAGGCCGCATTTGACGCGCTTCTCGCCGGTCTTGAAGATCACCGGGAACAAAAACAGCTGGCTGCCCTCGAGGCCCAGAACATCCAGATCGAAGCCCTCTATCCCGGGGCTGTCACCACCCCGAGCGGATTGAAATATGTCGTTGTCGAAGAAGGAACCGGGGACGCCACGCCGAGCAAGGGAGCCACGGTAACAGCCCATTATACCGGCAAGCTGCTCGACGGGCAGAAGTTCGACAGCTCTTATGACCGCAACGAGCCGATCTCGTTTCCGGTCGGCAGCGGCCGGGTCATCAAGGGCTGGGACGAAGCCTTCCTGAGCATGAAAAAAGGTGAAAAGCGCACCCTCATTATACCGCCGGAACTTGGCTACGGCGCTTCGGGCCGGGGTCCGATTCCGCCCAATGCGTTCATGGTATTCGACGTCGAGCTGGTCGACTTCTAGCAAGCTGCTCTGCTGATAATAAAAAAGGCCCGGCATACGTTGCCGGGCCTTTTTTATTTGACAGCTCGTTTCAGATTCAGAGTCCGATATCCTCTGCTATCTCCTGCATAGCCGCGAGCCCCAGTTCACAGAATTCGGGGACAGCGATGCCGAGCTGCTCACATTCGGCGATGATTTCGCGGTTGGCTCCCCGGGCAAAGGCCTTTTCCTTGTAGCGCTTCTTCACCGATTTCGGTTTTACCGCGGACAGCTTCTTTGCCGGATTCACCAGGGCTGAGGCGACAATCAGGCCGGTCAATGTTTCTCCGGCGGCGAGACCGTAATGCAGCGGTTTTGAACGCTCTTCACCGGGGTGGGCCTGGGTGTTGTGCAGCCTGATGGCCTCGACGATGTCAGCATCGACTCCTTTTTCGCTCAGGATTCTGGCGGTTTCACGGGTGTGGACATCGAGGTCGTTGTGGCTTTCCGCATCGAGGTCGTGGAGCAGTCCGGCCAGCCGCCATTTTTCACCATCTTCGCCGAGGCGTTCGGCCAGCGCGCCAAGGACTGCCTCTGCAGCCAGGCAGTGATTGATCATATTCGGGCTGCTGATATGCTGGTGAACCAGCTCCAGGGCTTCTTCTCTGCTGATTCCGTAATTCATGGCTTCAGTCCTCCTTGAATTAATACTTCAGCCCGACCCGGTCACGCACCAGATCAAGCGTTGGCGCAGCCTTTTCCCGCGCTTTGGCGGCTCCTTTCCTCATGATATTTCTGAGCTCTTCGGGATCAGCCAGAAACTCGGCCTTTCTGGCCCGGGCCTCGCTGAAATAGTCACTGATCAGATCGAGCAGCTCCAGTTTGAGATATCCGTACGCGGCTCCGCCGTTGACATAGAGATCATCTATTTCCTGCAGTCGTTCGGGGGCGGCGAATAGTTTAAGTATCTGAAACAGGTTACAGGTGTCGGGGTCTTTGGGATCCTCGACCGGTGTTGCGTCGGTCTGAATGGCCATGATCTGTTTCTTCAGCCCCTTGCCCTCCATGAAGATCGGAATCGTATTGCCGTAGGATTTTGACATCTTCTGGCCATCGAGGCCTGGTACCGTCGCTGTTGTTTCACTGATGGCCGGTTCGGGGATGACAAAGGTCTCGCCGAACTCGCTGTTGAACTTCTGGGCGATATCGCGGGCGACTTCGAGATGCTGCTTCTGGTCCTTGCCGACCGGGACCTGATCCGCCTGGTAGAGCAGAATGTCGGCGGCCATCAGGATCGGATAGGAAAACAGGCCGTGACTCGGACTGATGCCTTTGGCCACCTTATCTTTGTAGCTGTGGCAGCGCTCCAGAAGCCCCATTGGCGCAAGCGTCGACAGCACCCAGGTCAGCTCGCACACCTCGGGGACATCTGATTGTACCCAGAAGGTGCATTTATCAGGGTCAAGGCCAAGGGCAAGAAAATCCGCCGCCGCCTCCAGCGTGCCGCCGGCAAGCAGATCCCGATCATGGACGCTGGTCAAAGCATGAAGATCGACGATGAACACGTAGAGTTCGGAGTTTTCCATGTGCGAGATCATCGTTTTCATCATACCGAAATAGTTGCCGATATGCAGTTTTCCAGAGGGCTGGATGCCGGACAGAATTTTCATGAAATAGCCGCTGGTAAGAAGTTGGGAGGTTAATTGTATGGTAAAACGCAGACACCTTACTGCATTACAAAAAAAAATGGGAGAGGGAAAACCCCTCTCCCATTGTCTTTCAATCGGGAAACTGCGATCTTGTTAAAGCTTACTTCACTTCTTCGAAATCGGCATCGACGACATCGTCGTCTCCCTTGTCGTTCTTCGGTGCCTGCTGGCCGCCGTCTGCCCCGTCGTCGCCGCCCATATCCGGGTTGTCCTGCGAAGCCTGGGCATACATCATCTCGGCAAGTTTATGAGAAGCCGCGGTCAGCGCCTCGACAGCCGTCTTGATAGCATCGACATCATCGGTCTCGAGCGCCTTCTTGACGTTTTCGATCTCGGTCTCGACATTGGTCTTCGTCTCGGCATCGACCTTGTCACCGAGTTCCTTGAGGCTCTTCTGGGTTGAGTGGACCAGCGCATCGGCCTGGTTCTTGGTCTCGACCAGTTCGCGGCGCTTCTTGTCCTCTTCAGCGTGCAGTTCGGCGTCTTTCTGCATCTTCTCGATCTCTTCCTCGGTCAGACCCGAAGAAGCGGTAATGCGAATCGACTGTTCCTTGGAGGTGCCGAGATCCTTGGCAGAAACATGCAGGATACCGTTGGCGTCCAGATCAAACGTCACCTCGATCTGCGGGACACCTCGCGGTGCCGGCGGGATGTCGGTCAGTTCGAAACGGCCGATGGTCTTGTTGTCCTGAGCCATTTCACGCTCGCCCTGAAGGACGTGAATGGAGACCGCCGGCTGGTTGTCGGCCGCAGTCGAAAAGACCTGGCTCTTTTTGGTCGGAACCGTGGTGTTTTTCTCGATCAGCTTGGTGGTGACACCGCCGAGCGTCTCGATACCAAGCGACAGCGGGGTGACGTCGAGAAGCAGAACGTCTTTGACGTCGCCCTGCAGGACACCGCCCTGAATCGCCGCACCGATCGCTACGACCTCGTCGGGATTGACGCCTTTGTTCGGCGCTTTACCAAAAATTTCCTCGACCTGCTGCTGAACCTTGGGCATCCTGGTCATACCGCCGACCAGGATGATCTCGTCGATATCTGAGGGCTGCAGTCCGGCGTCTTTCAGTGCCGTGCGGCACGGCCCGGCGGTGCGCTCCACCAGATCTTCGACCAGTGACTCGAATTTCGAACGGCTGAGTTTGGTGTTGAGATGCTTCGGTCCGGAGGCGTCCGCGGTGATGAAGGGCAGATTGATATCGGTCTCGACAGTTGAGGAGAGCGCCATCTTGGCCTTCTCCGCCTCTTCCTTGAGACGCTGCAGCGCCATCTTGTCGTTGCGCAGATCGACGCCCTGGTCGCGTTTGAACTCATCGGCCAGCCAGGAGACGATGCGCATATCAAAATCCTCACCGCCCAGGAAGGTGTCGCCATTGGTGGACTTGACCTCGAAAACACCATCGCCGATTTCCAGGATGGAGACATCAAAGGTCCCGCCGCCGAGATCGAACACCGCGATCTTCTCTTCGTTCTTCTTGTCCAGGCCGTAGGCCAGCGAGGCCGCGGTCGGCTCGTTGATGATGCGCTGGACGTTGAGCCCGGCGATCTTACCCGCATCCTTGGTGGCCTGACGCTGTGAGTCGTTGAAGTAGGCCGGCACGGTGATAACCGCATCGGTGACTTCTTCACCCAGATACTCTTCAGCCGTCTTCTTCATATTGCCCAGCACCATGGCCGAGATCTCGGCCGGACGGTAGACATTGTCCTCGACCTTGATCGAGACGCTGCCGCTGGTGCCTTCGACAATCTCGAACGGGCTGATGTTAATCGATTTCTGCACTTCAGCGTCGGTGAACTTACGTCCGATCAGACGTTTTACCGCATACAACGTTCTGGTTGGATTGGTCACCGCCTGACGCTTGGCAACCTGTCCGACAAGCCGCTCTTTATTATCGGCAAATGCCACCACTGACGGTGTCGTTCTGTTGCCTTCCTGATTGGCGATGACTTTCGGCTCACCACCTTCCATTACCGCCACACATGAGTTGGTGGTTCCTAAATCAATTCCGATAATCTTTCCCATCGTTTAATCTCCTTGTACCTTAAAACCGGATCGTTAATTACGCTCCGTATTCCTCCCAGAATATTGGATTTGCCGTCTGTTCACGACATAGTTAAAAATTCTCATCTCTTAATAATTGTCAAGCGTTCAGCCCTTCATCGACCATGCTGAATCAGACTCCTTCGCTTCCCGAGGAAACGATCACCCGGGCTGCCCTGAGCAGCCGATCCTTATAATGGTAGCCTTTCTCGAATTCGTTGACGACATGGTTGGCCGGGATATGGTCGCTGGCCTCCATGCTCAAGGCTTCCTGAACCGTCGGATCAAAAGGCTTGCCGACGCTGTCGACCGGCTTGACTTCAAATTTCTCCAGGGTTGAGCGCATACTTTTCAGGGTCAGTTCAACGCCTTCGATCAGCGCGTTGAGATTTTGTTCGGCATCGACGCCGTCAACGATCCCCTGCTCCACGGCTCGCTCCAGATTGTCAAGGACGGGAAGCAGTTCCCGGAAGATGGCTTCACCTGAGTATTTGAGCATAGTCGCGCGTTCACGCTCCATTCTTTTCTTGTAATTCTCGAATTCAGCCATGGCCCGCAGATACTGATCCTGCCATTCGACCACTTCCGCACGAGCCTGCTCCAGCAATTCTTCAGGACTTTTTTCAGATTCATCAGCAGCGCCCGATTCGACTGCTATTTCTTCAGGCGTGCCGAGATCTTGATCGTCCTCGATATTCTCATTCTTTTTTTCGTCACTCACCACATTCACCAAAAAACCGATTCCTGACTGCTCTATCCTCTCAACCCAATATCAACAAAGCCATCGAAGAACGGTATCATTCTGCCGACGGCCCCTCAAATTCCTGGTCGAACAATAAGTAGGGGGTTTTTCATTGTCAAGCCGGCGCCGGAAAAAATGAAAATCGTATTACCCTTTGATTTCGATAGATTTTTTTCTTCCGGGAAGGTTTCTTGCCGGGGGCTGAAAAAGAGCCCGTGAGGCTGAAGCAGATCAACAGAAGAAAACGTCATAGTATCACCCGGCTTACCCGGCGGCCCGCCGTCGAAGAGCTCGAACCCCAAGCCGATGAAAAGCGTTTATGTATACCTTTTAAGGCGCTTCAGGCAGAATAATTACGCTTGGCCAAACAAATTCATTGCCCATTTCTCTGTCTCCGGTTAGAGAGATAGAAGCACGGTTTTCCGGTGCATCAGTTTGTTGGACAAAAATCAGCTGAACCATCAGCGAAAAGCCAGGGAGAGAACTCATGACAAAAACCGAACTCGTTGAAAAGATCGCCAAAGATTCAGACCTTTCCAAAGTAGCGGCTGCCAAAGCGGTCAATTCCTTTCTTGGGAACATCACCAAAGAGCTGAAGAAGAAAAACGGCAAAGTCACCCTGGTGGGGTTCGGTACTTTCTCGAAGGTCAGGCGCAAGGCACGCACGGGCCGCAATCCCCAGACCGGTGAAGCGATCAAGATCAAGGCTTCCAACAGCGTCAGATTCAAGCCCGGCAAGACACTCAAGGACTCAGTATAGCCAGCTGCGCCCCGCCGGCTGCCGCCGGTTGACGTTTGAGCTCAGCGCTTACGAGCATGCACGCGGCATGAATGGTTACCCATGCTGAAAACGATAGCTATTGTCCTTCTGCTGGGGAACATGGCGCTGGGTCTGTTCATCTGGCTCGAAGATCACGATGACAACAGACTTCGCGTAATCAGACTGGGAACGGTTCTCGCGGTAGCGCTGTTCCTGCTGCTTTTCATTTACTTCGTCGGCAACTGAGAAGCGGACTGTTGCAGACCAGCCAGAGTCAGTCATACCGATTCAGTAGCTGAGTTTTTTTCAGCATGCTGAATCGGTATCGGCAATTCTCATATTTCTTCTTCGCCCCTGGCAACAGCCATAGACATCCATAGCAGAGAGTTTCAATAGGGCTTGACACAATTTCAGATTCCCTTATATTATCGATAATCGAAACAAGCTCAAAGGATTAACGTGAAAACAACCGTAGTGCGCCAGAGCCTGAAAGATCAGGTAAAATCGATTCTCATCGATCGCATGATCGACGGAGACCTTGCCCCCGGCGACCGAATCAAGGAACTGCAGGTAGCCAGGGAACTCGGCACTTCACAGGCCCCGGTGCGCGAAGCAATCCGCTGCCTTGAAACGCTGGGCTATGTTGAGCACATCCCCCATGTCGGAGCAATGGTCAGAACCTTCAACAAAGAAGAGATCGAAGAGGCATACCAGGTTCGCGAAGCGCTCGAGGTTTACTCCACCGCGTTGATTAAGGAACCGCTCGACGGCCTGGTCAAGGAACTGGACAGTCATCTCGAACAGATGCAGGCCGCCGGCCGATCAAACAACATCCGGTTGTTTACCCAAGCGGATAATAGCTTTCATCGGACAATTGTCAGTTACTGTCAGAATGGAACCATGCTCGCCATGTGGGAGTCTCTGAAAATGCAGGTGCAGGTTATTGCCACGCTGGTCAAGGTGTCCATGCCGCTGGAGAAGGTATACCTGCTGCATCCCCCCATTGTCGATGCCTTCAGAAGCAGAAGTCAGGATCGTGCTTCGCTGCTGCTCAAGGGCCATTATAAAATTTTAAGCAATTACTGGGAGAACTTCAGGTAATCCCGCCGCGACAGTCCATCCCCGTACTGTATGCAATTCATCAAATCAATTATCGATAATCGATAAGGAGACTGGCATGAAAACCCAGCCATTGAACCCGCAATTCAAATACACATTGGAAGAAATCCGCCTGTTGGAAGAACAGTGCAGAAAGATGAGATCGGAGGCTATCTTCGACACCTGCGCCGCTCTTTTCAGTGCCATACGTTCGTTATTCTCGTCACCTGCTCCAAAACCAATGGATAAGAGAGGGCAATCATCAGAGCGGCCGCTGGGGGTTTCGGCACATTAGCCCACAGAAGCGAAAGAGTGCTTAACGAATCGGCGCAACCCGGCTCCCAGAGAACGCTCAAACGGGCCTCCGGTTGCGCCTCAATGATACCGGCACTCCGTCATGGTATCTCTTCAGGGTTACAAAGTTCGGTCTGCGCTTCAGCTACCCGCCCGCAGGTCGAACAGGAATATTTCATCGCCGAAAGCTTCCCTTTACAGACATGCGTGGCTGCAACGTTGTGCTGTCCACAATGATCGCAATGGAGCGTACTCTGAACCGGATTGCATAAATGTCCCGGATCCTCGGCGGTGGCTCCGCAATTTTTACAGGTATGGGCCATAGAAACCTCCCGGGCAGTCAGACTGCCCCGCACTGATATTCACGACGCATCGCTCTGCTTCAGTCATAGTTTCAGTCATAGTGATTGGGAGCGACATCGTATGCAGAAAACATAAGGTGGCAGACTGGCGTGTCAATAGATCCTCAAAAACAGGAAACAGGGGACAGCACCTGGTGCCGCCCCTGTTTTTAAGGAAGCGAGAGTAAGGGAAGAACGGAACCTGCAGCGGCTGAGCCGGGGTAAGAACTATTTATCGATCGGCGGGGCGGTCTCAAAGGTGACGGAGAGGTCGTTACCGGCCTCATCGACCAGCCAATCCTTGAGGATATCGTGTTCATCGATGTGTTTGATGAATTCCTCGGTCAGCTGAAATCCCTGAACCAGCCGGTAAATAGCCTTGAGATCGTCTTTGCTGATGGTCGAAATTTTGATCCCCACGCTGATTTCCGTCTGGTAAACCGGAGAACCTGAAAAGGCAATCTTCACGCTGTCCGGAGTGATGATTTCAACAGTGTATTCAGTGTCTTCCAGGACGTGAGAAGGGGCAGCAATACAGATCCCGCCGGCACTGATATTAATGACGCTCGCCCTAATCCTGACGGCATCACCACTGCTCAGGATCACCTCCGCGGTCGCCGGCACGCGTATATGAAGTCGTTGGTATTGCATAACTGTATCGTACCGCATTTTTCCGGGAAACGGTATAATTAAATAATACCTAACTTATTGATTAGGCGCAAGTTTAACGTTTTCAAGAAGGCGGCCACGGGACAAAGCGAGCGCTTAGTATCAGCAAGAAAAGCCTGTGATTAGCAAGGTATAGAGAACAAGTTATAATCGACATTGTAATCCTTATCGTCGCTGTTATTCTGTATCGAAAACCCAAGCCCCTCAGAGAGCCGGAATAGTTCACCACCTGAAACGAGGCGAACGAATGAACAAGGACATGACAGCAGCGATGAACATAACCGGTGAGACCCGCTTTTACGTCGTCGTCGGTGATCCGATCAAACAGGTCCGTTCCACTGAATTATACAATAAGCTGGCTGCGGACAAAGGACTCGATGTGGTCTTCATTCCGCTCCATTTCAGTGCAGATGACGCTGAAACCGCGATCTCCGCGCTGCGGGTGTTCAGGAACCTGGGCGGCATCATCCCGACGATCCCCCACAAGCCCGGCTTTACCGGTGCGGTGGATGAATTGTCTGCGCGGGCCCGAATGGTCGGCGCGGTAAATTCAATTCGCTGCGAAGCCGACGGCAGGTGGGTCGGCGATATTTTCGACGGGGTCGGCTATGTCAACGGTCTGCTGGCCAACAACAGAGATCCCCGGGGTAAATCGATCCTTCTGCTTGGCGCCGGCGGTGCCGGCAGTTCGATGGCCTTCGCGCTGGCGGAAGCTGGAGCGGCGCGCCTGCAGATTTACGACATCGCAGCAGAAAAAGCCGAAATGGTTGTTGACGGAGTCAGCCGGCATTACCCGGATATCTCGATCAGCACCCTCAACAGTGGCTCTCCCGACCCGGCCGGTTTCGATATCGTCGCCAATGCGACACCGGTCGGCATGCGGCCGGACGACCCGTTCCCGCTCGATCCCGAGCGGCTCGATTCCGCCCAGCTCGTCACCGAAATGATCATGAAGCCCAACATTACCCGCTTTCTGGAAAAAGCCAGAGAACGGGGCTGCGACACCCAGGGAGGGTATGAAGCGCTCAAGGGTCAGGCTGCTGCCAATATGGAGTTTTTCGGCCTGGTCTGAACTACTGTCTTGCGCTTGACCGGCACGGCAGGTTGTCTCGAACCCGTGAAATAATCCGGCTAACTTGCTTTGTTAACAGAGATAATTATGGTGGTTTCTACCCCTCACCGTTTCAGGTGCGGCTTATCTGGACAACATGGAGATTATCATGGTTGCTATAAAATCATTACACAAGGACGGCATCCCCCGGGCACTGGTCATGGCAAAACAATACCGGCTGCTCAACGAACCCGACGAAGCCGAATCGATCTGCCTCGATATCCTGGCCACCGAGCCCGACCACCAGGAAGCCCTGGCGACGCTGCTCCTCGCCCTGACCGACAAGTTCTCCGAAAGCGGCCTGAACCCGGCATTTAATCAGGCCAGGGAGATTGTCGAAAAACTCGGCGATTCCTTCTGTAAATCCTATTACCTGGGCATCATTTTCGAGCGCCGGGCCAAATTTCATCTGAAACAGGGGGGACCGGGGGCCGGGGAGGTCTGTCACGACTGGCTGGTAAAAGCTCTGGACTGCTTCAAAGAGGCCATGACGATCTGTGACCCGGACAACCAGGACACCATTTTACGCTGGAACTCCTGTGCCCGGCTGCTCAACAACAACCCCGAAATAAAAGAAGGGAGTCCGGATCAGACCGAACCGCTGCTCGACTCGTTCGACACCCCGCACTAGAAAAGGGCGGCCGCCGGCAACAGCCGTCCGGCTCAGCTGCCGTTCTCTTTTTTGAGCATCCGCTTTGTCTGATTGATTCGCTTGGTAATCATAATCGAGCGCGGGCAGGCCTTGGTACATTCAAAGTGGTTCTGACACAGATCAACTCCATCAGATGAGGCAAGAACCGGATAGCGCTGCTCCGCACCTCGATCTCTGGAATCAGCTAAAAACCTGAAAGCCTGGGCGATCGCCGCCGGGCCGATGAACCCGGGATGCTCCTCCGGAATCGGACAGGCCGAGTAGCAGGACGCACAGAGGATGCAGTTTGTGGTGTCGTCAAATGCGAGCCGTTCCTCCTGCGACTGAAGCCGCTCTTTTTCCTGCACCGGCTCGTCATTGATCAGAAACGGCTTGACCGAGCGGTACTTTTTAAAAAACTCCGACTGATCGACGATCAGATCCCGCTGTACCGGCAGATGGTTCAGCGGTTCGACAACAATCACGTCACCGTCTTTAGCAGCAATTTCACGCACCAGGGTTTTACAGGCCAGTCCGTCTTTACCATTGATCCGCATCGCATCGGAACCGCAGACGCCGTGCGCGCAGCTTTTCCTGAAGCCCAAACTGCCGTCCTGGAAACGCTTGACCTGCATCAGGGCGTCGAGAAGGCGCTCGTTGGGGTCGGCGTCAACCTGGTACTCTTTAAAATAGGGCGCCGGGTCGGTGTCCGGGTTGAATCGTTTTATTTTCAGGGTAATTTTCATAATCTATCTCCTCGCACTAGTAACTGCGCGGCTTTGGCGGCCAGAAACTGGTATCGACATCTTTGTATGCAAGTCTGACCTCGCTGCCGTCCAGATAGGCAAGCGTATGTTTGAGCCAGTTCTGATCGTCGCGCTCAGGATAGTCTTCTCTGCTGTGCGCCCCCCTGCTCTCCTGCCGCTCAAGGGCTGAGGCGGCGGTAATCAGCGCTAAGTCGAGCATGTTGCCAAGCTCTATCAGCTCGAGCAGATCGGTATTGAACTGTTTGCTCGTGTCCTGCACCCGCACGCTTTGATAACGCTCCCGCAGCTCTTTGATCTCCGTAACAGCCGCCTGCATATCGGCCTCGTTGCGGTAGATACCGACCTTTTCCATCATCGTGGTCTGCATCTGGTCGGAAATATGTCCCCCGTGCGGCCCTTCGGTGCCGTCCATCAGGCGGCCGATCCAGTTCCTGGCATCGGCGGCGGCCGCTGCATCAGGTTCGATCAGCGCCGCATCCTTGACATAGTCGGCGATATGAATGCCGGCCCGTCTGCCGAAGACAATGAGATCGAGCAGACTGTTGGTGCCCAACCGGTTGGCGCCGTGCACCGAGACGCAGGCGCATTCGCCGGCCGCATAGAGACCATCGACCACCGTTCCCTCCTTGTCCATCAGGACCCGGCCGTGGATGTCGGTGGGGATGCCGCCCATTGCATAATGAGCCGTCGGCAGCACCGGGATGGGTTTTTCCACCGGGTCGATGCCGAGATAGGTTTTGCAGAAGTCGGTGATGTCGGGCAGCTTCGATGCCAGGACATCAGCCCCGAGATGGGTCGCGTCGAGATAGACGTAGTCATCAATAGCACCGTCCCCCCTGATTCCGCGGCCGGCCAGCACCTCGGTCTGGATCGAGCGGGAAACGATGTCGCGCGGCGCCAGGTCGAGCAGGGTCGGGGAATAGTTCTGCATAAAGGCTTCACCGGCGCTGTTGCGCAGAATACCGCCCTCCCCCCTGACGGCTTCGGAGATCAGGATGCCCAGGCCCATGATGCCGGTGGGATGGAACTGGAAGAACTCCATATCCTCCAGCGGAATCCCGCGCCGGGCGCAGACGGCCGGACCGTCTCCGGTATTGGCATAGGCATTCGAGGTTATCTTGAAGATGCGGCCGAAGCCGCCGGTTGCAAAAAGGACTGCTTTTGCAGCGAAGATATGCAGCTCACCGGTGGACAGTTCAACGACAACCAGCCCGCTGCAGGTGTTTCCCTCGAGAATCAGATCGACGACCTGGAACTCATCGTAAAAGGAGACTTCGTTCTTGATACACTGCTGGTAAAGCGTCTGCAGGATCATGTGTCCGGTGCGGTCGGCCGCATAGCAGGCCCGGCGAACCGGTCCTTCACCAAAATTCCGGGTGTGGCCGCCGAAACGGCGCTGATCGATTCTGCCCTCCGGCGTTCGATTGAACGGCAGTCCCCGGTTTTCCAGGTCATAGACCGCCTGCACCGCCTCTTCGGTGAGAATCCGGGCTGCCTGCTGATCGACCAGGTAGTCGCCGCCTTTAACGGTGTCAAAGGCATGCCACTCCGGCCGGTCTTCTTCGACATTGCCCAGCGCCGCGCTGATGCCTCCCTGGGCTGCCCCGGTATGGCTGCGCACCGGATAGAGTTTGGAAAGCACCGCTGTCTTCGATTTCTTACTCGCCTCCAGGGCGGCATATAGCCCGGCACCGCCGGAACCGACAATGATGGTATCGAATGTATGAATCATGTCTGTCTCCTCTGTATCGTGGGTCTATCCTGCCGGCTTACCTTAGGTCGACCGATTTCATTTCTCACGCCCCGGTCGTTCCGATCAGAGGAGGTGCTCTTTGAAGAAGGAGATCGTTCGGCCCCAGGCTGCCTCTGCCTGCTCTTTGTTGTAGCGGGGCGTTGAATCGTTGTGAAAGCCATGCCGGGTTCCCGGGTAGGTGTGCATCACAAACTCCACACCGGCGGCCTCCAGCGCCTGCCGGTATTCCTCCTGTGTTGCATTGACCCGGGGATCGTCTTCTGCATACTGAATCATCAGGGGCGCCTGGATTCTGGCTACATCTTCCACGGGCGGCGCTGAGCCATAAAATGGAACGCCGGCATCGAGGTCACTACCCATCTCCACCGCCAGTTTATTGACGACTCCGCCGCCGTAGCAAAATCCCGTTGCACCCAGATTACCGGTGGATAAATCATGCTTTTTCAGAAACAGGGCGCTGTTGAGCATATCGGTAAAAAGCTTATCGCCATCCAGCGACTTCTGCATGACCTTGCCGTCATCGTCGTTACCCGGATAACCGCCGATCGGCGCCAGCCCGTCCGGGGCCAGGGCGAGAAACCCTTCAACAGCGAAACGGCGGGCGACATCCTCGATATAGGGGTTCAGACCCCTGTTCTCATGGACGACCAGAACCGCGGGGAACGGTCCCTCACCGGCAGGCTGCACCAGATAGCCGCGCATTGTTCCTGACGACCCGCCGGGAGAATCATAGTCAACATATTTCGGTTTGATCCGCTCATCGGTAAAAGAAACGGTCTGGGCCCGCGCGTACCGCGGCAGCAGCGCTTCCGCCATCGTCAGCGCCGAACCGCTTGCCACAACGAGTACCGAGGCACGATTGATAAACTCGCGGCGGGTCATCTGCGTATGGCAGTATTCATCGTAGAGATCGTACACTTGCGGATCGATATACTTTTCGGTCATACTCTTCCTCCACTCAGATCATTTTTTTAAAATGGAGCCATACTGACATATCCCGGCAGACTCCACGATGCGTTTACCCGTTCTCTGATCCTTTCAGAAAATAATTCTCTCTTAGACGAGGATCGATACATTCACCCCTACAGGTGAAACTCTCGAAGATAAGGTTGAGCTGGAGCATACTGCCCACATCTCAGGATGAAAAAGGTATGTGAAACAGGAAATCCCCGGCCACTCATCGAAACACCGGGCCTCAGGAAAAAAAGGGCAGTTTGGTATCCAGGGAGCCGTCTGTCAGTTCGGTATCCTGAATTTCGCGCTGTATTGCCAGAAAATGAGACACCACACCTTCGACACCGCGAATCGGCACGATTTTCCACTCCATGATGAACTCGGAACCGTCTTTGCGGTAATTAAACGTCTTGCCGTGGAAAATGTCACCCCTGCTGATCTTGTCGCTCAACTCGTCCAGTACCGCCTGGTCGGTTTTCTCACCCTGCAGGATTGAAGGTGACTTGCCGACAAGCTCTTCAAAGGTGAAGCCGGTCATTTCACAGAATGCGGGATTCACATAGATGATCGGATAACCAGGCTCGGCGTCGGTGATCATAACCCCCTGAAAGGATGCCTCCAGGGCAAAATGAAGCATGCTCTGCATGATCGACTGAAAGTTCTGGTCGTAATCGAAGATATTTTCCAGATTCAAGGTATGAGACATCGCAAGCTCCTCATCGCTGTAGGATTTGTTGATGGTGACTCTAGATCACGCTGTCAGCAAGACATTGATCACCATAACTTATAACTGAGTCGGAGAAAAAATGCACCAGGCGGGTGGACTGGAAGAGAAGACAACATGGCGGAGGAGCAGGGATTCGAACCCTGGGTGGAAGTCACCTCCCACAACGGTTTTCGAGACCGCCCCGTTCAACCGCTCCGGCACTCCTCCGGGGAGACATATTCTTAAATGATCGTTGGTGATTTGACAAGTAGTCAGCACGTATTTTTCAGTCGTGCACATACAGCTCGTCAACCTCATCCCAGGTATCGATATCGCCCCGACGCAGCAGCATCAGTTTTTCGTAATAGTAGATCTGTACCGAGATGAACTGGAGACGAAGATCCCGGCATTCTTTCGGATTGTCCGGCGCCAGTGCGCAGGCCTCCGCGTCCGGCATGGCCAGGATGCGGTCTATCTCTTCGAGGAGTGAATCCTTGGTCAGACGCAGGAACTTCTGCAGATCGATGATCACCGGCGGCGCGTAATTCAAACCCTCGAGGCGCGCGGCTGTTTCCTCGACCAGTTTTTCGTCCACCGCTTCGTCAAAGTTTCTTACTTTCTGTTTGAACTGCTCGACCTGCTCCTCAAAAGATGTCTGATCTGCCATGTTCGTTGCCTCCTGACCGGCTCATATGATATGGTGGTTACCTGAATACTTTAATTCGATCCTGTTTTTTTTCCAGCCCAAAGACTCATCGTCAGACCAGCTGAGTACCGCTTTGAATAGCGGAGTTTCTCGGGAATGAAACTCAGAATATTGATAAAAGGCCGGCGTCTTGTTGAAATGCCGGTTCAAGGCGGGTGCTACCAGCTGCGTACCCGGCCGGTGTCGATATGGACGAAATCGGATTTGCCATAATAGCCGACACCGCCGCTTTTAAGGGAGCGGGCCAGGTCTCTGAGTTTGCCGGTATTTACATCACTGAGGCGTATATCTATGGCGCGGCCGCTCATGTGCAGACTTTTCTTGGCCACGCCTGAGCTCGATTTTCGCAGCCGGGCGTTGGTCGACACCGATCGGTAGCCTGAAATAATCTCATACGTGCCGCTGCTTTTCGCCAGCTGCTGGATCGTGCAGAGCATGCCGAAAAGCTTCGTGTCGATCGGGTGCACCTCACCGGTTCGGAAATCGCGGAGAAAGTGATTCAATCGCTTCAGGGCCGTCGGGTTACGGGATTGCGGGTGAAAGTCCATTTCCAGACATTCACCGGTATGGGTGTGATAAAGAGACAGAGGATGCGGCCGCTGGGTCAGAGCCATGGTGCGCGTTGGACCGAGAACGGCACATGAAGCGGCGATACTGGCGGCGGCAAACAGAAAAACTCGACGAGCCTGGTTGCAGTGCTGGTAACTTTCTGACATAAACAGTAGCAGGATCGATTAATAACTGGCCAGGATTACCGGGACAACAGCACTTCCAGCAGCCTGGCGTCTCGATTATAAAGATCATTATTAAAATGGATGATCCCCTGATTGTCAAGCCATACGGTCTGATAGGTGATATGGACGGGCAGCGGCGCTGCAAGTCCGATGACTTTTCGTTCGCCGGAATTGACGATTGCCTCGATTTTTTCGCTGGTCCAGAGCGGGTCGCTCAACTGCAGCGCGAACAGGGCCAGAGCCAGCGGACGGCTGACCCGGATGCAGCCGTGGCTGAATGATCTGAAGGAATGATCGAACAGGTCGCGCGCCGGTGTGTCATGCAGATAGACGGCGTGACGGTTCGGAAACACGAACTTTACCCGGCCGAGCGCATTCCACGGACCCGGATCCTGGCGCAGCTTGTAGCGCGACATCTGGGCCCGGGAGACGTTACCCCAGTCAATGACGGTCGAGTCCAGCTCAACCGCATCCTCCTGCCAGCTTGAAAACAGCCTGATATTGCGCTCCACCAGGTGATTTGGGTTTTCCCGCAAAGCCGGCAGTTCCTCGTTTCTGGCGATGCCCGGCGTGATATTCCAGAACGGGTTGAAGTCCAGGTACTTGATGCTGTCCGAGAAGACCGGCGTCTGGTGCTGCATCTTACCGACAATGACCGGCATCTCCGCTATTGGTTCATTGTTTCGTACCGCGGTGAGGGAAAAACCGGCGATGTTGACCAGCACATAGTTTTCCCCAAGCTCATGGGCCTGCCAGCGCCAGCGGGCCATATTCGCTCGGATGATGTTGATTTTTCCCTCTGTTGACATATTGAGAGCAGCCAGGGTCTGCGGACCGATGATGGCATCCATTTTCAGACCGTGCCGTCTCTGGAAGAGGGAGACCGCGTCGACAAGTTCATCGTCATAAAAAGACGTGTCCTCTGGTTCGGTCAATAAGCCGCGTTCCTCTGCCAGCCGCTGACGGATGAGCGGCAGCCGGCGGTCGCTGCCTCCCTGCTTAATCAGCGGCCCCGCTGCAATCACCTCCCTTTCCGGGCTCCGTGGTTGGGATTTTATCTGGGCAAGGGCTCTTTTGAGACCGGTGTAATAGCGGTGCGAAGGCGCCAGGCTGTTCAGATAGGTGCCCAGGTCGTCCGCCGAGCGCGCCGTTTCTACCGCCCGTACGGGATCGAAACGGGTGTTGCCGGCCTCGGCGAACAGATCCGGTTCGGACGTGTAAAAGCGCAGCTGCCCGTAGCTCATGTCATGAATATACTTGACCAGATTGTAGGTCAGCAGGGTGTCGAGTCGAGCCAGATCGACCGGCTCAGCGGAACTCCAGAGCTCTGCGATTATCGAAGTTTCATAATCTTCGGGATCGAGTCCTTCGGCATCGGCCTTCCTGAGGAAGGCGAGGATCTCCTGCGCCTTTTGGCCGGGCCCGTCCGGCGTCACCCAAATGGGCTGAGCACCGGTTTCATGGTAGATGGTCGCCAGACAGAACTCTTTGGATTCCAGCAACGGCTCCTGCTTCTGAAATTCGATCAACTCCACCGGGTAGCATTTAAGGAGATAGGCGGTCATCGCCTGCTGCAGCGTGCCTGCATCATCCGCGCCGTGTGCTTGACGAACCAGCAGGACAACGGCCAGGGCGAAGACAGCGAAGGTGTGGCGCAGGCGTTTAAAAGTCTCAATTGTAGATGTTGGATTGGTAGGCATCGATGGCTTTCCTGACATAGTATTGATGAACTGCTGTAAAAGACGGTTAATCATGATTGAAAGCTGCGCCCTGCTCCGATGCAGGCGTCCAGCCCCGATTTTCATTAGGGGGCTGACCGCGTTTTTCAGATGTGGGTCAGACAAACAGTTCCGGCCGGCTTTACCCGCCCAAAACCTCCTGGCGCAGGGTGTCGAGGCCAATTTTATCAATCAATCTGCCGAGTCTTGAGCGGCTGCCGCTCTCGATATAATAAGTGACAATTTTCTCGATGATTTCCTCCGCCTCTTCGGTTGAGACATCCTGCACCAGCACATCGGCAAGACGCGGGTTTATCCCTCCGTTGCCGCCGATCAACACGGACCAGCCCCCGTCAGTGCCATAGAGGGAGATGTCTTTAATGCAGTTCTCGGCGCATTGTATGCGGCAGCCGCTCACCGCCATCTTCATTTTCGAGGGCAATTTCATACCGTGATATGTCCTGTCAAGCTTCATGCCCATCTCGATGCTGTCCTGCTTAGCCAGACGACAGAACTGGGTCCCGGGGCAGACCTTGACGCTGCGTACGCACAAACCGACCGCATGACCGGTGCCGGCTTCCAGTTCTTCCCAGATCTGGTCTACCTGCTCCTCCTTTATGCCGAGAAAGGCAAATCGACAGGCGCTGGTCAGTTTCAGGCAGGGGACTTCGTATTTCCTGGCCACAGCGGCGTATCTTTCGAGAATTTCAGGGGTAGCGATTCCGCAGGCGAGGTGCGGGGCAATGGCATAGCTTTCTTTGTCACGCTGGAGGATGACTCCTTTTTCTCCGTCTTTCAGCATAGATAATTGTCCATTTTCAGAGGGTTAATTCCAGATTTTCGATTCGGTCCAATATATTTATAACAATACTGATATGATAGATGCAATGACAGATGCTCATATAGATGCCTGAACCGACCAGCATTCAGTTAAACATTAGAGAACCGCCACTTCTCAGCGCAATTTCTCCAATGCTTGTTGATGTCGATTCCCACCCTGGGTCACTGCTGAGGCTTCTCGACGAGCCGGATGAGTTCCTCGGTCCTGGAAATTCTGAATTGGTCCTTGCTGTTTACTTTCACATGTATCAAACGCTTCCCTCCTAACAATAAAATGTCTCGTTTTGCTGCTGGACAGTACGGTGTATTTAGACCGGGTTGCAGCTCTGCTGAAACCAGAGCAATCATAGCCAGACAAATCAATTCTCATTGCAACAATAGGTTTGAGATTTACCGGAAAAGCAAAATTCATCGCCCCCCCTCCTAACGTTTTCCTAACCAAATTTTTACACTCTCTTATAAGTTTCTAATTTGATTTGCTTAAATACAACTACTGTTACCATACGACCTAATCTATTGTAAAAAGTGGTGTTGCATTGCGTTTGCACAATAATTAATATTGGCGTTCAGAGAAGTGTACAGTCATGAATTGTGTGGTTAAAGAGCCAATCAGAGGGTCTCTGGAACATTTCAGGTGTTCAAATGATCTTGATGGGACCTGCTGATCCCTGTCAATTGATTCCTATTTTAAAAATATGAAAATCCAAATTCTTCAGCTCTGTCCTCTCAAGGATCGATATGGGTACGCGGGATTTTATTACGCTAATAATCAATATTATCAATTTCGTCTGACAAGGTACCATACATACCTGAACCGATTTACATTTATAAAACCATCCGACGGTCACCAGGAGCTTTTTTTCTTTCTGAACGCGAAGGAAAATTCAATAGATCCAGCAGCCGAATTTCCAGAAATTTCAGAGCTCACCCTTGAATGGCTTGAATCAGTATTGACCCAAAGCCCGCCTGTTACTCTTGACTGCTCCTGGACACAGTCGAACTGATTCACTGTTGATTCAGGACGTCCATGGAATAACCTTCTAACCGGCCTTCAAAGTTTCCACGGACGCCGATAGCCGCGACGGCTGTAAAACTCCCCTTTTCCAAGACCACGCCTCCTTCACGCTCTATCTTCTGTTTGAGTTGTCGGCGCCAAGCTCATGAAAACATACATAAGTGCATAGTGCGGAGATTCAGATTCGTTACTATAAGGGTAAATTGGTTGCGAGCAGGAGTCATTTGAAATCCCATAGCAAAGGCGCGGGCGGATCTTTTAAAATGTACTGTTTCGAATTTACAAATGTTTCATTTGGTTGGCCTGGCGGGCGTACCGTGTTGGATGATCAGACATTCACCATCCCCGACAAAGGCTTTGTCGTCGTGCGCGGAGAGTCGGGTGCCGGCAAATCGACACTGCTGCGCATGATGAATCGTCTGGAGGAACCGCAGTCCGGGGTAATCTGCTATCGTGGTCGCCATCTTGCCGACTTTGAACCACCTCTGTTGCGGCAGCGGGTTGGATATGTTCATCAGCTGCCCGTCGTATCCGATATCACTGTTCGTGAAACCCTGCTGATGCCTTTTACATTCGCGGCAAACAGGGGGTTGGCAATACCCGGAGATGATGATCTGTCGACTCGACTTGCCCAGGTCCACCTCGGTATGCTGAACCTTGATGAACGCGCTGGCGCTCTGTCTGTTGGCCAGCGGCAGCGATTGTCATTCGTGCGGGCGCTGATGACCGGACCGGATGTCCTGCTGCTGGACGAACCGACAGCGTCTTTGGACAGCGGCAGCCGAGAAATTGTCGAACAGATGGCCGAAAAGCTCTGTATCGATGGGACAACCATTATCATGGTAACCCATGACGGCTTTGCGCCCCAGGACGTGCCGCTGGTAGAGATACAGCTTCAGAACGGGAAGGTGGACCTATGTCAGTAACACAGGGTGCGCTGGATATCGGCGCTCTTGAGCTTGCCATTGCAGCGCTGTTCGTTGTAGCGGCCGGGGGAGTTTCCGTATGGAATCGACTGCAGCTCGAAAAAAGCCTGTTGATCGGTTCAGTGCGGTGTGTTCTGCAACTGGCGGCCATGGGATATCTGCTCAGGATTATCTTCGACCTTGAGTCTTTTTGGGTTGTAGCGGCTCTGTTTACCACCATGGTCGTTTTTGCCGTACGCATCGTCCGTGGAAATGTGAAAGAGCGGAACGTGCCTTTCGTCATTCCTGCCTTTCTGACGATGCTCGGGATTTATGCACTCATTTCAGCCATCGTCACTGGTGTTATCGTTGGCGCGGAGCCATGGTGGCGGCCACAATACTTGATTCCACTTGCCGGAATGGTCATAGGCAACTCCATGACGGCCTTGAGCCTTGCACTGGATCGCCTCTTCTCGGATTTAAAGAGACGACGCGAGGAAGTTGAAATGCGCCTTTGCCTCGGGGCTTCAGCAGAGGAGGCCAGCAAAGATATTGTCAGAGACGCACTGAAAGCGGGCATGATTCCCTCAATAAATTCGCTGACCGGTGTCGGTATTGTTTTTCTTCCGGGAATGATGACCGGCCAGATTCTCGCCGGCTCAGATCCGATACTCGCTATCCGCTACCAGATCGTGGTCATGTTTATGATTGTGGCTTCCACAGCGCTGACGATAGTGGCCGTACTGCACATCGTTCGCGGCCGGTGCTTCGGACCCGCTCAGCAGCCTCTGCTGAGGCCGGGAAACTTCGCTGAATAGCGCTGCATGGGCGGCGGTGAGCACCTGGGGCAACTCATGATCATTGCGCCTTATCTGGACTAAATTTTTACAAAAAACGAATAGCACGCTAACAGGTTGTTGGTATCTAATTGTATATATTTGGTGATGACACTAATCAGGAACTGGTATTCGGGGCAGTGTCGAAAGGCAGACTGTTGCTCTGCAGTTTCTGCGAACCATTGAACATATGCATAGTGGTGAACAACCATGCAAAATCACATTTCATATCACCCGGCAGATGATGAAGAGTACATGAATCAGCGGCAACTGGAGTTTTTTGAAAACGAGTTGCTGCAGTGGAAACGAGAATTGCTTTCTGCATCTCTTGCAGCGAAAAAAGTATTGCAACAAACGGTTATAAAGGCACCTGATATTTTTGATGTTGCCTCCCTGACTACCGAACTGGCTGTTGACGTGAAAGACATCGAACGAACGCAACAAAAGCTCATGTCAATAGATAAGGCTTTGGCCAAAATCAAGACGGGAGACTATGGCTACTGCGAACTGACCGGGGAAGAAATCGGGATTAAAAGACTCAACGTACAGCCTGCAGCAACACATAGCATCGGAGGGCAGGAATTGCTCGAACATCACGCCCGCTTGAAAGGCCGCAGCAGAGTAGCGCTACGCTAATATTTACGGAGATGAAGTGAGTGAAGAGAAGCGAGTGAGTAGAGATTTTCCAACCCTGTGTCGCCTGTGCCGCCCCAGTGCGCTGCCCGACGACCAGCGCTGGTCTTGCCGTCAGGCTGAGCATTATGACCTATGGCCCTGCCACTGCAGCGCTATGCTTCGGCAAGCCAAGCGAGATCGCAGCAGTTATGAAGATGAAAGCTGCCGACACCCATAGACACATCGCCAACCCGTAAGCCTGGAACAGCCAGCCGGACAGAACCGTTCCCAGCAGCCGTCCCATCGCATTTGCCATATAGTAAAAGCCGACATCGAGTGAAACGCCGTCCGCGCCGGCATAGCTGACAATCAGGAAACTGTGCAGTGAAGAGTTCACGGCAAAAAGTACGCCAAAAACCAGCAAGCCCCCCAGGAGAATGGCAGCTGGATGCCAGTTGAAGGTCAGTGACAAGCCTATCAGCACCGGCACGACCCCGAGCACCAGCGCCCAGGAGCGAGCATGGCTGCCGTCCGGGACGCGGCCGCTTCGACCGCGCGTGATTCTGGGGGCCATACCCTGAACAAACCCATAACCGATCACCCACAGTGCCAGGAAACCACCGACGTACCAATGATCCCAGCCATAGCTGCCGGCCAGATAAACCGGCAACGCCACCACAAACCAGACATCACGCGAGCCGAACAGAAACATACGCGCCGCTGACAGATAGTTGATCGCACGGCTTTTCGAGAAGATTTCGGTAAACTTGGGCATGCTTTTCGCCTTGCCCAGGTCCTTTTTCAGACTGATCAGGCTGAAAGCCCAGACGAATGCGAGCACCAGCGCCATTGCCAGGATGGCTCCTCTAAAACCAATCAAAGTAAGCAGTACGCCGCCGAGGAAAAAACCGGCGCCTTTTAATGCATTCTTGGAACCGGTCAGGATCGCGACCCATTTGTAGAGCTGAGCCTGGGCATCCGAAGCCACCAGCAGCTTGATGGAGCTTTTCGCACTCATCTTGTTCAGATCTTTGGCGATACCAGATAGTGCCTGGGCAAGCATTACCCACGGCACCGTCAGCAGGCCGGCAGGGACAAGCAGCATGGACAACGCAACGATCTGCATAAAGAGGCCCATGTTCATGGTCTTGTTCAGGCCAAGACGTGCACCGAGCCAGCCTCCCAGCAGGTTGGTTATGACCCCGAAAACCTCATAGAAGATAAACAGCATGGCGATTTCCAGCGGACTGTAGCCGAGGTCGTGAAAATAGAGCACAACCAGCATGCGCAGCGCCCCATCGGTCAGCGTAAAAGCCCAGTAGTTGCCGGTTATCACCACATACTGACGGACTTCTTCAGACAGCTTTGCAAGCCGGTTCATCGAATTACCCTTGATCAGCAAGACCAACCATTAACACCAGCTCAACCACGCGATTTGAGTAGCCCCACTCGTTATCGTACCAGGCATAAATTTTCACCTGTGTCCCGTCGATCACCATGGTCGAAAGAGCATCTATGATGCTGGAGCGCGGATCGGTTTTATAATCGATCGACACCAGCGGCCGATCTTCATAGCCGAGGATACCTTTCAGTTGGCCATCGGCGGCGTCCTTGAGCAGCTGATTAACCTCTTCAGCACTGGTCGGGCGGCCGACTTCAAATACGCAGTCGGTCAGCGAGGCGTTAGTCAGCGGTACGCGCACCGCGTGACCGTTGAGCTTCCCTTTTAATTCCGGGAAAATATGGGTGATAGCTGTCGCCGAGCCGGTGGTTGTCGGGATCAGGCTGGTACCGCATGATCGGGCCCGGCGCAGATCTTTGTGGGGCGAATCGATAATGGTCTGGGTGTTGGTGATATCGTGGATCGTCGTCATCGAACCATGGACGATGCCCAGCTTCTCGTGAATGACCTTGACAACCGGTGCCAGACAGTTGGTCGTGCAGGAGGCAGCCGTCACGATCCGATGCTGCTCTTTGTCGTAGAGCTGATGGTTCACCCCGACAACAACATTCAACACGCCTTCTTCCTTCACCGGTGAGGTTACGACCACACGGTTCACACCCTGATCCAGATAAGCCTGCAGAAGAGCTCTCGTTTTCATCTTACCGCTGGCTTCAATAACAATATCGCAGCCGGACCAATCGGTCTCACCGATGGAATTGTTGGCGGTGCATGGAATGCGCTGAGCATCAACCAGCATGACTTCGCCTTCGGTGCCCGCTTCGTGATGCCAGCGGCCGTGAATTGAGTCAAAGTTGATCAGGTGCGCCAGCGCAGCAGCATTGCCGGCCGGATCGTTGATCCGGACAATTTCAATCTCTGCACGATCGAACGCCGCGCGCATGGCCAGGCGCCCCATGCGCCCGAAACCGTTAATTCCTATTTTGATAGCCATAGTTACCTCATAAGGAGTTGCTAAAAATCTTCCATTTCAGTGGTTGTCAGAAGTGGGTCTAAAAAACTGGAAGTATGAAGAAATAGGATATGAAGGAAGTTCCCTAGTCAGGATTTTTACAGATCACTGCACCGGTCTTGTCAATTTATTGAACAAATATTTTCTGGGCAGTCATCTGTTCAGCACCCTTGTCAGGAGACCTGCGCTTATAGGTAGCGTCCGGCTGCATTTCCCAGGAGTTGGTGTTGTCCGACTCATACACGGATAAGATGATTTCCAGTTCATGTTTTAGATCGGGGTCAAGAACCGGCACCACCGACTCCATGCGCCGGTCGAGGTTTCGCCTCATCCAGTCCGACGAGCCAATGAGAATAACCGGGTCTCCATCGTTTTCGAAACGGTAGATACGGCTGTGCTCCAGGAAACGTCCGAGTATGCTGAATACCCTGATGGTTTCGGAAAGGCCCGCAACCCCGGCACGTAAACTGCACAACCCCCTGACATTTAACGATATCGGCACCCCGGCCTGGCTGGCCAGATAGAGCTCACGTATAATTTTCCGGTCCTGGAGCTGATTGATTTTCGCTTTGATTCCGGCAGGCCTGCCCGCTTTATGATTCTCCAGTTCCTGTCTGATCAGTTGCGTGAAGCGATCTCTCATGTTGTGAGGCGCAATCAGCAGCAGATTATACTCCTGAGTTGGGATAGCACCCGTCAGTTCATTGAAAAGTTTCGCTACATCTTTACCCAGTTCCTCGTTGCAGCTGATAATCCCGAGATCTTCGTAGAGACGGGCTGTGCCGGTATGGTAGTTGCCGGTACCAACATGAACATAACGTCGGATACCTTTGTGTTCCTCGCGAACCACCATAGCCAGTTTGACATGTGTTTTTAAATGTTCAACGCCGTAAACCACATGAGCTCCGGCTTTTTCCAGCTGCTTCCCCCATTCAATATTGGGTGCTTCATCAAACCTGGCGGTAATTTCCACAAGTACAGCCACCTGCTTACCACGCCGGGCCGCATCCATCAGAGCCTTGATGATCGGTGACTGTCTGGAGGTCCTGTATATGGTCAGTTTAATTGCCAGAACCTGCGGGTCGACAGCCGCATGCTGGAGCATGCGCAGTATGGAGGAGTCGAAATCATGATACGGAAGATGAATAAGAATATCCTTTTTCCTGATCTCTTTGAAGAAATCATGGTGATCGGTCATGCCGAGATTTTTCAGACGTGGGTGAGTTACCGGGATATGCGGCTGGTCACGCAGGTGGTTTTTCCCTTCCACTTTAAAATCGAGCAGATCAGAGCAGCCGATCAGTCCGCGGATCGGCATGACGAGGCCATGATCTATGTCCAGCTGCTTTTCCAACCAGTTACATAGTTCTTCTGGGATCGATTCACACACTTCCAGACGCACGATGCCGGCAAATTTTCTATAGTTCAGCTCAGCGGTGACCATGCCGATGATGCTGCCTGGTTCAAGTTCATCCGCGCTGTGATCATCGAACATGACACGGTCCCAGGGATTGTCTTTAGCAGCTCTTGTTACTCGAAATAAATAGGTGTCGATCGAAGATGCCTTTGGAAACAGAAGGTGCAGATTGTGGGAGATTACCTGTTCGAGCGGAACAAATCCCCGGTCATCGGGAAGTGCGACCCAGCGGCTTCTGTTTGCCGGCATTTTGAGACGGACAAAGCGTGTCCTGCCCTGTGCTCCCGTAATGATAATGGCAAGATTAAAACTCAGATTGCTGATAAATGGAAACGGATGTGCCGCGTCGACTGCCAGGGGTGTCAAAATCGGCATTACCGACTCTTCAAAATAACGCTGCAGATAATCCTGGTCTTTTTGGGTTAATGACGGATAATCGATCAGCTGAATCGACTCTTCGGCCAGAGCCGGACGGAGGGTATCCTCTATGAGTCCACTTAATATCTGGACTTGACCATGTAGCTCCTGCTGACACAATTTCAGTTCTTCCCCGGGAGTCAGGCCGTCGGCCCCAATGTGTTGGGGTTTCTTCTTGATCTGCTGGTGCAGGCCCCCCATCCGCTTCATGACGAACTCGTCATAAATCATTCCCATGATGCCCGCGAACTTTACCCGCTCGAGCAGCGGCAGCGAATCGTCCTCAACAAGCTCGAGAACGCGGCGGGCAAATGACAGCCAGCTCAATTCACGGTTGATGTAGGCTTCGTAGGCATCTACGTCATGAATTGTCCTTTCCATACCAGCACATTACAGGCCGCAAGGCGTACACGTTCATAATACAGGCTCGATTTAAAATACGGGGTTGAACAGTTCATAAAATGTCCTCTCCCCGATCAAACTGTCCACCTTGTCCTGAATGTCTTTTCTTTTCGGGTTGAGGAACCAGGTTTTCCAGTCATCTTCATTTTCCCAGGAACTGATAACTAAAAAATCATCTGGATTCTCTTTGCTCTGCAGCGTATGTGTGGAGATATATCCCTGCTGCTGTCTGGCTAAACCGTTCATCTCCTTGAGCAGGGGAATCAACGAATCTGGCCGGTCCATCTTGAATTTTCTTTTTATTACGACGTGGATTGCCATCTGGATCTCCTGTTCTTCATGTGGGGGCCTATTTTTGATTAACCTGACAGTTCCCTGATCCGCTCAGAAGAAGGAAATTGTTCAACCAAACCTGACCAGTCTCTGGGTGCCTTTCAGATGTTCAACGGCCGTATCAACCTTTTTGCTCTGCATGTGCAGCGTATTAATGGGATTTCCTTAAATTATTGTCTACCTGAATTGTACAGAGATGGTGGGGAGATTGTCAATATTGGCTGGAACAGAGATAAATGACTTTCTCGTATGAAGTCAGGCAAACGGTCAGAGATAGATTTATGAATTTTCAGAGAACGATTAGAAATTGATTGGAATCACTCGATATTTATTTTTCGCAACTAACTATATTAACAGGTGATTTGGCGGAACGCGGCGTTGGTTAATTTTGCGTTAGGTTATCGTTACGATATGTGCGTTTCAGCGTGGTCTTTTATCTCAAAAAACAGGTATCGGTGGTTTGGCAAAAAAAGAATGAGTGTCTGTTTCCCGATAATAAAATAAAGGAGAGATTTTTATAGACTATATTTTAATATGGACCCAGTAACACAAGCGACGCTTTGTGCTGCCATAAATGATGGCTTCGGGTTTAAGGTGCACAGGAAATTGACTATCCTCTCTTCCCCGCCAACACAACAATGAAAAGCTTAGTGATTTCCATAATCATCGGCATGACGGTACTTCTGTCAGGATGCGCCGGAGTGTTTCTTCTGGGTGCTGGCGTTGGAGCTGGAGCTTTTTCCTATATTGCCGGCGATTTAACCAGGGTTTATGAAGCTGATTACCAACAGAGCATCATGGCCGGCAGCAAAGTAATGAATCATAATTTGAATCGAAAAGAGGAAACTGCCGATGAGTTGAAAACAATTATTGAAGGTCATCTTGACGATGATACCCCGGTAACGATCAAAGTGGTCTACGTTGAAGCCGGGTGGACCCAAATAGGAGTTCGCACTGGTTATATCGGAATTGACAATCTCGAAAAGTCCAAGCAGATGCATGCTGATATTGCCGAGGAACTGAAAAAATTAAAGCTAAGCAACCTGAAGGACGCATCCCAAAAGAAGATTAAAAAGCCACCTAACTTGCAGGCCACATCCCGGAAGAAGGTTAAACTCTCAGAGAGCAAGTCGAGAAAATCTCGGACACTATATGATGATCTCCCTTTTCCTCCAGTGTCAGAGACCGCTTCTGCTCCGGTGGAGAGCGACATTGACGACACACAGGAATTGAGGGGACGGCAGAAAAAGCAGGCTCTACCCCACCCTGAAAGTAATCATAAGACGTTTACTTATTACCCCAAATCTGCACTAACAATACATTCGGGGTCCTATGGCGGACTCTATGAGGTTATCTCCTACCTCGATAAGAACCCATCTGCAAGAGTTGGTATCTTTGAGTATACGGATTCTACGGGTAATATTGACAGAAACTTCGCTCTCTCACGAAAACAGGTCTCTGAGATCCATGATTATTTGATTGCACATGGTGTCTCAGAGGAAACAGTCACGACTCAAGTAATAAAAATGACCAATTCTCATGATAGCAATCCGGCCGAAGGACTCGAATCCCTGATTCCCCGTGTGGAAATAACCATCAGACCAGAAACCGTTTCTGCTTCAATGAAGATCGACCTTGACGACACACAGGAAATGAGGGGGCGGCAGGAAAAGCAGACTCTGGCCCTTACTGAAAGTGGTACTAAAACATTTATTTATTACCCAAAATATGCTCTGACAATTCATTCGGTGACATATGGCATACTCGACAACGTCATCTCCTACCTCGAGAAGCATCCATCTGCTAGAGCGGATATCCGAGATTATACAAATTTCTCGGGTAATATCGTCAATGACATTGCTCTCTCACGAAAACGAGTTTCTGAGATCCGTAATTATTTGATTTCAAGTGATATCTCAGAGGAAAGGATCACTACTCAAGAAATGAAAATGAGCAATTCTCTGGATAGCAATCCGACCGAAGGACTCGAATCCCTGAATCCCCGTGTGAAAATAACCATCAGATAAGGTCGCAAACCAACCTGCACCCGTAGACTGAACCGAAGCTACTCTAATTTACGATTTTTTTAAGTTATTCTCCAGAGAATGTAGCCTAATAATCCCAGTTCCTTTGACTCAGGTTCCGGCTCTGTGATAACCTGATGTTGCACCTCAGAAGCGACAGGCGCCAGTTCTGTTTCGTTCTCCTTATCTGTATCTGTCGATGCCTGGGGTGCCTTATCTCTGATACTTTGCCCCCCCCGCGCGAGGTCATTAACTTGAAGGTCAATTCTTAATCAGTGAGGCAGTCTCGGCAGCAGTTGACGCCAATCCTGGTTAAAATTGAGCATTGACAGATAAATACAGCAATGGGGATAGACCTCATGAAGTTCGCTAAGATTGGCCAGCGGATCGTAATACTCTGCCTGCTCTATACTTTTTATACCAACACTTTTATAGAAGAGGTCGATATTGACCGACATCCACGCTTCAACAATTACATTTTCACAGATATTGCCAAGGCTGTCAGTATGCTCATTCCTGCCAATCACCGGCTGAGTGACGATGAATTGTGCCCCAGCTTCCATCTTCTGCTGGGCTCGATCCAACTCGAAAGGCATCGGTTTATAGGGGTTAAAAGCCGCACCGGTAACAAACGTGTGGGCAAATTCGCTGTTGATATATCTGAGAAGATCCATTGTTGTGGTGATGTTGTATGATCCGCCAATACTCTGGGGATCGAGACGGGAAAGATCTGGTCCTCCATCACCTCTGACCACGAGAATATATTTTATTCCCAAATCAACTGCTTTTTGCAGCAGCGCATCAAGTTCATCCTTGGCATGAAAGGTGTTTACATTCATCATCACTTTTTCAGAGTCAATAGTAAGTCCCTTTGACTCGAAACTTTCAAGTGCACCAAGGCGCAGCTGGCCCATAGGATTGTCAGGAATGGAAAGTGCACATCCGGCTTCCATAATGAGATGAACTCGTTCTGCAAAACGTTCAAGCAGTTGATCAATGTCGGCTTCCGGCGATCGCCTCGGTGTCAGTATTTCAATTATGTATGGTATCTCAAGCATGGTCACAACCCTATCGATCCTGCTATTAATTGATGTGATACTACGTTTGCGGCAACAAATACTGTCTATAAAATAAGAACCTCCTGACCTCCTGCCATGAACAGGCACATAAGATTAAGGTAGTTTCTGCATCTCTTTAGAATCGCCCAACCCTGGATAACTCCATTTCACGGACAACGGAAATACAGCCATCACAGATGTATCAGGAAGGAGTGCTAGATCTACATGTTCTTACGATCTGGAGATGTTCGCTTCTAATTTCAACTGCCGGTTGCGATCAATCGGAAGTTTTTCTGTGAAATGAAAATACTCCATTGGCCTGGTGGGTGGGCCAGATCTCCACATTGGTCACGGTCACGTGTTCGGGCTGGTTGACTACCCACCAGATGGCCTCCGTGATATCCTCCGCCGTAAGAGGGGTCATACCCTTGTAAGGGGCGTCACTTTTAGCTTCGTCCCAGTCGAATCTCACCTGCTGAAATTCGGTACGGGTAAGCCCGGGCTCGATGCAGGACACCCGGACCATTGTACCCAGCAGGTCGGCCTTTAGGTTCTGGGTAAAATGTTTAACAAAGGCCTTGGTGGCGCCGTAAACGTTACCGGTCTTGTAATTGTATTCCCCGGCGATGGAACCCAGGTTAACGATGAAACCGTGGTTTTTAGCCACCATACCGGGCAACACCGCGCGGGTGCAGTAGAGCAGCCCGCTGATATTGGTTTGGATCATGACATCCCAGTCATCCAGCTTGGCCTCCTGGGCCAGGTCCAGACCTTTGCCAAGCCCGGCGCTGTTGACCAAAACGTCGATATCCGCAAATTCCGGCGGCAGGGTCGTGAAGGCAGTAGATACGGCATCCCGGTCACACACATCAAAGGCTGCTGGATAGAAAACATCGCCCAGCTCGTCTTGAAGGGCCTCAAGTCGGTCAAGTCGACGGGCTACACCCACCACGCGCCAGCCATGCGCGGCAAAACGTTTAGCCGCGGTATGGCCAATGCCGGCGGAAGCGCCGGTAATACAAATGACACCAGTCATAGGACGACTCCTTGGTTGCAGATTTCCTTTCTCGTACATTCATGGAAAGCGCCAAGCAATCCGCTTCATTTCACTTTGGGGCCGCCAGTATCATCACTACAACTTCTGTCTCAACCTCTGACGACTGATACAAGAATTACAATTCAGGCACTCATAAGTCAACTAATCCTGTGAAACCTTGAGAAGGCCAGCTAGACGATCATCTGCACGAGATCACAAATCATATTTGTAGGAATACAGGCTCACCTTAAATAGACGACACCCCGAACGCACGTACACGAACGGACTTACCTATAGAGGAGTCCCCATGAGATAAAACGGAACTGAAACCCTCGAATTGGCAATGTCGACAGATACTCTTGTCCGAGCTTGATCGCGTTCGCCGCTTTCACGGGAGCTATGGCTGGTTCAAATCACTCATTCTGCTGCGGTGCTGCAGCTAAAACCTTTGCCTTCTTCGGGCAGGCTATATTCCACATCTCTCTGAGAGCAACAGTTTCATTTCCTTATTCCCGTAGGACACGACGGATTGATTTTGACAAGCCACTTTCTTCTCAAGGTGCGTAACAAATGCCCGCGCAACTTCGTCCTGTCGAATATTCCCCCAACCAATTGAATCCGGTATAAAGCGAGTTAGGACGGTAAGCCATCTGGGTGTGTGTACATTGCCTACGATCATTCCGGGCTTGAAGACAGCCAATTTATCAAATCCGACCTCAAGTACTGCTTTGTACTTTTTCCCCATCACACGAAAGGCCTTGATTCTCGAGTCTGCATGTGCCTCATTGACACCGACAGCAGTTAAGAGCTCAAAGACCTCTATCCCTGCAGCTTTACAGCCTCTCGCATATTTACCCACCATGTTGACCTCGACCTCGATCATTTGCTCTTCGCTCATCCAAAAAGTCCCACTCCCGATTCCTATGCAGCTGATACCGACGTCATGGCCTGTTGCAATCTCTTTCACGATCTCCTCAAGTTCGGGCGAGCTCGTGTCAACCACGACCTGTTCGACCGTAGCTTCGTCCTGCATGGACGCAACGGTCTGTCGTCCAAGCATGGTCAGTTGAGAGCACACATCGCTATTGAGCAGCTCGCGAGCAACGGCCCCACCGACTTCGCCACTTCCACCAAAGAGTATGCACTTCATCGAATCATTCCTTTAAATGTCCTAAAAAATGGTATACCACTGACGATTTATTGTTGAGAAATGCATTCTGCCAATCTAACTCCAGCCTAAAGGGAGAGCTTGTTGTGAGTGCTTGCCAGATACATGGTATTTGCTATCTCTGAGGCGTTTTGTGATGTAACAAGTGCTTAAACCTCTTGAAACATACCCATTGACGCTTAGCCTGAATATTTCATGGAAAAACAGCAAAAAAGTTAAAAGAAAATACAATATCAGATCATTGCTGTCCAAAATAGGACAGCAATGACTTCCAATACCTTTTTTACTGATGTTGAATCCGAACAAAGTGATGAACGACAATTTATATCCATCAAGAATATTTTTCCAATCACCTCCTACGCGGCGGACTGATCAGCGCCTCTCCATCCAGCACTATCGTACCCTCCTGGTTGGCACAGATGGTTTTCATGCGTACTCTTTTTTTCTCGGGCAAAATTTCGATGACTTCCACGGTGGCCGTGATGGTATCGCCAATAGTCACCGGTGCCAGGAATTTCAGGTTCTGTGACATATAGATAGATCCGGGGCCCGGTAAACGGGTGCCCAGCAGATTGGAGATAAATCCGGCGGTCAGCATGCCGTGGGCAATGCGGGTTTTAAAAGCGGTGGTTTGGGCATAAGCCTCGTCGATGTGGGCCGGGTTGAAATCTCCGGTGATTCCCGCATAAAGATAGACATCGGATTCGGAGATGGTTTTGCTGAAACTGGCCTGCTCACCGACCGTGAGTTCGTCAATGGTTTTGCCTATCATAGCTGTTCCTCTCCTCCACATTCGCCATGCTGAATTCTGATTCCAGTTCCTGCATTCTAGCTAAAACCAGGAGCGGTAACTCCAGACATCCTCCTCCAGGGACTTCTTGTCCTCCTGGAGCTTTAGAAACATGGAGGCGTTCTGAATGGCAAGACCGCCCTGATGAGCCAGTGCCTTGACCATCATCAGAACATCATCGGGAAACTCGCGTTCAAAGTCGCTATAGAGTCGCAGAACACCGATGACCTTGTCACGGGCCGGAATGGGTGCCACGATCATGGAGACGATGCCCTCCTTCTCCATGGCCTCTCGAAAAGCGATCCTGTTATCTTTGGAGATGTCGCTGATGACGGTTGTTTCACCACTCAGGGCAAGTTGGGCGGTTTCCATTGTGACGGGGCGGCCCTTCTCGAGAAATTCCTCGCTGATCCCATGGCTGGCTACCGTTTTCAGCTCGTCATGATCCTCGTCCAAAAGGCGGATGACGGCTCCCTTCATGCCCAGCTTGTCACAGATGTCCACGGTCAGTTTGTTGAGGATATCGGTGATATCCACCGACGAGTTTATATTGGTGGAGAGATCAAGGAAGAGCATGGTGTTTCGATGCATCCGGCGGTGCAGACGATTGTTTTCAATAGCGATGCCCCCTTGCTCGGCCAGTGCACAGAGGAAATCGATCTCCTGGGAATCGAATTCCCTTTTCTCGGCAGTATAGAGTGAGAGGATACCGATGGTGTGATCTTTGACCTTAACAGGCACGGTGAGCAGAGAGGCGATGCCTTCGGCCTTTTTGGCGTCGTGGTTTTCCAGACGCGGGTCACTCGTGGCGTCGGCAAAGAAGAGGTACCCTTTTTTCTCGACGGCGGTCACGATCTTGAGGGCTTTCATCGGGTTGGCATGGAGATAATTGTCGGAAAGGCCGGTCTGGGCCATTGGCGTGAAGACATCCTGACGCTTGTCAGCCAGGAAGAGGCAGGCGGCTTTGCCACCCATGACTTCCACCGCGCTTTCAACTATCAACTTCAGTAAATCATCCCTTCTCGCCGCGGTACCGAAGGCTTTGCTGATTTTGCAGAAAGATTTAAAATAATCGGTTTCTCCCGTCATCGAGTATCTCCTCAACGTATGAATTGTGTTTGATATGCGTAAATTGGTTCAATTGTTTATCTATTCTGATTTCTTAGGGCCGGCCTTTTTTACGGAACGTGTTGAAGCTGTTTTTTCCCCGGTGCTTGCTTTCTGCGTTCGGGTTGCGCCTCTTGCGGGCGGCTTCTTCCTTGTCACCCTTTTCTTTTCAGGAATGTCGTCCCGTTCTAAAAGCCAACTGGCGATTTTGGGAGCGAACTGCTCTTGATACTTTGAGCTGACATAAATGCCGATATGTCCGGTATTTAAGCAGATATCCTCGGTATCTTTGCTGCCCACTTTGTTGACTAACTGTTCGCATGCCTCTGGCGGAACCAGGTGATCGAATTTTCCGTAGATGTTGAGAAGGGGCATGGTCAGCTTGTTTAAATCCACACGTTGTCCCCCCACCTCCAGTTTATTCTGGAGCAATTTGTTCCCCTGATAGCAGTCCTTGATGAATTGGCGAAACACCTCGCCGGGTAAATCGGGACTGTCAAATATCCACTTTTCCATGCGCACGAAATTCTCTACAAAGGTCTTATTGTCCATGTTCTCCATGAAACCAACATATTTGTCGATCATCAACCGGGCAGGATTAAGCAGCAGGAATCCCAGATTCATGATATCGGCAGGCAGGTTGCCGAAAGTATCAACAACCCGGTCCACATCTATGCTCTCCATCCAAACATGGAGAAGTCCTTTGTTCGTGTCGAAATTGGTAGGGGTCACCGTGGTGACCAGATTTTTAATCTTATCGGGATGAAGTGCGGAATAGATAACGCTGAAGGTCCCCCCCATACAAATCCCCATAAGGTTGATCTTTTCAACCCCGTATTTGTCACGAATAAAATCGACCACATTGTCCATGTAGCCATTTATGTGATCATCAAATCCCAAAAAGCGGTCCTTGCGGGTGGGATATCCCCAGTCGATCATGTAGAGATCGATGCCGGCGTCCAGAAATCGTTCCACCACGCTGCGGCCTGGCTGCAGGTCCAGCATGGTTTCCCGGTTAATCAGGGCGTACGTCACCAGCAAAGGAGTTTTATAGCGGATGTCGGTTCGGGGAAGATAGTGTTTCAGCTTGACTCGATCCTCTTGATACACTACCTCGTAGGGAGTTTTAGCCAGGTCTGTATCCAGATCCTCAAGCAATACCTCCGATGCCTTCTGAGCCCGGGATTGAACTTTCTCAGTCTCTGCCGCCAGTTTGGACAGAATTAAATCTACAGGAATTTTAACGTGTGACATAGCTGCCTCCTTTAAATACAGCTGGTAGGCAGGACCGTCTGGTCCGGATCAGGTTACTTCTTTTCTAGCTTGCGAAGGCGTTTTTTCAACTCATAGACTTCCCTGGCTAAATCATCCATCTCACTCTTGCGCGCCACCGGAAACATCTTTAAAACGTCCTCCAAGGCATCGTCCCGGGCTGCGGAAAATTTTGCCAAACTGGTTACGGTCCGACCCAGGGTTTCTACATATTCGGGCGTTTGAAAAAGGGTCATGAAATGACCTTCCAGCACCTTCACCCAGAGGTTGTAATAGGCCTTAGTGTCATCGGGCAGGGTGCCATTTTCTGCCATCTCGCCCAGTTTTTCCTGCATCACCTGGAGGCTGCGGGTAAACGGCATGTTGAGCAAGCGCAGGTACTCGGCCAGGTTGGACTGAAAGACGGTGTAATTGTCTGCCACGGCACTGACTTTTTCCTGGTGGGAGCGCATCAATCCCAGCTGGGGGATATGAATAAATTGGCGCAGCTCTTTCTCGTAGATATCGGTCCAGATCCGAAAAATGTTATCATCGATATCTTCGAACTTGTAAGCCTCGCTAGCATCCCCTATGCGACCTAGGCGCTCGATCGTTTTCTGCTGCAACTCCAGATAGCTGCTCATGGAAGACTGGGCAAAACTGAGCAGAAGTTCCGGCATGGCGCCTCCCCCCTTGAAGAGGGAATCCAGGGATTCCGGGGTAGTCATGGCTTTTGTTATGGCCTGCCAATTGTTAAGCGCAGCAGCCATGGCCGCCGCACCTTTTGGGGGAAGGCCATTGCCCTCAGATGTCTCGTTGTTTCCCTGTTCGCCAACACCCGACCATTGGTCGACCGCCTGGTTAAGCATCTGGCCCCAAGCTTGTCCCGTGGAGTTCATCCAGAAGTTCATCATTGACGTGAAGTCAAAAGGATTGTCACTTTTTTCGGTCATGGGAGATTGTATTCGTTAATGGCTATACTCAACTTGAATGAGCTTATCTGTGCATGTTAACCTTTGGACCCCAAGCGCAGCCCACCGTGGATATAGAAAACATCGCCGGCCAGGGCTTCGTTGCAATAGATGTCCCCGACAAGTGCTGCCACTTCCTCCGGTTCGATGAGCCGGCCGATGGGTACTTGACCGACAATATATTCAAGAGCCTTCTGATTCATGCCCTTGACCATGGGGGTGCCCACGTAGCCTGGGGCCACGGCCACACAGCGAATCTTATCGGCGAGACCGCGTCTGAAGAATTCAGCGGTGATCACTTTGGGGATGACCGACATCGCCGCCTTGGTGGAAGAGTAGTTGATCTGACCGGCCGTACCCAATGATCCCGTCGATGAAACCAGACAGATCAGGCCGCGGCAGTCATGGTTAATCATCTGTTCTGAGCATTCCCGCACCATCAGAAACACCCCGGTCAGATTAATATCGACAACGCTCTGAAAATCCTGGAGACTCATTTTTTTGGTGACTTTTCCCGTCTCGCGGTCGGCTGAGACCATCATGGCGTCCTTAATGATGCCGGCGAAAGGTGCAACCAGGTTTATTTTTCCGAATTTTTCGATTGCCCGCGCTGCCAATTTGGCACAATCATCTTCTTTTGTGACATTGCAGACAAAAGTGTCAACATGTTCACCCAAGATATTTTTTGCCCGGTCTAGAGCGGCTTCGTCAATATCGGCTATAACCGCCTTGCCGCCCCGGTCAAGCCAGTGCTGCGCCAGTGCCATCCCTATGCCGCCGCTACCGCCCGTTATTACCGCGACCGACCCCTTGATCTCCAACATCTACTTACCCCTCCGATAAATTTGTTACTATACCTTGTGTTAGTATACCATGGCTGAATCCCGAGCCCTATGGTGTTTGATTCAGCAAAGCTGCACCGCTCTTCCTGTTGTCTGATGATGTCTATTAATCAGCAGCCGATTCTCTGGCAGCAGACATTTTTTTCTGCAGCGGGGTTCGCAGCCTGGGTGCTTCCGCTGACCCAGGTAAGATATCGCTGTTTCAAGTGTTCAGGACTTATCCTCATAGGCAATTTGAATACTCTCCATGAGGGTATGGAATTGATCACTCTGCTCTTCCATGGCGACTTTCAAGTGCTGGAGCAACCTGGAATGGCCGTGACCTTCCCGATCCAGCATTTCCTGCAACTCCTTGATGGCGGACTGTAGCTGGAAGATTTTTTCTTCAAGAGCCGCGCATTTATCCAGTGCTTTCTGATGTTCGGATTGAGAGACCCATCCCCACAGACCCGCCATTTGGGTCAATGATTGCTGAAAGTCTTGAACTGCGTTTTGCCACGCTTTGTCTTCCCGGGGCGCGCTCGATTTTGCCGGACCCAGGCCGTAGCAGCGCCGGAAAAGCTCGCTCATCTCATTGGCGGTGCTATATCCCTGTTCCATCCAGGCGGTCATATCTTCCAGTTGTTTTTGACCTTGGGCCATAGTGGTGAAGAAATTGCCCCAAAATTCTAAAAATTGCCGATTAGTCATGCTTTCTTATCAGAACTGGAGGTTGAGGTTTTCGCCCTGGTGGAACCGGTGCTGCTCTTTTTGACAGAAGCACGTCTGGGGACCGAAGCCTTGGTCTTATCTGCTGCTTTCCTGTTGGTTGACGATGCGGTTTTAGCGGGCCGGGTTTTAGCAGACGATGGCGACGTGCGAGTACCGGTCGACTTTACTCTTGTCTTTTTTGGGGGTGAGTCCGATTGGCTTTTAGCGGCCAGATTTCCGGCTTTGGTAAGGGCATCGTCAAGGTCCATGTGAAACTTCACCGGTCCTCGGTATTTTTCTTCTCCAAAGTTGGTGTGCAGAGCACAAGCGGAGTCCGGGTGGGACCAGGAGGTGGCGATGGCCACATGGCCCTTGGGAAACGGGGTCACCTCAACCTCGATATGGTCGCGGGGAGCCAAAGCTGTCTCCGGTTCCACTAAATCGTCGTGGAGACCATAACAGATCAGCCAGGGGATCTTTTTCTCGGAAATACGCTTGAGATTGAGCTTTTCACCGAACAGCTGCACCGGCAAGGTTCCATCGGCACTGATAGGCTTGTTGAAGGAAGCAAAACTCATACGGGTGATTTCCATCGGCAAATCAGATCGTTCGTTTTGAAGCCAGTAATTTAAAGCAGCCGCAGTCTTACTGATCTGATATTCCCCCTCGGGTTGACGCGCAAACATCATCAGATCTCGCAAAAAAGCAGCGGCCGGAATTTCATGCTCGATACTTTTGAGTTTGTAGATCCAGCCCATCAGCTTGCCGTCAGCCACCTTGTTGCCATTGGGCAGAATTTTGGTGCCGTAGGCCAGGTCGTTGAAGCGTTTAGGTAAGCGTTTTAAGAAATGGGACAAGCCTTCGCTGCGCGTGCCGTCCATCGGGGATACGCAGGTGATGAACGCATCCACAAGATCGTCCAGCTTACCGCTGAGCAAGTTGCAGAGACAGCTGAAGCCGCCCTGACAATAACCGTTCAAGGTGACTGGTTTACCGTGTGCTTTTTTGATGGCCTCGCAAAATCGGCGGGTGTCTTCGGCGTCATCTTCGCCAGTCATGACTTGCATAGCTGGAGTGGTCTCAATGTTTTTCATGATCCGGATGTATGTGGGATATCCCTGGTTGGCGTAGCAATGGGCATAGCTGCGCTGCTCACCCGGCAGAAAAGCGAGGATATTGGCGCCCAATACATACGGGGGCACGATCAGCAAAGGTTTGGCGTCCATGCGAGTTGTAACCCCACTGACAGACGGGGCCACCCGGTAAAGCAGAAAACGATCAGTTTCGTCAAAAAGTATATGCTCCCCGCGCTCGAAGTGAAAGCCGAACTCCGGAGCAATGGCGTCAATGGCTTTCGGATAGCGGTGCGTCACCATATCCAATAAGTCCGCCTGGCGCTTGGTATAGCGGGCCAATTTGTCATATTTGAGTTCAAACACACTTTCCCGCAGCGCATCGTTGAAGTCATCGGCGGACAATTTGGCAAAGGCGATCATCATTTTCGAAATGCCGTCCAGGCTGCGGTCCATCAACTCGTAATTGTTATCCAGCAGTCCCAGGCAGGCATTAAAGCTCTCCATGAGATCGGTGCTTCCCAGCCTCTCCTTTTCAACCCGGTTGAAATAATGGGTCGAGAGCAGGTAGGGAACAAAAAAATCCATGGTATAGCGGGACATCCCGGCCACATAGTTCTGGGTGGCCGAGTAAAGATTTTCCATCACCGAGATCCCATCGAGCAACGAATCCATTCCGTTCTCAGGCATATCGAAGGGCTTTTTTTTATCCACCATTTCAGTTGTTCCTTGGGCGTATCCCTGCTGGGCTGTTGGAATAACTGCCCAGCAGGGGACTAGGATTTAGGCTTTATCAAAGTAGTCTTCGACCTTGGCGTAGTTTTCGTCCGCCATCTTTTTGAAATCGTCGCAGCCTTTGCGATAGGCTGCCAGCCAGTCCTCGATGACCTTTCTACCCTCTGCAGGCATCCAGGTGGCCTGACCCAGAAAAGTCTCGACCATTTTTTCATTCTGCTCGTAAACCATGGTCATGGTGCTGAAGCTGTTGTCAAAAGCGGTTTTGTTGAATTTGATCATCTGTTTGGCAATCTGTTGGTTGTCCATGTGTCTATCCTCCGTTGTTGAGACATTGGCTACATCTTGAATCTTTTTTGTTTTACCTCAGAATATAAGACCTGAGCGTACTCTACTACTTCTGAATATAGGCGTACAAATCAAATTGTCAATATAAAATGCTGCATTGCACAAAAAATTTACCAGCCCCTTCTGCGCTCAGAAAAGAATAGCTTATATCTTTATTAGAGTGTTATATTGATGAGTATAGGATTTTGATGGATATAAACCACAGTTTCTGATTGTTGCGCTGCACCAAGAAGTGACTCGAAGAAGGAGCGGACAGGAAATGACAAAACCAATCCGATTCAAAAAGTATGCAAACCGGCGGCTCTATAATACATCGGACAGTAAATACATGACTCTGGAAGAGATGGCAGAGTTGATACGCCAGGGTCATCAGATAGAGGTCATCGACGCTAAAACCAAGAGGGATGTTACCGCTTTCATCCTGACCCAAATCGTTCTGGAGCAGGCAAAAAACAAAAACACCCTGCTGCCCATACCCCTGCTGCATCTAATCATTCGTTTCGGCGACAATGTTCTGGTCGATTTTTTTGAAAACCACCTTCAGCAGGTGATTGGAAGTTACATCGAGTACAAACAGACGATGGATACGCAGTTCCAGCGCTGGCTGGATCTAAGCCGAAATCTGACCGAAACTGCCCAGGAGGGCATGAAATCCATCAATCCGTTCCAGACATATTTTGGCCCACAGGGACAGCATGAAAAGTCCGATGATGAAGAGAAGTAAAAACAGCTTTTCACCCCGCTGCGGTCTGGGCACTAGAATGTTGCGTTGTGCTTCATCGTTTCACGGGATTGCTCAGCATGGATCAGGACTTCGAAGAAATTCCCCCAGTTCATGGTAGCAGGTTCTGCATTGATCCGGAACAAGATTTTCCAGATTGAGAAAGGCGTGTAACAGCTCCTCGAAATGGATATGGCGGGTTCTGATTCCATGCTCTTTGAGCCGCTGTACATAGCGCCCTCCCTCATCACATAACGGGCATAGTCCAGCCGTAATCACCATCGTCTCGGGAAAAGACTCGGTGATCTCCATAAACAGTGGGGATGCTTCTATCCGGGCTTCGTTTTTGCTGAAATAGTTGTCGAAATACCACTCAATCTTCTCCTTTTCCAGCAGATAACCGCTTCCAAAACGATCCGTCGATGGACTGCTCAAAGAATAATCAAGACTCGGGTAAATGAGCACCAGTTTATCTATTTCCGGCTCCCCGGCATTTTGAAACCGGTGCGCCAAAGTTGCACTCATCGCCCCTCCCGCACTGTCACCTATGAGGGCAAGGCGGGGCAGGTGGCCAACGTCTAATCGCTCAAGCAGGCCCAAACAGCCGTCAACAACCGCTGCCCCGTCCTCGATGCCGGCGGGATAGGGATGTTCCGGTGCCAGTCTATACTCTACCGCGATGACTACCCGGTTGGCAGATCGTGCAATTTTCCTGCAGATTAAATCATACACCTCGACACTGCCAGACATGTGGCCGCCGCCATGAAAAAAGACTGCAGCCTTAAGAGAGGAACTTTGATCGGGATGATAAATCCTCACCGGGACCAGATGATCACCGTTGTGTATCGTTTCATCCCTGGCAAAAGACATCTCCTGAATATCCGTTACGAAGGCCCCCGTCATTGTCGCCATGCTTTCCCTGGCAATTGCCGGGGTCAGTATGTTGCCCTGGGCCTGCCAGTGTGCAAGGGTTTCGTTATACTGATTCAGCCATTGCTGAAGTAGTAGAAGTGGTGATTGCATGTTTTCATTGCCGATTCGGTTGTGGTGGTGACTGCCGGGATGGTACCCAAAATAGATGCGATGTGGGTATCCACTTGATATTAAGAAGGGCACAGAAGTGGGTCCACTTTCCTGGACCAGCAGACGGCAATGCACTACTGCTTAATCAGATCACCCAATCCGCCAGTCTGCGCCAGTCTGGATTTGCATCTGTTTGGCAGGATCAAAGTGGCCGCTTTTGATCAGTTCAATCTGCGCCTCTGGTAGATTGAATTCTCATGCATCCATTTCATTATCTGTTGCCAGTTATCCTCGTGGTATTTGTCAGTCAAGGCCTTCTCAGAGTTATAGATGCCGGTATGCCCGACAAGAGGATTATGGAATGCCCGGGTTACATTGCTGCTGATTTTACCGAAGATTGCAGTGCAGGTCTCAACGGGACTTATATCGTCCCTGCCGCCAGACATGACAGCAGTCGGGCATGATATACGAGAGAAATCCTTATTTTTGATACACTCAGCTTCAAGTCCATACTTGAAAAATGAGAACAGGTCCCGGTACAGACCGCCTGCGATGTCCGAGACAACATCCTTGTCCATCCAGCTCTTGAAGACATAATCCCGCTCACAGTCAAACCAGTCGTCGGCCATCTGATAAAAGAGTTTGACATGCCGGCGAGCGATGAATCCATGCTGGGGTCTGCCGATGAAATAGTCGGGCTCATTCATCAACCGCCATCCTTTGGCCATTAAACTCGCCGACATCCTGTTGCCTGATGCCTTGAGGTACTCATCAACTTCTTCTATCGAAATACTGTCGGCAAATTGCTTCACCCGGTTATCTCCTTGCCTTGGATCGAAAGGTGCCCCAGCCAGGACAAATGTATTAGCATCCTCAGGATTATCAGCCAAGTTCCATGCGTTGAAATAGCCCATCTGGCAGAGCCCGACTATGTGAGGTGACCTGCCTGTTGTCCTTATGGTATGTTGATTCGCCTCGTGTACGCTCGAGAGGTATTCTGGTGTTGCCTGGTCCAGGTTCCCCTCCTGCGGATTTTTAGCGGCGAAGATGTTAACAGGACCGAAACCATTATCGATAAATTCTCTAGCCAGACTTGACCTCTGATATGGATTGAACCTTGAGTTGTAGTCTGCCAGCGCAGCACTTCTACCGGTATAAGCGACGAAGATTGTAACCGGATTATCCTGCGTCCCATTTTCAACATCACAGGTGAGCAGTGTGGCCCGCTCATCTTCCCATTCTACATGATGCGGCAAACTCGGTCTCATGGGTTCTATGTGCTGGGTCGCATGGTGTAAATAGTCAAGCTGCCGTTTCGGATTCACCATGTTAATAGCATTGACAAGCAGTGGGTTTGCAACACCCATAAACAACTGTGGCGCCGCGATCGAATACTTTGTCATGTCAAGCAAAAAGTTTGCCGCTTCCAGAGGGTATGCCCCCCAAAACCTGGTCACGTTTGCAGCTGCATTGACCATCGGATGTACTAAATTCTCTTCCAGGCTAACCATGGTTTCCAGTGTTTTACATCCTATCGAACCCACAGTACCCTTCATGCTGCTCCCTCCTCGTATTTAATTGACAGTGTAAAAATATTTCGTGAGTAAACGTAAAGGTGGTATTGGCAGAGGGGCTTCTCTGTTTTCTCCTCCTTCAGCAGGATGTGGACGAGGATGAAAGCCGCCACGTCTTCTTTGATCTTTTCATCAGCGACGACTATCTCATCACCGTGACGAATGACCACCCCTGTTTCCTCCTGTTTCACCGAGGGGCATGTATTTGCTTTCAGATTGACTGTACGGGCGCCGAATGTCATATTATTTGGGACGTAAGGGTATAATCAATCACCGAAAGCTCCTTGGCAGACACATCTTTATTATCGCAGCGCAGAGAGGATATTGGTTCCATCGATGATATTACACATATTCTTTTAATCGTAATATAATTAAATGCTTATGAAAAGATTAATTTATCTATATTTTGCACAATAAAAATCGTCTGGCAGCTGAAAGCATAAAAAATTCTAGAGAGTATGGCGTTTTTTGTATGCAGGTGCGATGAAGGTCGCCAATAGGTCGGCATATGGAGGGGAGCGACGGACCGCAGATTGTTTGCCAACCTCTTGATTAAACCTAACATAACCGCTGTCGATACAGCTTCACCATCATGGCGATGGTCGGCAAGCAGAAATACTAAATGGCCATGACGTTCCGCCGAAAATTTAGGCCATCGTAAATGAGAGTTCTCCGTGGAAAGAAAAAAGCTCGGATGACATCATGCGAAAGAGTCGATTCAGTGAAGAACTACTGATA
>CAWADO010000005.1:0-42088 GCA_963780775.1 uncultured delta proteobacterium | reverse complement strand
ACGTTAATTAAACTCTGGTCAAAAAAGTTGTCCCCTTTTTATTGTTGCTGATATATTGTTGTTTTTTAATGGAATGTAGTCTGATCAATGTTATCCGAGGTTTCTTATCGCGACGGTTGTGCATATGCCAAATGAAAATATAAAAACGCTGCTCAGGAGCTTACCCAAGGTCGACGACAGCCTTGGCAGGCTAATACCTTTTCTGGAGTCAAACGATGTTCCTCTAAGCATGGCGAAGAAGGGTATTCAGCAGGTCCTCGAAGAGCATCGTTCAGCCATACTCAATAAGAGCTCTCTCGAAGTTCCCGACTCTCCGGAAAGCTGGGATTTACTCTTTCAAAAGAGAATCCTCGAACTGATGGAGTTCCGACTCAAACGGGTTATCAATGCCACCGGTATCGTGATTCATACCAATCTTGGCCGATCACTGTTACCTGAAAATGCGGCAAACCGGCTCAGGCTCGCTGCCACGCATTACACGAACCTTGAATTTGACCTGGCGAGCGGTAAGCGGGGCAGCCGTTACAGTCTGGTTGAACAGGTCATCTGTGATTTAACCGGAGCGGAGGCGGCACTGGTTGTCAACAACAATGCCGCGGCTGTCCTTCTTGCACTTGATACGTTGGCCCGGGGCAGGGAGGCAATCGTTTCGCGTGGGCAACTCGTCGAAATCGGCGGCTCCTTTCGCATCCCCGATGTGATGCAGAAAAGCGGGGCGACCCTTGTCGAGGTCGGCGCTACAAACAGAACACACCTCTATGATTACGAGCGAGCGATCAGTGAGTCGACGGGGTTACTGCTGAAGGTTCATACATCTAATTTCCGGATCATCGGATTCAGCTCGGAGGTTTCCGCAGAGGAGCTTGTTGAACTGGGTGGTAAATATGATCTGCCGGTGATGGAGGATCTGGGCAGCGGCAGCCTGGTGGATCTATCCATGTTCGGTCTGCCCCATGAACCAACTGTGCAGGAGGTCGTTGCATCCGGCGTCGATGTCGCAACCTTTTCCGGCGACAAGTTACTGGGCGGGCCGCAGGCTGGAATTATCGTCGGCACGGAAAAGATCATCACCCGTATCAAAAAGAACCCGCTCAACCGGGCTCTGAGGATCGACAAATTTACCCTGGCTGCGCTTGAGACGGTTTTAAGAGATTATTACGATTCCAGAAAGGTTCTAACAAGAAACCAGACGCTTCGAATGATCAGTGAGAAACCGGAAATCATCAAGAAGCGAGCCCAGCGTTTCATGCGCCGCACAAAATCCAAGGTTGCACAGAGCTGTGAACTCGCTCTTACTCAGACAATATCGCGTGTTGGCGGCGGGGCGCTTCCGGAATATGGGTTGGACAGCTGGGCAGTTGAGCTCAACCCGCTCGGGCAGAGTGTCGCAACCCTTGAGAGAAGCCTCAGAACCTTAACAATTCCACTTATCGGCAGGGTTGAAAATGACCGGCTGCTGCTCGATTTTCGTACGGTGATAGATGAGGAGATTGCCGAGCTGTCAAAGATGCTGATCAATCTTTTTAACAAGACCCGCTGATATGGTTCTTGGAAACTCTCCTTTCACCAGCCCGTCGCCCGGCTTAAGAAATATCGACCTGGTCGTTAACGGACATCTGCTGAAACAGATCGTTTTAGAAAAGGTCCCCACTGCCGAAGACGTTTCATTTGCATCAGAAAAAGACCTTGCCGCCGCCGCTTCCCACCTTACCAGCAGCGACGTGCACAAGCTCTGCGCCTCGGTGTTCAGCCATAACACTCCTGTTCGTCTCGAACCTGACAAGCTGGTTTTACCCCTTGCTGTCATCGGTCGAGAGAATCTGGCACTCCTTGTTTCCGGGCTTGACGCCTTGATGATCAAATCGACGGACGAGCAGTGGCTGCGCGACACCGGTTCCGAGATCGTCAGGGAATTTCTGGATAGGCGCCGTGCTGAACTCGATCCGCTTACCGGGCTGTATGATGTTACCCGGTTTAATCAATTTATCACTGCCCGGGTTGTGGACGAGGGTGATCATCTCATCCTGGTCGAGTCGCTTCCTTCTGCGCTATCGGTTAAAGATGCGCTCAGTCATGTTTGTCGAACAGCCCGCTTGCTGGAAGATTTCAACCGATTCTCCTTTCCGCTGTTTTACCTGGGCAATTCGATTTTCTCTTTTGTCGTCAGCAATAGAGAATCGGTGTTTGTTAAATCGCTATGTGCTTCTCTGACGACGTTTGGTCGAAACAGCGGCTTAAAAAAAATCAGAGCCGGCATCAGCTCTTACCGTCCGGACAGACATGATGGGGGCGACACCGAGCAGGTGAGTACGGCCCTTCTCGATGAAGCCTGGCAGGCACTTCAGAAGGCTGGGAGAAGGGGGCCGTATGCCTTCTGCGACTATGAACTGCTGGTGAATCCTGCTATTTTCCCGCTCAGCCCGCCTTCCAGCAGCAGTGTCGGTAAAATCGCCTATCGGGTCCAGAATAGTGATAAATTTTCTCTGCTATTTTTTAAACCTGATTTTGAAAATAAAGATCGCTTAGAGGCAATCATTGATGGCTATTTCGATAATGAAACGGTCGTTTACGACCCTGAAGGATATGTTGTAATCAAACCCGGCCTGGGTGAGAAGGCGGCAAAACAATGGGCCGAAACATTGATCAGGAAGGTCCTCGAGGATCACGGAAAGGATTACTCGATGTCCGCCGGAATCGGCTCGTACCCGTTTCGTGACTACAAGAAGTCCGAGATCATAAAAAATTGCCGGAAGGCGCTGCTGCACGGTTCGTTTTTTGGTCCCGGCAGTTCAGTCATTTTCGATGCTCTCAGCCTTAACGTCAGCGGGGATGCGTATTTCGGCGAAAGTGATTTGTATGGCGCCATCAGGGAATATCGGCGCGGTCTCGATCTCAGCCCCAACGACGTGAATCTGCTCAACAGTCTCGGGGTAACCTACGCCCTGATGAACAGAACAGTAAAAGCCCAGGAAGTTTTTGACCGGGTCCTGGCACTCGATCCTGAAAACTTCATGGCACGCTTCAATAAAGGTCTTGGAGAGAAGAAGCTGGAAGATTATCGGGCGGCGGTCGAATCATTCACACTGGCTTTGAACTATTTTGACGATGAAGATGAGGAGGAGCGCGGTGTCGTTCCTGATCTTCGTTTTCAGCTGGGTGTCTGTCTATACAGCATCGAAGATTATCGCCAGGCGGTTTCGGTTCTCGAGGGATATATCGAAGCGACAAGGAACCAGCCTGGTCACGAACGCTGTTTCAGTTATATCGGCAAATCTTATTATTACCTGCACCAATTCAAATCCGCAGCAACATGGTTGCAGCGCGGCTTGAATGTCAATCAATCCGACGCGGAGTCGCTCAGTCTGCTCGGCCTGATTTATCTGAAGACAGGGGAAGGCAATGACATTGCCCTGAGGCTCAGCGAAAAGAGTGTCGAGATCGATCCGGATTCTCTTCAATCCCGAGTGCGCTATGCCCAGGTTTTAGAAGGGTGCGGGGAGGTGCAGAAGGCCGCGGATATCTATTCTTACTGCGCCAGGTCAAAGAAGACCCGGCCGGCTGCCTGGCTGGGCATGGCCCGCCTGCATATAATTGACAGCGAATTCGGTAATGCCGAGCGCTATCTCAACAAGGTTGCCCGGCTGGACGGTCTCGATCCAGAGAGTCGCTATGAGGCAGATCTTCTCAACAAAAAGTTAAAGAAAATATGGTGAGATGAATATGGAAACACGCAAAGTTACAGGGTTGAGGATTGAACCGAAATATGAACTCGACAACACGGTGGTGGGTGATTCATGGCGCATGTTCAGGATCATGGGAGAATTCGTCGAAGGCTTTGATGCGCTGAGCACGGTTGAGGCTCCGGCTGTCACCATTTACGGCTCCGCCCGTACCCCGGTCGATCATCCCTGGTATTCACTCACCGTCGATGTTGCCAGAAAACTGGCTGAGTCCGGCTATGCGATCATCACCGGCGGCGGTCCAGGCATTATGGAGGCGGCCAACAAGGGGGCGGCCGAGGGCGGGGCAACTTCCATCGGCTTGAATATCAGTCTGCCGCATGAACAAGAACCCAATCCGTACGCCAACTTTCCTTTACATTTCAAGTATTTTTTTGTTAGAAAAGTGATGTTCATGAAATATTCCATGGCCTTTATCTGTATGCCGGGAGGGTTCGGGTCGATGGACGAACTGTTCGAGTCGCTCACCCTCATTCAAACCAGGAGAATCAAGCCGTTCCCCATCGTTCTGGTGGGCAGCACCTTCTGGTCAGGCATGGTCGAATGGCTTAAAGAGAGTTTTGTCGCTCAAGGAACGATTAGCGAAAAAGACCTTGAACTATTTGAAATCATTGACGAACCAGACGATGTGGTGGAATATATCAAAAAAACAGTGATAGTATAATTTGTATTATTTCAGTGAGATAGTTATACTGAGCTAAGATTCCTGAAAACGGGTCGTCTACCGGTTACCGAGAGAACATTTTAAGAGGGGTGAAAGCATGGCACAAATCGATGCATTTTTCAAATTAATGAACGATGAAGGTGCTTCCGATTTGCATATGGTTGCAGATCAGCAGCCGGTGTTGAGAATACGCGGCGATATGGAACGCGTCAAATTCAAGGTCATGAAGCATGACGAGCTCAAGGCCATGCTCTATGAAATATGCCCCGAAGCAAAAATCAAGGTGTTCGAGGAAACCGGTGACATCGATTTCGGCTATGAGATTCCCGGCCTGGCCCGCTACCGCTGTAACTTTTTCAATCAGAAAAATGGTATGGGCGCGGTCTTCAGAGAGATTCCCTCAGACATCCTCAGCGTCGAGCAGCTCGGGCTGCCCAAGGTCATATCCCGGCTTGCCCATCTGCCTAAAGGACTCGTTCTGGTAACCGGACCCACCGGCCACGGTAAATCGACCACTCTGGCCGCAATTGTCGATGAGGCCAACCGGACCAGAAAGGATCACATTCTCACCATCGAGGATCCTATCGAATTTGTTCACCAGTCCAACAAGTGTATTATCAATCACCGGGAAGTCGGTACCCACACAAAGGGATTTGGTCAGGCCTTACGGGGAGCGCTGCGTGAAGATCCCGATATCATCATGGTTGGCGAGATGCGTGATCTTGAAACCATGACCCTGGCCATGGAGGCTGCGATGACCGGTCACCTTGTTTTTGGCACGCTGCATACACTTAACGCCATGAAAACGGTTGATCGCGCCATCGAAATGTTTCCCGCTCACCAGCAGGCACAGGTACGCTCGACCCTTGCGGATGCACTGCGGGCGGTTGTCTCCCAGACCCTGTTCAAGCGTATCGATGTGAAAGGCCGGGTTGCCGCGCTCGAAATTCTGATCGCAACACCTGCGGTTCGGAATATGATTCGTGAGGCCAAGACCTATCAAATCATATCGGTCATGCAGACCGGAAAGAAATACGGTATGCAGACAATGGACGATGCAATCATGGGTTTGCTCGAGAAACGAATGATCAATCCCGATGACGCTTACTCCAACTCCATCGACAAATCCAAGTTCCTCAAGTATCTGAGGAAGCCGCCGTCGGATTTCACCGAAGTTTAAGCCTGTCGGTCGCTCAACTCCGTTTCCAGTAGTTTAGGGATGTGATGTTGTAGGTACTGATACGATAGCCGGGTGGACTGCTCCGTCCAGAGTCTACCGTTATCGTGATCGTCCCTTCTGCTGCCGTTTCCAGCGCAGCAATACCGAGCAGATTGACTCGTTCGGTCGTTTCTTTGGCCGGGAACAGGTCGCTACGATTCTTTCCATTTGAGAAAATGATGACTTCAGGGGCAACCGCCTCTAAAAATTCATATGAGTTCGAGGTCGAAGACCCATGGTGAGGTGATAACAGGATTTCGGCTTTGAGGTACCGGGAATTCGCCGCCAGCTTTCTCTCTCTCTTTTTCGTTATATCTCCGGGGAAGAGCATTGTCGTATTTTTCGAACGGAGTTTGATTACCAGTCCGTTGTCATCGGCAAGAGCATGGTCCCTGAATCCTGAAACCTGAGCATTTAGGTCTTCTGTATAGGAACCAAGTATTGATAGAGTCTCATCTCCATCGTCGATAATCTTCCCCGGTTCCGGGGTAATTATTTCGACCCCTGAGTTGCGCGCGTAAGCAATGAGTCGTGCGAAGCCTTCTTTGGGTGAATTGTCCGCAGGAATAAAAAGACGATCGGGTTTGAAGCGCTCGATAACAGCGGCTGCTCCGTTATAATGGTCAGCATCGTCGTGGGTGAGAATTATATCGTCGATTCTGCCGATTCTTCGAGACCACAGAAACGGAGCAATAAGCCGTTCACCGCAATCGTATCCTGGGCGGCTTTTTGCTCCGCCGTCGACAAGAATAACGCGCCCGCTTGTCAATTCAATAACGTTTGCACTGCCATGGCCGACATCGAGAATCGAGATTCGGGTCGAATCGAGACCAGTTCTGGTGAGACCGCTTACGGGCAGATTGAAACAGACCAGGGTCGCGATAAATCCGGTCATACAAAGGAGCGACCAGGTTAATGAGCGCCGGGTAAAAAGTATCAATGCAAGAGAGAAGTAGTAAAAAAAGACAAGCAGGAGCCCGGGGGCGGGCAGCCAGATCTGGGTGAAATCCGGGGCGGTTAGAAATGATGCGATCTCGACCGATAGGTCAAGACCAAAGGCACCAAGGTGAAGAATCAGTTCAGCAAGAGGCTGTGACAGATACATACATGGCAGGCTGAAAAAGCCTAAAGGAAGACTGAATAGACAGATGATCGGTTCAATGAGCAGATTGGCAATGATCCCGACCGCACTGAAGCGGTTGAAATGCAGCAGCATCAGAGGCAGTGTGCCAATGCTTGCCGCTATGGTGACTGAAAGAAGCGTGAATATAATTTTGAGTACCCTGTCACCCATGACTGAATTGGTGCAAACCGTTTTGAGCATCAGCGTCAGGAGGGGCGGGGTCAGCAGAATGATCGAAGCAACCGCGCTGAAAGAGAGCTGAAATGCAGCAGACATAAGAGCTGGCGGGTCGAACAGAAGTATTACAAGAGCGGTACAGCCAAGTGTCGTCAGCGGCGATTGCAGCCGGTTGACAGCATAACCGATCACCAGACAGCCGGTCATAATCAGGGAGCGTACGACCGGTGGCTGAAAGCCGGCCAGGAATGCATAGAAAAGTAACAGGGGCAGGGTAAGAATAAGAGAATATTTTCGAGCATCGATACAGAGAAGCAACTTCTCGGAGCGTCTCATCAGCCAGTAGACAACTGCAGAAGACAGTATCGCCAGCAGTCCGAGGTGCATTCCTGAAATTGCCAGGATATGCAGAATGCCGGCTCTTTTAAGGGTTTCGTACAGCTCATCTTCAATGTGTGACCGATCACCGATAAGCAATGCCCGATAAAGAGCCCCGGAAGCCTCCGGTAATGCTTCGTCAAGGCGTTGACCGACATGAAAACGCACACGCTCGAGGGCGTGTTTAGGTTGTTGTATCGTGCCGGCCGGCAGCTGGCTGACCGGTTGTATCAGTACCGGTGATCGAACAAATCCACTCAGAAAAATATTTTTCCCGGCCAGATATTTCCGATAGTTGAAAGTTCCTGGAACATTTGTTACCGGCGGAGCCCGCACGGCAGCACGGACGATAAAACTATCGCCCGGAAGAATGGTCTCTGGCCATACCCCTTTCAGGTTCAAGACAATTGTCCCCGTTGCCGGCTGATAGGCCGCAGAGGGTTGTGGGCGCAGGTATGAGACAGACATCATGGCTCTGCTGATGTCATTATGCACCGTGACCATCTCGGTGAGCGTACCGATAAGAACTGCGTCCTGTAGTTCGCTGAGTTGAGCGGCGATATGATTGTTGTCGACTCGATCGATGGCGCTGCGATTGCCCTGATACATGCCAAATATGAAAAAAACAGAAATCAGTATGCAGGCGCTTTGAGTTTTATTTCCCCCGAAGATTAAGAGGAAAATGATTGAGACTAGCGTGACGCTGAAGAGTTGCACCGTGGTGGGAATGAAGAACAGGAGCGGGTGGAAAGCAAGGCCCGCAATGTAGCTGATCGAGGTGAGGAGGAGAAGGTAATTTTTCCAATGCTGAAAAAAATCGGTCACAGAAAGCAATCGATGACCTTCAGATGTTCGGCCAAAACCGTGTCATGACTGTTCGTGTAACGTTTGGCGTTGGCACCGATATGGAGTCGTTTTTGATCATCTGAAATAAGTTCAGCCAGCTTCGAGTAAAGGCCGGCAGCGCTGTCGACAACCAGGGCGCCGCCGGCTGCAACGAGTTCGCTGCTGATTTCTGAAAAATCATCCATATGCGGACCAAAGAGGACCGGACAGCCGAAGCGGGCGGCTTCGAGCGGGTTGTGGCCGCCTTCAGCCACCAGGCTGCCGCCGATGAAGCTGAGCGCAGCATGTTGGTAAAGCGAGGACAGGTCGCCGATTGTGTCGATCAAGGTGATGTCGGTCGGCTCGCCGGACGGCGCTGCGTAGCGCTGGACCGGCACCCCGTTTGCCTCTATCATCTTCAGCAATTCATCGCAGCGCTTGATGTCTCGCGGGGCAATGACCAGGTGCAGATCTAAATGTTCTTTTCGCAAACGAAGAAACGCGTCGATGAGCATGGTTTCTTCACCATCGTGGGTAGAACCGCCAAACAGCAGAAACCGGCCCGCCGGCAGTGGTGGTGCATGCCTGGTTTTCTCAGCCGGCGCTTGCTTGGCATCAGAAAATTTGAGATTGCCGATTGTCTTGATTTTTTCGGGAGAGATACCGAGCATCTGCAGTTTCCCGGCGTCAGAATCGGTCTGCATGCATAAGTGCTGAAACGATTCGAACAGCGGCTTGAAAATAAATCCGAAACGGCGGTACCTCCTCATCGAGGAGTCCGATATCCGGCCGTTGAATAACAGGATCGGGACTTTTGCTTTATTACTAAAATGGATAAAATTGGGCCAGAAATCGGTTTCTATCAAGATGAACAGGTCGGGGTTTAACTTTTTGAGAAAATAGGTGACGACCGGTGCAGCGTCGAAGGGAAAATAGATGATCGTATCGCAGACCGGGGCAAGCAGGCGATCGGCAAGCTCCCGACCGCTCCTGGTGGTTGCCGAGAAGATGATGCTGATCGATTCACCTTTTCTTCTGGCCAGTTCTTTGACCAGCGGACAGGCAGAGGTAACTTCCCCGACCGAAAGTGCATGAATCCAGATCGTTTTCTTTTTTCGATGTACGGGGCGCTCAAGCCCCCGGCCGAATCGCTGAAAAAACTGGCTGCGTCTGGAAGGCTTGATGAGCAGATAGAGCGGTATCCCAAGAATACATAGCGGCAGCGCTGCTATCTGCATTACATTGTAGGCCAGGATCAGCACTGATTAGAATCCCTGTTTTAAGCTGTTTTTCGATTCATGCTTAGAAGTTCTGGGGTGACAAAACGATATAACACCATGTATGGATACCGACTCACTATACAGAGCTATTCTGACAGATTATGAACATCATCCTCATCGACCACAATGAAGTCATCGATGATCATGCCGACATTGGCGGCCGCAGGGCTGAACATATCGTCAAAATATTGCGCTCGGCTGTAGAAGACCGGGTAACCGTAGGCATCATAAATGGAAAAATCGGTTCTGGCATTATAAAAGAAATCAAGCGAACACGCCCCTTTCGAGTGAAACTCCAGATATGCCTCGAACGTTTTCCCGCAGCGGTTTCGCCGCTCGATATCATGCTCGCCCTGCCGCGGCCCATCGTTTTCAAACGGGTAATCAGCCAGTTGACTGCACTCGGTGTAAACCGTGTGTACATTGTCAATGCCGCCAAAGTGGAAAAAAGCTATTGGGAGTCATCGCTTCTCGTTGAACAAGGCTGGAAAGACTATGTGAAAGAAGGTCTGGAACAGGCAGTCGATACGATGATCGTTGATTTTTGTTTTTATCGAGGCTTCAAACCGTTCATGAATTCTGTTATTCCTGAACTGAAGAAAAACTATACCCGGATGCTGGTGGCTCATCCCCGCAGTGCGGCGCGGCTGAGTGGACTGGGTATCGAACCCGGAGCGCCGCTGCTGATCGCCATTGGGCCGGAAGGCGGCTGGAATGAATACGAGCTTGAAATGATGCAGATGCAAGGTTTTACGGATTTCAGCCTCGGAAGCCGTATCCTGAAAGTAGAAACGGCGGTAACGGCAATCGTTTCCTGTGTAAAGATGCTTCAGGCTGAGAATACACTACTGTGAGGAAGTCTTTGCTTATGGACAGTATTGATATGGTTATGAAAAAGCTCGGATTTACAGTCTCACGAGTGACATCCGAAGCTGGAGACGAACTGCAGTGCACAGATTCTCTATCATTTATCTATGGGATCGGAACAGAAGGGCTGAGTCCGTTCGAGCAGGCGATAAGTACGATGACCATTGGTGAATCGATCGAAATGGAAGTGCAGGGCGAGCGGCTGCGTCACTACTTTGGCCAGCTCTATCGATTGTTTTGTAATCCATTAGAATTGCACGAGAATGCAGGTTCGATCTTATTCAGATTCAGCTTTGACAGGTGTGACCCGGCTGAACCTAAAGAAATCGTCACGGCCATGGCCGAGCAACTCAAAGAGGGCGGTTGCTCCTCAAACTGCGGCTGCGGCTGCGGCGGACATTGACAAACCGCATACACAGCTATGATGGTGCCGGTTTGTCATGAAAATATGAGTAGATCTGTGCAGCCAGTTCGTTACCGATGCCCTCCACCTGGCTGAGCTGCTCCAGCGAGGCCTCGGATATTTTTGCAACACTGCCGATTTCCTTTAAGAGCTGCCGCTTGCGTGTCGCACCGATACCGGATATCTGCTCGAGTTGAGAAGTGAGCGTCTTTTTATTTCTCAGAGAGCGGTGAAAACTGACGCCGAAGCGATGACTCTCGTCTCTAATACGCATCAGGTAGAGCAGAACCGGGTTGTGGCCGGGCAGAAGAATTGGATTCTTGCGGCCGGGTTTGAACAGCTTCTCCCCCTCATCATGCCGCTCCTTGGCGATGGCCAGCAGCTCGATATTTCCTTCGAGTCCTGTTTCTCTGATAACCGACTCCGCGACAGCCAGATGCCCCTTGCCGCCGTCAACGACAAACAGATCCGGCAGTGCGGTCCCTGAATCGCTGTCTGCAAATCTTCTGATGAGCACCTCTCTCATCATGGCGTAATCGTTGGGCCCGTCGTTTTGCCTGATCTTGTAATGACGATAGGCGCCTTTTGACGGTTCACCGTTTTTAAAGCAGACCAGTGACCCGACACTGCTGGTTCCGCTGATATTGGAAATATCGAGGCACTCTATGGTGTGCGGCGCAGACGACAGGTGGAGTCGTTTCCGGATGTCGGCGCAGAGACTGCTCCACGAAGCGATTTTCTTGTCGATTTCTTCGAAGCGCTGTTTGGCGTTGCTCTGAGCCATACCAATGAGATCGAGCCTGTTTCCGCGCTTCGGAACACTCAAAACAGTCTTTTTCGAAGCAAGCTCGGACAGATGTTCTTCGAGCAGGAGCTGGTCATCTATCGGAAAAGGCAGAAGAACGAGCGGCGGCGGCAGCACCCGTTCATCATACACCTGCTTGACGATCTGGGATAAAATAGCCTGATCGTTGCCGAACGTATCTTCGATAAAGAAGCGTCTGGTTCCCTGTACGAGCCCTTCACGCACGTAGAGCAGCACCGCGGAAACCGATGTGCCGGAACGGGCGAAGCCGTACACATCACGATCTTCTCTGGACTGGGTGACGATTATCTGCTTTTCAAGTGTTTTTATGAGCCCGCCGATCTGGTCCCTGATGACGGCCGCCTGTTCGAAGTCGAGTCTCCGGGCGGCCTGGTCCATTTCAACCCCGAGGTCCTTGAGAAGATTTTTGTTTCGTCCTTCCAGAAAAAGTACCACTTTGTCGACCATGGCCCGGTATGAATGGACGTCAATTTTTCCGCAGCAGGGCGCCAGGCAGCGGTTCATCTGATAATTCAGGCAAGGCCGCTTGCGCGGTTTCAGGTTTACGCCTTTGCAGCGGCGCAGCGGAAAGAGGGTACGCAGCAGTTTGAGGGTCGTCCACATCGAGGATGTCGATGCATAGGGGCCGAAATAACGGGCCCCGTCATTTTTTTTCTGCCTGGTCATGAATACCCGGGGCCAGGTTTCATTGACCGTAACCTTGACCAGCGGGTAGCTCTTGTCGTCTCTTAGAATGACGTTGTATTTGGGCCGGTGTCTCTTGATCAGCGATGCTTCGAGAATGAGCGCTTCTTTTTCGGTATTGGTTATCAGCAGGTCGGCTTTTTCCACCTGGGAGAGCATGACGGCGGTTTTATTATGCGCGGAAGTGCTCTTGAATCGGACATACGATGCGAGTCGCCTGGCAAGATCTTTGGCCTTGCCGACATAGAGGACGGTTGACGATTTGTCGAGCATCAGGTAAACCCCCGGGGAGTGGGGGACTGATGAGAGAAATTCCTGGTCGAGCATAAAACGGGTGATGATTCGTTAGTCGGGAGATTTAACCTTTCTGGTTATCAGCGTGACCTGCAGCATTAACAGGGTTAATGAGCGTTTTCTACAAAATATCCATCGATCATGTCAATGCCAACTACATTTCCGGCTGGTGTCATCACCGGTTTTGGAAAAACAGGATGGTTACCCTCCAGTTGTTCAGCGGCAACAGGCTGATCGACGAAACCAGATGCGACCGCTTTCGAGAAGACCTCAAAGCTCTGAACCTGCATCCGACCGGGAATTGCGGATTTTCCTTCAGTGATTTCCAGGCTGGCCGCAGTGGAGGCAATGCGCCTGTTGAAATCCGGGTAAAGGGAAGAAAAGGTGCGCTTATTACGGTAAACCACGAAGAAAATCCAGCAGCATCCGTTCGTATATCGCGGCGCGTGAAGAAAACGGTATTCGACCGCAGGAAAACGAAACAAACAGCAGTTTTCATGCACATTCCCAAAACTGCCGGCACGTCATTCAATACCCTGGCTCAGACGTTTTACCCGAAGGGTTCGACCATCAACCATATCGAATTGATTCCGACCCGAGATTACAAAGGACTTGCCGGCAGCCATCACTATATCTCCGGTCACTTGAGATATGGCCTTCTGAGAGAATACTTTCGACCTGAGCATACCGCTTTCTATACGATTATCAGAGAACCCTACCATCAGCTGCACTCACATCTGAAATGGATGATCCAGACTGCTGAAAACCCCGATGAGCGGTTTTTCAAGGCGACCAACGAAACAATCTACCTGCTTGGGAAGAAACTGGCCGAAATCGATTTCTCATCGATCCGGTCGATTGAAACATTCGTAACCTCACTCGAAGATCTCGAGGCGGCTTTTCTGGACAACGTGCAGACCAGGTATTTTCTTGATGATCAGCCATCACGAGTGGTTCTAAATGATTTGGACACAGCGCTGTCCAATGGTTCGCTGTTTGAGCTGATCGGTACGACCGAGCACTATGACCATTTTGTCCGGCGTTTCAGGGCGGTAAACGATATACGGGGAAACACCACACTGAGTCCGCTCAATACGTCACGGTCGTCTCTGTTGTTCGACCACCAGGACGAACAGATGCAGGAAATCTTGAAGCCACTGGTACAGTACGATCTACTGCTCTATGAACGTCTTGGGGGTTTTGGTGAACGGCAACCCGGTTAGATCCAGGATGTGCTCGGATATTTACCTTGTCAGGAAAAAAAGGTACTATTGTGCCGTTCGAGTCTTACCACCGCTCCTTATCTGAAATAATGTTACTACCAGGGTTTTAGAGGACCAGATTTTCGCATGCCCACCGTCAGTGTGATCATACCCTGCTATAATCAGGGAGTATACCTGCCAGAAGCCGTTGAATCGGTCCTCTCACAGAGCTTTGCTGATTTTGAAATCGTCATTGTCAATGACGGTTCAACCGATGCGGCGACCGTGTCATGCTGTAATTCTTACGATGACCCGAGGATTAAAGTTCTCAACACCACCAATCAGGGGCTTGCCTCTGCTCGCAATAACGGCATCGAATCGGCATCCGGCACCTATATACTGCCGCTGGATGCTGATGATAAGATTGGCCCTGCATATCTGGCCGATGCGGTTGAGGTTCTCGAAAAACAACCGGAAATCGGGATCGTCTACTGTAAGGCGCGATTGTTCGGAGCCGTCGAAGGCGATTGGCATCTCCCCCCCTATCAACTCGAAGAAATGCTGCGCGATAATGTCATTTTCTGCACCGCGCTTTTCAGGAAGCAGGATTGGCGCAAAGCCGGCGGCTATGATCAGGGGATGGTCCATGGCTGGGAGGATTATGACCTCTGGCTGTCCCTCATAGAGTCGGGATTGCAGGTTCATCGCCTCGATGGAACACACTTTTTTTATAGAGTGGCCTCCGATTCGATGGTCAGGAGTTCGGCCAGGGAAAAGAAAGTTGCGATGTTCAAAAGGATTTACCAGCGCCACCAGAAGCTCTTTTCAGACCATATCGAATCCTGGATCGAACCGCTTCTCGATATTCGAGAAGCATATCTGACGAGCCGTCTCTATGTCGACTGCGGTGAAGGGCTGAGCGATGCATCCAGCCTTGCCAGAAAGGTAGAACCAGGCAGGCGTACCATCAGCTTCGGCCTGGATGCCTTCACCCAGATCCGTGCCCTGCGCTTTGACCCGGCGGATCAGCCCGTTGTTGTCGAACTGATCGGTGTCGAACTGGCCACTGAATCCGGTCTGCATGCACTGGACTTACAGAACATCGAGTCAAATGCGATTATCTGTGAGAAAAACCGCTATATGTTTGCAACAGAGGATCCGCAACTGTTCCTCACTGCCGATGAACAGACGCTGCAGTCGACCCGAGAACTACGAGTCACCGCCGATCTGATTGCCTATGGGAGCGAAGCACTTAAACAGATAGTTGAAACGCAGCGTTTACAGATTGAAGCGAGTAAAAGACCTTCTTCACTTTTGAAATGGCTGGGCAGCAGACAATAGCAATTCAGCTGTGTATCATCTGCGGGCCGGTCAATCTTTCGCCGGCAGGAACACAATAAACTAACCTTGACGCAAACTTGAAACTACAGTAGGTACAGCACCGTTTCCAGAAACGCAGACCAGCCATTCTGAACACGTTCCGGCAACGGTACATCGACTCGAATCAGACACCATGGAACAACCGCTTATCTCTGTTGTTATCCCTGCTTACAACCACGAGCGCTTCATCGGCGCTGCAGTGGACAGCGTTCTCGGGCAGAGTTGTCAGGATTTCGAGTTGATCGTGGTTAACGACGGCTCCACCGACAAGACTGAAGAGGTGGTGCTCGGTTATGAAGATTCGAGAATTCGCTACTATTATCAGGAAAATCAGGATGCGTTCAACACGATCAACCGCGGGATTTCGCTTGCCCGGGGGACCTATATCGCCATCCTGAACTCAGATGATATCTTCGCTGTCAACCGCCTCCAGAGACTCGTCGATTACAGTCAGCGCCACCAGAAGCTCTGCCTTTTTTCAGACGTGGTGGCGATCGATGACGAGAACAACGAGTTCAATGACCCAGCTTTCGGCTGGAATAAATGGCACAAAAACAATCGGGATTTTTATTTTTCCTGTAACGATCTCTATACCGCATTTCTGCACGGCAACTTCATGGTTACCACCTCGAACCTGTTTATGACCCGAGTTGCCGCCGCCGAAGTCGGTCCCTTCTGTTCACTGAGATATCTGCACGATTACGATTTCATTTTCAGGATGATTGCCCGTTTTGGCGACCAGGTTGATTACCTCCACGACCAGAAACTCCTCTACTACCGGATCCATGGCGGCAACACGCTCGGTGAAGCCGCCATCACCGGCAGGGAGCAGGACCAGGAGTTGATTGAAAAATATATGCTGGAGGCAGTACCTGAGCGCTATCGGGGATACGTATCCGCCGGCAGCAGGCGGCTTGTAGAGCTTGAAAAAGAACTCAACCTGGTGCGCAGGCAGGTGCTCCCCCAATCTCCTTCCGGCGTCAAAGCGGCCGCCAGAAATCTTTCCGGCGCGCTTGGTGAGTGGCTCAAAAAGAAAACCGGCAGCACAGCAAAGTAATTTCCCATGATCCAGCCGCAGACATTTTACTCCCTGAATAAACTGGTTGAACATGGGAAAACGTGCGCCGGCGATTTTCAGACCATAACCTTTGATCTGTTCGACACGCTTCTGATCCGCCGTATTCATGACCCCGACCTGGTCAAGCCTCCTGTCGCCCGATTTGTCAGCTCGCTTGCCAAAGCCTGCGGAATTGTCGTCTCCGCGTCGACCGTTCAGAAAATCCGGGACCGGGTGGAGCAGGACCAGCGCCGTGAGACCGGCCAGTCATTCGATGATTTCGAAGCCTGCTATCCTCTTTTTATGGAAGGGGTACTCAAAGAGGTTTTCGGCTCACGCTATGATCAGCACCTGCTTGAAGAGGTAACCCGCTACGAACTCGACATGGAAAGCCGGATGCTGGTTCCCCGCCGGGTTTTGCTCGACTGGCTCGAAGAGCTGCATCGACAGAACAAGCGGTTATTCATCATCTCGGATATCTACCTTCCGGCGGAGCACCTCAGACTGCTGGTTAAACGAGCCGGTCTTCTGCACCTGGTTGAAGATGTTGTTTCTTCAGCTGACAGCTTCATGGCAAAGGCTTCCGGTAATGCGTTTCCGCTTGTCCAGGAGCGCTTCGGTATCGATAAGAAGAGCTGGCTCCATGTCGGCGACAACCCGATATCCGACGGACTCCGCCCGGCCGAGTTCGGCATCGCGTCACTGCTGATAAAAGACGCGGAAGAAAAATTCCGCAAAGCCATCATAAAGCGCTATTTCAACTACGGCAAAGGCCGGCCGTTTTATCGGGGCAGGGCGCTGCAGCAGCTCATGCTGCCGCTTGAAAATGAAAATGTCGAGCAAACAGATCTCTATGTCGAAGGCTACAATTTCATCGGTCCGATGGTCTCGGCGTTCGTCCAGCATATTGCAGCGCAGTGCCGCAGACTCGGCTTGACCAAGGTCTTTTTCTTTTCGCGGGAAGGCTACACCTTCAAAAAGGTCTGGGAGATCATTACACCGGTTCTATTTCCGGACGGGGATTTGCCGGAGATTGAATATCTCTATGTCAGCAGAATGGCGCTGGCTGGTGCCTCCTGCGGCCATGACGGGTTGACCGAAGCCAGTGCAAATATTGCTCTGCTGCCGCCCGGCAACAAGGATTTACAGGATATTGCCAGGATTTTTCATTTGGATCTGGCGGCGCTCAGACCGTATTTTGAAAAACACAAGCTATCTGCTGAAAGCGTGCTGTCTCCTTTGCACGACGGTTATGAGCAAAAATTCCGGGTGCGCTTCAGCGAGCTGCTCGAAGATCAGGAATTTCAGGCGGAAATCAGGAGCCAGGTACGGCCCTCGCATGAAGCCCTGCACAGTTACCTAGACGATGTGGGCTTCTTTGAGCATGCGCAGATTGCGGTCGTCGATATCGGCTGGCTCGGTACCATACAGCGTTTTTTATACAACGCGGTCAGGCACCGTCCACAGTGCCCGCGTATGCACGGCTATGTATTTGGCGCCACCAGAGGGATTCCCTTCGATGATGACCTGAAATCAAGTCTCGAAGGCGTAATCTACGACCGCAACCGACTCGATATCGGAGCGAGCTGCCTGCTCTATGCCCGCGACCTGTTCGAGGAGGCCTGCCGGGCTCCCCATCCGACTCTGGAAAGCTACATTAAAACCAGTGACGGCTACGAGCTGAAATTCAGGACCAAGGATGATGCCACCGGCAAAGCCGAGCTGGAGCAGGACGCCTTCTACAGTCCGCTGCAGCAGGGAATATTTGCTGCTGCCGAGAAATTTGGTGGGGCCTCCTCGCTGCTTGGCGGCTCGCTCGAAGACTACCGTCCCTGGTTCAACTACCTGCTTACCGCAAAACTGGCGTTTCCAAAAACCAGAGAAGTGCTTGGTGTGCGCCATCATCACCATCTCGATGATTTCCATGGAGCTGCCAAACCCAGGCGCAAGAATATGAAAGGCTCGAAATTGTTATGGGATTGCGGTACAACTAGTCTTCGGTTTCTACCATTTCTCAGGATGCGCTACTTCTGGAAACATATCAGAACCGTTTTGAAGAATTGACATGCCGCTATTACGCACCGACAACCATGACGTGACCGGCAACAGCTTTTTCAGGGTGTTGCGGTTTAACCTCATGAACAAACTTGTTCCCATTGGCAACTATCGTTTCGGAACCGGATTGAAGCCGGGACTGGTGCTCCTGTTTCTGCACTGGTTCGGCCGACCCTTGTTTAAAATCCTCATTCACTACGAAGCCCGGCTGCACCGACTCTACCAGAAGATCAAGAGAACGTAATTGATGTTTGACTGCGGGAATCATTCACGTCGTAAAATAACCTGGTTCACCGCACTGATCTGTCTTCTTGGCTGCGCCTACTATTTTTCCTTTTTCTACAATCGAGCTGTCGTTGAGCTGGAGATCGAAGTCGAGCAGAAAACCGATTTCAAGCTTTACTGGGCTGCACAGAACCAGTCTTTTTCCGAGAAAAGAAGGGCTGGTTTAACGGTCGTGCCCGACATCTCCCGGTACACCTTTTTTCTAACCGATCTCGGCAGTATTGAGCGACTCCGGGTTGACCCGTTCGCCTATACGGGAAAAGGGGAACTGAAGCGCTTGACTTTGACCCAGAAAGGTTTTGAGCCGATCAGCGTAGATTTCGAAAAGCTTGAACCGCTGCACGATATAGAAAAAAGCGTGGTCATCGACAAAAAACTGCTCACTGCGTCTTCCGGGGTCGATCCTCATTATCTTTTTTTTCCTGAACCGGTTGAAACAGCTACGGGAATTCTCCATCAGCTGGTGCCCTATGTGGCGATCTGTGCACTCATCCTGATTGTAATCTCTGGATGTGCGCCGCTGTACCGGGGTTTTTCTTACGTGCCGCTGCTGCTGGCCGTCGTCCTCGTTCTGATCGTCGTCATGGCGGCTGTCAGTAAACGCAATGCTCATCCCGACGAATATGTCCACCTCGCGGCCGCTTCCTACTACAAGGACCATCTTCTGCCGCCCCACATAGAAGACGAAGAAATCTATCAAACTTACAGCGCCTATGGTGTTTCCCGGTTGAACAACGGAGAAGTCTACTATCTGCTGGCCGGAAAATTCGCCAGTTTCCTCGAACTCTTCAGGGTTGATTCTCTGCTGGCGCTTCGCGGCTTCAATATAATGCTCTTTGGCTTGATTTTCCTTTACGCAGTTCGCTCGGTGGAGGCCCGGATTGTTGCCCTGCCGTTTCTCGTCTCTCCGGAGGTCTGGTATATTTTCAGCTATTGCGGCTCAGACGGTTTCGGCCTGTTTATCTGTTTTTTAGTGGCTTGTGAGTTGGTCAGGGAAAATAGTTATCTCAACCGAATCCTTGCCGGAGACCGGCCTTACCCGATCGGATCGATGGTCCTTTTTTCTGCTCTGCTCGGTTTACTCTTCTTGTTAAAAATCAACTATTACCCGTTTATCATTCTGGTCTTCGCGGTGATTCTCTACCGCTGGTTCAGAAGCCGCGACAAGCGTCGCGCTATTTTTACCAGAGTGCTTATCTGCTCGGTTCTGGCTTTACTTATTGCCGGACTCAGAATTGGCGCAGATTATTACGTTAACGGCGCTGATCGGGAAGAAAAGCTTCTTGCGATGCAGGAAAAAACCGCCAATCACTGGTACAAGCCAAGCACGGAACTGCACAAAAAGCATATTTCAATGTACATGAAGCAGCGGGGAGTCTCGCTTGAGAACATGATCTTTCAGCATAACTGGTTTGGTCACACCTTTGAATCCGGCACCGGTAAGTATGGGTATTTTACCATCAGCGGACCCGGGGCGTATTATGAGCTGATGAAATGGCTGCTTATCGCTTTTCTGCTCTACATTATCGTTGCCATCGCTGTCAGAGGGGAGAGTGAAGGAAAGCTTCTGGCGCTGCTGGTGGCTGGCCTGTCACTGGCGCTGCTGGCGGCGTCGATCCATCGCTCCTGGACGGTTGATTTCCAGGCCCAGGGCCGCTACCTGTTTCCGATTCTGCCGATGCTTGGTGTTGTTCTGGCCAGGAATCGGGCAGCAATCGAAAGCAGACTTTTTGTCCTGCTCTTCATGCACCTCTTTCTGCTCTCGCTCTATTCCTTTATTTTCGTTGCACTGCCACACATCCCCCGGCCATAAGATCAGCAGCACACCAGCCTAGTGATAAGCGGCCTGCAGAAGTTCGCGCGTATAGGGATGCTGAGGGTTCGAGAAGAGCTGCGGGGCTGGTCCGTATTCGACGATAGCGCCGTGCCGCATGACAATCAGGTCGTCGGCAACTGCCCGGATGACTTTCAGGTCGTGGGTGATAAACAGATAGGTGATCTGAAAGGTTTGCTGCAGTTGATTGAGCAGCTCGATGATCTGGGCTTGAATCGTCATGTCCAGGGCGGAGGTCGGTTCATCGAGAACCAGCAGTTCGGGCCGGAGAATGAGGACCCGGGCAATGGCGATTCGCTGCCGCTGACCGCCTGAGAATTCATGCGGGTAGCGCTGCCTGGTTTCCGGGTCCAGACCGACGGCCTCAAGTGTTTCTTTGACCAGCAGCTCTTTTTCAGGTGTGGCTAAATCCCTACGATGAACCGTCAGCCCTTCGGCGATGATGTCGCCAACATTCATTCGCGGAGATAGTGAGGAGTAGGGGTCCTGAAAGACGATCTGAATTGAATTTCTGATGCTCCTCATTTCAGCTTTTGAGAGGTTGTCCAGCCGACGGTTGTTAAACAGGATGGCTCCTCTGCTCTGTACCAGTCTCAGGATTGCATAGGCCAGGGTCGTCTTGCCGGAGCCGGACTCTCCGATTATTCCGGTTGTGGTTCCATGACGCAGGGAAAGAGAAACTTCATGGACCGCATTGAACAGGTCCGGTTCTTTCCTGCTGAGAAGATCGAAAAGGCTCGACTTGATCTTGAACGAGCAGCTCAGTTTTTCTGTTTGAAGAATTGTCGTAGCAGATGCTGCTCTGCTCTCGCGTTTTGGTGGAATTGCCTCGATCAGCCGGCTGGTATAGTCGTTTTCAGGGGTCGCAAAAATTTTATCTGGGGTTCCATGTTCGATGATGGCGCCGTCTCTCATGATGTAGAGGTAGTCGGCGAAATGTTTGACCAGCGCCAGGTCGTGGCTGATGAGCAGCATGGCCATCCGGTATTCGACTTTGATATCCTCGATCAGTTTGAGAATTTTTGCCTGGATGGATACGTCCAGTGCCGTTGTCGGTTCGTCGGCGATCAACAGGGCAGGCCGGCAGGCCAGGGCCATGGCGATCATGACCCGCTGCCGCTGACCGCCGGAAAGCTCGTGAGGGTAGTGTTTCAGCCGCCGCTCCGGTTGATCGATTCCGGTCCGCTCAAGCAGTCTGATCGTCTCGGCGGTGATTTCCTTCCTGGTTAACTTTCGATGCAGGCCCAGCGCTTCGCCAATCTGGTTGCCGATGGTATAGAGCGGATTCAGCGAGGTCATCGGTTCCTGGAAAATCATCGCAATCCGATTGCCCCTGATTGACCTGATACGCTCGATCGGCAGTGACATCAGGTCCTCATCATCAAACCATATCGATCCCTTTGTTCTGATCGGCGTATGTTCTTCGAGCAGGCGAAGAATCGACAGCGCGGTAATCGATTTTCCAGAGCCCGATTCACCGACCAGGGCAACAGTCTGGCTCTGTCTGATCTGAAAAGAGACCGCTTTGAGCAGAGCAGTCTCTTGAACATTTCTGTTGGTTCCCACATCATCAGCGATCCAGCCATTCAGCTTATCAACGCAGAGAAGGGTATTCGTATCAGAATTCATGTTTGCCGGGGGGCTCAACTCGTATCGTTCGGATCAACCGGGATTAATAGCGAATATCAAAGCTGCTGGGTAGTCGTTCCTCATGGAAATTTTCGTCGAGGTCGAGGCGAACTACATGGGCACTGTCAGGGCCATGATTGAGCCAGGCGATCATCGACTTAACGTCCGCTGCTGCTCCTTGGAAAACGGTTTCAACCGAACCATCGCTGCAGTTTCTGACCCAGCCGCCCAGACCAAGCGACTCGGCCTTCAGCTTTGTATGATGCCTGAAAAAAACTCCCTGAACCGTCCCGTAAACCCGAGCTTTAACCGTTTTGCTGTGCATAACCGAATTTTATTGGTATTTGCGGATTTCTATCACCCTGTACGTGAAGTAAGGATAAAGAGGATACTAAACGGGAGTGCTGCAAAATGCCTCTCAAAAATTATTCACCACCGGAATATATGAACCTGAAGAGAGGGGAGAAGGACAGATAATCGCTGCTTCTGTTTCAAGAAAAACTGATCGGTACCAGCGGGGTAGAGCGGGTACCGATCGAAGTTGGGGCTGCAGATGAGGATCAGCCGCCGCCGACCATCGGAAAGATAGCGAGCGTGTCATCTTCTACGGGCTGGTCTTCAAAGCTGCAGTGCTTTGAGTTGATCATCGTGATGCCGATATCATCGCGGTCGATGCCGAGTCCATCGATGATCTCACCGACCGTGGTTTTATCGGGGTACTCCCGGACTTCCGCGACAAAGCGATTGTCGCGGAAGTAGGCAAACAGTTTAACCGTCAGCTTCATTTAGAAATTCCAGAAAGAATCGATCTCCTCACCGGTGAAATCAACAACCAGGTTATGGGGCGGCAGCGGCTCGGTGTAGAAGAACTCCGGCAGTCTGTCGTCGGCGTTGTTGAACCCGGCGGCCTGGTTGAAAGCACGCTCGATCTTCAGAATTGATTTACCGAGGTTGGTTACATCGTCACCGGTCAGGCTGAGTCCGAAGCGGGCGTTGATTAGATCTATCAGCGCCGGCAGACAGTTCGGGTCGTCAAGGGCCGCGAAGGCAACGAACAGACACATACCGGTCGAGTCGATGGCGGCTGTGGCTATCTGCAGGTTTCTGGACAGCTCGACCTGACCTTCCTTGGACAGCGGATCAACGGATCCGCCGACACCGAGGATGTTTGCGGTGACCGCGTAGCCGGTGGTGTGATCGGCGCCCATCGGAGTCGTTGCATAGGTTATTGCCATACCTTTGACCGTGCGCGGGTCGTAAGCCGGAATAGCCTGATTCTTGACGACCGGCACCCGGGTCACGCCAAAGGCTGTGCCGACGGCACCGGCACCGTTGCCGATGATCCTGCCCAGCGGGGTTCCTTTGCCGACTTCGTCCTTGAGGATGCGGACCATGCCGGGTCCGTCGCCAAACTCGAGGACGCCGGCTTCCATTGCGACACCGAAAGCGACCGAGGTCTCGATGGTGTCGATACCGATATCGTCCATCAACTGATCAGCCTCGGCAATATCATCGAGACTCTCGACACAGCAGTCCGCGCCCATCGCCCAGATCGATTCATATTCGAAGCCGGCGGTTTTGAATTTCTTGTCCGGATCATTGTATATCTGGGAACACTGAATGACACAGCCGGCGTGGCAGTTGTGGCTGGGCTTGCCGCCGCGCTCTTCGATAATGTCGTACATCGTTTCGCCGGAGATCTTGTCATGCCCCTCGAACTGACCGGAGGTGAAGTTTTTGGTCGGCAGCGCCCCGGCTTCGTTGATAACGTTGATCAGGGCATTGGTGCCGTATGTTTTAAGGGTCTGGCTGACCTGGTTGTCGACCAGCGATTTGGCAAAGGCCCGATTGGCCGCTTTAAAACCATCGGGATCGGCAATCTCTATTTTTTTGTCCTGGGGGTCAACTGGAGATGAACTTGACTTTTTTGGAGCCCATGACCGCACCGAGTCCGCCTCGGCCGTTGGAGCGCAAATTCCCGTCCGGATCGACTACTGAAAGGTTGGCGGCGGCCAGCTTCATTTCACCGGCAGGTCCGATGGTGATAACACCTTTTTTGCCGCCGAGCCGCTGGCTCAGGGTTTGAGCGACTTCATAATTGCCTTTGCCGACCAGTTCGGTTTCCTCGCTGATGGTGATGCTCTCAGGTGCAAGAGCAATGGAGTACCACTTGTCATCTTTGGGCTGGCCTTCGATAATCAGCGCTTTACAGCCCATCCGGGCCAGGAACTGCGCAGAGGTACCACCGGCGTTGGATTCTTTGATCGTGCCGGTCAGCGGGCTCTTGGCTCCGGCCGACAGCCTGCCAGAGTTGGCGGCCACCGTTCCGGACAGCAGGCCGGGCGCGAAAACGAGTTTGTTGCTCGGGCCGAGCGGATGACAGGTCGGTAAAACTTCGGCGGCGACGATGGTCGAGGTAAGTCCCCGGCCGCCCAAACCGGCCCATTCCTGAGGAACATCTTCAATACTGGTGGTGAGATCAGTCATGTCCACCCGATAAATTTTGTCTGCCATAGCTGCGTCTCCTCTGTGTTTGAATTACGTATGTTGCTTACTATTTTCGACTGAAACGGGGTCCTGAATCAGCCGCTACTGTTTATACATGACGGATCCGCAGTCTCTGAGACTGTATCCGCCCAAGTCTTTGACTCGTTCTCTGAAACGGGGTTCGCTCAATAAGTCTGTGGTGGCCTTGATCCTCGGGTCGTCGATGAAAGCTGCGGGAATAATCAAATCGTAGCGCTCCTCCGCCACGGGTACAAAATCAAGATCAAGCGCCTGCGCCGCCGCCCGGATGCCCATACCCGTATCGACACTGCCGCTCAAGACGGCAGCCGCCACGTTCATGTGTGTGTACTCTTCCAGATCATATCCCGGTATTTGATCAGGGTCAAGATCGATATCATTAAGAATTTTATCGGTCAGCAAGCGGGTTCCCGCGCCTCGCTGACGGTTGATAAAGGTGCTGTTTCCGGAGGCAAGATCTGCAAATGAGCTGATCTGTTTCGGGTTGCCTTTTCTGACGATGAATCCCTGTTCCCGATAGCACAGATTGATCAGCACAAGCGGGATGCCCTCGAGAAAGCGCTTGATGAAGGAAACGTTGTACTCGCCGCTCTGTTCGTCGAGCAGATGCGAGCCCCCGAGATGTGCTTCGCCCCTTTTGATTGCCATGATGCCGCCCATGGAACCGACGTGGGCTGATGACATCCGGATCGGCGGATTGAGCTTGTGCAGCTGATTGGCCATCACGTCGAGAATATTGTCGTGACTGCCGATGGCTACCAGGGTCGAGTCAATCGCCTTTCTGCTTCTCAGCATTTCGATGGATACCGTTTCTCCCGCTCCCACCCCTTCATTGCCGGAGCGGATGGTCAGCATGCCGTCGGCCCTGACCATCGACATCACCGAACCGGCACCTTTTCCTGACGGGGTCGCTATCAGTTTGGTGCCGACCTGCCCAAGAGTTACCCTGACAAACTGATCGACGCCCATCGGGGAATGCATCGGCCTCGACATCAGTGCCTCGCAGGTGTCATCGTTCCGGCAGTGCGCTTGCCGGAACGGGCATAGACCAGTTCCCGCCCGAACAGATCCATGGTCAGCACCGCAGAAACGGGATAGCCCGGCAGGCCTATGACCGGTGTGTTGTCGACGATAGCCAGAATCACCGGTTTACCTGGTTTTATGGCAACGCCGTGAACAACCACGCGGCCGATGGCACCGAGCACGGTGGTTGAAAAATCCTTTGTTCCGGCCGATGCTCCGGCGTTGGTAAAAACCAGATCTGAATTCTGGCTGCGGCGGACAGAATGGCTTCAGCAGAGTCGTTCCCGGTCGTCTCCGACCGGAGGATGAACGGTTACTTCTGCACCCCATTGGCTCAAATAGCCGGACAGAACGCGTGAGTTGAACTCGATGATCTGGCCCGGGCTCAACTTCGTTGCCCGGTTCGATCAGTTCTGACTCCGGTGGGGATAACGGTAACACGGGGCTTTGCGATCGACCTCGACTCTCGATAACCCCGGCAGCCAGCATGGCGCCCTGATCGATGGGTCTGATTTCGTGCCCCTCGGGGACGATCAGCTCGGTGGCGACGATATCTTCTCCAACGGTGCGCACATGCTGCCAGGGCGTCGCCGGGCTGATCAGTTCGATAGCACCATTTTCCATGGTGAAGACATCCTCTATCATGACCACGGCATTGATACGGGCGGTACTACGCTGTTGCCGGTATTGACCGGCATAAACTTTTCTGGCTGATAGCTGACGGTGAACGTTCACTGGCGGAACCGAGATTTTCGAATCTGACGGCGACGCCGTCCATGGCCGAGGCGTTATAGGATGGGGATGAGTGCGAGCGTAGACAGGGGCCGCGGTGACCTTGCCGAGACTTGTCATCGACGGGGATGCGCTCTTTTCCGGGTTCGAAAAAACCGCAGCTCTTGCAAGGGCCTGATGCCATATTTTTCGGGTCTCTGCGAGGGGCTGGTTGGAAACGTAAATTGAATCGTTTTTCATTGGTAGAGATAAACGGTGATGAAGTGTTTCGGTGCCAGACCCTGGACTGTCCTCATCGATGATGAAATATCCGTGAGCTTGGGACAGGGTTGAAATTGCCCCGGATTTACCAAGCACCGGGTACGCCTCAATACCCCTTTCTGAAGATCAGAGCCTTACCCTGATCACGTCGCGCCTGCCGGCGGCGGAATTGATACTGCGCTTCAACCGGGCCGGCACGGATGGCTGGAAATCAGGTCCTGCCAGTCGAGACGCCGATATCGATTGCAGCGCCGGTCGAAAAAAAAGTCGAAACAGACCATGGCCGAGACCGGATGGCCGGGCAGGCCGAAAACCGGGGTTTGGTCGCAGAGGCCGATAATCACGGGTTTGCCGGGCTTGAGGGAGACACCGTGGACCAGTATGCCGGGGCTGCCGAGACGCTCAATGGCCTGCTCGCCAAGATCGCGCATGCCGACCGAACTGCCGCCGGAGAAGAGGACGATATCGTTTTCTGCAACCGCCTGCTCGACGGTCGGAAAAAAAACGATTCTTCGTCGCTGACAATGCCGTAATCGCTGACGCTGCCGCCAAGACGCCGGATCAGCTGAAGTCAGAACTATCGAGTTGATATTTCTGATCGTTCCCGGGCGCAGCGTTTCGCGGTAGTCGATGATCTCATCACCGGTGGAAACGACCCCGACACGTACCTTTTTGAACACCGGAACCTCGTGAAATCCCGAGCCCGGCGAGCAAGCCGAGTTCCTGGGGGCGAAGCCGCCGACCGGCATCAACGGCGCATGCCCCCCGGCTGATATCGTCTCCGCGTTTGATAATGTTTGCTCCGCTGCCTACCGGCCTGGTGATCTCGATTACCTGATCATCAACGGGTACGGTATGTTCATGCATGACAACCGCATCGGCTCCTTCAGGTATTATGCCGCCGGTGGGAATTCTGCAGCAGCGGCCGCGGCCGACACTGATATCGGGGACCGCGCCCATCAACACCTCGCCCTGAACATCGAGATAGGCCGGCAGCGACTGGGAAGCGCCGAAGGTGTCAGAGGCAACGACGGCAAAGCCATCCATGGTAGAGCGGTCTGCAGGCGGCAGGTCTTCCGGCGATTCGACCCTCTGAGAACTGACCCGATCAAGGGCGTCCTCGAGCTCGATGATCTCGGAACCGGTTCTGATGCCTTCAAGGTGATCGATGAGGATCGACCGCGCGGTCGATACCTTGGTGAGGCTCGCCCTGCCGAGCATGTCGCGAGGTGCCGGTGCGTCAGTCATTGGTCCGGGCCTTGATAATAATTCGCTGGTGAGGTGCGAGCAGATCGATAAGTTCTTCCGGGCGAACGCTTCGATCACCAAAGCTGATCTCTGCCAAGGCTTCAATCAGCCGCGGACGCATCTCCAGAAAGTGACGCAAATCCTTTGTATCAATTTGTATACCCTTCTTCAGCAGCTGCGGTCCGCGCTCCCGGGCGACGGTGTTGAACAGCTTTACCCGGACCGTGACCGGATCTTCGGACGGTTCGATATCGACAATCGCACGATTCTTTCTGAAGGCCCCGCAGATACTGCCCTTTTTCATGATGGCGCCGGCCAGTCCCGGCATCGCCGCGCCCAGCGCTATGGTCGCCGTTTCTCCGCCCAACGCGGTAGCGGAATCGTCGAGGGCGTCCCCGTTGTAAAAAATAGTCTGAACCTCGTTTTCGATATAGGGTTCGGTGAAGCCGTCCAGTGTTAATAGAAATGCGAGGATGGAATCGCCCTGCCGGCCGCTTTCGACAAAGCCGGACTGGAGCATGGTGCTGAGTCTGAGAAGTTCATTTTTCGAACAGTCAAAGCGGAGTAATGGCGGTAATTGCTTATTCATAAACGTTGTCATCCAAAGGCGATCTTCAGTCCCCGTTCCTTGCCTTTGCTCTGCTCATGCTGTAGTGTTGAAAGTTGCACGGAACTGGTTGGTAACGCATTGTTTATAGTAAAAGAATCGGCTCGTAAAGGGTAATTTGAAGAACCGGTTCGGCGCTTGTTCACGGAGAACGCACTATGCACGATAATACATTGTCGCCGCTAGACAATTTTAAAAAGGTCAAGGGTCCGGTGGTTGCCGTCATCCTCGATGGAATGGGATTTGGCAGAGACGACGGCTCCGACGGAGTCAAGGTTTCCTATACACCGACCCTCGATGCGCTGCTTAAAGAAGATCTTGCGACAACCTTGAAAGCCCATGGAACCGCTGTCGGCCTGCCCAGCGACGATGATATGGGTAACTCCGAAGTCGGCCATAACGCGCTTGGTTCCGGAAGAATCTTCGCCCAGGGGGCGAAGCTGGTCAGCGAAGCGATTAGAAGTGGGTCGATCTTTGAAGGAAAAAGCTGGAAAACCATAGAGGAAACATGTCGTACCGGCGCCACCCTCCACCTGATCGGCCTGGTCTCGGACGGCAACGTCCATTCCCATATCGACCATCTCTATGCGATCCTGAAGCATTGTGCTGCATCATCGATCAACACCGTAAGAATCCATGGCCTCCTTGACGGAAGAGATGTCGGCCCCAAAAGTGCGCTGGACTATTTCACCCCGCTCGAAACATTTTGTGCCCAATTGCGCGCCGGCGGCTGCGACTGCATGGTCGCCTCGGGGGGCGGCCGGATGGTGACGACCATGGATCGCTACGGAGCGGACTGGTCTGTTGTCGAGCGCGGCTGGCACGCTCATGTGCTCGGCGAAGGGCGACGGTTTTCATCAGGCAGTGAAGCGATTGCGTCGATGTATCAGGAAAATCCCGACATCACCGATCAGTACATGGAGCCGTTCGTCGTGGTCTCCGATGATGTGCCGGTCGGCCGGGTCAGGGACGGTGACTGCGTGGTCTTCTTTAATTTCAGAGGTGATCGGGCAATCGAAATCTCCAAGGCCTTCGAAGCAGACGACTTTCCCTATTTCGACCGGCAGGATCGGCCCGATGTGTTTTATGCCGGCATGATGGAATATGATGGCGATGCAAAAATACCAGAGAATTACCTGGTCGAGCCGCCGGCCATCGACCGCACTTTGGGAGAATATTTATGCGCCACGGACATTTCTTCATTTGCAATCTCGGAGACGCAGAAGTTCGGTCACGTCACCTATTTCTGGAACGGCAACAAAACCGGCTATATCGACGAATCTCTGGAAACCTATGTCGAGATCCCCTCGGACCGGATTGCCTTTGACCGCAAACCGTGGATGAAGGCAGCCGAGATCACCGACCAGGTCGTTGCGGCTATCGGTTCCGGGTCGTACCGATTTATCAGGCTCAATTATGCCAACGGGGACATGGTTGGACACACCGGGGTTGAAGCCGCGGTGCGGATCGCGGTCGAAACCGTGGACATGTGCCTGGCCCAGATCCTGTCAGCGCTTAAAAAAGCCGGAGGCATCTGTCTGATCACGGCCGATCACGGTAATGCGGACTGCATGTGGACCGAGAAAGACGGGGTTCGCTCACCGATGGTGGCCCACACGCTCAATCCGGTACCGCTGATCATCAAAGACTTCGACGGCGGCAATCATTTCAGGCTGGCGCAGGTTGAGCAACCGGGTCTTGCCAATGTGGCCGCAACCTTGTGCAACCTGCTCGGCTATCAAAGCTCCGCCTGACTATGAGCCTTCACTGGTTGTGCTGGATGCCTTAGATTCATCGACCGATTTCGAGAATGATATGGAGCAATTCAGCAAATCGGAACTGAAACGGCAGCATAAGCAGATCGAGGCGGCCGCGCGCGAAATCGTCAGGCTCAATGACAACGAACTCAAGCGTTTGAGCCTCGGCTAGCGAGGTGATCGAAAGTGTCCGGTTCAGCCGTCAGCTCAAAGGCGGCGCTCTGAAACGCCAGATAAAGTATCTGGCCAAGCTGCTCAAACAGGAGCCGCTGGATGAGGTGCTGCGGCTGCTCGCTTTCCAGAAAGGCTCAAAGCTGCAGGAGAACAAACTCCATCATCAGGCTGAACGCCTTAGAGATGCGATCATCAATGAGGCACTCGACGCTCGGGACGAGTCTGTAAGGGCAGGAGTCGCGCTGGAAATGGACTGGCCCAGTGAAGCCATCGACAGCGCCGTACAACTCTATCCTGAGCTCGATGAAGCCGAGCTGCGCCGTTCCGCCCATCAATACGTGAGGTCAAGAAACCGAGTACACAGCCGGGAACTGTTTCGCCTGCTCAGGGCAGCCGCCGAAAAGCAGCGGTTGCATACTGGCGACACTTAGCTGCTGTAATATCCGGGTCAATGACATCAAAGATGCTGAATTAATCTAACGGGAAAAATCTTGCTTAAGGAATAGGGTGGTTGAATAGCGATAACATCCGGGATGATCAGGTCCGAAATCGTAAGATAGACTTCATCAGGCAGTGTTATCCAATAATAATAGATCAGTAAATCGGGTTATCAGGAAAAATCTATCGTCCGTAGAACTGGGTATTTAAGAAACTAATCTGTGGCAACCTTCTGTTTATTAAGTGGAATTTAATCGCCTCTGACTTGTCCCAAGTAACCGTTACAGGGGCTAAATTCGTTATTGTCACTCGGCGTGATAGCACTAGGCGATGCGAGTGCGGCCACCCGTTCTTGAGGAATGACAGGTTATTTTCATAGAGAGGACAGTCAAAAACGTCAAATGGCAGCAATTCCGATGTGCAAGAGCAGGATTGACAGCGCATACAGTCGGTGCTATCGAAAGATTGCTGGATCAGGTCTAATTTCAAGTCCCCTCAAGAATCAAAAAGTCGATCGATATCGATACCTTCTTCCTTGTATTTGTTGAGTTTTCGCCAGAGCGACACTCTGTCGATACCCATCAATTTGGCAGCCTTCGTTTTATTTCCATCAACACTCTTGAGTATGTTTATGATGTAGTCGCGCTCATTTTCCTGCAGGCTTTTTATGGCTGGATATTTATTGGGCGCTTCTTTGTGAGATTTTTCCAGGACATTGTTTTGGATCAGATTCGGCGGCAGATGCTGACGTTCTATAGCTGGCCCGCTGCAGATGGCCAAGGCGCGTTCGACAATGTTTTCCAGTTCCCTGACATTCCCCGGATAATCATACTGCTGAAGTATTTGAGAAGCCTCCGGAGAGATACTTTTCACCTCATTTTCGGCGGAGGGATATTTGCCGAGGAAATGATAAATAAGCAGCTGAATATCTTCCTGTCGTTCCCTGAGCGGCGGAATATGGAGCGTGGCAACATTGAGCCGATAGAAGAGATCCTGCCGAAACCGTTTTCCTGCACCTCTTTTTCGAGATCCCGGTTGGTGGCGGCCAGTACCCTGAAATCCACCGGTATCTCCTGGGTCCCGCCAATCCTGTAGAGTTTTTTATCCTGCAGTACCCTTAGAATCTTAGCCTGTGTGGTCAGCGGCATTTCACCAATTTCATCAAGAAGCACAACGCCTCCCTCTGCGGTCTCGAATAACCCGCGATGGACCTGAGATGCCCCGGTAAAGGCATCTTTTTCATGGCCGAACAGCTCATTGAGAACAAGTTCCTCGTTGAGTGCAGCACAATTGACCGGTACGAATTTTTTGTCGGACCTCGAGCTCAATTCGTATATCGTTCGGGCCACCAGTTCCTTGCCAGTGCCTGTCTCCCCAGAAATTAAAATACTGCAGTCCAGCTGTGAAAAAAGTGCTATATCATCTTTTAATTTGACGATCTTTGGACTGAGGCCCACGAATTGTGTTACGCCCTTTTTTGGAAAGAATCTGTTGTTTGAGCTCTGATATCTCTCTTTGCATTACATGTTTTTCGAGAGCTTTTTCGACCAGCGTTTTTAAGTTTTGGAGTTTGATCGGTTTGGGTACGTAGTAGTAGGCCCCTTGAGCCATCGCCTCAACAGCCGAGTTGACCGTTGCATAGCCGGTCATGATAATGACCTCGGTATTCGGCAGTTTCTGCTTGGTATAATCCATCACCTGGTTGCCGTCCACGCCCTCCATTTTCAGATCCGTGATCACCAGGTCAAAATGATGCGTGTCAATCAGTTCCATGGCAGCGTAACCGCTGTCGGCAATCTGCACCGAATAACCCTGTCTGGTCAAATAATGGCTGATGTTCTGCAGATTGATTATTTCGTCGTCAACGACGAGTATGCTTAATTTTTCAACCATGAATTATCTGAAGTCCAACTGTCGATCTATTGTCTCCCATTCACCATGCGGAAGAGTGATGATAAAGGTCGAGCCTTTGTCTTTGTTGTTCCTGACCGAAATTGTCCCCTTGTGTTTGTTAATAATGCCATAAACGACAGCAAGGCCGAGCCCGGTTCCCTTGCCGACATCCTTGGTGGTATAAAAAGGATCAAAGATCTGCTGTCTGACCGATTCGTCAATGCCAACGCCGGTATCGGAAATAGAAATCACAATCGAATCGGTATCGACATCAACTTCACCGGCGATGACAATCTTTCCAGTCGGCTCCTTGATAGCCTGGATGCTGTTGATGATCAGATTAAGGAAAACTTCCTTGATTTTCTGTTCATCGATGGAGGCGGTTAATTCATCTGGAATATCTTGAATAATCTCGATTCCAGCAGGCAAATCGCTGGAGACGAGCCTTACTGTTTTGCTGATAACTTCTTTGATCGGAATGATCTTTTGAGAAAAAAGCTCGTTTCTGGAAAATTCCAGGAGTCCTCGAACGATTTCGGCTGCTCTCAATGTTTCTTCTTCAATGGTTTTCAGCATGTTTTGCTGAAATGTTTTGTCTCCATTTTCACCGGTCTCTTCCATGGCAAGCTGGCAACTGGTCGCAATATTGTTAAGCGGATTGTTGAGCTGATGGGCCATGCCCGAAGCGAGTGTGCCGATGGATGAGAGTTTCTCTGCCTGGAACAGCAGTTCCTGACGTTCTTCCAGATCAGCGACCATTCGGTCAAATGCCCTGAATACAACGTGAACCTCGTCGTTTAGTTTACTGGCCGGAAGACTTTCGTAATTGCCGGTGGCAATTGCATTTGCAGCAGTTTCAAGAACTTTCAGACGTCGTGCGATCGTGACATAATAGACAATCATGCCGCTGAGACTGAAAACAATCAGAAAACTGAAGTAAAGTGTCAGTTTTATCTTTGACTCTCTGGCGAACTTCTCGGCTTTATTTGTGAATCATTCACCAGTTTTTCGGCAAGTGTGACGAATTCTGCACCCAGTTGTTGAATTTGTCTGCGTATCCCCGCAATCAGCAATGGTATCATCATCCGTGCAGTTTTCCTTGAGGGGGAAAAAGTTGGTTTGATATTCTTCTAATTCGCTTTTCAACTCATTGAGTACGTTCTTGTCTTCGACTTCGATGTCGTCACCGATGTTTTCAATGTAGTCAAATGCTTTTTCAATGAAGCCGGTGGCGATGTTGAAATCTTCAACCTGTTTCTTGATGATATAATTTTTCTCATAGCGCCTGATCTCCAGGCAGAGGTTACTCAGATTGCTTGCATGGGTAAGCATCTTTACATTTTTTTGAAACGAATCGAAATCTCTGAAAAATATGAGATTGATCAGAGAAGAGACAATGAGAAATGCCGTAAAACCGATAATTAACTTGGTGCGAAGATTAAGCCTGAACATCAGAAGTTCCCTGATCATAGGATTGAGCCTGAAAATAATTGGACCAGCAGTCACATCGCCTGAGAACAAAAGTTTAAAGCCAGCTCGTGCGATCCAAAATTCAGATATTGAGCTGCTTTCTAGCAATTTTCAGACCGGAAGATGCTACTTCCTTCTAGCCGTGAATTCCATATCCATTTCTTCTGGATAGTGACTAAAGAGGATCTCCAGGCAGCGATTAAGACCGTTTGGTTCATGGCGCTGGTTCAAACACTGTTTTCCCGGATCTAAGCATATATCACCGAATAAACAGCCCAGACACGTTGCAATATACAACGCATGTTGCATATTGCAACGTGGCGTATTGCAACAAGCGCCAGTGGGCAGGCTGCAATCGGTTAAAATCAATGTGGATTGAAGTAAATATTTCAGATCTTTCATGGAAGTGCACATTTCCATGGTCGGGTGGTGTTGCAAGCTGCAATAGGGGCATAACAGGATCATATCACGGGCGTGGCAGCCGAATGAAGATCCCCTTTTCTGGTGCTGCTTAGATGGAAGCCTGAATCAGGTCGAAGATGGCACAACGGTTGCATTCGACATCGGAACGAGTATTTCATACTCGGGCCTCCCGGATATGTAAACAGTGCACCAAACCGCGTTGATGTGCTTGTTTAGCGGGGTTGCCATGGATGCGGCACTGTAATCATCTTATCTGGGCAAGGAGATGCATGGACTTACCTGTAATTCTGGTAATGATCGTTTTGGTCATGGCTATTTTGATGTTCGTCTTTGAGTGGGTCAGGGTCGATGTTGTTGGCATCATTATGATGGTTGTTTTGCCATTGCTTCACCTGGTGACCCCCAAAGAGGCTATCAGCGGCCTATCCTCCAATGCTGTCGTTTCAATTATTGCGGTAATTATCATTGGCGCCGGTCTTGATAAAACCGGTGCGATGAATGTGCTTGGCCAGGATCTTGCTTCGCTTTGCCGGCAAGAGCGAAAGCAGAATTATGCTGTTGATTTCGGGAACGGTTGCCTTTATCTCCAGTTTTATGCAGAACATCGGAGCGGCGGCTCTGTTCATGCCGGCCACCAAGAGGATCTGTCGGCAGACGAACATTCCGGTGTCCCGAATTTTGATGCCCATGGGTTTTCTGGCCATCATCGGCGGCTGTATTACACTGATCGGTTCAAGTCCGTTGATTCTGCTCAACGATGTCATGAGGATAAGTGATCCCAATGCAGAACCGTTTGGTTTGTTTGCTGTGACCCCTGTTGGAGTTGCCCTGGTTTTTGCAGGTCTTGCTTATTTCCTGGTTCTCGGACGAATGGTTCTTCCTTCAGGCCAGGGCGAAGAGGTAAGCGGCTCGATGTCCAGCAGTCTGAAGAGGACCTACCAGGACATCGGCTCCCTTTTGGAGGTCCAGGTTCCCGAGTCGTTTGACCAGACCAGCACTCTGGCTGAGCTGGAAATACGACCAATCTTTCTGGTCACGGTGGTCGGCATTGCCAAGGCGGAAGGGACGACCAATTATAGACCCATGCCAACCGATACCATCGGCCCTGGAGATGTTCTGGCAGTTAACGGTGCTCCGGAGATGGTCGCAAAAATGGCTCAATCGTTCGGCTGGACGGTCAAGGAAGACCTTGAAGTGTTTGCCGAGCATCTATCTCCCAACAATGCCGGTATTATGGAAGTCATCGTTTCTCCGCGCTCGGATCTGACCCAGTCAACCATCAAAGAATCCGAATTCAGACAAAAATACGGTTTGAACCCGCTCGCATTATTCAGGGGAAACAAGACCTATGTAGCCGGCCTGTCGACGATCACTCTGGAAACCGGCGACGCGCTCTTGCTGCAGGGCAGATGGGAAAAATTTCATTTTCTGAAAGAAAAACATGATCTGATTTTTACCGAGGATGTGCAGGGTGAAATTCTGAGGACGGATAAGATCAAAGTAGCCGTCGGCTGTCTCTTGCTGTCTCTTGCTCTGATCATGATCTTTCATATTCAGCTGTCTATAGCACTGCTTACCGGAGCGCTGGGAATGATCCTGACCAGGGTGCTCTCCATTGACGAGGCATACAATTCAGTGGACTGGATGACTGTTTTTCTTCTCGGCGGCCTGATTCCTCTTGGTATCGCCTTTGAGAATACCGGCGCGGCCAAACTGATTGCCGAAACCATCATGGCCGCCATGGGGGCGGTGAGCCCGCTCGTGCTGCTGACGGTTATCGCCCTGCTCACTTCTTTTTTTACCCTGGTGGTATCCAATGTGGGGGCCACGGTGCTCATGGTGCCCGCTGGCAATGAACATGGCCGCATCCGTTGGCGCGGATCCTAGAATTTCGGCACTGGTTGTCGCCGTGGCCTGTTCCAATACTTTCATCCTGCCGACGCACCAGGTTAACGCACTGGTTATGCGGCCCTGGCGGATATCGAACTATTGACTACTTTAAAGCGGGATCCGGCATGACGATCATTTATCTAATCGTGATGATGGCCTCGGTCTATCTTTTTTACGGGATTTCAGCATGACCGAAGCCAATATCAGGAGAAATTTAATGATGACGATGTTGATTTCCCTCTCATGTGCTGATGAGTTGATCTGATACGAACGGCTTTATTCCTCAGGCATTGGCGGGATAACTATAAGCAGGAGATAAACGAGGAGATCCATGTTTTTTAAAAAACGGTCGTCCCAACCAGCCGCGGTCAACTCCGCCGGAAAAAGAACAATTCGGGCAGCTTGATCTGATCAGACAACAGATCCTTAAAACTGATCTGCCCGAATACGTGTCGGTACAGGCAGAGAGCGAGTTCGCAAACTGGAAAAGATCGATACGGTCTCTGCTGAATATACGATCGGCCTGAACTACCTGGAAATGCTGCTCGCTTTGCCCTGGTTTACCCTCACCAGTGATAATCTCGATATCAATCGTGCCGAATCGGTATTCTCCAAACACCATTATGGGCTGGACAAGGTCAAAGAGAGAATTCTCGATTTTCTTGCGGCAAAAACGCTGCGCAGTCTCGCCAAACCGAGAATGCTGGTGGTTGACGATGAGACTGTTGCCCAGTCCAATATGAGCTACTTTTTCAACAAGCAGGGCTTTTCCGTAAAGATGGCCGGCAATGGGAAAGAAGCGCTGGAAATCATGTCTGCGGGGCCTGGATTCGATATCGTCCTGACTGATTTGAAAATGGACCAGATGGATGGTCTTGAACTACTCGACCATATCAAGTGTGATTGCCCCGCATACCAATGTGGTGATGATTACCGGCTATGCGACGATACCCAGTGCTGTCGATGCATTGCATCGGGGGGCGACCCATTATCTTGCCAAGCCGGTGGATCTGAAAGAATTGAAGAACGACAGTCGATGATATTTTAAAGCACAACAAGCGGCTCGATCTGACCAAAGGCCCCGTTCTCTGTTTCACCGGGCCTCCCGGAACGGGTAAAACGTCAATAGGGCGGACCATTGCAGAGGTTATCGGTCGAAAATTCGTGCGTATTTCAATGGGCGGCTTAAAGGATGAGGCTGAAATACGGGGACATCGACGAACTTATGTCGGTTCGATGCCCGGCCGAATAGTCACTGAAATAAAACGCAGTGGGGTAATGAATCCCTGTATTATGCTCGATGAGATTGACAAAGTCGGTCAGGATTTCAGAGGTGATCCGGCGTCGGTTCTTCTCGAAGTTGCTGGACCCGGAGCAGAATGCAGCATTTATTGACCATTATCTGGAAATCCCGATCGATCTTTCCAGGGTGATGTTCCTGACTACGGCTAATGAACCGGAACGGTTGCCGCAGCCGCTGCTCGACCGGATGGAGATCGTCGAGTTTTCCGGCTATACCGTCAATGAAAAAAAGATCATTGCGGCCAATCATCTCATTCCTGATCAACTCAATGAGAACGGACTATTGGAGTGCAAACCGGAATTCACCGACAAGGCTCTTGAGAAAATTATAACTGATTATACTCAGGAAGCAGGCATTCGCGGACTGAATCGGGAGATCGGCAACATCTGCAGAAAGGTTGCCAGACTGACCCTGCAGCAGAAAGGTGAGAATGAGGTACTGCCGCTTTTGCTGGATGAAGAGCAAATCGTGAATTTTCTCGGACCATCTCGATTCCACCGGGAGGCAGCTGAAGGGAGCAACACTGTCGGGGTGGTCACCGCTCTCGTGTGGACCCGGTATGGAGGAGAAATAATGTTTATAGAAGCGCGAATGATGCCCGGATCTTCGCAATTGACCCTGACCGGATCCATGGGTGAGATTTTGCGGGAGTCGGCTCAGACGGCTCTGAGCTATATTCGGAGCAATACCAAAAACCTGGGCATCGAGCCTGATTTTTTTCGAAAAGCTGGACCTGCATATCCATCTGCCTGCCGGGGCAATATCCAAGGACGGACCATCGGCTGGGTCAGCCATCTGCCTGGCTCTTATTTCACTTCTTACCGGCCGGCAGGCACGAAAAACGGTGGCCATCACCGGAGAGCTTTCCCTGACCGGCCAGATTTTGCCGGTGGGAGGCATCAGAGAAAAATTGCTCGCCGCAGCCAGGGCCGGCGTCACTAAACTGCTTCTGCCGGCAAAAAACATTGAAGATGTGGACCACCTGCCCGAAGATACGCGGGACAAGTTTTCCATTATTCCCATCACTATCATCGATGAAGCCATCGAGCATGTCATTTGCTCGTCAGCAGACCATCTGACCTGTTTCTAGATTCAGGGACCACTCTTTCCCTGGTTTCATTGCGCAACACCAAGAAGTCTGCTGGTGTTGCATTTTATCAACAGGATTCAATCTCAGATATAACAGCCTTTTTTAGGAATTGACACAGTTCGTCTGGTTTATTGAAGCTGCCGCCGCTGATTTTTAGTTGCATTTTGCAATCAAAATAATCTGGCAACCCGCCATTTCTCGATACTGTATTCATTTTTTTCTGATTATCAGGTCAATAATAGATTTTAAGCTATTGTTTTTATTATTTAAAATAAATTGGCACGAACAATGCATTATATCAGTCAACAGCCACTTTATTCATCCAACAGGAGGAACTAAGAATGAATGTGAAAAACCTTTTTCAGTTTCGGCAGAAAGAAAAATGCAGATGGAATTCAGGTGGAAAAAATCAATAAACCCAAAGCGGTGAACGTCGGGGAAATGGCAGCTGGAAATTTGACGGATGCCACCCAGTCAATTGCCATGATGATGGGTAATCAGTATCAACCCATTAAAATACTGGCGGTTCAGGACGGTACCCACTCGCAGGTTTTGACTGATTATGCTGTTAAGATGGCACACAAACTCGATTGCGAGATCGTTGCTCTCGATGTGTCCGACGAACCCCTGCAATTTGATGGAGAACGAAGAAAACGGGAAACCAGCAGGTTTTTCGACCGGGCCAAGAGGGGAGCGGAGATGATTACTCTCAAGGCTGAATCATTGGGGGTTAAATGTAAGCATGTCGCGGAAGTAGGAAATCAGGAAGAAATCATCAAAGCTATCAGCCGGGAAGACAAGTGTATCCGCTACGTACTGACCAAGCCCGAGCAGGAGCAGTTGCGCGACCAGAAGAGGAAAGCACGGGTACAGGTTTTCGATTTAAAAGCTTCCCGCCTTTAATCGAATTTGTTCAGATGAGATCGGCAGACGCTTGATCCAAACTAATTTCTGTTAGATCTCATCTGAACTATTACAATTCAAGAGATGTTCATTGGCAGGATATAATTATAACGTTAAATCATATTTTTATCTTCTTCCTGATATATTCCGAGAATGAGCCTTGAGGGTATTTTTATTATCGTGCCGGAAATAAAAGTCTGATTCTTGGGAGGGCTCAAAGTGACAGACAAGCAAACCAGGATCCTGGTTGGCTATAACCTCTATTTCACCTCTGATGAGGTGACAAAGGTAGCCATTGAACATGCAAAGGCATTTAATGCCAAATTGTATGTCATCAGTTCAATCGTCGGCCATTCTCTCGACAAGGATGGAAAGGTGGGGAATGTGAAGGCTAAGGCCCGGCTGGATAATCTGAAGGCCAGGCTCGACATGGAAAACATCCCCTACGAGGTTCACCTCCTCGTTCGTAGGAGTAGCGCGGGTAGCGATCTTGTCCGCTTTGCTGTCGATCACGAGATTGACGAAATGGTAATCGGTTTCAAGGTACGTTCGACTATCGGCGAGATCATCTTCGGATCGAACTATCGAACCATGATTGCCGAGGCACCCTGTCCGGTAGTAACCGTCCACGTCCCGGGCGAACCGGTCGACGAATAAAAATCCATGATCTCTACGGAGAATATCTCCCGGGCAGCCGATTCTTCCGCCTCCGTGGTTCGCAGGGCATCCACCTTTTCGCTCATCATCACCATTTTCGCTTATATCGGTTTGATCGTCTCAGACCCTGCTACCAGCCCGTTCTATGCCATTGAGAGCGCTCTGGGAACGGTCGGCTACTCTCTAATTGTACCGACTATGCTGTTTGTCATTGCGGTAGCGGTCTCAGTATCACTTGGATATATTGCCATCGGTATCCGCTTCAACAAAGGTGAGGGTGGGCCAGGACTGATCTACGAAATGTTCGGGGTCAGCCCGGCCATGCTGGCGGCCGCCAGCCTGATTCAGGATTTCATACTCACCGACTCAATCACCATGGCAGCAACCGTTGCAGCGCTCGTGTCCCAAGGTGTTACCATAGGCATGGATTTCGGCGAATACAGCGCCCTGGCAGACCGTCTTGGCCTGGCACTCATCATAGGAATTATCGTAGCCATTGTGATGCGGTTGGGTGACAAAGGGCGTTACATCTTTGCCCTGATGACCTTCGGGTTCATGGGCCTGATCCTCTACACGGTGTTGCTACCGATCTTACCCAATGCCAGAGAACTAATGCCGATTGCTCATAATGTTCACATCCCGGACAATTCAAAATTGACCGGATTTGCGATGATTGTCGTTCTGCTTTTTGGAGCCGTACGCGGTTTTGCATTACTGACAGGGTTTGAAGCAAGTGTTGCCGGATTATCCCATGAAGAGGACAAACCCCAGTGGGCGCGGATTGCCATGGGCGTTGGAACTGTTGTTGCAGTCCTTGTCTTTACCAGCTTTGTTACCTATGACATAGCCAACACAACCCGCATTCTCGAGCTTGAACCAAGCCACAAAAACACCTTGTTCAACCTGTGGACTCGTTCCAAGCTGTTGCCGGGAAGTTTTTCTGAACAGGCACTGACCTTGTTTTCTGTCGGTATCCTGTTATCTGGGGCAGCCAGCGGAGCAGTAGCCGGCAGCGGTATGCTGCGTACCCTGGTCCGCTCCAAGGCGCTACCGCGCGTATTGAGCAACCCGAACGGCGCAGACTACCGGTCCATTTTTGTGGTCCACGGCTCAGCAATTCTTCTCACACTCGGCTTTGGAGCCAACGAACTCAAGATCGTCGCCTTCTATGCCATTTCAGTGCTGGTTGGATTCCTGCTCAGCCTGAGTGCTGCTGTTAAATTCGCCTTTTATACCCGAACCTACTATTTGATGCTCGCCATCCCGGGACTCCTGATGGTAGCATTCGCCCTGGTGGTCAATATGGGCCGCTACGAGGGATGGGTTATCATCGGGCTGGGAGTTGTCATGGCTTATTACCTGCGCAAGAAATGGATTGCCGGTGGCCGCGAGCCTATCAACTTCAGTCATTAGGTTTACACCCCTTTTGGTGGTGTTTCCGCAATGTCTCATATTCTTCCTCCTGGCCTTGCAAGACGGAAACTATTTTTCGTGATGGTAAAGGCGATTTTCTTGAAGGTAGTGTTGCGAATTGAACGGCAAATGGGATTAAGAGTTTTACGATGGTAATCTCTACTATGTCGGGTATGGAATGAACTGAAGATGGTTCCTGATAGGGTATTCGCAGCGACTTAGAGATGAACTTGACATTGCCGAATCGAAGGTCAAAAATCTATCATTTTCAATAACATGAGGTGTTTCCTGTTAAGTTCAGATTTTACCTGCCCGGCAAAGAGAGTTTTTTGGGGATCAGCCGATTCTAAGGGATACA